>NZ_NEJA01000001.1:0-1189305 GCF_002112915.1 Pseudomonas sp. B34(2017) | reverse complement strand
GTTGGGTGTGTAAGCGCTGTGAGGCGTTGAGCTAACCAATACTAATTGCCCGTGAGGCTTGACCATATAACACCCAAGCAATCTGTAGACTCGAAAGAGCATCAGATTGCGGTGTGTGAAGACGCAATGAACCGAAAGTTCGACGCTCACAAAACACCGACAGCTGTCACATACCCAATTTGCTGAAGCGAGACCATCCGGTCACGAGTCAGTACCCGAATTTCTTGACGACCATAGAGCGTTGGAACCACCTGATCCCATCCCGAACTCAGAAGTGAAACGATGCATCGCCGATGGTAGTGTGGGGTTTCCCCATGTGAGAGTAGGTCATCGTCAAGATTAAATTCCGAAACCCCAATTGCGAAAGCAGTTGGGGTTTTGTTTTGCCTGCAGGAAAGTTCGTACAGCATTGTCGGACGCCTTGCGGCTGTCCTCGCCGGCCGACAATGCTAAGGTTCAGCCCTAGCTTTTGTACTTTTCCAAGGAAGCCTTCATGCCGGACACCCAGTCCCTCAACGCTGCATTCATGGTCGTTCAGAGCAATAGCCTGGATGAACTGCGCAGCCTTGTGATCAGCATCATGCGGCGTTATCCACTGGCTCCCTTGGAGAACGAAATTGCACTCGTACAGAGCAACGGCATCGCTCAATGGCTCAAGCTGGCACTGGCTGAGGATCCTGAAGCAGACGACTTGGGCGGCTGTGGTATCGCCGCCGCAATTGATGTGCAACTGCCGGGCAGTTTCATGTGGCAGCTTTACCGGATGGTGTTGGGCCGAGAGGAAATTCCGGCAAAGTCGCTGCTCGACAAGGCACCGTTGACATGGCGTCTGATGCGCCTGTTGCCACAGGTTATCAACCTTCCGCATTTCGAACCGCTGCAACGCTTCCTCACCCATGACACCGATCTGCGCAAGCGTTACCAGTTGTCCGAACGCTTGGCTGACCTCTTTGACCAATATCAGGTTTACCGCGCTGATTGGCTTGAGGATTGGGCAGAGGGGCATCATCAGCTACGCAATGTGAGGGGTGAAGCGAAGCCGCTTCCTCCGACCAGTTGCTGGCAGGCAGAGTTGTGGCGCGCCCTGCTGGACGACGTGGGCGAGCAAGGCATGGCCCAAAGTCGGGCAGGCGTGCACCAGCGATTCATGGAACGCATCAACAGTCTTGAAAGCGCACCGAGCGGACTTCCCCGGCGAGTAATCGTTTTTGGAATTTCCTCGTTGCCCGCACAAGTACTGGAAGCGTTGGCCGGGCTTTCCCGTTTCAGCCAGGTTTTGTTGTGCGTCCATAACCCCTGTCGTTATCACTGGGCCGATATCGTTGCCGACAAGGATCTACTACGTCATCAGTACAAGCGACAAGCCCGCAAAAACGGCATGCCTGTGGTGCTGGACTCGGAATCACTCCACCAACATGCTCACCCGCTCCTCGCTGCATGGGGTAAGCAAGGTCGTGATTACATCAACCTTCTCGACAGCTACGACGAGCCGGACAGCTATCGCGCAGCATTTCGTAACGGGCGTATCGATCTGTTCAGCGAAACCCAGCCGGAGAACATGCTCAATCAGTTACAGGACGATATTCTGGAACTGCGGCCACTCAGCGAGACTCGAGCGCGCTGGCCGGCAGTCGATCTGACTCAAGACGATTCGATCCGCTTTCACATAGCTCATAGCGCCCAGCGCGAAGTGGAGATTCTCCACGACCAACTCCTGGCCCGTTTCAGTGCCAACCCTCAATTACGCCCTCGCGATGTGATCGTGATGGTGCCTGACATCGATAGTTATGCGCCGCATATCCGCGCCGTATTTGGCCAACTGGATCGTCAGGATCCACGCTTCATTCCTTTCACCATGGCCGATCAGGGGCAGCGCGGACGGGATCCATTACTGATCGCTGTCGAGCATCTGCTCAAGCTGCCGGACAGTCGTTTCCCCGTCAGTGAAATTCTCGACCTGCTCGACGTTCCTGCGTTACGCGCCAGGTTTGGTGTGCAGGAGCGAGACTTGCCGACCCTGCATCGCTGGATCGAGGGGGCCGGGGTGCGTTGGGGCATCGATGCCGGGCAACGTGTCGAGCTGGGATTGCCCGACGAGCTGGAGCAAAACAGTTGGCGCTTTGGCTTGCGCCGGATGCTGCTCGGTTATGCCGTCGGCAGTTCCGGCGCCTGTGGGGATATCGAGCCGTACGACGAAATCGGTGGTCTCGATGCCGCGCTGATCGGCCCGTTGGTAGCATTGCTGGATGCACTGGAACTCTCGCATCAGCAACTGATGAAGCCCGCGCAGCCACAGGAATGGGGGTATCGGCTTCAGGCGTTGATGCAGCTTTTTTTCAAACCCGAAGACGAGCATGACGACTACCTGCTGGCTCAACTCGAGGAGTTGCGCGAAACCTGGCTGGAAACCTGCGAAGCCGTCGATCTGCTGGACGAGCTGCCACTGACCGTCGTCCGTGAGGCCTGGCTGGCAGGGCTGGATCAGGGGCGTCTGTCGCAGCGCTTTCTGGCCGGAGCCGTTAACTTTTGCACGCTGATGCCGATGCGCGCGATTCCGTTCAGACTGGTTTGTCTGTTGGGCATGAACGATGGCGATTATCCACGCGCTCAACCACCGTTGGACTTCGATCTCATGGGCAGCGACTACCGGCCGGGAGATCGTTCCCGTCGTGAGGATGATCGTTATCTTCTGCTAGAGGCACTCTTGTCCGCTCGTCATCAGCTCTACATCAGTTGGGTCGGTCGCAGCATTCGCGATAACAGTGAGCGGCCAGCCTCTGTGTTGATCGGCCAGTTACGCGATCATCTCGCCAATGGGTGGCGATCGGCCGACGACAACGAGGACCTCCTGATTGCCATGACTCAGGAGCATCCGTTGCAGCCATTCAGTTCGCGCTACTTCCATGAGGAAGACAAGCTTTTCAGCTACGCCAGCGAATGGCAGGTGCTGCATCAACCTCACGAACAGAACGACGTCGCCACAATGCTTGCCCCCCATGTCCAGGAAGAACCGTTGAGTCTGGAACTGCTGCAGGACTTCCTGCGCAGTCCGGTCCGACACTTTTTCACTCAGCGACTCAAGGTTTACTTCGAAGCGGCGCAGGTACCTCAGGCTGACGAGGAACCCTTTGTACTGGATGCGTTGCAGCGATACATGCTCAGCGACAGCTTGCTCGGGGCAGCCTTGAGACACCCGGACAATGTTGATCAGGCGCTCGAGTCTCAAGCCCGACGCCTGCAGAACAGCGGACTGCTGCCCATGGCCGGGTTCGGTGAATGCCTTCAACGAGAGCTGATCGAGCCTTTGCCAGACTTGTTGCAACGATATCAACAGCTGTTGGCGTTATGGCCAACACCGCTAACCAACGCGCTACCGATCAATTTTGAATGGCAGGAACTGCGCCTTGAAGGATGGCTGGGCGGTTTGCACAGGCGCGCCGATGGCGGCGTACTGTCGGTCACGACAATCCCCAACAGCATAGGCTCGATCAAGAGCCGCAAATGGCATCGCCTGACCAAGCCCTGGGTCAGCCACCTTGTCGCCTGTGCCAGTGGACTCTCCCTCACGACCGCACTGGTGGCCAGTGATGACACGCTCCTTCTTGAACCTCTGGAACAGACTCGAGCGGGGCGAATTCTCGAGGATCTGCTGCTCGCCTGGCAGACGGGAATGCGCCAGCCACTTCCTGTCGCGGTAAAAACGGCTTTTGCATGGCTGGCCCAGACCGATCCGGTCAAGGCTGAAGCGGCTGCCCGTAAGACCTATGAGGGTGATGGTCAGAACAACGAAGGCGAGCGTCGCGAAAGCCCGGCTCTTGCCCGACAGTTCCCCGACTACGATGCACTGCAGGCGGATGAAACCTTCTCCGGTTGGTGTGATGCGATTTATCGCCCGTTGCTCGAGGCACCTTGGCGCTCATGGGCCCACGAGGAGGCAGGCGCATGAGTAACCAGCCACCACTCGCCCTGGCATTCCCGTTAAAGGGCAGCCAACTGATCGAAGCCAGCGCGGGCACTGGCAAGACATTTACCATTTCAGCGTTGTATCTGCGGTTGATCCTCGGTCACGGAGGCGAGGTAAACGGTTTCGGTCGTGAGCTGTTGCCCCCGCAGATTCTAGTGGTGACCTTTACCGACGCGGCGACCAAAGAGCTGCGCGAGCGCATACGCACACGTCTGGCCGAGGCCGCCCGTTTCTTTCGTGACGAGACGCCTGCCCCTGATGCGCTGATCGATGAACTGCGTGAAGAGTTCGATCCGCAACAATGGCCCGGTTGCGCCAACCGCCTGGACATCGCTGCGCAATGGATGGACGAAGCCGCGGTTTCGACTATCCACAGTTGGTGTCAGCGAATGCTGCGCGAGCATGCGTTCGACAGCGGCAGTCTGTTCACCCAGACCCTGGAAACTGATCACAGCGACTTGCTCGGCGAAGTGCTGCGCGATTATTGGCGGCTGTTCTGCTATCCGATGCAGGGCGATGCATTGAGCTGGGTTCGCAGTCACTGGGGAGGTCCGGCGGCCTTGTTGCCGCGTGTGCGTGGGCTGTTTGGCACCGAGCGCGAAGGGAACTCAGACCAGACGCCATCCGAACTGATCGAAGAATGCCTGCAGGAACGCCGTGCGGCATTGGTGGAGTTGAAGGGACCATGGCGGCAGTGGTCCGATGAGTTGCTCGCTATCTGCCATCAGGGTATCGCCAACAAAACGGTGGATGGGCGCAAGATGCAGGCCCGCTATTTCGAACCCTGGTTTGAAAAGCTCAAGGCCTGGGCTGAGGACGAGACGCTCGAACAATTGGATATCGGCACCGGGTTCGCCCGGCTCACACCGGAGGGCATGGCTGAAGCCTGGAAAGGCGAGCCGCCGAGTCACCCGGGCCTGGATGCCATGCCTGTGCTCAAGTCTAGTCTCGACAATTTGCCGACGCCCGATGCGGCCGTGCTGCAGCATGCTGCCAAATGGGTTGGTGCTCGCTTTGAAGATGAGAAGCGCCGTCGAGCCGAAATGGGTTTCGACGACATGCTGCTGCGTCTGGATGCGGCCTTGCAGTCCGACGGCGGGGAGCGTCTCGCCACGCTCATTCGCGAGCAGTTCCCCGTAGCTTTGATCGATGAATTCCAGGACACGGATCCGGTGCAGTACCGGATTTTCGAAAGCATCTATCGCATTGAAGAGAATAACCCCGAGACCGGGCTGTTCCTGATTGGCGACCCCAAGCAGGCAATCTATGCCTTCCGGGGCGCGGATATCTACACCTATCTGCGAGCCCGGCAGGCCACAACCGGGCGACTGCATACCCTGGGCACTAACTTCCGTTCCAGTCACGGGATGGTCAGTGCGGTCAACCATGTTTTCGAACGTGCCGAGTCCCGTGAGCAAGGGCGCGGAGCGTTTCTGTTTCGAGAGAAAAACGGCGATAACCCGGTGCCGTTCCAGCCTGTGGAGGCGCAGGGACGCAAAGAACATTTGCAGGTAGCCGGGCTGGACGTACCGGCGCTGAACATCTGGCATCTATCTACCGACAAGCCACTGTCCGGGGCAGTTTATCGCCAGCAGTTGGCGGCAGCCTGCGCCAGTGAGATCACAGCCCTGCTCAATGGCGGGCAGACCGGTCGCGTCGGGTTTGCGCAGGAGGGCAAGGATTGGCGTGGACTGCGGCCAGCGGACATTGCGATCCTGGTGCGCGACGGTAAAGAGGCGCAGGCGGTACGCGGTGAGCTCGCAGCGCGCGGAGTCCGCAGCGTTTATCTGTCGGACAAGGACTCGGTCTTTGCCGCACAGGAAGCCCATGATCTGCTTTCGTGGCTCAAGGCGTGCGCGGAGCCGGATGTCGAGCGTTCCCTGAAAGCGGCGTTGGCGTGCATCACGCTGAATCTGCCACTGGCTGAGCTGGAGCGTCTGAATCAGGACGAACTGGTCTGGGAAACCCGGGTCATGCAGTTCCGCGGTTATCGTGAGCTGTGGCGCAAGCAAGGGGTGCTGCCGATGCTGCGGCGCCTGCTGCACGACTTTCAACTGCCGCAGATGCTCATTGCCCGCAGTGATGGTGAGCGGGTGCTGACCAACCTGTTGCACCTGTCGGAGTTGTTGCAACAGGCCGCGTCGGAACTCGATGGTGAGCAGGCACTGATCCGCCATCTGGCCGAGCATCTGTCGCTGTCTGGGCAGGCAGGTGAAGAGCAGATCCTGCGTCTTGAAAGCGACGAACAACTGGTCAAGGTCGTGACCATTCACAAATCCAAGGGGCTCGAGTACCCGTTGGTGTTCCTGCCTTTCATCTGCTCGGCTAAACCGGTAGATGGCAGTCGATTGCCGCTGCACTACCACGATGAATCCGGCAAGGCTCGCATCAGCCTGAAGCCCGACGCGGAACTGATCGCTGTGGCGGACACCGAACGCCTGGCAGAGGATCTGCGTTTGCTCTACGTCGCGCTGACCCGCGCACAACACGCTTGCTGGCTTGGGGTGACGGATCTCAAGCGCGGCAACCACAGTAGCTCGGTGCTGCATCTTTCTGCGCTGGGCTATCTGTTGGGCGGCGGCGTAACGTTGAATGAATCCAGCGGATTGGCCCGCTGGCTGGACGATCTGCAACAGGATTGTTCGGCGCTGAGCGTTGTTGAAATGCCACAAGCCACCAGCGAGGTTTACCAGCCTCCGCGTAACGAAGCTACGCTGCGTGCCACCCTTTTACCGAGCCGCAGGGCCAGCGAGAACTGGTGGATCGCTTCGTACAGTGCCTTGCGCATCAGTGACGTGCTGAGCGCTGGCAACGACGAAGCCCCCGACAGTCCGCAAGCGCAAAAGCTGTTCGACGACGAACGCCTCGATCCTGAAGCACCGCGCGAGATCATCGCCGGCGGAGCTGATATTCACCGTTTCCCTCGTGGACCGAATCCGGGAACGTTTCTTCACGGTTTGCTCGAGTGGGCGGGTGAGGAGGGCTTCGCGGTCACCCGCGAGTCGCTCGACGATGCGATCGCCCGGCGTTGCAATCGACGGGGCTGGGAGGGCTGGATCACCACCCTCGGCGACTGGTTGCAACACTTGCTCAAACTGCCACTGCCTGCGGGCCTCGACCAACCGCCAGTGGTGCTTGAGCAATTGAAGCAATATCGGGTCGAGATGGAGTTCTGGTTCGCCAGCCACAAGGTCGACGTGCTCAAGCTCGACGAACAGGTGCGTCAATTCACTCACAACGGTGTGGCCCGGGTCGGCGCCGAAGCGGTGCAACTCAATGGTATGTTCAAAGGCTTTATCGACCTGACGTTCGAGCACGAGGGCCGGTACTACGTGGCCGATTACAAATCCAACTGGCTGGGCGTCGATGACGCCGCGTACACCGAACGGGCCATGGAGCAGTCAATTCTCGACAACCGTTACGACCTGCAATACGTGCTGTACCTGTTAGCACTGCATCGTCAGCTCAAGGCGCGGCTCGCCGATTACGACTACGACCGGCATATCGGCGGCGCGTTGTATGTGTTTCTGCGTGGAACTCGGGCGCCTGGTGGTGGCGTTTACTTCGCACGCCCACCACGGGAGCTGATCGAGCGTCTGGACATCATGTTCCAGGGTAAACCGCAACCCAGGGCCGAGCCCGCGTGGGTGCAGGGAGAATTGCTATGAATCGGACGTTCGCCGACCTGCTGCCCACGCCGCTGACCGCCGACAGCCTCGCGCAGCTGACACCTCTCACCTGTGCCGATGATCTGCTGCTATTGCTCACCCGCTGGGTCGAGCGCGGATGGCTGCGGGCACTGGACAAGGCATTCGTGGCTTTTCTTCATGAATTGGCACCCGATGTCGATCCGCTGGTGTTGCTCGCCGCCGCATTGACCAGTCACCAGCTCGGCCATGGACATGTGTGCCTGGATCTGTTTGAAACCCTCAAGGCGCCGGATTTTGCACTTTCCCTGCCGCCGGAGGGGGATGCGCAACCCGGCGTGTTGCTGCTGCCATCGCAACTGCTCGAAACCCTCGACGGAGCGAACTGGTGCAAGGTGCTGGCCGGCAGTTCGCTGGTGGCACTGGCCGCCGACGAAGGTGCGTCGGCGCAGGAGCGCCCGCTGGTGTTGTCCGGCAAGCGTTTGTACTTGCGACGCTATTGGGCCTACGAGCGGCGTATCGACAGCGCATTGCGCCAGCGGCTCGCGGAGCAGGAAGCGACACCGTCCGATCTTGCACGGCGGCTGGACGAGCTGTTCGATCCAGCGCAGCGCGCGGATGTCATCGACTGGCAGAAACTGGCCTGCGCCCTGGCCACCCGAAGTGCCTTCAGCATCATCACGGGCGGCCCGGGCACTGGCAAAACGACAACGGTGGTACGTCTGCTGGCGTTGCTCCAGGCACCTGCGGTCGAGGCGCATCAACCACTGCGCATTCGACTCGCGGCGCCTACCGGTAAAGCGGCGGCGCGGCTGACCGAGTCCATCAGTCAGCAGGTGCAGTCGCTGAAGGTCGCTGAAGGCGTCCGGGAAAAAATTCCGACCGAGGTGACCACGGTGCATCGCCTGCTCGGCAGCCGACCTGGCACGCGGCATTTTCGCCACCATGCCGGTAACCGCCTGCCACTGGATGTACTGGTGGTCGATGAAGCATCCATGATCGACCTGGAAATGATGGCCAATCTGCTCGATGCCTTGCCGCCTCATGCTCGACTGGTGTTGCTGGGCGATAAGGATCAACTGGCCTCGGTGGAGGCTGGCGCGGTGCTGGGCGATTTGTGCCGTGATGCCGAAGCGGGTTGGTACAGTCCGCAGACTCGCCAGTGGCTGGAAGCGGTGAGCGGCGAATCCCTGCAAGACGGCGGTTTGCAAGAAGGCAGTGACAGCTCGCACCCGCTGGCCCAGCAAGTGGTGATGTTGCGTCACTCACGGCGTTTCGGCGAGGGCAGCGGCATCGGTCAACTGGCGCGACGGGTGAATCAGCAACTCTCGGACGAGGCTCGCCAGTTGCTGGATGCCAAAACCCATGGCGATGTGTTTTCGTTGCCACTTCAGAACGAGCACGACCGGAAACTTGAGCACCTGGTGCTCGACGGACATGGCGAAGGCCCCCACGGTTATCGACACTATCTGAGCATTTTGCGCGATCGACGTCCGGTGAGCGGAACGCCGCTCGAGAATCCGGGCTGGGTCGATTGGGCGCGTGACGTCCTGCGGGCCTTCGATACCTTCCAATTGTTGTGCGCAGTGCGCAAAGGGCCGTGGGGTGTTGAGGGGCTTAATCAGCGCATCACCGATGCATTGCTCAAGGCGCGGCTGATCGAGAGCGACCAGCAATGGTACGAAGGCCGGCCGGTGTTGATGACTCGAAACGACTATGGCCTCGGGTTGATGAACGGTGACATCGGTATCGCCCTGAAACTGCCCGAGCACGATGGGCCGGATGCCGGCAAGTCCGTGTTGCGAGTGGCGTTCCCGCGTAACGACGGGCGCGGCGGGGTGCGTTTCGTGTTGCCGAGCCGGCTCAATGATGTCGAGACCGTGTACGCCATGACCGTGCACAAGTCACAGGGTTCGGAGTTTGCCCATACCGCGCTGATCCTGCCGGACGCCCTGAACCCCGTGTTGACCAAGGAACTGATCTACACCGGAATTACCCGGGCCAAGGACTGGTTCACTTTGATCGAACCCCGCAGTGGCGTATTTGAAGAGGCAGTACAACGCAAGGTGAAGCGCTTGAGCGGACTGATGCTGGAACTGGAAGAAGGAACGGCGCCTCGAGGATGAAGGTGCCTGGATGACCGGCGCTTATTGACCGACCGGTCAGAGGTCGCTGTATCGCTGGCGTTCCAACGCTGTGCTATCGTTGCGGCATCATTTCGTAACGATCCAAGAGAATCCCTGCATGAAGGTGGCTGTCTGGGCGACAGAGCGCGTAGTTGGCTGCAAGCGGACGTTGCTTGCCGGTGTGCTCTGTTTGCTCACGGGTGTGGCCGCTGCCCAGACTCAAACCCCGGTGGGCATGGCCGAACAGCGGGCCAAATCCGTCACCCAAGTTGTTCTCGGTATCCTCAGTTACGCGCGCTGGCCGGTAGAGCCTGCGCAGTTGCGCCTGTGTATCGTTGGCCCGACCGAATACACCGATGACCTGGTCAAGGGCACGACCCAGGCCACGGGCCGTCCGGTTATCGTTCGCCGACTGTTGGCCGACAATCCAGCCATCGTCAGCGAGTGCGACGCGGTCTATATCGGCAAGCTCACCACAGACGAACGCAGCCGGCTGTTCGCGTCCCTGATCGGCCATCCGGTGCTGAGCATCAGCGAAGGCGGCGATCAATGCACGGTCGGCAGTCTGTTCTGCCTGCGAGTTGGTGATGAACAAGTGTCGTTCGAGGTCAATCTCGACTCCGTCGCCCGCAGCGGTGTGCGCATTCACCCCAGCGTGCTGCAGTTGTCGCGCCGCAAACCGGCGGTGCCATGAGACGCGACAAATCCACAGGGCGCCCGACCCTCGGCTCGGTCATCGGCCGTGGCAACCTGATTGTGGCGCTGGTCGCCGTGGCAATGGCCAGCGTGTCGCTGACGCTGCTCGGGGTGCTGGCGCTGCGGGTCTATGCCGATCACAACCTGCACTTGATCGCCCGCTCGATCAGTTACACCGTGGAAGCCGCCGTGGTGTTCAACGACAAGGCCGCCGCGACCGAAGCGCTGGCGTTGATCGCCTCGACCGAAGAAGTGGCCGATGCCCAGGTGCTGGACGCTCAGGGCCAATTGCTCGCACGCTGGCAGCGTCCGGAGAACGGCCTGATTTCCGAGCTGGAGATGCAGGTCGCGCGAGTCATTCTGGAAAAACCCATCAACCTGCCGATCCAGCATCAGGATCGCGAGATCGGGCGGATCTTGCTGATCGGCCACGGTGGCAGCCTGATGCGTTTTCTGTTGAGCGGTCTGGCGGGGATCATTCTCTGCACGGCGATCAGCGCCTGGGTCGCGCTGTACCTGGCGCAGCGTCAGTTGCGCAGGATCATCGGCCCGTTGCACAGCCTGGCGGCGGTGGCGCATGCGGCCCGCAGCGAGCGGGCACTGGATCGACGGGTGCCACGGGCAAAAATTGCCGAACTGGACAACCTCGGCACTGACTTCAATGCCCTGCTCGATGAACTCGAATCCTGGCAAACCCACTTGCAGAGCGAGAACGAAACCCTCGCCCATCAGGCCAGCCACGACAGCCTCACCGGGTTGCCGAACCGGGCCTTTTTCGAAGGCCGCCTGATCCGTGCTCTGCGCAGTGCCCACAAGTTGAATGAGCAAGTGGCGGTGCTGTTTCTCGACAGCGACCGATTCAAGGACATCAACGACAACTTCGGTCATGCCGCCGGCGACGCGGTGCTGGTGGCGGTGGCGAATCGGGTGCGGGCGCAGTTGCGTGAAGAGGATCTGGTGGCGCGTCTGGGTGGTGACGAGTTCGCCGTTCTGCTGACGCCCCTGCACAAGACCGAAGACGCCGAACGCATTGCCGACAAGATCCTCGCCAGCATGGACACCCCGATTGCGCTGCCGGGCGACAGCAGTGTCGTGACGTCGCTCAGTATCGGCATCGCGGTTTACCCCGATCATGGCGTCACGCCCGGCACCTTGCTCGACGCGGCCGATGCCGCGATGTATCAAGCCAAGCGTTTGTCGCGCGGCGCCCAATTCACGGCCGGGACGGAGTACCCGGTCGATTCCGTTCAAACCAGGAGCTGATGCCCGTGTTCTCACTTTCCTTTCGACTGTTTTCCACCCTGTTGCTGACGGCCATGCTGGCCCTGACCGGTTGCCAGACCGCCCCGCAAAAAGGCCTGACGCCGGCCCAGGTCGCGGTTCTCAAGCAGCAAGGCTTCGAGCTGACCGATGACGGTTGGGAGTTCGGCCTGTCGGGCAAAGTGTTGTTTGGCAGCGATGTCGAAAGCCTGAACCAGCAAAGTACCGAAATCGTCGAGCGTATCGGTAAAGCCTTGCTGGGTGTCGGTATCGAACGGGTACGAGTGGATGGCCACACCGACGCTTCGGGCAAGGAAACCTATAACCAGCAGCTGTCACTGCGTCGCGCGAAAAGCGTCGGCAAAGTGCTGACCTCGGTCGGCATGAAAGAAGAGAACATCCAGTTGCAAGGCCTCGGCAGCCGCGAACCGGTCGCCTCCAACGATACCGCCGCCGGCCGCACCGAAAACCGCCGGGTGTCGATCGTGGTCAGCGCCGATTAGTCGGTGAACTGCATCTCTCGAGTTTCACCCATCAACAGCGCCTGATTGCACTCGGTCACCTCGCGGATGTAATCCCACAACAGGGTGATCCGCTTGAGCTTACGCAGGTCTTCCCGGCAGTACATCCAGAACTGCCGGGTGATATCGATTTCCTCCGGCAGCACCGGCAACAGGCGCGGATCCTGAGCCGCGAGAAAGCACGGCAGAATCGCCAATGAGCGCCCCTGCTGCGCCGCCACGAACTGCGCAATCACGCTGGTGCTGCGTAAATTGGCGCTGGCACCGGGCAACACGTTCGCCAGATACAGCAGCTCCGAGCTGAACGCCAGGTCATCCACGTAACTGATGAATTGATGCTTGCCCAGGTCGGCGGGGCGGCGGATCGGCGGATGTTTGTCCAGGTATTCCTGGGTCGCGTAGAGCTGCAAGCGGTAGTCGCAGAGTTTGCAGCACACGTACGGCCCGTGTTCCGGGCGCTCGAGGGCGATGACGATGTCGGCCTCGCGTTTGGACAGGCTGATGAAGTGTGGCAGCGGCAGGATGTCCACCGAGATCGCCGGGTAGGCGTCGACGAAGTGGCTCAGTTGCGGGGTGATGAAGAAGCTGCCGAAACCTTCGGTGCAGCCCATCCGCACATGCCCGGACAGTGCGACGCCGGAGCCTGACACCTGCTCGCAGGCCATGTGCAGCGTGCTTTCGATCGACTCGGCATAACTCAGCAGGCGTTGGCCTTCGGCAGTCAGCACAAAACCGCTGGTGCGCGACTTTTCGAACAGCAAGGTACCGAGCGCCGCTTCCAGCGAACTGATCCGCCGCGAAACGGTGGTGTAGTCCACCGCCAGGCGTTTGGCCGCCGTGCTGGCCTTGCGGGTACGGGCGACTTCGAGGAAAAACTTCAGATCGTCCCAATTCAGCGAGCCTAGAGAGGTGATGTTTTTTTGCATGATGGACGGGCTTATATGTGCGTTCTTATTAGAAGTTTGCACATCTATACTCCAAAAACAGTCCGACAACCAATTCGTGACACACGCCTCATCTCAAGGCGAACCTTTCGCCTTGGCTCCTACGATAAAAACAAGTTCTGGAGACCAGCATGAACGCATCGCTTACGCCCAACGAAACCACGATCCAGAAGGTCAAGCTGCTGATCGACGGCGAGTGGGTCGAGTCGCAGACCACCGAGTGGCACGACATCGTCAACCCGGCGACCCAGCAAGTGCTGGCCAAAGTCCCGTTCGCCACCGCCGCTGAAGTCGACGCTGCTGTCAGCGCCGCCCAGCGCGCCTTCCAGACCTGGAAGCTGACCCCGATTGGCGCGCGCATGCGCATCATGCTCAAGCTGCAGGCGTTGATCCGCGAACATTCCAAACGCATCGCCGTGGTGCTGAGCGCCGAGCAGGGCAAGACCATTGCCGATGCCGAGGGCGATATTTTCCGTGGCCTGGAAGTGGTCGAGCACGCCTGCTCCATCGGCAGCCTGCAGATGGGCGAGTTCGCCGAGAACGTCGCCGGCGGCGTCGACACCTACACCCTGCGCCAACCGATCGGCGTCTGCGCCGGCATTACCCCGTTCAACTTCCCGGCAATGATTCCGCTGTGGATGTTCCCGATGGCCATCGCCTGCGGCAACACCTTCGTCCTCAAGCCATCGGAGCAGGATCCGCTGTCGACCATGTTGCTGGTGGAGCTGGCCATCGAAGCCGGCATCCCGGCTGGCGTGCTTAACGTCGTCCATGGTGGCAAGGATGTGGTCGATGGACTGTGCACCCACAAGGACATCAAGGCGGTTTCGTTCGTCGGTTCGACCGCCGTCGGCACTCACGTTTATGACCTGGCCGGTAAACACGGCAAGCGCGTGCAATCGATGATGGGCGCGAAGAACCACGCCGTAGTGCTGCCGGACGCCAATCGCGAGCAGGCGCTCAATGCGCTGGTCGGTGCCGGTTTCGGTGCGGCGGGTCAACGTTGCATGGCCACTTCGGTGGTGGTGCTGGTGGGCGCGGCCAAACAGTGGCTGCCGGATCTGAAAGCGCTGGCGCAGAAACTCAAGGTCAACGCCGGCAACGAGCCGGGCACCGACGTCGGCCCGGTGATTTCGAAAAAGGCCAAGGCGCGGATTCTCGATCTGATCGAAAGCGGCATCAAGGAAGGCGCGAAACTTGAGCTGGACGGTCGCGACATCAGCGTGCCGGGCTACGAGAACGGCAACTTCGTCGGTCCGACCCTGTTCTCCGGGGTCACCACTGACATGCAGATCTACACCCAGGAAATCTTCGGCCCGGTGCTGGTGGCGCTGGAAGTCGACACCCTTGATCAGGCCATCGCGCTGGTCAACGCCAACCCGTTCGGCAACGGCACGGGTCTGTTCACCCAGAGCGGTGCGGCGGCGCGTAAATTCCAGACTGAAATCGACGTCGGCCAGGTCGGCATCAACATCCCGATTCCGGTGCCGGTGCCGTTCTTCAGCTTCACCGGTTCGCGCGGTTCGAAACTCGGCGACCTCGGCCCGTACGGCAAGCAAGTGGTGCAGTTCTACACCCAGACCAAAACGGTCACGGCGCGCTGGTTCGACGACGACAGCGTCAACGACGGCGTGAACACCACCATCAACCTGCGCTGAGGAACGGCCATGAAAATCGCATTTATCGGGCTGGGCAACATGGGCGCGCCGATGGCGCGCAACCTGATCAAGGCCGGGCATTCGCTGAACCTGGTGGACCTGAACAAGACCGTGCTGGCGGAACTTGAGCAACTGGGCGGCACCATCCGCGCTTCGGCTCGCGAAGCTGCTGAAGATGCTGAACTGGTGATCACCATGTTGCCGGCTGCGGTGCATGTACGCAGCGTCTGGCTCGGTGAAGACGGCGTGCTGGCCGGGATCGGCAAAGGCGTGCCGGCAGTGGATTGCAGCACCATCGATCCGCAGACGGCGCGCGATGTGGCGGCGGCGGCTGCCAAACAAGGCGTGGCCATGGCCGATGCGCCCGTGTCCGGCGGCACTGGCGGCGCCACGGCCGGGACGCTGACCTTCATGGTCGGCGCCACCCCGGAACTGTTCGCCACTCTGCAACCGGTGCTGGCGCAGATGGGCCGCAACATCGTGCATTGCGGTGAGGTCGGCACCGGCCAGATCGCCAAGATCTGCAACAACCTGTTGCTCGCCATTTCGATGGTTGGCGTCAGCGAGGCGATGGCGCTGGGTGATGCGCTGGGGATCGACACCACGGTGCTCGCCGGGATCATCAACAGCTCTACCGGCCGTTGCTGGAGTTCGGAAATGTACAACCCATGGCCAGGCATCGTCGAAACGGCGCCGGCCTCACGCGGCTACACGGGTGGCTTCGGCGCCGAGCTGATGCTCAAGGATCTGGGGCTGGCTACTGAAGCGGCGCGTCAGGCCCATCAGCCAGTGGTGCTGGGCGCGGTGGCGCAGCAGTTGTATCAGGCGATGAGTCAGCGCGGGGAAGGGGGCAAGGACTTCTCGGCGATCATCAACAGCTATCGCAAGCCGCAGTAATCGTCGTCAGGCCTGTGCTCGTCACAGGTCTGCAATTCAGATGCAGTAGGTGTTGCCGGGAAATCACGTCGGGTGGTTTCCCGGCTTTTTTGTATCAGGCGAACACGAAATATTTGCGCACGGTCTCGACCACTTCCCAGGTGCCCTTCATGCCTGGCTCGACCACGAAGATGTCGCCGGCGCGCAGGTGGATCGGCTCCATGCCGTCCGGGGTAATCACACAGTAGCCTTCCTGGAAATGGCAGTACTCCCACTTCACATAGTCCACCCGCCACTTGCCCGGCGTGCAGATCCAGGTGCCCATGATCTTGCTGCCGTCTTCGCTGGTGTAGGCGTTGAGGTTGACGGTGTGCGGGTCGCCCTCGAGCTTTTCCCATTTGCAGGCGTCGAGTACGGGCAGGGGATGGGTGTCGCGCAGAACGGTGATAGGTGCGGGCATGACGGCTCCAGGCCAGAGGGAAATAGAGCCGTCACCGTAGCGTTCGTGGGGGCTGTCGAAGTGTCTGGGGTCGACCTCCAGATGTCTGTAAGCGCTGGAGCAAATCTGCACTCCTCCCTGATTTGCACCAACGCTGTGCATATAAAACGGTTTTGGTACAAGCGTGCACCATAAAAGTTCAATCAATTTTTAGACTAAAACGAGATAACCATTCTGACACCTATTGCAAAACAAAATCGTCTGTACTATAACATTCGTACTAAAGAACTATTCCTCAAAACGGAGCTTCATCTGAGTCACGGACAGACTTGAATCGGCTTTTTCTCATCTCGACAACTGACTTGGCCTTTGGCTCAAGTGTGAACTTCTATCTGTTGTTAATGAATAATGACAGTTGAATGAACCGGACAGTTAATAAGTGGCGCGGACGCAATGTCTCGCGTGCTTTGAGTTGAAGCCTTAAATGAACAGTTAATTAATTATTTGTGCACTGGCGGATTTATATCTGCGGGATACGCACGCCTCTCGGAATGTTATGTGCCCGGCATCAATGGAATGAGGCTTTATTGTGGACGACATAAACGTAATTGAAGTTTCGACGACTGTTGATAGTTCAAGTGAGCTTGGCCGGCACGTCTGGGTGCGTGCCGGCAGTCGCCTGACAAACGTGCAGATCGGCGATGAATGCTTCATCGGTTTCAGATGCGATTTGCAGCACGCGTTGGTCGGCAAGTCCAGCATGTTCGCCACCGGTGCGCAGTGCCTGGGGACGGCGCAGTCGCCGGTTCGGATTGCCGAAAACGTCTGGGTGGGCGCCAAGGCCACCGTGACTGCGGGTGTTTCCATCGGTGCCGGGGCCGTGGTGGCGGCTGGCGCGTTGGTGACCGCCGATGTGCCGCCGGACGCAATCGTCGTCGGTCGCCCGGCGCGGGTCATTGCCCAGCGCACTGTGGTCGAGGACGGCCGGCCGAGCCCGGAACCGGTGCTGGTCAAAGTCCGGGACCGGGCGCGTCAGGGCTTGCCGTCGATGCTCGATCGGTCCACGCAGTCGGTCGCACGGCTCAAGTCGCTGAACCTTGACACCCTGACCTGGGACATCAGCGACGACGCCTTGATCGATGCCGAATTGCGCGGCGGGGCGTCGGTGGAAATCGCCCGGGACTGCATCCTGATCGGGCGCAGCAGCCGCCAGGGCGGCATGTCGCAATTGGGCGGTATCGAATTGGGCACCGGCGTGCGACTGGCGACCGGTGTGGTTATCGAAGCAGCCGGCGGCGTATCCGTCGGTGCCTTCAGCGAGTTGTCCGAGGGGGTCACGATCGTGGCCTCCACCCATGATCATTCTTTCCGCTCACTGCCTTGGGAGGAGGCACCGGTGCGCATTGGAAGTCGTTGCGTTATTGGCGAGGGCGCCATCTTGGTAGGTCCACTGAATATTGGTGACGGTGCCGTTATCAAACCGTACTCGGTGGTTATAAGGGATGTATTGGAAAACACTGTGGTTCATGGCGTTGTTCAACTAATGGAGATTCAAGAATGATTTTATTTGCCCCCAATCCAACCGGTTCCGGTCACAACATGCGCGCGCTGTCCATCGCTCAGGCGATTAAAAAGCAGCGCCCGGACATGCCATTGACCGTGGCACTGGCTTCCTTGCAGCCGACCTTCACGCCGATGTTCGAAAAGTCTGGCGTTGAAGTAGTGGATATTGCCGGCCGTTTGGTCGATTACTCGAAAAAGAGCAACTTGTCGAAAGAACTCGACTGGAATAATTACATCGGCGGATATATCGCCAATACCTTCTTGTCCGGCGAGCGAATTCTGTCTTACCTGGCCCTGATCGCCGAATACAAGCCCACCGCTCTGGTGTCGGACTACAACATGGCCGCCTGCCTGGCCGCGATTTTCAGCGGTACGCCGCTGGTGTTCGTCACCGAGCGCTACGACTTCACCCTGTGCCAGCTCGAAGACCATGATCTGGCCGACGGCGGTTTCGAAGTCAACGCGCTGGAAATGGCCCGGGCCCGCACCGCGCTGCACAGCCAGTTCAACTGGATGATCAATCAGAGCCAACTGGTGCTGACCGACAAACCGTACGTGGCTTCCCTCGATCAGGGCACGCCGGTGGCCGAAGCGCTGGTCAGCGGCAAGGCGCATTTTGTCGGCCCGATGATCCGCGACATCAATGTGCAGACCGGATTGAATGTGCGCGAGCAACTGAACCTCGGCGACTCGCCGTTCATTGTGGCTTCGATCAGCGGCACTACGATGTTTGCGCAAAACAAGGACGCGCTGCTCGCTGCGTATCTGGACAGCTTCAAGATCCTGCGCGAGCGCAATCCGGAACTGAAACTGGTGCTGCTGGGCCGTCAGGATATCCAGGCTCAGGACGGCGTCGTCTGCGTGCCGTACTACCCGGACTGGATGGGTCTGCTGCGTGAAGCCTGCCTGCTGATTTCGGCGCCGGGCTGGATCACCGTAACGGAAATCGCCGCACTGCAGATTCCGACGCTGTTCGTGCTGCCGTCCAAGTCCGAGTACCACGAACTCGAGGCGCTGCGCCGTCTGGAGCTGCTGGGTTTCCCAACGCATCTGGGCCACGACCGCGATGCGATCGTCGAACTGATCCAGGGCGAACTGGAAAAAGACACCGACGCTTCGACCTATTACGCACCGCATCAGCAAGTCGCCGCGCCGGATGGCGAAGGTGCCGCCCGCGCCGCGACGCGCATCATCGAGTTGTGCCAGGGCAGCGTTGTGTCGCTGACCGAAAGCAAAGCCGCTTAACCTCAAGGAAGAGGGATTCACCATGTCACTGCATCCGCAGTTTCTATTTGATCAAGGCCTCAAGGACATCGAGCACGGCGGCTTTTTCGCCGTGACCGATGCCAGTGGCGAGGTTGCGATTTCCAGCGACAAGCAGTTGCAGGATCAGGTCGCCGCGACGTTCTATCAGGCCGAGCACGGCGACGATGTCGAACTGCGTTTTGCCCATGACGGGCTGATGCGTTTGCATGATGCGGCGAATGGCGGTTTCCACGAACTGGCCGACCGCTACTGGACGCCGCACGGCTCCGGACGCTGCCGTACGCTGGCGCTGCAACTGGACGCGCTGGCGGCATTGATTGCCTATCAGCGCCGGGTGCCGCAGGACACGGCGAACAATGCCGCGATCCACGGCCTGCTGGAAAAGGTCGAAGCGCTCTACGCCCGTTCCTCCGTCGCCGGCCTGTATAGCAGCGACTGGTTGACGCCGCTGGAGCTGGCGACCTCGATCAATCTCGACATCAGCGCCACGGCGTTGCTGGCGCGTATCGACAATCAGCCGTTGGGGCTGGGGTTGGTCGGGCACTTGCAGATTCATGCAGAGAACCTGATCGGCTGGGTGGCCGGCAGCGACAGCCAATCCTGTGTCGATGTGGCGCTGACCCGTTGCGGTGTGCGTGCGCAGGTCAGCCTGGTGCTGGCGCAACTGGCTGATGCGCGCGACGACAATGCGCTGTCGAATCTGGCCCGTTCGTTCCTGCTGCAAACCCTGGCACTGTTCCGCGATCCGGCGTACGGCGGGTATTGGGATCGGGTCGGGATCAACGGCAAAGTGCGTTGCGACTGGCACACCTCGTACAAAAATCACGAGTCGCCATTCCCGATCAAGACCGCCTACGACGTGGCGTTGCTGTTGCAGGCGATTCAGGCCTTGCCGTCCGGCGCGAGCGAAGCGGATCGGGCTTCGGTGACGGCGGCGTTGCTGGAGTTTCATGACGCGCGCAATGGCGGTCTGTTCATGGGCAAGGGCTACTTCTGGTCGACCCCGGATGACCCGACCGTGCCGTTCATTCGCCAGTTCTGGGCGCCGCCGCGTCAGCCGGGGATCTTCAGCATCGGCAACCTGACGTACCTGCCGCTGCACCTGAAAAGCCTGAAAACCCAGCTCGCCGCTGCCCACGCTTTGCAGTCCATCGAGCCGGTCGCTGCCGTCACTCATCATGACGATGCGGCGCTGGTAAACCGTGAGCTGCAAGTGATCGATGGCGGTGGTGATGTGCAGCGCATTCACCCGAATGGCGTGCCGACCATCAATGTTGATCTGCAGCGTTATCTGGCGTGGCTGGCCAAGGCCCGGGCGTCGAATGAAACGCCTTACGGGCTGACCGCCGAAACCGCGCCGCTGGGTTTCCGTGCCGACAAGACCTGGCAGGTGTTCTCCGGGCTGCATGTGATTTCGGACTTGCATGCCTTGGGTCTGCAAATCGAAAACAAGGCCAGCCTGATCGATTGCATCAGGGCTTCGCAAAACACCGACGGTGGATTTGCCGAGCAACCGGGTCACCTGAGTGATGTGTTCGCCACCTACTGCGCAGTGTTGTCGCTGCGAGTGCTGGGCGCGTTGCCGAACGATATCGGTGGTTGCGTGCGTTACCTGCAAGCGTGCCAGAACCCCGATGGCGGGTTCGGCGATGTGCCGGGTTTCGGCTCGGACATCTGGCACACCAACCTGGCGGTGCTGTCGCTGCATGCCCTTGAAGCCAAGGCGCCGGACGAGCAGGGTGTGATGGCGTTTGCCTTGCGCTGCCGCTCGGTCGATGGCGGTTTCGCCAACAAGCCGGGTTATCCGCCGGACGCGTTTTCGGTGTACCGCGTGGTGTCGACGCTGTTCATTCTCAACCGCCGCATCGTCGATGCCGAGCAAACCGTCGCCTGGCTGCAAAAGCTGCAACTGGCCAACGGCTCGTTCCATTACCGGCCGGGCAAAGCGGTCAGCCTGGTGGGCACTTACATGGCTATCGCAGCAATGTATCTGCTCGACGCGCAGCCGACGTATTTGCAGGAATCGAAAGACTGGATCGCTGCCCATCAGAAGCAGGACGGTGGTTTCGGCCCGCTCAACGCAACCTCGGCAACCACTGACGAAAGCTTCGTCTGCATCCAGACACTGCTGATTCTCGAACAAGGACTGTCGCCATACTGGGTCGCGTTGTTGAACTGACCCGCACACAGCATCGAAGGACGTTAAGTCATCATTTTGCCAGGGGAGGCGCTGATGAAAATTTTAGTGACAGGGGGCGCGGGCTTCATTGGCTCGGCCGTGGTGCGGTTTCTGATTGAAGAGACCGAATGTGAAGTGATCAACGTCGACAAACTGACCTACGCCGGCAACCTGGAATCGCTGGCCGATGTATCCGATTCGCCGCGTTACCGTTTCTGCCAGGTCGACATCTGCGACAAGCCGGCGCTGGACGAACTGTTCGCACGCCTGCAACCGGATGCGGTGATGCATCTGGCCGCCGAGTCCCACGTGGACCGCTCGATCGATGGCCCGCAAGCCTTCATCGAAACCAACATCGTCGGCACCTACACCCTGCTCGAAGCCGCGCGTGGTTACTGGAACCGACTGGACGCGGCGCGTCAGGCGGCGTTCCGTTTCCATCATATTTCTACCGACGAAGTTTACGGCGACCTGGAGCCTGAAGATCCGGCGTTCACCGAGCGTACGGCGTATGCGCCAAGTTCGCCGTACTCGGCAACCAAGGCCGGTTCCGATCATCTGGTCCGCGCCTGGCATCGCACTTTCGGCCTGCCGGTGGTGATGAGCAATTGCTCGAACAATTACGGGCCGTATCACTTCCCGGAAAAACTGATTCCTCACGTCATTCTCAATGCGCTGCAAGGCAAGCCGTTGCCGGTGTACGGCGATGGCGCGCAGATCCGCGACTGGCTGTTCGTCGAGGATCACGCCCGGGCCCTGTATGCGGTGGTCACGCGCGGTGAGGTCGGGCAGACCTACAACATCGGCGGCCACAACGAGAAGACCAACCTGGAAGTGGTGCACACCTTGTGCGATCTGCTTGAAGCGCGCGGTGCGGAAAAACCGGCGGGCGTTGCGCACTTCCGCGACCTGATCACCTTCGTCAAGGATCGTCCGGGCCACGACAAACGCTACGCCGTCGATGCCGGAAAAATCCACGCGACGCTCGGCTGGACGCCGCAGGAAACCTTCGAAAGCGGCATGCAGAAAACCGTCGACTGGTATCTGGACAACCGCGCCTGGTGGGTGCGGGTGATGTCCGGTGCCTACGCACTGGAGCGCCTCGGCGAGCAACGCGACGAAGCCCTCGTGGCCTGAACATTCAGTCATTCAAATCTCACTGCTTGAAAGGAAAAAAGCATGGCCAAGTACAAAGGAATACTGCTGGCGGGCGGCGCCGGTTCGCGTCTGCATCCGATCACCCTGGGCGTCTCGAAACAGTCGCTGCCGGTGTATGACAAACCGATGATCTACTACCCGCTGTCGGTGCTGATGCTGGCGGAAATCCGCGAGATCCTGATCATCTCCACCCCGGAAGATCTGCCGGGCTTTCAGCGCATGCTCGGCGACGGCAGCCAGTTGGGCCTGAGCCTGAGCTACGCGGTGCAACCGAGCCCGGACGGTCTCGCTCAAGCGTTCATCATCGGTCGCGAATTCGTCGGTGAAGACAACGTCTGCCTGGTGCTCGGCGACAATATTTTCTACGGCGCCGGTTTCGGTGAAACCCTGCTGCAAGCGGCGGCGCGTGATGAAGGCGCGACGGTGTTCGGCTACTACGTGGCCGATCCCGAGCGCTTTGGCGTGGTGGAATTCGATGCTGCCGGCAAGGCCCTGAGCATCTGCGAAAAACCGAGCGATCCAAAGTCCAACTACGCCGTCACCGGCCTGTATTTCTACGACAACGAAGTGCTGCAGATTGCCGCTGACATCAAGCCGTCGCCGCGCGGCGAGCTGGAGATCACTGACGTCAACAACGTCTATCTGCAACGCGGCAAATTGAACGTGTCAGTGATGGGCCGTGGCATGGCCTGGCTCGACACCGGCACCCACGACGCGTTGATGGAAGCGGGCAATTTCGTCCAGGCCATCGAGAAACGCCAGGGCCTGAAAATCGCCTGCCTCGAAGAAATCGCCTACCACAAGGGCTGGATCGACGACGCGCAGTTGCTGGTGCATGCGGGCAGCATGAGCAAGACCGGTTATGGTCAGTATCTGGCCCGTTTGATCCACGATGACGTGGTGGTGGCGATGGATGCGCAGCGCCCGTTGAAAGGCGCTGCCTGATCAAGTGTGGGAGCGAGCCTGCTCGCTCCCTCAGGGTCAGTGGCCGGTCACGCTGTCGAGTTGGGCAGCTTTGACCGTGGCGCGTGGATCGGCCGACGGAGTTTGCAAACGGGCCAGGCGATTGGCATGCGTCGGCGCTTCGGCCGCCAGCGGCGAGCGGCGTTTGCGGGTTTCTTCACGCAGCACCGGCAACACTTCCTTGCCGAACATGTCGAGTTGTTCCAGCACGGTTTTCAGCGGAATGCCGCCATGGTCGAACAGGAACAGCTGGCGCTGATAGTCGCCGAAGTACTCGCGGAAGGTCAGGGTCTTGTCGATGATTTCCTGAGGGCTGCCGACGGCCAGCGGGGTCATTTCCATGAACTCTTCCAGGGATGGACCGTGGCCATACACCGGGGCGTTGTCGAAGTAGGGACGGAATTCACGGCGTGCATCCTGCGAGTTGCGACGCATGAAAATATGCCCGCCGAGACCGACGATCGCCTGCTCCGGCGTGCCGTGACCGTAATGGGCAAACCGCGCGCGGTAGAACTCGACCAGCGCCATGAAATGCTCACGGGGCCAGAGGATGTGGCTGGCGAAAAAACCGTCGCCGTAATACGCGGCCTGCTCGGCGATTTCCGGGGTGCGGATCGAGCCGTGCCAGACGAAGGGCGGCAGGTCATCGAGGGGCCTCGGGATTGAGGTGAAGTTTTTCAGCGGAGTGCGAAAGCGTCCGCTCCAGTTGAGGTCTGCTTCGCGCCAGAGCCGGTGCAGCAGGCGATAGTTTTCCATCGCCAGTGGCAGACCGTCGGCGATGCTCTTGCCGAACCAGGGATAGACCGGTGCGGTGTTGCCCCGGCCGAGCATCAGGTCCATGCGCCCGCCACAGAGGTTTTGCAGCAGCGAATACTCTTCGGCCAGGCGAACCGGATCGTTGGTGCTGATCAGGGTGGTGGAGGTCGAGAGAATGATGCGATGGGTCTTGGCGGCGATGTAGGCCAGCAGTGTGGTGGGAGAGGAGGTGATGAACGGAGGATTGTGGTGCTCGCCGGTGGCGAACACGTCCAGTCCGATGTCTTCGGCCTTCTGCGCAATTTGCAGGGTGGCCTGGATGCGCTCGGATTCGCTGGGGGTACGGGCGTTGGTAGGGTCTTGTGTGACGTCGCCAACGGTGTAGATCCCGAATTGCATAAAGCCTCCTTGCCTTGGGTAAAGGTGTGTTTGAAACCCTTGCCGCGAAGAATGAATCGTCGCGGCACTTGAAATGTACGCCTGTACACGTACAATCGCAATTCTGCATCATCGTCTGAACGGCTTTGAACACCTCATCGAGAGAGGAGCGCGACATGGAACTGGGATTTATCGGTCTGGGCACGATGGGCGCACCGATGGTGCTGAACCTGCTGAAAGCCGGGCATCGGGTCCGCGTGTGGAATCGTTCGACGGCACCGCTGGAAGCACTGGCCAAGGCCGGCGCCGAAGCTGTCGAGACACCGGCGCTGGCGGCCCAGGCCGAGGTGCTGATTTCCATGCTCGGCGATGACACGGCAATCCGCTCGGTGTTCTTCGACGCCAAGGCGCTGGACGGTCTGCAGGCCGGCAGCGTGCACGTCAACATGTCCACGGTGTCCGTGGCGCTGGCCAGGGAACTGGCGGCCGTGCATGAAGCACGCGGCGTCGGTTACGTGTCGGCACCGGTGCTGGGGCGGGTCGATGTGGCGGCTGCCGGCAATCTGAACATTCTCGCCTCCGGGCCCGTCGAAGCACTGGCTCGGGTACAACCGCTGTTCGATGTGCTGGGGCGCAAGACCTGGACGTTAGGCGACACGGCTGAAGTTGCCTGCGCTGCCAAACTGTCGGCCAACCTGATGATCGCTTCGGCGATCGAATCCATGGCTGAAGCCTCGACCCTGGCCGGCGGTTACGGCATCAGTCGCGAGGCGTTCATCGAAATGATCACCTCGACCCTGTTCGCCGTGCCGGTCTATCAGGGATACGGCAAGCTGATGGTCGATGAAACATTCGAGCCGGCCGGTTTCAAGTTGTCGCTGGGCCTCAAGGATGTTCGCCTGGCGCTGGAAGCCGGGGAGGCTGCCCAAGTGCCGCTGCCGTTTGCCAGCGTGTTGAAGGACAACCTGCTGGACGGCATGGCCCATGGTCAGGCCGATCAGGACTGGGCCTCACTGTCGAAAGTCAGTGACCGGCGCGCCGGCGTGAAGTAATCAAAAGATTCTAGCGACGTAACTTGTTCGCAAGTTACGTTGGTCTCTTGCGCCTTGCGTAATTGTCGGACAGTGATTGCTCTTTTATTGGGAAATGAAAGAAGTCTGATAATAGTGCTTGTCAAATGTACGACTGTAGACGTACATTTTTATCGGGGTTTAACAACAATAAAAAGTTCTGTCTGTTTTTTCGTCTGCTGATCGTAAATAAATAATAGCTAGGAGCCGTTATGAAAAATCTAATGCAATGGAACAGCCTTCCCTCCGAATCCAATGAATGGCTCGAGAAGGTGCGTGCACTGAATCCGCTGATTATTCAGCACCGCGATTACAGCGAGCAGACCAATGCGACGCACAAGGATGTGATGTCCCGATTCTTCAAGGACGGTTTTGGCCGGACCTCGGTGTCCAAGGCGTTCGGCGGATCCCAGGTCGATATCCAGACCACCTCGGCCCTGCTGCTGGAATTCGCCCGGTTTGACGCTTCGCTGTCCTGGCAGCTGGCGGTGCAAGTGGCGATGGGGCGCCTGTCGGATTACCTGCCGGAAGCCACCTCCGAAGCGATCTACAACCACTGCGACGGTTTCGTGATCGGCGCCATCCACTCCGGTGGCGAAGCGCTGCCGATGGGCGACGAGTACCTGCTGAGCGGCAAATGGGCGTTCGCCAGCGGCTCGGCCCACGCCGACTGGCTGGTCTGCACCGCCACCGTCAAAGGCACCGAAAACAACACTAATCCGGAAGTGCGGATGTTCTTCGTGCCCGCCAGCCAATGCACCATCCTGCCGACCTGGGACACCCTGGGCATGCGCGGCACCGGCAGCCATCACTTCCAGTGCTCCAACGTGATCGTCCACAAGTCATTCTCGCTGGATGTCGAAACCCTCAAGCAATCCCCCGAAGCGCGCAGCTCCCGGGCCTACGCCACCGGTTACTACGAGTTCGGCACCCTGGCGGCGATGTCCACCGTGCTCGGCGTGGCCCGGGCTGCGGTCGATCACTTCCGCAATGACCGCGCCGTGAACACCGACCCGGGCCTGGAAGGGGTGATCTTCGAGAAGACCGGTCGCGCCATCTCCTCGGTGCATACCGCGCAACTGCTGCTGGAAGATGCGATCCATCAGGTGATCAACCGGGGTGAAACCATCGGCGAACCGGTCAGTGCCCGCGTCGGCCTGGCAGCCTCGGTGCTGACCGAGAACTCGGTCAATGCGGTCAACCAGATCTACTCGATGGCCGGTTCCAAAGCCGTCTACAAGTCGCACTTCCTGGAGCGTTGCTTCCGCGATATTCACACCGGCTCGAAGCACTTCACGTTGTCGCCTTTGAACTTGCACGGTATCGGCAAGTACTACCTGGATAAAACCAACGTACTGGCCGCGGCGTAACAGCGGATTAATAAAGCGGGCGCGTTTACAAGTGAAAGTTCACAGGGATCGATAACGCGCCCGTCTTTAGTTGCACCTTTATTTTCTTAAAACTCAAACTTTTGTGCTCGCAGCAAAGAGTCAAGGGAGTGCCACATGCTTGCTCGAAACATTATCAAGTCGCTGATCTTTATTGTTCTTGTGGTGGTGTTGTCCGCAGCACTGGGCTGGCGTTTCTGGTCGCCGCCACCGGCGGCGGCCGAGCAACGGATCCCCAGCACCCGGGTCGGTCTGGCCGTGGTCAAAAAGCAGCCTTACACCTACTACCTCGAGGCCATCGGCAAACTCGAAGCCCAGCGTCAGGTGCTGGTGTCGGCTGAAGTCAGCGGCAAAGTGGTGGATATCGATTTCGAGTCCGGCGATGAAGTGAAGGCGGGGCAAGTGCTGCTCAAGCTCAACGACGCGCCGGAGCAAGGCGAACTGGTGCGCCTGAAAGGCGAGTACGAATCGGCCAAGGCCCAGTTCGCACGGGTTCAGGAACTGGCCAAGACCGGCGCCGAAAGCCGTCGCTCCTTCGACAGTGCCCGCGCTCAATACGACGCGGCCAAGGGCGACATGGAGCGTATGCAGGCGCAGATCGCTCAACGCCACATTCGTGCGCCGTTCGCCGGCACCCTAGGCATTCGCCAGGCGCACCTGGGCCAATACCTTCAGGCCGGCAGCGCGGTGGCAACCCTGACCGATCCGGGCGTGCTGCGCGTCAACTTCACCCTCGCCGAGCGCGATGGCTCGCAAGTGCAACTGGGCCAGACCGTGCAGGCCAAGGTCGATGCCTGGGGTGATGTGACCTTCGCCGGCAAGATCGTCGCGGTCGATCCGCAGATCAACCAGTCCCACACCATCAACGTGCAAGCGGTCATCACCGACACGCAAAAACGCCTGCGTCCCGGCATGTATGCACGCGTCTCGGTGACCCTGCCGCAGACCGCCGAGCTGCTGATTCCGGAAACTGCGATCACCTACAACGCCTACGGCGAAAGCGTGTTCTCGGTCTACACCGACGAGGCCGGCGTGCAGAAGGTCAAGCGCGAAAGCATCAAGGTCGGCGAGCGCCGCGATGGCTGGGCGGTGGTCGACAAGGGCCTGACCGAAGGCGTGCAAGTGGTGACGTCCGGCCAGCTCAAACTCCACGACGGCGTGGCGGTGGAAGGTGTCCCGGACACGATTGCTCTTAAACTCAGTGGGCTGGAAAAATGAATTTCACCGACCTCTTTCTTCGCCGCCCGGTGCTGGCCGTGGTGGTCAGCACGCTGATCCTGCTGTTCGGGGTGCGTGCGCTGATGAACCTGCCGATCCGCCAGTACCCGATGCTGGAAACGTCGACCATCACGGTCACGACCCAATATCCCGGCGCCTCTTCGGAGCTGATGCAGGGCTTCGTCACGCAACCGATCAGCCAGGCCGTGGCCTCGGTCGAAGGCATCGACTATCTGTCGTCGGCCTCGACCCAGGGCCGCAGCCAGGTGACGATCCGCATGGCACTCAACAGTGACTCCATCGCGGCGCTGACCGAGGTCATGGCCAAGGTCAACCAGATCAAATACCGCCTGCCGAAGGACGCCTACGACCCGGTGGTGGAGCGCACTTCCGGCGGTTTCACCAGCGTGGCCTACGTCGCGTTTGCCAGTTCCAACCTGACCATTCCGGAGATGTCGGATTACATCTCCCGCGTCGTCGAACCGATGTTCGCCGGCATCGAAGGCGTGGCCAAGATCAACATCATGGGCGAGCAGAAATTGTCCATGCGCCTGTGGCTCGATCCGCAGCGTCTGGCCGGTTACGGCATGACCGGGCAGGACGTGTCGGCGGCGATCGAGGGCAACAACTTTCAGGCTGCTCCGGGTCAGGTCAAAGGCCTGTACGTGGTCAGCAACCTGCGGGTCAACACTGACCTAAACAGCGTCGAAGACTTCCGCGACATGGTGCTGCGCAACGACAACGGCCACATCATCCGTGTGCGTGACGTCGGCACCGTGGAGCTGAACGCCGCCTCCACCGACACCAGTGGCGCGATGAGCGATGTGCCGGCGCTGTTCCTCGGCCTGGACGCGGCGCCGACCGGCAACCCGCTGGTGATCGTCAAACGTGTGCGCGAATTGCTGCCGCAGATCCAGGAAACCCTGCCACCGGGCGTGACCGTGCAGATCCCGTTCGAAGTGGCGCACTTCATTCAGTCGTCGATCGACGAGGTGAGCTACACCCTGCTCGAAGCGCTGGTGATCGTGGTGCTGGTGATCTACCTGTGCCTGGGCACGTTCCGCACTGTGCTGATTCCGCTGGTGACCATCCCGCTGTCGATGCTCGGCGCGGCGATGCTGATGCAGATGTTTGGCTTCAGCCTCAACCTGCTGACCTTGCTGGCGATGGTTTTGGCCATCGGGCTGGTGGTTGACGACGCCATCGTCGTGGTGGAGAACGTCCACCGTCACATCGAAGAGGGCAAGAGCCCGTTCGAAGCGGCGCTGATCGGCGCGCGCGAAGTGGCGGGTCCGGTGGTGGCGATGACCTTCACCCTGGCGGCGGTGTACGCGCCAATTGGTTTGATGGGCGGCCTCACCGGCACGCTGTTCAAGGAGTTCGCGCTGACCCTGGCCGGCGCCGTGGTGATTTCCGGCATCGTCGCGCTGACCCTGTCGCCGATCATGAGTACCCGTCTGCTGGACGCGAAAACCAGCGAAGGCTTCATGGCGGTCAAGGCCGACCGTTTCTTCCAGTACCTGTCCCGTCGTTATGGCGCGCTGCTCGGCGGTTCGCTGGCGCGGCGCTGGATCAGTCTGAGCGTGGCGCTGGTGATCTTCTTCAGCTTGCCGTTCCTCTATCGCTCGGCGCAGACCGAACTGGCGCCGCTGGAAGACCAGAACATCCTGCTGACCGCGATCAAGGCGCCGCAGCACGCCAACCTGAATTACCTCGAGGCCTACGCCCACGAGTTGTACAAGACCTTCAACGAAATCCCCGAGGGTTACAGCAACTGGGTGGCGAACGGTTCCGACGGTCTGTCCAACAGCGTCGGCGGGATCAACCTGGTGGACTGGGAAAAGCGCGGCCGCGATGCCAACACCATCCAGCCTGACTTGCAGGCGCGGGTGAACCAGATCGAAGGCACGAGCATTTTCGTGTTCCAGATGCCGCCGTTGCCGGGCTCTACCGGTGGTCTGCCGGTGCAGATGGTGATCCGCAGCGATCAGGAATACCTGGCGCTGTACAACGTGATGGATCAGCTCAAGCAGGCGGCGCAGGCCAGCGGTCTGTTCGCGGTGGTCGACAGTGATCTGGACTTCAACAACCCGGTGGTGGAAATCCAGGTTGACCGGGCCAAGGCCAACGCCCTGGGCATCCGCATGCAGGACATCGGCGAAACGCTGAACAGCCTGATCGGCGAGAAATACGTCAACCGGTTCTCGTTCCACGGTCGTTCCTATGACGTGATTCCGCAATCGGTGTCGGCGGATCGCCTGACCCCGGAAACCCTGAAGCTGTATTACGTGAAGGATCAGAAGGGCAATCCGGTGCCGCTGTCGACGCTGGCCACTCTCAGCGTCAAGGTCGAGCCGAATCGCCTGACCCAGTTCAACCAGCAGAACTCCGCCACGTTCCAGGCCATTCCGGCGCCGGGCGTGACGTTGGGTGATGCAGTGGGCTTCCTGAAAAAACAATCGGAAGGCTTCCCGGCCGGCTTCAGTTTCGACTGGCAGTCCGACGCCCGCCAATACGTGCAGGAAGGCAACAGCCTGGCGTTCACCTTCGGCCTGGCCCTGGTGATCATCTATCTGGTTCTGAGCGTGCAGTACGAGAGCTTCCGCGACCCGTTCATCATTCTGATCAGCGTGCCGCTGTCGATCTGCGGGGCCCTGGTGCCGCTGGCGCTGGGCATGACGTCGATGAACATCTACACCCAGATCGGCCTGATCACGCTGATCGGTCTGATCAGTAAGCACGGGATTCTTATGGTTGCGTTCGCCAACGAGTTGCAGCGCCAGCAAGGCATGGACCGCGTGCAAGCCATTCAGCATGCCGCGCAGGTGCGTCTGCGGCCGATCCTGATGACCACCGCAGCGATGGTGGTCGGCCTCGCGCCGCTGTTGTTCGCCAGCGGTGCCGGCGCCAACAGCCGCTTCGGCCTGGGCCTGGTGATTGTGGTGGGGATGCTGATCGGCACCTTGTTCACCCTGTTCATTCTGCCGTCGGTGTACACGCTGCTCAGTTCGATCAAGCAACCGAGCCACGCACCCGAAGCCGAACCGGCCGGTGTGCCGCAACCCATCCTGTGAGGACGTGACATGCATTCGATTACACGTTTGATGCTGGCGCCGCTGGCGGCGTCCATCCTGTTGGCGGCGGGTTGTGTGAACTACGCCGGGATCGATCATCAGGGCAAATTGCTGGCGGTCGGCGATGCGCCGTCCGACAGCCTGAAAGACAAACTGCCGCCGGCCCAATGGCCGCGTGCGGACTGGTGGACATCGCTGGGTGACCCACGTCTGGGTGCGCTGATCGAAGAGGCGTATGCCAGCAACCCGGACTTGCAGGAAGTCGCTGCGCGGGTGGCCAAGGCCAACGCATTTCTTGACCGGCGCGACGCCGAACGCTATCCCGAAATGGACGCGTCGGCGGGTGTCACGCGCGGTCGGCTGTCGCGCTTCGAGGACTACAGCGGCGAGGGCCACAAGTACTTCACCGCACGCAATCTGGCGGTCAATTTCGGCTATACCTTCGACCTCTGGGGCGGCCAGCGTGCCGCCTGGGAATCGGCGCTCAACAGCGCACGAGCGGCGGAAGTCGATCTGCAATCGTCGCGGCTGATTCTGGCGGTCAACGTGGTCAAGGCTTACAACCAGTTGGCGTATGCGTGGCAGGTCTCGGAGCTCAATCAACGGGATCTCGAGCGCCTGAGCAAACTGGTGGACCTGACGGATTCACGTTACGGCTCGGGCCTCGACAACCTGTCGCAACTCAAGCAGGTGCAGAGCCTCAAGGCGCGTTCGGAATCGACGTTGATCGGCGCCAACGAAGACATCGAAATCGCCCGTCTTCAACTGTCGGCGCTGATCGGCAAGGGCGTTGACCGTGCGCACACGCTTGATCGGCCATCGAATCTGCAAGCCAGTGTGGTGGCCTTGCCGGCGCAGTTGCCAGCCCAGTTGTTGGGCCGTCGTCCGGACATCGTCGCCGCACGCTGGCGCGTGGAGGCCGAGACTAAAAACGTCGAGGCGGTGAAGACCACGTTCTACCCGAACATCAATCTGGTGGCAGCGGCCGGGTCCCATGCATTGACCGGTGATGCGCTGTTCGCCGGGGTCAGCAAGTTCTGGAATGTGGCGCCGACGGTGTCGCTGCCGATCTTCGATGCCGGGCGCCTGCGCTCGGATCTCAAGGCCGGCAATGCCGAACTCGACAGCTCCATCGCGCAGTACAACCGGGTGCTGAATTCGGCCCTGCACGAGGTGGCGATTTCGGTGACGCAGTTGCGTTCGTTCGAGCAGCAGATCGTCGTGCAGCGCGATGCCTGTGCGATTGCCCAGTCGTCTTACGATCTGTCGCAGTCGCGCTACAAGGCCGGGGAGGACACGTTCCTCGATGCGCTTAACATCGAGCAACAATTGATTCAGGACGAAATGCGTCTGGCCTTCCTCAACAGCAAGCACATCGACAGCTCGGTTTCGTTGATGGCAGCGCTGGGCGGCGGGTTCCAGGCGCCTGCGCTGGAGACCGCGCAGAGCAGCAATTTGTAGTTGTTTTGCGGGACGCCGCCTCCGGGGCGGCTGTCGCGGGGGAAAAACATCTTGTGTATAGTCTTACTGTTCTCGTATAGACGAATACAAGACGGATTTTTCCCGCCTATATCATCAAGGGTACCTACCTATGAACGTCCCGAATCATCCCAATCAGGATCAGATCCTTCTGGAAAATGTGCTGTCCGCATTGGGAAGCCCGCTGCGCCTGACCGTGTTGAAAGTATTGGCCGATGGCCAGGAACATCCGTGCGGCCGGATCCTCAAGGGTGCATCGAAGTCGACCATGACCCACCACTGGCGGGTTCTGCGTGACAGCGGTCTGATTTGGCAGCGCCCTTACGGTCGGGAAAACCTGCTGTCCCTGCGTCGTGAAGACATGGACGTGCGTTTTCCGGGCCTGCTCGACTCGCTGCTGTCGGCGGTCAAGACCGATGAACAGACCATCAGCGTCATCAGCAAACACGAAGTGACCGAAGAAAACGGAGCCGAGTGACAGACACCGCCGGTGAAGGGTTGGCCTTCCACGGCAACCAACAATTCACCATCACCAGGAAGGTGTGAGCGGGTATGGATACAAGTCATTACTGGTCATCGCGACCGCTGTCGGAATTGACCGGCTCCGAGCATCACTGGCTGTTTTTGCCCGGGGCACTGACCCCACGTCTGAAAGCCATGGGCGATTATTCAATCGAAGTCGTCGAGCAGTCCCATGGCCCGGTCAATCCTGAAGAAGCGCAAGCGCTGAACGTGCCGCCAAACACCATTGGCTGGGTGCGTGAGGTGGTGATGAAACTCGATGGCGAGGCATGTGTCACCGCGCGCAGCCTGACCAGCGTGTCGGCGCTGAATGGCGACTGGGCGGAGCTGAACGGCTACGGCCGTCGACCGCTGGCCGAGATTCTCTACACCTCGGAGCAGACCCTGCGCGAACCCTTCCAATGTGCCTTGCTGCCGCCCGGTGCGCCGTTGGCCGCGCTGTCCTATCGCTTCGCGCCACAGGCCAAACGTCTGCTGGCACGGCGTTCGCGCTTCACCCGCAATGGCTCGGCGCTGCTGGTCAGCGAGTGCTTTCTGCCAGCGTTCTGGGCCCGGGTCGAGTACGCTCAGGCGCTCAAGTCGGCCTGAAAAAATGAAACCTGCGGGAGTGAACTTCCGCAGGTTTTTTTTCGCCGGTTTTTCAGAGCCGGATCACCGCTTCGATCTGCTTGATGGCCGGTGTCAGTGCCTGCGCCAGTTCCTCGGCCTTCGAGGTCGGGCGCATGGTTCGCGACGAGCGCAGAAACAACGGATCGTCGAACCGCTTGCGCAGCCGTGCCAGCGATCCGCTGATGGCGGGTTGTTTGACGCGTAGGCGCTCGGCCGTGCGGGACACGCTGCGTTCGCGGAACAGCACCAGGAAAATGATGATCAGGTTCAGGTCGATATCCGCGAAGTTGTCTTCATTGAATAGCATGGTTACATCCCTGTCATGACCCGCCGGCAGGCTTCAGCCGAAGCCGGCGGGTGTCTGGATCACTGCTCGGGTGCCAGGCGCAGTTCGTCGTTCAGACGGTAGTAACTGCGGTTGAAATAGACCAGGCCTTCCGTGGCCTCGCTGTGTTGCTGCAGCTCGAGAATTTCACAGTAGAAGATGCTGTGAGTGCCGACCTCGTCGACTTTGCTGACCCGGCAATCGAGGCTGACCAGCGCCTCCTCGATCACCGGCGAACCGGTCTTGAGGGTCTGGCAGTTCACGCTGGAAAAACGCTCCTGCATGCTCAACTGCCGATTGGCGAATGCGCCGGAGGTCGACTGGTGGTCGCCAGTCAGCACGTTCACGCACAGCACGCCATTGGTCTTGAAATGCTCGTGATTGGACGACGAGCGATTGACGCACACCAGCAGCGTCGGCGGTGAATCCGTCACGCTGCACACCGCCGAGGCGGTAAAGCCGAAACGCCCCGCAGGGCCATCGGTCGTGACGATGGTGACGGCACTCCCCAGCATCGCCATTGCATTACGAAACTCCGTTGAATCAACCATCGCGTCACCTCATTCCATGTAGGTTTAATGGAGCCGATCCGTTCTTCCTTGTCCGTTGTCGTTGTGCGAAAACGGGTATCGGGCAACACGTTCGCTCTGGCGATATAGTACGTATGTATACGTACCTTGCAAGCTATTCCTTGTGCTTAATTTGCCGAAAAAAAAACATGTTTACGGGAGTGCCAAGGCTTGCAACAAGGCTGTGGCATAGGGCGGCAACGCGGCGATGTCGCGGGCACACAGCAACAGTTTGCGCCTGGCCCAGCCTTCATTCATCGGCAGGGTCTTGAAGGCTTGCGGCGCGGCGCGCTGAACCGCCGCCAGCGGCACGATGCCCAGGCCGGCACCTCGGGCCACCATGCGCATTACCCCGTCAAAGCCATCGGCACGGATGCGGATCTGCATCCACGAGCCGCTGTGCAGCGCCTGCTCTTCCAGGTAAATCGCCAAAGCGCTGTCGGCCTGCAGCCCGACAAAGTCATGGCGCAGAGCGTCGCTGAAACTGACTTCAGTTGCGTCAGACAGTGGATGTTCCAAAGGCAGAATCAGCACCAGCGGATCATCGCGAAAGGCGCGGGTCTGCAAGTCGGTGGTGTCGATCGCGTCGGACACAATGCCCAGATCCGCCGCGCCCTGACGCAAGGCATGGGTGATGCGGGCGCTGGGCAGTTCCTGCAGATCGATGTCGAGGTTGGGATGCTCCCGCAGAAAATCCGCCAGCACCTCCGGCAGGTATTCACTGAGCGCCGTGGTGTTACACAGCAGGCGCACCTGACCTTTGACGCCGCGCGCGTACTCGGCCAGATCCTGTTGCAGACGTTCGGCCTGTTGCAGCATCACCCGCGCATGTTGCGACAGGGCCTTGCCGGCCGGCGTCGGCGTGACCCCACGGCGCCCGCGCTCAAGGAACTCGGTGCCCAGCGAAGCTTCCATCGCCCGGATCCGCGCACTGGCCGCCGCCAGCGACAGATGACTGCGCGCGGCGCCGGCGGTGATGTTGCCGCTGTCGAGAATGTGCAGGAAAAGGCGCAGGTCGGTGAGGTCGAAGTGCATGGGGCAGCCTCAATATCAGTGGTGTCAGTCCCGACGAAGAGGCCAGTGGCCGCAAAAAATCTACTAGCCTCAGGCAGAGCGAGAGGCAGCCTCAGTGTATGACAGATTTTCAGTTCACTCGCGCAGGCGCAAAGTATGGCCATGAACGCACTCGCCGATTTCTATCAAAACCTCGGTCTGGCCGTGTCGTTGCTGGTGATCGCGACTTTCGTCGTCGCCGGCATGATCAAGGGCGTGATCGGTCTTGGCCTGCCTACCGTCGCCATGGGGCTGCTCGGTCTGGCTATGGCACCGTCGCAGGCTGCGGCGTTGCTGATCATTCCGGCAACCCTCACCAACGTCTGGCAACTGGCGTTCGGCGGACATTTGCAGGGGCTGGTGAAACGCTTGTGGCCGATGCTGCTGGCGATCTTCCTCGGTACGGCCGTAGGCACCTTGTGGATCGGCATGGCCGGCGGGCATTGGGTGGTGCGCGGGCTCGGCGCGGCGCTGCTGCTCTATGCGTTGAGCGGATTGTTCCTGCCGACGCTGAGTGTCAGTCGCCGCCATGAACCATGGCTCGGCCCGCTGTGTGGCGTGATCACCGGCGTCATCACTTCGGCGACGGGGGTGTTCGTGATTCCCGCCGTCCCGTACATGCAGGCCCTTGGCTTGAGCCGCGATGAACTGGTCCAGGCGCTGGGCCTGTCCTTCACCGTATCGACCCTGGCATTGGCCGGCGGATTGCTTTGGCGCGGGTCGCTCGGCGGCGCGGAACTGAGTGCTTCGCTGCTGGCCCTGATCCCCGCTGTCCTCGGCATGTGGCTCGGCCAATGGCTGCGCCAGCGCATCAGTGCCGTGCTGTTCAGACGGGTGTTTTTTATCGGTCTGGGCGCGCTCGGCGCCCATCTGCTGCTCAGCGGTTAGCGGACGAATCGCTGAGCATTTCAATCGGGCGGATATCGAAATCCCGCTCCAGGTATTCCATGCGCTGGGCCAGGAACTGCTGCATGTGCGGCAGGTTCGAGTGCACGTCCAGATGCGCCTGGCTTTCCCAGATCTCGTAGAAGATGAACAGGCTCGGGTCTTCCTTGTCGCGCAGCATGTGGTACTCGATGCAGCCGGGTTCGGCGCGGCTCGGTTCGACGTAGGCGCGGAAAAACGCTTCGAAGGCTTCGGCTTTTTCCGGGCGGGTCTTGGCGTGCAGGATGAAACCCTGGCGTTCGCACATCGCAAAAAACTCCATTCAGATTCAGATGGCGGCCAATCCTACGGCAACAATCGGCAATCGATTCGTGCGTTTTACTCAAATGATTTTTGCGCCATCGGTGCTTATTCCGCGCGAGGCGGATCGCTAATCTGCCCGCCATTCCATTTTTCCACTTCTCCATCCAGCGCTCTGCGCTGCGCATCGGAATCCGATCGAGGCTCTCCCATGAAAAAAGTGCTGTTGCTCAATGGCGGTAAAAAATTCGCCCACTCCGACGGTCGCTACAACACCACCCTGCACGAAGCGGCGTTGAGCGTGCTGGATCGCGGCGGTCTCGACGTCAAGACCACCTTCATCGACGAGGGTTACGACGTCGCCGAAGAAGTGGCCAAATTCCTCTGGGCCGACGTGATCATTTATCAGATGCCGGGTTGGTGGATGGGCGCACCGTGGACCGTGAAAAAGTACATCGACGAAGTCTTCACCGAAGGCCACGGCAGCCTCTACGCCAGCGACGGTCGCACCCGTTCGGATTCTTCGCAGAAGTACGGCAGCGGCGGTCTGATCCACGGCAAGCAATACATGCTGTCGCTGACCTGGAACGCACCGCAGCAGGCGTTCGATGACCCGACCGACTTCTTCGAAGCCAAAGGCGTGGACGCGGTGTACTTCCCGTTCCACAAAGCCAACCAGTTCCTCGGCATGACCGGCCTGCCGACCTTCCTCTGCGTGGACGTGATGAAACGCCCGAACATCGAAGCGGATGTGGCGCGTTACGAGCAGCATCTGAGCGAGGTGTTTGGCCTCAAGGCCTGACGCTCGGCTACTATCGAAGGCCTGAGCTTGCGCAGCAGGCCTTTCGATTCGAGGACACCCGTGAAAGCCAGATCCGATGAGTTGCAGATTTTCGTCTGCGTGATCGAATGCGGTTCGATCTCCGCCGCCGCCGAGCAGGTCGGACAGACGCCGTCGGCCGTCAGCCGCACGCTGTCGCGGCTGGAAGCCAAGCTCGATACCACGCTGATCAACCGCACCACACGGCGCATGGACCTGACCGAGGAGGGCAAGTACTTCTTCGAACAGGCCAAGCTGATCCTCGACCAGATGGACCAGCTCGAAGAGCGCCTGTCTTCGCGCCAGCAGACGCCATCAGGACGACTGCGGATCAACGCCGCGTCGCCGTTCATGCTCCACGCCGTCGTGCCGTACATCGACGAATTCCGCCGGCTGTACCCGGACATCCAGCTCGAACTCAACAGCAATGACCTGATCATTGACCTGCTGGAACAAAGCACCGACGTTGCCATCCGCATCGGCACCCTCGCCGATTCGACGTTGCATGCTCGTTCGCTGGGTTGCAGTCCGCTGCTGATCGTCGCCAGTCCAGCGTATGTGGAAAAACACGGTGCGCCGCTGGAAGTGGCCGATCTGAGCGAGCACACCTTGCTTGGCTTCACCCAAAACGAAGGCCTCAACCAGTGGCCGCTGCGTTACGTGCACGGCGACCGCTGGCCGATCACTCCGGCGATCAGCGCCTCCAGCGGCGAGACGGTTCGCCATCTGGCGCTGGAGGGGCAGGGCATTGCCTGCCTCTCGCATTTCATGACCATCGACGACATTCGTGCCGGGCGCCTCAAGGTGTTGCTGGCGGAATTCAACAGCGGTTATCGCCAGCCGATCAACGCGGTGTACTACCGTAACTCGCAGTTGGCGCTGCGCATCCAGTGCTTCCTGGACTTCATCCAGAGCAAACTGGCGGCTTACGCCAGCGCTGATTTCAAGGGCTGATTCGTGATCCCTGCGCAACAGTGATTTGGTTTTGGGCGGGTTTTTCCACAGGACTCGCCGGTCGATACTCGCTCCATCACTTACTCACGCAGGGAGTTTCTCCATGAACGTATTCGTCACCGGCGCTGCCGGTTTTATCGGCGGTTCCATCGCCACCGGTCTGATCCAGGCCGGCCACACCGTCACCGGTCTGGTGCGCAGCGCCGAACAGGCCAATGAGCTGAAAGCACTGGGCATCACCCCGGTGATCGGCACCCTCGACGACAACGCGCTACTGGCCGAACAAGCCCGCGCCGCCGATGCCGTGATCAACGCCGCCAGCAGCGACCATCGCGGCGCGGTCGAAGCCTTGCTCGATGCCCTGCGCGGCTCGAACAAAGTATTCCTGCACACCAGCGGTTCGAGCATCGTCGGCGATGCGTCCGGCGGCAAATCCAGCGACGTCATCTACTTCGAAGACAACCTGCCGGAGCCGACCGTCGACAAGGCCGCACGGGTGGCCATCGACAACCTGATCCTCGCCGCAGCGCAGGACGGCGTGAACTCGGCCGTCATCTGCAATACCCTGATTTACGGCCACAGCCTGGGCGTCAATCGCGACAGCGTGCAACTGCCGCGCCTGCTGAAACAGGCGCGCAAAAGCGGCGTGGTGCGTCACGTCGGCACCGGCCAGAACATCTGGTCCAACGTGCACATCGAAGACGTGGTGGCGCTGTACCTGCTGGCCCTGACCAAAAACGTCCCGGGCACCTTCTACTTCGTCGAAAGCGGCGAAGCGTCGTTCATCGACATGACCACCGCCATGGCCCAGGCCCTGAACCTCGGCCAGCCACAAGACTGGCCACTGAAAGATGCCGAAGCCGAGTGGGGCTACGAAATGGCCAACTACGGCCTCGGCTCCAACAGCCGCGTACGCGGCAAACACGCCCGCGAACTGCTCGGCTGGACGCCGAAGCGCACGTCGGTGGTTGAATGGATTCGTAACGAAATGGTGTGAGTCCACGCTGAAAAGGTGACGTTCCCGAGACCGGTGGAAGCAAGCTTGCTTGTTTTCACCGGTTTTTTTGTGCCCGAGGATTATGAAAATCCCACCCCGCGATTTTCATTATTCGCGACAAGACATATCCAAAAACGACAACCCTTATCCCTCCACGAAAATTACTTTCACTTGGTTTGAAAACTCGATCTCGAAATGATTTATGAGTTTCACAACCCATTCGAACGTGACCCTTTCGAGGAGTACCGCATGACACCGTCCTTCGGCTATTGGCTGCTGGTGTACGCCGCCGTTGCCATCATCGCCCTGATCGTTCTGATCGCCCGTTACCGGCTCAATCCGTTCATTGTCATCACCCTGATTTCCATCGGCCTGGCGTTGGTGGCGGGGATGCCGCCGTCCGGGGTGGTGGGGGCGTATGAGGCCGGGGTGGGCAAGACGCTGGGGCACATTGCGCTGGTGGTGGCGCTGGGGACGATGCTCGGCAAGATGATGGCCGAGTCCGGCGGGGCCGAGCAGATGGCGCGCACGTTGATCGAGCGCTTTGGCGAGAAGAACGCTCACTGGGCGATGGTGTGCATTGCGTTTCTGGTGGGGCTGCCGCTGTTTTTCGAAGTCGGTTTCGTGTTGCTGGTGCCGATTGCATTTACGGTGGCGCGGCGGGTTGGCGTGTCGATTCTGATGGTCGGTTTGCCGATGGTCGCCGGGCTGTCGGTGGTGCATGCGCTGGTGCCGCCGCACCCGGCGGCGATGCTTGCGGTGCAGGCGTATCAGGCGTCGGTCGGGCAGACCTTGCTGTACGCGATTGCCATCGGCATTCCGACGGCGATCATTGCCGGCCCCCTGTACGCCAGATTCATCGTGCCGCGCATTCAGTTGCCGGCGGATAACCCGCTGGAAAAACAATTTCTCGAACGCGAACCCCGCGACAGCCTGCCGGGTTTCGGCATCACCATGGCGACCATTCTGCTGCCGGTGGTACTGATGCTGATCGGCGGCTGGGCCAACCTGATTTCCACGCCCGGCAGCGGCTTCAATCAATTCCTGTTGTTCATCGGCAACTCGGTGATCGCGCTGTTGCTGGCGACGCTGTTGAGCTTCTGGACGCTCGGCATTGCCCAGGGTTTCAACCGCGAATCAATCCTCAAATTCACCAACGAATGCCTGGCACCGACCGCCAGCATCACCTTGCTGGTGGGCGCTGGTGGCGGTCTGAACCGGATTCTGGTGGACGCCGGCGTCACCGATCAGATCGTCGGCCTCGCTCACGAATTTCACCTGTCGCCGCTGATCATGGGCTGGCTGTTCGCCGCGTTGATGCGCATCGCCACCGGTTCGGCCACCGTCGCCATGACCACGGCGTCCGGTGTGGTGGCGCCAGTGGCCATCGGTCTGGGTTATCCCCACCCGGAACTGCTGGTGCTGGCGACCGGCGCGGGCTCGGTTATCTTTTCCCACGTCAACGACGGCGGCTTCTGGTTGATCAAGGAATACTTCAACATGACCGTGGCCCAGACGTTCAAGACCTGGACGGTGCTGGAAACCCTGATCTCGATTGTCGCTTTCGCCCTGACCGTCGGTCTTTCTTACCTGCTGTAGTCGGAGTTATCCGCCATGGACATCCTTTATCAGATCCGCGCCCGTCAGGATTCCTTCAGCGCCGGTGAAGGACGCATCGCCCGTCTGATGCTCGACGACGTAGGATTTGCCGCCTCCGCCAGCCTCGAAGACCTGGCGCAGCGGGCCGAAGTCAGCACCGCCACGCTGTCGCGCTTCGCCCGCACCGTCGGTTGCCGCGACCTGCGCGATCTGCGCCTGCAACTGGCCCAGGCCAGCGGCGTCGGCAGCCGTTTCCTCGACCCGGCGGGCACGCCCGAGCAGTCGGCGTTTTACGGGCAGATCGTCGGCGATATCGAAACCACCCTGCGTCAGCATCTGGCGGCGTTCGATGAATCGCGCTTCGCCGATGCGGTGAAACTGCTGGGCCAGGCGCGGATGATCCACGCCTTCGGCATCGGCGGTTGCTCGACCCTGTGCAGCGATGAGTTGCAAGTGCGACTGGTGCGCCTCGGCTACCCGATTGCGGTGTGCCACGACGCGGTGATGATGCGCGTCACCGCCGCCAGCCTCAGCGCCGAGCAGGTGGTGATCGTCTGTTCGCTGACCGGCATCACCCCGGAATTGCTGGAGACCGTGGCGCTGGCGCGCAACTACGGCGCACGGATTCTCGCCATCACCCGCGCCGACTCGCCGCTGGCGGAACTGGCCGACATCGTCCTGCCGCTGCAAGGCGCCGAGACCTCGTTCATCTACAAACCGACGGCGGCACGCTACGGCATGCTGCTCGCCATCGACGTGCTGGCCACCGAGCTTGCGCTGGCCAATCCTGAAGACAATCAAGAACGTCTGCGGCGGATCAAACTCGCCCTCGACGAATACCGTGGCGGCGATGATCACCTGCCGCTGGGAGACTGACATGCTGTACGACACCCTGATTCGCAACGCCCTGGTCATCGACGGCAGCAACAGCCCCGGTTACGCCGCCGACGTGGCGATCCTCGATGGCCGCATCGCGCGCATTGGCGACTTGCGCGACGCCAACGCCACCGATGAAATCGACGCCGCTGGCCGTGTGCTGGCGCCGGGTTTCATCGACGTGCACACCCACGACGATACCGTGGTGATCCGTCAGCCGCAGATGTTGCCCAAGCTCAGCCAGGGTGTGACCACGGTGATTGTCGGCAACTGCGGGATCAGTGCGGCGCCGGTCAGCTTGCGCGGCGATCCGCCGGATCCGATGAACCTGCTCGGCTCGGCGGCAGCGTTCGTCTATCCACGTTTCAGCGACTACCGCGCAGCGGTGGAAGCGGCCAATCCCACGTTGAACGTGGCGGCGCTGGTCGGGCATACGGCGCTGCGCAGCAATCATCTGGATGATCTGTTTCGCACCGCGACCGACGATGAAATCAGCGCCATGCGCGAGCAGTTGCGTGAAAGTCTGGAGGCGGGCGCCCTTGGGTTATCCACAGGGCTGGCGTATGCGAGTGCGTTCTCGGCATCCACCGATGAAGTCATGCAATTGACCGAAGAATTGAATGCGTTCGGCGCGGTGTACACCACCCACCTGCGCAGTGAATTCGAACCGGTGCTGGAGGCGATGGACGAGGCCTTCCGCATCGGCCGCCACGCCCGATCGCCGGTGATCATTTCCCACCTCAAATGTGCCGGCGCCGGTAACTGGGGCCGCAGTCCGCAGTTGCTCGCCTCGCTGGAAGCCGCGGCGAAAACTCACCCGGTCGGCTGCGATTGCTACCCGTATGCGGCGAGTTCTTCGACCCTGGATCTGAAGCAGGTCACCGACGCCCACCGCATCACCATCACCTGGTCGACGCCGCATCCGGAAATGGGCGGTCGCGACCTGATGGACATCGCTGCCGAATGGAACCTGTCGTTGCTCGACGCCGCCAAACGCCTGCAACCGGCGGGCGCGGTGTATTACGGCATGGACGAGAACGACGTGCGCCGGATCCTCGCTCATCCGCTGTCGATGGTCGGCTCCGATGGTCTGCCGGAAGACCCGTTCCCGCACCCGCGTTTGTGGGGTGCTTTCCCAAGGGTGCTCGGACATTTCAGTCGTGATGTCGGCCTGTTTCCGCTGCACACCGCCGTGCACAAGATGACCGGTCTGTCGGCCGCGCGATTCGGCCTGAAGGAAAGGGGCGAGATTCGTGAAGGACACTGGGCAGATCTGGTGTTGTTCGACCCGGCGACCGTGCGTGACGTGGCGGACTTCAACGACCCGCAACGTGCCGCGCAAGGCATCGACGGGGTGTGGATCAATGGTGTGTTGAGTTATCGCGACGGCCGGGCCAACGGGCAAACAGCAGGGCGGTTCCTGGCGCGCCAGGGCGATCTGCGCGACGGCTTTCGTTGAATTTTGCTGACTGCGTCACGGTGATGGCACATTGCAATTAAAGAAAGCCATCACCAAGCCGAATTGCTGACATCCACCCCGGCTACACTCTGGGGCCAATCAGTCAGGGAGCAACCCATGAGCTTCGGCAAAACCACCCCGATCCTGCGGATTTTCGATGAAGCCAAAGCCGTGGAGTTCTACGTCGACTTCCTCGGCTTCAAGATCGACTGGCAGCACCGTTTCGAACCCGGTTTCCCGTTGTACCTGCAAGTCTCGCGCGGCGAGTGCGTGCTGCATTTGTCCGAACACCACGGCGATGCAACACCGGGTTCGGCCCTGCGGATCGAGACCGATGAGCTGGAGGCGTTTCAGCAGCAGTTGCTGGCCAAGGAATACAAGTTTTCGCATCCACAGATTCAGGCCATGCCCTGGGGCAGCCAGGACATGACCATCGCCGATCCGTTCGGCAATCGTCTGGTGTTCACCAACGCGATCAGCATCTAGCCGTCGTTCGACACCCGGTGAATCTGCCGAAACTCACCGGGCGGCATCCCGCGTCGGCTCTTGAAGGCGCGGTGAAAGGAGCGTGATTCGCTGAAGCCCAGATACTGGGCGATGTCCTGAATCGGCAGGGTGCTGTTGAGCAGGTAATGCTCGGCCAGTTCCTGGCGCAGTTCATCGAGAATCTGCTGATACGAGGTGCCGGCCTGATGCAACTGACGTTGCAGCGTGCGTACCGACACGGTGAGATGTTCGGCCACTTGTTCCTTGCGCGGCAGGCCTTCCTTGAGCAACTGGCGCAGGATGCTTTTGACCCGCTGCTCCAGCGACGCATCCTCCAGGGTCGCCATCAAACTCTGCGCGTGCTCTTCCAGGGTGCGCAGCAAATGTGCATCGGCCTGGCGCAACGGCAACTGCAAATACGGCAACGGCACGATCAGCGCTGAATACGCCTGATCGAACAGTACCGGGCATTCAAAAAACTGTTCGTACTGCGCCAGCGTCGTGCCCGCCGGGAGTGAGTGTTCCAGCCACACTGCGGCGGGCGACAGTCGGGTATCGGCGATCCAGCGTGCGTATTGCAGCCAGGAGCCAAGCACGTTTTCCACCAGATGCCGGCGAATCCGCGGGCGCTCAAAGCGACAGCTCCAGATCAGGTGTACGTGGCTGTCGTGTACCTCGGCGCGGCTGACACCCATGTCGCCCACCAGTTTTTCGAACGGCATGATGCGGCTCATGGCATCGCCCAATGTCGCGCAATTCATGGTGATGTAACCCAGCACGCTCCACGAGTTGGGCAGGACGAAATTCGCCGCGTTGAGGCCGAACAGCGGATCGCCCGAGTGTTCGCAAAAGTAATCGAGCAACCGCTCATGGGTTTCACCCGGCAGGCGCAGGCTGTTGTCGCTCAACTGCTGCGCCTGCAACCCCGCCGCCGCCAATGCAGGCTCGATGGCCATGCCCAGATGTTCGGCATGGCGCAGGTACTTGAGCAGTGGTGGGACGGAGGTGAAGCCGAGCGATTGCATGACCGAATCCTCTTGATCGAGGCCGCCGTGGGCGGATGAGCGCTCTGAAAGGTAATTTGAATCCGCGAATAAAGTAAATGGCTGACGCTTGCGCGACGTTGGGGGGTGAGGTGATCAGCCCTTGGAGAATTTGAGCGAGACAAGCCTTAAGTCTGTCTAGTCCTGAAATAGGTGTAAACCTTATTCAGGACGGGACACCCAGCCAAAAAGAAGGGCAGCCAAAAAGCTGCCCTTCTTTCAGAACCGCCTGAAATAGCCAGTCGGGAACAGATTTCTGAAATCCTCGGTAAATTGGGTTTCATTGGCAATCTGAAGATAGTGACCTTGTGGGACATGGGCGAAGTTGAAGAACTGCCCATTTTCCACGAAGTTGACATCGGCAGACTGTTGGCTGGACGTCATTTGACTCCACACCCACGTGCTTGGGGCGCCAGTCGTAAGGGCATCATTCAGCATGTCGATAATCAATGGTGTATTCGGTAGTACCGTTTGCATATACACAGGTAAAAGCGCATTGACATCGGCTGTGCGGATTTCATAAGTGGGATCCTGAGGCATGCGCGGGGTTACGTTGTAGTAGAAGGGCGTTGCGGGGTATCGGCTTTCCGAGAGCAGATGTGGCAATGGATAAGTCACCCATGGATCTATGACCAGTGGATCCTGATTCGGATCGCCCAGCACCGTGAATGTATGACCGGGGATCACGGCGATGTTTACAGGGTGTATTGCAGAATTGCGGGCGGACGATGAAAGCAGGCTTGAACTGACGGCCGCGTATTCGTCGCAGTAGCCAGTGCCTGCAGCAACAGCGTGTTGTGCCCGGGATGGTGTGGTTGCGGGCGATCCGATATTGAAGCGAAGACGACCGACAAGTGCCGGTGCCCAGCCAGTGCTGTTTACAATGCTGCCGATCTGGTTGCCGGCGCCTGTGTGAAGCAGTGAGCGAGTGGTCCAGATCGTGTCATAAGCCAGCCTGTAGTGCTCCAGATCGTTTGCGTCCAGAAAAGCGCTGGAAGAGTCATGCTGTACGGCCGCACGAGTCGACGCCGGGGCCGGGACGCCGGGATGGGAGCTGTAGGCGCCGATCTCATACTTTGTGAGTCCCGCATGATCCTTGTATCTTTGAGGGTTGTTGGAAACGAAGCGGTACAGATTCAACCCGTCGACAAATCCCGCCGGATCCGCACTGATCCAGCGTTGCAGCCAGGGCGCGTAATACCTCGATCCGTAATAGTACAGCCCACTGGCATCGCACTCTTTGCCCGAGTAGCGGATGGTTCTGTAATTTGCTTCCACGTGGTTAGGGGCCGCTCTCCACGCTGTGCCACCAAAGGGGTAATAGCCTTCTTCGCTGAGCAGATTCCCCTCAGCGTTCAATTCGATCGTGTTGGCGCCCAGGTGATCATTGAAGGTGTAGCGCAAGGCGTCATTCGTGATCTTTGCGGGCGTGGTTTCATCGCGCCAGTGCAGGCAACGCACGTTGCAACCTCCTGCCTGCACGGTGATGACGTCCAGTCGTTTACCGTTTTTCTCACGGATTTCCAGGCCTGGTAGATAGATGACGGCGTCGATGTGGGTGAGTGCACGAGACTGGGTGGCGCGTTGCTTGCGTATACGTTGACCATTGCCATCGTAGACGTAACTTTCCGTATCCCCCTCTTGCTGTGCGCGTTCGACCAGAGTCACGCGTTGTAGCTGGTTACGTGCATCCCACTCCAGGGGAATCCCGGCTTGCAGCAACTGCAGATTGCCGTTGGCGTCGAAACCCTCTGCAAAGTCGGGTGAGGGATCGCCGGTCTTCCAGGCCAGCGCGCGATTGCTTGCAAGGGCGGTGCGCATTTCACGGGTGTAGTTGTTTCCCTCCCGTTGGTGTTGCAATCGAATCAGATTTCCGCGTGCATCATAGGTATATTTCTGAACGAAGTTGAGCAACCTGCTCCTATCACCGGAGCGCGAGGACCACTCTGGCAGCGATCTTTGAATGCAGGATCCCTGTTCCTCACGACCAGAAGCCTGAACCAACTGATAAAGGCTGTCGTAGACATAGGTATTGATCGGTCTGATCTGTTGATTGTTGTTGTGCTGCACAGGCTTTGAATGGTCCTCGACGTTCAAGACGTTGCCGACGGCGTCATAGGCATAATGCATTTCCTGAAGTACACCTCCGTCTGTGAGCGAAATTTTCATTTTTTTCATTCGCCCGTTTTCAGAGGCGTATTCGGCAGTGTGGTTGATCTTTTCACCCAGGACCTGCGACTCGATCTGACCCTGAGCGTTGTATCGGGTCCGGTCGAGAATCAGCCGCTGTTCGGTTCTGCCATGGAGCTGCAAAGCAACTTTCTTGAGCTGCCCGGCTACATCGAACCAGAAGTGTTGCGTATTCCCTCTGGCATCTTTCTGTCTGAGGGTTTCTCCGGTTGGCGCGTACCACCAGGTGGTGGTGTAGCCGGCACCTGTTTCGAGTTGTTTGTCGCGCTCGTCGAGATCCTCCGGCCAGTCAGGCGTTTGTTGGTTTTTCAACAAATGTCGGGTTTCGCTGAGCAACTTTCCCTTCAGGTCGTACCCGGAAAAAAGGCGTTTTCCCGCTGGATCGTCATGGCGAATCAATTGACCGCACCGATTCGTGTTGGCGTAGCCGTCCGAGCTGTCTGCATAAGTAAAACGCTCGATTGCCCTGCGCGGTTCATTCTTGGGCTTTTCGTAAACCGCCACTGGGCGTAACTGACTGTCATAACGGGTCTGCCAGTGAGTACCGCGAGAGTCCCATTTCTCCAGTGCTTTTCCCGCCCCGGCGAAGAATTCCAGGCGCCAGCCGGCATCATTGCTTTCGGTCAGTAACGCCACACCCGACAGGCTGCAGACTTGCCGCAGGTCAGCTGTTTCCATCTGGTGCGAATAGTGCGCAATGTCCTGACCCTGGATGTCATGTCGGGAGCGAGTGATACGGGGTTGTGGTTCTTTGAGGGAGTCATTGAGCAGGTACGTGACCTCACGGACCTGCAGGCCACGGCCGTCGATGACGCTCAGGGTCGGAGTGTTGCGGTGAGTGTTCGCGCTCATTGCTTGACTCCTGTCTGAGAGGCTTGCTCAGGCTGGGTGTCATTTTCGTCTTCTGTGATGGAGTACCAGGGGTGATAGGTGTACCGACGCTCGTCACCTTTGGCATTGATGACGCGGACAGAGCGGCCCAGCGGGTCGTGGAAATGCTGATCGCACAGTCCTGATTGACGCAGGGACTCATCGTTGATGTACCGATGACGATCACTGAAGTAGGGGCGGTAGGCGCGAATCACCAAGCCTTTGCTGTCGTATTCAGTCCTTTCGCTGACGCGCCAGCGATGGCTGGTTTCGTGCGATTGCGGTTTGTTCCCGACTTGCCTTAACGCGCCATCCGTGTCGACGACCCACGCTGTCCCCGGGTCGACCTTCTGTTTTCGTTGCAATGGTCGACCGAAACCGTCCCAGCAAGCGATCGTGATTCGGAACTGACTATCGACGTCGGTGGAATACCGGTCCGCTTGGATCGTCGCGCAGTGAACCGGCTCGCGTTGAGTGTTTTCAATCCGCTTCTGGAGTTCTTGCTCGTAGGATGTCTTGGTACCGAGGCTGCTCAGACGAATCCGGGCACTGGCGCGGACATGGCCGCCAGGCAACAGATCGCCAAGCTCGACGGCCTGGTTGCGCCATTCCATTTCGGCCGGGGTCGTGGCTGCAATACGACCCATCCAGCTGAGCGTATCGTAGAAGCAGGCGCTGGCGACATCCTGTATTCCTCTTGCCGGTTGCTCGATGGCAATGTCGGGTCGACCATCGTAACGCCGGATATAGCTGGCAATCGGTTTGAAGCCGGTTACCCCGTCAGCATTGCTTTTATGATAAGTGGTGGCCTGCACTTGTCCGAAGGCATCGTACAGTGCTTCCTGGACATTGCCGTTGGGGTCGGTGATCTGTTTGGGCTGGAGTGTCCGGTAGTCAATACCAGAGACCGTGGTGGTGCAGTTGTCCGGCAGCTTGACGGCGCTGATCAGGCAGCAATAAGAGTCGTGGGTGATTGTGGTCGGATCGTGCTGCTGGCTTTCACGGAAACTCTGAATCCTGAAAAAGCCATCCGGTTTTGCGTAAGTGGTGAAGTTGCGCCTGACCGACCAAAGTCTGCCTTGCTTGTCCCCCTCGCTGTCGGGGGGTAATGCGAGGGGCATTTTCCGGTAACCGCCGTTCTGCAGCTTCGTTGTCATTTCAATGGGCGTATTGCCCGGCTGATGGTTGAGTTTGTTGTAGGCACTGAGTGCCAGATCATTGAGTTCGGCAGTTTCCAGATGATCAGCCAGGGCTTCGTTGCTGGCCTGGCCATCTTTAAAGGTGCCACTTGCATCCGGTTTGCGGTAACGCTGTAAAGACAGGCCTGTCATGGCCCGCCTGGCCTTCCAGGCTGCTGAATCGCAAAGTTTGAGCAGATTTTCATAGCTGATGGAGCGCAGCTCCAGGCCGGCGTCCAACGGAGCTTTCGGCAACTTCAGAGCATTGCTGCGTTGCAGGTAACGCAGGCCCAGGTGTCTGGCTTGTTGCGTGCGTACATGGATGAATTCAGATCGTGTTTCGTTCACGTAGTAATACTGCTGATCCTCATCATGGGCATCTTTCCACCACTTGGCTTGCCAGGTGTCCGTGAACGGAGGCTTATCAGTGGCTGTTTTGCGGCGTGCATAACTGATCTTCAGGCTATGGGTGAGATAACCGTATGGGTCCCATTGCAGATTGACTGTGTGGTCGCAGCGAGGGTCATCGTGAGTGCGCTCGTAATGATAGTGAATGGACTCCACGAGCAAGGGCTGCATGATCGAGTAAGGGCTGTTTTCACCCATCCCTTTGAGTTCACGTACCAGGTATCGATGTTGTAGTACCGAGTACGGAAGTTTTGCTTTCGTGTCGTTGTCCAGGCCAAATGTTTCCACCCGCAAGATGTGACCACTGAGTGCCCGAGCAAGCTCGCGCCGGCGAGCTTCGACAAAAGTCCTGTGCGGGGCATGGATGGGTGTGCGTGGGCTCCAGCTCTCACCGTAGTTCTGAATTGTCGTTCCGAGGGCGATGGCTGCCGTATCGCTGCGGTCGTAATCGACGTTGACCGGGTCTATCGTATTTCCGGTATGGAACCAGCTTTTGGTCAACGTTGGAGAGCTTTCGGGACCCGTTCGGATGCTGTTCCGGTTGCTGGGGCTATCGGTTGTCAGTAAAAGGCCGAACCCACGGAACTTTCGTTCGGCGCTATCGTAGAAACCGCGTCGATACTTGAAACTCTGAGTCAGCTTGTTGCCGGTGATTTCATCGCACTGGACCTGTTTCTTGACCAGAAACACTGGAAATGGCAAACGTGAAACAGGGTCTTTTTGGTTTTTGAGCAACTGTCTCTTTTCGTCCAGCCACTCTTGCGCAGAACTACGGTAGTGGATACTGCCGCTCGCTCCCATATTGTTGTTGGTCGCCGTGAGCAGGTACGGCTTGATGTCAACGAAGTCGTAGCGCCAATAGCGACGTAATTCACCGGGCTGGCAGAAAACCAGGCTGGAGCAGCCGGTCCCTTGCAGATCCGAAGCACTGACCTGGCAGAAACGGTCATAGTGCAGGCCGTCGGGCCATGGCAAATCGATTGCATCACTCAGTCCATTCCCGCACCGGTTCATGAAAATACGCGCGCAGGTGGATTGCAGATAAACAAGATCGACAGCCCCCGATCCGTCCAGATCGGCCAGCAAGATGTTTGAGGCATCGAATGTCTCATGGGAGAAATCCAGCGTTGCGATCACCCGGCCTTTGCCGAAGTGTCCATGGCCGAGGTTGGGCCAGCACTTCACTTCATTGTGGCGGATACGGATCAAGTGTTGTTGACCACTTCCCAGTACATCACTGAAAGCCACCAATTCGCCGGGCGAGTTTCCAGGCTTAGGGAAATCGTCTTCATCGATCGGCCGAGGTACCTCGGTTGCGGGGGCGAAGTCTCCGTTAGGTTGTCTGGCATAGAGGCGCACACTGCGCGGTCCAATCATGGCCAGGTCTGGAAGCCCGGAGCCCGCCAGGTTGGCCAGTCGCCCTTGAGGGTGAAAGAACTCTGTCGGCACCGCGCCAAGAGGGGTGAAATTCGACCATTCGCCTTTTGGGTCCAGGGTGAAAAAACCGTTCAGTCCAGCTTGCGCGACCAGCCAGGCGGGGAGCCCGCTGTCGTCGATACCGTGGAGAAACTGGCGAGTGGGTGCGCGGCTGTCCGCCAAAGGAATAAGTGGAAGCTCGCGCCATTGCGAGTACGTGACCCTGTCCCCTCCCTTTTCATCCCGCAGGGGCTGGCTATAGCGCCAGTTCTTGTCTGTTCGGTTCAGGATGCCTGGCAGTCCCTCTCCGAACAGATCGACAAACTGAAATTGCTGTTGGTGGTTGAGCCGGGAAAGGGCCTCGAACGGTTTGTAACGCCGAGGGTCGGGCTCCAGGGTAAAGTCGGTATAGGTGAGTTCAATGGGTGGATGGTATTGGCTGGTACTTTCGCCGAAGCCCTGGGTCAATGCTGCGGTCAGCAGGTTGTAGGTCAAAGAGGTGGTCTGATACTGGAGCAAGAGACGCTGAACCAGTACCTGTTTACTCCCCATCGATGGTTCTTCGGGGAAGTAATGAAACATCAGAACCTGTCGGCACAAATGCTGAGTGCCCAATTCAAAGCCGTAGGCGAAGTCGGAGAATGGATCGCTGCGTATCGGCCACGGGTGCTCCGCCCGATAGGCTGGTTGAACCCTGAGCGATACCTCTCGTTCGCCGTAGTCGAAGACCATTTCGAAATGCCATTTCACAGCCGTGAGTCCATCAGTCCTGCAGTGGTACAACTGTGAATCGGCGTTGAAGTTGCCATAGCGCACGTGGCTCAGGTAGCGCTGGGCACGATAGTCGGCAGAAGCCCTCGCGGGTGGGGACGTGTCGGATTTGTACTCGTAGAGAATATGTTCCCCGTGAGCGTTCATGCTTTCTTCGAGCAACCACTCTCCGACGCGTAACGGCGTGTCGGGGTCTGCGCGACGTGCCGAGAGGGTTTTTCCGAAAAGATGCTTGCTGCCATCGGCGCTATGCATCAGCCAGAAGCCGGCTTTGTCCGTTGTGCTGGACCAGTGTTCGAGCAGATCGAAGCGGGTTTCGACCCGAGGTCGGTAACGCACGACAGTATGCTTCAGTTGCTGTTTACCGTCGCTGCACATCTTTTGGCTGGATTGGATGGTCCCCGTCGTTCTATTGCGCTCAGGCATCCAGACCTCTCCATCGGGGCCAATGTACAAATCATCGTCGGCGTACTTTGGGACACCAAGTCTGGTTCGTCTTGCAACGGCGGGCAGGGACAACCTCCAGCCGAGACCGAAAATCCCGTTGCCTTGATCACTGCTGTATTGCAGTGCAAGGGGCGGGGCATACCCGCGCCCGGGTGACACGGGGAGTGGAATTTCGCAGGAGGCCGAACCGGTGACTCCGACAGAGCCTATTGCGTTTCCGATACTTTTGATCGCACCACCGCCCTTGGGCAGAGCTGGAAGGTAGGTCGCCAGGGATTGTTCACTCATTGCACACCTCCATTTACCCTGGCGGTGTACCGTACATGAACGATGATATCGGTGAGCGATTCGAGCATTGCCTTCTGCGCGTCATGATTGGGAAACGACAGTATCCACTTTGATACTGCGCCGGTGTATTCAAACGGCAGGTAGCGCTCGTCCTGGAAGTTCAGCGTGAACAGACCGTGATCGTTGACGCCGGTGGAGAGGGCTATTTGCTGATTGCTGCGCAGACTTTTCATGACGCTCTTGCCATCACCGGGCATGACGACTTCGCTGTCGGTCTGGGTCAGCGTGGCGCGGATGTCTTCGTATGGGCCGAGGATGGCGGGCAGAGAGATACTGATGCTTTTGATTCGGCGCAGACAGTGCCCCGGGTAGTCATTTTCAAAAAGGGACTGGGTCAGTTCGAACGCGCACGAGCCGGTTTTCACAAGGTCGGACTTGATCCCGTCAACCTTCTCCGTGCCGCCTGCCTGGAGCGGCGAGTCCTCCCAGTTCTTATTGATCGATATCTTATTGTCGTTCTTGTTGTTGTCTTTCGCCTTGAGCTGACGCAACGACACGGTTTTACTGATTTCCAGCTCGCGCTCGTTGCCCAGCAGGTAGGCGTTTTTCATCTTCAGCAAACTCATCTTCATTCGCTCGCCAGGGCCCAGTCCCTGATAGGTGCTGTTCCAGGTCTGATGCTGGAAGAACGGCTGCGTGGAGTTGTCGACCATCGTTTCGTAGCGCCAGCTCAATTCGGTGAGCCGGCACATGGAAAGGGCCGAGTCATACACCTGGCTGTAGAAACTGGCCATTTGATTGGTGAACCATTGGTAAAGCTGCGAATTGGTAAAGCGTTTGCTGAGAAATTCGTAGGAGCTACGGGCATGTGCCAGGGAGGTCTGGGTCTGTTGCAACAGCAGGCGCGAGGCGGTTTCCTTTTCAGTTTCCTGCTCCAGCTGTGCCTCGATCTGCGCGATTTCGAGCCGTGCCTGGTCACGGGCGAGCTTCCAGTCCTGATGGCGGCGACGATACTGCGCGACACGATCGAGGGCGTCGCCAATGCCATGGGCGGCGACTGCCACCCCTTGAGCGGTCGTTGCCATGGACATGGGCACGCCTTCAAGGCGAAAACCGCCATCTGCCAGACCAAAAATATTTGGCATGACTTTCAGGCCCTCGCCAACGGCCTGTGCCGCATAGACGACTTTTTCAGCGATACGTCCCTTCAAGTGTGACGCGCTGGCCGCCACCTCGTCAGTATTGACGACTTCATGGACCAGTTGGCTGTAGTAGTCCAGCCGGTTCTCGACAATGGCTTTACTGGCGAGCAGCGCTTGTCTGGTTTTCTGGTCGACTTGCAGCGCCTGGGTCTGAAGGTCGACTGCCATATTGGCAATATCCCAGACGTGGTGCTGTTGCAGTTCCTGATAGCTGGACTGCTCGCTGCGTTCGATGAACGACATCAGGGAATTGCCGAGTTGAATGACCGTGTCTACCGCGCCCATGGCATGGGCATGCCAGATAGTGAAACGGTAAGGCGGTATCTCTGAACCCAGGTATTGGGCCATTTCGGGTTCCGCTGCACGCGGGGAACTGGAAGCAAGAATATCGGAAGAGAATGATGAGGGCGCAAAGAGCGGGAGCCTCAACGGGCGGCCGACGATATCGAGATTGTGTCTCAGGTTGTGTAGACGGCTTTCGAGTTTCTCCCACCGTGAAATCAATACGGGGTTGAAGGGCAATCGCAAATGCGGTGTGTCGATCGTATGTACAGAGAGTGGGGGAGCATAGGGGCGTATGCAGACTTGGGGGGGCTGTCTGGGGTTGGCGTCACTGGGTATGTGTTTGCTTTCATCGATCAGACTTTGCTCAAAATCACGCAACTCTTGATTCTTGTTCTCACTGAGCTCCTTCAATGAGACCGTCTCCCACAAATCGGTTTGCCTGATATCCAGCCGTGGACCCAGTAAATCCAGTGCGCGTATGTACCAGAACTTGGCATCCGTCAGGCTCTCGGGCGTTAACTGGCGGTAGGCCGTGTCGCCGCAGTTGAACAGAATATCGATATAGAGCATGTACAAGGCTTTGCGAAAGTGCACGGGATGGCTCATGGCAATCTGATGCGGATCCAGTGGATTCTGAATGGCAAAGCTGGGCTGGCTCGGGGTGGGGGTGGCGGTGATCAATGGCACCGCGTTCCAGTAATCGGGGTTGGCGCCTTCGACCTTTTTCCGACCGGGATTGAACAGGTAGTGCAACCAGGATTTGGCGTTCCCGTATTGACCCTCTTGGTTATAACGGTGGGCCACCAGCCAGGGAAGGTACAGGAACAGCTCGACAAAGTAGCGCCCGTAGGCACCATAGAAATCCAGCTTCTCCCCCTGCTCCCCGGTCTTCAAGCCAGGTTCTTCAAGACACTGGGTGCTCCAGGCGAGCAGTGTGTCCATACCGTTTTCTGCGCGTTCGATCAGGTGTCTGGCGAAGGTGATGTTCAGTCGGATGTCGCTGCGAAGCTGTTCTGGTGAACTGTCGCTCTGTTTGATTGATGAGCCTGAGAAGTCGATGAGTTCTATCGTACCCAGTGCAGTGTCCTGACGGGAGGTAAGGCAGGGTGGCGTCTGCTTGCTTTCTGCGGCGTGAGGCGCCAATAAAGGGAACAGGAGTTTTCGTTTGAGAGGCTGCGATCGAACATCCAGCTGCTGCAGATGTGTATAACTATCTTCACTGACTTTAAGTTCCTCGAGTAGGATCGATGACTTGCTTACAGAGTCCTTGTCTATGTGAACCGACATCCCGAAAACGAAAGTGATAACCGATGTTGGCTCGCCAGTTGGCTTTTCAACATACAGGCCAATCAACAGTCGTTCTGTAGGCCCCGATTTATCAACCATTGCAACGGTATGCGTTCTGTCTTTCAGCGAGGTGACGTCGTGGGGAAAGTAGCTTTGCAGGCAGGTACGTGGCGTGCTCCAGTTGCCGTCGTATTTTTTGTGGCACATGTTTAAACGGAACAGGGGATTGGCGGCTGCTTTCTTCGATTGATCTTTTTTAGCCGCCTCGTCTTGCTGGATGCACTCAGCCCAGATCACAAACAAACGATTGTTGAACACAACCGGGCGAATGGTACGTTCGATAGTGCTTTCGGAAACCGGCAGGTCGACGCGTTTCCAATCGGACCACGCTTGCGGCTCCGGTGCATCGTATTTTTGTGCCAGTGGGCCAGATAGTGAGGGGCGGCATTTCATGTCCAGAGAACGCCAGTACCACGTGTTGGCAGTCCGGGACCTGGCAATGAAGTAATAGGTACTGTGGGCTAAATCGACTCCGTCGATATAACCGTTGATCATTTGCAGGTTGGCCACCTCTTCAAGCCTGCTCAGGTAGGCCAGCACTGCCGTATCAACGGACTCGGCCGTGAGCTGGTTCTGGTTGAGGTCGTTTTCCAGTTGCTCAAAGTTTGCGGTCCTGGTCTTGCGCAGTGTCGGATCAAGATAGAGTGCGGGGAAGTAGTGCAAACGCTGATGCGTTGCCCAGGCAGGATAGTGATGCATCACGGTGTGCCAGATTTCGATGTGGTCCGCCGGAAAATGCGCGGTGTGGTACCCGGGCTCCATGTCGGCCAGGATACTGCTGATGTATTGCTGAAGGCTGGCAATGGCACAGGCCACCGGAGTGGTCGGTACATCCTGGCTGACCAGCACATCCAGCAGCCAGTAGTGATAAAGGTCATTGGCAGTCTGGATATTCTTGTCGATACCGAGGCGCACCAGTGTTTTGTCTTTCGGGGCAATTGCCGACAGGTAGAACCCGAGCTGCGCGTCACGCAAGCTTTCGTTAAGTTGTTTTTCAATCGCAGTAGACATGTTCATTCCTTGAGCATGTGGGATCAGAGACTGGCAGCCATCACGGCTTCTCCGACAGTTTTCCAGGCGTTTTCCGGGCTTTCGTTACTCAAGGCCGTAGCCTTGAGCAAGGCTTGAGCGCTGAGTCCCGTGGATTTACAGGTATTCTGGCAGCGCATGATCCAATCAATGGCTTGCAGCGTTTGGGCCTTTCCGGATTCCAGCTTTGCACTCAGCTCGGTGACTTCTGCCGTTGTCCAGTTCAGCAGCCGGGCCAGAAGACTGTTGAGTGTCGTTGCACTAGCAGAGTCGTTGGCGAGTTCCAGATAGCTCAGTACGCTTTCTTCAGAGACGTAATTTGTGTCGATGCAATGATTGAAACGATCCAGAAAGTACAGGCTGTCAATCGTCATCCTCAAGGGCGAGGTTGTCTTTCTCAGCCACTCGGGGTGCTTCAGGAACAAGCACAGGGTCTTGTTACTCAGGCGCAATTGAACGCTTGCTTCGGCATGGCGCAGAATCGGATGCATAACCTGGGGAAGAGAGAGGGAGTATTGATCCTGTATGGCCGCGCTCAGAATCCGGTAAACCGACGATCCACTCCAGATCACGACACCTTTGCCACGATTCATGGGCAGTGAAGACGTTTCTTGCAGGAATTTTTCCATCAGGTGCAGCTGTCGGTCATGGGCCGATAGCAGCAGCGCCTTGAGTTTCTTTTTGCAGTCCACCTTGAGCTTCAGGTCTTTGTCGGGATTTGTATCCAGAGTCAGCGCATCTACGACGATGGCCAGCGCCGCGTCGAACTTGCCAGGTATATCGTCGTCGGGTGACGGGGCGAAATCCTTTACCAGGCCTTTGTCATCAAGCAATGTCTCGGAAAGCTTTGCGCGCCAGTCAATGTTTTCCGGCAGATACAACTTTGCCAGCTCCTGGGGAGTGACTGCGCATCGCTTTGTATCCTCGTGCAGCTTGTCCAGATGCGGCAGCAAGTCCTGATACGAATGATCATCGCTGTTCGTGGGTACGAGGAAACGGCGCAGCATGGGGATGTCCAAGGCAGATTCATTGAGCCAGCGAGTCATCCAGTCCATCTGCATCAGCACATCCATCAGGTTGATGGAAGGCTCGTCATGGGTGAGCGTTGCATTGAATTGAATGTCGTCATCGTCGAGCCCGTTCGATTTGGTTGAAGTGATTTCAGCAACAAGTTGCTTTCGGTGTAACAGGCGGTATAGAGAAGGGGCAGTTACATTAATGACAAGTCCCTCCAGAGAGTGTGTTTGTCTCTCGGCAATTGTCGGGATCCCGCTGATAAAGAGATGGGCGTTGTCCCCGCTAGCGGCAAGTTTGAGTCCGTAAGGTGCCTTACCCTCTGGAAACCATGTTGAATGGTTAGTCAGGCTTGATCCCGATAGAAGTCGAAGAGACGCTGACGAATCGGCGTCTTCCGGTAACTGGATTATGGCGACCAGTTCACAGTGCTGCTTACCGTGAGAGACCTTGATGCGCAGGGTGCTGGTATCCAGATCTTTTCCTTTTACCAGGCATCGACGAACGCTTTCTCCTCCAAGCCAATTGGCCAGTGTCATGGTGTCAGTGATTGAAATGTCGAACATTCGGGCAATTCGTGCCTGTCGGTAAATCGAAGACAGGGTCGGCAGGTCACACTTCAGTGAGCCTAGGTATTTTTGCGTGTTGTTGATGGCAAGCAGGAGTGAGTCTTCCGTCTGAGGCAGGCCAAGGTTTGCACTCAAATGCTGAAGTACGCTGTGCGACTCAGGATCCGACAGGTCGGCCCGAAATTGTCGACCGTCAAGCAGCAACGGTTTCTCGAACAACCGGCTCTGATTGAAGATCCGATCAAGCTGGGAAGTGTCGCTACCGTTGGCGGAGGGTGAGACCCGATGCAGCAGCGCTGCAAACTCTTCAGCCGTAACCGAGTACAGACGGTTCAGATAGCGATAAACCCCGAGGGATCGCACGGTGTGTCTGTCGGGTTGCATCGAAGTATTACGGGGGTGTTGTGATTCAAAAATGCTGCAGATCAATGTGTCCAATGCGCCGAAGGGGATGCCGAGCCAGCGTTGCAAACGAATCATTCGATGCAGGCGATCGATTCGATACTCGTTTGCTTCGTTGATCTTTTGATTTTTCCCGATCCGGGACAAATTCATCGAGGCATTCGGTGCGGTGCCGTTAACATAGCGGGCTCCAAAGGGCGTAGTGAAAGGATTGGGTAACCGGTAGTGTGATGATTGGCGGGGTGTGTATTTCCCTTGAGCGATCAATGCCTCCAGCTGTTCTGCGTGCAGTCCGGTGCGTTTCAGCAACGTGTTCACGTCCTTCAGGTCGAGGAATGACGCAATGCCAACGTTGTTTATCCAGTAGTCATTATCCTGTTGATGTTGCGCGGGCGGAAAATGTGGCTGTTCCTCGTTCCGCGGCACTTCTGTCAGCAGCTCTTGCTGTTTAGGACCCATTCCGGACATCAGGAGTCGGGCTGCATCAGCGGTGGATTCCAGTACCTTGCCATACGGGCTGTTCACGCTTGCCGTAATGGGAAGGTCATTGCTGATGAGGTAGTTCAATTCCCCCAGCGCGGGCTTTTTCCCTGACAGGCCCAACATGCATTGGTGATGGAAAAACTCATAGGGAAGGGTGAGGGGATAACGATGTTGAGCAAGTACCTCATACGTCGTCTTGCGTTTGTCGGAGGTGGTTTTCAACGCTTCCTGAATATTCGTGTCCAGGATGTCATTGACAATTTTGAGCATGGGTTGAGCAGTGAAGGTACTTTGCTGATCGATCGACAGCACTGCCAGGTCTGGCCGGCGATCTTTCAACAGGATCCGGCTGGCTTTGTCCCCGACGTCAGTGGAGATAGAGGACTCCAATTGATGGGCAAACCGGTACAACGCTCTGAGGTAGGCTACTGGTGAGTCGATGGCGGAGATCGAATCGACTTTGCAGGCGTCATTCCAGTTTTCTTTGAACAGATTGGTGTAGGTCGGGCCATGTCCCTTCAAACCCCGAATGCCATGGAGATGCCAATGATCCTGAATCGTGCCGCCTGAACTCTGTTTCTCCCGATAGAGTTGGCTGATCTGGGCGGCCAGGCATTTGGCATTGTCGTAGAGCTGCCCGAGTCGGACTTTGGAAAAATCCTCCTTTAGCGCAACCTCTGGCGCATCGTCGGGTTTTTTGATCGCATTACTTACGCGATCCTTGAAGTCGGCTTCGGTCAATCCGCTGATATCAAATACCGAGGTGATCCCCAGTTTTTTAAACAGCGCTAGGGACTCAACCGTGTTGTTGAGACTGTATTCTTTGATCAGAGTCTTGAGTAACGAATTGTCGTTCATGCCGAGGAGCTCCTTGAGTTGGAGCTATCGACGTTACTGCGTGCCCGAAGTGGAAAGCTGTCAGCCAGACCGCCACATGGAGATGGATGCGTCGCTGTCGGAAAGGTGAAAGAGTCCGCAGACCTGTAGGATTCCGATCGCCCCGTGGCTGAGTGCGACTTTGCGGCTTGGGCTTTGCCATTTGAAACCCGAAACCCCGCCGTTGCCAGCGGGGTAAAAGGGGTGATCAGACGCGGAAATGACTCACCATCTGCTGCAACTGCCCACCCAACCGCGCCAGTTCAACGCTGGACTTGGCGGTCTCATCACTCGCCGCCGCGGTCTGTTCCGACACGTCACGGACGTTGATGATGCTGCGGCTGATTTCTTCGGCCACGGCGCTTTGCTGTTCGGCGGCAGCGGCGATCTGCTGGTTCATCGACTGGATGTTCGACACCGTGCGGGTGATGTTTTCCAGCGAGTCGCCGGCCTTGCGGGTCAGGGCGACGCTGCTGTCGGTCAGGGCGCGGCTGTTGTTCATCACGGCGGCCACTTGCTGCGTGCCGTTCTGCAGACCGGCCACCAGGCCTTCGATTTCCTCGGTGGATTTCTGAGTGCGCTGGGCCAGGCCACGGACTTCATCGGCGACCACGGCAAAACCGCGACCGGCCTCACCGGCACGGGCCGCTTCGATGGCAGCGTTGAGGGCCAGCAGGTTGGTCTGTTCGGCCACAGCCTTGATCACGTCCATGACGCTGCCGATCTTGTCGCTTTCCTGTTGCAGCACGCTCATGGCTTCGGTGGAGCGCACCACTTCGCTGGCCAGACGCTCGATCTGGGCGATGGCTTCGTTCACTACCTTGTCGCCTTCACGGGCTTCGCCGTCAGCGGCGGCTGCGGCTTGCGAGGCTTCTTCGGCATTGCGCGCGACTTCCTGCACGGTGGCAGTCATTTCGTGCATCGCGGTGGCGACCTGATCGGTCTCGACCTTCTGGCTGTTCACGCCGGCGCTGGTCTGTTCGGTCACGGCCGACAGTTCTTCGGCGGCGCTGGCGATCTGGGTCACGCCGTCGCGGATGCCGCTGATCAGGTCGCGCAGGGTCACGCCCATGCGCGCGATGCCTTGTTGCAGCACGCCGAGTTCGTCGCGGCGGGTGACGATCACGTTCTGGCTCAGGTCGCCGCTGGCGATGCGGTCGACCACGGCCATGGTTTCCTGCAGCGGACGGGTGATCTGACGAGTGATGATGAAGGCAGCGATGATGCCGACCAGCAACGCCAGCAGGGTGCTGATCAGTTGCAGTGTGCGGGCCTGGGCGCTTTCCGCGTCACGGCGGTCGAGCTGGATCTGATACAGCTGCTCGCTCAGCGATACGATCAGGTTGCCCTGATCGGTCATTTCCTTGCGCGCCTGCACCGCATCGGTGTTGGCGTTCTTGAAGGCCTGCAAGGCGCTGCGGTAGTTGGTCAATGCGGTTTCCAGCTGACGCAGGGCGTCCTGTTGGGTGCTGGCGAAATGCATGTTCAGTGGCTTGAGGCTGGCGATGGCCGCATCCAGTTGGCCGACGGCTTTCTGCTCGGTCTCGGCGTTGGCGGTGGCGGTGTAGCCACGCACTTCGTAGCGCGCCAGGATGAACGCTTCCTTGGCGGCGGTGACAGCCTGGAACTGCTCGAAACGCTCATCGCTCAACGGCATTTGCTGGACGCGGTTGCTCAGCGCTTCGATCAGGCCGTAGGCCGTCGCGGCACTGGTGGCCATCGAGTCACGCGCCGTGTTGCCGGTGCGGTAGGCGTTACGCATCTTGTTGAGCGAAGTCTGGTACTCGGCGATGGTCGCCGCCTGCTCCTTGAGCAGCTTGACGTTTTCCGGGCTCTTGAAGCTGCTGATCAGCTTCTGCTGTTGTGCGGCGAACCCGTCGAGGGTGGTCTGCACATTCTGCGCGGCGGTTTCATCGCCATTGGTCAGCATGTATTGCAGGCGCACCACGCGCAGTTTGGTCAGGCCAGCGTTGAGCTGGGTGATGTCGCTCATCCAGTTGCTGCGGTCAATCAGGCCGCCCAGGCTGGTCCAGCCAGTGAGCGCCAGGATGCAGGTCAGGGCCAGGACGAGGCCGAATCCGAGCCCCAGTTTCAGGTTCACGCTGATGTTGCCGAACCAGCTATTCATCAAAAATCCTCCAGAAAAACGTTGTGCGTCTTGATCGTCGGTCAGGCTGGAAGATTGTTGTTTTTTTGCGCCAGCAAGGGTGTAAGCAGGACTGTATCGGCCGCAAATCCGAGAGCTGAAAGGATTTTGTCCTACGGAATTTGTAACAGGCACTCACAAGACTTTTTTCACATAGGTTTCACTGCCTGCCCACGCCGTGCTCTCTAACCTCGCCGCATCGAATGACAAGTGATGGCGGCTTTTTGTGGAATTGCGACTGAGTCTGTTCGGCGTCAAGCGCTCGATTGATCTGAGCGGTCTGGCCCGTTTTCGAAACACCTGGGTGGTATTGGCGGCCTCGTTGCTGGTCATTCCGCTGACCCTCTGGCTGCTCGCCCCGGCGGCGGTGCCGGACCTTGCCCACGGCAATGTGGCCGGGGCGCAGGCGCTGAAGGACGGTTGGAACAAAGGCGAAATCATCGTGCTGGTGCGCCACGTCGAGCGCTGCGACCACTCGAAAGCGGCTTGCCTGAGCGGCCACGATGGCATCACCGATCGCTCGCGCAGTGTCGCGGTGAGCGTCGGCGCGCAGTTCGAGCAGTTGGGTCTGGACAAGGCCGACGTCTACAACAGCCCGATGATGCGCACCGTGCAGACCGCCGGCTACATGTTCAACAAGGCGGCGACCGGCGAAGACTGGCTGATCAGTTGCAAGGGCCGGATGCTGCAGGACGCGCTCGCGCACAAAGTCCCGGGACGCAACCTGATTCTGGTGACCCACAGCGAATGCATGGCGCAGCTGGAAAAAGACCTCAAGGTGCCGGCCTCGACCCTCGGGTACGGCGCATCGCTGTTTGTTTCCGCCGCCAGCCCGGCGGCCCCACAGATGCTCGGCTTCATTGAAGCCTCCGACTGGCGCACGGTGACCACCCGATGAAATCCCGCTTTTACGCTTACAACTTCGGCATCCCGCTGCTCTGCGCAGCTGTGGTTTTTCTGATGTTCGACATGACCAACATCGACATCGCTTTCAGCAATTTGCTGTTCGATCCACTGACCCACACCTTTCCGCTCGACAAGATTCACTTCTTTGAAAAACTGACCCACAAGTGGGCGCGGATCATTCCGAACTGGACGGCGGAAATCGCCTTGATCGGCGCCATGTTGTCGTTTGTCTGGCCGCTGCTGAAACCGCAAAAGCATCCGCGTCTGGGCGGTTTTCTCGAGCGCTGCAAAGTCGCGCCGGTGCTGCGCTTTGCCGCCGATCACCGTAGGGATTTTCTGTTTGTGGTGGTGGCTTTCGCGGTCTGCACCGGGGTGATCCATTTCCTCAAGGCACACACCAGCGTCTACTGCCCGATCGAGACCACGTTGTACGGCGGAAAGATGCCGCACATCGAGTGGTACAACAATTTCCAGCTGTTCCACGAAGCGGGTGAAGGACGTTGCTGGCCGGGCGGTCATGCTTCCGGTGGTTTCACCATGCTGGCGCTGTATTTCGTGGCGCGTCGTTACCAGTGGCGTTTCTCCAGCGCGTTGTTGTGGGGCTCGCTGCTGCTCGGTTTTGTCTACGGCACTACGCGAGTCCTACAGGGCTGGCACTACATGTCCCATACGTTCTGGGCCGGCATCTTCGTGTGGCTGGCGTGTTTGCTGACGGCGCTGGCGTTTTACGGGCGGGCTCGTCTGGAATTGCCGGTGTTGAGCAAGCGTGAGCGAAAGGTGTTCGGCGCACAGCCTGAGGTTTCTCTCTAAGTCCTCGCCGGTGAAATGAAAAACCCGCCATCACCGGCGGGTTTTTCGTTTGTGCTGCTGTGGTTTCAATAGCCCACGAAGTAATACGCCTGGCGCCCGACCATCATGGTCTTGTGGACTTTCAGCGGTGCGGCGGGTTCGCTGTCTCCCGACATCACGGCGATGTGCGATGGCGATGCACTGAGAAATTCCCGTAGCTGTGCATCGGTGTCCAGGCCCTTCAGGACGCTTTGGGTGTAGAACACGCTGGCGCCGCCGACCCGTTCGTTGGCTTGAAACAACGCAACCTGATTGCCGCTCGCCTGCAGGGCCTGAATGTGTTCGGTCAGCGGCAGGAACGACAGGTGTTTATCGGCGTTGGGCAGTGCCCATTGCGCGGCGCCAAGGTAGCTGGCGATGACCACCGCCAATATGCCCGCCGCCACTGTCTGACGATGCCGGGCGATTCGTCCGACAACACCATTCTTGTGATCCTTCAACCGGTCGAACAGCACGCCCGCATATTCCGCTGCGATCACTGCCGCTGCGGGTGTCATCGACATCAGGTACACCGTGCGTTTGCTTGAGGCCAGGGTCAGCAGGATGAACTGCGCAATGATCCACAGGCTGAAAAACAGCAGGTAACGGTTGGCCTTCAGCTCCTTGCGAAAATGCCACAGACCCAGGTACACCAGAATGTTCCACGGCAGGAACGCCTGCGGCAGCTTGGCGAGGTAATAGTAGAACGGCTCGTAGTGGCCGGCTTCGACGAACGATCCGCTGAAACGTCCGACGCTGTTGGTCAGCAACACTTCGCTGACGGCCTGGACGCCACCGCGCTGATAGAGCACGGCGAGCCAGATCATCAGCGGGATCAGACCAACAAGGGTCAGCAAACCCGGACGCAGCCAGTCCGTCAGCTTGAAGCGCCTGTCCATCAGGTTGTCGGCCAGCAGAAAAGCGAAAATCACCACGCCCGGCATCGCCAGCCCGAGCACGCCTTTGCTCAGCGTGGCGATCGCAATCCCGACTACAAACAGCAACGAGTTGCCCGGGTTCGATGCTCGCTGCGCTTGAAAAAAGGCCAGCAAAGTCATGGTCACGCCGAGGGCAAGCAGAGCATCCTCGCCGACCCCGCGCACGTTGCTCCAGTAACTGGCCATGGTCGCCAGCAGAATCCCCGCCGTCCAGGCGATGGCCTTCGGGCGTTCGAAGCGCCGCAACATGGCGTACAGCAGCATCACGCTGAGCAACCCGGCCACCGCCGACGCCAGTCGCACCGCCCAGGGCGAGACACCGAAAACCCGCAGGGCGCCGGCGTCCAGCCACAGGCTCAGGGGCGGTTTTTCCAGAAAGGGCTCGCCGAACAGACGCGGCGTCACCCAGTCGTTGTCCAGGTGCATCTCCATCGCAATGCCCGCAACCCGGGCCTCGGTGGAGCCTTGCAGTTGATGGCTGCCGAGGGCGAAAAAGAACAGCAGAGCGGCAAGCAGAAGCAGGGAAGAGGCGGCACGCGACATGGGTTCAGGCAACCGGAAGTGAGCGGAAACCCGAGCTTACGCGGCCAATCCTTAATAATTTGTGAACGTCACGACAGCGGTCGTGACCAGCGTTGCTCCGACGTTTCGAAACGCTGATTGACCCGCGCCGTCAGCACATGATCCTGCCAGCGTCCGGCAATGTTCAGGTACGCCTTGGCATAGCCTTCACGCTCGAACCCGAGGCGCTCCAGCAACCGGGCGCTGCGTTCATTGCCGGGAATGTAGTTGGCCATGATCCGGTGCAGGTTCTGAGTCTCGAACATATAGGCGATGGCCGCCTCCAGCGCTTCCTGCATCAAACCCTTGCCCTGATGCGCCTCGTCGATGTGATAGCCCAGATAACACGCCTGAAACGCACCGCGAATGATCCCGCTGAAATTGCAGGCGCCGATCATCTGCGCGCCGTCCGGGGTCAGCAACGCCATATGCACCGCCAGCCCGGCTTCGAAGGCGCTGGCCTGTATCTCAAGGCGCCGCCGGATCTGTTCAGTGGAAAAGTAATCGGTGGTGCGGATCGGCGACCAAGGCGCGAGGTGACGTTGATTGCGCTGGTAGAACGCGCTTTCCAGCGGCGCTTGATCCGGGTCGAGTACCGCGAGCGTCAGGTGTTGACAGGGCAGGGTCAGCAGCGGCATCGGGTGCTCCGGAAGCAGGGAATTGTTGACAGAATTGTCCGGCCGGACGGAAAACACAACTGGATCGCCGAACGCAGAGCACTATAAATTTCCCTGATTCACTTCACATCCGGTTATGTGATTCGTCGTTCAAGGAGGACATGATGGAATGGGCATTCAAGACGGGGGAGCAGTCGCTGCGACTGATACCGGCGGATCCGGCGTTTTATTCGTTGTTTCAGCAGGCGCTGAACGCCAGCTACCTCGATCATTCGGAATTTCTGCCTTGGCCGCGTGAGTACACCAACGCGGAGCAGGCGCTCGAGTTCCTGCTGAAGGCCCGAAAAGAATTCAACAGCGAAACCGGCGAGCGACGATGGCTGATCGTGACCGAGGACGGGCAAGCGCTGATCGGTTGCATCGGACTCAAGCCCCGCTCGCGCAACCGCTATGTCGTGGGCTATTGGGCCAACACCGAACAATCGGGCAAGGGCTACATGCGCGCCGCCCTCACGCACCTGCTCAACAACCTTCCTGAATTCACCTTTTACCTGACGGCGTCCTCTGCCAATGCGCGAAGCCGGCGTCTGGCCGAGGCTGTCGGGTTTGTGTTGATCAGGATCCACCCAAGGGCCCGGCAATCGGAACGGCACGGCGAGCAAGACACCTGCGTCTATCGCCTGCCAGGCAAAACGCAGGCAAAAAAAAGCCCGCAGGAGCGCGGGCGAACCGTAGTTTCTTGAATGAGCGAGGCCAATGTACACGGCCATCACCGCCGCCGGGGTGAAGAAAAGTTCATGTCGATGAACGACTTGCGTCATCGACGAGCGTTCGTTTTTCAGTGCACGACAGGCGCCGTCGTACGGGGCACCAGATTCACCGGATCAAGGTTCTCCACGGCCCGATTGACCAGCATTTCGGTCATGATCGACAGCTGCCGGATCGCCAGCAACCGGCTGCGCTGAGAGCCTGTGAAATCATCGGCGATGTTCGCCGTCATCATGTTGAGCGCCGCCAGGGTTTCACAGGCATGGGTCAGCAGAGTGGCCGTGTCCACATCGGTGCGCACGGAGAAAATCTCGTTAAACGGCAGGGTGCGACGCGGCTTTCTCACGTATTCCTGAGGCTGGGCAAGCACAGCCGGTTCTTTCGATTCGGTCTCGTGAGACGGTGTTTGATCAGGCAGGCTTGGGGTGTCTTTTTTCATGACGAGGCTCCATGGTTTCAGGCTCCCGGCGAATCCCTTTGGTAAACCATCTGCCGGGTTGCAGCGGAGCGCGAAGACTAGCGTTTGGAAGCATCTTGAACCAGTTCATGGAAGTCGACGCGGGTTGCGGGAAATTTCCTAGGACGCCTGCAGACAGGAGCGAAGTTCACTCGACGTCAGCGTGTGCTTGAAGTGATGTTCCCATAACCGCATCCCCAGCCCGCCCGAACGATCCAGCGAAGAGCCCACCGTCAGATCCGTGAGCAATGTCGGCTGCAAGCCGGCATCGAACAGCCCAAACCCGGCAGTCAGGCAGCAGGTTTCGGTTTGCAGATCGCAGACCAGCCCGCGACCCAGATTCAGGCTTTTCAGGTATTTGATTGTGTCCAGGGAGGGCGCGTAGCCGTATTTGATGAAGATACGGTCTGCGGCGATCAGGCTGTCATCGTCCGCCGCCGGATGCCAGCCGAGCTAGCGCTGGAACGGTGTGCGAGTTTCATCATGGCGCTCGACCGTGGCGACGCTGGGAAGCTTGCCGATCAGCGATTGAATGCCGTCGATCAGCCATTGCGGCGGGGAGAAGCAGGGTTGGACGTCGATGATCAGCAGTGCCTGGCGCATGAGGTCTCCCGGGATGAATCTCCAGATGCGACAAGGCCCGCACTGGCCGGGCCTTGTCGTTGAGAGTTGGTGGGCCGGGGTAATTTGAACAGACTGTTTAATTATCTGGATTTATTGAGTTTTTATCGGTTAGTTCTGACCTTTGGAATGCCAACTGGAAAGCCAGTGTTCTGATTCGGTGTCATAAGCTTGATGGTGAGGGGGCAATGTGCTCAAGCTCTTTAGGAGACTGGCGGGGTGGAGGCGCTTCTCAACGAGTTCGGTACGGCTATAAACCGTAAGCACGTGCACAGCTGCATAGGCTTCTCGGCCTAGCTATTGGTACACTTCCGGAATTTTGCGCCTCAGGCGGGCGCTGCAGTATTCCTAAGGATCGTGTGATGACCGCTCTCTCTACTCTTCTAGACTCCTACCGCAGTGCCGCGCTGACAGAGCGTGAGAAGGGCACCTATTTCGAGGAGCTGATCTGCGTCTACCTGCGCAACGAAGCGACCTACCGTGACCTGTACGATCAGGTGTGGACGTATGTCGATTGGGCCAAAGACCATGGCTTGAGCGGTAAGGATGCGGGCATTGATCTGGTTGCGCGCACTCAGGGCACAGGTGAGTACCACGCCATCCAGTGCAAGCTGTACGCCGAGGACTACAAGGTCCAGAAGAGGGACATCGATAGTTTCTTCACCGCCTCGGGTAAAGCTCCGTTCTCGCACCGCATCATCGTTACCACCACCAACGACTGGAGCGAGCACGCCGAGGATGCTTTGCAGGGCCAACATCTTTCGATCAACAAGATTGATTTGCAAGCCCTGGAAGACAGTCAGATTGACTGGGCCAAGTACCAGTCCAGCAAGTCAGTCGCGCTCAAATCCAAGAAGCAGCTGCGTGAGCACCAGCAGACAGCATTGAACGCTGTCGCCGCAGGGCTCAAGGACGCTGAGCGCGGCAAGCTGATCATGGCTTGCGGCACCGGCAAAACGTTTACCAGCCTGAAGATTGCAGAACGCCTGGCTGGTAAGGGCAAGCGTGTGCTTTTTTTGGTGCCTAGCTTGTCCCTGCTGTCGCAGACGCTCACAGAGTGGACACAGGAAACTGAAACCCCGCTGCACAGCTTCGCGGTCTGCTCCGACAGTGACGTAGGTAAGAAGCGCAAGGCTGAGGATGACGCGGTTCAGGTATTCACCCACGAGCTGCGTTACCCGGCGACGACAAAGTCGGATCGTCTGGCTGCGGAAATGCGCAAGCGTCACGACGTTGAGCATATGAGCGTGGTGTTCTCTACCTATCACTCCATCGATGTGATCAGCCGTGCTCAGCATGAGCATGGCTTGGCTGACTTCGATCTGGTGATCTGCGACGAGGCGCACCGCACCACAGGCGCTACCTTCGGTGATGACGACGAAAGCAATTTCGTACGGATTCACGATGGTGCCGATATTCGCGCTGCCAAACGCTTATATATGACAGCCACGCCACGGATCTACGGTGACAGTGCCAAGGTTAAGGCAGAGTCGGGCGAGGTCACGCTGTGCTCGATGGATGACGAAGCCCTGTACGGCAAGGAGTTGTTCGTCATCAACTTCTCCGAAGCTGTGCAGCGCGGCCTGCTCACTGATTACAAGGTGCTGGTACTCACCGTTGAGGAGAGCACCATCAGTCGCCGCCTTCAGGACATGCTGAAGGACGAAAACAACCAGCTCAAAGTGGATGACGCGGCCAAGATTGTTGGCTGCTGGAAGGCACTGGCCAAGCAAGGCCTGCATGAGCAGCTAGTCGGTGATGATGAACCGATGAAGCGTGCTGTAGCGTTTTGCCAGGTTATTTCGCCCAATTACAAGGGCACGAAGCACAAGGTCAGTTCCGTCAATATTGCCGACATGTTCCAGTCGGTCGTGGAGGCTTATCAGGAGTCCGAGGAAATCGACGAGGCCGCTCGGCTGACCTGCGAGGCTGAGCACGTCGATGGCGGCATGAATGCCAGTCAGAAGGAAGCCAAACTGAAGTGGCTGAAGGCGGAGGCGCCGGCCAATACCTGCCGTATTCTCAGTAACGTACGGTGTCTGTCTGAGGGCGTGGACGTGCCGGCGTTGGATGCCGTGCTCTTCCTCACACCACGCAACTCCCAGGTGGATGTGGTGCAGTCCGTTGGCCGCGTGATGCGCAACGCACCGGGCAAGAAGCGTGGCTATGTTGTGCTGCCGGTGGTTATCCCGGCCGGCATGGAACCTCACGAAGCGCTCAACGACAACCAGACCTACAAGGTGGTCTGGCAGGTGCTCCAGGCGTTGCGTTCGCACGACGACAGTTTCGATGCCATGGTCAACAAGCTCGACCTGATTGGCTCAGACCCGCGCAAGATGGAAGTTATCGCCATCACCGACAAAGCTGAGAAGAAGGCCAAGAAAACCACTGGCACCAGCAACGGCAAGGCCGGTAAAGGCCAATACGGCATTGGCGAAAAGCGCGCTAAATACGATGCCGAAGGTCAGATGACTCAACAGGCTGAGCTGACCTATGAGGTCGGTGAAATCGAGAAGGCCATCTACGCCAAGATCGTCGACAAGTGTGGCAACCGCCACCACTGGGAAGACTGGGCCAACGACATTGCGAAGATCGCCCGCACCCACATCGATCGTATCCAGGGCATTCTGGAAAACCCGGAATACACAAACGAGAAAGCCACTTTCGAGGCATTCGCCGCCGAGCTGCGTGACGACCTCAACGACAGCATCACCGATGGCGAGATTGTCGAAATGCTCGCTCAGCACCTGGTAACTAAACCTGTGTTCGATGCGCTGTTTGATGAGTACAGCTTTGCCAGCCACAACCCCATGTCCAAGGCCATGCAAGGTGTGCTGGACGCGCTGCACGAGCACCATCTGGCCAAGGAAGCTGATACCCTGGAAAAGTTCTACGCCAGCGTGCGCCAACGTGCAGCGGGCATCGACAACGCCCAGGGTAAGCAGAAGATCATCGTCGAACTGTACGACAAATTCTTCCGCAACGCATTCCCCAAAATGACCGAGCGCTTGGGCATCGTCTATACCCCGGTTGAGGTGGTGGATTTCATACTTCACAGCGTAAATCATCTGCTGCAGAAGGAATTCGGTCAGACCCTGGGTAGCAAGGGTGTCCATATTATCGACCCCTTTACCGGCACTGGCACATTCATTACCCGCTTACTGCAGTCCGGGTTGATTAAGCCTGAAGAACTGGCGCACAAATACAAACACGAAATCCATGCTAACGAATTGGTGTTGCTGGCCTACTACATTGCTGCCATTAATATCGAGGCGGCTTATCATAGCGAGGTATTTGATAACTACACCCCGTTCGAGGGTATCTGCTTGACCGATACATTCCAGATGTACGAGAAAGATGATCTGGTCGACGAGCTGCTAGTGGATAACAGTGCTCGACGTAAGCGGCAGAAGGCGCTGGATATTCGAGTGATCGTAGGAAACCCGCCCTATTCAATTGGGCAAGGTAGTGCGAATGATAACAATACTAACCTTGCATACCCATCGCTCGATGCCTGTATCGCATCTACATATGCGGCACGCTCCTCAATGACGTCCGTAAAGAACATATATGACAGCTATATCCGTGCGATCCGCTGGGCCAGCGACCGTATTGGCGACGCAGGTGTTATTGGCTTTGTCACCAATGCTGGCTATCTAGAGTCGACGTCTTCTGACGGCATGCGCAAATGCCTAGTGGATGAGTTCTCTAGCCTCTATGTGTTCCATTTGCGTGGCAACCAACGAACCAGCGGGGAAATCTCGCGGAAGGAAGGGGGCAAGATTTTCGGTAGCGGCAGTCGTACCCCCATCGCCATAACCCTGCTAGTCAAGAATCCCGAGGCGCAGACTCATGGGCAAATTTATTTCCATGACATTGGCGATTATCTCAGTCGTGAGGAGAAGCTTGAGAAGATTGCTAGCTACGCTAGCGTAGCCGGTATCGAGCAGTGGCAGTCAATTATCCCGGATGAGCACGGTGACTGGCTCAAGCAGCGCGACGATAGTTTCAGTCAGTTCATCTTGATGGGAGACAAGAAGGGGGATGCGCCCAAGCTATTCGACAGCTTCTCACTGGGTGTTGCGACCGGTCGAGATTCCTGGGCCTACGGCACCAGCAAGCACAAGTTAGAAGTCAATATGCGTAGCATGATTGGCTTCTACAACGCCGAAGTGAAACGCTTCAATACGGAGTATCCAGGGATAGATACCAAGGCACGTCAGGTGAGGGTTGATGGTTTCATTGACACTAATCCGACCTGCATTAGTTGGACTCGCGCACTGAAACAGGATCTTGGAAAAGATCGCAGTTACGCCTTCGACGCCAACTGCCTAGTGCCTAGTCTATATCGACCCTTCACCAAACAGTGGTTGTACTTTAATCGTCGCTTCAACGAGATGGTTTACCAGATGCCGCGCATCTTCCCGGATGCAAAGTCTGAAAACAGAGCCATTATGGTTAAGGGAAATTGGCGGGGTGACGGCCAGATCGCTTATATGGTCGATAGTGTTACCTGCTTGCAGCCTGATGGTGGTGGTCAATGCTTCCCACTCTTCCTCTACGACGAAGTAGCTCAGGCTTCCGATGACGACCTTTTTGCTGAGCCGGTTGAGGGAGGGCTGCGTCGTCGGGACGCCATCACAGATGCAGGTCTGTCTCACTTCCGCGCGGCCTACCCAAGTGAGCAGATCAGCAAGGAGGACCTTTTCTACTACGTCTACGGGATCCTCCATTGTCCGGACTACCGTGAGCGTTTTGCTGACAACCTGAGCAAGGAGTTGCCACGCATTCCGGCAGTGAAGAAGGCTGCCGACTTCTGGGCCTTCAGCAAGGCCGGCCGTGCATTGGCCGATCTTCACCTGAACTACGAAACCGTCGAACCTTACCCCCTGACCATCGAAGCCAAAGGTACGTTGACTGGTTCTGATTACCGGGTAGAGAAAATGAAGTTAGCCAAGAAGGGCGACAAAACTACCGTCATTTACAACCAGCGGATCACCCTAAAAGGTATCCCCGATGCGGCTTGGGATTATGTGGTGAACGGCAAGGCCGCGTTGGACTGGGTGATGGAGCGCCAGGCGGTACGTACTGACAAGGCCAGTGGAATCGTCAATGATGCGAATGACTGGGCTGTCGAGACCATGGGCAATCCCAAGTACCCGTTGGAGCTGTTCCAGCGAGTGGTGAATGTTAGTATTCAAACTCAGAATATCGTCAATAGTTTACCGTCATTAGAGATCTGATTGAAGAAATAACCCATTCCGGAGCAGAATGGTGAGTTTTTGTGCTCTGGATACTCTCTTCCCCTGCAGGGCAGGGGAAGTTTTGTTGGTTATGCTTGGCGGTGTAGGTCGCAGTGGGAAGAGGATGCGCATTTAGAGAAATTGGGATATTACATTTTGAGGCTCTTGGCGTCTTTGGTGAAGTGTTCGCCAACTCTAACTTCCGGAGTATTTAAATCTGGGTGAATGATTTTAGTTGCAATGATTATTTGGTATTCAATTGGCTCTTTGGAGAAATAGTTTTTTATATTCATTTGGAAGTTCTGTGAACGTTGATCCTCTAGCCCGAAGTTCTCAATTCCGTCCAGTATCAATAGTCTAGGAAACCGAGCATAATCCTTTGTTAAGGAGAGTTTTAAAAGTGCGAGGTGGAAGGCGTTGTTGAGATAGGATATAGAGCTTTCGGAGAAGTATGTTTTATCGTTCACAGATACTCTGCTGGCCGCAAAGTCGTATTCAATTTTGCTTGCCTCTTGGAATTCTTTTTCGCTTCCAGAGTCAGACTTCAAAAATGAAATAACGCAGTCTGAAATTATGTTGTTAACTTCCCCTGGTCGAATTCTCGCAAGATTTTCTTTGAGTTCGATTGAGTTTTTTAGCGCGGAAACTTTGTCCTGGATGCTCTGTCTTTTTTCAGATAGAGAATTTATTGCATTTCTTAGCTCCTCTGTACGCTCTAGGTCTGCTATTTTCTGCTCTAGCTCGCCAGTTTTTGTGTAAAGAGCAAAGAGCTCTTTTTCTCTCGTGCTGTTGTGTGTGGGGATAACAGCCACTGTTTTGGTTATGTTTTTTCTAAGCTCTGATTCGAGTTCTTTCTTTTTCTTAGCTATGTCATCTAAAGCTTGTGATTTCCTTTCGTGAATTTTATGTGACTCTTTCAACTGGATGCTTAATTCGTTTTTCATTCTAAGCATGTTGGTGCTTCTGCGTTCCAAGTAGTCGTTGCTGCCGCAGAGAGAGCATGAATTGTCAATTGCTTCTGGTAGTTCGGAAAAACAGCAGGGGCAGATTTTAAATGCTATGGATGATAAAGCGTTGCCTGCATTCATGGAGTCTTCTATTTCTTGAAGTTTTTGGTTTAGTTCGCTAAGAAAAAGCCGAATGTCCTCTACTTCAAACTCTAGGTCTCTCTGAGCAACCTCTGTGTCATAAAGAGATTCTTTGATTTTGATGATGTCGTTGGCGGATTGGTTGGTGGCCTTTTTTTCTTCCTTGTAGGTTGCTTTGTTGTCCTCTTGCCTAGTCATTATCTCTGCTTTTATAGATTTTATCTCTGCAAGATAAGAGTTGCGTAACTGCTCAGTAGTGAATAATTCAGAAGATATCTCGGTTTTCCCTAGGATATTCGTGATTGCTCTGATTTCAGTTATTATTTTGTCTAGTGCTTTTTCGCTGGTGCTAAGTTCAATCTTTTCGTTGTACAGGTCGTTGTCGTAAAGCCCGCACAGGTATTTTCCAATCGCTTCTCTCTTGAAAGCAGAATCAAAGGCTTCTATGTTGAATATGCTAGATGGTGGGTTGGCTTGGTTTCCATATATAAGTCGTAATAGTTGGTGCATTGTTAGGTTTTCGCTTGCGTCAAGCTTTACCTCAGGGATCTCCAATAGATCAAAGAGTTTTTGCGAAAAGCTTTCTTTGGCGCCAGCATTATACGGGTAAGAATACCATTCCCCACGACCGGCTTTCAGTCCTGACTCAAGGTCGCCAAAAAAAAACTGCATGCTCGCTCGCTGAGCTTGTAGCGCACGGTTCAGGGTTACTGTTTGTCCATTCAATGAGCATTCAACAAATACTTCGTCGCAGGAACCTGCTTCTTCTTTCCAGTTTTGGACTTCGTATCCTAGACCGTATACAAGTAACTGTATGACGGACGTCTTACCTCCACCATTGCATCCTGAGAGAATGTTTAGGCCCGTGTGAAATTTTTCGTCGTATACTGGACGGCCTGACTTAGAAGCAAGAAGTCGGTTAACTTTGATTGTTGGCTTTCGGATGATCATATTTAAAGTCCATTAATTTGCTTGCCGCTTTTAATCCTGCTTTCCCAAGTATCGGCATATTTGAAAGATATTCCATCTCAAAAGCCAGGGCTTCTTTAGGTATGCTGCTGCTTTCGGCATTTATGATTGCATCGAGCTCGGTAGGTATGAGCTCCTTGTGTAGCTCAATTTCACCGTTCTGTAAAGTTTTCATAAAACCAATATTCTCAGCAATTTGAAGGGCGGAGAAAAATGTTGGATTTATTCTGTTGAATAGTGTGTATGGTTCAAAATTATTATAGGGTGAGCGATATTTTTTAAACTTGTTCTTCGCTTGAAGCATTTCTCGAGGTAGAGGCATGTCCGCAATGTGAGCAGGGAAAGCCAGTAAAAAGTTGAAAATCTGAAGCCGCTCTACCTCCACTGGATTGATTGAGCTATTCTGGCAAATTGTAACGAGCCTTAGAACAGTGTGGATCGGGTCAAATGCCTTATTGTATAGGAGCACTATTTCCACTCCAGATGGCAGTTTCCAGTTAAAAAGTAAAGCATGCCTTTGATTTGTCGATTGTAAATTTCTAGTACGTTTTCACCTAAGTGTTTCCTTACTTCTGTTTCCAAATGTTGTGAGATGAGCTGCTCTGCTGCTGACTTAGTTATCTCACATGTTATACATGGCTTTATTTTGCTGTTGAAGATGCTTGCTACTTCATCTAGAAGTAGTGTGATGATTTTTTGCGCAGACTTGTAGTTTTGGTTTTTTAATATCAGCATGGATATCAATTGTTTTAATTCCTCGGCTTCCTTGACGAGTTCTTCTAGGTTTACCTCTAGCAGTTTTGTTTCGAGATTTCTGATTTCATATTTTTTGCTATTGTAGTGCATGAGTTCGTCGATAAGGCTATCTACTTCCGTTCCGTTCTTCACTTCATCTTTGTATACGTCTATTAGTAGGTCCATCTGCGTAGGTTTAGGAAGGATGTTTTGATTGATGATGTCGCGGCCAGCATAGGGGCCAAAAAAATTAGCGTTCCTTATCTTGTTTAGAATCCAACCCACGATTGTCCCTCCCGGTATACGACCCATTGATGTTGACATTCTTCAGGTTGTTTTTAGTTCCGCCCTTGTAATTTAAAGTTAGTTTTATTCCTAGTCCGGCTATTGCAAGTGCCCCTAGAGCGATTAGTCCATAAACGGCGAGGTCGTTCATTCTTGTTTCTCCTGATAAGTAAGGCTTTGGGTTTTAGATATAAGGTTATAATCGTTCTGCATGAAATTACTTTGCGCGACGGCGATAATACTTAGGGGTGTATGCCATAAAATAGGTATAAGTAGCGACATAGCCTAAATTTGATGTATTGGCTTAGTACGAAAGATAAAGCCGATCTTTTTGATACGGTATGCAGATATGTCTGCTCTGGCAGCTGCCGGTAAGCAATGGGGTGAAGGCGTCACCCTAATCTCCGTTGACCTACAACGCGATGAGGGCACCAAGCATGAGGTGCTGCTGCAACAAGTCAGTTCAGCGCACCCAGACAGGGGTGATGACAGGGAAAAATCCATTTTCTTAACCTTTCAGGTGTCTTGCCTCAGCGGATTTTACCGAAATATCGCATGGTGGCACTATAGTATTCCAACGCTTTCAGGCGTGTGGTGTTCCTGAAGCAATGGTTACTGCAGACTGATAGCGGCTCTATGACTGGTCATTACTACATCGGAGGAAGCAGAGCTCTCTGGCAGATTGCTCGGTGAGCGGGCTATTGCGGCGTTGGATCGTTTACCCTCGGTGATTGAATACCCATGGCTTTTCTAAACGACGCGCTAGCAGCCTTACGGTCAGCAGGTAGTAATATCGAGTCGCCTCGGATCGCTTAGCTAGGCGATGTTCAAGAAACCAAGCCACATGCTTTCTCTGCCATGCCCAAGGTGTCTCTAGCTGCCAGCGTTCAGATATCTCCGCTTGGATGAGCTTTGCTTGCCGTAAATGGCGCTGCCGCGTTGCGTATGATCCCGTCAGCACCGCAGCCAAGAACAGTTCCATATCGAATGGCTTACTCATGTGCGTCCTCCAATGTAGGCCGCGATCACATCGATCCGACCGTGCCCCAACTCATAGCTGATTTGCCTTCGGGCCTCACGATCAAGGGTCTTATCTACCTGGCAACATTGGCCGCCGTTGATAGGCGCGGGGTGTTGGGTGATTTGCTCATAGCGTTCACATGCGTACGCCGCTCGTAGCTCATGGAAGCCTTTGAGCTTGTGTGCATGCAGGACGTCCCGCGCTGGGCGGATGATTTCCTGCAGAACATTCCGATAGCTTTCGTCTGGCGCAATCAGGTTACGGCTACTCGCAGGCGACACCTGCCGTGCAAACCCAAGTGCGTCTTGAACATGGTGGTCCACCGCAATCCATCGTGGCGCTGAGGCGCCAGCTCGGCCGCCTTTCGTGCCATCCTGGATGTTGATCCTGCCTAGGTCGTTAGCCTCACGGCTCAGCCGTGGCAAGTCGGCTAGGATGGCCTCACGCAAGCGCATGCCGGTGGCTCGCGCCAACAGAACGATTGCAGCGGCCCGTAGCTGATGATCGCGGCAAAGCACATCGACAATTGGCTTAACCTGCTTGCGGTCTTGTCCCTCTGGCACCGAGTGGCGAACCCCGCTGCGCTGCATACCCAACGCCTTGCTCGGGCTGGGCAACTTCACGTACTGATCACCGCGAAGCGCTGCCATGGTCCTGTTAACGCTGGAAAGCCGATTTTGTGCGGTGCTGATGGCGAGGTCACCGCGCCTAACCACCTCGCGCAGATGCGCCGCATAATCGGACAGCACCTTCCGATCAATCTGCCGTGCATCATTGATACCGGGCCCCTGTTCGGAACGGCACCACTTCACGAATGCCTGCCACCGATCAGTGTGCGCCTTGACCGTGCCGTAATGACCGCCGCCGAACATGTCCTTCAGTGCCTGCGGCCCTGCGTAGCTCAATTGTCTGCCGTACCCAAAATTACGGCCGTCACGCCTACCCACCAATGCCATGCCGGTCACCTCATCTTCCGATCTCCGATCCTCGCCCCACGTCATCCCGCCAAGAATGCTGAGTGTTATCAGGGATCAAGGCCCCTGCGACCTATGGGGAATGTCCTCTACGCGGGACTGACGGCTCCTTACGACCGGGAGCAAGGGCATCTCATGATCTGGCCTCCTTAACACCGTTGCCGGTGGGCGGGTGGAGGCAGCGCTGACTGACTAAACCAGCGCCTGAAGATCCTGAGCCGGGTGAACGCAGCAATGCGATGACCGGGGCATACCTGACTGTCAGTCAGGTGCAGCCCATTCCTTGGTCTGCGGCACCATCATCTACAGCGCTGTTGCTGGTGACATCGGCGTTTGTCACGCCGATTGTCACGAGGGGGAATGCCGCAAAGCCATGTTCGATCAGGGCTGCAGCAGTGGTAGAAGTGCCCGTCTCTTTCCCGAAGAAAGAGACGGGCACAGGTTGGCGCAATATTCGGCCAAGCGGATAGGTTGCTGCAGGGCAGCGAGGTACGGTGTAGCTGGCGCACGAGTGCCATAGGTGTAAGAGCATCCATCACATGGGTAGTGACCGTACGAGCTGCCGGATGCGAATCGTACTTGGGCTGAACCACCGCGGGAGCAGCGTGACCTTTAAGGCTCGGGTCACCTGGGGTGCTGTCATCGACAGCCTTTGCACGGCCAGTTCTACGCCTGTGGATAAACCCGGTCAAGGGCCGAAATTCAGTGCTCTTGAGGACGTGAAAAGTGGATATCCATCGGTGGAATTCCGTGGTAAATCCCGGACAACGTCGTGGCTTTTAGCTCTTCAAAGTGAGGTCCATCCAAACAGGGCGGCTTTGCAGCCCTGTTTGGATGGACCCGTGCTGAGAAGCAGATAAGCGAGGCTGCTTGCCCAGAATGCTGGACGTTCAGTTGTTTCCGCAATTCTTGCGCCGTACAGAGCTAGCGAATCGGTACCACGTTCTTGTCTCTGACTTGACCGTATGCTGAGGCAAGCAGGCTGCCGGTGGCGGCTTTCTGGATATACTCACTCCACCAGGCCATCATCGGTCGTCTGCGTTCAATGTAGTCGGCTCGGTTGTAGGCGCTGCGCACCTCATCCTTGTCGACATGCGCCAGTGCGACCTCAATGAGTTCGGGGTCCCACCCATGTTCATTCAAGATGGTGCTGGCCATCGAGCGCATACCGTGGCTGACCAATCGATCCTGAAAGCCCATGCGTTTCAATGCCATGTTGGCAGTCTGGCTATTGGCGTGGGTGCGTGGATTTCTGTCTGCCGGGAAGACGTATTCGCGATGGCCGCTGTGGGTCTTCAATGACTCCAGCAGTGCGACAGCGTGATCACTCAACGGGATGCTGTGAGGGCGGCGCTTTTTCATCCGCTCCGGCGGGATAGTCCAGACGCGCCTTTCAAAGTCGATGTCTGCCCAGCGAGTAGTCGCTGCCTCGGCGGGGCGAGTCATCGTATGCAACTGCCATTCGATCAGGCAGCGAGTGGTGCGTTTGATGCTGGCGTTCGCGATCTCCAGCATGAGCTCGGGGAGCTCTTCGGGTGGAAGCGCAGCCATGTTCTCTTTCTTGGGCTTTTTGAAAACCGCCCTGATCCCGCTGAGCGGGTTGGCGAAGATCAGGCCGGAATTTACACCGTAGGTCATGATCTCGTTTAGCCGCTGGCTAAGCCGTTTGACCGTCTCCAGGCTGCCTTTCGCTTCGATTGGACGAAGCAATGCAATCACCATCGGCGCGGTGATTTTCGTGAGTGGTGTCGTCTTCAAATCGGGGAACACGTGCAGCGTGAGCGACCGCCAGATGTCCTCGGCGTAGGCAGGGGTGACCGAGTCTTTCTTGAGCTCGAACCAAGCGGTGGCCACGTTCTCGAAGGTGTGTTCCGTTTCTGCGCGCTTGGCTTCATTCAGCGTGTCGCGCTGCACCTTCGGATCGATGCCCTGTGCGAGCAGCTCGCGGGCTTCGACTGCCTTCTTTCGTGCATTCGCCAGTGACAGTTCGGGATAGGTCCCGAAACCGATATTGATGCGCTTTTTGGTCACCGGTTCGCGGTAGTTGAAATTCCACAGCAAGGAGCCGTTGCTGCGTACTCGGAGCTGCAAACCGTCACCGTCAGTAAGGACGTAATCCTTGGACGCCGGTTTGACTCCCTTGAGCTGTCGATCGGAGAGACGGAGGTTTTGAGCAGGCATGAGATTCTCCTCAGGCACTGATTCGGTATTCCAAAGATTAGCACCGGGTGAGGTGGAATACCGCCTGGAATACCCGAATGGCTGGAACTCAAAAACTCTCAAAAGACCGCAAAAGCGCTGGAGGCCGCGTATTTACTGGGTCGCAGGCACAAAAAAAGACGTCCGTGGACGTCTTTGTTTGATCATTTGGTGGAGCCGGGGGGATTTGAACCCCCGTCCGCCAGTACTCCGCTGTCGGTACTACATGCGTAGCCGTGTCTATTAAGTTAACCCTCAGCGACCCGACGGGCAGGGTGCTTTGGGCGAGTTGTGTAAGTTTTAGCCGCTTCGTCCACAACGTACTGCACGGCGATTCTGTTCTATATGACAATCATTTTGGGTTTACAGACATCCCCTGATGATTGCTGGACCCGAAGGTACCAGGAGTGCATGTCAGCTGCAATTAAGCAGCGAGAGCAGCACCGTATTGGTCGTCATTGGCAACTATAAGTAGTTGCAACAGTGGATTTACGACTTCTGTTACCAAGTCGGCATGCACCTAGAGTTTCGCAACCGGCGTCGAATCCTAAACGGCCCCGAGCCTGGCGCTCTGTGTGGCTTATGAGCAACAAGCCTGCGCAGTGTACGCCAAACGGCTCACAAGGCCAACCCGAAGGTTGGCCTGAGCTTCGATCAGTTGTTGGTTCCGCTGGTTTTACGGATTTCCAGAATGGTTTGCTGGGTTTCAGCCACGCATTCGTCGATCTTGCCCTGGGCCTTGAGTGCCTGGGCTTTTTGCACGCTGGCTTCTACCCGTTGACTCAGGTCGGGTGAGGCCATTGCCTGCGTCTTGGCGTTATTGATGGTTTGCAGATTGGCATCACACAGGTCAGCGGGCTTGTCGGCAGCGAACGAAGCCGACGCCATCATCGAGGCAGTAACGAACAGACCTAACAGTACAGAACGTTTCATATGAATCTCCTTGAACTGAGGGATCCAGACTTCGCTGGCCGTCAGGACGGGCAACCGAATGGAGGACAAGCCCCGATTGTTCGGGGCCTGTTCTGTGGACTGCGGTCGCTCACAAGGGTTCTATTTTTCTTCAGAGGGCGGTTGCGGGGGCTTTGGCTTGGGTCACCCGGTCCACCAGATACACCAGACCGTGGTAGTCGATACCGCCATGCTGTGTCAGACCGATCTCACAGGTGCGGCTGGTGGAAATCCCCTCGCTGCACTGTTGCACCGCATCCTTGAGCGTTCTCAGTGAGTGGCTGTTGAGCTCCGGCGTGGTGAAACCCTTGTCGCCGGCGAAACCGCAGCAGTGAATGCCTTCCGGGATCACCACCGTCTTGCTGCATTTGCGCGCCAGCTCTATCAGCGCCTGGCTTTCCCCAAGGTGCTGAGTACTGCAGGTCACGTGAACGGCAATCGGTGCTTCCTGCGGTGTGAAGTCGAGCCGGTCCATCAGATGCGTACGGATGAATCGCACAGGGTCATACAGATCCAGGCGAACATTTCCCACATCCTGCACCAGCCGCAAGGTGCAAGGGCTGGTGTCGCAATAGATCGGATCGAGCCCGCCGCGACTAGCCTGGAGCAGTGCGCCGATCAGTTCCTGACGCTTGTGCTCGGCCTGCTCGGCATAGCCCTTGGACGCGAAGGGCTGGCCGCAGCAGAGGTTGTCCAGATTGTCCGGTAACACCACCTGATAACCGGCCTTTTCCAGCAGGCCACGGGTTTTGTCGTACAGCGACATCTGCTCCTTGTCGCCCGCTGCCGGCCCCATCACACGCGAGACGCAAGCCGCGAGATACACAACGCGCGGGCGTTCGTCCGACACGGCCGGGCTGAAGCGAATGGCTTTTTCCGGTTGCGGCATCGCGCTGGTCCACAGCGGCACTTGACCTTTGGACAGCCGCGTCAGGGTCGCCGAAAGCTTCGCCAGACGCGGCGCCCCCAACAACATCCGCGCACCGTTGGCCACATGCAGGGTGAAACGCGCGCCTTGCAGGGTGGTGGCGAAATTTCCTTCGATCAAGTTGGCGGTTTTCGTATGGGTTGCGTGACGGCCGCGAAGTTTTTTTACCAGCTCGCCGGTGTTAATGCCTACGGGGCAACGTTGCGCACACAAACCGGTCGCGGCGCAGGTATCGATGCCTTGGTACTCGTAGGTTTTTTCCAGTTCGGTGGTGTCGATGCCGGCACGTTTTCTTGCCTGAATGTCGCGCCAGATCACGATGCGCTGGCGCGGGCTCAGGGTCAGGCCTTTCGAGGGGCAGACCGGCTCGCAGAAACCGCACTCGATGCATTTATCCACAATCTCGTCGGCCGCCGGCAGCGGTTTCAGGTGCTTGAGGTGGATCTGCGGATCTTCGCTGAGCACCACGTCCGGATTGAGAATGCCGTTGGGGTCGAGCAGGCGTTTGAGCTGCCACATCAATTGATAGGCGTCACTGCCCCATTCCAGTTCGACGAAGGGCGCCATGTTGCGCCCGGTGCCGTGTTCCGCCTTCAGCGAACCGCCGAACTCCACGGCCACCAGTTGCGCCACGTCGTCCATGAACGCCTGATAGCGTGCGACTTCTTCCGCGCTGTTGAAGCCTTGGGTGAAGACGAAGTGCAGATTGCCTTCCAGTGCGTGTCCGAAAAGGATCGCTTCGTCGTAGGAGTGTTTGCCGAACAACTCGATCAAGCGGTTTACGCCGATGGCCAGTTGCTCGACCGGGAAGGTCACGTCTTCGATGATCACCGTGGTGCCGGTCTTGCGCACGGCGCCGACGGCGGGGAAGGTGTCTTTGCGGATCGCCCAGAGGCGGGCGTTTTCGACCGGGTCTTCGGTGAAGTCGACCTGCTTTTCCACCGGGAAGCCATTGAGCGACGCCATGATCTGCGCCAGTTGTTCCTGCAGCAAAGTGGAAGAGGCGGCGCGGGATTCGATCAACAGCGCGCAGGCATTGTTCGACAGCTGCTGTACGAAAGTCGGCATGCCGGGTTTGTCCTGCACCGAGCGCAGGCTGCGGCGGTCGAGCAGTTCCACGGCGGACACCGGTTGGCTTTTCAGCACGGTGACGGCGTTGCAGCAGGTCTCGACGTCCGGAAAAACGATCAGCGCCGAGGCCTTGTTTGGGTGGTCGATCACCGTGTCGTAAGTCACGGCGCTGATGAAGCCGAGGGTGCCTTCGGAGCCGACCAGCAAGTGGCTCAGGATATCCACAGGCTCATCGAAATCCACCAGGGCGTTGAGCGACAGGCCGGTGGTATTTTTCAGACGGTATTTGTGGCGAATTCGTGCGGCCAGTTCGGCATTGGCGCGGGTCTCGCGGCCCAATGTCGCCAGGCGTTCCAGCAATTCACCGTGGCTGACTCGAAACGCCGCGACACTGGCAGCATCTTCGGTGTCGAGACGTGTGCCGTCGGCCAGCACCAGACGAATCCCGGCCAGCGTGTGATAGGTGTTTTGCGCGGTGCCGCAGCACATGCCGCTGGCGTTGTTGGCGACGATGCCGCCGATTTTGCAGGCGTTGATCGACGCCGGATCCGGGCCGATCTTGCGCCCGAAAGGCGCCAGCCATGCGTTGGCCTGGGCACCGATCACCCCCGGTTGCAGGCGGATTTGTGTGCCTTGTCCGCGGATCTCACGCGCGTTCCAGTTATCACCAAGCACGATCAGCACCGAATCGCTGATCGCCTGGCCGGACAGGCTGGTGCCGGCGGCGCGGAAGGTCACCGGGACCTGATCGCGCTGGGCCAGCTTCAGCAGCGCCACCACTTCATCTTCGGATTCGACGCGGATCACCAGTTGTGGAATCAACCGGTAGAAGCTGGCATCGGTGCCGAAGGCCAGGGTCGACAGCGGATCGTCGAAGCGCCGTTCGGCAGGAATCAGTTGCTGCGCATCGCGCAGGAAAGTCGCCGGTAAGGTCATTGGTCCTCCAGGATCAACACCACCAGGTCTTTCGGGCCGTGGGCGCCGTAAGCCAGCACTTGTTCGATGTCGGCGGTTTTCGACGGGCCGGAGACCAGCAATGCATTGGTTGGCATGCCCTGTGCCCACTCGAATTCCTGCTGCACCTGATAGAAGTTGTCGCGGATCTGGCTGGCCTTGAGCAGGGCGAAATGCACCGGCGGCACCAGGCTCATCAGCCGTGGTTCTTCGCGGGTTGGCCAGAGAATCAGGCTGCCGGTGGCGGCGATGGCGCCGAGGGTGCCGGTGAGGCTGGCCGGGGTGTCGTTGAACAACTCGGCTTTCCATTCCTCCATCGGCCGGTCGTAGGATTTCAGCGCCGGCAGATCAGGATTGTTCGCCCAGTGTTGTGTGATGCGCTGCCCGTGAGGCGTAGTCGGTGCGATCAGCAGGCTCGGCAACTGGCGGTCGCGCAGCAATTGCGCCAGCAGCGCCGGCCACCCATCAGCGGATGTCAGGTGGATTTCGGTGTGCACCGCTTCCATCAGTTTGCGCAGTTGCGGGATCCGTTGTTCGGCGCTGTAGGTGTAAGGCTGGGTCACCAGATCGACATCGAAGTTGTCGGCAATCGGCGTGGTGCCGGTCAGACTTTTACGCAACTTGCCGAGGATATTTTGCTTGGCGCTCATCAACGGTCTCCTTGTTTGGCCAGGTGTTCGCGAGCCATGTCATGCAATGAGCGGGCGGCGGGTTTCGGTGCGCTGTGATTCTGGGTCCACGGCCCGATATTGTTCGGCGCCAGGGCGCGCAGTCGCGTGGCGAAGAACGCGAACAGCCGATACAGGGTCGGCGAGCTGTTGAGCTTCGCCCAAGCGTTCCAGATGAAACGTTCCTTGCGCGAATATTTGCTGCCCTGGCCGCGCATCACTTGATGAGGACTGTCGGGGGCTTTGACGTTTTCTTCGCGTAGGCGGCGCAGCAGTGCAGGAATAGGAATTTTTACCGGACACACTTCACCGCAGGCGCCGCACAGAGAAGACGCGCTTGGGTGGTCCGGGACTTTCGCCAGGCCGACCATGTGCGGGGTGATGATTTTGCCGATCGGGCCGGGGTAAACCTCGCCGTAGGTATGGCCGCCGACGCGGGTGTAGACCGGGCAATGATTCATGCAAGCGCCGCAGCGGATGCAGTTCAGCGTCTGGCGCAGTTCGCTGTCGGCGAAGGCCTGGCTGCGACCGTTGTCGAGCAGCACCAGATGCACTTCCTGTGGGCCGTCGAGTTCATGTTCCTTGCGCGGGCCGGAGATCATGTTGACGTAGGTGGTGATCGGAATGCCCAGCGCCGAGCGGGTCAGCAATGACAGCAGCGGCACCACGTCGCGCAGGTATTCCACGACTTTTTCGATGCCGGTGACGGCGATGTGCACCGGTGGCACGGTGGTGGTCATTCGGCCGTTGCCTTCGTTTTCCACCAGCAGCAGGGTGCCGGTTTCGGCCACGGCGAAGTTGACGCCGGAGACGCCGATGTCCGCTTCGAAGAATTTCTGCCGCAGGACTCTGCGACCGATCTGAATGAGTTGGTCAACGTCCTTGGTGTATTCCACGCCAAGTTTGTCGTGGAACAAGGACGCGACCTGACCGGCATTCTTGTGGATTGCCGGCATGATTATGTGTGAAGGCTTCTCGTGGTCGAGCTGGACGATGTACTCCCCCATGTCGGACTCCAGACATTCAATGTCCCGAGCCTCGAGGAAATGGTTCATCTCCATCTCTTCGCTGACCATCGATTTGCCCTTGATCACTTGCCGCGCCTCGTGAGCGCGGATGATCGAAAGGACGATGCCATTGGCCTCGTCCACCGTTTCCGCCCAGTGCACTGTCACACCGTTGCGGGTCAGGTTCTGTTCCAGTTGCTCGAGCAGGTCGGGCAACTTGGAGAGCGCACGCGCCCTGATCGAGTTGCCCAGGGCGCGCAAGTGTTCTCTTTCGTGGGCATCGCTGAAAGCCGCTGCCCGTTTGGTCATCAGTGAATCCATCGCAGTGCGGAAGTTGTTCCGTAACTGCGAATCGCCCAAGGCGTTGTGTGCCCGGGTGCGGAAGTCTTCTTCTACGGCAACCGTAGGAATAATCGTGGAAGTGCTCATCGCGCACCTCCGGTTCGTTGCCAGAGGAAGCTCGCCAGGTGTTGCCCGCGCAGCGCTTCCTGCTGTTTTTCCAGCGAGCCGTTGATGTTCATCAGGCAGCCGCAGTCGGCACTGAGTACCTGATGTGCGCCGGATTCCTTCAACGCCCGGGTCTTGTCAGCCACCATCGCGCCGGAAATGTCTGGCATACGGACGCTGAATGTCCCACCGAAGCCACAGCATTCGCTTTCGTGATCGTGGTTGACCCGTTCCACGTTGCTCAACTGCGCCAACAACTCGCGGCCATGCAGGTGGGTGTTCATTTCCCGTCGCGCCGAACACGAGGTGTGCAGCGCCACTTTCACCGGCTCGCCGCTATCCTTGAGCTGCACCTTGCAGACGAACAGCAGAAACTCGGCCAATTCATAGGTGCGGGCCGCAAGGGCCTGAACCTGTTTCAACGTTTCCGGCTCGTCCTTGAACAAGTCGGCGTAATGCTCGCGGATCATTCCGGCGCACGAACCCGACGGCACCACCACCGGATAGTCCCCGGCAAACAGCGCCAGTTGCGAGCGCGCCACCGTCCGTGCCTGCTCGGTGTAACCCGAGGTGTAGGCCGGTTGTCCGCAGCAGCTCTGCCCTTGCGGGTAGTCGACCCGGATGCCTTCGCGCTCCAGCAAGTGGATCGCGTCCATCCCGGCTTCCGGGTAGAACAGGTCGACCACGCACGTGCCGAACAGGTAGACCCGCGACGGTTTCTCGCTGGGGTATTGCCGGGGTTCGGGCAGTGGCGGTGCGACGCGAGTGGCGTTGGGCACAGCGTTGTAAAAAAGCTCGCTCATCAGGCGTGTCTCCGGGTGGGCCCGGTTATCCGTCTGTTGAGGCTGCCGAATATAGAGCGCATTGCTTTCAGCAGCCTTACAGACCGGGTTGTGAATTGCTGACGCCGGAATCACGAACCGGTGTCGGTTTTTTCCATGTAGCTTGTCGGCTTAATGCACCAGCATGCCGGTGAACCAGTAGGCCTGAGCCAAAGTGATGAGGCCGACAATCGTTGCAAAGAATAGGCTGTGCTTGAGGGTGAAGCGGAACAGATCGGATTCCTTGCCCACCAGGCCGGTTGCTGCGCAGGCCACGGCGATCGATTGTGGCGAGATCATCTTGCCGGTCACGCCGCCGCTGGTATTGGCTGCCACTAGCAGGGTGTCGTTGACCCCGATCTGGTGAGCGGTGGTTGCTTGCAGCGAACTGAACAGGGCGTTGGATGAGGTATCGGAACCGGTCAGGAACACGCCGAGCCAGCCGAGGAATGGCGAGAAAAACGGGAACGCTGCGCCAGTTCCGGCAAGCACCAGAGCCATGGTCGAGGACATGCCGGAATAGTTGGTGACGAAGGCAAACGCCAGCACCATGCCGATCGACAGGATCGGCCAGCGCAGTTCGTAGAAGGTCTCTTTCAAAGTGGTCAGACCAGTTTTGAAGTTGATCTTCAGCACCAGCATCGAGATCAGTGCGGAGAAGAAAATCGCCGTGCCGGTCGCGGAAATCGGATCGAGTTTGAACACGGCCGGGATCGCGGTCGGGGCGGCCACGATCGGCGCGGTCTTGATGACCAGTTGATCCAAGTGTGGAATCGCGAAGTTGAACACCCAGGCGTACATCGAACCGCCGGCGGCGAACATGGCTTTGAAAGGCTTGAGGGTCCAGATGGTCACCAGCACGGTGAGGATCAGGAACGGCGACCACGCCTTGAAGATTTCCCCGAGGCTGTAGGGCGAAGCGACGGTGGTGCGCTTCTGGCCGAAACCGCCGACGCTGGCGGTGACCACCGAAGCGGACACGGCGCCGACGATGTGCTGGCCGGCGGCACGTTTCGGTTGCCAGACCTTCAGGAACAGGGTCAGCGAAATCAGACTGGCCAGGGCCGACGTGATGTCCGGCAGCTCCGGGCCGATGAAATTCGAAGTGAAGTATTGGGTGACAGCGAAGCTCAGGCCGGCAACCAGTGCGGCTGGCCAGGTTTCACGCACGCCGCGCAGGCCGTCCATCATGAACACCAGCCAGAACGGCACGAACAGCGACAGCAACGGCAGTTGGCGACCGGTCATGGCGCCAATCTTGAACGCGTCGATGCCGGTGACTTGCCCGGCCACGATGATCGGAATCCCCAACGCGCCGAACGCCACCGGTGCGGTGTTGGCAATCAGGCACAGGCCGGCAGCGTACAGCGGGTTGAAGCCCAGTCCCACCAGCAGCGCAGCGGTAATCGCCACCGGCGCGCCGAAACCGGCGGCACCTTCGAGGAATGCACCGAAGCAGAAACCGATCAACAGCACCTGCAGGCGTTGGTCGTCAGTGATCGACAGCACCGAGCTGCGGATGACCTCGAATTGACCGCTCTTGACCGTCAGTTTGTACAGGAACACCGCCGCCACAATGATCCAGGCAATCGGCCACAGACCATAGGCAAAGCCATATCCGGCAGCGGCGAACGCCATGTCGACCGGCATCTGGAACGCGAAGATCGCCACGGCGATGGCCAGGGCGAGCGTGATGCTGCCGGCCACATGACCTTTGAGGCGGAACACCGCCAAAGCGAGAAAGAAGAAAACGATGGGAATGACGGCCGCGAGTGCGGACACGCCGAGACTGCCGAGCGGGCTGTAGAGCTGTTGCCAGGTTTGCATATGGGGTGGCCCCTAATTGTTGTTGGTCAGGCACTGTCAGCTTACTTGGTTAATTGGTAAGACCAATTTACAAGTGCTGTCGGCTAGGGTAAAAGCCTTGATGTCGGTGTGTCAATTTGCCGCCCTAAAACTTTTGTCGAACAACCGGACGGCGAGTCGGATTGCACCGGTTGAATTGGCGTCATCTGGCAGGTGTCGGCGCAGCGCCGATAGGCCAGAATAGAGAGCCCGGCGAGCGGTCGGGATGGTGGAGAGTTGAGTGATGGGGTTTGATCAGATACGTCAGCGCCGTTTGTCTGACGACATTGTCGAGCGACTGGAAGGGATGATTCTCGAGGGCACGCTGAAGTCCGGCGAGCGTCTGCCGGCCGAGCGGACTCTGGCGGAACAGTTCGGCGTTTCTCGGCCCTCTTTGCGCGAGGCGATTCAGAAGCTTGCGGCCAAGGGGTTGCTGGTCAGCAAGCAGGGCGGCGGCAACTATGTCGTGGAAAGTCTCGGTTCGACGTTCAGCGATCCGCTGCTGCAATTGCTGGAAAGCAACCCCGAGGCGCAGCGCGATCTGCTGGAATTTCGCCACACGCTGGAGGCATCGTGCGCCTATTACGCGGCATTGCGCGCCACGGATGTGGACCGCGAACGGCTGACGGCGGCGTTTGAAGAGTTACAGGACTGCTATTCGCGTCACGATGAAGTGAGCCGGGCGGAAGAGGGCGCGGCGGATGCGAAATTCCACCTGGCGATTGCCGAAGCCAGTCATAACGCGGTGTTGCTGCACACCATTCGCGGGCTGTTCGATCTGCTCAAGCGCAACGTGGTGACCAACATCGGTGGCATGTACAAGCAGCGCACGGAAACCCGCGACATGCTGATCACCCAGCATCGGGAGTTGTATCTGGCGATTATCGAGGGGCGCGCGGAGCAGGCGCGTGAGGTCTCCAGCCGACACATTTTGTATGTGCAGGAAGTGCTGGAAGAGGTGCGGCAGGAAGTGCAGCGCATGGCTCGCGCCGAGCGACGCAAAGGCATGTAGGCATGACCGCTCCCGTGTCGAGCACGGGAGCGGTCATTCGGGCAGAAAAATCAGTCTTCCTTGCCCTTGTTGCGCACCGCACGCTGCAACTCGCGACCGGCGTCGCGTTCGCGTTCGGTATCGCGCTTGTCGTATTCCTTCTTGCCCTTACCGAGAGCGATCTCGCACTTGACCATGTGCTTGCTCCAGTACCAGGACAGGCACACGCAGGCGTAACCCTTCTGCTGCACGGCGGCGGCGAGCTTGTCCAGCTCGCGGCGGTTGAGCAGCAACTTGCGGGTACGCACCGGGTCGGCAATGACGTGGGTGCTGGCGGTCATCAGAGGCGTGATGTGGCTGCCTAGCAACCAGGCTTCGCCATCCTTGAGCAACACGTAACTGTCGACCAGTTGCAGCTTGCTTGCCCGCAGACTTTTTACTTCCCAGCCGGCCAGGACCAGACCAGCCTCGAACTTGTGCTCGATGAAGTAATCGTGTCGCGCCTTTTTGTTTTGCGCGATGGTCCCTGTTGGGTGTTTCTTCTGTTTAGCCATAGGGGCGGCATTATATGGAGATAAACGGCTGTCGGCTACGGTGATGCTGCGTGCTTGAGCAGGTTGAGTGAATCCCGGACAATGCGGCCTCTTTTTCTAACGCTTGGGCGTGATAAACGATGTCGACAGACAAGGTTTCTGTCCACGGCAGTTGGGCTAGCCGCTGGGTTTTCATATTCGCCGCGACCGGTTCGGCCGTGGGATTGGGCAGCATCTGGAAATTCCCCTACATGGTCGGGGTCTACGGTGGCGGTGCCTTCGTGCTGATGTTTCTGGCATGTATCGCGCTGATCGGCATCCCGGTAATGCTCGCCGAAACCCTGATCGGCCGCCGTGCCCGCCAGAGTCCGGCGAATGCCCTGAAGGTGCTGGCGCGTGAAGCCGGGCACTCGGGCAAGTGGTCGTGGGGCGCGTTCGCCGGGATGATCACGGCGCTGCTGATCCTGTCTTTCTACAGTGTGGTCGGCGGCTGGTCGCTGGATTACATCATTGATATGGGGCGCGGAGACTTCCAGGGCGCGACGGCTGATCAGGTCGGGGCGTACTTCGGGAATGTCATCGCCGACCCGTGGCGTATCACGCTGTGGCACACGGTTTTCATGCTGTTGTCGGCGGTGGTGATCGCCAAGGGCGTGGTTGCCGGGCTCGAGCGCAGCCTGCGGATCATGATGCCGCTGCTGTTCGTGATGGTGCTGGTGCTGCTGGGTTACAGCATGACCACCGGGCATTTCATGGAAGGCGTGCATTTCATGTTCGACTTCCACCCGGAAAAAGTCCTCGACGGCTTGCTGCCGGCCATGGGGCACGCGTTCTTCTCCCTGAGCGTGGGCGTGGGCTCGATCATGATCTATGGCGCCTACATGACCAAGGAAGCCTCGCTGTCGGGCACGGTCGTCGGTGTGGCGCTGCTCGATACCTTTGTTTCGCTGGTGGCTGGTCTGGCCTTGTTTCCGATTGTGTTCGCCGGTGGTTTGAACCCGAGCGAAGGCCCGGGGCTGATGTTTGTCAGCCTGCCATTTGCTTTCGGTAACGTGCTGTTCGGCCAGTTGATGGGCGTGGTGTTCTTCGTTCTGGTGGCCATTGCGGCCTGGAGCTCGGCGATTTCCCTGCTGGAGCCAATGGTCGCCTATCTGGTCGAGCGGACTAAAATCAGCCGTGCCTGGGTGACATTCTGGTTGGCGTTCACCTGCTGGTTCGTTGGTCTGGGCACGGTGTTTTCCTTCAATATCTGGAAGGAAGCCAAATTTTTCGTGAACGATGGTGGGGTGTTCCATCTCTACCAGTGGGGTGCGGCCGGTGGCCTGGACTTCTTTGGCGTGATCGACTTCTTCACCTCGCGCATCATGTTGCCGCTCGGTGGGCTGTGCTTTGTGCTGTTTGCCGGTTGGGTGATGGGGCGTGAGGCGGTGCGTGATGAATTGTCGATTCGCAGCCCGACGCTGTTCGCCCTGTCTCTGTTTTTGATGCGCTATGTGGCGCCCATCGGCATTCTTGTAGTGTTTGCCGCCCAGCTCTGGAAGTGACGCTTACATGACGACACATATTCAACGATCGGCGCTGCTGCCTTATCCGGCGCAATTTCTCTACGACCTCGTCAATGACGTGGCACGTTACCCGGAATTTCTGCCGTGGTGCTCGTCTGCTGAAGTCCTGGAAAGCTCGCCTGAGCACATGCGCGCCAGTGTCGGCGTGGCCAAGGGTGGGCTTAGTCAGCACTTCGTGACACGCAATACGCTGGTGCCGGGGCAGTCGATCGAGATGAACCTGGAGGAGGGACCGTTCAATCAGCTGCACGGCGTCTGGGTATTCAAGGCGCTGAACGAGAAGGCTTGCAAGATCAGTCTGGATCTGTCCTTCGACTACGCCGGGCCGCTGGTCCGCGCGACGCTCGGTCCTTTGTTCAATCAGGCAGCCAATACATTGGTGGACGCGTTCTGCCAGCGCGCCAAGCAGATGCATGGTTGAGCCGGTGATCGAAGTCGAAGTGGTGTATGCGGCGGTTGATCGTCAGGTTTTGCGTGTAATCAGTGTTGCTGAGGGTACGACGGTGCGTGCGGCGCTGATGGCGTCCGGGATTGATGCTGAATTTTCGGAGCTGGATCTGAAGAGCTGTCCTTTGGGGATCTTCGGCAAAGTGATTGCTGATCCGGATGCTCGACGGGTTCAGGAGGGCGATCGCATCGAGATCTATCGGCCACTGTTGGCAGATCCGAAAGAGGTGCGTCGTCTTCGTGCCGCCAAGGCTGCCGAAGCCAAGGCGCGAAATCAGTAGGCTGGCCAAGCGGCAGGTAATAAAAAACCCGGAATTTCCGGGTTTTTTATTGCGTCGCAATTTATTGCGGCGAGGTGTCCAGCGGTTCTGGCGTTGGAACCGGAACGGTTTCCACACCATCGACGTCCTTCTGGATCTGATCCAGCAAGGAGCCAGGCTTGGCCGGTTGTTCCGGTTTCGGCTGTTCGGTGTTTTCAGCAGGAGCGGTCACGCTGGTGCCGCTGTCCTTGCCGAGAATTGCTTCATCACGGCTGACGCCCGGCATGAAGTCACCGGACAGGCTGACGAGGCGGTCATTCGAGTCGAAAATGACACTCATGCGTTCCTGTTGGCGCTCACCGCCACCAGGTTGCAGGCTGTACAGATAATCCCAGCGGTTGGCGTGGAACGTGTCGGCAAGCAGAGGGTTGCCCATGATAAACCGTACTTGCGGCCGGGTCATTCCCGGGCGTAACTGGTCTATCATGTCCTGCGTGACGACATTGCCCTGCTGGATGTCGATTTTGTAAACCCCGGGGAATGAACAACCGGCGAGTGCGAGCAGTCCCACAAAGGTGAAACTGGTTAGCAAGAGCTTGGTGTTTTGCATCGGTGGGCGACTTCCACTATCTTGGCTGGGACAACGTAAACGCCGATCATACCCGCATTAAGAGAAGCTGCGAAGCAGCATCGCGAGAAAGCTGACCATGGTTGAAAATAGCGAACTACGCAAAGCCGGCCTCAAAGTGACCCTGCCACGGGTCAAGATCCTGCAAATGCTCGACTCTACAGAGCAGCGTCACATGAGTGCCGAGGACGTCTACAAGGCGTTGATGGAAGCTGGCGAGGACGTCGGTCTGGCCACGGTCTACCGTGTTCTGACCCAGTTCGAAGCGGCTGGCCTCGTGGTCCGTCACAACTTCGACGGCGGCCACGCGGTATTCGAATTGGCCGACGGTGGCCACCACGACCATATGGTTAACGTGGAGTCGGGCGAAGTCATCGAATTCTTCGACGAAGAAATCGAAAAGCTTCAGAAGGCGATCGTCGAGAAGCACGGTTACGAGATGGTTGATCACAATCTCGTACTGTACGTACGCAACAAAAAGTAAGCATGTCGCGCGAATTTCAGGTTCGCGAAACGAGCGAAGGCGACCCAAGGGTCGCCTTCGTGCTTTCTGGCGTGCTTAAACCTTTGCGGTGACGACCATCTTTTTCGCGTGCGCCAAAGACTCTTTGGTCAGATCGATGCCGCCAAGCATGCGTGCGACTTCTTCTATGCGGTCATTCTTGCTCAGCTTCGAAACGGCCGTATGAGTCGCCTGCTCGCCGCGTACTTTATGCACGAACAGATGCTGATGCCCCTGAGCCGCGACTTGCGGCAAGTGCGTGACCGTCAGTACCTGTCCGCGATCTCCGAGGCGGCGCAACAGTTGACCGACGATTTCAGCCGTTGGACCGCCAATCCCCACGTCCACTTCGTCGAATACCAATGTCGGTACGCGAGAGGTCTGGGCGGTAATCACCTGGATGGCCAGGCTGATCCGTGACAATTCACCGCCGGACGCCACTTTGGCCAAGGCCTTCAAGGGTTGGCCCGGGTTGGCGCTGACCAGCAGCTCGACTTGTTCCAGACCATTGGGTTGCAGCTCACTGCTGTTGTTGGCGCGCAATTCGATGGTGAAGCGCCCGCCGGGCATGCCCAGACGTTGAATCTCCTGCTCCACCGCGCTTGCCAGACTGCCGGCTGCCTGATGACGCAGCTCGCTCAGCTCCCGGGCCTTTTCCTGATAATGGCGGGCATAGGATGCGAGTTCCTCGGCGAGGCGTTCGATGGATTCATCGTTGGCGTCCAGCGCTTCGATCTCGTCGAGCAGCTTCTGCTGCATCTCCGCCACTTCAGTTGGCTGAATGCGGTGTTTGCGTGCCAGCGTGTAGATGGAGTCCAGACGTTCTTCCAGATATTGCAGGCGCGCCGGGTCGGCATCGAAGTTGTCGAGAAAGCGATTGAGTTCGCCGACGGCTTCTTCGACCTGGATCTGCGCACTGGTCAGCAGGCTGCTCGCTTCACCCAGCGCGCCGACCGAGTTGTTCACGCTCGACAGTCTATTGAGGCTGGCCGTCAGGGCATTCAAAACGTTGCCGGAATCGCTTTCGCTGCATTGCTCGACCACTTGTCGGCAGATGCCGAGCAGGGTTTCGGCGTTGGTCAGGTTCTTGTGTTCCTGCTCCAGTTCTTCCAGCTCGTTTTCTCCGAGGCCGAGGTTTTCCAGTTCTTCGAGCTGGTAGCTGAGCAACTGATGGCGCGCGCGCTGTTCGTCGCCGGAGTTGGAAAGGCGCTCCAGCTCCTGGCGAGTCTGGCGCCAGCGCTGGGCTGCCAGATGTACCTGGCGCGCCAGATCGGTCGCCCCGGCGTACTCGTCGAGCAGGCGCCGGTGGGTATCGGTCTTGAGCAGGGATTGGTGTTCGTGCTGGCTGTGGATGTCGATCAGCAGCTCGCCGAGCGCCTTGAGATCGCCGAGCGGGCAGGGGGTGCCATTTATATAGCCGCGTGAGCGACCTTCGGAAGTGATGACTCGACGCAGGATGCACGGACCGTCGGTTTCCAGGTCGCGTTCCGCCAGCCAGGTACTGGCCTCGGGAATATCGGCCAGATCGAAGGTCGCCAGGATATCGGCCTTGTCGGCGCCCGGTCGCACCACGCCGCTGTCGGCGCGATCACCGAGCGTCAGGCCCAGGGCGTCGAGCATGATCGATTTGCCGGCGCCGGTTTCCCCGGTAATCACGCTCATGCCGCGATCGAGCTCGAGATCGAGATGTTCAACGATGGCGTAGTTGTGTACGGACAGGTGCACCAGCATAAAGGCCGCTCCCAAACTTTAGGTCTGGTTATTTATACAGTGTTTTGTTTCGAGCTGACAATGCCCTCGCTCGGCTCAATGGGGATGATCCGATCAAATGCTTGTCGCACGCAGGAATGCCAATGCAGCACTTTTTTGTAGGGTTAATCGTTGTCAGCCCTTGAAGCCTGATTTTGCGGCCCCATATACCGGGGCAGAAGCGCGAATCGAACTCGCGGACGATATTGAAAGGAGAATTCCATGGCTGACGAACAGACAGTAGATACGCAAAACCCAGAAGCCAATCAGGCGCCCGAGACTTCGGGTGATGACCTGGCGACCCGTGTACAAGTGCTCGAAGAGCAATTGGCCGCCGCGCAGGATCAATCGCTGCGCGTAGCTGCCGATCTGCAGAACGTCCGCCGCCGTGCCGAGCAGGATGTCGAAAAGGCGCACAAGTTTGCGCTGGAAAAATTCGCCGGCGACCTGCTGCCGATCGTCGACAGCCTGGAGCGCGGCCTCGAGCTGTCGAGCCCGGATGACGAAAGCATCCGTCCGATGCGCGAAGGCATCGAGCTGACCCTGAAAATGTTTCACGACACCCTCACGCGCTACCAGCTTGTCGCTGTAAGCCCGCAGGAAGGCGAACCGTTCAACGCCGTGGAGCACCAGGCAATGGCCATGCAGGAAAGTGATGTCCTGGAGCCGAACAGCATTCTGAAGGTGTTCCAGAAGGGCTACCAGCTCAACGGTCGCCTGCTGCGTCCGGCGATGGTTGTGGTCAGCAAGGCGCCGGCGCCAGTTTCGCCTTCGATTGACGAGAAGGCTTGAAATTAGCCGCAAGGCCCCCATTTACAAGTCAAGCGTTTAAGTATTACCGCAGTCAGCCACCACTGCTGCGGCAAAAAAATCCAAAGTTTCGGGAGAGTGAACATGGGCAAAATTATCGGTATCGACCTGGGGACTACCAACTCCTGCGTCTCCGTGCTGGAAAACGGCAAAGCCAAAGTTATTGAAAACGCTGAAGGCGCGCGTACTACGCCGTCGATCATCGCTTATGCCAACGATGGCGAAATCCTGGTCGGTCAGTCGGCCAAGCGTCAGGCTGTGACCAACCCGCACAACACACTGTTCGCAGTGAAGCGCCTGATTGGCCGCCGCTTCGACGAAGAAGTTGTACAGAAAGACATCAAGCTGGTGCCTTACAAGATCGTCAAGGCCAACAACGGTGACGCCTGGGTCGAGGCTTCCGGCAAGCAGATGGCTCCGCCGCAAATCAGCGCCGAAGTCCTGAAAAAGATGAAGAAGACCGCCGAAGACTACCTCGGCGAAGCAGTGACCGAAGCGGTGATCACCGTTCCGGCCTACTTCAACGACAGTCAGCGTCAGGCGACTAAAGATGCTGGTCGCATCGCCGGTCTGGACGTAAAACGTATCATCAACGAACCAACCGCAGCCGCTCTGGCTTATGGCATGGACAAGGCCAAGGGCGATCACACCGTGATCGTTTACGACCTGGGTGGTGGTACTTTCGACGTTTCCGTGATCGAAATCGCTGAAGTTGACGGCGAGCACCAGTTCGAAGTGCTGGCCACCAACGGTGACACCTTCCTGGGTGGTGAAGACTTCGACATGCGCCTGATCGACTACCTCGTCGACGAGTTCAAGAAAGAGTCCGGCATGGACCTGAAGAACGATCCTCTGGCCTTGCAGCGTCTGAAAGAAGCCGCTGAGAAAGCCAAGATCGAGCTGTCTTCTTCGCAATCGACCGACGTCAACCTGCCGTACATCACAGCAGACGCGACTGGTCCTAAGCACCTGAACGTGAAGATCTCTCGTGCCAAGCTCGAGTCGCTGGTCGAAGATCTGGTGAACCGTACCATCGAGCCATGCCGTATTGCTCTGAAGGACGCCGGTATCGACGTCAGCAAAATTAACGACGTGATTCTGGTTGGTGGTCAGACTCGTATGCCTCTGGTGCAGAAGGCAGTTACCGATTTCTTCGGTAAAGAAGCACGTAAAGACGTGAACCCGGACGAAGCTGTTGCCATGGGTGCTGCGATCCAGGGCGCCGTTCTGGCCGGTGACGTGAAAGACGTTCTGCTGCTTGACGTCAGCCCGCTGACCCTGGGTATCGAAACCATGGGTGGCGTGATGACCGCGCTGATCGAGAAAAACACCACGATTCCTACCAAGAAATCGCAAGTGTTCTCGACCGCCGACGACAACCAGGGCGCCGTGACCATTCACGTCCTGCAAGGCGAGCGCAAGCAAGCCGCACAGAACAAGTCCCTGGGCAAGTTCGATCTGGCCGACATTCCACCAGCTCCACGTGGCGTTCCGCAGATCGAAGTGACCTTCGACATCGACGCCAACGGCATCCTGCACGTAGGTGCGAAGGACAAGGCGACCGGCAAAGAGCAGAAGATCACCATCAAGGCCAACTCTGGTCTGTCGGATGAAGAAATCCAGAAAATGGTGCGCGACGCCGAGCTGAACGCCGAGGAAGACCGCAAGTTCGAAGAGCTGGCCGCTGCCCGTAACCAGGGTGACGCACTGGTTCACTCGACTCGCAAGATGATCGCTGACGCTGGCGACAAAGTGACTGCAGAAGAGAAGACTGCAATCGAAGCGGCTGTGGTTGCCCTGGAAGCCGCCGTCAAAGGCGACGACAAGGCTGCCATCGACGCCAAGGTTGAAGAGCTGTCGAAAGTCTCTGCGCCGGTTGCCCAGAAGATGTACGCCGAACAGGCTCAGCCTGCTGAAGGCGCGGCACCGCAAGGCGAATCGGCTGAGAAGGCTGACGATGTTGTCGATGCCGAGTTCGAAGAAGTCAAAGACCACAAGTAAGTTGTTGGTCGCCCGGTTGACTGCCTTGCGGCGGTGACTGGTAGGATGTCGCCGCGCGGGAGCTTGCTCCCGCGTTGGCGTATCTGGAATACGCGAATTTTTACAGCATGCGACAAGCTTCGTGTGTTGGCGGTATGGCCGGGAATGCTCCTGCTTTTCGCGCCGTAAATACCGCATGAACCAAAGACCAGGATCGTTGAATTGACGTGAGTTGGGTCCGGGCCTGTATTGGGGCTCAACGAGTTTGGCGAAGCTCAGGAGGGGTTTGCCGAACGTCCTCAAGAGTATGAAGAACTTATGGCTAAGCGTGACTATTACGAAGTGTTGGGTGTTGAGCGCGGCTCAAGCGAAGCAGACCTGAAAAAGGCCTATCGCCGTCTGGCGATGAAGCACCACCCGGACCGTAATCCCGGTGACAAGGCTTCAGAAGATCTGTTCAAGGAGGCCAACGAAGCCTACGAAGTGCTGTCCGATTCCAGCAAGCGTGCAGCGTACGATCAGTACGGTCATGCCGGCGTCGACCCGAGCATGGGTGGCGGCGGTGCAGGCTTCGGCGGTCAGAACTTCTCCGACATCTTCGGTGATGTCTTCAGTGACTTCTTCGGTGGCGGTCGCGGCGGCTCCCGTGGCGGCGCTCAGCGCGGCAGCGATTTGCGTTACACCCTGGAGCTGAACCTGGAAGAAGCGGTACGCGGTACGACCGTGAATATCCGCGTTCCGACGCTGGTCAATTGCAAACCATGCGACGGTTCGGGCGCCAAGAAAGGCTCGTCGCCATCGACTTGCCCGACTTGCGGCGGCATCGGTCAGGTGCGTATGCAGCAAGGCTTCTTCTCGGTGCAGCAGACCTGCCCGCGCTGTCATGGCCAGGGCAAGATCATTTCCGATCCGTGCGATTCCTGCCACGGCGACGGTCGCGTCGAAGAGTACAAAACCCTCTCCGTGAAAGTGCCGGCCGGTGTCGATACTGGTGACCGCATTCGTCTGTCCGGCGAAGGCGAAGCGGGCACTCAGGGTGGTCCGACCGGCGACCTGTACGTGGTGATCAACGTCCGCGAACACGACATCTTCCAGCGTGACGGCAAGCACCTCTTCTGCGAAGTGCCGATCAGCTTTGTCGACGCAGCCCTGGGTGGCGAGCTGGAAATTCCGACCCTCGATGGTCGCGTCAAACTGAAGATTCCGGAAGGGACTCAGACCGGCAAGCAGTTCCGCGTACGCGGCAAGGGCGTTGCGCCGGTGCGTGGCGGTGGTGCGGGCGACCTGATGTGCCGTGTGGCCGTCGAGACGCCGGTCAACCTGAACCGCCGTCAGCGTGAATTGCTGGAAGAGTTCCGCAGCTCCCTGGCGGACGACAACAGCCATTCCCCGAAAACTACCGGTTGGTTCGACGGTGTAAAACGCTTCTTCGGCGATCTGTAAGGAGTCGGCATGCGACGTATAGCTGTGATGGGCGCTGCCGGGCGCATGGGCAAGATTCTGGTCGAGGCGGTGCAGCAGCGCGCGCCGCTGACCGGTTTGACGGCTGCGATTGTCCGTCCTGGCAGTACGCTGATCGGCGTGGATGCCGGTGAGCTGGCTTCGCTCGGTCGAATCGGCGTGCCGTTGTCCGGCAATCTGGAATCGGTGGCGGAAGAGTTCGATGTGTTGATCGACTTCACCCTGCCGGAAGTCATGCTGAAAAACCTGGCCTTCTGCCGCAAGGCCGGCAAGGCGATGGTGATTGGCACGACTGGTCTGGATGCTGCGCAGAAGCAGTTGTTGGCCGAGGCGGGCAAGGATATTCCGATCGTGTTCGCCGCCAACTTCAGTGTCGGCGTCAACCTTTCGCTGAAGCTGCTCGACATGGCGGCACGGGTGTTGGCGGAAGATGCGGACATCGAAATCATTGAGGCCCATCACCGCCACAAGATCGATGCGCCATCGGGCACGGCCCTGCGCATGGGTGAAGTGATCGCCAATGCGCTGGATCGTGATCTGCAGAAAGTCGCGGTCTATGGTCGTGAAGGTCACACCGGTGCCCGTGAGCGTGAAACCATCGGTTTCGCCACTGTTCGCGGTGGTGATGTGGTGGGTGATCACACGGTGCTGTTTGCTTGCGAAGGTGAGCGCCTGGAGATCACACACAAGGCTTCGAGCCGCATGACGTTCGCCAAGGGCGCGGTGCGTGCGGCGTTGTGGCTGGATGCTCGCGAGCCTGGTTTGTACGACATGCAGGACGTGCTCGACCTGCATTGAGATGTTCTGAATCCGGCGCAAACGCCCTGTTTGTGCCGGTTTCAATCCGCTGAGCGACGCCCTGTCGCATTCTCCGGCCTTTCAGGCTCATTGGCGGTAGACCAAAAATCCCTTTTTCTGTAAGCTACAGCTTTAGTGTGTCCACTAAAAGCGCGCAGAATAATTCAGTGAAGAAGCGGGGTGACGTGTCCATACGTCACTCCGCTTTTTTACAACCTGCGATTGCCCTTTCATGCGTTATTTACGGGAGGTCTTCTTGACTAAGCCAGCCATACTCGCCCTTGCTGATGGCAGCATTTTTCGCGGCGAAGCCATTGGAGCCGACGGTCAGACCGTTGGTGAGGTGGTGTTCAACACCGCAATGACCGGCTATCAGGAAATCCTTACCGATCCTTCCTACGCCCAACAGATCGTTACCCTGACTTACCCGCACATCGGCAACACCGGCACCACGCCGGAAGACGCCGAGTCCGACCGCGTCTGGTCCGCTGGCCTGGTCATCCGTGACCTGCCGCTGGTAGCGAGCAACTGGCGTAACACGATGTCCCTGTCCGATTACCTGAAAGCCAACAATGTTGTGGCGATCGCCGGTATCGACACCCGCCGCCTGACCCGCATCCTGCGTGAAAAAGGCGCACAGAACGGCTGCATCATGGCCGGCGACAACATCTCCGAAGAGGCGGCCATCGCCGCTGCGCAAGGCTTCCCGGGCCTGAAGGGCATGGATCTGGCGAAAGTCGTCAGCACCAAGACCCAATACGAATGGCGCTCCACTGTCTGGGATCTGAAAACCGACAGCCACGCGACCATCGAAGCCTCCGAGCTGCCATACCACGTGGTTGCCTACGACTACGGCGTCAAGGTCAACATCCTGCGCATGCTGGTCGAGCGCGGTTGCCGGGTGACCGTGGTTCCGGCGCAAACCCCGGCTGCCGACGTGCTGGCTCTGAAGCCGGACGGCGTGTTCCTGTCCAACGGCCCTGGTGACCCGGAGCCTTGCGACTACGCAATCAAGGCCATCAAGGAAGTGCTGGAAACCGAAATTCCGGTCTTCGGCATCTGCCTCGGTCACCAGCTGCTGGCTCTGGCCTCTGGCGCCAAGACCCTGAAAATGGGCCACGGCCACCACGGTGCCAACCACCCGGTTCAGGATCTGGACACTGGCGTCGTGATGATCACCAGCCAGAACCACGGTTTTGCGGTTGACGAAGCGACCCTGCCAGCCAACGTCCGCGCGATCCATAAATCGCTGTTCGACGGCACCCTGCAAGGCATCGAGCGTACCGACAAGAGCGCGTTCAGCTTCCAGGGTCACCCTGAAGCGAGCCCGGGCCCGAACGATGTGGCCCCCCTGTTTGACCGCTTCATCAACGAGATGGCCAAGCGACGCTAAGCGCTCGCCTTGAGACTGTAGCGAGAAGCCCCTCGAGGGCGGCCCCGGAACCGGCGGCCCCCTCGGGACTTCAGAAATCGATCAAGACGGCTTGCCGACTGACCTGCGGATTTGAGTGACAAACCCATGCCAAAACGTACAGACATTAAAAGCATCCTGATTCTCGGCGCTGGCCCGATCGTTATCGGCCAGGCCTGCGAATTCGACTACTCCGGCGCCCAGGCTTGCAAAGCCCTGCGCGAAGAGGGTTACCGCGTCATCCTGGTGAACTCCAACCCGGCCACCATCATGACCGACCCGGACATGGCCGACGCCACCTACATCGAGCCGATCAAGTGGCAGACCGTTGCCAAGATCATCGAAAAAGAGCGTCCGGATGCCGTGCTGCCAACCATGGGCGGCCAGACTGCTCTGAACTGCGCCCTGGACCTGGAGCGCGAAGGCGTTCTGGAGAAGTTCGGCGTAGAGATGATCGGTGCCAACGCCGACACCATCGACAAGGCTGAAGACCGTTCGCGTTTCGACAAGGCGATGAAGGCCATCGGCCTGGAATGCCCGCGTTCCGGTATCGCCCACAGCATGGAAGAAGCCAACGCGGTGCTCGAGCGCCTGGGCTTCCCGTGCATCATCCGTCCGTCCTTCACCATGGGCGGCACCGGTGGCGGTATCGCTTACAACCGTGAAGAGTTCGAAGAAATCTGCGCCCGTGGTCTGGACCTGTCGCCAACCAAGGAACTGCTGATCGACGAATCGCTGATCGGCTGGAAAGAATATGAAATGGAAGTTGTCCGCGACAAAAAGGACAACTGCATCATCGTCTGCTCGATCGAAAACTTCGACCCGATGGGCGTGCACACCGGTGACTCGATCACTGTTGCCCCGGCTCAGACCCTGACCGACAAGGAATACCAGATCCTGCGTAACGCCTCGCTGGCGGTACTGCGCGAGATCGGCGTCGAGACCGGTGGTTCCAACGTTCAGTTCGGTATCTGCCCGGACACCGGCCGCATGGTCGTGATCGAGATGAACCCGCGTGTATCCCGCTCGTCGGCTCTGGCCTCGAAAGCCACCGGTTTCCCGATCGCCAAGATCGCGGCCAAGCTGGCCGTCGGTTACACCCTCGACGAACTGCAGAACGACATCACCGGCGGCCGTACCCCGGCGTCCTTCGAGCCGTCCATCGACTATGTCGTGACCAAGCTGCCGCGCTTCGCGTTCGAGAAGTTCGCCAACGCTGACGCGCGCCTGACCACTCAGATGAAGTCGGTCGGTGAAGTCATGGCCATCGGCCGTACCTTCCAGGAATCCCTGCAGAAAGCCCTGCGCGGTCTGGAAGTGGGTGTTTGCGGTCTGGACGAGAAAGTCGACCTGAGCAACCCGGAAAGCATGAGCGTGCTCAAGCGCGAACTGACCGTGCCGGGCGCCGAGCGTATCTGGTACGTGGCGGACGCTTTCCGCGCCGGCATGACCGTCGAAGAAATCTTCGGCATGAACATGATCGATCCGTGGTTCCTGGTGCAGATCGAAGATCTGATCAAGGACGAAGAGAAGGTCAAGACCCTCGGTCTGTCCGCTATCGACCGCGATCTGATGTACAAGCTCAAGCGCAAGGGTTTCTCCGACCAGCGTCTGGCCAAGCTGCTGGGCGTCACCGAGAAGAACCTGCGTACTCACCGCCACAAGCTGGAAGTGTTCCCGGTTTACAAGCGCGTCGACACCTGCGCGGCCGAGTTCGCCACCGACACCGCCTACCTGTACTCGACCTACGAGGAAGAGTGCGAAGCCGCGCCGTCCGGTCGTGACAAGATCATCATCCTCGGCGGTGGCCCGAACCGTATCGGTCAGGGCATCGAGTTCGACTACTGCTGCGTACACGCGGCACTGGCGCTGCGCGATGACGGTTACGAGACCATCATGGTCAACTGCAACCCCGAAACCGTTTCCACTGACTACGACACTTCCGATCGTCTGTACTTCGAACCAGTGACCCTGGAAGACGTGCTGGAAATCTGCCGCGTCGAGAAGCCGAAAGGCGTGATTGTCCAGTACGGCGGCCAGACGCCTCTGAAGCTGGCTCGTGCTCTGGAAGCGGCCGGCGTGCCGATCATCGGCACCAGCCCTGACGCCATCGACCGTGCCGAAGACCGTGAGCGCTTCCAGCAAATGGTTGAGCGCCTGAACCTGCGTCAGCCGCCAAATGCCACCGTGCGCAGCGAAGACGAAGCCGTTCGCGCTGCCGCGAAGATCGGTTACCCGCTGGTGGTGCGTCCGTCCTACGTACTGGGCGGCCGGGCGATGGAAATCGTCTACAAGGAAGAAGAACTCAAGCGTTACCTGCGTGACGCGGTTCAAGTGTCGAACGACAGCCCGGTGCTGCTCGACCACTTCCTCAACTGCGCCATCGAGATGGACGTGGATGCGGTCTGCGACGGCAAGGACGTGGTGATCGGCGCGATCATGCAGCACATCGAACAGGCGGGCGTTCACTCCGGTGACTCCGCGTGCTCGCTGCCGCCGTACTCGCTGCCGGCGCACATCCAGGACGAGATGCGCGAACAGGTCAAGAAAATGGCCCTGGAGCTGGGCGTGGTCGGCCTGATGAACGTTCAGTTGGCGCTGCAAGGCGAGGACATCTACGTCATCGAAGTCAACCCGCGTGCTTCCCGTACCGTACCGTTCGTGTCGAAGTGCATCGGTATTTCCCTGGCAATGGTCGCGGCTCGCGTGATGGCCGGTAAAACCCTGAAGGAAATCGGCTTCACCAAGGAAATCATCCCGAACTTCTACAGCGTGAAAGAGGCGGTATTCCCGTTCGCCAAGTTCCCTGGCGTTGACCCGATCCTCGGCCCAGAGATGAAGTCCACCGGTGAAGTGATGGGCGTCGGCGACACCTTCGGCGAAGCCTTTGCCAAAGCCCAGATGGGCGCCAGCGAAGTGCTGCCGACCGGCGGTACCGCATTCATCAGCGTGCGCGACGATGACAAGCCACTGGTTGCAGGCGTGGCCCGTGATCTGATCAACTTGGGCTTCGAAGTCGTCGCCACTGCCGGCACTGCCAAGCTGATCGAAGCCGCAGGTCTGAAAGTGCGTCGCGTGAACAAGGTGACCGAGGGTCGTCCGCACGTGGTCGACATGATCAAGAATGACGAAGTCACCCTGATCATCAACACCACCGAAGGTCGTCAGTCGATCGCCGATTCCTATTCCATTCGCCGTAACGCCTTGCAGCACAAGATTTACTGCACAACCACCATTGCTGCTGGCGAAGCTATCTGCGAAGCGCTGAAGTTCGGTCCCGAGAAGACCGTACGCCGCTTGCAGGATCTACACGCAGGATTGAAGGCATGAATAAATACCCAATGACCGTCCAGGGCTCCAAGGCCCTGGAAGAAGAGCATGCTCACCTGACCAAGGTCGTTCGTCCGAAGCTCAGCCAGGACATCGGTACGGCCCGCGAGTTGGGTGATTTGAAAGAAAACGCTGAATACCATGCTGCGCGCGAACAGCAAGGCATGGTCGAGGCGCGGATCCGTGACATCGAAGGTCGCCTGCAGAATGCGGTGATCATTGACGTGACGACCATTCCGCACACCGGCAAAGTGATTTTCGGCACTACCGTCGAAATCGCCAACGTCGAGACTGATGAAAGCGTGACTTACCAGATCGTGGGTGAGGATGAGGCGGACATCAAACTCGGCAAGATTTCGGTCGGCTCGCCGATCGCTCGCGCCTTGATTGCCAAGGAAGAGGGCGATACGGTCGTCGTGAAAACGCCAGGTGGCGATATCGAGTACGAGATTGTCAAAGTCCTTCACATCTGAGGGTGGGCGCCCGCTGCATGCGGGCGCGATGCTCTGGCAACTGGCCCAGATGTTGTGGGTCGGTGGCCTGTGGTTGGTACATCTCGGTCTGCGGCCGGTGCTGGGTCAAATTGGCCTGGCTCCGCTGCTGATCGATGAGGTTGCAAGTACGTTTGAAGTGGCGGTGGTGGGTTTTGCCGTCGCGTGCGTGATATTTCAGGCTTTGGTGCTGATACAGACCGAGGGCCTTGCCAGTCTATGGCGGGATTTTCGCGGGCAGGTGTTGCTGATGGCGTTGTATGCGTGTGCGATGTTTGTCGCAGTGCGTGTCGGCTGGCCAGATGCGCAGCGCTGGCAGGTGTTCAGCTTTCTAGTATTGGGTTTTTCCGGATTGGTGCTGGTATTGCAGCCGGTGCCGGGATGGAGTGGCAGGGTGCGCGAAGCACACCCTTGACCCTTGCCATCACTTGAAGCGATGGACGTTCGACAGCTGCTTGTTGACGCTGAAGTTCTTGCGGTAAATCAGTGCCATCTTGCCGATGACTTGAACCAGATCGGCCTTGCCGGTCTTGCACAGCTCTGCAACGGACGCCAGGCGCGCCTCGCGATCGAGGATGTTGAGCTTGATCTTGATCAGCTCGTGATCTGCCAATGCGCGTTCGAGTTCGGCTAAAACACCCTCAGTCAAACCGTTGTCAGCCACAGTCAGAACTGGTTTCAGGTGGTGGCCAATGGATTTGTACTGTTTCTTCTGCTCTGGAGTGAGCGGCATAATCTGACCCTTTCGTCTGGATTCTGTAAAATGGCGGCCATTTTACCCGAGGGCTCGTGGATCCGCCCAATTAATCACGACCCTAATCAACGAGGTGCCCAATGGCGCGTTCCAAGACAAGCCTTGGTTGGCTGAAAAGACATGTCAATGATCCCTATGTGAAGCAAGCGCAGAAGGATGGCTACCGCTCGCGTGCGAGTTACAAGCTTCTGGAGATCCAGGAGAAATACAAACTGATCCGTCCGGGCATGAACGTCGTCGACCTCGGCGCGACGCCTGGCGGCTGGTCGCAGGTCACCAGCCGCCTGATCGGTGGTCAGGGGCGACTGATCGCCTCGGACATCCTGGAAATGGACAGCATTCCGGACGTGACTTTCATCCAGGGTGACTTCACCGAGGATGCAGTGCTCGCTCAGATCCTTGAGGCTGTGGGTAATTCGCAGGTGGACCTTGTGATTTCCGATATGGCCCCCAATATGAGTGGTACGCCTGAAGTGGATATGCCAAAAGCCATGTTTCTTTGCGAGCTGGCGCTTGATCTGGCGGAACGGATCCTCAAGCCGGGTGGCAATTTCGTGATCAAGATTTTTCAGGGCGAAGGGTTCGATGTTTACCTGAAGGATGCTCGCAAGAAGTTCGACAAGATCCAGATGATCAAGCCGGACTCCTCTCGTGGCAGCTCTCGCGAGCAGTACATGCTGGCTTGGGGCTACCGCGGTCGTAGCGAGTAAAACGAGGTTTTTTGGCGGGGTGATAGGTTTTTCGTATTTCGCCCCGCGCGCATAAGCGAATATTGTGTAGAAAGTGTTTCACAAAGGGTTACAGACGGCGCCTGCCAGAGCTGTAGGTAATGTAGTAAGTTAGGCCGGTGAATATCATGCGAAGCGCGCGCCAGTAGCGGAGCTTGCTTCAGAGGGTAGTTAATTGAACGATATGGCAAAGAATCTGATCCTGTGGTTGATCATCGCGGCAGTCCTGGTGACGGTGATGAACAACTTCTCCAGCCCTAACGAGCCGCAGACCCTCAACTATTCCGACTTCATCCAGCAGGTCAAGGATGGCAAGGTCGAGCGCGTGGCCGTCGACGGCTACGTGATTACCGGCAAGCGCAACGACGGCGACAGCTTCAAGACCATTCGTCCGGCAATTCAGGACAATGGCCTGATCGGCGACCTGGTCGACAACCACGTCGTGGTCGAAGGCAAGCAGCCTGAGCAGCAAAGTATCTGGACCCAGCTTCTGGTGGCCAGCTTCCCGATCCTGGTGATCATCGCGGTGTTCATGTTCTTCATGCGCCAGATGCAGGGCGGCGCGGGCGGCAAGGGCGGGCCGATGAGCTTCGGCAAGAGCAAGGCGCGTCTGCTGTCCGAGGATCAGGTGAAAACCACTTTGGCTGACGTTGCCGGTTGCGACGAAGCCAAGGAAGAGGTTGGCGAGCTGGTCGAATTCCTCCGTGATCCGGGCAAGTTCCAGCGCCTGGGCGGCCGCATTCCTCGCGGCGTGCTGATGGTTGGTCCTCCGGGCACCGGTAAGACCTTGCTGGCCAAGGCGATTGCCGGCGAAGCCAAGGTCCCGTTCTTCACCATTTCCGGTTCTGACTTCGTCGAAATGTTCGTCGGTGTTGGTGCGAGCCGTGTTCGTGACATGTTCGAACAGGCCAAGAAGCACGCTCCATGCATTATCTTCATCGACGAGATTGACGCCGTTGGTCGCCATCGTGGCGCCGGTATGGGCGGCGGTCACGACGAGCGCGAACAGACTCTCAACCAGTTGCTGGTGGAGATGGACGGTTTCGAAATGAATGACGGCATCATCGTCATCGCCGCGACCAACCGTCCTGACGTGCTGGACCCTGCTTTGCTGCGTCCGGGTCGTTTCGACCGTCAGGTGGTGGTCGGCTTGCCGGACATCCGTGGTCGCGAGCAGATCCTCAAGGTTCACATGCGTAAAGTGCCGATGGGTGATGACGTTGCTCCGGCTGTTATCGCACGTGGTACTCCGGGTTTCTCCGGCGCCGACCTGGCAAACCTGGTCAACGAGGCTTCGCTGTTTGCTGCCCGTGCCGGCAAGCGCATCGTCGAAATGAAAGAATTCGAACTGGCCAAAGACAAGATCATGATGGGCGCCGAGCGCAAATCCATGGTCATGTCGGAGAAGGAAAAACAGAACACCGCTTATCACGAAGCAGGCCACGCCATTGTTGGTCGTGTCGTGCCCGAGCATGATCCGGTCTACAAGGTGTCGATCATTCCGCGCGGTCGTGCACTCGGTGTGACCATGTTCCTGCCGGAAGAAGATCGCTACAGCCTGTCCAAGCGTGCGCTGATCAGTCAGATCTGCTCGCTGTACGGCGGCCGTATTGCCGAAGAGATGACTTTGGGCTTTGACGGTGTAACCACGGGTGCCTCCAACGACATCATGCGTGCGAGTCAGATTGCGCGGAATATGGTGACCAAGTGGGGGCTGTCGGAAAAACTCGGTCCGTTGATGTACGCAGAAGAAGAGGGTGAAGTATTCCTCGGTCGCGGCGGTGGCGGTCAGAATGCCAGCTTCTCCGGTGAGACAGCCAAGCTGATCGACTCCGAAGTGCGCAGCATCATTGATCAGTGCTACGGCACGGCCAAGCAGATCCTCACGGACAACCGCGACAAGCTCGATGCCATGGCGGATGCGCTGATGAAGTACGAGACGATCGATGCCGAGCAGATCGACGACATCATGGCCGGTCGTACACCTCGCGAGCCTCGCGATTGGTCGGGTGGCACCGGTACTGGCACGCCACCTGTCATTCAGGGCGAGCGTCCGGAAACACCGATTGGCGGTCCGGCTGCCGACGTTTAAGGTTTGAAATGACTTCTGTACAGTCCCTGACCCGGTTGCCTTGCGGCAACCGGGTTCTTGATTTGGCCCGGACGCATGTCATGGGCATTCTCAATGTCACTCCTGATTCTTTTTCCGACGGTGGCCGATACAGCCAGCTCGACGCGGCCTTGCGTCATGCCGAAGCCATGGTTGCGGCGGGTGCAACGCTGATCGATGTGGGCGGCGAGTCGACCCGCCCGGGCGCGCGGGCGGTTTCTCCGTTGGAGGAGCTGGAGCGCGTAGCTCCCGTCGTCGAGCTTATAAATCGCGAACTGGATGTGGTCATATCGGTCGATACGTCCACTCCGGCGGTCATGCGCGAAACGGCGCGTTTGGGTGCTGGCTTGATCAACGACGTTCGTTCGCTACGGCGGGATGGCGCGCTTGATGCGGCGGCGGCCACGGGATTGCCCGTGTGCCTGATGCACATGCTCGGCGAGCCTGGCGACATGCAGGATGATCCGCGTTATCAGGATGTCACCCGGGAAGTGGGTGAGTTTCTTGCCGAACGCATGGCCCAGTGCGAGGAGGCAGGCATTCCGGCCGAGCGGATCATTCTTGATCCGGGCTTCGGCTTCGCCAAAACCCTGCAGCACAATCTAAGCTTGTTCAAGCATATGGAAGCCCTGCATGCGTTGGGGCGGCCGCTATTGGTGGGCGTTTCGCGCAAAAGCATGATCGGCCATGCATTGAATCGCCCTGTGGGTGAGCGTCTGTATGGCGGTTTGGCACTGGCTGCACTGGCATCGGTGAAAGGTGCGCGTATATTGCGCGTCCATGATGTGGCAGAAACGGTGGACGTGGTGCGAATGCTCGCAGCCGTGGAATCAGCCGAATAAGAATGATGGAGCACTTATGAGCAAGAAATATTTTGGTACCGACGGGATTCGTGGTCGCGTCGGGGAATACCCGATCACTCCGGACTTCATGCTCAAGCTCGGCTGGGCTGCCGGTATGGCCTTTCGCAAGATGGGGGCCTGCAAGGTACTGGTCGGCAAGGACACGCGAATTTCCGGCTACATGTTTGAATCGGCCCTTGAGGCTGGTCTGACATCTGCGGGCGCCGATGTAATGCTGCTCGGTCCGATGCCGACTCCGGCCATCGCCTACCTGTCGCGTACATTCCAGGCTGAGGCCGGAATCGTGATCAGTGCATCGCACAATCCGCATGACGATAACGGCATCAAGTTTTTCTCCGGCAAAGGCACCAAGCTGCCCGATGAGCTGGAACTGATGATCGAGGAATTGCTAGATACGCCAATGACTGTTGTAGAGTCGAGCAAGATTGGCAAGGTGTCGCGAATCAATGATGCGTCCGGTCGCTATATCGAGTTTTGCAAGAGCTCTGTGCCGACCGGCACCAGTTTTTCCGGACTGAAGATTGTCATCGACTGCGCGCACGGAGCTACCTACAAGGTCGCGCCGAGCGTATTCCGTGAGCTGGGTGCCGAAGTTGTGGTTCTGTCCGCGCAGCCCAATGGTCTGAATATCAACGACAACTGTGGCTCCACGCACATGGGGCAATTGCAGGCGGCGGTGTTGTCCGAGCATGCGGATCTGGGTATCGCCTTCGACGGTGATGGTGATCGGGTGCTGATGGTCGACCACACCGGGGCGATAGTCGATGGTGACGAGCTGATTTTCATCATCGCGCGCGATCTGCATGAGCGAGGCAAATTGCAGGGCGGTGTGGTCGGTACGCTGATGAGCAATCTGGGCCTGGAGTTGGCTCTGGCGGATCTGGGTATTCCTTTTGTGCGTGCAAATGTCGGCGACCGCTATGTGATTGCCGAGTTGCTGGAGCGCGATTGGCTGGTCGGGGGCGAGAACTCCGGACATGTCGTTTGCTTCAATCACACGACGACTGGCGATGCGATCATTGCGGCGTTGCAGGTGCTGATGGCGTTGAAAACACGCAACGAAGGTCTGGCGCAAACTCGTCAGGCCCTGCGTAAGTGTCCTCAAGTGCTGATCAACGTGCGCTTCGGCGGTGGCGACAGCCCGCTGGAGCACCCGGCTGTCAAGGAGGCGAGCGCACGCGTAACCCAGGCTATGGCGGGGCGCGGGCGTGTGCTTTTGCGCAAGTCCGGGACAGAGCCTCTGGTACGTGTGATGGTCGAAGGCGAGGACGAAATCCAGGTTCGTGGCTATGCCGAAGAACTGGCAAAACTGGTAACTGAAGTTTCTGCCTGATTCGGCTTGCCAGCCATGATTGTGTTGGGTAACATCTGCGCCCACTTTGACCGACGAGGTACAGCATGCGTCGCCCTATGGTAGCTGGTAACTGGAAGATGCACGGTACCCGCGCCAGCGTCGCTGAGCTGATCAACGGCCTTCGTCATCTGGCCTTGCCAAGCGGTGTTGATGTCGCGGTATTCCCGCCTTGCTTGTATATCAATCAAGTGATTGATGGCTTGAAAGGCAAATCGATTTCGGTCGGTGCGCAGAATTCTGCGGTGGAGTCCATGCAAGGTGCATTGACGGGCGAGATTGCGCCGAGTCAGTTGGTGGATGCAGGTTGTTCCCTGGTGCTTGTCGGGCACTCCGAACGCCGCCAGATCATGGGCGAGCGAGACGGAATGCTGAATCGCAAGTTCGCAGCGGCACAGGCATGTGGCTTGATTCCGGTGTTGTGTGTAGGGGAGACCCTGGAGCAGCGCGAAGCCGGAAAGACTCTTGAGGTTGTCGGGCGTCAGCTAGGCAGTATCATCGAGGAGCTGGGTGTCGGTGCTTTTGCCAACGCAGTGATCGCTTACGAGCCGGTCTGGGCGATTGGTACCGGGCTGACTGCAACGCCGCAACAGGCTCAGGATGTGCATAAAGCCATTCGCGAGCAGTTGGCGGCAGAGAATTCTGAAGTGGCACGAGGTGTGCGGCTTCTATACGGCGGCAGCGTGAAGGCGGCCAATGCGGTCGAACTGTTCGGCATGCCGGATATCGATGGGGGGCTCATTGGTGGAGCTTCCCTGAATGCAGATGAGTTCGGTGCGATTTGTCGCGCCGCGGGAAACTGAAAAAATGCTGGAAACAGTCGTAGTCGTTTTTCATCTGCTGGGTGCATTGGGCGTAGTTGCTCTGGTTTTGCTGCAGCAGGGTAAAGGTGCGGACGCTGGCGCGTCTTTCGGAGCAGGTGCTTCAAATACTGTGTTCGGAAGCCAAGGTTCCTCTACCTTTCTTAGTAAGTTTACTGCTATACTTGCCGCCGGTTTCTTCATAACCAGCTTGGGGTTAGGATACTTTGCTAAAGAGAAGGCTCATCAGCTGACTCAAGCAGGTTTGCCAAACCCGGCAGTGTTGGAAGTTCCAAAGCAACAGCCGGCTTCTGATGATGTCCCGGTGCTTCAAGAGCAAAAGTCGGCTACTCCAGCGACTGACGTACCTCCAGCTCAAGAGCAGAAGTAAGAAGGGTTTCAAACGTAGTATTGCCGAGGTGGTGGAATTGGTAGACACGCAACCTTGAGGTGGTTGTGCCCATAGGGTGTAGGGGTTCGAGTCCCCTTCTCGGTACCAATTAGTCAGGAGAGCCCGCTGTTGCGGGCTTTCTTGCAGGTGGAAGGTTACATTGACCCTAAAAGGGATCGGTCGTATACTTCCGCCCCAGCTTTGTCGCGGGGTGGAGCAGTCTGGTAGCTCGTCGGGCTCATAACCCGAAGGTCGTCGGTTCAAATCCGGCCCCCGCAACCAGTTTAAGGAGCCCCTTTTAAGGGGCTTTTTGTTAGCTGGACACTTTCAACGCCGCTGTTCGACGGCGTTTCAAGGATGGGCGTTTCGCCCATTTTTTTATTTTGCATAGCATGCACATACATGCACGAGGGGGTTCAGGTGTCGAGCAAGCTAGAAGAGTTGCAGGCCTTGCTGGCCCCGGTGGTCGTGGCCCTAGGCTATGAATGCTGGGGTATTGAGTTTTCGGCTCAAGGTCGCCACTCAATGTTGCGCGTTTATATCGATAAGGAAGGCGGCGTACTGGTGGACGATTGTGCCATCGTCAGCCGTCAGATCAGCGGTGTGCTGGATGTTGAAGATCCGATCTCCGTTGAATACACCCTTGAAGTTTCCTCGCCAGGCATGGAACGCCCACTGTTCACTCTTGAGCAGTTTGCCAAATATGTCGGTGAACAAGTGAAGATCAAGCTGCGCTCGCCTTTTGAAGGTCGACGCAACTTTCAGGGCCTTCTGCGCGGTGTAGAAGAGCAGGACGTCGTGGTGCAGGTAGATGACCATGAGTTCCTGTTGCCGATCGATATGATCGACAAGGCCAACATTATTCCCAGTTTTGACTGAGACGCGGATCCCGCGGATCCAATGGCTTGCGAAAGGCGAGGCGTACGATGAGCAAAGAAGTACTGCTGGTTGTTGAGTCGGTATCCAATGAAAAGGGTGTACCGGCAAGCGTGATTTTTGAAGCGCTGGAGCTGGCTCTGGCCACTGCTACCAAAAAGCGTTTTGAAGACGAAGTTGATCTGCGTGTGGAAATCAATCGCCACACCGGTTCTTACGAAACTTTCCGTCGCTGGACGGTCGTCGAAGAGAATGATCTCGATGATCCGGCTATCGAAACCTGGCCTAGCAAGGTTGCTGAAACGCATCCTGGCGCCAAGGTTGGCGACGTCGTTGAAGAAAAGATCGAGTCCATCGAGTTCGGCCGCATCGCTGCGCAGACCGCCAAGCAGGTCATCGTGCAGAAAGTGCGCGAAGCCGAGCGCGCTCAAGTGGTTGACGCTTATCGCGAGCGCCTGGGAGAAATCATCTCCGGCACCGTGAAGAAAGTGACCCGCGACAACGTGATCGTCGACCTGGGTAATAACGCTGAAGCGTTGCTGGCCCGTGAAGACATCATTTCTCGCGAAACCTTCCGTGTTGGCGTGCGTCTGCGTGCGCTGCTCAAGGAAATCCGCACCGAGAACCGCGGCCCTCAGCTGATCCTGTCGCGTACCGCGCCGGAAATGCTGATCGAGCTGTTCCGTATCGAAGTGCCGGAAATCGCTGAAGGTCTGATCGAAGTCATGGCCGCTTCCCGTGATCCGGGTTCGCGCGCCAAGATCGCTGTCCGCTCCAAGGACAAACGCATCGACCCGCAAGGCGCGTGCATCGGTATGCGCGGTTCGCGCGTCCAGGCCGTGTCGGGCGAGTTGGGTGGCGAGCGTGTCGATATCGTCCTGTGGGACGACAACCCGGCACAGTTCGTGATCAATGCCATGTCGCCGGCAGAAGTGGCGGCCATCATCGTTGACGAAGATGCCCATGCCATGGACATCGCCGTTGGCGCAGACAATCTGGCTCAGGCCATCGGTCGTGGTGGTCAGAACGTGCGTCTGGCGAGCCAGCTGACTGGCTGGACCCTGAACGTGATGACCGAATCGGACATCCAGGCTAAGCAACAAGCGGAAACCGGCGACATCCTGCGCAACTTCATCGACGAGCTGGAAGTCGACGAAGAACTGGCTCAGGTGCTGGTAGACGAAGGCTTCACCAGCCTGGAAGAGATTGCCTACGTACCGTTGGAAGAAATGCTCAACATCGACGGCTTTGACGAAGACATCGTCAACGAGCTTCGCGCTCGTGCCAAGGATCGCTTGTTGACCAAAGCCATCGCTACTGAGGAAAAGCTGGCAGACGCCCATCCGGCCGAAGACCTGCTCTCGCTTGAGGGTATGGACAAGGATTTGGCGATGGAACTGGCGGTGCGCGGCGTAATTACCCGCGAAGACCTGGCCGAGCAGTCTATTGACGATCTGCTCGACATCGACGGCATTGACGATGATCGTGCCGGCAAGTTGATCATGGCCGCCCGAGCCCACTGGTTCGAGTAATTAGGCGCGGCCTGAGGAGAGAAGTGCATGACGCAAGTCACGGTGAAACAACTGGCCGATGAGGTCAAAACACCGGTAGAGCGCCTGTTGCAGCAGATGCGTGAGGCAGGTCTGCCGCACACCGCCGCCGAAGAAAATGTGACTGACAGTGAGAAGCAATCCCTGCTGACCCACTTGAAAAGCAGCCACAAGGCGAAAGTGGAAGAACCACGCAAGATCACGCTGCAGCGTAAAACCACCAGCACCCTGCGTGTGGCTGGCAGCAAAAGCATCAGCGTTGAAGTCCGCAAGAAGAAAGTTTTCGTACAGCGTAGCCCGGAAGAAATCGAAGCCGAGCGCAAGCGTGAACTGGATGAACGTCGCGCAGTAGAAAATGCTGCCCGTCAGAAGGCTGAAGAAGAAGCCCGCGTTCGCGCCGAAGAAGAAGCGCGTCGCCAGCCTGCTGCGCCGTCCGCTCCTGCCGAAGCCGTCGCTGCCCCTGCTCCAGTGGCCGAACCAGTGCGCGAAGCTGCGCCGGTTGTGGCTGCTGCGCCAGCTGCCGACACTCGCAAGCGTGACGAACAGCGCCGTCCGGACAAACCACGTGCTGACGACAACAACCGTCGTGGCGGTGGTGATGGCGAGCGCAAAAACGCTCCGCATCGCGCATCGGTCAAGGAAAAGGCTCCGGCTCCACGTGTGGCGCCACGCACTACCGACGAAGAAAGCGATGGCTTCCGTCGCGGCGGTCGCGGCAAGGCCAAGCTGAAGAAACGCAACGCCCACGGTTTCCAGAGCCCGACCGGCCCTGTCGTGCGTGAAGTGAAGATCGGCGAAACCATCACTGTTGGCGATCTCGCCCAGCAGATGTCGGTCAAGGCTGCCGAAATCATCAAATTCATGTTCAAGCTGGGCACCCCGGCCACCATCAACCAGGTACTGGATCAGGAAACTGCCCAGCTGGTCGCAGAAGAACTGGGCCACAAAGTGACCCTGGTCAGCGACACCGCCCTGGAAGATTCCCTGGCCGAGTCCCTGAAGTTCGAAGGTGAAGCGGTTCCTCGTGCGCCGGTCGTGACCGTAATGGGTCACGTTGACCACGGTAAGACCTCGCTGCTCGACTACATCCGTCGTGCCAAGGTAGCTGCTGGCGAAGCCGGCGGTATCACCCAGCACATCGGTGCATACCACGTTGAAACCGAACGCGGCATGGTCACCTTCCTCGACACCCCTGGTCACGCCGCGTTTACCGCCATGCGTGCCCGTGGTGCCAAGGCGACCGACATCGTGATCCTGGTGGTTGCGGCGGACGACGGCGTGATGCCACAAACCATCGAAGCCGTTCAGCACGCTGTTGCTGCCGGCGTTCCGCTGGTGGTTGCGGTGAACAAGATCGACAAGCCGGGTGCTGATCTCGATCGCATCCGCAGCGAACTGTCGGCTCACGGCGTGACCTCTGAAGACTGGGGTGGCGACACTCCATTCGTGCCGGTTTCGGCGAAGATGGGTACCGGCGTCGACGAGCTGCTTGAAGCTGTATTGCTGCAGGCTGAAGTTCTCGAGCTGACCGCCACTCCTTCGGCTCCTGGCCGCGGTGTCGTGGTTGAATCGCGTCTCGACAAGGGCCGTGGCCCGGTGGCGACCGTTCTGGTTCAGGACGGTACGCTGCGTCAAGGCGACATGGTGCTGGTCGGCTCGAACTATGGCCGCGTGCGCGCCATGCTCGACGAGAACGGCAAGCCGATCAAGGAAGCGGGTCCGGCCATTCCGGTCGAGATCCTCGGCCTGGACGGTACGCCTGACGCCGGCGACGAAATGAGCGTGGTTGCCGACGAGAAGAAAGCCCGTGAAGTGGCTCTGTTCCGTCAAGGCAAGTTCCGCGAAGTCAAACTGGCTCGCGCTCACGCCGGCAAGCTGGAAAACATCTTCGAAAGCATGGGCCAGGAAGAGAAGAAGACGCTCAACATCGTCCTCAAATCCGACGTCCGTGGTTCGCTGGAAGCCTTGCAGGGCGCTCTGAACGGCCTGGGCAACGACGAAGTGCAAGTGCGCGTGGTCGGTGGCGGTGTCGGTGGTATCACCGAATCCGACGCCAACCTGGCACTGGCTTCCAACGCTGTACTGTTCGGCTTCAACGTGCGTGCCGATGCCGGCGCCCGGAAGATCGTCGAGCAGGAAGGTCTGGACATGCGTTACTACAACGTGATCTACGACATCATCGAAGACGTCAAGAAAGCCCTGACCGGTATGCTTGGCAGCGACGTTCGCGAGAACATCCTCGGTGTGGCCGAAGTCCGTGACGTGTTCCGTTCGCCGAAGTTTGGCGCGATCGCTGGTTGCATGGTGATCGAAGGTGTTGTGCACCGTAACCGTCCGATCCGTGTACTGCGTGAAGATATCGTGATCTTCGAAGGCGAGCTGGAATCCCTGCGCCGCTTCAAGGATGACGCTTCCGAAGTACGTGCCGGCATGGAATGCGGTATCGGCGTGAAGAGCTACAACGACGTCAAAGTCGGCGACAAGATCGAAGTCTTCGAGAAGGTTCAGGTTGCTCGCAGCCTCTGACTCGCGCACTTCAAGGGCCACGTCGGGCCGCCGCATGCAAGTGCGCGGCACGGCGTCAGGACTCTAAACGCAACGCCCGGTCTGGCTTTTGTCAGGCCGGGCGTTTGCCGCTTTCAGACCTTGCGGGTTTCACCGCAGGGCAGTAACAGGTAACAAATCATGGCAAAAGAATACAGCCGTACCCAACGTATCGGCGATCAGATGCAGCGTGAGCTGGCCCAGCTGATCCGTCGTGAAGTCAAAGACCCGCGCGTCGGCCTGGTCACCATTACCGCTGTGGAAGTCAGCCGTGACGTCGGTCACGCGAAGATCTTCATCACCGTGATGGGGCAGGACAACGCCGAAGACATCGCGCAAAGCATCAAGGTGCTCAACGCTGCCGCCGGTTTCCTGCGCATGCAGCTGGCCCGCGAAATGAAGCTACGCAGCGTGCCGCAATTGCACTTCCACTACGACGAAAGCGTCGTGCGGGGTGCGCACCTGTCGGCCCTGATCGAGCGCGCCGTGGCTGAGGACAATCAGCACGTGGCTGCGGCAGAACCCGAAGACACCAAGGAGTAACTCGGTGGCTCAGGTCAAACGTATCCGTCGTAACGTCAGCGGCATCATCCTGCTCGACAAGCCGCTGGGGTTCACCTCCAACGCCGCGTTGCAGAAGGTCCGCTGGTTGCTCAACGCCGAGAAGGCCGGTCACACCGGCAGTCTCGATCCCCTGGCCACCGGCGTTCTGCCGCTGTGCTTTGGCGAGGCGACCAAGTTCTCGCAGTACCTGCTCGATTCCGACAAGGGTTACGAAACCCTGGCGCAACTGGGCAAGACCACCACCACGGCAGACGCCGAAGGCGAGGTTTTGCAGGAGCGTCCGGTGACCGTTGGTCAGGCCGACATTGAAGCGGTTCTGCCGAAATTTCGCGGGCAAATCAGTCAGATACCGCCGATGTACTCCGCTCTCAAGCGTGATGGCCAGCCGCTGTACAAGTTGGCCCGTGCAGGCGAAGTAGTGGAGCGCGAACCGCGTTCTGTTACTATTGCGCGCTTGGAATTGCTGGCCTTCGAAGGCGATACTGCGCGACTCGCGGTGGATTGCAGCAAGGGCACCTATATTCGCACCCTGGTGGAGGATATCGGTGAGCAACTCGGTTGTGGTGCGTACGTCGCTGAATTGCGCCGTACCCAGGCCGGGCCTTTCACCCTGGCGCAGACCGTGACCCTCGAAGAGCTGGAAGCGGTACATGCCGAAGGCGGCAACGAAGCGGTCGACCGCTTCCTGATGCCATCGGACAGCGGCCTGCAGGATTGGCCGTTGCTGCAGTTCTCGGAAGCGAGCGCGTTCTACTGGCTCAACGGCCAGCCGGTACGTGCCCCGGATGCTCCGAAGTTCGGCATGGTGCGGGTACAGGATCACAATGGTCGCTTCATCGGTATCGGTGAAGTGAGCGAAGACGGGCGCATCGCGCCGCGTCGACTGATTCGGTCAGAATGACCGGAAACCGGTCTGTGTAACAGCAGGCCGGCGAGTGTGGCTGTCAACAGGCACGGTCACTACTCATTTATAGATACAGGGATTTGTCCCTGGCCTGTTGAAACCGTTTTTGAAACGGTTTCCTGATAAAAGGATTGCCTCATGGCTCTCGACGTTCAAGAAAAAGCTCAAATCGTTGCCGACTACCAGCAAGCTGTTGGTGACACTGGTTCGCCAGAAGTGCAAGTTGCACTGCTGACCGCCAACATCAACAAACTGCAAGGTCACTTCAAGGCCAACGGTAAAGACCACCACTCCCGTCGTGGTCTGATCCGCATGGTTAACCAGCGTCGCAAGCTGCTGGACTACCTGAAAGGCAAGGACGTGAGCCGTTACAGCGCTCTGATCGCTCGCCTGGGTCTGCGTCGCTAATCAGCGATTGCGCTATGAGGTTGGTTGTCTGTCAGACGTCAGCGGGTTTCCGCCGGCGTCCGGCAGGCTCCCAGCCTCAAGTTTTATCTGGATACACGTTTTACCCTGGACAGGCGTCGGGCCGATTCCCGGCATTGCCCAAGAATTTCGCAAGAAACCAGTTCCCCCAAGAGCCACAAAGAAGGTAGGACACCGTGAACCCGGTAATCAAAAAATTCCAGTTCGGTCAGTCGACCGTTACCCTCGAGACTGGCCGTATCGCCCGTCAGGCCTCCGGCGCAGTATTGGTCACCGTTGACGACGACGTCAGCGTATTGGTGACCGTAGTCGGTGCCAAGCAAGCCGATCCGGGCAAGGGCTTCTTCCCTCTGTCCGTTCACTACCAGGAAAAGACTTACGCTGCCGGTAAGATCCCTGGCGGTTTCTTCAAGCGTGAAGGCCGTCCTTCCGAGAAAGAAACCCTGACTTCCCGACTGATCGACCGTCCGATCCGTCCACTGTTCCCTGAAGGTTTCATGAACGAAGTGCAGGTTGTCTGCACCGTCGTTTCCACCAGCAAGAAGACCGATCCGGACATCGCTGCGATGATCGGTACCTCGGCTGCCCTGGCGATCTCCGGCATTCCGTTCGACGGCCCGATCGGCGCCGCTCGCGTTGCTTTCCACGAAAGCACCGGCTACCTGCTGAACCCGACCTACGAGCAGCAGGCTGCCTCGAGCCTGGACATGGTCGTTGCCGGTACTTCGGACGCCGTACTGATGGTTGAATCGGAAGCCAAAGAGCTGACCGAAGACCAGATGCTGGGCGCAGTACTGTTTGCTCACGACGAGTTCCAGGTCGTGATCAACGCCGTTAAGGAACTGGCTGCCGAAGCCGCCAAGCCAACCTGGACCTGGGCACCTGCTCCAGAAGCCACCGAGCTGCTGGCCGCTATCCGTTCCGAGTTCGGCGAAGCGATCTCCCAGGCTTACACCATCACCATCAAGGCCGACCGTTACGCGCGTCTGGGCGAGCTGCGTGACCAGGTTGTGGCCAAGCTGTCCGGTGAAGAAGGCCAGCCTTCGGCTGCCGACGTCAAAGCCGCTTTTGGTGAAATCGAATACCGCACCGTTCGCGAAAACATCGTTAACGGCAAGCCACGTATCGACGGTCGCGACACCCGCACCGTACGTCCGCTGAACATCGAAGTCGGCGTTCTGCCGAAGACTCACGGTTCGGCACTGTTCACCCGTGGCGAAACCCAGGCTCTGGTCGTCGCGACGCTGGGCACCGCCCGTGACGCGCAACTGCTGGACACCCTGGAAGGCGAGAAAAAAGACCCGTTCATGCTGCACTACAACTTCCCTCCGTTCTCGGTGGGCGAGTGTGGTCGCATGGGTGGCGCCGGTCGTCGCGAAATCGGTCACGGCCGTCTGGCCCGTCGCTCGGTTTCGGCCATGCTGCCTGCCGCTGACGTGTTCCCGTACACCATCCGTGTGGTATCGGAAATCACCGAATCCAACGGTTCGAGCTCGATGGCTTCCGTTTGCGGCGCTTCCCTGGCCCTGATGGACGCTGGTGTCCCGATGAAGGCACCGGTTGCCGGTATCGCCATGGGTCTGGTTAAAGAAGGCGAGAAGTTCGCCGTCCTGACCGACATCCTGGGTGACGAAGACCACCTGGGCGACATGGACTTCAAAGTAGCCGGTACCGCCAAAGGTGTGACCGCGCTGCAGATGGACATCAAGATCAAGGGCATCACCGAAGAGATCATGGAAATCGCTCTGGGCCAAGCCCTGGAAGCGCGCCTGAACATCCTCGGCCAGATGAACCAGATCATCGGCCAGTCGCGTACCGAACTGTCGGCCAACGCTCCGACCATGATCGCTATGAAGATCGACACCGACAAGATCCGTGACGTTATCGGTAAGGGTGGCGCGACCATCCGTGCGATCTGCGAAGAGACCAAGGCTTCGATCGACATCGAAGACGACGGCTCGATCAAGATCTTCGGCGAAACCAAGGAAGCGGCTGAAGCAGCTCGTCAGCGCGTTCTGGGTATCACCGCAGAGGCCGAGATCGGCAAGATCTACGTCGGCAAGGTTGAGCGCATCGTCGACTTCGGCGCATTCGTCAACATCCTGCCGGGCAAGGACGGTCTGGTTCACATCTCGATGCTGAGCGACGCTCGCGTAGAGAAAGTGACCGACATCCTGAAAGAAGGCCAGGAAGTGGAAGTACTGGTACTGGACGTGGACAACCGCGGCCGTATCAAGCTGTCCATCAAAGACGTGGCAGCTGCCAAGGCTTCGGGCGTTTAATCACCCCGCAGTCCTAGCGCAATGAAAATGCCCCGCCGTGAAAACGGCGGGGCATTTTTTTGTCCATGAAATATCGAGTCATTCGGCGAAGTTGCCGACCTGCAAGACCAGTGCTAGGTTTAGCCCACCGCCCGTGTAGCTCAGCCGGTAGAGCAGCGCACTCGTAACGCGAAGGTCGCAGGTTCGATTCCTGTCTCGGGCACCACCTCTCCCTAATCCTTTTGAACCGGCATTTATGTTCCACAGGTCAACTTTTTGTGGGAGAGATGTAAAGAGCCGTGTAATTCGCCATGCAAACGTCCTATATTCGGTGCCTGCATGAGCATCGCCCAGCAGTTTTCAGATGATCCCGAATGGTTCCGAAGGCCGGACAGTCCGCGTCAGAGAGATCCTTGATGATCCAGATCCATCCTCCATTCCTATGATCAGCGAGAACGCCATGACCGAATTAACTCAAGAGCAACGTCACGAAGAAGCGCTTAGAAAATACATCCTGGATGTTCCGGATCTGAAGGAAGAGATCAAGGACCTGAGTCCCGATGATCAGAAAGACCAGATCCAGTGGGCGTTCGAAGATGAAGCCGAAGCCCAGGGCCTGCAGCCGTGGGAATTGACCCTCAAGTACACCAGCACACCTGAGGAGTTCGAGGCCAAGCGCCTGGAGCTGCACAAGGAAGCGGCCGAGGTGTTGGGCGTCGAGTGGGAAGAGTACTGCGAGATGAACAATCTCGTCGTTTGACGAGAGCTGCCAGCTACAAGCCGCAAGCTACAAGTAAAAGCACAACCGCTTTGGCTTGCAGCTTGTAGCTCGCATCTTGCCGCTGCCCTTAAATGCTCAGTCGCATCGACAGATCCACGGCCTTCACGTCCTTGGTCATCGCGCCGATCGAAATGTAATCCACCCCGGTCTGTGCGATCGGCAGCAGCGTGCTTTCGTTGATGCCGCCACTGGCTTCCAGTTTTGCCTTGCCGCCGTTCAGGCGCACGGCTTCGCGCATGTCGTCGAGGCTCAGCTCATCGAGCATGATGATGTCGGCTCCGGCGGCCAGCGCCTCCTTCAGCTCTTCCAGACTTTCCACTTCGATTTCCACCGGCTTGCCCGGGGCGATCTTGTGCGCAGCGGCAATGGCCTGCGGGATGCCGCCGCTGGCAGCGATGTGGTTTTCCTTGATCAGGAACGCGTCGTAGAGACCGATGCGATGGTTATGGCAACCGCCGCAGGTGACCGCGTATTTCTGCGCCAGACGCAGGCCCGGCAGGGTCTTGCGGGTGTCGAGCAGTTTTACCGAGGTCTCGGCGACGAAGTCCGCCAGGTACTGCGCGCGGGTCGCCACGCCCGACAGCAATTGCAGGAAGTTCAGGGCGCTGCGCTCGCCGGTCAGTAGCGAGCGGGCAGGGCCTTCCAGATGAAACAGCGGCTGATTGGGCGAAACCCGTTCGCCATCGCGCACCTGCCAATGCACCGCCACCCGCGGATCGAGCTGGCGGAACACCGCATCGACCCAGGCCGTGCCACTGATGACGGCGGCGTCACGGGTGATGATGGTGGCTTTGGCCAGGCGTTCGGCCGGGATCAGTTGCGCGGTGATGTCGCCGCTGCCGATGTCTTCGAGCAACGCACGGCGCACGTTGGCTTCGATTTCGGCGGTCAAATCGGCGAGACGTAGATTCGGCATAACGGGCTCCACAAACTAAGTGGTCCGATTATAGGGGCATGGCGTCGGCCAACCCAAGGCGAGAACAGCCACGCAGCCCTGCATCCGGTCGATTTTCTTTGAGCAAACCCGATTCTGTCGTGGTCACTTCAAGGTGTCGGCGCATAGGGGAAACCCTGACGGCTCTGGCGCCGGAGACATCTTTTGCAAGATAATCCGCCTTGCATTTGACGCCATAGCTTTGACGTCGGCAAATCACCGTTTCAGGAGGCTTGGATGCACAACGACGGGAATGTAGTGCCTTTGCACAAGGCCACTACCGATCAGGCGCCTCACTCGCCGCTCGCCCGCCTGCCTGTGATTCTGCTTCAGGTTCGCGACAAGGCTGCCCAACGCCTGCGCAACGGTTTGCAGGAGCTGTTCGATAACGCCGACGACACCCTGTTCGAAATGGCCGACCGGGCACGCAACGACGTCGAACAGAACATCTTTTTCGAAGCCATGCGCGACCTGCGCCTCAAGCGCAAGAACATCGAGCGTGGTTTTCTCGAGCAGTTTTTCGAAGCCTTTGTCGGCCTCACTCAATTCGATCCCGTTCCCGCCGTCCTCTCGCACGCCTTGCAATACGGGGACACGACAGCGCGCACCGATGACATGGAGCGCAGCGTCGCGGTCGAAACCATGGTCGGCCGCGTGCTCAATCGCGACGGCTTCGCCCTCGACCAACTGACCGCGCGGTTCAATGCGTTGTTGGGCAAGACGCTGGGCGATCATTACAACCCGCTGGGCCCGGCGATGCTTTGCGAGTACTTCCTGCAGGCCGGGCGCAATCTGGGGGTGGAGATCAAGGTCAAGCTGATCCTGCTCAAATTGTTCGAGCGCTATGTGCTGGCCGATACCGATCAACTCTACGCCGAAGCCAACCAACTGCTGATCGCCACGGGTGTGTTGCCCGAACTCAAGCCGGCACCGGCCCGTCGTGCCATCGATCAGGCCGTGGCCAGCGTGCAGAGCGAATTCGAGGGCGTCGACAAACCCCAGACCGATGCCGGCGTGCAGGAGGTCTTCGCCGCGTTGCAGGAGTTGCTGCTGCACGTGCGCGGCACCGTCGCGCCGACCCTTGAACCCAGCGCTCCGGCGCAGCCGATTTCCACCCGCGACCTGCTGCGCCTGCTCTCGCACCTGCAGCAATACGTGCCGGCGCTGGCAGTGCAGGACGACTTCGATCTGCGCCATCAGCTTGAACAACTGCTGACGCGGGTCAGCGTACGCAGCGGCAAATCGCGAATTGTCGGCGGGGCTGACGAGGACGTGATCAATCTGGTGGCCATGGTCTTCGACTGCATCCTCGATGATCGCAACCTGCCGGATTCCCTCAAGGCGCTGATTGCCCGGTTGCAGATCCCGATGTTGAAGGTCGCGGTGATCGACAAAAGCTTCTTCAGCCGCAGCAGCCACCCGGCGCGGCGCCTGCTCAACGAAATCGCCGAGGCGGCGATGGGCTGGGGCGAGTGCGACGGTAATGCGCGCGACAGCCTGTACCTGCGCATCGAGCAAGTGGTGCAGCGCCTGCTGACGGATTTCGTCGATGACCCGGCGATTTTTTCCGAGTTGCTGGCGGACTTCCTCGCCTTCACCAGTGACGAGCGCCGTCGCAGCGAATTGCTTGAACAGCGTTTGCGCGATGCCGAAGAGGGCCGGGCGAAAACCGAACTGGCTCGCCAGCGGGTCGAGCAGGCGCTCAATCAGGCTTTGCTGGGCAAGGTTCTGCCACCGTCGGTGGTGACGTTCGTGCAGGACGCCTGGAGCAAGGTGTTGCTGCTGACCTGCCTCAAGCACGGCGATCAGTCCGCCGAATGGCAGGCCGACGTGCAGACCATGGAGCAATTGATCTGGAGCGTGCAGCGCCACGACGATGCCGAAGCCGGCCTGCGTCTGCTGGCGCTGGTGCCGGGGTTGCTCAAGTCACTGCGCGACGGCTTGAGCACTTCGGCCTTCGATCCGTTTGCCACCAGCGGCTTTTTCAGTGAGCTGGAAGCGCTGCATGTGCGGCTGCTCGAACCGTCCGGCGCACCGGATCAGTCCGTGCTGCCGGAAATGATCGAAGTGTCGCAGACGATTGTCCTGCAGATGGCCGACGACGGTCTCAAACCACGCACGCCAGCGCGTTTGCCAGCCGACGATGTCGGTCTGCGCCAGGTCGAACAGTTGCGTCTGGGCAGCTGGGTGGCGTTCGAGGAGGACGAAGAACACACTCTGCGCTGCAAACTGGCGGCGATCATCGAGGCGACCGGCAAGTACGTGTTCGTCGACCGCACCGGCATGAAAGTGCTGGAGCGCGACCGCACGGAACTGGCCCTGGCGTTTCGTCGCGGCGCGGTGCGGGCGCTGGACGACACCTTGCTGTTCGACCGGGCGCTGGAGTCGGTGCTCGGCAATCTGCGGCGGCTCAATCGCGGCAAGTGATCGCGCGCCGGGGGCCGATCACGGCATACTGGTCGCAACACAGTCGGCGTTGAAGGAATCGGTATGCAGTTGGATCCCGCAAGCGGGTGGTGTCACGGGGTGCAGGTCTGCCCTTCGCCCAACTTCAATGAACGCCCGGCGGGCGAAGTCTCCCTGTTGGTCATCCACAACATCAGCCTGCCACCGGCGCAGTTCGCCACCGGCAAGGTCCAGGAATTTTTCCAGAATCGTCTGGATGTCACGGAACATCCCTACTTTGCGGGGATCGCCGACCTGCGCGTGTCTGCGCATTTTCTGATCGAACGTGACGGCAAGGTCACCCAGTTTGTCTCCTGTCTTGAACGGGCCTGGCATGCTGGTGTTTCGATGTTCGAGGGGCGGGAAACCTGTAACGATTTTTCGGTAGGCATCGAGCTGGAAGGCACCGATGATCTGCCGTTCACCGATGCGCAGTACCGGGCGCTGACCGCGCTGACCCGGCAGATACAGGCGGCGTTCCCGGCAATCACCGTCCAGCGCATCTGCGGGCACAGTGATATCGCCCCCGGACGCAAGACCGACCCCGGACCCGCATTCGACTGGGCACGCTACCGCGCCGCCCTGGCACAAGAGGAAGGACAATGAGTTTTCTGGTGTTACTGCTGGCGGTATGGATCGAGAAGTTCTCGGCTCTGCGCCAACGGGTGCAACGCGATGGCGGATGGATCCGCGAACTGCACAAGCTTGAAACCGGTGGGCTGGCGAAACAGCCGTGGCTGGTGCTGATTGTTCTGGTGCTGCTGCCGGTGGCATTGCTGGGCTTGTTGCTGCTGGTGCTGGAGCCGGTGGCCTATGGTCTGCTGGCATTGCCGGTGCATTTACTGGTGGTGATTTACAGCCTGGGGCGGGGTGACCTGCTCGGCGAACTCGGGCCGTTTCGCGACGCCTGGCGCCGCGAGGACCTGCAGGCCGCCGCCCATGTGGCCAAGCGTGATCTGAACATCTGCGCCGAAAGCGGAGAACAATTGCTGGAGCAAGTGCAGCGGCATCTGTTGTGGCAGGCCTACCAGAGCTTTTTTGCGGTGATTTTCTGGTACTTCCTGCTCGGTCCGGTGGCGGCACTGAGTTACCGCTTGCTGGCGCTGGCGGAGGAAAACGCCCAGAACCCGGCGGTGGCCGAACGGGCAGGGCAACTGCGTCATGCCTTCGACTGGGTGCCGGTGCGCCTGCTGGCGGCGAGCCTTGCACTGGTCGGCAATTTCGTCGCGGTCAGTCGGGTGATGCTGCACGAGCTGCTGAACTGGAACATCAGCGCCGCGCAACTGATCAACAGGGTCGGGCTCGCGGCCGGGGAAATCCCGCCGGCCGCTGTCGGCCCCGAAGGCATCAACACCCTCGACTACCTGTGGGAGTTGCTGCTGCGGGCGGCAGTGTTGTGGTATGCCGGATTTGCCCTGTGGACAGTGCTGGCGTAGGCCGTTCGAGTGATGAGGGGGGCAATCCCCCTCGTTAACCTTAAGTTACAAAACCTCCCTTCGATTTGAGCTATACAGAGATAGCGCCCGATAGTGGCTATCTGCTGTCGCCCCGCGCCTGCCAATAAAAACAAGAAAAAACCAAGGGAGACTTCCAGTGAAGAGCTTGCTCTATCCCGCCGTCTCGCTGATGAACCGCTTGAGCTTCGGCATGAAGTTCAGCCTGATCAGCGTGCTGTTCCTGGTGCCGATGCTGGTGACCAATTTCTATCTGGTGCGCGATTCCTACCGCGAATTCCAGGGCACCCGGGTCGAGCTGCAGAGCCTCGACCTGCTGGGCAGCAGCCTGACCCTGCGCCGGGATCTGGAAACCCTCAACAATCTGGTGCAGATCAATGTCACCCTCGGCCAGTCCGGAAAGGCCGGCAATGTCGAGGCGCAGATCACCAGTCTTGAGCAAAACGTTCTGGCGCGCCTGCAAGGGCTGACGCCCATGACCGAGGATCCGGAGCAGATCAAGTTCTTCGAGGCCAAGCGCGATGAAATGATCGCCGCTTTCAAGGCTCAGCAGGCGGAAAACTCCCTGCAAAGCAAAAGTGCGCTGATCGGCAAGCTGCTGGGCAATGCGCAGGTTTTCAGCCAGATCGTCGCCAGTCAGGCCGGATTGAGTCGCGACAACCAGAGCGACATACGCCAGCTCAGCGAGCTGATCACCGCGATCACGCCGGCCGTCACCCAGGCGTTGGGCGAAGGTCGGGCGATGGGCTCGTATTCATTGGGCCAGGGCTTTCTCAATAGTTCGTCGAGCACCCGCTTCGACGAGTTGCTGGTGCAGATCGAAAAGCTTCAGGCCGAATATGGCCTGAAATTGCAGGATGCGCTGGGGTCGAGCAAAGCCGCCCGTGACTCCCTGAGCGCCCCGGCCGATGCCAGCAAGGCGTCGCTGAAACAGGCCGGCACACTGATCGAAGAGCAAGTGGTGATGGCCGAAACCCTCGACGCCCCATGGCAGGGTTTTTATGACCAGCTCACCGGGCTGATGGACCAGACCTATCAGCTCAACGACGCCACCCTGAAATTTCTCGACACCCAATTGCAGCAGCGCCTGGGGCAAAACCGCACGCACATGGTGCTGCAAGCCGTGGCGTTGTCGCTGGTGTTCGTGCTGATTTTCTATCTCTACGGTGGCTTCTATGCCTCGACCCGCGCCACCCTGAAAAACCTCGGCGCCATGATGGATAAAGTCGCGGCGGGCGACATGACGGTGAATTTCCACGCCAACAGCCGCGATGAACTCGGCGAGTTGGGCGAAGTGTTCAACGGTACGGTGAGGAAAATCCATGACCTGATCGAACGGGTCGGCCACACCGTTGGCGAGGTCGAGCGGCAGGCGGGGCAGGTGGAAAACGTCTCGGCGCGAAGCAATCAGGCGGTCGCCGGGCAACGCACACAGATCGAACAAGTGGCTACGGCGATGAACCAGATGTCGGCAACGTCGCTGGAGGTGGCACGCAGTGCGGCGGCAGCGGTCAGCAGCGCCCACAGCGTGAACGATGAAACCATCAATGGGCGCGGACTGGTGGAATCGCAGCAGGGCAGCATCGCGGCACTGGCGAGCGAAATCGATCAATCGGTGCTGGTGATCAACCAGTTGGCCAGCGACAGCCAGGCGATCAGCCGCGTTCTGGAAGTGATCAAGAGCATCGCCGAACAGACCAACCTGCTGGCGCTCAACGCCGCGATTGAAGCCGCACGGGCCGGTGAGCAGGGGCGCGGTTTTGCCGTGGTCGCCGACGAAGTCCGCACGCTGGCCAAGCGCACCCAGCAATCGACCGAAGAAATCGAGCAGATGATCGCCAAGCTCCATGGCGGCGTCGGCGCGGCAGTGAAGGCCATGGGCGTCAGCCATCAGATGGCCAATGGCACAGTGGGACAGTCGGAAAAAGTCCAGCAGGCGCTGGAAAACATCCTCGGCGCTGTCGGCATGATCGTCGACCAGAACCAGCAGATCGCCGCCGCCGTCGAGCAGCAGACCGCCGTCGCCCACGATATCGACCAGAACATCGTCGAGATCAACCGTGCCGGCGAGCGCACTGCAGAAGGTGCACACCAGACCGAAGATGCCAGCCGTGCGTTGTCGGCGCAGGTGGTCGAGTTGAAGCAGTTGATCAGCGCGTTCCGGGTTTGAATCGACCTGCCTCCTCTGAGGCAGGTTTTTTCGGAATGGTTTGTAGTACTTTTTTGCCTGCATCTGTAAGCCCAATCCTGTTTTCCTCCAGGCGCTGGTTTTTCGGCTTCAATGAACCAAGATCAATTCATTGACCACTTGGAGGAGATCGCACATGTCCGTCGCAACCCTGGGCGTCCAGGGCCGCTGCGCCCACTGCCAGACCACGCTGGCACTCAAACCCTGGCAGCTGAATGCCATTTCGATTCACGAAGCGTTCACCTGCGCCCATTGCCAGAAAAGCCTGGAATTGCGTTGCCCCAAGCAGATCAAACGTTTCCGTTCGCTCGATTCACTCGGCCTGCTGCGCGCCAGTGCGCTGGTGACGGTGTGCACCGCGCTGCTGGTGGCCCTGGTGACGGAATGGGTGGGGCTGCTCAGCGTCACCGAACAACTGAACGGATCGCTGATCGCGATTTTCGTGTACTTCGCGGTGATTCGTTATGCCCGGCAGCGCCAGCACCTGACGCTGATTCTCGACGCGGCCAAGGCCCACGCCGACTGACTACCAGCCGAACACCTCGCAGCTGTTGGCGGTACTGGCGGCGGCGAGTTGTTGCGCACTGATGTTCATTAAAGTGGCCAGTGAGTCGCAGATCGCCGGCAAATGCGCCGGCGTATTGCGCACGCCGGGAAACATGGCGGGCGCCATGTCCGGTGAGTCGGTTTCCAGCACCACCGCGTCCAGCGGCAAGTCGGCCAGCACCCGATGCATGCGCAACGCCTGCGGCCAGGTCGGTGCGCCCCCGAGGCCAAGTTTGAAACCGAGCTTGATGTACTCCCGCGCTTCTTCACGGCTGCCAGCAAAGGCGTGGATGATGCCGGCGCGTTTGAGCTTGAAGCGCTTGAGCGTGGCGATCACCGCCGCATGGCTGCGTCGTACGTGGATCAGCGCCGGTAATTCGAAATCCGCCGCCAGTTGCAGCTGCGCTTCGAACAGCGCCTGCTGGCGTTCGCGGTCGAGGGTTTCGATGAAGTAATCCAGGCCGATTTCGCCGACCGCGCACAGCTGCCTATGACCCTTTAGCCGTGTCAGCCAGTCGCCCAGTGCCAGCAAGTCTTGCGGCCGATGCTGATCGAGATACACCGGGTGCAAACCGAGGGCCGCGTACAGATCGGCATCGCTTTGCACCAGATCCCACACCCGTTGCCAGTTACCCTCGTAGACCCCGAGCACCACCATTCGCCGCACCCCGAGGGCGCGGCTTTCGGTGAGCAGCGCCGCGCGGTCGGCGTCGAAGTCGGGGAAGTCCAGATGGGTGTGGCTGTCGATCAGCTCCACGGCTCAGTCCCGGTGAATACGCTGCTTGAAGGTACGGGCGATGGCCTGCACGCCGGGCTGGTAGTCCGATTGCTCGACGGCTGCGAGTGCCAGTTCCAGCGCCTTGTCGGCGATCAACTGGTGCTGCTGGGCCATGGCGTTGACCGGCAGCGGCAGGAAGTCGAGCAGTTGGGTGTCGCCGAATGTGCCGAGGCGCAGCGGGCGGTTTTTAAGCGGGAAGTCATGCAGCGCGTCGAACACACCCTGCAGCAGCACGTAGGACGTGGTCACCAGCGCATCCGGCAAATGCCCGAGGCGTTGCAGGAGTTCTTCCATCAACTGCTTGCCGCACTCGCGGCTGAAGGATTCGGCGTGTTCGATCAGCACTTCGCCCTTGAATCCGGCGAGGGCTTGCTTGAATCCGGCCGCACGTTCCTGGCTGATGCTCAGTTCCGGGCGGGCGCCCAGCAGCACGATCTGCTTCGGCTGCGGGTCGAGCAGGCTTTCGGTCAGGTGCAGGCTGGCTTCGCGGTCGTCGCTGACCACCGAGCAGAAATGCTCGGCATCCATCACCCGGTCGATGGCAATGATCGGCAGGCCCTTGGCCTGCAACTGGCGATAACTGTCGTCACCGGCCGGGAGACAACTGGCGACGATCAACGCATCGCAGCGCCGGGCGCGGAACAGTTGCAGCAGTTGTCGCTCGCTGTCCGGCGCATCGTCGGAGCTGGCGATCAGCAGCTGATAGCCCCGCGCCCGGGCGCCTTGCTCCAGCAGTTTGGCGATCCGCGCGTAACTGGGGTTTTCCAGATCCGGCAGGATAAAACCCAGGGTCCGGGTGTGCCGACTGCGCAGCCCGGCTGCCTGTGGATTGGGGGTAAAGCCGTGCAGATCGACCACCGCTCGCACCCGCTCGACGGTGGCGGTGCTGATGCGCTGCTGTTCGGCCTTGCCGTTGATGACGTAGCTGGCGGTGGTCACGGACACTCCGGCCAACCGCGCGATATCACTGAGTTTCAACCCGGGATTTCCTTGTTTTTTCGAGCTTGCCGCGACATTTTCGCCAATCCTACCCGATTCAGGCAGGCGACCATTGTCTCAGCGCATCCGACAAGTTGGACTTCAAGGATGGGACATTATCGAGTAACGTGCCGATCAATCTAGATTAAACGTTTCAGCAAGCGTATTTTCTACGTTTTAGACGCCTTTGGCCGGTTCTGCCGTGAAACCGCCAAAACTGCCTCCTGAAAAGGATGGCCCATAGCGCCTAAGCTGCAACCATTCAAAACAATACCTGGCGCGCCACCGCGCCAAAAAGGAGATCGCATGCTCGAGCTCACTGTAGAGCAGATATCCATGGGCCAGTCGGCTGTGGATAAACCCGCCGCTTTGCAATTGCTGGCCAGTCATCTGGTCGCCGATGGTCTGGTCGCCGACGGATACCTCGCTGGCCTGCAGGCCCGGGAGGCTCAGGGCTCGACCTTCCTCGGCCAAGGCATTGCGATCCCCCACGGCACGCCCGAAACCCGCGATCAGGTGTTCGCCACCGGCGTGCGCCTGATGCAGTTCCCCGATGGCGTGGACTGGGGCGACGGCCAGATCGTTTATCTGGCCATCGGCATCGCCGCCAAATCCGACGAACACCTGCGCCTGCTGCAACTGCTGACCCGCGCCCTCGGCGAGACCGATCTGGGCCAGGCCCTGCGCCGCGCGAGTTCTCCCGAAGCGCTGCTGAAACTGCTGCAAGGTGCGCCGCAAGAGCTGGCGCTGGATGCGCAGATGATCGGCCTCGGGGTCTCCGCCGACGATTTCGAAGAACTGGTCTGGCGTGGTGCGCGGCTGCTGCGTCAGGCCGATTGCGTGAGCAACGGTTTCGCCGGCGTGCTGCAGCAGGTCGAAGCGCTGCCGCTGGGCGATGGCCTGTGGTGGCTGCACAGCGAGCAGACCGTGAAGCGTCCAGGCCTGGCCTTCGTCACCCCGGACAAACCGATGCGCTACCTCGGCCAACCGCTCAGCGGTCTGTTCTGTCTGGCCAGTCTGGGTGAAGCGCATCAGGCGTTGCTCGAGCGGTTGTGCGCGTTGCTGATCGAAGGTCGCGGCCATGAACTGGGCCGCGCCACCAGCAGCCGAAAGGTTCTCGAAGTGCTCGGCGGGGAATTGCCGGCCGACTGGCCGAGCGCACGTATCGCATTGGCCAACGCCCATGGTCTGCACGCGCGGCCGGCGAAAATCCTCGCGCAACTGGCGAAAAGTTTTGACGGCGAGATTCGTGTGCGCATCGTCGACGGTCAGGACAGCGCCGTATCGGTGAAGAGCCTGAGCAAACTGCTGAGCCTCGGCGCCCGTCGCGGGCAGGTGCTGGAAATCATCGCCGAGCCGAGCATTGCCGCTGACGCCTTGCCGGCGCTGCTGGCCGCCATCGAAGAAGGCCTCGGCGAAGAAGTCGAACCGTTGCCCGCAGTCAGTCAACAGCGCGAAGTGATTACGGACATTGCAGAAGTGCTGACCGCCCCGGCCTCCGGCAGTCTGCTGCAAGCGATTCCCGCCGCCCCCGGCATCGCCATCGGCCCGGCGCACATTCAAGTCCAGCAAGCCATCGATTACCCGTTGCGCGGCGAGTCTGCCGCCATCGAGCGCGAACGTCTCAAGCAAGCGCTGGCCGACGTGCGTCAGGACATTCAGGGCCTGATCGAGCGTAGCAAGGCCAAGGCGATCCGCGAGATTTTCATCACTCACCAGGAAATGCTCGACGACCCGGAACTCACCGACGAAGTCGACACCCGCCTCAAGCAGGGCGAAAGCGCCGAAGCGGCGTGGATGGCCGTGATCGAGGCCGCCGCAAAACAACAGGAAGCGTTGCAGGACGCGTTGCTCGCCGAACGCGCCGCCGACCTGCGCGACATCGGTCGCCGGGTGCTGGCGCAACTGTGTGGTGTGCAGACGCCCGCCGAGCCCGAGCAACCGTACATTCTGGTGATGGATGAGGTCGGCCCGTCCGACGTGGCGCGGCTGGATCCGGCGCGGGTCGCGGGGATTCTTACCGCCCGTGGCGGCGCCACCGCCCACAGCGCCATCGTGGCTCGCGCGCTGGGGATTCCGGCGCTGGTCGGTGCGGGCGCTGCGGTGTTGCTGCTGAAGCCGGGCACGCCGTTGCTGCTCGACGGCCAGCGTGGGCGACTGCATGTGGACGCGGATGCCGCGACCCTGCAACGCGCCAGCGAAGAACGCGACACCCGCGAACAACGCCTGAAAGCCGCCGCCGAACAACGCCATCAACCGGCGCACACCACCGACGGCCACGCCGTGGAAGTGTTCGCCAACATCGGTGAAAGCGCCGGTGTGATCAGCGCGGTGGAGCAGGGCGCCGAAGGCATCGGCCTGCTGCGCACCGAGTTGATTTTCATGGCTCATCCACAGGCGCCGGACGAGGCGACTCAGGAAGCCGAATACCGCCGCGTCCTCGACGGTCTCGCCGGTCGGCCACTGGTGGTGCGCACCCTCGATGTCGGCGGCGACAAACCGCTGCCGTATTGGCCGATCGCCAAGGAAGAAAACCCGTTCCTCGGCGTACGCGGGATTCGCCTGACCTTGCAGCGTCCGCAGATCATGGAAGCGCAGTTGCGCGCCTTGCTGCGTTCGGCGGACAACCGTCCATTGCGGATCATGTTCCCGATGGTCGGCAGCGTCGAAGAGTGGCGTCAAGCTCGTGACATGACCGAGCGTCTGCGCCTGGAAATCCCGGTCGCCGACCTGCAACTGGGGATCATGATCGAAGTGCCGTCCGCCGCACTGCTGGCGCCGGTGCTGGCCAAAGAGGTGGACTTCTTCAGCGTCGGCACCAACGACCTGACTCAGTACACGCTGGCGATCGACCGTGGTCATCCGACCCTGTCCGCCCAGGCTGACGGCCTGCACCCGGCAGTGCTGCAACTGATCGACATCACCGTGCGCGCGGCCCATGCCCATGGCAAATGGGTCGGTGTGTGCGGCGAGCTGGCGGCGGATCCGCTGGCGGTGCCGGTGCTGGTCGGCCTCGGTGTGGATGAACTGAGTGTCTCCGGGCGCAGCATCGCCGAGGTCAAGGCACGCATCCGCGAACTCAGCCTGACGCAAACGCAAACCCTTGCTCAACAAGCCCTGGCCGTGGGCAGCGCCAACGAAGTGCGCGCATTAGTGGAGGCCCTGTAATGGCCAAGATTCTCACCCTGACCCTCAACCCGGCGCTGGACCTTACGGTGCAGTTGCCACGTCTGGAGGCCGGTCAGGTCAATCGCAGCGACGAGATGCACACCCACGCCGCCGGCAAGGGCGTCAACGTTGCGCAAGTGCTGGCCGACCTCGGTCATCAACTGACGGTCAGCGGCTTTCTCGGCGAAGACAATCTGCAAGCGTTCGAAACCCTGTTCGCCAAACGCGGTTTCACCGATGCGTTTATCCGGGTGCCCGGCGAGACCCGCAGCAACATCAAGGTCGCGGAACAGGATGGCCGCATTACCGACATCAACGGCCCGGGGCCGGTGGTCGGCGTGGTGGCGCAACAGGCGTTGCTGGATCGACTGGTGCAGATCGCGCCGGGGCATGATGCGGTTGTAGTTGCGGGCAGCTTGCCGCGCGGAGTCACTGCACAGTGGTTGCGCGAACTGGTCGAGCGCTTGAAAACGTTGGGCCTGAAAGTCGCTCTGGACACCAGCGGCGATGCCTTGCGTGCAGCGCTCAAGGCCGGCCCGTGGCTGATCAAACCGAACACCGAAGAGCTGGCCGATGCGCTGGGTTGTGAAACGGTGTCCCACGCGTCTCAGGCCGAAGCGGCCAATCGGCTGCACGCCCAGGGCATCGAGCATGTGGTGATTTCCCATGGCGCCGAGGGTGTGAACTGGTACAGCGTCGGCTCGGCGCTGCATGCGACGCCGCCGAAGGTCAGCGTCGCCAGCACGGTCGGTGCCGGCGATTCGTTGCTGGCCGGCATGCTCCACGGCCTGCTCAGCGCCGACACGCCCGAACAAACCCTGCGCACGGCCACCGCAATTGCGGCGCAGGCGGTGACCCAGATCGGATTCGGTATTCACGATGCTGCGCAACTGACGCAGCTCGAACAGGGCGTGCGCGTGCGCCCCCTGACAGAACAATAAGAGGGTTTGTCATGAAGTTAGCCATTGTCACGGCCTGCCCTAACGGCATGGTCACCAGTGTGCTGTGCGCCCGGCTGCTGGATGCCGCGGCCCAGCGTCAGGGCTGGAGCACCAGCGTCGAAGTGGTGGATGCCGCGCACCCGGAACGCGAGTTGTCAGCGGCCACCATCGAAGCCGCCGAGTGGGTGTTGCTGGTGACCACGGGACCGGTGGACATGACCCGGTTCATCGGCAAGAAAGTCTTTCGGATTGCGCCGGCGCAAGCCCTGCAGGATGTTGAAGACGTGTTGCGGCGTGGCGCCGTCGAGGCGCAGGTTTACGTCGCTGACGAAACGCCGCCCGTGGTTGCCAGCGCGCAAGCGCCGCGTCTGGTCGCGGTCACTGCATGCCCGACCGGCGTCGCCCACACCTTCATGGCCGCCGAAGCCTTGCAGCAAGCCGCCAAGCGTCTGGGCTACGACCTGCAAGTCGAAACCCAGGGCTCGGTCGGCGCGCGAAATCCGCTGAGCGCAACCGCGATTGCCGAGGCTGACGTAGTGCTGCTGGCGGCTGACATTGAAGTCGCCACCGAGCGTTTCGCCGGCAAGAAAATCTACCGCTGCAGCACCGGCATTGCGTTGAAGCAATCCGAAGCCACGCTGAAAAAAGCCCTGGCCGAAGGTGTCGTTGAAAACGCTGCCGGCGACGGCAAGGCCCCGGCCAAACAAGAGAAAAGCGGCGTCTACAAACACCTGCTGACCGGTGTGTCGTTCATGCTGCCGATGGTGGTAGCGGGCGGTCTGATGATCGCCTTGTCGTTCGTGTTCGGCATCACCGCGTTCAAGGAAGAGGGCACGCTGGCGGCGGCGCTGATGCAGATCGGTGGCGAGACCGCGTTCAAATTGATGGTGCCGCTGCTGGCCGGTTACATCGCCTGGTCGATTGCCGACCGTCCCGGACTCGCACCGGGGATGATCGGCGGTTTGCTGGCGAGCACCCTGGGCGCCGGATTCATCGGTGGGATCGTTGCCGGGTTTATCGCAGGCTATGCCGCCAAAGCAATCAGTCGCTATGTGGCGCTGCCGCAAAGTCTCGAAGCGCTGAAACCGATTCTGATCATCCCGCTGTTCGCCAGTCTGTTCACCGGACTGGTGATGATTTACGTGGTCGGCAAACCGGTGGCCGGGATGCTTGCGGCGCTGACGCATTTCCTCGACAGCATGGGCACCACCAACGCGATCCTGCTCGGTGTGCTGCTGGGCGGCATGATGTGCGTCGACCTCGGCGGGCCGATCAACAAGGCCGCGTATGCGTTCTCGGTGGGGCTGCTCGCCTCGCAGAGTTATGCACCGATGGCCGCGACCATGGCCGCCGGCATGGTGCCGCCGATCGGACTGGGTATCGCCACCTTCATCGCCCGACGCAAGTTTGCCCAGACCGAACGCGAGGCCGGTAAAGCGGCGCTGGTGCTCGGGTTGTGCTTCATCTCCGAAGGGGCGATTCCGTTTGCCGCGAAAGACCCGTTGCGGGTGATTCCGGCGAGCATTGCCGGCGGTGCGCTGACCGGTGCGCTGTCGATGTACTTCGGCTGCAAACTGATGGCGCCCCACGGTGGCCTGTTCGTGCTGGCGATCCCGAATGCGATCAACCATGCGCTGCTGTATCTGCTGGCGATTGTCGCGGGCAGTCTGCTGACGGCGGTGGTGTATGCGCTGGTCAAGCGCCCGGAAGCCGTGGAACTGGCGCTGGAGCCCGCGAAGGCGTGAGGTGTCACACCCCTTTCATCTAGCGGTGCTTAAGTTTTCCTTTTTTCAGGGAGAACACCATGAGCGATTTCAATCCCGGTCGCCGGCGCGTGATGCAAGCCGTCGGCGCCGGACTGCTGATGCCGGGGCTGGCGCCGGCCGTCATCGCCTCGGTCAAGGATCGACCGCAACTGACTGACGGCGTGCAATCTGGCGACTTGCAGGGCGACCGGGCGATGATCTGGGGCCGCGCCGACCGCCCGGCGCAGATGGTGGTGGAGTGGGACACTCGCAGTCAGTTCCGCCATCCGCGCCGCGTGGTCTCGGCGCTGGCCGATGCCCGCAGCGATTTCACCGCCTGCGTCGAGCTCACCGGGTTGCCCGCCGATCAGGCGATTTTCTACCGCGTGTATTTCAAGGACGCCCGCACCGGCGTCGCCAGCGAACCGTGGCTTGGCCATTTGCGCAGCGCACCGACGGCGCGGCGCAATCTCCGTTTTGTCTGGAGCGGCGACACCGTCGGCCAGGGCTTCGGCATCAACCCCGATATCGGCGGCATGCGCATCTATGAAGCCATGCGCATGCGCCTGCCGGACTTCTTTATCCACAGCGGCGACACCATCTACGCCGACGGCCCGGTGCCGGCGCAACTGACCACCGAAGGTGGCCGGATCTGGCGCAACCTCACCACCGAAGCCAAGAGCAAGGTCGCGCAAACCCTCGACGATTATCGCGGCAATTACCGCTACAACCTGATGGACGAAAACGTCCGTCGTTTCAACGCCGAAGTGCCGCAGATCTGGCAGTGGGACGACCATGAAGTGGTCAACAACTGGTCGCCGGGCAAGCAGCTCGACGAGCGTTATCAGGAAAAAAATATCCACACCCTGGTCGGCCGTGCGCGTCAGGCCTGGCTCGAATATTCGCCGATGCGCCGTCAGGCAGCGGACGGTGGCGGGCGGATCTATCGCAAGCTGAGTTACGGGCCGATGCTCGATGTGTTCGTGCTCGACATGCGCAGTTATCGCGGGGCCAACGACGACAATCTCGGGGCGGAAAAGCCGTTCCTCGGGCGGGAGCAACTGAACTGGCTCAAGCGTGGATTGAAGGCCTCGAAAGCCCAGTGGAAAGTGATTGCCGCCGACATGCCGATCGGTCTCGGCGTGCCCGACGGTGAAGTCAGTCCCGGTGTTGCACGCTGGGAAGCGGTGGCCAACGGCGACCCCGGTCCGGCCCAGGGGCGCGAGCTGGAAGTGGCCGAATTGCTCGGGTTCCTGCGGGCACATCAGGTGCGCAATTTCGTGTTCCTGACGGCAGACGTGCATTACTGCGCGGCGCATCATTACCACCCGGATCGCGCGGCGTTCCAGGATTTCGAACCGTTCTGGGAGTTTGTCGCAGGGCCGTTGAACGCCGGCAGTTTCGGCCCCAATCCGCTGGACAAGACCTTCGGCCCGCAAGTGGTGTTTCAGAAAGCGCCACCGACGCAAAACGCTTCACCGTTTGCCGGTTTTCAGTTTTTCGGCGAAGTGAACATTGAGGGGCAGAGCGGGGAGATGAGCGTGGTGTTGCGGGATCTGGAGGGGGTTGCGGTGTTTGAGCAGAAGCTGCAGCCGGTCTGAATGCAGCGCTGAAGCTGTGGGAGCAAGCTTGCTCCCACAGTTATCCAAGGTGAATCAGTAAACGTCGCGGCGATAGCGACCCTGTTCGATCAGGCGTTCGACTTCGGCAGCGCCCAGCACTTCATTGAGCACCTGATCCACCCCCGAAGCCATGCCTTGAAGGCTGCCGCAGATGTAGATCACTGCACCGTCCGCCAGCCATTTCTTCAACTCGCCGGCCGATTCGCGCAGGCGATCCTGCACGTAAATCTTCTCGGCCTGATCCCGCGAGAACGCCAGATCGAGGCGTTCCAGATCGCCATTGATCAACCACTCTTCCAGCTCCGCACGACAGAGGAAGTCGTGCTCGCGATTGCGTTCGCCAAACAGCAGCCAGTGGCGCTGTTGGTTGTCGGCGATCCGTGCCTTGAGCAAGCTGCGCAGCCCGGCAAGGCCGGTGCCGTTGCCCAGCAGAATCATCGGCACCGGAGCGTTCGGCAGGTGGAAACCGCTGTTGCGGCGCACCCGCAGGCTGATGCTGCCGCCGATCTGCGCATGCTCGGTCAGCCAGCCGGAGCCGATGCCGAGGCTGCCATCGGCATGTTGTTCCTGACGCACGATCAGCTCCAGTACGCCGTCGGCGGCAATCGAGGCGATCGAGTATTCGCGCATCGCCAGCGGCACCATCGCATCGACCAGCGCCTGAGCGTGCAGGCCCACCAGATGGGCGCGGTGCTCGGGCAACTGGCGGCTGGCGAGGGCCACTTCCAGCGATTCCTGCAGGCCGTTGACCTTGACGCTGGTTTCGCCACGGATGCCGAGGCCGTCGAGGAAATGCTCGATGGCCCACGGGCAGTTGCGCGGCAGCACTTCCACCAGATCGCCGGCCAGCCAGCTGCGGGAGGTCGGTGCGGTCAGACCCAGCAGATAGACCGGTGCGCCGGCGCTGTCCGGGTTCATCAGCTCGCGGCGTACCAGTGTCCAGTTCTCGTAGCTCGGTGCCTGCCAGGTGTCGACCGGTGCTTGCCCGGTGAGCAGGCCGAGCTGGGTCTGCCAGTGACGCAGGGCGTAAGGGTCGCCGCTGTCGACTTCGACCGGGGCGAACAGGGTCTTGCCGCCGTGTTCGCCCAGCCATTGATGCAGGCGTCGGGCGAAACCGCAGAAGTGTTGATACTGCCGATCGCCAAGGCCGAGTACGGCGTAGTTGAGGCTGTCGAGGGTCGAGGCGTTGCTCAATACCTTGCGCTCGAAACCGCGAGCGCTATCCGGTGCTTCGCCGTCGCCGAAGGTACTGACCACGAACAGCGCGTTGTTCGATTCGCGCAGATCCTGCTCGCTGACATTCGCCAGCGGCTGCACCTTCACCGGCAATCCGGCGGCCTGCAATTGCCCGGCGGTCTGCCACGCCAGTTGCTCGGCAAAACCGCTCTGGCTGGCGAAACCGATCAGCCACGCCGGTGTATCGCCGGCCGGTTGGTCGAGGCCTTTGCGGGCATCCTTGATCTGCTTTTTCTTGCGCCGGCGATCCAGGTACAACAGCCAGCCGGTGATGAAGAACAGCGGCATCAAGACGGCCGCGACGGTGACGATGATCCGCCCGACCAGTCCGAAATAACTGCCGACGTGCAGCGCGTAAATGCTGGTCAGCAATTGCGCCTTGAAGCTTTTGTCGGCGTAGCGGTCGACGCGCTTGACCACGCCGGTGGCCGGGTCGAGGGTGATCTGGTTCAGCGCGCGGTCATGGGGCGAGCTGTCGAGCAGGTAGAACACGGTCGCCGGTTGACCGGCGACTGGCGGCATGCGGATGTTGTAGGCGGCGAGGCCCGGGCCGGCGGTGCTGTAGATGCTGAGCCACATGGCGGCGTAATCGGCAGTCGGCGCCGGACCTTCAGGGGCCGGGCCACGACCGCCGCGCACGCGCTCGTTTTGCGGTGCGTCGGAAAGCAACCTGGTCAGGCCTTTGTTGTACCACTCGTAGGACCAGGACAGTCCGGTCAGTGCCAGCAGCAGGTAAACCAGCATGCACCAGGTGCCGAACACCGAGTGCAGATCCCAGTTGAAGCTGCGGCCCTTTTTCTTCCAGTCGAGAGTCAGCCAGACGCGCCAGCTGTGCCACTGGCGCGGCCAGCGCAGGTACAGGCCGGACAGGCAGAAGAACAGCAGCATCAGGGTGCAGGCGCCGGTGATGTTGCGGCCGGTATCGCCCATGGCGAGGAACCGGTGCAGTTGCAGCATCAGGCCAAAGAAGTCCTGGCCCGTGGCATCGCCCTTGAACTCGGCGGTGTAGGGATCGAAGTAGCGCATCTCGCCCCGGCGCTCGCCTTTGGGCGGGGTGAACCAGACACGTCCGGCGCTGCCGCTTTCGGTCTCGACCGAGAGCATCGAGACTTTCTTGCCCGAGGCGGCTTCGATCTGCGCCACCAGATCGGCGGGGGGCAGCACGCCAGCGACCTGCTTCTCTACCTGCAACACCGAAGGGTTGAGGGCTTTGAGAATTTCGTCCTGAAACGAATAGGCAGCGCCGGTGATGCCCATCAGGGCCAGCACCAGCCCGGCAGTGATGCCAAAAAACCAGTGCAACTGGAACAGGGTTTTCTTCAACACGTTGCTTGCCTTGTCCGTTCGGAGGTTGTGTTCACGGCGTGCATTATGCCGTGGCCTATCGAGAAACGTTCTTTATTACGCACAAAAGCCCCGCTCAAATGAATGAACGGGGCTCGGTACTTCCCGCTTCGATCAGAAGTGGAAGTTGGTGCTCAGCAATGCCGTACGGCCCGCCGCCTGATTGGCGAAGTGGGTCGAGAAGGCCTTGTCGTAGTAGGTCTCGTTGGTCAGGTTCTGCACGTTCAGTTGCAGGTCGACGTTCTTGCTCAGCTTGTACGCCGCCATCGCGTCGTAGCGAACGTAGGAATCGACCATGGTGGTGTTGGCCACGTTGCCGAATACGTCATCCACATAGAACGCACCGCCACCGATGGTCAGCTTCGGCGTGACCTGGTAAGTGGTCCACAGGCTGGCGCTGTTCTTCGGCGTGTTGGGCAACTCGTTACCGTTGTTGGCCTTGTTGGCCGGCAGGTCACCACCGTCCACCTGTTCGCTGTCCATGTAGGCGTAGCCGGCGAACACTTGCCACTTGTCGGTGATCTTGCCGCTGGCGGACAACTCGATACCTTGTACACGAGTCTTGCCGGCGTTTTCGTACGAGGTGGTATCGACCTGGACACGCGCGTTTTCTTTCTCGGTGCGGAAGATGTCGGCGGTCAGCGACAGGCGATCGTTCAGCAGATCCCACTTGGTACCGACTTCGTAGTTCTTGGTGGTTTCCGGCTCCATGTCGCTCTTGAGCAGGTTGCCGTTGCGATCCGGCGTGCCGCCCAGCGGGTTGCCTTCCTGACCTTCACCCAGGGTATTGCCCGGCGGAGTGGCCGAGGTGGCGTAGGACGCATAGATGCTGCCGTTCTCTGCCGGTTTGTAGACGACGCCGAACTGGCCGGTGACGAACTCGCTGGTGTCCGAACCCTTGGAGGTGGTGCGGCCAGCGTTGGTGTACGTCTTGTAGCCGGTTTCGAAGTGGTCGTAGCGCAGGCCCATGTTTACCAGCCATTGCTCGGACAGCTCCAGGGTGTCGAACGCATACAGTGCGTAGGTATCGGACTGGGTGTCGGTGCCGGCGTAGTTGCGCGAAATGGCGCCGTTCCACGGATCGTTCGGCGTCGGGTTCGACAGCGAGGTGCAGTTGTAGCCGCTGGCGGCGCCGATCAGACCCGGGTTGCAGTTGGTGGTCACGGCCGAGGTGCGCGGCGTGGTGTCGGTGTTGACGTTGTACGAGGATTTGCTGCTTTCCTCACGGGTGTACTCGACACCGGTGGAGAAGCTGTTCTTGAAGCCGGCAACGTAGAAGTTGCCGAACAGATCGGTCTGGTTGGTGGTGGTCTCGGTGTTGCTCACACGAGTGTTCGCACGACGCCAGACGCTGCCGTTGTTCACGTTGCCCTTGCTGTCGTCCGGCTGGGTCAGGATGTAATCCTGCATGCTGGTGCCGTGACGCAGGGTGTTCTTGATCGTCAGCGAGTCGCTCAGGTCATGCTCGATGGCGAAGGTCGCGGTGTCGGTGCGGCCCTTGCGGAAGTCGCGGTCCAGACCGTAGAAATTGCTGTGATCGCCGCCGGCGTACGGCTTGTCCGGGCTGGACTTGGTGCGCGCCGCCGAGCCGCCGGCCGGGATGGTGTAAGGGATGCCCGAATCCGGCGTGTCGTTGCTTTCGAGATGGTAGTAATCGAGGTTGACGCGAGTGTCGGTGCCCAGGCCGAAGGCCAGGGACGGCGCGATGCCCCAGCGGTCGTAGTCGACCTTGTCGCGACCGGCGACGTTGCTCTCGTGGCTCATCAGGTTCAGACGGCCGGCAGCGGTGTCGCTGAACTGGTAGTTGCCATCCATGGTGTAGCGCTGGGTCTGGTCGGAGCCCCAGGTGAAGCCACCGTCGAACGAGTTGCCCAAGTGGGCTTTCTTGCTCACCAGGTTGATGCTGCCGCCGGCTGCGCCGCGACCGCCGATGGCGGAGTTCGGGCCCTTGCTGACTTCGATGTTTTCCACGGCGAAGATTTCGCGGCTCTGGGAGCCGGTGTCGCGCACGCCGTCGAGGTAGGTGTCGCCCTGGGCGTCGAAACCACGGATGAACGGACGGTCGCCCTGCGGGTTGCCGCCTTCACCGGCACCGAAGGTGATGCCCGGTACGGTGCGCAGCGCATCCTGCATGTTCAGGGCGCCGGTGTCTTTCAGCACTTGTTGCGGGATAACGGTGACCGAACGCGGGGTATCAACCAGCGGCGCGGTGTACTTGGGCGAGGAGGCTTTCTCGACCTGGTAGGAGGTCGAGTCCTGGGCTTCGCCGGTGATGGCGGTGGCGTCCAGGGCGATGGCATTGCCGGTGGCTTTGCTGTCGGTTTTTTCGGCGGCGAACACCATGTGGCCTGCGGAGCCGGCGGTGATCGCCACGCCGATGGCGGAAGCGAGCAGACGTGGTGAACTGACCGGTACTTGTGCTGGTTGACGTGCCATTTTTATTCCCCTCCCCAAGGATTTGAGGCGGCGGAATATAGGGTAAACAGGTATTCGTATCAATTGCGAAACATTACTATTCGCGACAAATTTACATTCTTTACAATTTAACCTTACGGTTTTTGCCAGTTCATTCGTCTAGCGGGTTTTACACAGTCAATAAGAATCAATACCATTGGCATCCTTTTGCCATCTGGTGACGTCGCCATGCTCCTGCACATCCCCGCGCTGTTCGAGAAAGACGAAGTGCAGCGCATTCGCGAGGCGCTGGAACAAGCGGACTGGGCCGATGGCAAGATCACCGCCGGCTATCAATCGGCCAAGGCCAAGCACAATCTGCAACTGCCCGAAGGCCATCCGCTGGCCAAGGAAATCGGCGCGGCGATGCTCGAACGCCTGTGGAAAAACCCGCTGTTCATGTCGGCCGCGCTGCCGCACAAAGTGTTCCCGCCGTTACTCAACTGCTACACGGCGGGTGGCAGTTTCGATTTTCACATCGACAATGCCGTACGCCAGCCCAAGGGCAGCATCGAACGGGTACGCACTGATCTGTCGGCCACGCTGTTCTTCAGCGAACCCGAGGACTACGACGGCGGCGAGCTGGAAATCCAGGACACCTTCGGCACCCAGCGGGTAAAACTGCCCGCCGGCGATATGGTGCTGTACCCCGGCACCAGCCTGCACAAGGTCAACGCGGTGACTCGCGGTGCGCGCTATGCCTCGTTCTTCTGGACTCAAAGCCTGGTGCGCGAGGACAGCCAACGCGCGTTGCTGTTCGAGATGGACGGTGCGATCCAGCAGCTTACCCAGGACATGCCCGATCACCCTTCGCTGATCCGCCTCACCGGCACCTATCACAACCTGCTGCGTCGCTGGGTCGAGGTGTAAGTGGCGGACTTTCGTTTGCGCCGCGAGGAAGTCCTCGACGGCGAACGCCTCACGGCCATGCTCGAAGAAAGCCCTGCCCGCGCGGCTCAGGCGATTCTGATCGCGGCGGGTGAGGGCGTGCTGGAAGCGCAGGCGCTGCTTGGGCAGATCCTGCTCGATGGTCACGGGATTGCTCAGGATCAGCCGCTGGCCTTGCGCTGGTTTGAAATCGCCGCAGGGCAAGGTCATCTGATGGCGCGTAACATGCTCGGTCGCTGCCATGAGCACGGATGGGGTTGTGTGGCCGACGCAGCGATTGCCGCCCAGCAATATCGCGTTGCAGCGGATGCCGGGCTGGATTGGGCGATGTATAACCTGGCCAACCTGCTGGCAACCGGGCGCGGTGTTGCGGTCGATCATCTTCAGGCCATGGCGCTGTATCAGCGCGCGGCAGAGTCCGGGCATGCCAAGTCGATGAACCTGCTCGGGCGGTATCTGGAAGAGGGGCAAGTGTGCCCGGCGAATCCGGCAGCGGCCCGTGACTGGTATCGACGTTCGGCCGAAGGCGGGGATTTTCGTGGGCAGTTCAGCTACGCGGCGGTGTTGGCGGCTGAGGGGCGCGTTGATGAGGCGTTGGTCTGGCTGGAGAAAGCTCTGGCCGGCGGCAACCTGAATTTTCTGCGCGTGGCCAGCCAGACGCTGGCGAGCGCAACCGATCCGAGAATCCAGGCGCTGGCGCAGGCCTACACTCACCGTTGCGTCGAGTTACAGGACACCTGAACCGCAGCTACAAAAAAGCCCATGACACGTCATGGGCTTTTTGCATTACGCCAGCATCGCTTACACGTAGAACGATTTCAGCGGCGGGAAGCCGTTGAACTCTACGGCGCTGTAGCTGGTGGTGTACGCACCGGTCGACAGCCAGTACAGGCGATCACCGATCGCCAGGTTCAGCGGCAGGCCGTACTTGTAGTTTTCGTACATGATGTCGGCGCTGTCGCAGGTCGGGCCGGCGATCACGACTTCTTCCATCTCGCCTTTCTTCTCGGTCCAGATCGGGAACTTGATCGCTTCGTCCATGGTTTCGATCAGGCCGGAGAACTTGCCCACATCGGTGTAAACCCAACGCTCGACGGCGGTGCGGGATTTACGCGCAACCAGCACCACTTCGCTGACCAGGATGCCAGCGTTGGCGATCAGCGAACGGCCCGGCTCCAGAATGATTTCCGGCAGGTCATCACCGAAGTCTTCCTTGAGGAAGCGGATGATTTCTTCGGCATAGGTTTCCAGGCTGTTGGTGCGAGTGATGTAGTTGGCCGGGAAGCCACCGCCCATGTTGATCAGCTTCAGGTGGATGCCGTCTTCTTCTTTCAGGCGCTCGAAGATCACTTTGACCTTGGCGATCGCCGCGTCCCAGACGCTGATGTCACGCTGTTGCGAACCGACGTGGAACGAGATGCCGTAAGGCACCAGGCCCAGGTCACGAGCAAGGATCAGCAGGTCCATGGCCATGTCGGTCTGGCAGCCGAATTTGCGCGACAGTGGCCAGTCGGCCGTGGTCGAGCCTTCGGTCAGGATGCGCACATAGACTTTGGCGCCCGGTGCGGCCTTGGCGATGTTGCGCAGGTCGGCTTCCGAGTCGGTGGCGAACAGGCGCACGCCCTTCTCATAGAAGTAGCGAATGTCCTTGGACTTCTTGATGGTGTTGCCGTAGCTGATCTGGTCCGCGCTGACGCCACGGCTCAGCACTTTGTCCAGCTCATAGATCGAGGCGATGTCGAAGCTCGAACCTTTCTCTTTGAGCAGATCGATGATCTCGACGGCCGGGTTGGCCTTGACCGCGTAGTAGACCTTGGCGAATTCGAAACCGGCGCGCAGGTCATCGTAGGCCTGGGCGATCATCGCGGTGTCGATCACCACGAACGGGGTTTCCTGTTTGTCGGCGAACGCCTTCATTTTCTGAAAGGTTTCGCGCGCGAAATAGTCTTCGACCTGGATCGACATGCTGGGAACTCTCCTACTGGCAAACAAAGTTAATCAATGGGTGCGAGGGTGTGTCATCAATGAATTCGCGAGTGCGTTGTGCCTGAGCGCGTGCCAGGCAAGGCGCAGGCCGCAGCTAATGGTTGCTCCCTTCGCAAGGCCTGCAACGCAGCATGGCGCGCGCTCAGGCACAACCCGAAGGGCCGGGCCTGCTTTTGCGCAGGGCTGCGTTGCTCGTCCCTTATTTGGAACAACCAAACTGCGGGCCTCGCGCCTTGCCCTGCGCAAAAGCATGCCCGGCGCACTCGTGAATTCATTGATGACACACCCTCCTGAACGTCCTCCGTATCCCCACTTTGGTTCGCCTACTTCCCAAGGCATGTCGCCGAAAGCAAAAAGGCCATGGGAAATGGAGCTTTCTTTCCCTTGGCCTTGCTGTCTCGTCGTCAGTACTTGAGCCGGATGGATCGTTTCCAGCATGGACGTTCGGCGCGAACTTTAGGGCGTGAGGGGCCTGAGATCAACTAAAAATGTCGCGTTTTTGCACGCTTCTGACGTACGTCGCGGATATCACTCTTTGTACCCGACCGAGATGACGGCCAGATGTTCCGCAATAATTTTCAGGTGTTAAAAATACCTGCACGTTCGACGCTGATGTGTGCCAAGTCTCAGATAAGTGCGTTCACTTCAACATCGGCGACGTTGGCGGCGAGAAGGGGAGGTGCGAGGGAAGTTGCTGGTTGAGGCAGAGATCTTCGGGCGGGTTCAACCTTCTGACGTGTTGATATTTCTTGCCGGCTCATAGTCGGCAAAATAATCACGGCTTTCAGATTCCGGCGGTCGAAAAAAAGGGCTGTCGAACAGCCCTTTTGCATTTGATCAGGCCACCGCTTCGGCCGGTGACACGATATTGGTCTTCATTCCGCGCGAACGGCCCGAACTCAGGTAAGCCGCAATCGACTCCTGGGTGACCTCGCCAAGGAACACACGCTCGGCATCCATCACTGGCAGCCATGAGCGATTGAACTCGTACATGCGCGACAACAGAATGCGCAAATGCTCGTCGTAGGCAGCGGTGGCGTTGAACTCGCGCAGGAACTGCGCACAGGTGCCGGTCTGACGGTGCAGGTCGCGACGGCGCACATAACCCAGAGCCTTGTTCTCCGCGTCAGTGACGACGACATAACGACGGTCATGCTCGTCCATCAACTCCAGCGCATCGGCCACCGGGGTTTCCGGGCTCACCGACGGCGCGTTGTCCGCGGCGTCTTCGGCTTTGACCAGCAGCAGACGTTTGAGGGTGCTGTCCTGACCGACGAAGTTGCTGACAAAGTCGTCCGCCGGATGAGCGAGCAGGGTGTCCGGATGATCGATCTGCAGCAACTTGCCGGCGCGGAAAATCGCGATCTTGTCGCCGAGCTTGATCGCTTCGTCGATGTCATGGCTGACCATGATCACGGTCTTGTTCAGCGCGCGCTGCATCTCGAAGAATTCGTTCTGGATCATCTCGCGGTTGATCGGGTCCACCGCGCCGAACGGTTCGTCCATCAGCAGCAGCGGTGCATCCGCCGCCAGCGCACGGATCACGCCGATCCGTTGCTGCTGGCCACCGGACAGTTCGCGCGGGTAGCGATGCAGATACTGCTTGGGTTCAAGCTTGATCATGCTCATCAGTTCGCGGGCGCGGTCGTGGCATTTCTGTTTGTCCCAGCCGAGCAGTTTCGGCACCACGACAATGTTCTCTTCGATGGTCATGTTCGGGAACAGACCGATCTGCTGGATCACGTAGCCGATGTTGCGGCGCAGGGTCACTTCGTCGAGGTCGGTGGTGTCTTCGCCGTTGATCAGGATCTTGCCCGAGGTCGGCTTGATCAGGCGGTTGATCATTTTCAGCGTGGTGCTTTTGCCGCAACCCGATGGCCCGAGGAACACACAGATTTCGCCTTCATTGACGGTCAGGCTTACCGAGTCCACGGCTTTCACATCTTTGCCGTTGCTTTGGAAGGTCTTGCTGAGGTTTTGAAGTTCGATCATTTGAGGAGTCCTTTTGGAGTCAGCGAACGTTGCAGCCACTGCAAAATGAGGTCGGCGAAGATCGCCAGAAGACTGACCAGCAGCGCGCCGACGATGAGCATCGACATGTCGCTGCGGCTGATGGAGGCGAGGATCAGCACGCCGAGGCCGCCGGCGCCGATGGTCGCGGCAATGGTCATCACACCGATGTTCATCACCACGGCAGTGCGTACGCCGGCGAGGATCACCGGCACGGCGATCGGCAACTCGACCATGCGCAGGCGTTGGCCGAAGGTCATGCCGATGCCGCGCGCGGCTTCGCGGATGCCCGGTTCGACACCGGTCAGGGCAAGGTAGGTGTTACGCATGATCGGCAGCAGTGAATAAAGGAACACAGCGGTGATCGCCGGCATCGGGCCGAGGCCCTGGCCGAACTTCGAGTAGAACGGCAGCAGCAGGCCGAACAGGGCAATCGACGGCACGGTCAGCAGCACCGTGGCGCTGGCCTGCAAGGGGCCGGCGAGGCTCGGGAAGCGTGTCATCAGGATGCCCAGCGGCACGCCGATGAGGATTGCCAGGCTGACAGCAATGCCGACCAGTGTGATGTGCTGCCAGGTCAGGTGCATCACCTGCTGCCAGTCGAGGTGGGAAAAGGCGTTCAAAAATTCCATGACTTTTCCTCCTTTAATTCAGTGGATGCTGGCGCAGGAAGTCGGCAGCGACTTTCGACGGGCTCTCGTGATCGACATCGACCCGCGCGTTGAGCTGGCGCATGGTTTCGTCGTCGAACAGCTCGGCCAGCGGCTTGAGTTGCTCGGCCAGTTGCGGATGCGCGTCGAGGTAGGCCTGACGCACGACCGGCGCTGCGGTGTAGTCCGGGAAATAATGCTTGTCGTCTTCCAGCAGCTTCAGGCCGAACGCGTTGAGGCGACCGTCGGTGGTGTAGACCAGACCGGCAAACACCTGACCGTTGCGCAGCGCGGTGTAGACCAGCCCCGCGTCCATCTGCCGGATGTTCTGGCGGGTCAGGTTCATGTCGTAGAGCTTGACCATGCCGTCCAGACCGTCGGAGCGGTTGGCGAACTCGGTGTCCAGCGCCACCAGATGATTGGTTTTGGCTTCAGCGCGCAGCACTTCGTTCAACTGGCTGATGGTGTGAATCTGCGGATATTCCTCGGCCACGGTCTTCGGCAGGGCGAGGGCGTAGGTGTTGCTGAATTTCGACGGTGTCAGCCAGACCAGGCCTTTCTTCGCATCGAGTTCTTTGACCCGGGCGTAGGACTGTTCGCTGTCGAGTTTTTCGGTGACATGGTTGTAGGCCACCAGCGACACGCCGGTGTATTCCCAAAGCATGTCCAACTGTCCGGTTTCGTGGGCGCTGCGGGCCAGGTTGCTGCCCAGACCGCCGGTGATCTGCGCGTCGTAGCCTTTGCTGCGCAGGTATTGCGCGGTGATTTCCGCGAGCAGGGTCTGCTCGGTGAATACCCGGGCGCCAAGGCGGATCACTGGTTTGTCAGCGGCTTGGGCGATGCCTGTGAAGAGCAGCACGCAGCCCAGAATCAAACTAAGTCTTTTCATAAATATTCCTTCGCAAAGCCTCAAGACGGGCGCAAACCGCGTTCCAGCCAGAGACGGCTGGCGAGGGTGACCACGCCATCGAGCAGCAGGGCCAGCAGCGCGGTGCACGCGGCGCCGAGCAGCAGTTGCGGCTGATTGTTCAGGGCGATGCCGGGGAAGATCAGGCTGCCGAGGCTGTTGGCGCCGATCAGGAAGGCCAGCGGCGCGGTACCGACATTGATCGCCAGCGCCACCCGCACACCGCCGACGATGATCGGCACGGCGTTGGGCAACTCGACTTTCCACAGCACCTGGCGCGGGGTCATGCCGATGCCGACAGCGGCCTCTTTCAGCGAGCCCTGGACGTTTTTCAGGCCTTCGTAGGTGTTGCGCACAATCGGCAACAGCGAGGCGAGGAACAGGGCGAAGATCGCCGGACCGCTGCCGATGCCGAGAATCCCCAGGGCAATCGCCAGCACGGCCAGCGGCGGCACGGTGTTGCCGATGTTGAAGATCTGCATGAAGCGTTCAGCGCGGCCGACCATGGTCGGGCGGCTCAGGAAGATGCCGGCGGGGAGGCCCACGATCAGGGCGGCCAGCATTGAGGCGAGGACGAGAATCAGATGAGCTTGCAGGTAAAACAACAAATCGTCGCGGTAGTGTTCGATCGTGTTGATGCCGATCCAGTGGACCAGCAGGGCCAGGAGCGCGATCACCACCGCACCTCCCATCAGCCCTTTGCCATAGCGGATAGCCACAGGCGGACTCCTTTTTTTAGTCGGCGACCGCTGCTCCGTGTGGCATGCCATGCCTGGCTGCCGGAGTCAGTGTTCGCGAGAAGCAGCTTTTTTTCAGTCCGGCAAAAGCGGTCTGAAAGCGAGCCATGAGCGCAGCCTCGTCAGGCTAACTTGCTGATTTTTCAGCCCCTGACGAATTGTCGTAACAGGGGATGGACGTCTCCGTGCTTTAAAAGGTTCCCATCCGAGGCAGCATTTGGCCACCCTTAATGTGCTCAACGGTTCGGTTATTGAATCGAGTTGGGCTATAATCGCCGCCCTTTTTTGAATCACCGCCAGGCGATTTCCCATGACCAGACAGGCCGCCGAAGTCGCGAAACGCCGCACTTTCGCCATTATTTCCCACCCCGATGCCGGTAAAACCACCATCACCGAAAAGCTCTTGCTGATGGGCAAGGCGATTGCCGTGGCCGGTACGGTGAAATCCCGTAAATCCGACCGCCACGCGACATCCGACTGGATGGAGATGGAAAAGCAGCGGGGCATCTCGATCACCACGTCGGTCATGCAGTTCCCGTATCGCGAACACATGATCAACCTGCTCGACACCCCGGGCCACGAAGACTTCTCCGAAGACACCTACCGCACCCTGACTGCGGTGGACTCGGCCTTGATGGTTCTCGACGGCGGTAAAGGTGTAGAGCCACGGACCATCGCGCTGATGGACGTCTGCCGTCTGCGTGACACGCCTATCGTCAGCTTCATCAACAAACTCGACCGTGACATCCGCGACCCGATCGAACTGCTCGACGAGATCGAAGCCGTCCTGAAGATCAAGGCTGCGCCGATCACCTGGCCGATCGGTTGCTACCGCGACTTCAAGGGCGTGTACCACCTGGCGGACGACTACATCATTGTCTACACCGCCGGTCACGGTCACGAACGCACCGAAACCAAGATCATCGAGAAGCTCGACTCCGACGAAGCCCGCGCACACCTGGGCGATGAGTACGAGCGTTTCCTCGAACAGCTGGAACTGGTGCAGGGCGCCTGCCACGAGTTCAACCAGCAGGAGTTCCTCGACGGTCAACTGACCCCGGTGTTCTTCGGTACTGCACTGGGCAACTTCGGTGTCGACCACGTACTCGACGCCGTGGTCGACTGGGCCCCGCGCCCGCTGCCACGCGTAGCCAACGAGCGCACCGTGGAGCCGGTGGAAGAGAAGTTCTCGGGCTTCATCTTCAAGATCCAGGCGAACATGGACCCGAAACACCGCGACCGTATCGCCTTCATGCGTATCTGCTCCGGCAAGTACGAGAAAGGCATGAAGATGCGTCATGTGCGTACCGGCAAGGACGTGCGCATCGGCGACGCCCTGACGTTCTTCTCCTCCGAGCGTGAACAGCTGGAAGAAGCGTACGCCGGCGACATCATCGGTCTGCACAACCACGGCACGATCCAGATTGGCGACACCTTCAGCGAAGGCGAAACCCTGGGCTTCACCGGTATCCCGCACTTCGCCCCGGAACTGTTCCGCCGCGTACGCCTGCGCGACCCGCTGAAATCCAAGCAACTGCGCCAGGGCCTGCAACAGCTCGCCGAAGAAGGCGCGACCCAAGTGTTCTTCCCGGAGCGCAGCAACGACATCATCCTCGGCGCCGTCGGTGTGCTGCAGTTCGATGTGGTCGCCAGCCGCCTGAAAGAGGAATACAAGGTCGAGTGCTCCTACGAGCCGATCACCGTGTACTCCGCGCGCTGGATCGAATGCAGCGACAAGAAGAAGCTCGAGGAATTCTCCAACAAGGCCGTGGAAAACCTGGCACTGGACGGCGGCGGTCACCTGACCTACCTCGCGCCGACCCGGGTCAACCTGGCCCTGATGGAAGAGCGCTGGCCGGACGTGAAATTCCGTGCGACGCGTGAGCATCACTAAGCGCTGATTGGCTGCACCCAAAACCCCGTCGCGAAAGCTGCGGGGTTTTTTATTGCCGGAAAATACCTGTGGGGAGCGAGCCAGCTCGCGATAGCGGATGGTCAGCCGAAGTTGGACGGGCTCATCAATCGCCATCGCGAGCAGGCTCGCTCCCCTAGGAGACCTTCCACATTAGATGGATTGGGTATAGGCGTTATTTCCAACCAGTCTCTACAGTCACGGCATTTCCAGCCGCTCCACAACGTCCTATCTGGTGAACCCGGCGGATTGGAACTAGATTTCAATCAGCGTCAGGTCAGCATGAATTTCTCACCTGGAACAGGATGGACTCGGCTATGAAAAGCAGGTTGCTACGGATTTTGCTGCTGTTGAAAGTGATGGTGATGCTGTCCCTCGGCACCGCGACGGCCTGGGCCGAGTGCGAGGATCACGATACCCAGGCGTCCAGCGGGCAGGTGGGGCACAGCACGCTGATGCTGGCCAAGTACGAGTCCGAGCCGGGCGATAAGGGCCAGGGTGGCAGCGGCGACGATGACGACTCGACCACCGACGAGCCGGACTCCGATGATCCGGATGAAGGCGACAGCCAAACTTAGTGTGCGGAGGGCACATTTCTACGCATTCGGGTTTCAGATGGACGGGTTGAGAAAAGGCGAAGCGTGGAGCTTCGCCTTTTTATTTTCTCTGCGTGCTTAGCGTGGCTGGATTGGAGCCTTTCCGGAATTGAGGATTGGGACTTCGTAAGTGCTGTACCACTCATCTTTCATGTGGTCGTAGATACCGCTGACAATCCCTTTGCAAACAGCAATGGTGTTTTCCAGGAAAAAGTATCCACCCGGAGTTCCAGCCTTGGAGCGAGGCTGCGACAAGAAGTACTGGATCTTACGAGCACGGCTAACCGTCAGCTTGTCCTCGTCCGACAGTTCGTCGATACCCAGTGTTGCAATGATGTCTTTCAGTGGTTCGTATTTCTCCAGCAAGTTCAGAACGCTATTAGCTGTTTTGTAGTGTTCTTCACTGACCACGTCCGGGTTCAGCAGGCGCGAAGTCGAGCTCAGTGGATCTACCGCTGGATAGATATTGTCGGCGGCCAGTTTTGTAGACAGAACGAAGGAGGCGTCCAGGTCGGCGAAAGTGGTCGACGGCGCCGGGTCGGTCAGGTCCTCCGCAGGTGTGTAGATGGCTTGTACAGAAGTTATCGATCCCCTCGGCTCTCGCGGGGCGCCTATCTCTGTCGCGAGGGTCGGCTGGTAAGCGACTTCCGAAGGTATTCGACCGAGCAGTGCGGAGACTTCGCTACCGGCCTGGGTGAATCGGGGGGAGGAATCGATTGTCACCAGAACGTTACGACCTTCGTCACGGAAATGCTCGGCCACGGCCAATCCGACTTTTACCGCCCTTAGATAGTCGTCCTGTGAGTCATGTTCCGAGCCGATCAATCTCAATCGTTTGTCATCACTTGCGTCCTTACTTATGGAGTTCGGGTAGCTCGACCCAAGCCCGTTTTCTATAGAAACAACAAAAAACGATTGCTGAGATTTTGCGATGTTATTTATCAGTTCCTGTATCAATACCGTCTTGCCAACCCCTGCTCCCCCGAACACACCGATTTTGCTGCCCTTCAGAACGGGGCGCAGCAGATCGATCGTCTTGATCCCGGTTTTCAGCGTGTGGGAATCCGTTGGCTCTGACGTGATGTCTATGGGGTAGTCTTTGCTAGCCCTGGCAGTGAGCTCCCCCTTGCCGTCCCGCGGTTGGAGATTAAAGTCAACCACCCGATCCAGCAGCGCACGAGGGTGCGGTGTAGCGATGTGTTCATCGTTCATTTCCTGATACTCCAGATCCAACAATAGAGGGATTGAGTGCAGCGTCACGCGTATTGAGTACGTGAAACCATAAGCCTGCCTCGCTCTATCGAGCACCTGTCATAACTGACAGTTGTTTAGACCGTTGCGCGATAGCCCGGGATTTTTTGGTCACCCCACCGAATATCCAACGACGCCGGGTCAGCCGGATGTAAACGCCGGACAAAAGAAAACCCCTTCTTTCTCGACTGATGCGCAATCGGGGCAGAAGGGGTTTGGTCAACTCATCAACAACCCGCCCCGGGAAACGGGGCGGGTTTTTTCAGGCCGCGCCGTCGAGGAACTGCTCGGCGTAATGGCAGGCAACCTGACGGGTGTCGAGCTGGCGCAGGGCCGGCTCTTCGCTGCTGCAACGCGCGGTGGCGTATGGGCAGCGCTTGTGGAACGCGCAGCCAGGTGGCGGGTTCAGCGGGTTGGGCAACTCGCCGACGATCTTGATTTTCGGCTTGTCCGGATCCGGATGGATGGTCGGGGTCGCCGACAACAGCGCCTGGGTGTACGGGTGCAGAGGGCGGGCATAGATGTCGTGCTTCGGACCGATTTCCACCGGGCGACCGAGGTACATCACCATCACGTCATCCGCCACGTGCTGCACCACCGCCAGGTTGTGCGAGATGAACACGTAACCGGTGTTGAACTCCTGCTGCATGTCCATGAACAGGTTCAGCACCTGCGCCTGGATCGACACGTCCAGCGCCGAGGTCGGTTCGTCCGCCACCAGCACTTTCGGTTGCAGCATCATGGCGCGGGCCAGCGCGATACGCTGACGCTGACCGCCGGAGAACATGTGCGGATAACGCTGGTAGTGCTCGGGACGCAAGCCGACCTGCTTCATCATCGCCTGGACTTTCTCGCGACGTTCGGCGGCCGACAGGTTGGTGTTGATCAACAGCGGCTCGGCCAGTTGATCACCGATTTTCTGCCGTGGGTTCAACGACGCGTACGGGCTCTGGAACACCATCTGCACGTCTTTGCGCAGTTGTTTGCGCTGAGCCTTGTCGGCGCCGGCCACTTCTTGCCCGGCGATTTTCAGGGAACCGGACGACGGCTCTTCGATCAGGGTCAGGGCGCGGGCGAGGGTGGATTTGCCGCAGCCCGATTCACCGACGACGGCGAGGGTCTTGCCGGCTTCCAGCTCGAACGACACGCCGTTGAGGGCGCGCACGGTGGCGTGGCCCTTGAACAGGCCACGGGAGACTTCGTAGTGACGGGTCAGGTCGCGGGCGGTAAGTACGACGGCCATTACGCCACCTCCTGGTTCAGCGGATAGAAGCAGCGGGCGAGGCTGTGGCTTTTCGGGTCAAGGGTCGGACGCTGCGCGCGGCAGCTGTCCTGCACGTACGGGCAGCGCGGCGACAGCAGGCAGCCTTGCGGGCGGTCGTAACGGCCGGGAACGATGCCCGGCAGCGTGGCCAGACGCTCGGCACCCTGGCTGTGTTCCGGAATCGCCTTGAGCAGCGCTTCGCTGTACGGGTGGGCCGGGATGTCGAACAGTTGCGGAACCTGACCGACTTCAACGGCTTGACCGGCGTACATCACGCACACGCGCTGGGCGGTTTCAGCCACGACGGCGAGGTCGTGGGTGATCAGCACCAGGCCCATGTTCTGCTCTTTCTGCAACGCCAGCAGCAGATCCATGATTTGCGCCTGAATGGTCACGTCGAGTGCAGTGGTCGGTTCGTCGGCGATCAGCAGTTTCGGCTCGCCGGCAATCGCCATGGCAATTGCCACACGCTGGCTCATGCCGCCGGACAGTTGATGCGGGTAGGCATCCATACGGCTGGCGGCGCCCGGGATCTCGACTTTTTCCAGCAGTTCGATCGCACGCTTGCGCGCTTGCTTGCCGGACATTTTCAGGTGCAGGCGCAGCACTTCTTCGATCTGGAAACCGACGGTGTAGCTCGGGTTCAGCGCGGTCATCGGGTCCTGGAACACCATCGCCAGGTCTTTGCCGACGATCTGCCGACGCTGGCGGTTGTTCAACTTGAGCATGTTCTTGCCGTCGAAGCTCAGGGCGTCGGCGGTGACGATCCCCGGGTGCTCGATCAGGCCCATCAGCGCCATCATGGTCACGGACTTGCCGGAACCCGACTCGCCCACGATCGCCAGGACTTCGCCCTTGTCGACTTTCAGGTCGAGGCCGTCGACGACCGGGGTGGCGTTCTTGTCGCCGAAGCGAACGTTGAGATTCTTGATTTCTAACAGTGACATGGGAATCTCCTCAGGCGGCGTTCTTGAGTTTCGGGTCCAGCGCATCGCGCAGGCCGTCGCCCATCAAGTTGATTGCCAGCACGCTGAGCAAAATGGTCAAACCAGGCAGACTCACCACCCACCAGGCGCGTTCGATGTAGTCGCGGGCCGAAGCCAGCATGGTGCCCCACTCAGGGGTTGGCGGCTGAACGCCGAGGCCGAGGAAGCCCAGGGCGGCGGCATCGAGAATCGCGGAGGAGAAGCTCAACGTCGCCTGGACGATCAGCGGTGCCATGCAGTTCGGCAGCACGGTGATGAACATCAGGCGTGGCAGACCGGCACCGGCCAGGCGCGCGGCGGTCACGTAGTCGCGGTTCAACTCGCCCATCACGGCGGCACGGGTCAGACGCACGTAGGACGGCAAGGACACCACGGCAATCGCGATCACGGTGTTGATCAGGCCAGGGCCGAGGATGGCGACGATCGCCACGGCCAGCAGCAGCGACGGCAGGGCCAGCATGATGTCCATCAGACGCATGATGGTCGGGCCGACCACTTTCGGGAAGAAACCGGCGAACAGACCCAGCAGGATCCCCGGGATCAGCGACATCACCACCGACGACAGACCGATCAGCAGCGACAGGCGCGAACCCTGGATCAGACGCGACAGCAGGTCGCGACCCAGTTCATCGGTGCCGAGCAGGAATTGCATCTGCCCGCCTTCGAGCCACGCCGGCGGCGTCAGCAGGAAGTCGCGGTATTGCTCGCTCGGGTTATGCGGGGCGACCCACGGCGCGAAGATCGCGCAGAAAATCACCAGCAGCATGAACAGCAGGCCGGCGACGGCGCCCTTGTTCTTGGCGAAAGCCTGCCAGAACTCTTTGTACGGTGACGGGTACAGCAGACTTTGATCCACGGCGGTGGCGGCGGTGACTACTGAGGAAGTTGGAGTGCTCATGGGTATTGACCTCAGCGCTGATGACGGATGCGTGGGTTGGCAAAGCCGTAGAGGATATCCACCACGAAGTTGACCAGAATCACCAGGCAGGCGATTAACAGGATGCCGTTTTGCACAACCGGGTAGTCCCGGGCGCCAATGGCTTCGATCAGCCATTTACCGATGCCGGGCCAGGAGAAGATGGTTTCGGTCAGGACCGCACCGGCCAGCAGGGTGCCGACTTGCAGGCCGACCACGGTCAGTACCGGGATCAGCGCGTTGCGCAGGCCGTGTACGAACACCACGCGCGACGGCGACAGGCCTTTGGCCTTGGCGGTGCGGATGTAGTCTTCACGCAGTACTTCGAGCATCGACGAACGGGTCATTCGCGCGATCACCGCCAGCGGAATGGTACCCAGCACGATGGCCGGCAGAATCAGGTGGTGCAGGGCATCGAGGAACGCGCCCATGTCATCGGCCAGCAGGGTGTCGATCAGCATGAAGCCGGTGCGTGGCTCGATGTCGTAAAGCAGGTCGATCCGCCCGGACACCGGGGTCCAGCCCAGGCTCACCGAGAAGAACATGATGAGGATCAGGCCCCACCAGAAGATCGGCATCGAGTAACCCGCGAGGGAGATGCCCATCACCCCGTGGTCGAACAGGGATCCTCGCTTGAGGGCCGCGATCACCCCGGCCAACAGGCCCAGGATACCGGCGAACAGCAGGGCGGCCATGGACAGTTCCAGGGTCGCCGGGAAGAGGGAGGTGAACTCGGTCCATACGCTCTCACGGGTGCGCAGGGATTCGCCGAGATCGCCGTGGGCCAGTTTGCCGATGTAGTCCAGGTATTGGGCGTACAGCGGTTTGTTCAGACCGAGGCGTTCCATTGCCTGAGCGTGCATTTCGGGGTCGACCCGACGTTCGCCCATCATCACTTCCACGGGGTCGCCGGGAATCATGCGAATCAACGCGAAAGTCAGCAAGGTGATGCCGAAAAACGTGGGGATCAACAACCCCAGTCGGCGGGCAATAAAACTAAACATCGTGTGTGGTACCTCATCAGCCGGTTAGGCGTGCCCGGTTTCCCTGGGGTCAGGGAAACCGGGAGTTTTCTTATCTACTTCACCTGGGTGGTGGCGAAGTTATTGGTTGTCAGAGGGCTGATGTGATAACCCTCTACGTTGTTGCGCATTGCGGTGAACATGCGGGTGTGGGCCATGCTGATCCACGGCTGATCCTGATTGAACAGCACTTGAGCCTGTTCATACAGCCTGGCGCGTTCGGCCGGATCTACTTTAGCCCGTGCTTCGTCGAGCAGGGCCTGGAATTTCTCGTTGCACCAGCGCGCGTAGTTTTCGCCGTTCTTGGCCGCTTCGCAACTGAGCATAGGCGTCAGGAAGTTATCCGGGTCGCCGTTGTCGCCCGCCCATCCGGCCGAGACCATGTCGTGCTCGCCGGCCTTGGCGCGTTTGAGCATCTCGCCCCATTCCATCACGCGGATGTCGATCTTGATCCCGACTTTCGCCAGGTCAGCCTGCATCATCTGCGCGCCGAGCATCGGGTTCGGGTTGGTCGGGCCGCCACCGTTGCGGGTGAACAGGGTGAGCGTGGTGCCTTCCGGTACACCGGCTTCCTTGAGCAGGGCGCGGGCCTTGTCGAGGTCACGTGGCGGGTTTTTCAGCTCGTGGTTATAGCCCAGCAGGGTTGGCGGGTACGGGTTGACCGCAACCGTCGCGTTGCCTTTGCCGAACAGGGCGTTGACGTAGGCTTCCTTGTCGAAGGCGATGTCGATCGCTTTGCGCACCCGCACGTCGCTGATGTACTTGTGCTGGGTGTTCATGGCGACGTACGAGACGGTCATCGCATCCAGTTCGTCGACTTTCAGGTTGCTGTCTTTCTTGATGCTCGGGATGTCATCCGGTTTCGGGTACAGCGCGATCTGGCACTCGTTGGCCTTGAGTTTCTGCAAGCGCACGTTGTTGTCGGTGGCGATCGCCAGGATCAGCGCGTCAGCCGGCGGCTTGCCACGGAAATAGTCCGGGTTGGCCTTGAAGCGAACCTGGGCGTCCTTGTTGTAGCGCTGGAAGATGAACGGCCCGGTGCCGACCGGTTTGTTGTTCAGGTCGCCGGTCTTGTTGGCCTTGAGCAACTGGTCGGCGTACTCGGCCGAATAGATCGAGGAGAACGCCATGGCGATGTCGGCCAGGAATGGCGCTTCGCGACGGGTCAGGGTGAACTTGACGGTGTTGTCGTCGACTTTCTCGACGCTTTTGAGCAGTTCCTTGAAGCCCATGCTTTCAAAGTACGGGAAGCCCACGCTCGACAGCTTGTGCCACGGGTGATTCGGGTCCAGCTGACGCTGGAAACTCCAGACCACGTCGTCGGCGTTCATGTCGCGGGTCGGCTTGAAATATTCGGTGGTGTGAAACTTGACGCCTTTGCGCAGGTGGAACGTGTAGGTCAGGCCGTCGTCGCTGATGTCCCAAGATTCGGCCAGCGCCGGAATCACTTCGGTGGTGCCGGGCTTGAAGTCCGCCAGACGGTTTAAGATGGTTTCGGCCACCGCGTCGGCTGTGACTGCAGTCGTGTACTGGACTATATCGAAGCCTTCCGGACTGGCTTCGGTGCAGACCACCAAGGGTTTGGCCGAGACGCCGACAGCGACACTCAGCAACGCAGCCGCGATGGCCGCACGTAGGGGAAGCATTTTCATCAAGAACCCTCTGCAATCGGTTGAAGACAAAAGCCGAACGGCCGACTCGTCACTGAGTCAGCCGTCGGCGTGCGGTTTTACAGGATGTTGAACGGGATGGTGGTCACGAGACGGAACTCGTTGATGCTGCCGTCCGACTGGAATTCGCTCGCACGGTGCGCGGTGTAGGTGCCGCGAATGGTGGTCGCTTTAAGAGGGCCGCTCTGTACTGCGTAGGTGGCACCGATACCGTATTCATAATGGTGCTCGCCATCTTGTTCCTGGATACCGTCGTAACCCTTGCCGGCAACGCCTTTGTTGCCGTTGTAGTGGGTACCGTCGATGCCCCAGCCGCGTGCCTGATAGATGTTGAACTTCAGGCCTGGCACGCCGTATTCGGCCATGTTTATGCCGTAGGAAACCTGGAAGGATTTCTCGTTCGGGCCGTTGAAGTCCGACAGCAGGGAGTTGGCCAGGTAGATGCCGTTGGTTTCATGCAGGTAGTCGAAGTACTCGTTACCGTTCACTTGCTGGTACGAGAACGTCAGGCTGTGGGCCTGGTGGGTCAGGCCGAACGACAGAGAGTAGGTGTCGTTGTCGATATCGCCCAGCAGTTTTTTGCCTTCATCAACGGTCTTGTAGTAGTTAAGACCGGTAGTCAGGGCGAGGACATTGCTGTCACCCAGTTCATGGGTGGCGCCGAAGTAGTACTGGTTCCACAGGTCTTCGACCTGAGTGCCCCAAACACTGGTTTTCAGGCTTTCAAGTGGCTGGTAGCTGATACCGGCAGTGTGCACGTGATCGGATTCGACACGGCCGTTGGCGTATTCGGCGCGGAATTTCTGCAGGCTCTGTTCCGAACGTGGCGACACGCGGTCGAACGTGGCCAGGTCGAAGGACAGGTTGTTCAGCTCTTCACTGTGCAGGGAAATACCTTCGAAGCTCGAAGGCAGTGCACGGTTGCCGATCACGTCGACTTGCGGGCTGCTGAAGTTCATGCGACCTGCGGTCAGCGTGGTGTTGGAAATACGGGCCTTGATGTTGGCCAGCCCGATTTTGCTCCACTGATCGACCGCTTCACCGTTGTTCTTGTGAGTCAGGGTACGGTTGTTACCGGAGAAGGAGCCGGTCTTCGGTGCACCACCGTTGCCGGAGGCCAGATTCTCACGATCACGCTCCAGCGCGATGGCGTTGTACGCGGCAACTTCGGTGCTGATCCCTACAGTGCCTTCGGTGAAGCCCGAGTTGTACTTGACGATGGTGCCTTGCACCCAGTTGATACGACGGTCGGTCTCGGCGATTGCACCATCTTTCTTATAGGCAAACTTGCCGCCACGCTTCAGTTGTTCGTTGGCGTACCAGTTGCGGGTAGTGCCGGTGATCGACTGACCTTCGACGAAACCGGTGGCTTCTGCCTGGGCGCTCTTGGTGTTGACGGTCACCGGGGTGAACGCCTGGCTTTGGGTTTCCGCGTAAGCCGTGGCGGTGATGCTGCTGATGGCCAAGGCCAATATCGCGGTATTGCTCAGTTTCATGGGTGAAGCTCCTTTACTTTCTTTTTATGCCGGCTTTTTTGGGTTGGCCGGTTATTGGTTTAGAACTCATTCACACATCGCAAACGTTTGCAAAATGCCTGATTGGCGAATTTCGGCAAAGCGCTTGCGTGAGGGGGTAGACGGCCCCCTCAGCATTGCGGCTAATCGGTTTTTTGTTTAATCGATGCTGACACCCGAAAACACGTTGCGACCGAACGGGCTCACCTTGAACCCTTCGACTTTGGCGCTCAGCGGCTGGTTGACCGTCGAGTGGGCGACAGGCGTGATCGGCACTTGCTGCTTGAGCAGTTGCTGGGCCTGTTTGTAGAGCACGGTGCGCTGGTCACGGTCGGTGACGACCTTGGCCTGTTTGATCAGCTTGTCGTAAGCCGGATCGCACCACATGGAGTAGTTGTTGCCGCCGATGGCGTCGCAGCTGTATAGCGTGCCGAGCCAGTTGTCCGGATCCCCGTTGTCACCGGTCCAGCCGATCAGGCTGACGTCGTGCTCGCCATTCTTGGTGCGTTTGATGTACTCGCCCCATTCGTAGCTGACGATCTTCACTTTCAGACCGATCTTGGCCCAGTCGGCCTGGAGCATTTCGGCCATCAGTTTGGCGTTCGGGTTGTACGGACGTTGTACCGGCATCGCCCACAGGGTGATCTCGGTGCCTTCCTTGACGCCGGCAGCCTTGAGCAGCTCTTTGGCTTTCTCCGGGTTATAGGCGGCGTCCTTGATCGTGTCGTCGTAGGACCATTGGGTCGGCGGCATGGCGTTGACGGCCAGTTGACCGGCGCCTTGATAAACAGCGTTGAGAATTCCCTGTTTATTCACCGCCATGTCCAGCGCCTGACGCACTTCGAGCTGGTCGAACGGCTTGTGACGGACGTTGTAGGCGATGTAGCCGAGGTTGAAGCCCGGTTTCTCGATCAATTGCAGTTTCGGGTCGTTCTTCAGTGCCGGCACATCGGCCGGACGCGGGTGCAGGGTGACCTGACATTCACCGGCCTTGAGCTTCTGCACACGTACCGAGGCGTCGGTATTGATCGCGAAAATCAGGTTCTTCAGCTTCACCCGGCTCGGATCCCAGTAGTGCGGGTTGCCGGTGTAGCGAATGTTCGAGTCTTTCTGGTAGCTCTTGAACACGAACGGGCCAGTGCCGATCGGCTTCTGGTTGATGTCGCTCGGCTTGCCTTCGGCCAGCAGCTTGTCGGCGTACTCGGCGGACAGAATGGCGGCGAAGCTCATGGCAATGTTCTGGATGAACGCGGCGTCGACGCTGTTGAGCGTGAACTGCACGGTCAGCGGCCCGGTCTTCTCGACCTTGGCGATGTTCTTGTTGAGGCTCATCCCGTTGAAATACGGGAACTCGGTCGGATAAGCCTTACGGAAAGGCTGTTGCGGATCGAGCATGCGGTTAAACGTGAACAGCACGTCGTCGGCGTTGAAATCGCGTGTAGGTTTGAAGTACGGCGTTGTATGAAATTTCACACCTTCACGCAGGTGAAAGGTGTACTTGAGGCCGTCCTCGGAAATATCCCAGCTGGTTGCGAGGCCCGGTACTACACCGGTCGCACCTTTTTCGAACTCGGCCAGGCGGTTGTACAGCGGTTCGGCGGCGTCGTTATCGGTCGCCGTCGTGTACTGCGCGGTATCGAAACCGGCCGGGCTGCCTTCGGAGCAGAACACCAGACTGTCGCTGGCGGCGAAACTGGCGGACGTGGCGGCCAACAGGCCGGCGCCCAGCAATGCGGAAAAAACCAAGGTATGGCGCATGACGCTCCCTCTTTTTTAGTGTTTTTCAATGCGCCGCGATCCCGTCCAGGGACGTTGTGGCTGCATTGAGCTCCAACCGAAACGAACAGCAAAACCGAAAGCCCACGCAGTCACTGGTCAGAACCCGACGGTAGGGGCCGTGGGTCTGGCAGTAAATGCGCTGAGTCCTAAAGACTCGTAGGAAAAGGCGACACGTCCTAAACCATCCCGGTAAGACGGGGTGGAAAAAGTTGTAGGCAAATTCCTAACTTCTCGGCAAAAAAACAGCGGCGACGCTGAAAACGTCGCCGCTGCCTCTTTTATTTGCTGACGCTGACGCCGTAGAAGGAGTTCAAGCCGAACGGGCTGATCTTGAAGTCCTGCACGTTGGCGCGCATGGGTTGATACACCGTCGAGTGAGCGATAGGTGTCATAGGGACTGCATCTTTGAGGACGTGCTGCGCCTCTTTGTAGAGTTCGGTGCGCTTGGCCTGGTCAGTGGTGCGCTTGGCTTCTTTCACGAGGCCGTCGAATTTCTTGTCGCACCATTTGGAGAAGTTGTTGCCGCTCAGGGAGTCGCAACCAAACAGCACGTTGAGCCAGTTGTCCGGATCACCATTGTCACCGCTCCAGCCAATCAGCATGCCCTGGTTCTCGCCACCCTTGGAGCGCTTGATGTACTCGCCCCACTCGTAGCTCTGAATCTTCACGTTCAGACCGATTTTCTTCCAGTCGGACTGGAGCATTTCGGCCATCAGTTTGGCGTTCGGGTTGTACGGACGCTGAACCGGCATCGCCCACAGAACGATCTCGGTACCTTCCTTGACGCCGGCTTCCTTGAGCAGCTGTTTGGCTTTCTCAGGATCGTACTTGGCGTCCTTGATGGTGGTGTCGTAGGACCACTGGGTCGGCGGCATGGCGTTGACGGCCAGTTGGCCCGCGCCCTGGTATACCGAGTCGATGATCTGTGGCTTGTTGACCGACATGTCCAGCGCCTGGCGAACGCGCAGGTCGGCCAGCGGATTAGGCTCGTTGCTGCCCTTGACCTTGTCCATCACGTTGTAGGCGATGTAGCCCAGGTTGAAGCCAGCCTGGTCAGGCATCTTCAGCGCAGGATCGGCTTTCAGTGCCGCGAGGTCGGCCGGACGCGGGAACAGGGTGACCTGACACTCGTTCTTCTTCAGCTTCTGGATACGTACCGACGGGTCGGTGGTGATGGCGAAGATCAGGTTGTCGATCTTCACGTCTTCAGGCTTCCAGTATTCCTTGTTGCCGGTATAGCGGATGTTGGAGTCTTTCTGGTAGCTCTTGAACACGAAAGGACCAGTGCCGATCGGCTTCTGGTTGATGTCGGCAGCCTTGCCTTCTTTCAGCAGCTGGGCTGCGTACTCGGCGGACTGGATCGACGCGAAGCTCATGGCCATGTTCTGGATGAACGCAGCGTCGACTTCTTTCAGGGTGAACTTGACGGTGTGGTCGTCGACTTTATCGATCTTGGTGATGTTGGTGTCCATCCCCATGTCGGTGAAGTACGGGAATTCGGTCGGGTACGCCTTACGGAACGGGTCATCCTTGTTAATCATGCGATTGAAGGTGAACAGCACGTCGTCGGCGTTGAACTCACGAGTCGGCTTGAAATACGGGGTGGTGTGGAACTTGACGCCTTCGCGCAGGTGGAAGGTGTAAGTCAGGCCGTCATCCGAAATGTCCCACTTGGTCGCCAGACCAGGAATCACGGCGGTACCGCCACGCTCGAACTGGGTCAGACGGTTGAACATGGTTTCGGCTGAGGCGTCGAAGTCGGTTCCGGTGGTGTATTGGCCTGGATCGAAACCGGCCGGGCTGCCTTCGGAGCAGAACACCAGGTTAGTCGCAGCGGTGGCGAAAGGTGCGGAGGCTAACAAGCCTGCGCCGACTAAAAACGGAATGACCGCGTGTTTAAGCATGTTGGCCTCATGATTTGTTGTCATTTTTTAGTAGTGAGGTACGACCTCGTGAGTCGTGCCTGCGGATACTTATGCAGGGCCCATACCCAATGCAAGATCCAGAGCGCTCGGCGGCCTCAAAGCGTGGCACGAACGTACCTTAATGTCGCATCCGTATAACTTCTGACGCATTTGACCGTTTGCGACCGGTTTTTACGGTGCAAATGGAGCCCCAAAACGGTGCATTGGTCACGCTGTGCGCGCCGGATTGGGGCCGGGTGTTACTTATTTATACCCACGCCATAGAAGGGGGTTAGACCGAACGGGCTGATCTTGAAATCGGTGACTTCCTTGCGCAGCGGCTGGAACACCGTGGAGTTGGCGATCGGCGTGATCGGCACCTGCTGTTTAAGGATGAGTTGCGCCTGTTGATACAGTTTTACCCGTTGCGATTTATCGGTGGATACCTTGGCTTGTTGTACCAGCTTGTCGTAGGCCGGATCGCACCATTTGGCGTAGTTGCTGCCGTTCACCGCCGCGCAGCTGTAAAGCACGCCCAGCCAGTTGTCGGGATCACCGTTGTCACCGGTCCAGCCGTAGATCATCGCGTCATGTTCGCCATTCTTGGCGCGCTTGATGTACTCGCCCCATTCATAGCTGACGATGTTGGCCTTGATACCGATCTTCTCCCAATCCTGCTGGATCATCTGTGCCGACATCCGCGCATTCGGGTTCGAGGCGCGCTGCACGGTCATGGCCCAGAGGTTGATGGTTGTACCCGGTGCAACCCCGGCTTCCTTGAGTAGCGCCCTGGCTTTCGCAGGGTCGTGCGGCGCGTCTTTTATGTTCGGATCGAACGACCATTGCGCTGGCGGCAAGGCGTTTTGCGCCAGCTGTCCGGCACTCTGATAAACCGCTTTGATGATTGCCGGTTTGTCGATGGCCATGTCCAGCGCCTGGCGCACTTTGAGCTGATCCAGCGGCGGATGGGTGGTGTTGTAGGCGAGGAAGCCGAGGTTGAAACCGGGCTGCTTCAACACCCGCAGGTTCGGGTCTTTTTCCATCACTTCGATGTCGGCGGGGCGCGGGTAGCCGCTGACCTGGCATTCGCCGGTCCTGAGCTTTTGCAGGCGTACGGCGGCGTCCGGGGTGATCGAGAACACCAGGTTATCGAGCTTTACGTCCTCTGGTTTCCAGTAGTCCTTGTTCGCGGCGTAACGGATCTGCGCGTCCTTCTGATAGCGCTTGAACACGAACGGGCCGGTGCCGACTGGTTTCTGGTTGAGGTCGGCGGCGTGGCCTTCCTTTAGCAATTGGGCGGCGTATTCGGCCGATTGCACCGAGGCGAAGCTCATGGCGAGGTTTTGCACGAACGCGGCGTCGACGTTGTTCAGGTTGAAGCGCACGGTGTTGTCGTCGAGTTTTTCCACGGATTTGATCGTGGTGTTCAGGCCCATGTCGGTGAAGTACGGGGACTCGGCGGGGTAGGCCTTGCGAAAGGCGTTGTCCGGGTCGAGCAGGCGCTGGAAGGTGAAGAGGACGTCGTCGGCGTTGAAGGTTCGGGTTGGGGTGAAGTAGTCGGTGGTGTGGAATTTTACGTTTTGGCGCAGGTGGAAGGTGTACTGGAGGCCGTCCGGGCTTACGTCCCATTTGGTTGCGAGGCCGGGTTCGACTTCGGTGCCGCCGCGTTTGAATTGGGTGAGACGGTTGAAGAGGGTTTCGGCGGAGGCGTCGAAGTCGGTGCCGCTGGTGTATTGGCTGGGGTCGAAGCCTGCGGGGCTGGCTTCGGAGCAGTAGACCAGGGTTGTTGCTGCGTTTGCGAGTGGGGTTATGGCGGTCAGGGCCAGGGTGATCAGGAGTGGTTTTAGGGTGGATCTATGCATGTCTGGCCCGTGGGTTTTTAGGTGGTTGTTGTTTGAGGTTAGCGGGGATTTGGGGGTGTTCGGAAATATCGTTTTTTGAGGGGATGCGTCTATCTCGGTATATCTGGCGGGTTTTTGGGCATATCCGTTTTTTCGGGTGCTGCGGCTTATGGTTCCGCCCTTACGGCGGGTCACTTTTTACAAACGCCTAAAAAGTAACCAAAAACGCTTTGCTCCTGCGTTCGGCCCCTCGCTGGGGCTCGGGGTTCCTTCGTTACGGGATTCATCCGGGGGCATCGCCTACGGTTTGCTTCGCTGCACCTCCTCTCGATGTGTTTGGCTTCGCCAAACGGTCGCTACGCTCCCACCCCCGAATAAATCCCTCCACTCAGCCTTCCGACGTCGCCCGAAGATCAAAAGCGGTACTCGAGCTAACGCTCATCGTGTTGAGTGGTGGGAAGCGGAAAGCGGAAAGCGGAAAGCGGAAAGCGGAAAGCGGAAAGCAACTGCGGACTGCTTGATCGTTCCCACGCTCCGCGTGGGAATGCAGCCCGGGACGCTCCGCGTTCCATTTTCGAATGTTTAAAGATGTGTGGGATTCACCGAACCTTCCCACAAGGTTTTCAGGTTGTCCGTCGGAACCACGATCCCTAGTCTTTGGTTGTCGCAGAAAACTCTGTGATTGGGTGTGAGAACCCAGGCAAGCGAGTGTCATTCGAACGCCAGTCCGACCATAATTGCCGCCAGCATTTCTGCTGCCTGTAATTGATTTATGGCGGCCGTGTGCGGGCAGACTTTGGTCTGGCCGGAATCTCCTTGCCCGGTTTCTCACCCCGCACATAGCTGCCACCTCTTCGCCGCGTGAGAACGGCATTGGGTGGCTTCAAGTCAGCAAGGAGTTAATCAATGAACAAGGTTGTCCCCGACCCACCCCTCGAAACACCCACACCCCTCGAAGAAGCCATGCGCGCCGAAGACCTCGCCCGCAACCGCGAAGCCATCAAACGCGCCCTCGACTATTACCTGTGCCCCAACCCCACCAAACCGCGCCCGAGCACGATGTACATGGTCACGCCCAACGTCGACACCGAAAGCCTGCTGGCCAATGCCTGCGAATCCCTGGCCTCGGCCAGTACCATCGCCAGCAATTTCGCCAACGAACTCAGCGGCCCGCAACGCAATACGGCACTGGGTATCCAGCAGATCATCATGCTGGCGGAGCTTGCAGTGAACCGCGCGCTGGATCGGGTTGATCCGCAAACCTGACAACACAAATCCCAGGTATAAAAAAAACCGGCGATCATCACTGATCGCCGGTTTTTCATTCAGTCGTCATTCAATCACTGCATCAACACTTCAATCGAGCCATCAGCGGTCAGGCTGACCTGGCTGGTGCCGGCTTCGACTTCAGGCGTGACGGGCGCCGAATCCATGCCAGCGGCTTTCATCATCATCGGGGCGCGCATGTACGGTTGTGGGAAGCCGTTGCTGTTGAGGTTCAGGTTGACGATTTTGTAACCCTTGCCGCCCAGGGCGTCGGTGGCCAGTTGGGCGCGGGCCTTGAAGGCGGTGACGGCTTCTTTGAGCAGTTGGTCTTCGCTGGCCTTGCGGGTGGGGGCGGCGATGGCGAAGTCCATTCCTCCCATTTTTAGGTCGGTCAGCAGCTCGCCGGTGAGTTTGGACAGGGCGGCGAAGTCGGCGCTTTCCAGGCGCAGTTCGGCGCGTTCGCGCCAGCCGGTGATTTTCTGGCCCTTGGTGTCGTAGATCGGGTAGCTGTTGCGGCTGCCCTGGCGCAGGGTGATGTCTTTGACCTGCTTCGCCTGGGCGAGGGCCTTGTTCATGGTGGTGCTGACGTCGGCGGCGAGTTTGGCCGGGTCGGTGTTCTGTTCTTCGGTGTAGAGGGTCACGATCATCAGGTCGCGGGCCACTTCCTGGCTGACTTCGGCGCGCAGGGAAATCTGGTTGTAGTGCAGCTCATCGGCGGCCAGGGCCGGAAGGCTGGCGATGCTGCCGACGGTCAGGGCGAGAAGGGCGGCGCTGCGGCGAAATGTGTGCATGAAAGCTCCTTGATGAGGGCGCAGGTGATGGTTCGGGGGCCTGCGTGAAACCATCAGACTCTAGCGTTTATGATCCGGTTCGCCCAGTTACAACTTCTATACAGATGACAAGGCCAGCGACGAGATTCAAGCTGCAAGCCGCAAGCTTTTGCTCGTAGCTTGAAGCTCGCAACTTGCAACTGCTTTTGGGTGTGGTCGTTTGCCGCACTTTCGCCTCTCAAGCCCGCGCCTTGGTTATACTCCGTGCGATCCGCCTGGAGCGCTCATCAGGAGAGCTCATGCTCGCCCCCGTACAACTGACTTCCGCCACTCGCCAGAATCTCTGGCGGCTGACTTTCATCCGCACCCTGGTGCTCGCCGCGCAGGCCGGTTCCGTGGGCCTCGCTTACTGGCTGGATCTGTTGCCGTTGCCGTGGGTGCAACTGGTGATGACCCTCGGCTGTTCGATCCTGCTGTGTGTGTTCACCGCTGTGCGCCTGCGTACCTCGTGGCCGGTGACCGAGCTCGAGTACGCGCTGCAACTGGCCTGCGATCTGGTTATCCACAGTGCCTTGCTGTATTTCTCCGGTGGTTCGACCAACCCGTTCGTTTCGTATTATCTGGTGCCGCTGACCATCGCTGCGGTGACGCTGCCATGGCGTTATTCGGTGGTGCTGTCCGGTATTGCGCTGGCCTTGTACACATTGATGCTGACGCACTTCTATCCGCTGGAAACCCTGCCGGTGGCCCGGGAGAACTTGCAGATCTACGGCATGTGGCTGAGCTTCGCCCTGGCGGCAGCGGTGATCACCTTCTTCGCCGCGCGCATGGCTGAAGAGCTGCGCCGGCAGGAAGAGTTACGGGCGATCCGCCGTGAAGAAGGCCTGCGCGATCAGCAATTGCTGGCCGTGGCGACTCAGGCCGCCGGTGCCGCCCATGAACTGGGCACCCCGCTGGCAACCATGAGCGTGCTGCTCAACGAAATGCAGCAGGATCATCACGACCCGATGCTTCAGGAAGATCTGAAGGTGCTGAAGGATCAGGTGAAACTCTGCAAGGAGACCCTGCAGCAACTGGTGCGCGCCGCCGAAGCCAATCGCCGGATGGCGGTGGAGATGCAGGACGTTACCGAGTGGCTCGACGAAGCGCTCAATCGCTGGCACCTGATGCGTCCCGAGGCCAGTTATCGCTTCCAGCGTCTGGGCCAGGGCCCGTTGCCGCGTGTGGCACCGCCGCCGGATCTGACCCAGGCACTGTTGAATCTGTTGAACAACGCCGCCGACGCCTGCCCGGAAAACCTTCAGGTGACCCTGGACTGGACCGCCGAAGACCTGACCATCAGCATCCGCGATCATGGTGCCGGTGTGCCGCTGGCCATCGCCGAGCAGATCGGCAAACCGTTTTTTACCACCAAGGGCAAAGGTTTCGGCCTAGGCCTGTTTTTGAGCAAGGCCAGCGTGACACGCGCCGGCGGCTCAGTGAAACTCTATAGTCATGAGGAAGGCGGCACGCTCACCGAGCTGCGCCTGCCCCACGGCGCACGAGGAGAGCAACATGAGTGACGAAATCCAAGTCGAAGGCGAAGAACTGCCGCATTTGCTGCTGGTCGATGACGACGCGACCTTCACCCGAGTGATGGCCCGTGCCATGGCCCGCCGCGGTTTCCGCGTCAGCACCGCCGGTTCTGCCGAAGAAGGCCTGACCATCGCTCAGGCCGATCTGCCGGACTATGCCGCGCTGGACCTGAAAATGGACGGCGATTCCGGTCTGGTCCTGCTGCCGAAACTGCTGGAGCTGGACCCGGAAATGCGCGTGGTGATCCTCACCGGTTACTCGAGCATTGCCACCGCAGTCGAAGCGATCAAGCGCGGCGCCTGCAATTACCTGTGCAAACCGGCGGATGCCGACGACGTGCTGGCAGCGCTGCTTTCCGAGCATGCCGACCTCGACAGCCTGGTGCCGGAAAACCCGATGTCGGTGGATCGCCTGCAGTGGGAGCACATCCAGCGCGTGCTGACCGAGCACGAAGGCAACATTTCCGCCACTGCCCGCGCCCTGGGCATGCACCGCCGCACCTTGCAGCGCAAACTGCAGAAGCGTCCGGTTCGTCGCTGAACCTGCGCTGAACGACCATCGCCAGCCCTCGCGATAAAACGCACCGATCATCTATGATCGGTGCGTGTCTGTTCTTTTCTTTATCGAGCCTTTTCCATGAATCAGAACGCTGAATATTCCGCGGTCAACGATACTGTGCGCGGGCAGTTTTTTCGCAAGGTGTGGGCCATGACCACGCCTTACTGGCGCAGCGAAGAGAAGGGCAAGGCCTGGACGTTGCTGATCGCCGTGATTGCGCTGACGTTGTTCAGCGTGGCGATCTCGGTGTGGATCAACAGTTGGTACAAGGATTTCTATAACGCCCTGCAGAAGAAGGATGAGGCGGCGTTCTGGCAGTTGATCCTGTATTTCTGCGGCATCGCGGCCGTGGCGATTCTTGGCGCGGTGTATCGCCTGTACCTGACGCAGATGCTGACCATCCGTTGGCGGGCATGGCTCACCGAGAACCATTTCAAACGCTGGCTCGGGCACAAGAACTATTACCAGCTGGAGCAGGGCGGTTACACCGACAACCCTGACCAGCGGATTTCCGAAGACCTCAATACCTTCACCACCAACACCTTGAATCTCGCGTTGGGCCTGATCCGCACGGTGGTCAGCCTGGTGTCGTTTTCGATCATTCTGTGGGGCGTCTCCGGCAGCATCGAAGTGTTTGGTATCGAGATTCCCGGCTACATGTTCTGGTGTGCGCTGCTGTACGCAGCGGTCGGCAGTTGGCTGACGCACCTGATCGGTCGACGCCTGATCGGCCTGAACAATCAACAACAACGCTTCGAAGCTGACCTGCGTTTCTCCATGGTCCGCGTACGTGAGAACGCCGAGAGCATTGCGCTGTACAACGGTGAGCCGAACGAGAATCGCCGTCTGAGCAATCGCTTCGGTCTGGTCTGGCACAACTTCTGGGACATCATGCGGGTGTCCAAGCGCCTGACGTTCTTCACCTCGGGTTACGGCCAGATCGCAATCATCTTCCCGTTCATCGTCGCGGCCCCGCGTTACCTGACCGGCAAGATCGAACTGGGTGAGCTGATGCAGATCAACTCGGCATTCGGCAACGTGCAGGAGAACTTCAGCTGGTTCATCAATGCCTATGCGGACCTCGCCGCGTGGCGCGCCACGTGTGATCGTCTGCTGAGCTTCCGCCAGGCCATGACCGACAACGAAGAACGTGCGCCGGCCATCGACGTGCAGAATAAGGGCAATGAGCTGAAGGTTCATAACCTCGGCCTCGATCTGGCCGACGGTCGTCATCTACTGACCAGCGCCGACATGACCGTGGAGCAGGGCGATCGGGTGATGCTCAGCGGTCGTTCCGGCAGCGGTAAATCCACGCTGCTGCGGGCGATGGGCCATTTGTGGCCGGCCGGGCACGGCAGCATTCGCCTGCCGGCTTCGCGTTATCTGTTCCTGCCGCAAAAGCCGTATTTGCCGATCGGCACCCTGCGCGACGCCTTGAGTTATCCACAGCCGGGCGACACCTACGCACCAGAACGTTATGCACAAGTGCTGGAAACCTGCCGTCTGCCGCATCTGGTGGCTCGACTGGACGAGGCCAATCACTGGCAGCGCATGCTCTCGCCGGGTGAACAGCAACGTCTGGCCTTCGCCCGCGCGCTGCTCTATGCGCCGCAATGGCTGTACATGGATGAAGCAACGTCGGCAATGGATGAAGAGGATGAAGCCACGCTGTATCAGGCGCTGATCGATCAGTTGCCCGGCCTGAGCATCGTCAGCGTCGGCCATCGCAGCAGCCTCAAGCGCTTCCATCCACGGCATGTGCGGATCGACAGTGGTCACCTGGTTGAGCAGAACGTGACCGCCTGATATGTCCACACAGACCCTGTGAGGGCTGGCTTGCCGCCTCCCACAGGGTTTGTGTGGAAACGGAAAGTGATCGTACAACCCGCTTGAGCTATGATGCCCACAAGCCGAATTTTCGAGACAAGATGCAGACCATGGAAAACCTGATCGACACCCCGCGACTCCCTCGCAAGCGCCGCAGCCTGGCTCAGGAACTGGTGACGGTGCTGACCGAGCAGATCCGCGACGGTCTGCTCAAGCGCGGCGACAAGTTGCCGACCGAGTCGGCGATCATGGAAGCCCACGGCGTCAGCCGCACCGTGGTGCGCGAGGCGATTTCCCGTTTGCAGGCGGCGGGGCAGGTGGAAACCCGTCATGGCATCGGCACCTTCGTGCTCGACACCCCGAGCCCAAGCGGTTTCCGGATCGACCCGGCCACCGTGGTCACCCTGCGTGACGTGTTGGCCATTCTCGAATTGCGTATCAGCCTCGAAGTCGAATCCGCCGGCCTTGCCGCGCAGCGCCGCAGCACCGAGCAACTTGCTGCGATGCGCGCGGCCCTTGATGCGCTGAATGACAGCGTGGCCCACGCCAGCGATGCAGTGGCGTCGGACTTCCAGTTCCATCTGCAAATCGCGCTGTCCACCGGCAACCGCTATTTCACCGACATCATGACCCACCTGGGCACCAGCATCATTCCGCGCACGCGGCTGAATTCGGCGCGCCTGGCCCATGACGATCAGCAGCACTACATGAGTCGCCTGAGTCGCGAGCACGAGGAAATCTACGACGCCATCGCCCGTCAGGATTCCGATGCCGCCCGTGCGGCCATGCGCCTCCATTTGACCAACAGCCGGGAAAGACTGCGCCAGGCTCATGAAGAGGCACAGGCGCAGGGGTGATTGTTGCTTATCGTTCGAGTTGAACTGTCAGCAATGGGGATGACGAAGCATTACCGTTGTTTATGGTGACGGTGTAATGCAGTTCGGCCCTCGCACCGGGAACAAGTTTTTTCTCAAAGACATCTTTGGGGATGGCGAAGATCACTGACTTTCCCACCTCGGCTGCGGTCAGGGTATGTCTTGCTTCCCATTTGTTACCGGTCGAGGTCTCTACTTTCATGGTAATCACGTCGCCAGCGACGGCCTGCTGGTAAGGCGGTACATCACCGTGAGCGTCTCCTTTGAGTTTGCTAAGGAAGAGCACACCGTTCTCGGCTTCCTTGAGAATAGGTGCCACCAAGGTTTTGACTTGTGCAGTCATGATCAAACTCCTTTTCACATCCATTTGAACCGTTGTAAGAACGCAAACCATGGTGTTGCGTCGATGGAGCCGGTTCGTTAACTCCCAAGTCAGTAAGCCCGAACCTGCCAAGCGTTCGCACCTGTCAGAAATGACAGTTGCGATGAACGGTAGTAGTGAGCTCGGTCTTGGAAGGACTCGAAAGAGCAGGATCAGGACTCGATGTACAGTTTCAGCGGCTCCGAACAAGGCTCGAGACCGGCCTCATCAGCGAACTTGTAGCGCAGTTCAACGGTGCTGTTCAGGTACTTTTCCAGCTCGAATCTCGGGATGCTCAGTTCGATCCCGGTCAGGCCGACCATGTCATCCAGTGTGTCATCCCAGACGCCGGTCGGCTCCGCCAAACCCTGCCATTCAGGCTCCTCCGGATCATCACCGAGGATCGGGTACACATCCCAGTTCGGCGGTGTGTTCTGCCCGTCGGGCACACGGACGATCAAGTCATCATCCAGAGTTGATAACCGCAGGATGATCGAGTCGCTGGCGTGGTCGGGGAATTGCGGAAGGTGTGCAGCGGCAAACGTCATGTTTCGCTCTCCTTAAAAGATCTGCCGCGATCCTTCGCGGCAGTCGTCGCACTTTACCCGGCGAATCGGTGAGGCGCGCCGGGGCAATCTTGTCCGGGCATTTCAGCTGTGGGGCAGAATCGAACGATCCACCCTGACCGCCAGTTTTCCCGGGCCGGGCCTGACGTCGAACGTTGCCTGGCCGTGAGCATCCACCGACGCCCGGGCGATGGCCACGCCGTCGCACAGCAGTTGCAGCGGCGCACCTTTCATCGATTGGCCCGAGGCCAGTTCCAGTTTCAATTTGATCGTCATCGAATCGCTCCTTAATTCGTGTTGCCGCTTGGGTGATAGTCCTTGAGCAGCAGGTAGGTGCTCCAGCCCCACCAGTCGTCGACGGTGGCAGTGTCGTTGAGGTTGTTGACGTCCTTGCGCCGCAGGACTTTGTTGCCCTCGACGCGGAACAGTGGCGAGAAGTTGTTGGCCGGGTCCAGCACGGCCGTCAGATCCGGCAACCGTTGCAGCGCGTTGAAGGTGGTCGGCACGTTGCCGCTTGAATACGCGGCGTACACCTCGTCCGCCGAATCCTGTACCGCCCGATTCACCTGATTGCGGTTGTCAGCGTCCGTGGCGTCGAAGTAGCGCTTGTCACCGAATGCCCGCCATTGCTCGCCATGTCCGTTGCGTACCTTGAGGCCGAACTTGCTGTCTTCGTCGTGCATGAAACGTGTGATGAGCGAGCCCAGATCGCTCGGTGTCACCGCTGCGGCCATGGCTTTGCGCGGCACTCGCAAATGCCCGGAAGAGAACAGATCGGTGAGGTAGTGGTCGGCGAATGCGTTCATCGCGTAGGCCCGTTCCAGTTGCAGTTCGTCCTGACTGGCGTGGGCGGCAGCGGCGGTTTGCAGGGCGGCGGTGTGCCCGGCGATGTAGGCCTGGCGAGCCCATTCGCCGAAGTGGTCGGCGTTGTTCGCTGCCAGTTTCAGATAGCGACCGAGCGGGAACAGGGCCGAGACAAAACTCCCGCCGCCGGTGATTTTGTTCCACTCTTCCGACAACGTATCTCCCAACGCGTCGTAGGCCTCATGAGGTTGCTTGCCATCCTTGATGGCCTGTTTAACCGCGTCGATCTCCTTTTGCATGATTGCGAGAATTTGCGTCGCCTCGATCTTCGAGGCCGACAGCGTGGCGAGAGTGTCGAAGGCCGCCGTGAAGCGCTGAAGGCGATCAGCCGAAGTCGACCCTTCATTGATCGGACGGTCGACGATTCCGTAGAAATCACCGCCCAGCGCCAGCACCTGGCCGTAGGTCAGCGCCAATCCGTTCGGCAGATGCAGCGGCACATTTTGCGCGAGCACCGGCTCGGCATTTTCAATAAAGCGCAGCCGGGTGTTATCGCCTATAGCCTTGTGTTCCGCACCTTCGAAGCGCAGTTGCGGCTTGCCTTTCAAGGCTTGAGCGGGCAGGGCGATCGCGGGTTCGACATCGCTGTGCGAGTCGGCGATGTGCAACAGCAAGTGCGGGTTCTCGGCATTGAAGGCGATGCCGCCGGGGGTAAACAAGTCATCAAAACGGGCGATGACCGGTGCAGGTTTTTCGAGGCATTTTGTTTGTAGACCGGACATTTCTTTCTCCTTGATATGTCGTCGGCAGGTTGTATTTGACTGTACGTATATACAGTTAAAATCAGCCTAGTCGAGAAATTTCCTACGTCAAAAAGAAATCTTGTCCGACAAAAAATGCCCTGCAACGATGAAATGCAGTTGACGGTTATATTTTAAGTTGTACGATGACCTACAACTTCAGCGAAGGCTGAACGGTCCACTCACAAAAAACGTTGCTACCAGGGTGTTCGAATAATGAATCCACAAGAACTGAAGTCCATCCTCTCCGCCGGCCTGCTCTCGTTCCCGGTGACCGATTTCAATGCTCAGGGCGATTTCAACCGCGCTGGCTACATCAAACGCCTGGAATGGCTGGCCCCGTACGGTGCTTCAGCCCTGTTCGCCGCCGGTGGTACCGGTGAATTCTTCTCCCTGGCTGCCAGCGAATACTCGGAAATCATCAAGACTGCCGTCGACACCTGCGCCAGCAGCGTGCCGATCCTCGCTGGTGTCGGTGGTTCGACCCGTCAGGCCATCGAATACGCTCAGGAAGCCGAGCGTCTGGGCGCCAAAGGTCTGTTGCTGCTGCCGCACTACCTGACCGAAGCCAGCCAGGACGGCGTCGCCGCCCACGTTGAAGCGGTGTGCAAATCGGTCAACATCGGCGTGGTGGTCTACAACCGCAACGTCTGCCGCCTGACCGCGCCGCTGCTGGAACGCCTGGCCGAGCGCTGCCCGAACCTGATCGGTTACAAGGACGGTCTGGGTGATATCGAACTGATGGTGTCGATCCGTCGTCGCCTCGGTGATCGCTTCAGCTACCTCGGTGGTCTGCCGACCGCCGAAGTCTACGCCGCGGCCTACAAGGCCCTGGGCGTGCCGGTCTACTCGTCGGCGGTGTTCAACTTCATCCCGAAAACCGCGATGGACTTCTACCACGCGATTGCCCGTGAAGATCACGCCACCGTCGGCAAGATCATCGACGACTTCTTCCTGCCGTACCTGGACATCCGCAACCGCAAAGCCGGTTACGCCGTGAGCATCGTCAAGGCAGGCGCCAAGATCGCCGGCTATGACGCAGGCCCGGTGCGGGCGCCGCTGACCGACCTGACCGGCGAAGAGTACGAAATGCTCGCTGCGCTGATCGACAAGCAAGGTGCGCAGTAACACACCTCTATAAACAAGGCCGCTGAGCAATCAGCGGCCTTTTGCGTCAGGAGAATGATTCGTGACCAAGCGCTATGACAACTACATCAACGGTGAATGGGTCGCCGGTAACGATTACTCGGCGAACATCAACCCGTCCGAACTGAGCGACACCATCGGCGATTACGCCAAGGCTGACCTGGCTCAGGTCAACGCCGCCATCGACGCCGCGCGCGCCGCGTTCCCGGCGTGGTCGACCTCGGGCATTCAGGCCCGTCACGATTCGCTGGACAAAGTCGGTACTGAAATCCTCGCCCGCCGCGAAGAGCTCGGCACCCTGCTGGCCCGGGAAGAGGGCAAGACCCTGCCCGAAGCCATCGGCGAAGTGACCCGCGCCGGCAATATCTTCAAGTTCTTCGCTGGCGAGTGCCTGCGCCTGTCCGGCGACTACGTGCCGTCGGTGCGCCCGGGCGTCAACGTCGAAGTCACCCGCGAAGCCCTGGGTGTGGTCGGCCTGATCACCCCGTGGAACTTCCCGATTGCCATCCCGTCGTGGAAAATCGCCCCGGCCCTGGCCTATGGCAACTGCGTGGTGTTGAAACCGGCGGATCTGGTGCCGGGTTGCGCCTGGGCCCTGGCCGAAATCATCTCCCGCGCAGGCTTCCCGGCCGGCGTGTTCAACCTGGTGATGGGCAGCGGTCGTGTGGTCGGTGAAGCGTTGGTCAACAGCCCGAAAGTCGACGGCATCAGCTTCACCGGCTCCGTCGGTGTGGGCCGTCAGATCGCCGTCAACTGCGTGTCGCGCCAGGCCAAGGTTCAGTTGGAGATGGGCGGCAAGAACCCGCAGATCATTCTCGACGACGCCGACCTCAAGCAGGCGGTCGAGTTGTCGGTGCAGAGCGCGTTCTACTCCACCGGCCAGCGTTGCACGGCTTCGAGCCGACTGATCGTCACTGCCGGGATTCATGACAAGTTCGTCGAAGCCATGGCCGAGCGCATGAAGTCGATCAAGGTCGGCCACGCGCTGAAGGCTGGCACCGATATCGGTCCGGTGGTTTCGCAAGCGCAGCTTGAACAGGACATGAAGTACATCGACATCGGTCAGTCCGAAGGTGCGCGTCTGGTCAGCGGCGGTGCTCTGGTGACCTGCGACACCGAGGGTTACTTCCTTGCGCCGACCCTGTTTGCCGACAGCGAAGCGTCGATGCGCATCAGCCGCGAAGAGATCTTCGGCCCGGTGGCCAACATCGTTCGCGTGGCCGATTACGAGGCTGCACTGGCCATGGCCAACGACACCGAATTCGGTCTGTCGGCGGGTATCGCCACCACGTCGCTGAAGTACGCCAACCATTTCAAGCGTCATTCCCAGGCCGGGATGGTGATGGTCAACCTGCCGACCGCCGGTGTCGATTATCACGTTCCGTTCGGTGGCCGTAAGGGTTCATCCTATGGCTCACGTGAGCAAGGCCGCTATGCGCAAGAGTTCTACACGGTCGTGAAGACCAGCTACATCGGTTCGTAAATCGCTGCACCCGCGCCGGGCCTTCGCCTGAGGCCCTGCGCGGTACAAGACCAAAGAATGTTTTACCCGCATAAAAATAATCAGTGGGAGTACATCTACATGCAATCGTCCAAGCCGACTCACGTCCGCTATTTGATCCTGCTCATGCTGTTTCTGGTGACCACGATCAACTACGCCGACCGCGCCACCATCGCGATCGCCGGTTCCAGTTTGCAAAAAGACCTCGGCATCGACGCGGTCACCCTCGGCTACATCTTCTCTGCTTTCGGTTGGGCCTACGTGGCCGGGCAAATTCCCGGCGGCTGGCTGCTCGATCGCTTCGGCTCGAAAAAAGTCTATGCCCTGAGCATTTTCACCTGGTCGCTGTTCACCGTGCTGCAAGGCTTCGTCGGTGAGTTCGGCATGTCCACGGCCATCGTCGCGCTGTTCATGTTGCGCTTCCTCGTGGGTCTGGCCGAGGCGCCATCGTTCCCCGGCAACGCACGCATTGTGGCGGCCTGGTTCCCGACTGCCGAACGCGGCACCGCTTCGGCGATCTTCAACTCGGCGCAATACTTTGCCACCGTGTTGTTCGCGCCGCTGATGGGCTGGATCGTGTTCTCCTTTGGCTGGGAGCACGTGTTCATCGTCATGGGCCTGCTCGGCATCGTGTTCTCGCTGGTCTGGCTCAAGGTTATCCACAGCCCGCGCCAACACCCGATGGCCAACGAAGCGGAAGTGAAGTTCATCGCCGACAACGGCGGCATGGTCGACATGGACCAGAAACAAGGCAAAAAGGCTGACGGCCCGAAATGGGATTACATCCGCCAGCTGCTGACCAACCGCATGATGCTCGGCGTTTACCTGGGCCAGTACTGCATCAACGGCATCACCTATTTCTTCCTGACCTGGTTCCCGGTGTACCTGGTGCAGGAACGCGGCATGACCATCCTCAAGGCCGGTTTCATCGCCTCGTTGCCGGCGATCTGCGGCTTTATCGGCGGCGTGCTCGGCGGGGTGATTTCCGATTACCTGCTGCGCAAGGGCCATTCGCTGACCTTTGCCCGCAAGGCGCCGATCATTGCCGGTCTGCTGGTTTCGAGCAGCATCGTGGCGTGCAACTATGTCGACGTTGAATGGATGGTGGTCGGCTTCATGGCCCTGGCATTCTTCGGCAAAGGCGTGGGCGCGCTGGGCTGGGCGGTGGTGTCCGACACCTCGCCGAAACAGATCGCCGGTCTGAGCGGTGGCCTGTTCAACACCTTCGGCAACATCGCCTCGATCACCACTCCGATCGTCATCGGTTACATCATCAGTTCCACCGGCTCGTTCAAATGGGCGCTGGTGTTCGTCGGTGCCAACGCACTCGTGGCGGTGTTCAGCTACCTGGTGATCGTCGGCCCGATCAAACGTGTGGTCCTTAAAGAGCCGCCAACCCAAGGCGGTTCCGAAGCCACCGGCAAATTGTCTCAAGCGCATTCCTGAGGAGCGGCGTCATGCAGTTGATTGAACATTCCGACTCGCCGCGCTACATCCGCCTGCACGAGCGGGACAACGTAGTGGTAGTGGTGAACGACCAGGGCGTGCCGGCCGGCACCGCATTTGCCGATGGCCTGGTGACGGTGGATTTCGTGCCGCAGAGTCACAAGGTCAGCCTCGTGGATATCCCCGAGGGGGGCACGGTGATTCGCTACGGCCAGATCATTGGCTACGCGTTGCAGCCGATTCCCCGTGGCAGTTGGGTCAAGGAAGATCAACTGCGCATGCCGACCGCGCCACCGCTGGACAGCCTGCCGCTATCCACCGATGTGCCGGCCGCCCAGGCACCGCTGGAAGGCTTCACGTTCGAGGGTTATCGCAACGCCGACGGCACCGTCGGCACGCGCAACATTCTCGGGATCACCACCACCGTGCAATGCGTCACCGGGGTGCTGGATCACGCGGTAAAACGCATCAAGGACGAACTGTTGCCCAAGTACCCGCACGTTGATGACGTGGTGGCGCTGACCCACAGTTATGGTTGCGGCGTGGCCATCACGGCCACCGACGCCTACATCCCGATCCGCACTGTGCGCAATCTGGCGCGCAACCCGAATCTCGGTGGCGAGGCGTTGGTGATCAGCCTGGGATGCGAGAAATTGCAGGCCGGGCAGGTGATGCACGAGGACGATGCGTCGGTGGATCTGAGCGAGCCATGGTTGTATCGCTTGCAGGATTCCAGTCACGGCTTCACCGAGATGATCGAGCAGATCATGGAACTGGCCGAAGTCCGCTTGAAGAAGCTCGACCAGCGCCGCCGGGAAACCGTGCCGGCGTCTGAGTTGATTCTCGGCATGCAGTGCGGCGGCAGTGATGCGTTTTCCGGCATTACCGCCAACCCCGCGCTGGGTTACGCCTCGGACTTGCTGCTGCGGGCGGGCGCGACGGTGATGTTTTCCGAAGTCACCGAAGTGCGCGATGCGATCTACCTGCTGACCTCACGGGCGCAGAGCAAAACCGTTGCCGAGGAACTGGTGCGCGAAATGGACTGGTACGACCGTTACCTGGCCAAGGGTGAAGCGGATCGCAGCGCCAACACCACCCCGGGCAACAAGAAGGGCGGGTTGTCGAACATCGTCGAAAAGTCGCTGGGCTCGATCGTGAAGTCCGGCAGCAGCGCGATCAGCGGTGTGCTCGGCCCTGGGGAGCGCTTCAAGCAGAAGGGCCTGATTTTCTGTGCGACGCCGGCGAGCGATTTTGTCTGCGGCACCTTGCAACTGGCGGCGGGGATGAATCTGCATGTGTTCACTACCGGGCGTGGCACGCCTTATGGTCTGGCCATGGCGCCGGTGGTGAAGGTTTCGACTCGTACCGAACTGGCGCAGCGCTGGCCGGATCTGATCGACATCGATGCCGGGCGGATTGCCACCGGGCGCGCAACCATCGAGGAGTTGGGCTGGGAGTTGTTCCACTACTACCTGGATGTGGCGAGCGGCAAGCAGCAGACGTGGGCGGAGAAGCACAAGCTGCACAACGACATTACGTTGTTCAATCCGGCGCCGATTACTTGATCTGTTTGAGGGGGGTGGATCGTTCCCACGCTCCGCGTGGGAATGCAGCCCGGGACGCTCCGCGTCCCAACAGTGTGACGCGGAGCGTCACAGGAGACGTTACCACGCAGAGCGTGGGAACGATCAGGGTGAAAGTGGCTTATCATTAGCGCCCTAACGACGCTCACCTCCAAGGCTCCCCGGCATGCTGGCAATCTTCCTCGAAACCCTGAACATCACCGCGCCGGTGTTTGCCATGCTGTTTCTCGGTGTGCTGCTCAAGCGCATCGACTGGATCAACGACAACTTTATCCACACCGCTTCGTCGCTGGTGTTCAACGTCACCATGCCGGCGCTGCTGTTTCTCGGCATCCTGCACGCCGACCTGCACGCCGCGCTGCAACCGGCGCTGCTGATCTATTTCGCCCTCGCCACGCTGGTCAGTTTTGCCGTGGCCTGGGGCTGGGCGATTTTCCGTTGTCCGCGTGAAGATCGTGGCATCTACACCCAAGGCGCGTTTCGCGGCAACAACGGGGTGATCGGCCTGGCGCTGGCGGCGAGCATGTATGGCGACTACGGAATTTCCCTCGGAGCGATTCTCGCGGCGCTGGTGATCCTGTTCTACAACACCCTGTCGACCATCGTGCTGGCGGTCTACAGCCCGGTGATCAAGTCGGACCCGTGGAGCATCTGCAAAAGCGTGGTCAGCAATCCGTTGATCATCAGCGTGATCGCGGCGGCGCCGTTCGCTTATTTCAAGATCGGTCTGCCGGGGTGGCTGGAAACCTCCGGTCAGTACCTGGCACAGACCACGCTGCCGCTGGCACTGATCTGCATTGGCGGCACGCTGTCGCTGGCGGCGCTGCGCAAGAGCGGCAACATGGCGCTCAGTTCGAGTCTGGTGAAGATGGTCGGCCTGCCGGTGATCGCCACGCTGGGTGCATGGCTGTGGGGTTTTCGCGGGGCGGAGCTGGGGATTCTGTTTCTGTATTTCGGCAGCCCGACTGCCGCCGCCAGTTTTGTCATGGCCCGTGCGGCGCAGGGCAACCATGAACTGGCGGCGGCGATCATCGTGCTCACCACGCTGATGGCGGCGATCACCACCAACATCGGGATTTTCTTTTTGCAGTGGGGCGGGTGGATCTGAGGCCAGCGATTACTCAGGCTTCTGGTAACTGTCGATCACTTCCTGCGCCGCGCGGAACGCATCGATCGCCGCCGGCACGCCGGCATAAACCGCGCAATGCAACAGCGCTTCGCGGATCTCTTCAACGGTGCAGCCGTTGTTCAACGCGCCGCGCACGTGACCTTTCAACTCTTGCGGGCACTTCAGCGCGGTCAGCGCGGCGAGGGTGATCAGGCTGCGGGTTTTCAGCGGCAGACCTTCGCGATTCCACACGCCGCCCCAGGCGTGTTCGTTGACGAAGTCCTGCAAGGGTTGAGTGAACTCGGTGGCGTTTCCCAGCGCGCGATCGACAAACGCGTCGCCCATTACCTGACGGCGGACTTCAACCCCGGACTTCTTCGATTCGGTCATGGCACATCCTTCTTGTGGTGTTGGCGGCGCCAGGCGCGCACGGACGTGAAAAACAGAAACGCCAGCAGCGTCGGCAGCACATAAAACAGCATCAATCGTTCAAGCTTGCCGGCCAGTGGCATGCCGGTGGTGAACGACACCACGTGCAGCCCGTACGCCAGATACAAACCCAGCAGCAGCAGACCTTCCGCGCGAGTCACTCGGTAGCCGGAATAGAACACCGGCAGGCATAGCAACGCGACGCCGAGCATTACCGGCAGGTCGAAATCCAGCGCATTGGGCGAGACCGACAGCGGTGTCGGTGCGATCAGCGCGGTGAGGCCCAGCACCCCGAGCAGGTTGAACAGGTTGGCGCCGATCACGTTGCCCACGGCGATGTCCCGCTGACCGCGCAGCGCGGCGATCAGCGAGGTGGCGAGTTCCGGCAGCGAAGTGCCGACCGCGACCACGGTCAGGCCGATGACCCGTTCGGAGAAACCCAGATCGGTGGCCACCACCACGGCCGCCCCCAGCAGCAAGTGTCCGGCGAACACCAGCATGCCCAGGCCGCCGACAATCATCAGCAGGCTGGTAAACCACGGGGCTTGCGGATCGTGGGGTTGATCGGAATGCGGGCGGGTCGAGTGCCGCGACTGGCGCAGCAACAATCCGAGGTAAAGCGCCAGGGCACCGAGCAACAGAATGCCGTCGAAGCGCCCGAGTTCTTCATTCCACGCCAGCACGAATACCAGCAGGCTGGCGCCGATCATCAACGGGATGTCGAGGCGTACCAGTTGCCGCGACACCCGTAGCGGAATGATCAGCGCTGACAGGCCGAGGGTGACAAGAATGTTGAAAATGCTGCTGCCGATCACGCTGCTGACCGCGATGTCCGGCGTGTGCGCCTGCACGGCTTGCAGGCTGACCGCCATTTGCGGGGCGCTGCTGCCGAGGGCGACGATGGTCAGGCCGATAATCAGTGGTCGTACATGCAGGCGCGCGGCCAGGCGCACGGCGGCGCGCACCATCAGCTCGGCGCCGGCGATCAGCAGGAACAGCCCGCTGAGCAATTCGATCACGCTGATCAGCGGCAAGTCGGTCAGTCCGAAAATGGTGGACGCTCCATCAGTCGTCGAGGGCCTGCACCCGAACCCGGGCGGTTCCACTGCGCAGCATACCGAGCTGTTCGGCCGCCGCACGTGAAACATCGATCAGGCGGCCACGGGTGTGCGGGCCACGGTCGTTGATGCGGACCACGACGGATTCATCGTTTTTCAGGTTGGTGACCTTCACCCGAGTGCCGAACGGCAACTGGCGGTGGGCGGCGGTCAGGGAATTCTGGTTGAACGCTTCGCCGCTGGCGGTACGTTTACCGTGGTGTTTGGCTCCGTAATAGGAGGCGACGCCGGTCTGGTCGTAACCGTGCGGGTCGATGGTGTCGGTGCTGGCGCAACCGGCCAGCAAAGAGAGCAGGGCGCAGGCGCCGAGCAGACGTTTCATTCATAAGCTCCCAAGTGATCGTTCCCACGCTCCGGCGTGGGAATGCACCCCGTGACGCTCTGCGTCACACCGCAATGGACGCGGAGCGTCCGAGGCGGCATTCCCACGCAGAGCGTGGGAACGATCCTCAGGCGCGGGGCCATCGTCAGCCTTCGAGCTTGCTTTTCAGCAGTTCGTTCACTTGCTGCGGGTTGGCCTTGCCCTTGGAGGCTTTCATGGCCTGACCGACGAAGAAGCCGAACATCTTGCCGCGCTTGGCTTCGTCTGCCGCGCGGTATTGTTCGACCTGCTCGGCGTTGGCCGCGAGCATTTCGTCCAGCACCGCCGAGATCGCGCCAGTGTCGGTAACCTGCTTCAGGCCGCGCTTTTCGATGATCTCGTCTGCGCTGCCTTCGCCGTTGGCCATCGCTTCGAACACCACCTTGGCGATCTTGCCGGAGATGGTGTTGTCCTTGATGCGCTGCAGCATGCCGCCCAGTTGCTCGGCGGAAACTGGTGAATCCTCGATGTCCAGGTTCTGCTTGTTGAGCAGGCTGCCCAACTCGACCATCACCCAGTTCGCCGCCAGTTTGGCGTCGCCGCCGATGCTCGCGACTTTCTCGAAGTAGTCCGCCTGCTCACGGCTGGTGGCCAGCACATTGGCGTCGTAGGCCGACAGACCGAAGGCACTCTGGAAGCGCTCGCGTTTTTGCGGTGGCAGCTCCGGCAGGGTGGCGCGCACGTCATTGAGGAACGAGTCCTCGATGACCACCGGCAGCAGGTCCGGATCGGGGAAGTAACGGTAGTCGTTGGCTTCCTCTTTGCTGCGCATCGGACGGGTTTCGTCCTTGTTCGGATCGTACAGACGGGTCTGCTGGATCACTTTGCCGCCGTCTTCGATCAGGTCGATCTGACGCTGGATCTCGGAGTTGATCGCTTTCTCGATGAAGCGGAACGAGTTGACGTTCTTGATCTCGCAGCGGGTGCCGAACTCGACCTGGCCTTTCGGACGTACCGACACGTTGCAGTCGCAACGCAGCGAACCCTCGGCCATGTTGCCGTCGCAGATGCCCAGGTAACGCACCAGCGCGTGGATCGCCTTGACGTAGGCCACCGCTTCCTTGGCGCTGCGCATGTCAGGCTCGGACACGATTTCCAGCAGCGGCGTGCCGGCACGGTTCAGGTCGATGCCGGTGGCACCGCTGAATTCTTCGTGCAGGCTCTTGCCGGCGTCTTCTTCCAGGTGCGCACGGGTGATACCGACGCGTTTGACCGTGCCGTCTTCCAGGGCGATGTCCAGGTGGCCCTTGCCGACGATCGGCAACTCCATCTGGCTGATCTGGTAGCCCTTCGGCAGATCCGGGTAGAAGTAGTTTTTACGGGCGAACACGTTGTGCTGGCCGATCTCGGCGTCAATCGCCAGACCGAACATCACCGCCATGCGCACCGCTTCCTGGTTGAGCACTGGCAGCACGCCGGGCATGCCCAGGTCGATCAGGCTGGCCTGGGTGTTCGGCTCGGAACCGAACTGGGTGGAACTACCGGAAAAGATTTTCGACCGGGTGGTGAGCTGGGTGTGAATCTCCAGCCCGATCACGACTTCCCATTGCATGTGTGTCTCCTCAGAAGCCGGTTGGGGTGCGAGTGTGCCAGTCAGTGTTCAACTGATACTGGTGCGCAACGTTGAGCAAGCGGCCTTCCTGGAAATACGGAGCGAGCAGTTGCACGCCGACCGGCAGACCGTCGACGAAACCGGCCGGCATCGACAGGCCCGGCAGGCCCGCGAGGTTGGCGGTGATGGTGTAGACGTCTTCCAGGTAGGCAGCGACCGGGTCGCTGTTCTTGGCACCGAGTTTCCAGGCCGGGTTTGGCGTGGTCGGGCCGAGGATGATGTCGACTTCATTAAAGGCAGTCATGAAGTCGTTCTTCACCAGGCGACGGATCTTCTGTGCTTTCAGGTAGTAGGCGTCGTAGTAACCGGCGGACAGCGCGTAGGCACCGACCATGATCCGGCGCTGTACTTCAGGCCCGAAACCTTCGCCACGGGAGCGCTTGTACAGGTCTTCCAGGTTCTTCGGGTCTGCGCAGCGGTGGCCGAAGCGCACGCCGTCGAAACGCGACAGGTTGGAGGACGCTTCTGCCGGGGCGATCACGTAGTACGCAGGAATCGCGTGCTGCATGTTCGGCAGGCTGATTTCCTTGATCACGGCACCGAGCTTCTGCAGCTCTTTGATGCTGTTCTGGATCAGGTCGGCGATGCGCGGGTCGAGACCTGCACCGAAGTACTCCTTCGGCACACCGATGCGCAGGCCTTGCAGCGAACCATTCAGGCCAGCGGCGTAGTCCGGCACTGGCTCATCGATGCTGGTGGAGTCGTTCGGATCGAACCCGGCCATACCTTGCAACAAAATTGCGCAGTCTTCGGCCGTGCGTGCCAGAGGGCCGCCCTGATCGAGGCTGGAGGCGTAAGCGATCATGCCCCAGCGCGAAACGCGACCGTAGGTCGGTTTCAGGCCGGTGAGGTTGGTGAATGCAGCTGGCTGCCGGATCGAACCGCCGGTGTCGGTGGCCGTCGCAGCAGGCAACAGACGAGCGGCAACCGCGGCAGCCGAACCACCGGACGAACCGCCCGGCACGTGTTCCAGGTTCCACGGGTTTTTCACCGCGCCGTACCAGCTCGACTCGTTGGCCGAACCCATGGCGAATTCGTCCATGTTGGTCTTGCCCAGGGTCACGGTGCCGGCGGCGGCCAGCTTCGACACCACGGTGGCGTCGTACGGGGCCTTGAAGTTGTCGAGCATCTTCGAGCCGCAGCTGGTGCGGATGCCCTGGGTGCAGAACAGGTCTTTATGGGCGATCGGCGCGCCGAGCAGGGCGCCGTTCTCACCATTGGCCCGGCGCACGTCGGCGGCTTTCGCCTGCTCAAGGGCCAGCTCTTCGGTGAGGCTGATGAAACTGTTGAGCTGCGGGTCGAGCTGGGTAATGCGCGCCAGCAGGACTTTGGTCAGCTCTTCGGAGGAAAACTTTTTATCGGCGAGACCGCGGGCGATCTCGGCCAGAGTCAATTGGTGCATTGCAGGCTCTTTCCCTTTAGTCGATGACTTTCGGAACCAGGTACAGGCCGTTTTCGACCGCTGGTGCGATGGACTGATAAGCCTCGCGGTTATTGCTTTCGGTCACGACGTCGGCGCGCAGGCGCTGACTGGCTTCCAGCGGGTGGGCCAGCGGCTCGATACCGTCGGTATTGACCGCCTGCATTTCGTCGACCAGCCCGAGAATGCTGTTGAGGGCCGAAGTGATGTGTGGAAGATCGGCGTCATTCAGGCCAAGGCTGGCCAGATGAGCGATTTTTTCCACGTCGGAGCGTTCTAGCGCCATCGGGTTTCTCCAGTGGAAAACAGGACGGACGGCGTCCGTGTGTTAGATTGTCGGAACACTACCGCACTTCTACGGTCATAAGGCCGCGATTGTGGGGCTTGGTGCACAGAAAAGCGGCCAATTTAACATATTGGCGCCTTGCCCAAAATCCCTGTCGTTGTTAGAGTTTGCCGCACTTTTTTACCCACGCGTTGCCTAGGGTCCCTTTCCCATGTTCAAGAAACTGCGTGGCATGTTTTCCAGCGATCTTTCCATTGACCTGGGCACTGCCAACACCCTTATTTACGTGCGCGAGCGCGGTATCGTCCTGAATGAGCCATCGGTTGTGGCCATTCGGACACACGGTAACCAGAAAAGTGTCGTCGCTGTCGGCACCGAGGCCAAGCGCATGCTCGGCCGTACGCCGGGCAACATTGCTGCCATTCGTCCGATGAAGGACGGCGTGATCGCCGACTTCAGCGTCTGCGAAAAGATGCTGCAATACTTTATCAACAAGGTTCACGAAAACAGCTTTCTGCAGCCCAGCCCTCGTGTGCTGATCTGCGTTCCATGCAAGTCCACCCAGGTTGAGCGTCGTGCCATCCGTGAATCGGCCCTTGGTGCCGGTGCCCGTGAAGTGTTCCTGATCGAAGAGCCGATGGCCGCTGCGATCGGTGCCGGCCTGCCGGTTGAAGAAGCTCGCGGTTCGATGGTCGTGGATATCGGTGGTGGTACCACCGAAATCGCGCTGATCTCCCTGAACGGTGTGGTCTATGCCGAATCCGTACGCGTTGGCGGCGACCGCTTCGACGAAGCGATCATCACCTACGTGCGCCGCAACTACGGCAGCCTGATCGGCGAATCCACCGCCGAGCGCATCAAGCAGGAAATCGGCACGGCCTATCCGGGCGGTGAAGTTCGCGAAGTCGACGTTCGCGGTCGCAACCTGGCCGAAGGCGTTCCACGCGCATTCACCCTGAACTCCAACGAAGTGCTGGAAGCTCTGCAAGAGTCCCTGGCAACCATCGTTCAGGCCGTGAAAAGCGCCCTGGAGCAATCGCCGCCGGAACTGGCTTCCGACATCGCCGAGCGTGGCCTGGTGCTGACGGGCGGTGGCGCGCTGCTGCGTGACCTCGACAAGCTGCTGGCCCAGGAAACCGGTCTGCCGGTGATCGTTGCCGAAGATCCGCTGACCTGCGTTGCTCGCGGCGGTGGCCGTGCACTGGAAATGATGGACAAGCACACCATGGACCTGCTCTCCAGCGAATAATCGCCGGGTGCAATACGTGGGTGAGCGCACAGGCAGCACTTTGCAGTGCTGCCTGTTGGCGTTTATCTTCTGTCAGTCTTCATCCAGGCCGGTTTGATGCCGTATGAATAAACAGAACATTTGCCTGGGAGGAGCGGCTTATTAAACCGCTTTTCGCCAAGGGCCCCTCACTGGGCGTGCGCTTGTTGGTGCTGGCCGTACTGTCGGTCGCGCTGATGGTCGTTGACGCGCGCTTCAGCCTGCTTAAACCCGTACGCAGCCAGGCCTCGCTGGTGCTGATGGACGCCTACTGGATTACTGACCTGCCCGGACGGTTGTGGGAAGGTATCGCCAGCCAGTTCGGCAGTCGCACCGAGCTCGTCGCCGAAAATGAAAAACTCAAGTCGGAGAACCTGCTGTTGCAGGGTCGCATGCAGAAGCTTGCCGCCCTCACCGAGCAGAACGTCCGTCTGCGCGAGTTGCTCAATTCCTCCGCGCTGGTCAACGAGAAGGTCGAAGTGGCCGAGCTGATCGGCATGGACCCCAACCCCTTCACCCATCGCATCATCATCAACAAAGGCGAGCGTGATGGCGTGGTGCTCGGTCAGCCGGTGCTCGATGCTCGCGGCCTGATGGGGCAGGTGGTCGAACTGATGCCGTACACCTCCCGTGTGCTGCTGCTGACCGACTCCACCCACAGCATTCCTGTGCAGGTGAACCGTAACGGTCTGCGGGCGATCGCCAGCGGCACCGGTAACCCGGAACGCCTTGAGTTGCGCCATGTCGCCGACACCGCCGATATCAAGGAAGGGGACCTGTTGGTCAGCTCCGGTCTCGGCCAGCGTTTCCCGGCCGGTTATCCGGTGGCGACGGTCAAGGAAGTGATCCACGATTCCGGCCAGCCATTCGCCATTGTTCGCGCCGTACCGACCGCCGCATTGAACCGCAGCCGTTACCTTCTGCTGGTATTCAGTGACAACCGCACCGCCGAAGAACGTGCCAACGATGCCGCGCAGGCTCAGGAAAACCTCGATGCCTTTGGTGGCGGTCCGGTGGTTCCGGCCACGGTGCCGAAAATCGTCACCCCGCCTGCCGCAGCCGCAGCCGCAACCCCTGCCACGACGACAGCGCCGGCTACGCCTGCCGCCGACACCACGCCGGCCAAACCCGCTGCGAGCAAACCGCCTGCAGCCACACCCGCGGTCAGCAAGCCACCGGCGAATCAGCCCGCTGCTCGACCAGCAGCCAAACCGCCTGTCACTGCGCCGGCGACCACCGGGAGGCAAGAATAATGGTCGGAGCTACCGCATCGCGTAACGGCTGGATCGTCTGGCTGACGTTTATCGTCGGCATACTGCTCAGCGTGTCGCCATTGCCGATTTTCATGGAAATCCTGCGCCCGCTGTGGCTGGCTTTGCTCCTGGCCTTCTGGGCTTTGTACCTGCCGCATACGGTCGGCATGGTCACGGCTTTCTGCCTGGGGCTGGCCGAAGACGTGCTGCAAGGCGATCTGCTCGGTCAGAATGCATTGATCCTGACACTGATCACGTTCCTGGTGCTGTCATTGCAGCAACGCCTGCGAATGTTCCCGATGTGGCAGCAGAGCCTGGTGATTCTGGTGATCTTCGGCCTCGCCCAGCTCGTACAGCTTTGGCTCAGTGCCTTGACCGGCAACCGTCAGCCGACCCTTGCGCTGGTCCTGCCGGCACTGGTCAGTGCCTTGCTCTGGCCATGGGTCAGCTTCGCTTTGCGTGGATTGCGCCGGCGCTACAAAATCAACTGATTCGGTCAGGCATGGGCCCCCACCGGTGCCATGAGGCAGGGCACTCAACAGGGAGATGTTTGGATGAAGCCGCTTTACCTCGCCTCAGGATCGCCGCGTCGGCGTGAATTGCTCACTCAGATCGGCATCCCGTTTACCGCCATCAGCGCGGATATCGATGAAACCCCTCTCGCCAATGAATCCCCATCGGCCTACGTCGAGCGCCTGGCGCGCGGCAAGGCAGACGCCGGACGGCGCACCGTCGTCTGCGACGTAGCGTTTTGCGTACTGGGCGCCGACACCGCCGTGGTGCTGGACGGCAAAATTCTTGGCAAACCGGTGGACGAAGCCGATGCATGCGCCATGCTGATGATGTTGTCCGGCAAGGAGCATGAAGTGCTGACGGCGATTGCCGTGCTCGACGGCGAGCGCTGCGAGTCGCGGGTGGTGCGCAGTCGGGTGCGGTTCCGCTCGATCAGTCGCGAAGAAGCCGCCGCCTACTGGGCCAGCGGCGAGCCCCGGGACAAGGCGGGTGGCTACGGCATTCAGGGGCTTGGCGCGGTGTTCGTCGCCGGCCTAAACGGCAGTTACTCGGCGGTCGTCGGCTTGCCGGTGTGCGAAAGCGCAGAACTGCTCGGCCATTTCGGCATACCCTGTTGGCAAACCCTGAACGCGCAATGAGCGTCGAACGGACAAGATGCAGCCATTATCGTGAACATGCCTGAACGAGACCCTGCCATGAGTGAAGAGATTCTGATCAACATCACGCCGATGGAATCGCGCGTGGCGGTGGTCGAAAACGGTGTGCTGCAAGAAGTGCACGTCGAGCGTACGCAAAAACGCGGGATCGTCGGCAACATCTATAAAGGCAAGGTGGTGCGGGTCCTGCCGGGCATGCAGGCGGCATTCGTCGACATCGGCCTGGATCGCGCAGCCTTCATTCATGCCTCGGAAATTTCCCTGCGCGAAGGTCCTGCGGTGGAAAGCATCAGTGCGCTTGTACACGAAGGCCAGAGCCTGGTGGTGCAAGTCACCAAGGACCCGATCGGTTCCAAAGGTGCGCGATTGACAACGCAATTGTCGATCCCGTCGCGCTATCTGGTGTACATGCCGCGCACCGCCCACGTCGGCATTTCCCTGAAGATCGAAGACGAAGCCGAGCGCGAACGCCTCAAACAGGTGGTCAGCGACTGCGTGGCCAAAGAAGGCATCAAGGAGGCCGGCGGCTTCATTTTGCGTACCGCCGCCGAAGGTGCCGGGGCCGATGAGATCCTGATGGACATCCGCTACCTGCGCCGCCTGTGGGATCAGATCAACGAGCAGATCAAGACCATCGGCGCACCGAGCGTGATCTACGAAGACTTGGGCCTGGCGCTGCGTACCCTGCGCGATCTGGTCAGCCCGAAGATCGAGAAGATCCGCATCGACTCCCGGGAAACGTTTCAGAAAACCACGCAGTTCGTCGCCGAACTGATGCCGGAAATCGCCGATCGTCTGGAACACTACCCGGGTGAGCGGCCGATCTTCGACCTGTACGGCGTCGAAGACGAAATCCAGAAAGCCCTGGAGCGCAAGGTGCCGCTGAAGTCCGGTGGTTATCTGGTGATCGATCCGGCGGAAGCCATGACCACCATCGATGTGAACACCGGGGCGTTCGTCGGTCATCGCAACCTCGAAGAAACCATCTTCAAGACCAACCTCGAAGCCGCGACCGCGATTGCCCGGCAGATGCGCCTGCGCAACCTGGGCGGGATCATCATCATCGACTTCATCGACATGGAAGACGAAGAGCACCAGCGTCAGGTGCTGCGTACCCTGGAGAAACAACTGGAGCGCGATCACGCCAAGACCAACATCATCGGCATTACCGAGTTGGGCCTGGTGCAGATGACGCGCAAGCGCACCCGTGAAAGCCTTGAGCAAGTGTTGTGCGAACCGTGCAGCAGCTGTCAGGGCCGGGGCAAGCTGAAAACTCCGGAAACCATTTGCTACGAGATTTTCCGCGAGATCCTGCGCGAAGCCCGGGCCTATCAGGCCGAGGGTTATCGGGTGCTGGCGAACCAGAAAGTCGTCGACCGGCTGCTCGATGAAGAGTCCGGTAACGTGGCCGAACTTGAAGGTTTCATCGGGCGCACCATACGCTTCCAGGTGGAAACCATGTATTCCCAGGAACAATATGACGTGGTGCTGCTCTGAACCCCTGCATCACCTTTTTCCTGAAACGGCTGGCCTCAGCTTTTTGCAGTATTTTTGCCATGGGAGCCAACTGACATGGAACGTCTGACACGCATTTTGGCCGCACTGACCCGCTGGGGTCTGGGCCTGTGCGCGTTGGTTCTGGTATTGATGGCGTTGTACGTCAGTCTCGGCCGGGAACTCACGCCACTGGTGGCCGAATACCGCACCGATATCGAAGACAAGGCCAGTGCCGCATTGGGCATGCCGCTGCAGATCGGCGAGCTGGAAGGCAACTGGAGCGGGTTTGCCCCGATCCTGCTGGCCCACGACGTGATGGTCGGCAGCGGCGCCAATGCCCTGCGCCTGGATCGGGTGCGCGCGGTGCCGGATCTTTGGGCCAGTTTGCTCGCCCGGGAAGTACGCATCGCCCATCTTGAACTCAACGGTCTGAAGATCAGCCTCAAGGAAGGCGAAGACGGAAAGTGGGCGCTGGAAGGCTTGCCGGTGCAGCAGGATCAGCCCATGGATCCCGAGCAACTGTTCAACCGCATGCAAATGATTCAGCAACTGTCGGTGCTCGACAGTCAGGTGACGTTGCAGCCGCTGGAGCAGGCGCCGCTGACCCTCACTTATGTCGGCCTCAATCTGAAGACCGGGTCCAGCCGCCAACGCCTCGATGCGCGCCTGACCCTGCCCGACGGTCAGCCTGTGGCGCTGAGCCTACGCACACGACTTCGTCCGAATCAGTGGCAGAGCAGCGAAGTGGAAGGTTATGTCAGCCTGCCGCAGAGCGACTGGTCAAAATGGCTACCCGAGCGCTTGACCCAACAATGGAATTTCTCCGAGATCAAGGCCGGTGGCGAGCTGTGGGTCAACTGGCGCGAGGGGGCGTTGCAGAGTGCTGCGATCCGTCTCAATGCGCCGCAACTGACCGGCGCCTACGCTGAACGCAAGCCGATCCAGATCAACAATCTGGCGCTCAATGGCTATTTCCAGCGCGGTTCCGAGGGAGCCATTGTCACGCTTGATTCGCTGGCGATGAATTTCGGCGAAACCCGCTGGGAATCCCATGTCCAGATCAAACAGACTGCCGCCACCGACAAGAACGAAGAACTCTGGCATCTGCAGGCTGACCGGCTCGACCTGACGCCGATCACCCCTTTGCTCAATGCCCTCGGCCCGTTGCCCCAAGGCGTCGCCACCGTGGTCGAGCGCCTGAAAGTAACCGGCGGTCTGCGTAACGTGCTGCTGGATTTCCGGCCGAACGCCACCGACGACAGCAAATTCAGCTTCGCCGCCAACCTCGATCAAGTCGGCTTCGACGCCTACCACGGCGCGCCGGCCGCACGGAATGTCAGCGGCAGTCTTACCGGCAATCTCGGCGGGGGCGAACTGCGCATGGACAGCAAGGATTTCGTCCTGCACCTCGATCCGATTTTCGCCAAGCCGTGGCAATACATTCAGGCCAACGCCCGGTTGACCTGGAAGCTCGATAAAGAAGGTTTCACCCTGATCGCGCCGTACCTGAAGGTGCTCGGCGAGGAAGGCAAGATCGCCGGCGACTTCCTGATCCGCCTGCATTTCGATCACAGCCAGGAAGACTACATGGATCTACGGGTCGGTCTGGTGGATGGCGACGGTCGCTACACCGCCAAGTACCTGCCGCAAGTCCTGAGCCCGGCCCTCGACGAATGGCTGCGTACGGCGATTCTCAAGGGCGCGGTGGATCAGGGGTTCTTCCAGTATCAAGGCTCGCTGAACAAGAACGCCGGGGAAGCGGATCGCAGCATCAGTCTGTTCTTCAAGGTGCACGACGCCGAGCTGGCTTTCCAGCCGGGCTGGCCGCACGTGAGCAAGGTCAACGGTGACGTATTCATCGAAGACAGCGGCGTGCGCATTCTCGCCAGCAAGGGCCAGTTGCTCGATACCCAGGTCGGCGACGTCTTCGTCAATATTCCCCATGTGCCGAGCGGCGAGCACAGCCACATGTTCCTCGACGGCAGCTTTGCTGGCGGGCTGGGCGATGGCCTGAAGATTCTTCAGGAGGCGCCGATTGGCACCGCCGATACTTTTGCCGGCTGGGAAGGCGAGGGTGACCTGCAAGGCAAGCTCAAACTCGATGTGCCATTGGCCAAGGGCGATCAGCCGAAAATTCTCGTCGACTTCAAAACCGCCAATGCGCGCTTGAAGCTGGCGGAGCCGAAGCTTGAATTGAGCCAGCTCAAGGGCGACTTCCGCTTCGACAGCGCAAAAGGGCTGAGCGGACAGAACATCAGTGCCCGGGCTTTTGACAAGCCGGTGACCGCGCAGATCTTCGCCGACGGTGCCCCCGGCAATCTCAAGACCCGGATCGCGGCGTCAGGGCAGGTCGAGGTCAAGAAACTCACCGACTGGCTGGGCGTGACTCAGCCATTGCCGGTGTCCGGGACCATCCCATATCAGTTGCAAGTGAATCTGGACGGCGCCGACAGCCAATTGATGGTCAGTTCCAGTCTGAAGGGCGTGGCGGTGGATCTGCCGGCGCCGTTCGGCATGGCCGCCGATGTCGGGCGTGACACGGTGTTCCGCATGACGTTGCAGGGGCAGGAGCGGCGTTACTGGGTCAATTACGATCAACTGGCCAACTTCACCTTCGCCGCGCCACCGGGCAACTTTGCCGATGGTCGGGGTGAGCTGTTCCTCGGCGCTGGCGAAGCGGTGTTGCCGGGCAGCAAAGGCCTGCGGGTGCGTGGCGTGTTGTCGGAGCTGGACGTAAAGCCGTGGCAGGATCTGCTGGACAAATACGCCGGCCAGGATCCAGGCGGCAACGCCAAACAGTTGCTCAGCAGCGCAGATTTCAAGATCGGCAAACTCACCGCCTTCGGCACCACCCTGGATCAGGCAGCCGTGCAGGTGAATCGCAAGCCCGGTGCCTGGGCGCTGGCCCTCGACAGCCAGCAGGCCAAAGGCACGGCGGGCATTCCTGACGCCAAGGGCGCGCCGATTGCGGTGAACCTGCAATACGTGCGATTGCCAGCGCCGGACCCGACGGTGCAGGCCGACGAGAACGCGCCGGACCCGCTGGCTTCCGTCGATCCGAGCAAGATCCCGGCGCTGGATATCACCATCAATCAATTGTTCCAGGGCCAGGACTTGGTCGGTGGCTGGTCACTCAAGATTCGGCCGACCGCCAAGGGCATCGCCCTGAACAACCTCGATCTGGGCCTCAAGGGCATCCTCCTGCAGGGCAGCGGCGGCTGGGAAGGAACCCCCGGTGCCACGACCAGTTGGTACAAGGGCCGGATCGGCGGCAAGAACCTCGCCGATGTGCTCAAGGGCTGGGGTTTTGCGCCGAGCGTGACCAGCGAAGAATTCCACATGGATGTCGATGGCCGCTGGCCGGGCTCGCCGGCGTGGCTGGCGACCAAGCGCTTCTCCGGCACCCTCGATGCGTCCCTCAACAAAGGCCAGTTTGTTGAAGTGGAGGGCGGCGCTCAGGCATTGCGCGTGTTCGGTCTGCTCAACTTCAACTCGATTGGCCGGCGTTTGCGTCTCGACTTCTCCGACCTGTTCGGCAAAGGCCTGAGCTACGACCGGGTCAAGGGATTGCTGGTGGCGACCAACGGCGTGTATGTGACGAAAGAGCCGATCAAGTTGACCGGTCCCTCGAGCAACCTGGAACTGGACGGCACGCTGGATCTGGTGGGCGACAAGGTGGATGCCAAATTGCTGGTGACTTTGCCTGTGACCAACAACCTGCCGATTGCCGCGCTGATTGTCGGCGCGCCGGCCGTCGGCGGTGCGTTGTTCCTGATCGACAAGCTGATCGGCGATCGCGTGGCGCGGTTCGCCAGCGTCAAATACACCGTGAAAGGCCCGTGGAAAGAGCCGAAAATCACCTTCGACAAGCCTTTTTGAACAGCCAGCCCCTGAACCGATGGAGTAGCATGGCCGCATACCTCTTGCGGAGTGCGCCATGTCTTTAGCGGTGATTCAAATGGTCAGCCAGAGCGATGTGCTGGCCAATCTGCGCGATGCCCGACGTTTGCTCGAACAGGCAGCCAACGCCGGCGCGAAGCTGGCGGTGCTGCCGGAAAACTTCGCGGCCATGGGCCGTCGCGACATCGCCGATATTGGCCGCGCCGAAGCGCTTGGCGAAGGCCCGATCCTGCCGTGGTTGAAACAGACCGCCCGCGACCTCAGGTTATGGATTGTGGCCGGCACCTTGCCGTTGCCGCCGGCGGGTCAGCCTGAGGCGAAGTCCCATGCCTGCTCGCTGCTGGTGAACGATCAGGGCGAAATCGTTGCACGCTATGACAAGTTGCACCTGTTCGATGTCGACGTAGCGGACAATCGCGGCCGTTACCGCGAATCCGATGACTATGCTTATGGCAGTGGCGTGGTGGTCGCGGACACGCCGGTCGGGCGATTGGGCCTGACGGTGTGCTACGACCTGCGCTTCCCGGAGATGTACAGCGAACTGCGCGCTGCCGGGGCTGAACTGATTACCGCACCGTCGGCCTTCACTGCGGTGACCGGGGCGGCGCACTGGGATGTACTGATCCGCGCGCGGGCCATTGAAACCCAGTGCTACGTGCTGGCGGCAGCCCAGGGCGGAACGCATCCGGGGCCGCGGGAAACCTTTGGCCACGGGGCGATTGTCGACCCGTGGGGCCGCGTGCTGGCGCAGCAGGAACAAGGCGAAGCCGTGTTGCTGGCCGAGCGCGACAGCAATGAACAAGCGTCCATCCGGGCGCGAATGCCGGTGACCGGTCATCGGCGGTTTTTTTCGCAGGGCGCACAGCGACCTGCTTCAGAACACGAATTTAAGGCGTAAAACCTATGAGCGAGTTGTTGTCCTCAGTCAGTGATCACCTGTTGGCGCCCGGCGGCGTGACGATCGAGAGCCTGCAAGGCGTGCTCGGTGATCTGGCGGGTCCAGGCATCGATGCGGCCGACCTGTATTTCCAGGGGCAGATTTCCGAGTCCTGGTCGCTGGAAGACGGCATCGTCAAGGAAGGCAGTTTCAACCTCGACCAGGGTGTTGGCGTGCGTGCGCAGTCCGGCGAAAAAACCGGTTTTGCCTACAGCAACGCGATCACCCTGGAAGCCCTCGGCGCAGCGGCCCGTGCGGCCCGTTCGATTTCCCGCGCCGGGCAGAACGGCACGGTGCAGGCGTTCAGCAGCCAGGACGTCGCCCAGTTGTACGCGCCGGATAACCCGCTGGAAGTCCTGAGCCGCGCTGAAAAAGTCGAACTGCTCAAGCGCATCGACGTGGCGACCCGCGCCCTCGATCCGCGAATCCAGCAGGTCAGCGTGAGCATGGCCGGGGTCTGGGAGCGGATTCTGGTGGCTTCGACCGACGGCGGCCTGGCGGCCGATGTGCGTCCGCTGGTACGTTTCAACGTCAGCGTGATCGTCGAGCAGAACGGCCGCCGCGAGCGCGGCGGTCATGGCGGCGGCGGGCGTACCGACTACCGTTATTTCCTCGCCGAAGACCGCGCCATGGGCTATGCCCGTGAGGCGCTGCGTCAGGCGCTGGTGAACCTGGAAGCGATTCCGGCACCGGCCGGGACCTTGCCGGTGGTTCTCGGCTCGGGCTGGTCCGGCGTGCTGCTGCACGAGGCGGTCGGCCACGGCCTGGAAGGCGATTTCAACCGCAAGGGCAGTTCAGCCTACAGCGGACGCATGGGCGAAATGGTTGCCTCGAAACTTTGCACCATCGTCGATGACGGCACTCTGAGCGGTCGTCGCGGCTCCCTGAGCGTCGACGACGAAGGCACCCCGACCGAGTGCACCACGCTGATCGAAAACGGCGTGCTCAAAGGCTACATGCAGGACAAGCTCAACGCGCGGCTGATGGGCGTGGCCCGCACCGGCAACGGTCGCCGGGAATCCTACGCGCACCTGCCGATGCCTCGGATGACCAACACTTACATGCTCGGCGGCCAGAGCGATCCGGCGGAAATCATCGCGTCGGTGAAGAAGGGCATCTACTGCGCCAATCTCGGCGGCGGTCAGGTCGACATCACCAGCGGCAAATTCGTGTTCTCCACCAGCGAGGCTTATCTGATCGAGGACGGCAAGATCACTGCACCGGTCAAAGGCGCAACGTTGATCGGCAACGGTCCGGAAGCGATGAGCCGGGTGTCGATGGTCGGTAACGATCTGGCGCTGGACAGCGGTGTGGGCACATGCGGCAAGGACGGGCAGTCAGTGCCGGTGGGCGTGGGTCAGCCGACCTTGAAAATCGATGCGATCACCGTGGGTGGCACGGGCGCATAAGAAGGAATGGAGCTTCGGGTGGCGCGCGGTGCGGCCACCCGGTGGCGAATATCAACGCAGACCGCGTTGAGTCTCGTCCAGCTCACGGATGTACTTGAAGATCTTGCGGCTCGAGGCAGGAGGTTTGTTTTGCGCAACCTCGTGCTGGGCCTGACGGATCAGGGAACGCAGTTGCTGGCGGTCGGCGTCCGGGTAATCGACGACGAATTTCTCCAGCACGGCATCGTCACCGGCGATCAGGCGGTCACGCCAGCGTTCGAGGTTGTGAAAACGCTCGTTGTACTGACGGGTAGAGGCATCGAGTTGATCGAGCAGAGTGAGAATCGCGTCAGTGTCCTGATCGCGCATCAGTTTGCCGATGAACTGCAAATGCCGTTTACGCGCGATGTTCGCGGTGTGCTTGGGCGCATCGGCCAGGGCCCGGCGCAAAGCGTCGGTCAATGGCAGTTTTGCCTGCAAGTCGGGCTTGAGCGTTGTAAGGCGCTCGCCAAGGTCAACCAGAGCATGCAGCTCGCGTTTGACCTGGGATTTGCTTTTTTCTCCCGTATCGAGGGAGTCGTCGTAAGAATCAACCATGGTGGCAGTCCGCAAAGAAACGCCGCCATGATAACCAGTCGGGGGCCGCTTGTCCGGCCCGGTCGCTCGAAGGCCCCAGCCGAAAGCAGAATTTGAGTGGAGATGAGCATGAGTGCAGTTGAAAGCGTCGGCCCACAGGCATTGCCGGCACTGCAGGAACAGGTCGAACAGATCATCGCCGAAGCCAAGCGTCAGGGTGCCAGTGCCTGTGAAGTGGCGGTGTCGCTGGAGCAGGGCCTGTCGACGTCGGTGCGTCAACGTGAAGTCGAAACGGTCGAGTTCAACCGCGATCAGGGTTTTGGCATCACGTTATATGTCGGCCAGCGCAAGGGCTCGGCCAGCACTTCCGCCACCGGGCCGGATGCGATTCGCGAGACTGTCGCCGCCGCGCTGGCGATTGCCAAACACACGTCGGAAGACGAAGCCTCGGGGTTGGCCGATGCGGCGCTGATGGCCAGGGATATTCAGGATTTCGACCTGTTCCACCAATGGGACATCACGCCGGAGCAGGCCATCGAGAAGGCGTTGCTCTGTGAAGCTGCCGCGTTCGACGCCGATGCGCGCATCAAGAATGCTGATGGCACCACGTTGAGCACTCATCAGGGCTGCCGCGTGTATGGCAACAGCCATGGTTTCATCGGCGGTTACGCTTCGACCCGGCACAGCCTGAGCTGCGTGATGATCGCCGAGGCCGATGGCCAGATGCAGCGCGATTACTGGTATGACGTGAACCGCCAGGGCAGTTTGCTGGCGGATCCGGTGAGCATTGGCCAGCGCGCGGCGCAGCGTGCGGCTAGCCGTCTGGGTGCGCGCCCGGTGCCGACCTGCGAAGTGCCTGTATTGTTTTCGGCGGAACTGGCGGGTGGGTTGTTCGGCAGCTTCCTGTCGGCGATTTCCGGCGGCAGTCTGTACCGCAAATCGTCGTTCCTCGAAGGCACTTTGGGGCAGAAGCTGTTCCCGGAATGGCTGACCATCGACGAGCGTCCGCACCTGATGCGTGCCATGGGCAGTGCGTCGTATGACGGCGACGGCCTGGCGACCTATGCCAAACCGTTCGTCGAAAAGGGCGAACTGGTGTCGTACATCCTGGGCACATACTCCGGTCGCAAACTCGGCATGCCGAGCACCGCCAACGCGGGCGGTGTGCATAACCTGTTCGTCACCCATGGCGATGAAGACCAGGCCGCCTTGCTGCGACGCATGGGTCGTGGCCTGTTGGTCACCGAATTGATGGGCCATGGTCTGAACATGGTGACCGGTGATTACTCGCGCGGTGCGGCGGGGTTCTGGGTCGAGAATGGGGAGATCCAGTTCGCGGTGCAGGAAGTGACCATCGCCGGCAACATGCGCGACATGTTCAAGCAGATCGTCGCGGTGGGTAACGATCTGGAACTGCGCAGCAACATTCGCACCGGTTCGGTGTTGATCGAAAAGATGACTGTCGCGGGCAGCTAAGCCCAGACAGGTACACAAAAGGCGCGCCACCCGATTGGGTGGCGCGCCTTTTTTATGCCTGCAAATCTTTTCAGCTGCTCAGGGCAGCTGAAAAGCCACCCTTGTGTTGGTTCTCATTATCATCTAATAATAAATCTCATTATCGGATGAGCCCAGGATCATGAGTTCTGCCTTGCACGAGCAGCCGTATCTCGAAAGCTGGCGCTGGATGAGTCGCCGGATCCGTTGCGCGATGGATCCCGACGAGCCACGACTGATCGAACACTACCTGGCCGAAGGCCGGTATCTGGCCTGCTGCACGGCGACTTCGCCCTGGATGATCGCTGAAACCTCCTTCCGTCTGCTGCTCGACACGGCCACCGATATCGCGCTGCCGTGGCACTGGCGCAGCCTGTGTCTCGATCAAGCCTGGCGCCCCTTGCGTGAAATGGAGCGCCTCTCGCTGTGCAAGTGCCGGCTCAAGCGCTGGCAAAGCTACACCTGGCAATTGGCGACCTGCGAGTTGCTTCCCTCGATTCCTCTCATAGAACTGGTGCAAGGATTTTCAGATGACCAAGACACGTATTGAGCGCGACAGCATGGGCGAACTGCAGGTGCCGGTGGACGCTCTCTACGGCGCGCAGACCCAGCGCGCAGTGGATAACTTCCCGATCAGCGGCAAGCCGATGCCGACCCAGTTCATCCGCGCCCTGATTCTGGCGAAAGCGGCCGCCGCGCGCGCCAACGTTGAACTCAACCAGCTCAGCGCCGCCCAGGGCAAGGCAATCAGCGATGCCGCCCAAGGGTTGCTGGAAGGCGACTTCATGCGGCATTTCCCGGTGGACATCTTCCAGACCGGTTCCGGCACCAGCTCCAACATGAACGCCAATGAAGTGATTGCCACCCTGGCCAGCCGCTTGCTCGACGAACCGGTGAACGCCAACGACCACGTCAACTGTGGGCAGAGCAGCAACGACATCATTCCTACCACTATCCACGTCAGCGCCGCGCTGGCCCTGCACGAACAACTGCTGCCGGCACTGCTGCACCTGGTGCAAGTGATCGAACGCAAGGCCGAGCAAGTCCATCACCACGTCAAGACTGGCCGCACCCACTTGATGGATGCCATGCCGGTGCGTATGAGTCAGGCGTTGAACGGTTGGGCGCAGCAGCTCAAGGCTAATATCGGTCACCTGCAGGATTTGCTGCCAAGCCTGCAATCCTTGGCTCAGGGCGGTACAGCGGTCGGTACCGGGATCAATGCGCATCCGGAATTTGCTGCGCGGTTCAGCCGCCAGCTCAGCCAGTTGACCAATGTCCAGTTCACCCCTGGCAAGAATCTGTTCGCCCTGATCGGCTCGCAGGACACTGCCGTGGCCGTCTCGGGCCAGCTCAAGGCCACCGCCGTGTCCCTGATGAAAGTCGCCAACGACCTGCGCTGGATGAACTCCGGCCCGCTCGCCGGGCTCGGTGAAATCGAGCTTGAGGGCCTGCAGCCGGGCTCATCGATCATGCCAGGCAAGGTCAATCCGGTGATTCCGGAAGCCACCGCCATGGTAGCTGCGCAAGTGATCGGCAATGACTCGGTGATCACCATCGCCGGTCAATCAGGCAATTTCGAGCTGAACGTGATGCTGCCTATCATTGCCCAGAATCTGCTGAGCAGCATTGAGTTGCTGGCCAACTCCAGCCGTTTGCTGGGTGACAAGGCCATCGCCACCTTCAAGGTCAACGAGTCGCGCCTCAAGGAAGCGCTGTCGCGCAACCCGATTCTGGTGACCGCGCTCAACCCGATCATCGGTTACCAGAAAGCTGCCGAGATTGCCAAGCAGGCCTACAAGCAGGGTCGCCCGGTGATCGACGTTGCGCTGGAACACACCGACCTGTCGCGCAGCCAGCTGGAAGAGTTGCTCAATCCCGAGAAACTCACCGCCGGTGGCGTGTAAGCACCGCAACCGCTTTGGAGGTTCACCATGGAGCACTGGAAACGCACGATCGAACGGGCCAATCGCTGCTTCATCCTGGGCGAGCTGATCGATGCCCGCGAGGCCTACCTGCAAGCTTTGGCTTTGGCGCAGGTGTTGTTCGAGCGCTGGGCCGATGCCGACGAAGCGGTGGCAGCCTGCGTCATCTCCCACCACAACCTGGCGGATCTGCATCTGCGCCTGAATCAGCCGGAGGAGAGCGCCGAGTACCTGTGCGCGATTCATCAACGGCTGTTGCAGACCATGCAGGACGAGCGCCTGCGCCCGGCGCTGCGTGAAGCGGCCCTTCGCCAGAGCAGCAAAACCTACGTCGAGCTGCTCAATTTCATCAGCGAACACGGCGAATACCCGCGCACCCAGCGTTTGCTGCACTCGGATACCGGCAACGCGCGCCGAGTGCCTGCCCCACATCACCATGGAGTCCACTGAAATGGCTTTTACCCTGCCAGCCTTGCCTTACGCCTACGACGCACTGGAGCCGCACATCGATGCGCAAACCATGGAGATCCACTACACCAAGCATCATCAGACTTACATCAACAACCTGAACGCTGCGGTCGAGGGCACCGAATTCGCGGAATGGCCGGTGGAGAAGCTGGTCGCCAGCGTCCAGCAACTGCCGGAAAAGCTCCGCGCGGCGGTGATCAACCAGGGCGGCGGTCATGCCAACCATTCGCTGTTCTGGGAAGTGATGGTGCCCAACGGCGGTGGCAAACCGGACGGTGCGCTGGCCAGGGCGATCGATGAGCAGCTGGGTGGCCTCGACAGCTTCAAGGACGCCTTCACCAAAGCCGCGTTGACCCGTTTCGGCAGTGGCTGGGCGTGGCTCAGCGTCACGCCCGACAAGAAACTGGTGGTGGAAAGCAGCGGCAACCAGGACAGCCCGCTGATGAACGGCAACACGCCGATTCTCGGGCTCGACGTGTGGGAACACGCGTACTACCTGCGTTATCAGAACCGTCGGCCGGAATACATCAGCGCGTTCTACAACGTGATCAACTGGCCGCAAGTTGCTGCGCGCTATCAGGCCGCGATGGTTTAAGTCCCTATAAAAACAATCCAAGGCTGACTATGGGCACTGAAACACTGGCGATCGGAAGTGGGCGTATGTTTCGTTACGCAATCGGTTCGCTGCTGCTGTTGGCGGGCATGTCCCTGTTGCTCGCACACGGACTCGATTGGCTGAATCTGGAGCCGAGGTTGTCGCGGGCGTTGCAGGGCGGCGCGATCTGCGCGCTCGGCACCGCGCTGGGGGCTGTTCCGGTGCTGGTAATCCGCAACATGCCCCAGGCGCTGGGCGATACGCTGTTGGGTTTTGGCGCCGGTGTAATGCTGGCGGCGACCGCGTTTTCACTGATCGTGCCGGGAATCGCCGCCGCCGAAAGTCTGGGACTGAGCCCATGGGGCGCCAGCGGCCTGATTTGCTTCGGCATCATGCTCGGGGCGTTCGGTCTGTATCTGGTTGATCGCCGTGTGTCGGGGGCCTCGCCGGAAATGCTCATCGGCACCGTCGAACATCCGGTGATTCCGCCACGGATCTGGTTGTTCGTGTTCGCCATCATTGCCCATAACATCCCGGAAGGCATGGCGGTCGGTGTCTCGGCGGGCGGTGGAATGCCTGACGCAGAAAGTCTGGCGATGGGCATTGCCTTGCAGGATGTGCCGGAAGGGTTGGTGATTGCACTGGTGCTGGCCGGCGCCGGGATGTCGCGGGTCAAGGCGTTTTTGATTGGCGCAGCGTCAGGTCTGGTCGAACCGGTATTTGCGCTGCTCTGTGCGTGGCTGGTCAGTCTTGCCGAACTGTTGCTGCCCTTGGGGTTGGCGCTGGCGGCTGGCGCCATGCTGCTGGTGGTGACTCACGAGGTCATCCCCGAGTCGCGACGCAATGGTCACGAGAAGCTGGCCAGTCTGGGATTGCTGATCGGCTTCTGTCTGATGATGGTGATGGATACGGCGTTGGGATGAACCGGGGGAGGGAGCGGGCTACTTCGCCTCAGGCGTTTCAACCGCCTTCGTCGAAGTAGTTGTTGATCAGTGTCACCAGCGCGTCCATGGCTTCCTGTTCCTGGTGACCTTCGGTACTCAGGTGGATTTTGGTGCCCTTGCCCGCAGCGAGCATCATCATCGCCATGATGCTTTTACCGTCAACCGTGGTGTCCGGTGTGCGGCCCACTCTGATCGTGCAATCGGGAAACTGGCCCGCCACTCCGACGAATTTTGCCGATGCGCGGGCGTGCAGGCCCAGCTTGTTGATGATTTCTATTTCCCGAGCAGGCATCGCGTTGTGAATCCTTTAGCTGAGGTCGCGGTGGCGAACCTGGACGTTCTTCAGGGTCTTCTGCAGCGCCTGGCCAAGACGTTCGGTCAGGTAAACGGAACGGTGATGCCCGCCGGTGCAGCCGATGGCAATGGTGACGTAAGCGCGGTTGCTCGCCGCAAAGCGCGGCAACCATTTGTTCAGATACGTATAAATGTCCTGGTACATCTCCTCGACCTCCGGCTGCGCCGCCAGATACTCGGCGACCGGCTGATCGAGACCGGATTGCGCTCGCAGTTCCGGTTTCCAGTACGGGTTCGGCAGGCAGCGAACATCGAACACCAGATCCGCATCCACCGGCATGCCGCGTTTGAAACCGAAGGACTCCACCAGAAACGCGGTCCCCGGCTCCGGCTGGTTCAACAGTCGCAGCTTGATGGTATCGCGCAGTTGGTAGAGGTTCAGATTGGTGGTATTGACCTTCAGATCGGCCAGATCGGCAATCGGGCCCAGCAGGGCGGTTTCGTCGTCGATGGCTTCGGCCAGCGAGCGGTTGGCGTTGCTGAGCGGGTGACGACGACGAGTTTCCGAAAAGCGTTTGAGCAACGTTTCGTCATCGGCGTCGAGGTACAGGACATCGCACTGGATATGCCGGCTGCGCACTTCCTCGAGCAACTCTGGAAAACGTGACAGATGACTCGGCAGGTTGCGGGCGTCGATCGAGACGGCCACCAGCGGCTGGAGCATTTCGGTATGAACCAGCGCACGTTCGGCCAGATCCGGCAGAAGACCTGCCGGCAGGTTATCGATGCAGTAGTAACCGTTGTCCTCAAGGACATCCAGGGCGGTACTTTTACCCGAGCCGGAACGGCCACTGACAATGATCAAGCGCATGGTTACGGCCTGTTCTGTTCTTCCAGTACAACCTGGTACAAGGCTTCGTTGCTAGGCGCGCTACGCAGTCTGTCGCGCACGTCCTTGCGGTCGAGCATGCTGGCGATCTGGCGTAACAGCTCCAGGTGCGCATCGGTGGCGGCTTCCGGCACCAGCAGGACGAAGAGCAGGTCCACGGGCGCGCCGTCGATAGCGTCGAAATCGATAGGGGCATCAAGGTGCATCAGCGCACTGATCGGCGCTTCGCAGCCCTTGAGGCGGCAGTGGGGAATGGCGATGCCGTTGCCAAAACCGGTGGAGCCCAGTTTTTCACGGGCAATCAATGCCTCGAATACATCTTGCATCTCCAGATCCGGAACTTCCCGGGCGATCAGGTTGGCAATTTGTTCCAGGGCTTTCTTTTTACTGCCGCCCGGCACGTTCACCAGGGAACGGCCGGGGGTCAGGATACTTTCAAGTCGGATCATGGGGGTGGGGGTTATCGACCGGTAGCGCCCTGAAGCAGGCTCTGGGTCTTTTCCTTATGCTTTTTGAGTTGTTTATCAAGCTTGTCGGTCAGCGCGTCGATCGCAGCGTACATATCGGTATGTTCCGCGTTTGCGACGACCTCATTGCCGGGAATATGCAGCGTGGCTTCGATTTTCTGCTTCAGTTTTTCGACGCACATCGTGACTTGCACGTTGGTGATCTTGTCGAAATGCCCTTCGAGCTTCTTGAGCTTGAGCTCGATGTACTCGCGCAGAGGCTGGGTAACTTCCAGTTGGTGTCCACTGATGTTGACTTGCATACAGCTTCTCCTTCGTTGCCAGTGCATAAAGCGGCAGGCCGAAGAGCCTGCCACTGGAACGCTGTAACGTGGCTTACATCAACCGCTTGCGTTCGCTCGAAGGCGCGATCCCGAGGGATTCGCGGTACTTGGCGACCGTGCGGCGAGCCACCTGAATGCCTTGTGCCTCCAGTAAACCAGCGATCTTGCTGTCACTCAACGGCTTTTTCTGATTTTCCGCGGCAACCAGTTTCTTGATGATCGCGCGGATCGCCGTGGACGAGCATTCACCGCCCTCGGAGGTGCTCACATGGCTGGAGAAAAAGTATTTCAGCTCATATATGCCCCGTGGGGTATGCATGAATTTTTGCGTGGTTACGCGGGAAATCGTCGACTCGTGCATGCCTACCGCTTCCGCGATGTCATGCAGGACCAACGGCTTCATGGCTTCGTCGCCATACTCCAGAAAACCGCGCTGATGCTCGACGATCTGGGTGGCCACTTTCATCAGGGTTTCGTTGCGGCTTTGCAGGCTCTTGATGAACCAGCGGGCTTCCTGCAACTGATTGCGCATGAAGGTGTTGTCGGCGCTGGTGTCGGCGCGGCGCACGAAACCGGCGTACTGGGCGTTGACCCGCAGGCGCGGCACCGACTCCTGGTTCAGCTCGACCAGCCAGCGCTCGTTGTCCTTGCGCACGATGACGTCAGGCACCACGTATTCGGCTTCGGTGGACTCGATCTGCGAACCGGGGCGCGGGTTGAGGCTCTGCACCAGTTCGATGACCTGACGCAGCTCGTCTTCCTTGAGCTTCATGCGGCGCATCAACTGGCTGTAGTCGCGGCTGCCGAGCAAGTCGATGTAATCGGTGACCAGGCGCTTGGCTTCGGCCAGCCAAGGGGTCTTGGCCGACAGCTGGCGCAATTGCAGCAGCAGGCATTCGCCCAGGTTGCGTGCGCCGATGCCGGCCGGTTCGAATTGCTGGATGCGGTGCAGGACGGCTTCGATCTCGTCCAGCTCGATGTCGAGTTCCGGATCAAAGGCGTCGAGGATTTCTTCGAGGGTTTCGTCCAGGTAGCCCTGATTGTTGATGCAATCGATCAGGGTGACAGCGATCAGGCGATCGGTGTCGGACATCGGTGCCAGGTTCAACTGCCACAGCAGGTGGCTTTGCAGGCTCTCGCCGGCGGAGGTGCGGGTGGTGAAGTCCCACTCGTCATCGTCGCTGCTCGGCAGGCTGCTGGCGCTGGTCTGGTAGACGTCTTCCCAGGCGGTGTCGACGGGCAGTTCGTTGGGGATTCGCTCGTTCCATTCGCCGTCTTCGAGGTTATCGACTGTCGGCGCGGTCTCCTGATAGGAGGGTTCCTGGATCTCGGTGTTGGGCTTCTGTTCGGCGTTGTCGGCCATGGGATCGGAGTTGTCGAAGTCGTCGCCGTCTTCCTGGCGTTCGAGCATCGGATTGGATTCCAGAGCCTCCTGGATTTCCTGTTGCAGATCCAGGGTCGACAATTGGAGCAGGCGGATGGCCTGTTGCAGCTGCGGTGTCATCGTCAGCTGCTGGCCCATTCTCAAGACTAGCGATGGTTTCATGGCAGGGGCTTAACACCTTATTCGCCGGCGCTATGCGCCATCCACTACAGGGCGCCGGAGCGCCAAACTTAAGCAAATTATATGCCTGAAACTGTCGTGTTTGCCTAGAGCGCTGTAACAATAAAAGCGTAGAAAAAAGGCGCTTCAACGTTACAGCACCCGGACGGCTGGTCGGATGCTGTCGCGCTTACAGGCGGAACTCGTGACCCAGATAGACTTCCTTCACCAGATCATTGGCGAGGATGGTCGCGGAGTCGCCCTCGGCGATCAACTGGCCGTCATTGACGATGTAGGCGGTTTCGCAGATATCCAGCGTCTCACGGACGTTGTGGTCGGTGATCAATACACCGATACCCTTGGCCTTGAGGTGGTGGATGATCTGCTTGATGTCGCCGACCGAGATCGGGTCGACACCGGCGAACGGTTCGTCGAGCAGGATGAACTTCGGTGCCGTGGCCAGTGCGCGGGCGATTTCCACGCGACGGCGCTCACCACCGGACAGGCTCATGCCGAGGTTGTCGCGGATGTGGCTGATATGGAATTCCTGCAGCAGGCTTTCCAACTCCTTGCGACGACCGGCCTTGTCGAGTTCCTGACGGGTCTCGAGGATGGCCATGATGTTGTCGGCCACCGACAGTTTGCGGAAGATCGACGCTTCTTGCGGCAGATAGCCGATACCAGCCTTTGCACGGCCATGCATCGGCTGGTGGCTGACGTCCAGGTCGTCGATCAGTACGCGACCCTGATCGGCCTGAACCAGGCCGACGATCATGTAGAAGCAGGTGGTCTTGCCGGCGCCGTTCGGGCCGAGCAGGCCGACGATCTGACCGCTGTCGATCGACAGGCTGACGTCGCGCACGACCTGGCGGCTTTTATAGGCCTTGGCCAGGTGCTGAGCTTTCAGAGTTGCCATTACTGGGTTTTCTCGTCGGTTTTCTTCTTCGGCTGGATCACCATGTCAATGCGCGGACGCGCTTCGGTGACCTTGTTGCCGGTGGCACGACCAGCGCTGGCCAGCTTTTTCACCGTGTCATAGACGATTTTCTCGCCCTGAGTGGTGTTGTTGTCCTTGTCGACGACTTTCGCCTTGTCGATCAGCACAACGCGGTTTTGCGCGGCGTGGTACTGAATGGTCACGCCCCAGCCCTGTACAGGCTTGGTGTCGCCCGCCGTCTGCAACTGCTCGAAGTAGGCAAGGTTGCCCACCGAGGTCACGACGTCGATATCGCCGGTCTGGGTGCGGGTGATGGTCACGGTGTTGCCTTTGACGATCATCGAACCCTGAGTGATGATTACGTCACCTTTATAGGTAGCAACGCCGTTCTTGTCGTCCAGCTGGGCATCGTCGGCCTGAATACGGATTGGCTGCTCTTGATCGTTCGGCAGAGCCCAGGCGCTCACGCTTCCCAGTGCTGCGCCCAGACTGAGCAAAATAGGGAGGGTTTTAACGAGCCTCATACTGTCCTCTTACGTTCGATAGCAGGTGTATCCTGCTTTCCTTCAAATACGCTTTCATTCCTACGCCAGTCGATACACCGCCAGCGCCGTCGATTCTAACGGGTTGCTGGGTCTGCGCATATTGCTGCTGCGGGAACACCGTCATGCGAGTGGAGGTGATCAGGGTGTCGCGGTTCTTTTCGTCGGTGCGTTTGACGCGTACCGAGTCGATCAGCTCGACCTCGGTGCCACCGGAGTTCACTTCACCGCGTTCGCTGGTCACGTGCCACGGGAAGTCGGTGCCACGGAACATGTTCAGATCGGGCTTGGTGACCAGTGTAATGTCGGTTGCCTTGACGTGCTCGGCCTTGTCGGACGTCATTTCGTACTGCACTTTGCCGTCTTCGAGGTACTGGATCGTGTGCGTATTGGTCGCGTACCAGTCGATCGGGCTTTCCTCTGCCGAAACCGGCGGTTTGTCGAGGAAGCGTTCCGGGCTGATGTTCCAGTAGCCGACCGCACCGAAAATCGCCGCGATGCAACCGAACAGCAGGATGTTGCGAAACTTTTTGCTAAACATGGTTGGACTCACAGATACGCATTGTTGGCGGCGTCGAGGCTGCCTTGGGCGCGCAGGATCAGTTCGCAGAATTCGCGGGCGGCACCTTCGCCGCCACGGGCGTGGGTGACGCCGTGAGCGTGTTCGCGCACGAAGGCTGCTGCGTTGGCCACGGCCATGCCCAGCCCCACGCGACGGATCACCGGCAGGTCGGGCAGGTCGTCACCGAGATAGGCGACTTGTTCATAGCTTAGGCCCAGTTGCTCCAGAAGACCGTCGAGAACGACCAGTTTGTCTTCGCGACCCTGAAACAGGTGCGGGATCCCCAGGTTCTTCGCCCGACGCTCGACCACCGGAGTCTTGCGACCGCTGATGATGGCGGTCTGTACGCCGGCGTTCATCAGCATCTTGATGCCCTGGCCATCGAGCGTGTTGAAGGTCTTGAATTCACTTCCGTCTTCAAGGAAGTACAGGCGCCCGTCGGTGAGGACGCCGTCGACGTCGAAAACCGCCAGTTTGATGGCCTTGCCGCGTTGCAGCAGATCGGTGCTCATTTACATCACTCCTGCGCGCAGCAGATCGGAGAGGTTGAAGGCGCCGATCGGGCGATCCTCTTCATCTACGACAACCAGCGCGTTGATTCGGTGGTCTTCCATGATTTTCAGGGCTTCGGCCGCGAGCATCTCGGCGCGGGCGGTCTTGCCGTGCACGGTCATCACCTGGTCGATGGTGGCGCTGTGGATATCGATGCTGCGATCCAGGGTGCGACGAAGGTCGCCGTCAGTGAAGATCCCGGCCAGTTTGCCGTCCGCTTCAAGAATGACGGTCATGCCCAGACCCTTGCGAGTCATTTCCATCAGCGCGTCCTTGAGCAGGGTGCCGCGCTGTACCTGTGGCAGCTCATGACCGGCGTGCATGACATTTTCCACTTTCAGCAGCAGGCGTCGGCCCAATGCACCGCCCGGGTGGGAAAAGGCGAAGTCTTCGGCGGTGAAACCGCGCGCTTCCAGCAGTGCCACGGCCAGGGCGTCGCCCATGACCAATGCGGCGGTGGTCGAGGAGGTCGGCGCCAGGTTCAGCGGGCAGGCTTCGTGCTCGACGTGCACGTTGAGATTGACCTCTGCCGCTTTGGCCAGCGGCGACTGTGGGTTGCCGGTGACGCTGATCAGCTGGATGCCCAGGCGCTTGATCAGTGGCAGCAGGGTGACGATTTCGTTGGTGGAGCCGGAGTTCGACAGGGCCAGGATCACGTCGTCACGGGTGATCATGCCCATATCGCCGTGACTGGCCTCGGCCGGGTGTACGAAAAACGCCGGGGTGCCGGTGCTGGCCAGGGTCGCGGCAATCTTGTTGCCGATGTGCCCGGACTTGCCCATGCCGACCACGACAACACGGCCCTTGCTGGCCAGAATCATCTCGCAAGCGCGTACGAAATCGGCGTCGATATGGGGCAACAAGCCTTGTACGGCTTCCACTTCGAGGCGGATGGTGCGTTGTGCCGATTGAATCAGGTCGCTGGTTTGGCTCATGTCAGAAATCGTATAGCCCGATGAAAAGGCGGCGATTATAGCGGTTATGTTGAAAAGCCTCACGCAAGTTCGTCGTGCTTTGTCATTCCTCGTTACCAAATCTCTGCAAATAAGGCGTCAAGCCCTTCAACTCGCAGAATGCGGGCCGGTGCAGGCCTTGGGCGCTTGCCCTTTGCAGTGATATAGTTCGCCGCCAGTTCGGCCTGCCCGGGATGTAGGGGCTTTCCTCAGAAAGCCAGGCGTCCGAGTGAGAGGCTGCATCGCAAGGAGTTTAGATGAGTGCCGATAACGCCTACGCGGTCGAGCTGAAGGGAGTCTCCTTCAAGCGCGGTGCGCGGAGCATTTTCAATAACGTCGATATCCGCATCCCGCGCGGCAAGGTCACCGGCATCATGGGGCCTTCCGGGTGTGGCAAGACCACACTGTTGCGCCTGATGGGCGCCCAGTTGCGGCCATCCAAGGGCGAGGTCTGGGTCAACGGCCAGAACCTGCCGAAGCTGTCGCGCAGCGATCTGTTCGATGCGCGCAAGCACATGGGCGTGCTGTTTCAGAGTGGCGCCCTGTTCACCGATCTCGATGTGTTCGAGAACGTCGCCTTCCCGCTGCGTGTTCATACCGACCTGCCGGACGAGATGATCCGCGACATCGTCCTGCTCAAATTGCAGGCAGTAGGGTTGCGCGGTGCGATCGAGCTGATGCCTGACGAGCTTTCCGGCGGCATGAAGCGCCGGGTCGCCCTGGCCCGGGCCATCGCCCTCGATCCGCAGATCCTCATGTACGACGAACCGTTCGTCGGCCAGGATCCGATCGCCATGGGTGTGCTGGTTCGCCTGATCCGTCTGCTCAACGATGCGCTGGGAATCACCAGCATCGTGGTGTCCCACGACCTCGCCGAAACCGCGAGCATTGCTGACTACATCTATGTGGTCGGTGATGGCCAGGTATTGGGGCAGGGCACGCCGGACGAACTGATGGGCTCGGACGATCCGCGTATCCGCCAGTTCATGACCGGGGAACCCGACGGCCCGGTGCCGTATCACTTTCCAGCGCCGGATTACCGCGCAGATCTTCTGGGGAAGCGCCGCTGATGCGCAGAATTACATTAATGGAGCGTGTGCGTCGTTTCGGCCTCGCCGGAATCGACAGCGTCGCAGTGTTCGGGCGTTCGACCCTGTTCCTGTTTCATGCCCTGCTCGGGCGAGGCGGCATCGGCGGCGGGTTTGGCCTGCTGGTCAAGCAGCTGCATTCCGTCGGCGTGATGTCGCTGGTGATCATCGTGGTGTCCGGGATTTTCATCGGCATGGTACTGGCGCTGCAGGGCTTCAACATTCTGTCGAGTTACGGTTCGGAGCAGGCCGTCGGCCAGATGGTGGCGCTGACCCTGCTGCGTGAGCTGGGGCCGGTGGTGACCGCGCTGTTGTTCGCCGGTCGTGCCGGTTCGGCGCTGACGGCGGAAATCGGCAACATGAAATCCACCGAACAGCTGTCCAGCCTGGAAATGATCGGGGTCGACCCGCTCAAGTACATCATTGCCCCGCGTCTGTGGGCCGGCTTCATTTCCCTGCCGGTGCTGGCGATGATCTTCAGCGTGGTCGGCATCTGGGGCGGTTCGTGGGTCGCCGTTGACTGGCTGGGTGTCTACGAAGGTTCCTACTGGTCGAACATGCAGAACAGCGTGAGCTTCGGTGACGATGTGCTCAACGGCATCATCAAAAGTGCAGTATTCGCTTTTGTCGTCACCTGGATCGCCGTATTTCAAGGCTATGACTGCGAACCCACTTCCGAGGGGATCAGCCGTGCCACCACCAAGACCGTGGTTTACGCCTCGCTGGCAGTACTCGGCCTGGACTTTATTCTGACTGCTTTGATGTTTGGAGATTTCTGATGCAAAACCGCACCCTGGAAATCGGTGTCGGCCTGTTCCTGCTGGCAGGGATCCTGGCTTTGTTGCTGCTGGCCCTGCGGGTCAGTGGCCTGTCTCCGACTTCGACCACCGATACCTACAAGCTTTACGCGTATTTCGACAATATCGCCGGTTTGACGGTCAGAGCCAAAGTGACCATGGCGGGTGTGACCATCGGCAAGGTCACCGCGATCGATCTGGACCGCGACAGCTTCACCGGTCGGGTAACCCTGCAAGTGGACAAAAGCGTCGACAATCTGCCGACCGACTCCACAGCATCTATCCTGACAGCGGGTCTGCTGGGCGAGAAGTACATCGGTATCAGCGTGGGCGGCGAAGACACCCGCCTCAAGGATGGTGGAACCATCCACGACACGCAGTCGTCTCTGGTACTGGAAGACCTGATCGGTAAATTCCTGCTCAATACCGTTAGCAAAGACGCCAAATGAGGAGCTTTTGAATGATCTCTACCTTGCGACGTGGCCTGTTGGTGTTGCTTGCGGCACTGCCGCTGGTGGCTAACGCCGTGGCGGCACAATCGGCGCACGATCTGGTTCAGGACACCACGAACCGGATGCTCGCCGACCTGGCGGCCAATAAAGAGAAGTACAAGCAGGATCCGCAGGATTTCTATACGGCGCTGAACACCATCGTCGGCCCTGTGGTCGATGCCGAAGGTATTTCCAAGAGCATCATGACGGTCAAGTATTCGCGCAAGGCAACCCCGGCGCAGATGAAGACCTTCGAGGAAAACTTCAAGCGCGGTCTGTTCCAGTTCTACGGCAACGCCTTGCTCGAGTACAACAACCAGGGCATTACCGTCGATGCGCCCAAGGATGAATCGGGTGACCGCACCAGTGTCGGCATGACCGTCAAAGGCAACAATGGCGCGATCTACCCTGTGCAGTACACCCTGGAGAAGATCAACGGCGAGTGGAAACTGCGTAACGTGATCATCAACGGCATCAACATCGGCAAGCTGTTCCGTGACCAGTTCGCCGACGCGATGCAACGCAATGGCAACGATCTGGACAAGACCATCAACGGCTGGGCCGGTGAAGTCGCCAAGGCCAAGCAGTCGGCCGAGCAGAACGAGAAGCCTGCCCAATGACCGAGTCGGCCATTCGTCTGGACGAAGCCAGCGAGCTGCAGCTCAGCGGTGTGCTGGATTACCGCACCGGCCCTGACCTGCGCGAGCAGGGCCGGGCGCTGATCAAGTCGTGCACCGCGCCAGCATTGGTGATCGATTGCTCGGCGGTGGAGAAGTCCAGCAGCGTCGGTCTGTCGCTGCTGCTGTGCTTCATTCGCGATGCAAAGGCCGCCGGCAAGGCGGTCAGCATCCGCGGGATGCCCGAAGACATGCGCGAAATTGCTCAGGTCAGCGAACTGACCGAGCTGTTGGCGCAACCCTGAACCCGCATCAATAGAGAAGCCCCCCGTCAGAGTCCTGCGCAGCGGGGTTCGCAGGCGCGGGGCTTTTTTGTATGATGTCCGACCCGTGCGCACAGGGCGCCGATTGAGGTTGAGCATGCAGGCCGTAGAAGTGAAGAGCTTCCTTGAAGGAAAGCTGCCAGGAACGCTGGTGGAAGTTGAAGGCGAAGGCTGCAACTTTCAGCTGAACGTGATTAGTGATGAACTGGCGGCGTTGAGCCCGGTCAAGCGTCAGCAAAGCATCTATGCCCATTTGAACCCTTGGATCGCCGATGGCAGCATCCACGCGGTCACTATGAAATTTTTCAGCAGCGCGGCCTGGGCCGAGCGCACCTGAGCCCTAGGGCGTCGAGATTCTTATGGATAAATTGATTATTACCGGTGGCGCTCGTCTTGATGGCGAGATCCGCATCTCCGGGGCGAAGAACTCCGCCCTGCCGATCTTGGCCGCCACCCTGCTGTGCGATGGCCCGGTTACCGTCGGCAACCTGCCGCACCTGCACGACATCACCACCATGATCGAGCTGTTCGGTCGCATGGGCATCGAGCCTGTGATCGACGAGAAGCTCAGCGTCGAAATCGACCCGCGCACCATCAAGACCCTGATCGCTCCGTACGAACTGGTGAAAACCATGCGTGCGTCGATCCTGGTGCTTGGCCCGATGGTTGCGCGCTTCGGTGAAGCCGAAGTTGCACTGCCTGGCGGTTGCGCCATCGGTTCGCGTCCGGTCGACCTGCACATCCGTGGTCTGGAAGCCATGGGCGCGGTCATCGACGTCGAAGGCGGCTACATCAAGGCCAAGGCGCCTGAGGGCGGCCTGCGCGGCGCGCATTTCTTCTTCGATACCGTCAGTGTGACCGGTACCGAAAACATCATGATGGCTGCCGCTCTGGCCAAGGGCCGCAGCGTGTTGCAGAACGCCGCCCGTGAACCTGAAGTGGTCGACCTGGCGAACTTCCTTAACGCCATGGGCGCCAAGGTATCCGGTGCCGGCACCGACACCATCACCATTGACGGCGTCGAGCGTCTGGGCTCGGCCTTCTACAAGGTCATGCCTGACCGTATCGAAACCGGCACTTACCTGGTGGCCGCTGCGGTTACCGGTGGCCGTGTGAAGGTCAAGGACACCGATCCGACCATCCTCGAAGCCGTTCTGGAAAAACTCCGTGAAGCCGGCGCAGAAATCACCTGTGGTGAAGACTGGATCGAGCTGAACATGCACGGCAAGCGGCCGAAAGCGGTCAACGTGCGCACTGCGCCGTACCCGGCGTTCCCGACCGACATGCAGGCGCAGTTCATTTCGCTCAACGCCATTGCCGAAGGCACCGGTGCCGTGATCGAGACGATCTTCGAAAACCGCTTCATGCACGTGTACGAACTGCACCGCATGGGCGCCAAGATCCAGGTCGAAGGCAACACGGCCATCGTCACCGGCACCGAAATCCTCAAGGGCGCGCCGGTCATGGCTACCGACCTGCGGGCTTCGGCAAGCCTCGTGATCTCGGCCCTGATGGCTGAAGGCGATACCCTGATCGACCGCATCTACCACATCGACCGTGGTTATGAGTGCATCGAGGAAAAACTGCAGATGCTGGGCGCCAGGATCCGTCGCGTTCCGGGCTAGTCGCTGCATCTGGACACAGGGAAGTGTCCGTTGAATTCGTTTTGATCGGGGGTGGCAACGCCCTCGATGTATGTCCGGCGCCGATTGCGACCGGGCATGAGTACCTTGATAAGGACTGACGTTTCCCATGTTGACCATCGCACTGTCCAAGGGCCGCATCCTTGACGACACCCTGCCGCTTCTCGCCGAAGCGGGCATCGTGCCGACCGAGAATCCGGACAAGAGCCGCAAGCTGATCATCCCCACGACCCAGGAAGACGTTCGCCTGTTGATCGTGCGGGCCACCGACGTGCCGACCTATGTCGAGCATGGCGCGGCCGACCTCGGCGTTGCCGGTAAAGACGTGCTGATGGAATACACCGGTCAGGGCCTGTACGAGCCGCTGGATCTGCAGATTGCCCAGTGCAAGCTGATGACCGCCGGCAAGGTCGGCGCGGTCGAGCCCAAGGGGCGCCTGCGCGTCGCCACCAAATTCGTCAACGTCGCCAAGCGTTACTACGCCGAGCAGGGCCGTCAGGTCGACATCATCAAGCTGTATGGCTCGATGGAGCTGGCGCCACTGATCGGTCTGGCCGACAAGATCATCGACGTGGTCGACACCGGCAACACCCTGCGCGCCAACGGCCTGGAACCCCAGGAACTGATCGCCACGATCAGCTCGCGTCTGGTAGTCAATAAAGCTTCGATGAAAATGCAACACGCCCGAATCCAGGCGTTGATCGACACCCTGCGCAAGGCAGTGGAGTCTCGACACCGCGGCTGATGTACCTGCGCGACGTTAAGTCGCGCCCGTCTATCCGCCTCATAGCCAGAATCTCAGGTGCCCAAGCGGAAACGACTGCTAAGTTAGGGCGCCTGAGTTTTTGCCATTCCTATGAGGCTCTCGCTATGACCGCACCGACTGCAATTCGCCGACTCAACGCTGCTGACCCGGATTTCGCGCATCATCTGGATCATCTGCTGAGCTGGGAAAGTGTGTCTGACGACTCGGTCAATCAGCGAGTGCTGGACATCATCAAGGCTGTGCGCGAGCGCGGTGACGCGGCACTGGTCGAGTTCACCCAGAAATTCGACGGCCTCGAAGTCGCTTCGATGGCGGACCTGATCCTGCCGCGCGAGCGTCTGGAACTGGCCCTGACCCGCATCACCGTGCCGCAACGCGAAGCGCTGGAAAAAGCCGCCGCCCGCGTGCGCAGCTATCACGAAAAACAGAAGCAGGACTCCTGGAGCTACACCGAAGCCGACGGCACCGTGCTGGGTCAGAAGGTCACGCCACTGGATCGCGCCGGTCTGTACGTGCCGGGCGGCAAGGCGTCGTACCCGTCCTCGGTGTTGATGAACGCGATTCCGGCCAAGGTCGCCGGCGTGACCGAAGTGGTCATGGTGGTGCCGACCCCGCGCGGCGAAGTCAACGAGCTGGTGCTGGCGGCGGCATGCATCGCCGGCGTTGATCGGGTGTTCACCATCGGTGGTGCGCAAGCCGTTGCCGCATTGGCCTATGGCACCGAAAGCGTGCCGCAGGTGGACAAGGTCGTCGGTCCGGGCAACATCTATGTTGCCACGGCCAAGCGTCACGTATTCGGTCAGGTCGGTATCGACATGATCGCCGGCCCGTCGGAAATCCTCGTGGTATGCGACGGCCAGACCGACCCGGACTGGATCGCCATGGACCTGTTCTCCCAGGCCGAGCACGACGAAGACGCCCAGGCGATCCTGGTCAGCCCGGACGCCGAGTTCCTCGACAAGGTCGCCGCGAGCATCGACAAGCTGCTGCCGACCATGGATCGCGCAACCATCATCGAAACCTCGATCAACGGCCGTGGTGCCCTGATCCACGTGCGTGACATGACCCAGGCCATCGAAGTCGCCAACCGCATCGCCCCGGAACACCTTGAGCTGTCGGTCGCCGACCCGCAGGCCTGGCTGCCGCAGATCCGCCACGCCGGCGCGATCTTCATGGGCCGCCACACCTCCGAGGCGCTGGGCGACTACTGCGCGGGTCCGAACCACGTGCTGCCGACCTCCGGCACCGCGCGTTTCTCCTCGCCGCTGGGCGTGTATGACTTCCAGAAACGCTCGTCGATCATCTTCTGCTCCGAAGACGGTGCTTCGGAACTTGGCAAGACCGCCTCGATCCTGGCCCGTGGCGAATCGCTGAGCGCCCACGCGCGCAGCGCCGAATACCGCATCAAAGACGAAGTGAAGGGGAACTGAACATGAGTAAATTCTGGAGCCCGTTCGTCAAGGATCTGGTGCCTTACGTGCCGGGCGAGCAGCCGAAGCTGACCCGTCTGGTCAAACTCAACACCAACGAAAATCCGTATGGCCCGTCGCCCAAAGCCCTGGCGGCGATGCAGACCGAACTCAACGACAACCTGCGCCTGTACCCGGACCCGAACAGCGATCTGCTGAAAAACGCCGTCGCCAAGTACTACGGCGTACAAAGCAATCAGGTGTTCCTCGGCAACGGTTCGGATGAAGTGCTGGCGCACATCTTCCACGGACTGCTGCAACACGATCAGCCGATCCTGTTCCCGGACATTAGCTACAGCTTCTATCCGGTGTACTGCGGCCTTTACGGCGTCAAGTTCGATTCGGTGCCGCTGGACGCGCAGTTCCAGATCAACCCGGCGGACTACGCCAAGCCGAACGGCGGGATCATCTTCCCTAATCCGAACGCACCAACCGGTTGCCTGCTGGCGCTGGAAGCGGTCGAGCAGATTCTCAAGGCCAGCCAGGATTCGGTGGTGGTGGTCGACGAGGCCTATATCGACTTCGGCGGAGAAACTGCGATCAGCCTGGTGGACCGTTATCCGAACCTGCTGGTGACCCAGACCCTGTCCAAGTCCCGTTCGCTGGCGGGCCTGCGGGTCGGTCTGGCGGTCGGCCATCCGGACCTGATCGAGGCGCTGGAGCGGATCAAGAACAGCTTCAATTCCTACCCGATCGATCGCATGGCGAATGTCGGCGCGGCGGCGGCGTTCGAAGATCGCGAGTACTTCGACAAGACCTGCGCACTGGTCATCGAGGGTCGCGAATGGGTGGTTGCGCAGTTGCAGGCTAAGGGCTTCGAAGTGCTGCCGTCGGCCGCGAACTTCATCTTCGCCCGGCATCCGCAACACGATGCGGCAGGGCTGGCGGCCAAGCTGCGTGAGCAGGGCGTGATCGTGCGCCACTTCAAGCAGGAGCGGATTGCCCAGTTCCTGCGGATCTCGATCGGCACGCCGGAGCAGAATCAGGCGTTGATCGACGGTCTGGGCGACCTCTAAATTTTTATAGAAAATGCAGAGGATTCTGTGTTGCAGGGATAAGCATGGAATCCTCTTTAAGAATTATATTTTCTTTTTTTTGTCAGTGCTTTGCGGGTACTGATTAGATCTGAAGAGTAGGCGTTGTACCAATCAGATTGATGCAAAGTCTGTTTCTGAATTACTGCGCTAATTCCAGTTGATTTCAAAATCCCCGTCGATTTTTTTGCCACTTCCATCGGTAAATTCAAATGATCCGGAGGTATTCAGATTTTGGGAGAACTTTACAGTCACTCGTCCTGTTACTGCACTATAACGCTTGTTGTTATAGTCCAAAGTCCAATTGATGTAGGGTTTGTTCTCGAAATCAATCGGGTAGAGGTAGGTGGACTCTGTATTCGGCTTCGCGCTTTTGGCATAGCCGATGATAATACCTTTTCCGTTGTTTCTTCCTGCTAAATAACCGCCGTAGTCATCCGAAAATTCATGCCGCTCTACATCGTTGAAATATATGGGCGAGCTGCCGTCAATTCGCACAGTAAAGTGGCCGACTTGTTTAACCGAAGCCATGATTTTCATTCCTTGGTAAGAAGCTATTTTTAAGAGGCGTTTAATAAACTTGTTGCATTGGTGATGCTAGTTTCACGTGATTCGGTTAGCTACTGTCAGAAATGACAGGTTCTTAGAACTTTTTGCGATAATTCTCCGCTCAATCAGAGGGAGTCGTGTGGCGCTTCAGGCAGGAGCGGATTGCCCAGTTCCTGCGGATCTCGATCGGTACGCCGGAGCAGAATCAGGCGTTGATCGATGGGCTCGGCGATTTATGATTGTTGAATAAGCACAGTTCCCGCTTTGTCGGCGGGGACTGTGCGGATCAGCGGTCATAGCTCTGTTCTTGAACAGACTTATTCGAGACGTTTTTGGGCTTTGAATGTAATTTTTGCAACATCGCCGCTCTCGGAAATCATTTCAATGGTTGCGTCAATACTTCTGTAACCAGTTGAGAATGTTCCGGTGGTCGAGCCGGTTCTAGGATAGTGCAGTTTATTTTCGTACTTTAAAGCCCAGCCAAAATGATGGTCTGTAACGCCGCGTTCGTAAAGCTGTTGAAAGTTATATTGTGTGTTGGCAAGCAGGCTAACGACAAAGACATCATTGTCTGCCCCCCCCCCCTCGGGTGAGCCGTCAGCCGGTTTTATGTAGTTTGCGGTCATCAAGCCGTTATTGAAGAAAACAATTTTCGACGTAAGCCTTTTACCCTGCCATTCGATGTTGGCCTCTCCGATGTCGAAGCTTGGTTCATCCTTGCTGTCTGGTAGTTTTTTGAAATCGTACGGTTGTTGAGTTGTCATGGTTCTTCCTTTCAGAAACGAAGTTGATGGGATCAAACTCAACTCTCTGTGGCCGAGTTGCGGAAGCTCAACATTAATAGACAGACGAACTGAGCTCACCTGTCATATCTGACAGGTGAGCTAGATTCATTGGTTTGGAAAGTTATCGCGAACGCAATCAAAGGACATTCAGACACATTGCATGTCTGGGTGAGGGGGCGGCGCGAACGCCCCCGCTTTCATAGCCATTTGGGGCGAGTCTTACTCTTCTTTTTCCTTCATCGGTGCCGGCGGCGGACGCAGACCGATCTCGGCGGTCAGCTTCAACTCCTTGCCATTGCGCATCACCTGAATCGTGACCTTGTCGGTCGGCTTGATCCGTGCAACCTGATTCATCGACTTGCGGCCATCACCGGCCGGTTCGCCGTCGATGCTCAGGATCACGTCACCCAGTTGCAGGCCGGCCTTCTGGGCCGGGCCGTCGCGGAAAATCCCCGCCACGACGATTCCCGGACGCCCGGACAGGCCAAACGACTCGGCCAGTTCCTGAGTCAGCGGTTGTACTTCGATGCCGAGCCAGCCGCGAATCACCTGGCCGTGCTCGATGATCGATTTCATCACTTCCATCGCCAGTTTCACCGGGATCGCAAAACCGATGCCCTGGGAGCCGCCGGACTTGGAGAAAATCGCGGTGTTGATGCCGGTGAGGTTGCCGTTGGCGTCGACCAGTGCGCCGCCGGAGTTGCCCGGGTTGATCGCCGCGTCGGTCTGGATGAAGTCTTCGTAGTTGTTCAGGCCCAGCTGATTACGGCCGGTGGCGCTGATGATGCCCATGGTCACGGTCTGGCCGACGCCGAACGGGTTGCCGATGGCCAGTGCGACGTCGCCGATGCGGATGTTGTCGGAGCGGCCGACGGTGATCGACGGCAGGGTTTTCAGGTCGATCTTCAGGACTGCGAGGTCGGTTTCCGGATCGCTGCCGATCACTCGGGCCAGGGTTTCGCGACCGTCCTTGAGCGCCACGACGATCTGGTCGGCGCCGCTGGTGACGTGGTTGTTGGTCAGGATGTAGCCTTCCGGGCTCATGATTACGCCGGAGCCGAGGCTCGATTCCATGCGCTTCTGCTTCGGTGAATTGTCACCGAAGAAACGGCGGAACTGCGGATCCTCGAACAGCGGATGGCTCGGCTTGTTGATGACTTTGGTGGTGTAGAGATTCACCACCGACGGCGCGGCGATGCTCACCGCGTCGGCATAGGACACCGGCCCCTGCTGCACGCTGGTAGTCTGCGGGGCCTGTTGCAGGTTGACGTCGAGGCTCGGAAGCCCGACCCACTGCGGGTAACGCTGAATAATCAACAGAGCGATAAGCACGCCGGCCAACAGCGGCCAGCCGAAAAAACGCAGCGCCTTGAGCATTAAGCACGTCCTGGAAAAGTTGCAGGCGGGGTCAGACCGCCCATAATGTCGCGCATTATACGAGGCCGCGCGTGCCTCTGAACGGGATATTTAGGAGTCTTTCATGGCCGTCGCCCTGAGCACCCTGGTCGAAGAAGCCGACCGTTACCTCGGCAGTGCGAAAATTGCCGATTATTGCCCCAACGGGCTGCAGGTCGAGGGCCGTCCGCAGGTGATGCGCATTGTCAGCGGCGTCACCGCCAGCCAGGCGTTGCTCGATGCCGCCGTCGAAGCCGAAGCCGATCTGGTGCTGGTGCATCACGGTTATTTCTGGAAGGGCGAGAACCCGTGCATCACCGGCATGAAGCAGCGCCGTCTGAAGACGCTGCTCAAGCACGACATCAGCCTGCTCGGTTATCACCTGCCGCTGGATCTGCACCCGGACGTCGGCAATAACGTGCAACTGGCCCGTCAGCTGGACATCACCGTCGAAGGGCCGCTGGATCCGGACAATCTGAAGATCGTCGGTCTGGTCGGTTCACTGAGCGAGCCGATGACTCCGCGTGACTTCGCTCGCAAAGTGCAGGAAGTCATGGGCCGTGAGCCGCTGCTGGTCGAAGGCAGTGCGATGATCCGCCGTGTTGGCTGGTGCACCGGCGGCGGTCAGGGCTACATCGACAACGCCATCGCTGCCGGCGTCGATCTGTTCCTCAGCGGCGAAGCCTCCGAGCGGACGTTCCACAGCGCCCGGGAAAACGACATCAGCTTCATCGCCGCCGGCCACCACGCCACCGAACGCTATGGCGTGCAGGCGCTGGGCGATTATCTGGCGAAACGTTTTGCGCTGGAGCACATCTTTATCGATTGCCCGAATCCGATCTGAGCGCCCGAACAGGCAGGCATATTCATATACCCTTTCGATCTAGTTGGCGTCCTGATTAGAAGGGGTCGCTGTGCTAGGATTCCCCGCTCGAACACGGCCCGCTGGCCGTTCATAAGAAAGCTTTCGTGAGTAGCCATGGTCGACAAACTGACGCATCTGAAACAGCTGGAGGCGGAAAGCATCCACATCATCCGCGAGGTGGCCGCCGAGTTCGACAACCCGGTGATGCTGTACTCCATCGGTAAAGACTCCGCCGTGATGCTGCATCTGGCACGCAAGGCGTTCTTCCCGGGCAAACTGCCGTTTCCGGTGATGCACGTCGACACCCGCTGGAAATTCCAGGAAATGTACAAGTTCCGCGACAAGATGGTCGAAGAGCTTGGTCTGGACCTCATCACTCACATCAACCCCGATGGCGTGGCGCAGAACATCAACCCGTTCACCCACGGCAGCGCCAAGCACACCGACATCATGAAGACCGAGGGCCTGAAGCAGGCACTCGACAAGCATGGTTTCGACGCCGCTTTCGGCGGTGCCCGTCGCGATGAAGAGAAGTCCCGCGCCAAGGAGCGCGTCTACTCGTTCCGTGACAGCAAACATCGCTGGGACCCGAAGAACCAGCGTCCCGAGCTGTGGAACGTCTACAACGGCAAGGTCAACAAGGGCGAATCCATTCGTGTATTCCCGCTGTCGAACTGGACCGAGCTGGACATCTGGCAGTACATCTACCTCGAAGGCATCCCGATCGTACCGCTGTACTTCGCCGCCGAACGCGAAGTGATCGAGAAGAACGGCACGCTGATCATGATCGACGACGAGCGCATCCTCGAGCACCTGTCCGACGAGGACAAGGCGCGCATCGTCAAAAAGAAAGTGCGTTTCCGTACCCTTGGCTGCTACCCGTTGACGGGCGCGGTGGAGTCCGAGGCCGAAAGCCTGACGGACATCATTCAGGAAATGCTCCTGACGCGAACTTCCGAGCGCCAGGGCCGGGTCATCGACCACGATGGCGCAGGCTCGATGGAAGACAAGAAACGTCAGGGGTACTTTTAAGCTTCGAGTTACAAGCCGCAAGCTGCAAGTTAAAGGCGGTATGCGTAACTTTGCAGTTTGGTGCTTGCAGACGGTTGCTGTGAGCCGGAATCGGATGGCTCGTAATGGATTTCGAGAAGCTGGTTGTTTGGCAGCGAAGCAAGTGTCTGGCAGTGGGGATCTACAGAGAGTTCGCACGATGTGGGGATTTTGGATTCAAGGACCAAATCACCCGCTCAGCACTTTCAGTGCCTTCCAATATCGCCGAGGGCATGGAGCGTCGTAGTACCAGAGAAAAAATTCATTTTCTTTGGGTTGCGAAAGGCTCTTGTGGGGAGTTGCGAACCCAGGTCCTTATTGCTCGAGACATTGCATATATCGCAGACCCGCTGGCTGAAAACTGGATTATGGAAACTCGCGAGCTTTCTCGAATGCTGGGCGGGTTGATTAACAAAATTTCTGACTAGCTGTACGCCGACAAGCTTGCCGCTTGAAGCTTACAGCTCGGAGCTTGAATGCAATGAGCCACGCATCTGATTTGATCAGCGAGGACATCCTCGCCTACCTGGGCCAGCACGAACGTAAAGAGCTGCTGCGCTTTTTGACCTGCGGTAACGTCGATGACGGCAAGAGCACCCTGATCGGGCGCCTGCTGCACGACTCGAAGATGATCTACGAAGATCACCTCGAAGCCATCACCCGCGACTCGAAGAAAGTCGGCACCACCGGTGACGACATCGACCTGGCATTGCTGGTCGACGGCCTGCAGGCCGAGCGCGAGCAGGGCATCACCATCGATGTCGCCTACCGCTATTTCTCCACCGCCAAGCGCAAATTCATCATCGCCGACACCCCCGGCCATGAGCAGTACACCCGCAACATGGCCACAGGTGCGTCCACCTGTGACCTGGCGATCATCCTGGTCGACGCCCGTTACGGCGTGCAGACCCAGACCCGCCGCCACAGCTTTATCGCATCCCTGTTGGGCATCAAGCACATCGTTGTTGCCATCAACAAGATGGACCTCAAGGGCTTCGATCAGGGCGTGTTCGAGTCGATCAAGGCCGACTACCTGAAGTTCGCCGAAGGCTTGAAGATGAAGCCGACCAGCATGCACTTCGTGCCGATGTCCGCTCTGAAGGGCGACAACGTGGTGAACAAGTCCGAGCGCTCGCCGTGGTACACCGGCCAGTCGCTGATGGAAATCCTCGAGACCGTGGAAGTGGCGGGCGACCGCAACTTCACCGATCTGCGTTTCCCGGTGCAGTACGTCAACCGTCCGAACCTGAACTTCCGCGGTTTCGCCGGCACCCTGGCCAGCGGCATCGTCAAGAAGGGCGACGAGGTCGTGGTGCTGCCGTCAGGCAAGAGCAGCCGCGTGAAATCCATCGTCACTTTCGAAGGTGAACTGGAACACGCCGGCCCTGGCCAGGCCGTGACGCTGACCATGGAAGACGAGATCGACATCTCCCGTGGCGACCTGCTGGTACACGCCGACAACGTTCCGCCAGTGACCGACAGCTTCGAAGCGATGCTGGTGTGGATGGCTGAAGAGCCGATGCTGCCGGGCAAGAAATACGACATCAAGCGCGCCACCAGTTACGTGCCGGGCTCCATCGCCAGCATCGTCAACAAGGTCGACGTCAACACCCTCGAAGAGGGCCCGGCGAGCGCGTTGCAGCTCAACGAAATCGGCAAGGTGAAGATCGCGCTCGACGCGCCGATCGCCCTCGACGGTTACGACAGCAACCGCACCACCGGCGCGTTCATCGTCATCGACCGTTTGACCAACGGCACCGTCGGCGCCGGCATGATCGTCGCCCAGCCGGTGACCCACGGTACGGCTACGCATCACGGCAAACTGGCCCATGTAGCGACCGAAGAACGCGCTCAGCGTTTCGGTCAGCAACCGGCTACCGTGCTGTTCAGCGGCCTGTCCGGTGCTGGCAAGAGCACCTTGGCATACGCGGTCGAGCGCAAGCTGTTCGATCTGGGGCGTGCGGTGTTTGTGCTGGATGGCCAGAACCTGCGTCACGATCTCAACAAGGGTCTGCCGCAGGATCGCGCCGGTCGCACCGAGAACTGGCGTCGTGCCGCGCATGTGGCGCGTCAGTTCAACGAAGCGGGTCTGCTGACGCTTGCGGCGTTCGTCGCGCCGAGTGCCGAAGGCCGTGAACAGGCGAAGGATCTGATTGGCAAGGAGCGTCTGCTGACGGTCTATGTCCAGGCCTCGCCGACTGTTTGCGCCGAGCGTGATCCGCAAGGTCTGTATGCTGCGGGTGGCGACAACATTCCGGGCGAATCCTTCCCGTATGACGTGCCGCTGGATGCTGATCTGGTGATCGACACCCAATCGCTGTCGTTGGATGAAAGCGTCAAGCAGGTGCTGGATCTGCTGCGCAAGCGTGGCGCGATTTAAGCGTTCGCTGCAAAAAGAAAACCCGCAGACAAGTGATTGTTTGCGGGTTTTTTATAGATCGTTCCCACGCTCTGCGTGGGAATGCCTCATTGGACGCTCCGCGTCCGCTTCGACAGGGACGCAGAGCAATTCCCACGCAGAGCGTGGGAACGATCAGTGCCTCAAGGTGCGAACGATCGATTAGCGGCGATCCGGATACTCGCGGTGCATCTGTTCGAGCAACGCATCCTTGTCTTGCCACAGCTGGTTGATCCAGCCCTGGAATTGCAGGCGGTATTCGCCGTCCTGGTCGTAGTTTTTGCCGATGAACTGCGGTGGGATTTTCAGTTCTTCGAAGTGCACCACTACGTCTCGGACGTTGCCGCACAGCAGATCCCAGAAGCCAGGGCGTCCGCCCGGGTAGTGGATGGTGACGTTGACGATCGATTCCAACTGTTCGCCCATCGCATCCAGCACGAATGCGATGCCGCCGGCCTTGGGCTTGAGCAGGTATTTGAACGGTGATTGCTGCTGCGCATGCTTGCCTTCGGTAAAGCGTGTGCCCTCGACGAAGTTGAAGATGCCTACCGGATTGTCGCGGAATTTCGCGCAGGTCTTGCGGGTGGTTTCGAGGTCTTTGCCTTTCTTTTCCGGGTGCTTCTGCAGATAGGCTTTTGAATAGCGCTTCATGAACGGGAAGCCCAGTGTCCACCACGCCAGGCCGATGACCGGGACCCAGATCAGTTCCTGCTTGAGAAAGAACTTCAACGGCTGGATGCGCCGGTTGAGCACGTATTGCAGCACCAGGATGTCGACCCAGCTCTGGTGGTTGCTGGTGATCAGGTACGAGTGCTGGTAGTCCAGACCTTGCAGACCGCTGAGGTGCCAGCGGGTGCGGCGCACCAGGTTCATCCAGCCTTTGTTGTTGCTGATCCAGGCTTCGTGGGTGTGGCTCATCAGCCAGCGTGAGGCGCGGCGTGCGAGGTCGAACGGCAGCACTTTGATCAGTGCCACGAGAAACAGGAACGAGCACAGCAGAATCGTGTTCAGCGCCAGCAGCAGCGCGGCGATTACGCCGCGCAGGGTGGCAGGGAGAAAAGCCAGCATCGGGTCAGATATCCAGAGGTCGGTTGGCAGCCTGAATCGCGGTCAGGGCGATGGTGTAGACGATGTCATCGACCTGCGCGCCGCGCGGCAGATCGTTCACCGGTTTGCGCAGGCCTTGCAGCATCGGGCCGAGGCTCACGCAATCGGAGCTGCGTTGCACGGCTTTGTGGGTGGTGTTGCCGGTGTTCAGGTCGGGGAACACGAACACCGTGGCGCGACCGGCCACCTGGCTGTTCGGCGCCAGTTGCCGGGCCACGGTTTCGTTGGCAGCGGCGTCGTACTGCAACGGACCGTCGATCAGCAGCGAGTGCTGTTGTTCGTGGGCGAGCAGGGTGGCTTCGCGGACTTTCTCGACTTCTTCGCCGGTGGCGGATTCGCCGCTGGAGTAGCTGATCATCGCCACGCGCGGGGTGATGCCGAAGGCGGCGGCCGAGTCGGCGCTTTGCAGGGCGATCTCCGCCAGTTCGCTGGCGCTCGGGTGCGGGTTCATCACGCAGTCGCCGTAGACCAGTACTTCCTCGGGAAACAGCATGAAGAACACCGACGACACCAGCGTGCAGCCCGGCGCCGTCTTGATCAACTGCAAGGCCGGGCGGATGGTGTTGGCGGTGGTGTTGATGACGCCGGAAACCAGCCCGTCGACTTCATCCAGCGCCAGCATCATGGTGCCGATCACCACGGTGTCTTCCAATTGCTGCTCGGCCATCGGCGCGTTGAGGCTTTTGCTCTTGCGCAGGGCGACCATCGGTTCGACGTAGCGCTCACGGATCAGGTCCGGATCGAGAATTTCCAGCCCCGGCGGCAACACGATGCCCTGGGCCCGGGCGACGGCTTCGACGTCCGCCGGTTTGGCCAGCAGCACGCAACGGGCAATCCCGCGTTCCTGACAGATCGCCGCCGCTTGCACGGTGAACGGCTCGCTGCCTTCGGGCAAGACGATGCGTTTGTTGGCGGCCTGGGCGCGTTGAATCAATTGATAGCGGAACACCGCCGGCGACAGGCGCATTTCCCGTGGCGTGCCACAGCGCTGGTGCAGCCAGTTGGCATCGAGGTGACTGGCGACGAAGTCGGTAATGATCTCCGCACGTTCGCGGTCATCGACGGGGATTTCCTTGTTCAGGCCGTTGAGCAGGTTGGCGGTGTCGTAGGAGCCGGTGCTCACCGACAGCACCGGCAAGCCAGCCTGCAACGCGCCACGGCACAGGTCCATGATGCGCGGATCGGGCAGGGTGTCGCTGGTCAGCAGCAGGCCGGCCAGCGGTACGCCGTTGATGGCCGCGAGGCTGACGGCGAGGATGATGTCGTCGCGATCGCCGGGGGTCACCACCAGCACGCCGGGCTTGAGCAGATCCACGGTGTTGCGCATGGTGCGGGCGCAAATGATGGTCTTGGTCATGCGCCGGGTTTCGTAGTCGCCGGCGTTGAGCACCTGGGCGCCCATCAGGTCGGCGACGTCGCGGGTGCGCGGGGCGTTGAGTTCCGGCTGGAACGGAATGCAGCCGAGCAGACGGAAATCCCCCGTGCGCAGCAATGGCGAATGCTCTTTCAGACGCGCGGCGAAGGCGTCCATGCTTTCGTCGGTCTTGACCTTGTTGAGGATCACGCCGAGGACTTTCGGGTCTTTCGGCCCACCGAACAACTGCGCCTGCAACTCGACGCGGCCGGACAGCTCGGTCAGCACTTCGTTTTCCGGGGCCGAGACCAGAATCACCTCGGCATCCAGGCTCTTGGCCAGGTGCAGGTTGACCCGCGCGGCGTAGCTGGCGCTGCGGGTCGGCACCATGCCTTCGACGACCAGTACGTCTTTGCCGATGGCGGCCTGCTGGTAGAGAGTGATGATTTCTTCAAGCAACTCGTCGAGCTGGCCGTCGCCGAGCATCCGCTCGACGTGGGCCAGGCCCAGTGGCTGCGGCGGTTTCAGGCCGTGGGTGCGGGCCACCAGCTCGGTGGAGCGCTCAGGGCCGGTGTCGCCCGGATGCGGCTGGGCGATCGGTTTGAAGAAGCCGACTTTCAGCCCGGCCCGTTCCAGCGTACGCACCAGCCCGAGGCTGATGGAGGTCAGACCCACACCAAAGTCGGTGGGCGCGATAAAAAAAGTTTGCATGCGGATTCTCTAAGGGTGCATGGCAATGGCGATCGTCTCTGTGTGCCGATCTGCCGCAATTCAGTCGCCAAGGTTATCGCTAACCGAGCCTTGTGCGCACCAACCGCAAGCAAAGGGTTGGCCTATTTTTTCAATACGTTGAGCGGCGTCCAGCACCCACGCCCGGGACTGCCAGGGCGGGAGGTGGCGCAGGTGCTGGGTGTGGCCGCAGGAGAGCTCGGCGACCCAGTGGCCGTCCTCATCCTGATGGAATCCGCTGACCGTCACGGGCGCCAATCCGTCCCGTCTGTCCGGGTTCTGTTCGCTTTCGGGCAAATCCTTGTTTAGACTTGTCCGTTCTTCATTCTTATGCAAAAGGTCTCGCCCCATGCTGATCGCCGCCAATAAGGCTGTCTCCATCGACTATACCCTGACCAACGACGCTGGTGAGGTCATCGACAGCTCCGCCGGCGGCGCTCCGCTGGTCTACCTGCATGGCGCAGGCAACATCATCCCGGGCCTGGAAAAAGCCCTGGAAGGTAAAGAAGTCGGCAACGAGCTGGACGTTTCCGTCGAGCCGGAAGATGCCTACGGCGAATACGCCGCCGAACTGGTCAGCACCCTGAGCCGCAGCATGTTCGAAGGCGTTGACGAGCTGGAAGTCGGCATGCAGTTCCACGCTTCGGCGCCGGACGGCCAGATGCAGATCGTCACCATTCGTGACCTGGACGGCGACGACGTCACTGTCGACGGCAACCACCCGCTGGCCGGTCAGCGCCTGAACTTCAAAGTGAAGGTCGTTGCCATCCGTGATGCCAGCCAGGAAGAAATCGCTCATGGTCACGTCCATGGCGAAGGTGGCCATCACCACTGATTTTCTGCGCTAAGCTTTCGAGTACTGGAGAGGCGCCCGAGGGCGCCTTTTTAGTCCGCGGCTGTCCTTGGTGGTCTCGCCAAGTGGCTGTTTCGAGTAGAAAACGGGAATCTGGAGTTCGTCATGAGTGCTTTTCACGACCTTAAGTTGACAGCCCTGGATGGCCAGGAGCTACCGCTGGCACCCTTCAAGGGCCAAGTCGTGCTGGTGGTCAACGTCGCCTCCAAATGCGGCTTGACCCCACAGTACGCGGCACTGGAAAACCTTTATCAGCAATACAAAGGCAAAGGCTTCAGTGTGCTGGGCCTGCCGTGCAACCAGTTTGCCGGCCAGGAACCGGGCAGTGAGCAGGAGATCCAGGAATTCTGCAGCCTCAACTATGGCGTGAGTTTTCCATTGTCGAAAAAGCTCGAAGTCAACGGTCACGACCGCCATCAGCTGTACCGTCTGCTGGCGGGCGAGGGCGCGGAGTTTCCCGGTGACATCACCTGGAATTTCGAGAAATTCCTGCTCGGCAAGGACGGTCGGGTGCTGGCGCGATTCTCGCCGCGCACGGCGCCGGATGATCCTTCGGTGATCACGGCGATTGAAAAAGCCCTGAGCTGAAGCACAAAAATCGCAGCCATCGAGCTGCGATTTTTTTCGCCTGCCTTTTGACCCTTAATCATTCAGATCAATAGTGCTATCGGCTGGGTGGAACTAAACATATTATCGCCGTCATATGAATCGCATGCCCGTCGATCAACTTTTCGTGGAGCCTCCCATGCCCGTGCAAGCCCTGTTCAAACCGTTCCAGCTCGGTGCCCTCGAACTGCCGACCCGCGTGGTCATGGCACCGATGACCCGTTCGTTTTCCCCGGGTGGCGTCCCCAATTCCAAAGTGATCGAGTACTACCGTCGCCGCGCGGCGGCCGGCGTCGGTCTGATCATCACCGAAGGCACTACCGTCGGCCATCAGGCTTCCAACGGTTACCCGAACGTGCCGCACTTCTACGGTGAAGCCGCGCTGGCCGGTTGGAAAAAAGTCGTGGAAGCGGTACACGCCGAAGGCGGCAAAATCGTTCCGCAACTGTGGCACGTCGGCAATGTGCGCCGTCTGGGCACCGAGCCGGACGCGAGCGTGCCGGGTTATGGCCCGTCGGAAAAACTCAAGGACGGTCAGGTCGTCGTACACGGCATGACCAAACAGGACATTCAGGACGTGATCGCCGCCTTCGCCCAAGCGGCGAAAGATGCCCAGAGCATCGGCATGGACGGCGTGGAAATCCACGGCGCCCACGGTTACCTGATCGACCAGTTCTTCTGGGAGGGCAGCAACCAGCGCACCGACGAATACGGTGGCAGCCTGGCCAACCGTTCGCGTTTCGCCATCGAGCTGATTCAGGCCGTACGTGAGGCGGTGGGCGAAGGCTTCCCGATCATCTTCCGCTTCTCGCAGTGGAAACAGCAGGACTACACCGCGCGTCTGGTGCAAACCGCCGAAGCGCTGGGCGAGTTCCTCAAGCCGTTGTCCGACGCCGGCGTGGACATTTTCCACTGCTCGACGCGCCGTTTCTGGGAGCCGGAATTCGACGGTTCCGACCTGAACCTGGCTGGCTGGACACGCAAGCTGACCGGCAAACCGACCATCACCGTCGGCAGCGTCGGCCTCGACGGCGAGTTCCTGCAGTTCATGGTCAACACCGACAAGGTCGCGCAACCGGCCAGTCTGGAAAAACTGCTGGAGCGTCTGAACAACGACGAGTTCGATCTGGTGGCAGTGGGGCGTGCGCTGCTGGTGGATCCGGACTGGGCGCTGAAAGTGCGCGAAGGCCGCGAGCAGGACATTCTGCCGTTCAGCCGTGAGGCGTTGATGACGCTGGTTTGATCGTTGTGGGAGGCTTGTCGCGCAGGTCGCGGCAAGCCCCCAACAAATGGTTTTCAAACTGTTCGACGATAGCCGCCCAACCCTGGCGGCTGGCGTGTTGGCGTGCGTTCAGGCGTACGCAGCGCAACCGTTCATCCTCTTCCAGCAGCCACGCCGCTGCCTCGCAGAACGCCTCTTCATCCCCGGGCATCGCCAGCACGCCGTTGTAGCCATGGCGAATATGCTGGGCCGCCGCAGCCTGATCGTAAGCCACCACCCCGAGGCCCGAGGCCAGCGCTTCCAGCACGACGTTGCCGAAGGTTTCGGTCAGGCTCGGAAACAAAAACACATCCCCTGATGCATAGTGCGCCGCCAGCGCTTCGCCCCGTTGCGAGCCGCAGAAAATTGCCTCGGGCAGTTCATTTTCCAGTGCCATTCGTTGCGGCCCGTCGCCGACCACGATCAGCTTCAGATTGCGTTGTGGATAAGTGCCGGCGAGCTTTTCGAAACTGCGCTTGAGCAGGCCCAGATTCTTCTCTGGTGCCAGGCGTCCTACGTGAATGACCGCAATGTCCTGCTCGCCAAGACCCCATTGCTCACGCAAGGCATTCAGGCGCTTGGCCGGGTGAAACAACTGACTGTCGACACCTCGCGACAGCAGCGCCAGGCGCTCGAAGTGCCGGCGCTCCAGTTCCAGGCGCTGGCTGACGCTCGGCACCAGGGTCAGGGCCGAACGATTGTGAAACCAGCGCAGATAGTGGGTGAGCAAGCGCGTCAGCAAACCCAGCCCATATTGGTGGGTGTACTGCTGGAAATTGGTATGAAAGCCGCTGACCACGGCAATCCCCAGACGCCGTGCCGCGCGCAATGCCGACAACCCGAGCGGGCCTTCGGTGGCGATATAGAGCACGTCCGGGCGCTGGCGCGTCCAGCGCCGCAGCAACTTGTGCATCGACGACTGCCCCCATTGCAGCCCCGGATAACCCGGCAACGGCCAGCCTCGGCACAGCAGCAGCGAGTCATCTTCACTTCGCTGCGGATCGTCGGCCTGACGCGGTCGCACCAGTTCCACCCGATGCCCGCGTGCGCGCAAGCCGTCGCACAAGCGGCCAAGGGTATTGGCCACGCCGTTGATTTCCGGTGGGAAGGTTTCGCTGATGAGGGTGATATGTAGAGCTGTCGTCATGGCCTCAGTGTCGGCTGAGGCCATGTCGTGGTTGTGACGTTCGGATGATGGATTTGTGACTTAGCGTTGAGTCACCAGATTCTCGGCTCCGCGCTCACGCACCCAGAACAGTGTCGCGCCAGCCACGGCGGCCGGCATCATCAGGATGTTGACCACCGGAATCAGCAACACCAGATAGACGATTGCGCCGAAGCTCATGCTCTGCCAGCGTTTCTGCCGCAGCCAGGCGAGCATCTCGTTCCAGCCCAGCTTGTGGTTATCCGCCGGGTAGTCGATGTACTGGATCGCCATCATCCACACCCCGAACAGCAGCCACAGCGGTGCGGCGACGATGTTCACCACCGGGATGAACGAGAGGATGAACAGGCCGATCGCCCGGGGCAGGAAGTAACCGAGCTTGCGCATTTCCCGGGCCAGGGTGCGCGGGATCATGGCGATCAGTTCACCCCAGCTGAAGGCCGGAAAGTCGTCGGTACCGCGTACCACCACTTCAACCTTTTCCGCGAGGAAACCGTTGAATGGGGCGGCGATCACGTTGGCCAGCATGGTGAAGGTGAAGAACACCATCAACGCCACCAGCACCACGAACAGCGGCCACAGGATGTAACTGAGAAAGCTCAGCCATTCGGGCAGCGACGGCATCAGCGTGTCGACCCACAGGCTGAATTGGTGACCGGCCAGATAGATCAATCCGACGAACAGCACCAGGTTGATGGCCAGCGGCAGCAGCACGAACAGGCGCAGGCCCGGGCTCAAGACCAGTTTGAGGCCCTCGCGCAGGTATTGCGGGCCGGACAGAACAGGGGCGGGCATAAGGTGCTCCGAGCAAGGGAAAACGCGCCGACCTTACCGACTTTGCAGAACCTGTGAAAGCGCGGCAGGGGGATCGACATTCACTGTAACAAAGACGTCCATCTCGTCAGTGTGTCGGCATAGAGACCACCTATGAGCTGGATTGTTAAACCGTATTTCCTTAATCTTGCCCCCCTCGATACGCTGCACCCAACTTTTTACAGGACTGTCGAGCTCACGCCTTCCCCAAGGTTATCCACAGTCCTTTTTTATTCCCGCCGGCAGTCCGGCGTCCGGCCAGGTGTCTTGGCCGGTCAACAGGAGCAGGTTCATGTCTGAAGTCCGTCATTCGCGAGTGATCATCCTCGGTTCCGGCCCTGCCGGTTACAGCGCTGCCGTCTACGCTGCCCGCGCCAACCTCAAGCCGCTGCTGATCACCGGCATGCAGGCCGGCGGTCAACTGACCACCACCACCGAAGTCGACAACTGGCCGGGCGACGTCCATGGTCTGACCGGCCCGGTGCTGATGGAGCGCATGCGCGAGCACGCCGAGCGTTTTGAAACCGAGATCGTCTTCGATCACATCAACGCCGTGGACTTTGCTTCCAAGCCATACAGCCTGACCGGCGACAGCGGCACCTACACCTGCGACGCGCTGATCATCGCCACCGGCGCCAGCGCTCGTTACCTGGGCCTGCCGTCGGAAGAGGCGTTCATGGGTAAAGGCGTTTCGGCCTGCGCGACCTGCGACGGTTTCTTCTATCGCAACAAGCCGGTGGCCGTTGTCGGTGGCGGCAACACCGCTGTCGAAGAAGCCCTGTACCTGGCCAACATCGCCAGCAAGGTCACCCTGATCCACCGTCGCGAAACCTTCCGCGCCGAGAAGATCCTGATCGACAAGCTCAACGCCCGTGTGGCCGAAGGCAAGATCGAGCTGAAACTGAACGCGACCCTGGACGAAGTGCTGGGCGACAACATGGGTGTGACCGGTGCACGTCTGAAGAACAACGACGGCAGCTTCGACGAAATCAAGGTCGACGGCGTGTTCATCGCGATCGGCCACACCCCGAACACCTCGCTGTTCGAAGGTCAGCTGGAGCTGAAGGACGGCTACCTCGTGGTTCAGGGCGGCCGTGAAGGCAACGCCACCGCGACCAGCGTCGAAGGCATCTTCGCTGCCGGCGACGTGGCCGACCACGTTTACCGTCAGGCCATCACCTCGGCCGGCGCTGGCTGTATGGCGGCACTGGACACCGAGCGTTACCTGGACGGTCTGCAGAACGCTTCGTTCTAAGATCGCAGACAACACGACAATGATCGTTCCCACGCTCTGCTTGGGAATGCCTCATCTGGACGCTCTGCGTCCTTGGGACGCGGAGCGTCCCCGGCTGCATTCCCACGCTGAGCATGGGAACGATCTGACGAAAAAAACCGGCCAATTGGCCGGTTTTTTCATGCCTGCGATTCGCTCGGAATCAGCGGCGGGTCAGCGGTTGCGCTTCGAATTTCACGCCCGCCAGACCGTGCTGGATCAGCGCACGGATATTGCCGTGATCGCTGCCTTCAGGCGTTGCCACGACCGAACGGTAGTGTTCGCCGAATGCCAGCAGCGCTTCTTCATCGCTCAAGCCTTCCAGCAGCGCCAGACCCAAAGTCTTGCACGAACCTTCGTTCTGCCCGGCGGCGTTTTCCACGCCGCCATTGTTGAACGCCTGCGGCTGGTAGTCGTAACCGGCGGCGATGAACGACAGGGTGTCGGCAAAAACGTGTTCGCCGCTCTTGAGGCTGGCGCGCAGGGTGTTCAGATCACTCATTGGGTTTTCCTTTGGCAAACGCCGCTTGCTGTTCGGCGCTGGCTTCTTGCTGATATTGGGCTTTCCAGTCGGCGTACGGCATGCCGTAAACCACTTCACGGGCATCGTCGAGGCTGACCTCGATCCGGCGCTCGTCGGCCTCGGCCTTGTACCACTTGGACAGGCAGTTGCGGCAGAACCCGGCGAGGTTCATCAGGTCAATGTTCTGCACGTCCTTGCGGCTGTCCAGGTGGGCGACCAGCCGGCGGAAGGCGGCGGCTTCGAGTTCGAGGCGTTGTTGTTCGGTCATGGAAGTCTCTTCGAGACAGCTGAGAGCGGCAAGCTCCAAGCTGCAAGATTCTGGATGGTGGGTGCCCCTAGCTTACCGCTTGAAGCTCGAGGCTTGAAGCTTAGCGGCTGGCCGCGAGCGTGATTGACACCGACTCGGCAAAACGCAAGGCATGCGGCTTGTCGACTTCAACCTCGGCATACAGCACCGACTCGTTGGCCATCACCAGATCCAGCAGCTCTTGGGTCAGGCGTTCGAGCAGCGCGAAGCGGTTGCCTTCCACGTGGGCGATGATCGCCTTGGTGATGGTGCGGTAGTTCAGCGCGTGGTCGATGTCGTTGTCACGCACCGCTTCCTGCGCGGCATACAGGATGGTCAGGTTGATCAGCACATCCTGCTTGTTGAGGATTTCGTCCTCGTTGATCCCGATAAAGGTGCGCAGGCGCAGATCCTTGACCCGGATGCGCGCCATTCCCGGTTGAAGTTGTGGCATTTACTTGCTCCGTCCAATCAATTGCAGGAACTCCTGGCGGGTGTTGCTCGACTCGCGGAAGGCGCCGAGCATGACCGAGGTGTTCATGGTCGAATTCTGTTTCTCGACACCGCGCATCATCATGCACATGTGCCGGGCTTCGATGACCACCGCGACACCGGCGGCATCGGTGACTTGCCGGACCGCTTCGGCGATCTGGCGGGTGAGGTTTTCCTGGATCTGCAGGCGGCGGGCGAACATGTCCACCAGCCGTGCGATCTTCGACAGCCCCAGCACCTTGCCCGTCGGAATATAAGCCACATGGGCCTTGCCGATGAAGGGCAGCAGGTGATGTTCGCACAACGAATAGAGCTCGATGTCGGCGACGATGATCATTTCGTCGGTGTCGGAGGCAAACAACGCGCCATTGACGATCTCTTCAACGCTCTGTTCGTAGCCGTGACACAGATACTGCATGGCCTTGGCCGCCCGCACCGGTGTGTCGAGCAGTCCTTCGCGGTCAGGGTTTTCACCCAGGCCGATCAGGATCTCGCGGTAATTCTCGGGCAGGGAACGGGTCATGGAGCATCCTCGCGGGGGGCGTTTTACTTGACGTGCCGCCCGCCGTTGACGGTCAGGGTCGTGCCGGTGACATACGGGTTGTCGAGCAGATAACGCAGGCTCTGATAAATCACTTCGCTGCCGGGTTCGATGCCCAGCGCGGACTTGGCCAGCGCCTTGGCGCGGTACGCCGCGTCGTCGTCGGGATTGAACAATAGCAGGGCTGGCGCGATGCCGTTGACCTTGATTGACGGCGCGTAGCGCGCAGCGAAGGACAACGTGAGACTGTCGAGTCCGGCCTTGCTGGCGCAATAGCCGATGTGTTTGCTGCTGCCCTTGCGCGTGACGTCATCGCTGATGTGGATGATGTCGGCAGGGCTCGAACGTTGCAGCAGTTCGGCGCAATGCAGGTTGATCAGGTAGGGCGCCAGCATATGAATGTTGAACATGCGGCTGAAGGCTTCGGCTTCGCCGTCGTCGGTTTCCGCCAGCCACTCCGAGGCGTTGTGCACGATGGCGCGCAGGCTGTCGGTGTGAGTCTTCAGTTCGGTGATGAACGCGAGGATCGAAGCTTCACTGGAAAAATCCGCATGCAACCCGAGGGCGCCCAGATCCCGCAACGTCTTCACCCCCGGTCGTTCGCTGCGATAGGTAAAGATCACCCGATGGCCGTCTTCCAGCAGACGCTGCGCACAATGCAGGCCAACCCGCTGGCCGGCGCCGGTGATGAGGAAGGGAGCTGTGGAGGAAGTCATGTACGGCTCGCGTCGAAGTCAGAGCAAAAACTATAACAGCGACGCGAGCGACGGCTTCAGCGATTTTGTGTGGAGGGGGCGGCAGGCAGCGGGCGTGCAGGCGCCGGGTTGAGCCAGCCGGCCAGCAGGCGGGTCGACAGCGGAATGAAGAAATAGACCATCAACGGGGTCAGACACAGCGTGCTGATGAAGACTCTCGGCAACAGGCTCATTTCAGCGAGCAGCGGGCCCAGCACGAAGTTGAACAGCAGCGACACCGGGAAGAACGCCAGCCAGATCGCCACGGCCTGTTTCCAGCGCGGCGGGCGATGACCGGCAGCACCGAACCAGCCTTCGATCCCGCTGACCCGATGTTCCGTCGGGTGGGCAAACAGATCGCTGCCACGGGCCAGCCATGCAGTGCGCGATGCCGAGTGTTCCCAGGCGTGCAGGGTCTGTTCGTCGACGAAGCGGAAAATGATCTGGAATTCATCGTCGCCGGGAGGCGGTGCCAGTACGCCGGAGCCGAGATAACCGGGGAAGTCGGTGGCCAGTTGTTCGCCTTCTCGCAACCAGGCGATCAGGTCCTGATAACGACCATTGGCGACACGACGCGCTACCATCAGCGTCACGGGGGAAGTAGACATTGTGTATCTCCGTATTGCAGGTGCGTCGCTCCGGGTAGGAGTTTCGCCTGACGCAGCGCCGGGGTAGAGGGCTGCGTTTTTTGACAAGCAAGGATTATTCCTCATTTTCGTGTCGAACCAGAGACTTTCGTCCCATTTGATTGCTTGAACCCTCATAGGGCATCAGGAGTAGAATGGATCCAACTTTGCCAACAAGGATGTGTCCGCACCAATGCCTGTGATCACAGACGTTCGCCCTGCTTTGCAGGCGCCTGTTGCGCTGGAGCGCGAGGAGTTGTTCCCGATCCGCGAGGTGGCGCGTCTGACCGGCGTGAACCCGGTCACGCTGCGCGCGTGGGAGCGCCGCTATGGTTTGATCCAGCCGACACGCACCGAAAGTGGGCATCGTCTGTATTCGATGACCGATATCGAGCGCGTTCGCAGCATCGTCGACTGGATCGATCGGGGCGTTTCGGTTAGCAAGGTCGGCAAGATCCTGGCCAAGACCGAGCCAATGAAAGTGCTGGCCCACTTCATTCCCGATGATCTGGTGCAGGCGGACTATCTCCAGTGGCAGGAACAGGTCCGGCAGGCAGTCAGTTCGTTCGACGATCAGTTGCTTGATCGCGTCTACGGTCAGATTTTCTCCTCCTATGCTCTGCCCGTGGTGTTTCAGGACATCCTGATGCCGCTGTGGCTGCAAATGCTGCAGCGTCAGGATGCGTTCGGACAAACCAGTGAGTGGCTGTTCTTCGATGGTTTTCTACGGGCGAAGGTGCTGCAGCGCATCGTCGTGCTGCGGGGCACGCAGCCGCGCAAGGTGATCGTCAGCGCGCTGGCCGGTCAGTGCCGCGAGCTTGAGTTGTTGGTGGCAGCGCTGTTTCTCAGCGGCAATGACGCGGGGGTTCGTGTGCTAACCACCGGTCAACCGTTCGATGAGCTGACGCTGGTGTGCGAGAAGATCAAGCCCGAGGCGCTGGTGCTGTTTTCCAATCACGCCCCGGCACCCGAGTTGCCGCGTCGGCTGAATCGTCTGGCGTTGAGTCTTGATTGTCAGTTGATGCTGGCGGGGGATGCTGCCGACCTGGCGCAGGACAGCCTGGCGGGATCATCGGTCGGCTGTCTGGGCAATGAAGGATCGACCATGCGCCAGCGCATGAATCAGTTTCTGGCGGGGACGCTGGATACCTGAGAATCAGGTGTGCAGGGCAGGGTGGGTCAGACGATGCTGTTGCAGGATGAACTGGCGCAGGCGCTCGGTTTCGTCGGCATCGCTCTGGCTTAGCTCGTAAGCATAAAAGCCGCTTTCGGTTTCCCGCTCGAAGGTCCCGCGCAGGGCAATCCGCTCATAGCCCGACGGGCTGAACCACAACGCAAAATGCTTCGGCGGCTTGGTCTTGTTGCGCACTTCCAGCAGCACACCCTTGTGCGAAACCTCGTGAACCCACAGAGTGCCCGGCTGGCCCTTGGCATTTTCCAGTGCCACCGGCTCTTCCAGGGTCAGGCGCCATGGACGCACCATCGGCCCGTCTTCATAGATGCTCGGCACCCCAAGACGCAGATGCAGGGCGTGGAACTCGTCTTCCACCAGATGCAGCGGGAAGGTCATCTGCTGATTTTCGAAGTTGGCCTGGATGGTGACTTGCTCATGGGCCGCCAGGCGCGTGAGCAGATCACGGATCTGCGAACCACCGTTGACCAGCAGGCTCGACGTCGCATCCCGCACATTGAGTTGCGGGTTGTGTTGCATGGTCTGGATGAAATCCAGCTCATCCTGGGTCAGGAGGGCGTCACGCTGCATGGCTAACTCGAAATGAATAATTACAAAGTCATTGGTGATTGTAGTTAATGACAATTAGTTCGCTGTTTTGTTTACGCCGTTCGTCGCTTTCAAGGCAGCAATTTCTGCTTCCAGTGCCGCAACCTGGGCTTCCAGTTGCGCCACCCGCTGCTGCGCCTTGACCTGAACCGTAACGTCCTTTTGTACGCCGACAAAGTAGGTCTGCCCGTCGTCGGCATTTTTTACCGTCGAAAGAGACAGTTCGTTCCAGAAGGGAGTGCCGTCCTTGCGGTAATTGCGCAGGATTTCCCGGCATGAGCCACCGTTTTTCAAAACATCGCGAATCAGTTCCAGACTGGCCTGGTCGCGATCCCCGGCCTGCAGGAAACGGCAGTCCTGATAGAGAATTTCTTCGCTGGTGTAGCCGGTCAGTTTTTCGAAAGCCGGATTCACGTAGATCAGAATGTTGTCCTGATCGCCTTCTTTTTCTGCTACCACAATCCCGTCGTTCGACGCGTTGATCACCATTTGCAGCAGGCTGGCATTGATCATCTTTGAATCCTTTCAAGGTTGTCAGTGGCTGGCATTCTAGAAGATCGTCCAGCGCTGTCTACTGGCCGGCAGCCCTTATCGAGAGCCAATCGCATCATGGCGTCGCTGGCTGTTACTATCGCCGCTCTTTTTTCAGTTTCAGGATCAGATTGATGAAAGTCGCCATCCTCTCCGGCTCGGTGTACGGCACGGCCGAAGAAGTCGCTCGCCACGCTCAGAGCCTGTTGAACGCCGCCGGTTTTGAAACCTTCTACAACTCGCGCGCCAGCCTCGCCGATCTCCAGGCGTTTGGCCCTGAAGCCTTGCTCGGCGTGACCTCGACCACCGGCATGGGCGAACTGCCGGACAACCTGCAACCGTTGTATTCGGCCATTCGTGATCAACTGCCGGCAGCCTGGCGTGGTTTGCCCGGCGGGGTAATCGCACTGGGCGACGCCAGCTACGGCGACACTTTCTGCGGCGGCGGCGAGCAATTGCGCGAATTGTTCGGCGAGCTGGGTGTGCGCGAAGTGCAGGACATGCTGCGCATTGACGCCAGCGAAAGCGTTACCCCGGAATCCGACGCCGAGCCTTGGCTGGAACAGTTGATCGCCACGCTCAAGGGCTGATCCCGCGCTCACGCAGCAGCGCCAGCCAGGCCTGTGCAGCCTTTGACAGGTAGGCGCCCCGGCGCCAGATGAAGGCGATGTCCCAGCGCAAGTAATCCGGCGCGTTCAAGGTCAGGCGCACCACGCCTGGCCGCACCAGGCCCCGCGCCACTACGCTGGGCAGCAGCACCACACCTTGTCCGGCGGCGACCAGCGCCGCGAGAAAATCCGCCTGCCCGCTGCGTCCGCCTTCCCTCGGGGTGAAGCCCATTTGCTGGCACGCCTGGAGCAAACGATCGTTGAGCACGAAACTGCGCTGATACAAAAGAAACGGCGTATCTGCCAGCTCCTCCAGACCGATTTCACCTTTTGCCGCCAGTGGGTGATCCACAGGCAGCAGCGCATCCAGCGGTTCATCGCAGAATGGCTGAAAGTCGAATTGCGGATCCTTCGGCAGCAGACTGCCACCCAACTCCAGCTCCCCGCTGAGCACCGCCTGTTCGATGTTACGGCTGCCGCCTTCAAGCAATTGCACATTGATGTTCGGGTAGCGCCGTCGGTATTCGGCGAACAGACCGGCAAACAACGCATCGCTGCCCAGCAATGGCAACCCGAGACGTAACTCGCCGCGCGCGAGATGACTGAGGTCATCCAGTTCGCTGAGCAATTCATCGCGCAACCGCAGCATGCCTTCGGCCCGGTGCAGCACCACGCTGCCGGCGGCGGTCAGGCGTATCTGCGAGCCGAGTCGTTCAAGCAAAGGCGTGCCGAGGCTCTGTTCGAGCTGGGCGATTTGCTTGCTCACAGCGGACTGACTGATGTGCAGGGTTTTTGCAGCTTGAGTGAAACCGCCCTGATGCATGACTTCGACGAAACTTCTGAGTTGCTTGAATTCCATGGCATGATTCCAGATTGGAATGGCTTTGAGTCTAACAATTCGCTTCGGAGATGGTAGCCGGGTTCGTAAGATAGCCACCTGAAAGGAGCCCATCGATGAAAGCCTCGACCCTCAAATACCTCTCTCGCCTGCTGGCCGAACTGGCCGTGCTGCTTGCTCTTTACCTGCTCGGCTGCCAGATCGCAGCGTGGCTGGCCTGGCCGATTCCCGGCGGCGTGATCGGCATGGCGCTGTTGCTGCTGGGTTTTGCGTTCGGCTGGGTCAAACCGGCGGCGCTGCAAATGGGCGCAGGCTTGTTGATGGCCGAGATGCTGCTGTTCTTCATTCCGGCGCTGATGAGCCTGCTGGATTACGGCGCATTGTTGCGCGATGACGGCTGGCGGATCTTGTTGGTGATCGCAGCCAGTACGCTGATGGTGATGCTGGTGACCGCGTTCACCGTGGAGCTGGCCGTTCGCCTGAGGCGGTCCCATGAAGCTTGAGCTGATGCCGATGTTCTGGCTGGCGTTCACCTTGCTGGCTTATCTGTTCAGTCGCTGGCTGTATCGCCGGACCGGGCGCTACGTGCTGTCCCCACTGATTCTGGTCCCTGCGTTGCTGCTGGCGCTTGCCGTGCCGCTGCACACCGCTTACGCCGAGTACTCCAGCAACACCCATTGGCTGATGCTGGTGCTCGGGCCGGTCACCGTGGCGTTTGCGGTGCCGATCTGGCAACAGCGACGCCTGCTGGTGCGGCATTGGTCGGCGTTGCTGCTGGGCATTCTGGCCGGCAGCGCTGCGTCGATCGCCACCTCGTTCGGCCTGGCGAAAGCGCTGGCGCTGGACAGTTCGGTGACGCTGTCGCTGGTGCCGCGCTCGATCACCACACCGTTCGCCATGCCGCTGGCGCAGGACCTGGGTGGTGTACCGGAACTGACGGCCGTATTTGTGATGTTCACGGGGGTGATCGGCGCCATGCTCGGCGGTGTGCTGCTCAAGTGGCTGCCGTTGCGCAGTGCCTTGGCTCGTGGAGCGTTGTTTGCCGTGGGGGCTCATGGCGCGGGTGTCAGTCGCGCCCATGAAGTGGGTGGTGAAGAGGGCTCGGTGGCGGGGCTGGTGATGGTACTGACGGGGCTGCTCAATCTGTTCGCCGCGCCTTTGTTGGCGTCGTTGCTTTGACATGGATCCAAGCTGTTTGCGTCGCTGACTCGTTCAGTCATCAAGCTGGCTGCCAATGCAACTACGCGACCGTCCGGGGCTGACTAGACTGCTGACACACGCAAAAACAATAAGAACGCAGAGGTGCATACAGTGAGCGTAGCCCCCGTCCCTTCGTCCGTGAATGTCAAAGATCAGGTCAGTGCCGCGGAATGGCAGACCCGGGTCGATCTGGCCGCCTGTTATCGTCTGGTCGCGCTGCATGGCTGGGACGATCTGATCTTCACCCACATTTCCGCCAAGGTGCCCGGCACCGAAGATTTCCTGATCAACCCGTTCGGCCTGATGTTCCATGAGATCACCGCGTCCAGTCTGGTGAAGGTCGACCAGGCCGGTAACAAGCTCATGGACAGCCCCTACGAAATCAATCCCGCCGGCTACACCATCCACAGTGCCGTGCACGAAGTGCGGCACGACGTGGCCTGCGTGCTGCACACCCACACCGCCTCCGGTGTTGCGGTGTCGGCGCAGAAGCAGGGCGTGTTGCCGATCAGCCAGCAATCGTTGTTCGTGCTGTCGAGCCTGGCCTTTCACGCCTACGAGGGTGTGGCGCTCAACCATGAAGAGAAAGCGCGGTTGCAGGCGGATCTCGGTGACAACAATTTCCTGATGCTGCACAACCACGGTCTGCTGACCTGCGGCGGCACCATCGCCGACACGTTCCTGATGATGTTCACCTTCCAGCGCGCCTGCGACATCCAGGTCATGGCGCAGACCGGCGGTGCCGAACTGATCGCCATCGAACCGCAGATTCTGGCAGGCGCCAAAGCGATGATTGCCGGCGTCACCAAAAGTGCTCAAGGCATGGGTGGCGCGCTGGCCTGGCCGGCGCTGCTGCGCAAACTCGATAAACAAGACCCGGGGTATAGACTCTAATGCCTCTCGCCGAGATCCCTCTGAGTGTCTGGCGCAAACGCGGCCAGACGTTTGTCTTCCGTGGTCAGCCGATCCGTTACTGGACGGCCGGGCAGGGCGAACCGCTGCTGCTGATCCATGGCTTTCCGACGGCCAGTTGGGACTGGCATTACCTGTGGCAGCCGCTGTCCCAGCGCTACCGGGTGATTGCCTGCGACATGCTCGGCTTCGGCGACTCGGCCAAACCGCTCAATCACACCTATAGCCTGCTGGAACAGGCCGATCTGCAACAGGCCTTGCTGGCGCATCTGCAGATCGAACAACCAGTGCACATTCTGGCCCACGACTACGGTGACAGTGTTGCCCAGGAGTTGCTGGCCCGGCATTACGAAGATCTGATCGAGGTCGCCAGTTGCGTGTTTCTCAACGGTGGTCTGTTCCCGGAAACCCATCGACCGCTGCTGGCGCAAAAACTGCTGCTCAGCCCATTGGGCTGGATGATCGGCCGGGCCTTCTCCCGTGATGCGCTGGTCAAGAGCTTCCAGCAGATTTTCGGCCCGGACACCCGGCCCAGCGAGAGCGAAATGGATGATTTCTGGAGTCTGATCGAATGCAATCGCGGGCAACGCGTCATGCACAAGCTGATTCACTACATTCCCGAGCGCCGGGTCCAGCGTAACCGCTGGGTCGCGGCGATGCAGCGCGGCGAGGTGCCGCTGCGGGTGATCGATGGCGAAGTCGATCCGATCTCCGGGGCGCACATGATCGAGCGTTATCGCGAGCTGATCCCCGACGCCGACACCGTGTTGTTGCCAGGCATCGGCCATTACCCGCAAAGCGAAGCGCCGGTGCAGGTGCTCAAGCACTACCTCGAATTTCGCGATCACTTCGTGTTGCCGCCGCGCAAGGTGGCGTGCTCCTGACTTGGTGCCCGAGGCGCCTGACGCCTCGGCACGTTTCATCATCCCCCAGCCTTATCGCGCACCATTCAGCCTCAGCCTGTTCGTTGTGACCGCACGCCCTGTGCCTGACACTCGGGGACACTTGTCCCTCAGGCCTGCTGGAGTTGCCCCGATGAATGATTCTGTGCGTTTCGAAGATAAAGTCGTGATCGTCACCGGAGCCGGTGGTGGCCTGGGACGCGCTCATGCTTTGCTGTTCGCCAGACAGGGCGCCAAAGTGCTGGTCAACGACCTCGGCGGCTCGACCCAGGGTGAAGGCGCCAACGCTTCGGCCGCTGATCGCGTGGTGGCGGAAATCCGCGAGGCCGGCGGCATCGCCGAAGCCAACCATGACTCGGTCACCGACGGCGACAAACTGGTGCAGAACGCGCTCGATGTGTTCGGCCGCGTCGATGTGGTGGTCAACAACGCCGGGATCCTGCGTGACAAATCCTTCCACAAAATGGAAGACGCCGACTGGGATCTGGTCTACCGCGTCCACGTCGAAGGCGCCTACAAGGTGACCCGCGCCGCGTGGCCACACATGCGTGAGCAGAACTATGGGCGAGTGATTTTCACCGCATCGACTTCGGGCATCTACGGCAACTTCGGCCAGTCCAACTACGGCATGGCCAAACTCGGTCTCTACGGCCTGACCCGCACCCTGGCCATCGAAGGTCGCAAGAACAACATCCTGGTCAACGCCATTGCCCCCACCGGCGGTACGCGCATGACTGAAGGCCTGATCCCGCCGCAAGTGTTCGAACAACTCAAGCCGGAGCTGGTCAGCCCGTTGGTGGTGTACCTGGCCAGCGAGCAGTGCCAGGAAACCTCGGGCCTGTTCGAAGTCGGCGGCGGCTGGATGGGCAAGGTGCGTTGGGAACGCAGCCTTGGTGCCGGGTTCGATCCTCGCGTCGGATTTTCCCCGGAAGATGTCGCGGCGCACTGGCAGCAGATCTGTGATTTCGAAGGGGCGGCGCATCCGAAGGACAACATTGAGGCGCTGAAGGAGATGATGGGGAATTTGCAGAAGTATTCGATTTGAACTCTGAAAACCACCCGACTATTCAGGGATAGTCAGGTGGTTTTTTAATAATTAATCGTAACGTTTTTCTACTAGGAACTTAGGCGCCTTCCAGTTGGGCCCTTTGACTGTCTTGCCGCTCTTATCGCTGGAGAGCACCCCGTCATTGAATAGTGAATTGTAAGTGGCGACCAAAATACCGTCTCGAATTACCTCGCTACGATATAGCCCATACATCCTGTCAATACGCATTGCTGGCCAAAGCAGTGCAAATAAGGAGACCACATCGGCAACCGGCTCATTTTTGATGATTCTTTCGACCGTGTTCATTGTTCGAAACTCCTCATGTCCTTTTCGTACTCTCTCTGATCCTGCGCATACATCGCATTGATTGCCTGTTCGGTATATAGGAGGGTTAATTCACTGCCGAGTTTGTAGTCTTCAAGGGCCGCTGTATGAGCATTGTTCCATATCGGGGACTCATCCGATGGCGAGGTATTGTCGCTATAGCCGAAGGCCCTATACCGCTCAAGCTCTCTTATTTCATGAGTGTAGTAGCGCAAGTCCGTGTCTGAGTGCGTCCGGTGTCCGCTGAGAATATCTTCCAGGCGTTGAATCATAATGTCGTTAGCGTCCGATTGATTGAGCCTTGCGATGTGTAGCTTTACCGCTTCAATCCCCTCTCGGGTGATGATGGCCGATCTCCAATCCAGATTAAGTATCGGCCCGCCAGCCTGCTCTGGATTGAATTTGCGGCCACTGTATTTACCTTTGACTGAGGCCCCCTCATAAGGACTGCTGAAAACCACATACAGCGGTTCAATCCCCGAATCAGCCGGAAACACGATGATGAATCGATCCCAGCCTTCCACCAGTATCGGATTCAAATCCAGCCGTCCTTCAACCGGCACGATGGATACCCCGGAGTAAGCGGGAGAATCGGTATCCACTATTGGCGAGGCGGTCGAGGCGTCACCCGGCGAGATAGCGGGTGTCCAGGTCAAGTAGTCGGTGGGCGAGTCCGATAGCGCGACCTTGTATACGTCGTTGAGCAGATCGTAGGCGGCATTCAGGACCAGCACACTTGAGCGAATATGGAAGTCATCGCTCGTAGCGACGAACACTTGCATACCTGCACCGAGTCGCCTGACGCCGAGCCCGGCTTGCATCTCCAGCGTACCCTGTCGATCGGCGATTTCCCGGAGCGTCTCTGCCGGCTCGGACGACAACTCGGCGAAAGGAACACTCATGGAAAAACGCTCGCCGTTGCCCAGATTTGAAGGCATCAACAGCGCCGCGAACCCCATCAATACCGGACTGCCGAACAGCGCCGTGCCCGTCGCTGTCAGGGTCGCTGTTGCGGTACGCAGTGCATTGAGTATTCCCGCCGAGTTGGCCGGGCTGAGGTTGACCGCTGTCGAAGCGAAAGAAACGGCAGGGCCGTTGCTGGCCATTGCTCCGGAAGCCGGGAAGACATGCTTCCTTTCCTCCTGTAACCGAGCCTGTTCTGCCGCAAGCGCCAGCGCCGCTGTTTCAGCCTTGGCTTGTGCCTCGGCCTGGGCGATCTTCAACGCAGCCACCCGCTCTTTCTCCCGAGCTTCAGCCTCAGCGTTCAGGCGCGCGGTCTCGGCCGCCAGTCGAGCCTGTTCGGCATCCCGACGTTGTTTCTCCGCCAATGCGGCCAGTCGAGCCTGTTCTCGTGCACGTATTTCCTCCTGCTCCCGGCGCGCTGCTTCGGCAATGTCTCGCTGGCGTTGTTGCTCCGCCGCAATTCGGGCACGTTCCGCGGCCTGCCGCTGCGCCTCTGCCGCAGCCGCCTGATCCTGTGCTTGCACGGTGGCCAGCCAGTTGAGCACGCCGACCTGTTGCTGGTTGAGAAGCGCCAATGTCTGGCCCAGCAGCCGGGCTTCGTGGGCGGCCCGAAACGATTCACTCCATAACGCTCTGCTCTTGACCCCCGCGCCGTGCGCTCGTCGAAGGGCAGATGCCTGATCCAGGTAATCCTTGAAGGTTTTCCCCAGCGGATCGCTGCCATAAAAGCGGTTGGCGATGGCGGTCTGTCTTTGAAACTCTGCGCTCTTGCGTTGAATCAGCGTGTTCCTGACGCCCACTTCGCGAGCCAATGCCGCCGCGGGTGGCAGAGGGGTCGTCGGGCCTTCCAGTCTGATGGTCGCCAGTTCCACTTCGATGGATTGTGGGATCGAGGCGGCTTTTGCGTTGAATTCCTGTTCAACGGCAAGTTGTGTTTCATGCATCAATTGACGCGTTTGCGAATTGGCACCGGCAGGGCCGAATGTGCCACTGTAGGAATAACCCACATTGGTTTCTTTGAATGGCTCGTAATCATCCGGGGCGAACTCCCGGATATGTAATGCGTCCAGCTCTAACGGTGGAGGTTTTGGCATATTCATGTCCTTTTGAATGTGCGTTTTCATTCGCCCGAAAAATGCCCAGGGGGGCGATGACATCCGTGTCACCGGCGAATGGTTGAGGTGTTTCAGGTTACCTCGCAACGGCGGTGATCAAATCCGAGAAGCCCGTAAGTAACAGGGCGTTGTGTGGAAAGGGTTTTCGCGGGTTGCTGTTAATGCAGAAGGGATTCGTTCGGGACTCAAGGAAATGTCTGACGCGGTAATCGGAGGATCTTTGCAATCCGCCATCCACATTTTTTAAACGCCCATAAAAAAGGCCGCTGCAAACGCAGCGGCCAAGGTAAGACGTTGGATCAAGGAGCTACAAATCAACGTCAGTGAACACCGGGGCGATGGATCGAAAAACGCTTCGCGCCATCAGAAATCGGTTGCCGACGACTCGGTCGCGGACTTCGTGCTTTCTCGCGGTCTGCGGTGAAAGCCGGCACAGAATAAGGGCTGGCGCCTCAGGGAAAAATAGCGATTCCGGACATGCACTGTTGCGGGGCGTGTAACAGTGGCGCGCACTGGGGTGGTCATTATCCGCTGCGTTGATAGTGGTCCATCCAGCCTGTTCATGGCGGGCGCAAACCCTTGTCGCAGGCGGGGATTCATCCTTTCGAGCGACAGCGTGAATACCTCCTTTGTGCGCTTATCCTCGCCGTGGCGCGGCAGTAGGGTGGGGCCTTCTGTCACTCACCGGGGAAGACGCATGACAAAAACAACAATGCGCGCCATCTTCACGCCGCAGGCGCTCGCCGCTGCTGTGGCTTTGGGTTGCTGTGCCCAGGCGCAAGCGGTCGCTTTCAATATCGGGGAAATCGAAGGCACCTTCGATTCGTCGCTGTCGGTCGGAGCGAGCTGGGGCATGCGCGATGCCGACAAGTCGCTGGTCGGTACGGTCAACGGCGGCACGGGCCAGTCTTCCACCGGTGATGACGGGCGTTTGAACTTCAAGAAGGGTGAGACCTTTTCCAAGATCTTCAAAGGCATCCACGACCTCGAACTGAAGTACGGCGACACCGGTGTGTTTGTGCGCGGCAAGTACTGGTACGACTTCGAACTCAAGGACGAAGACCGCGAGTTCAAACAGATCAGTGACAAGGGACGCAAGGAAGGCGCGAAGTCGTCCGGCGCGCAGATTCTCGACGCGTTCGTTTATCACAACTACTCCATCGCCGATTTGCCGGGCACCGTGCGCGCCGGCAAACAGGTGGTGAGCTGGGGCGAAAGCACCTTCATCGGCAACTCGATCAACAGCATCAACCCGATCGACGTCTCGGCGTTCCGGCGGCCGGGTGCGGAGATCAAGGAGGGGCTGATTCCGGTGAACATGCTGTTCGCCTCTCAGGGGCTCACCGACCAACTGACGGTCGAGGGCTTCTATCAACTGGAATGGGATCAGACCGTCCTCGACAACTGCGGGACGTTTTTCGGCGTCGATGTGGCAGCGGACGGTTGCAACAACGGCTACACCGTCGGCAGCCCGGCGATCGCCCCGTTGGCGCCGCTGGCGGCAGCCTTCGGCCAGCCGATCCAGGTGACCCGCGAAGGGGTGATCGTGCCCCGTGGCGGCGACCGCGATGCGCGGGACTCCGGGCAATGGGGCACGGCGTTGCGCTGGCTCGGCGACGACACCGAATACGGCCTCTACTTCATGAACTACCACAGCCGCACGCCGACCGTTGGCACCAGTACCGCCGGTCTGTCGACCCTGGCGTCATTGCCGGGCATGGTCGGGATCGCCAACCGCCTGGCGCCCGGCAGCGGTTCGGGACTGGCGCAAAGCGTGATGCTCGGGCGCGGCCAGTACTACCTCGAATACCCGGAAGACATTCGCCTGTACGGCGCGAGTTTCTCCACCACGTTGCCAACCGGCACCGCCTGGACCGGTGAGATCAGCTATCGGCCCAATGCGCCGGTGCAGGTCAACACCAACGACCTGACCCTGGCGCTGGTCAATCCGATTGCCGGCGGTGCCGCGTCGCCGCTGGTCACCTCGCCGGGGGCCGACAACAAGGGTTACCGACGCAAGGAAGTGACGCAGATCCAGAGCACGCTGACGCACTTTATCGATCAGGTCTGGGGGGCGCAGCGCCTGACCCTGGTCGGCGAGGCGGCGGTGGTGCGGGTTGGCGGACTGGAGTCGCGCAGCAAGCTGCGTTATGGGCGTGACTCGGTCTACGGCCAGTATGGTTTCGGGGGGGATACCGACGGTTTCGTTACTTCCACCTCCTGGGGCTATCGCGCCCGGGCGATCCTCGATTACGCCAACGTGATCGGCGGGATCAACCTCAAGCCCAACCTGTCCTGGTCCCACGACGTCGCCGGCTATGGCCCCAACGGTCTGTTCAACGAAGGCGCCAAGGCTGTCAGCGTCGGAGTCGATGCCGACTATCGCAACACCTATACCGCGAGCCTGAGTTACACCGACTTTTTCGGTGGTGACTACAACACCCTCGAAGACCGTGACTTCGTGGCCCTGAGCTTCGGTGTGAACTTCTGATCTGCCCGAGAAGGATGAATGCAATGCGCAAGATGATTCTGCAATGCGGTGTCCTGGCCTTGAGCCTGCTGGCCGCCAACGTGATCGCGGCGGTGTCGCCGGAGGAAGCCAACAAGCTCGGCACCAGCCTGACGCCGCTGGGCGCCGAGAAGGCCGGCAACGCCGACGGCTCGATTCCGGCCTGGACCGGCGGTATCCCGAAAAACGCCGGAGCAGTCGACAGCAAGGGTTTTCTGGCTGACCCGTTTGCCAGCGAAAAACCGTTGTTCACGATTACTGCCGCCAACGTCGACAAGTACAAGGACAAGCTGTCCGACGGCCAGGTGGCGATGTTCAAGCGCTACCCGGAAACCTACAGGATCCCGGTCTACCCGACCCATCGCACCGTGGCCGCACCGCCGGAAATCTACGAGTCGGCCAAACGCAGCGCACTCAACGTCACCAGCATCAACGATGGCAACGGCCTGGCCAATTTCACCGGTAACCGCTACTACGCGTTCCCCATTCCCAAAAATGGCGTCGAGGTGTTGTGGAACCACATCACCCGTTATCACGGCGGCAACCTGCGGCGGATCATCACGCAGGTGACGCCGCAAACCAACGGCAGCTACACGCCGATCCGCTTCGAAGAAGAGATCGCCGTGCCGCAACTGATGAAGGATCTCGATCCGGAAAAAGCCGCCAACGTCCTGACCTTCTTCAAGCAGTCGGTGACGGCCCCGGCGCGCCTGGCCGGTAACGTGCTGCTGGTACACGAAACCCTCGATCAGGTGAAGGAACCGCGTCTGGCGTGGATCTACAACGCCGGTCAGCGTCGGGTCCGTCGTGCACCGCAAGTCGCCTATGACGGCCCGGGCACCGCCGCCGACGGCCTGCGCACCTCGGACAACTTCGACATGTTCTCCGGCGCCCCGGATCGCTATGACTGGAAACTGATCGGCAAGAAGGAAATGTACATTCCGTACAACAGCTACAAGCTCGACTCGCCGAGCCTCAAGTACGACGACATCGTCAAGGCCGGGCACATCAACCAGGACCTGACCCGCTATGAACTGCACCGGGTCTGGGAAGTGGTCGGCACAGTCAAACCGAACGAACGGCACATCTACGCCAAGCGCCACATGTACATCGACGAGGACAGCTGGCAAGTGGCGCTGGCCGATCACTACGACGGTCGCGGGCAACTGTGGCGAGTGGCTGAAGGACACGCGCAGTACTACTACGATCACCAGGCCCAGGCCTACACCCTCGAAGCGCTCTACGACATCATCGCCGGCCGTTACATTGCCCTGGGGATGAAGAACGAAGAGAAGCACAGCTTCGAATTCGGCTTCGAAGCCAAGGCCGCCGATTACACCCCGTCGGCCTTGCGTTCGGAGGGCGTACGGTAAGGGTCTCGATACAGGGGCAGACAAAAAGGCGACCGCACGGTCGCCTTTTTTATGGGCGCCAATCAGCGTACTGAATACTCGTCAACAAGCAGCAGGGAGAGGGCTAGGGTGAGCGTACAACGATAAAAAGGCGTACCCGATGACCGCCATGACCCACGCTCCGGATCGTCCGGGATTCTTGCCCAGACTCTCGGCTCATCATCTTCCACGTCCGCGTCTGACTGCATCACTGCTCGAATCTGCGGCAAGGGTCCGGCTGATCTGCGCACCGGCCGGCAGTGGCAAGAGCACGTTATTCACCGAATGCCTGTTGCAGGCGCCCGTCGAATGTACGGTGTGCTGGCTGCCGTTGGCGGGCATGTCGATGAGTGTTGCGGCATTTTGCGAGCGACTGGCGCAGGCATTGGGGCTGGCCACGGCGGATGAGTCGTCGCTGCTGCATGAGCTGGCGCGCCGGTCCTCGCCGGTCTGGGTGTTTCTCGACGATTACTGTCGTGTTGAAGAGCCGGCGCTGGATGCACTGCTCGACCGGATGCTGGCGCTTGCCGGCCCCGCCGTCACCTGGTGGATCGGCACGCGTCGACGCCCGCAATGCAACTGGCCGCGCCTGTTGCTCGATGACGCCTTGTACGAGTGCGAATGCGCGGCGCTGGCGTTGAGTCGCGGCGAGATCGCGCAATTGTTGCGGCACCTGCCGTCCGTCCAGGCCGATCAAGTGGCTGCTCGCATTCATCAGCGCAGCGGCGGCTGGTGCGCCGGGGTGCGAATGCTGTTGATGCAAAAATGCGACTGGTCGCAAAAGACCTTGCCGCAGCAACGCATGGACACTCTGCTGGATTATCTGCAACACGAACTGTTCAGTGGATTGAGCCCGGAACTGGCCGAGGCCTGGCGGGTGTTGGCGCATCTGCCGCGGTTCAACGCCAGCCTGTGCGATCACCTGTTCGGTGCAGGCGAAGGCGCGCAGTGGATGCGCACGCTGCAAACGCTTGGGTGTTTTATCGAACCCTGGCAAGGGTCGCCGGACTGGTTGCAGGTGTGCGCTGCGCTGTCGCGCTTGATGCGCGATGAGCCCTGGCCCGCCGGACGTTCCTGGCATCGTCGGGCCTGTCAGTGGTTCGCTGCCGGACAGCATTGGAAATGCGCCTTTGAACAGGCGCTGCTGGCCGAAGAATACGAGGTGGCGGTGAGCCTGCTGCAACACTTCAGTTTCGAGCATTTGTTCGAGGAACAGACAGTCGTGTTGTTACTGCGCCTGTACGAGCAACGCGGCGAGGAACTGCTGCTGGGCTCGGCGCAACTGGTCGGTCTGATCACGGCGGCGTTGCTGTTCGCCGGACGATTTACCCAGGCGGCGGAATGCATCGGACAACTGTCGCGTTTTCTACCGCCACCGTCGGCGGGTCAGCAACGGCAATTGATCGCGCGCTGGCAGGCTCAGCAAGGATGGCTGTTGCATTTGCAGGGGCATATGGACGAGGCGCGCGAGCATTTCGAGCAAGCCTTGAACGATCTTTCGCCGCAGGCCTGGACGGCCCGTCTGCTGTGCCTGTCGGGCCGCACTCAGCAAGCGTTGCTGTGCGGTGATCTGGAGCTGGCTCATTCGATCAATCGTGAAGCGCTGTGCCTGGCACGGGCCGAGGGCTCATTGCTGTTCGAGGCGTTGCTGGAGCTTGATCACGCCCAACTGCTGGAGCAACGGGGCGCGTCGGCTCGCGCCGAAGAGTTGCTGGCCAATCTTTGCGAAATGCTTGAGTCCTCCATCGAGCGACCGACGCCGTTGTTGGGCCGTATCGCCTTGCGCCGGGGGCGACTGGCGCTGAGCATGGGGCAATCAATACGGGCTGCCGAGCTCTTTCAGCAGGGGCTCGACGACTGCTTGCGCAGCTTTGACAAGCGCGTGCTGTACGGTTTTCTCGGTCAGGCGCAACTGGCCGCTGATCAGGGTGATTATTCGCAAGCATTCATGCACCTGCGCGATGCCGAACGTTTGATGCAGCAGCGGCAGATTCCAGACACGGTTTATCGCGGTGTTCTGTTGCAGGTCAGCAGTGAGTTCTGGCTGCAACAGGGACGACCCGAACTGGCTCGTGAAGCGTTGAGTCGAGTGCTCAGGCACTATCGTGGCCCGCGTGGACGGCAGGCGCCGCCGGCGACGCTGGAGCTGATCCCGCGTATCGAGTATTTGCTGATTCTGGCCGAGACCCGCTTGAAGCAGGCGCACCAGCCGCAGGCGCGGCTGCAGTCCTTGCTCGAGCAGGCTCAGTCTTGCCGGATGATCGTTCTGGAAGCCGAGCAGTGGCTGGCAATGAGCGAGGTGGCGTCGATTCTCAATGATCGGGAATCTGCCCGACAGTATTTCGACAGGGGCCGCAAGCTGGCCTGTCAGTTCAACTTGCAGCGTCTGGTCATGAAGTTTGACGAAGCTGCTTCGGATATTCGCCCTGAGTCACCCGAACATCCATTTCTTGATGGCAGTGACAATGAAAATTCATTAAGCCTGAGAGAATCGCAAGTGTTGGGGTTGATTGCGGCGGGAAGTTCCAATCAACAAATAGCGGATAAGTTGTTCATCTCGTTGCATACCGTTAAAACTCATGTCCGGCGAATTCATGCAAAGTTGGGCGTCGAACGCCGGACGCATGCCGTGGCGCGCGCGAGAATGCTGGGTTTGTGTTGTTAATTGTCAGTTAATCAGTATGTTGGTTTTTTTTAAGTTTGATCTTTTAAATGTCTTGCAAAGGACGGTGGGTTTTTTATTGGTTTTGCTCCGGTTAAGTTATTTGCACGGCTTGGGCGATGTTTTGTCGTCTGGTTATCCTGTGTAATAACGGAGTTTTATCATGAATGCAGTTGGAAGGTTATCGGCGGAAAAACATCTGAGTGAAATCAATAAGCGCAGGTACGACCTGGAAGGTTTGCTGGGTGCACTACCGTCGTTCAAATCGCTTTTGCAGGATTTGGTGTTAAAGGAACTTCAACAGTTATCACCGAATATTTATATCAGCAAAACTTACATTGCCGCCCAGCATTCAGAGATTGCGAATCCACAACCGACCGGGTTGTTGATGGACGTGTTCATGCAGTGCCTGGTGTCCGGCAATGCGCCCGTCTATGACGCCAGTCTGTACGGCGTCTACGATTGGCCTGACTCCACGGATGAAGAGGACCGGATTGAAGGGCTGGATGTAGTAGCCGTCGGTTCGTTGATCGGTCATGTGCTGGGATCGCTGGCGCAGAAGTACACGCCTTTGCTGGCGCAATACTGGGCTGCATCTTCGGGGAAGGACGGCCTGGGGCGTGAGCTGGCTTCGCGCAGTCGTCAGTTGCAGGATGCCTATGCAGCGCTGTTCTGGCAGGAATTGGGCGCGACGGTGCAGATGCAAGGCGTTCGGCCGGAGGTAGAGGAAAGCTATGCCGTTTTCATCAAGGGCACATCTTTGACTCCGGCCTACAGTCTTTCACTGCAACTGGAAAACGGTCGATTCGCAACGCTCGCCGGCTGCTTTGTCACGTACCTTTCGGGGCGCTCTATCCCCGAACTGGTTCTGGACGATGACGAATGGGTTGTCCTCTACACTTCCGTGAACGGCCTGGAAACATTCCGCACACCCACCTTGATGCATCAAGCGTTGCAGCAACGCCTGGGCAATGCAGAAACCCGGGCACAACTGCTCGGGAGCCTTTCACAGGAAGATGCCGAGCAGCTCGGCAGCGTTCCGGATATCCGTTACCTGAACATTCAAGGCGAAATCTTCCAGACTCTCACCGCCCAGCTTCTTGAAAAACAACAGCGCGACGTTGCTTACCATCTTCGCCGGTTACAGGCGCCGGGCGGGGATCGGCCTGCTCTCGTGCGTTCGGTCGAGAGCACCCTTCAGCAGCAGGCAGTCATCGACGCTGCCCGGAGGCGGGTCGCGAGACTACTGGCCCTGATGAACCGAAACGCCCGGCCGCAATGGTTGAAAGATGCCACCGCCAACCATCAGGAAGTATTCGCTTCTCTGGAAAAGGAACTGCTCAGGGGGCAGGTGAGCCTGCATGAGGCCCTGGGGGGAGTATCTTCTTTTCAGGACTACGTGCGCGGAGTTGTCGAAACCCACATCAGCGCGGGCGATACCCGGCGAGTGGACCCTGATACTGTCTGGGTAACAGTGGAATATTCTTTGCGTATGGGCACTCGGCGTATTGAACATGTCGAGCGTAAAACCCTGACTCAGTTGTTCATGTACGGCGTGCATGACACGGCGGCTCCCTACACGATCAAGCTCGAAGCCTTTCACACCAATCCTCGACTGACGGCTTCGAGTATCGAACTCGCCATCCGCCAGTTTGATCTGCGTTTGCAATATGCCAATCAACGCAATCAGCGTTTCGCACAGGCACGGATTCGCGAAGCCATGCGCGAAGTCCTGGGGCAGGAAATTGCGCTCAGCCACTTCGCCGCCGTCCTGCAAAAACACATCGGCCCGCAAGGGCAGAATATGGTGCAGCGGTATCTGCATGGCGATCCGGGAGTCGAAGCGTTTGGCGTTGCGTTTCGTCAATACTACAAGCCGTTCAAGGACATGATTGCGTTTCGTGCAAGGGGGGCTGCGCCAGACCTCCAGCTACATGTGCTGTATGCGCCGGGTGCCCCGACCGGGCAGCAATGGTACGAATTCTCCGATCTGACCGGATTGAAACGACAGTTCATCTCCTGGGGGTTCGAGCCACGTGATCGTGAATTCCTGACCGCTCAGGCTTTCAGCAAGGATCGCGCAGCTTTCGTGAAAGACGAGCTTTCTTATGTCGAGCCAGGCCCTGTGTTTGAACCGAGGTGGTGGGGTGGAGTCACCCTGGTCGAGTGGACTCGGGGGCACGGTGAAGGGCCACTGATGGGGGCCATCCATGAAATCATCGATTGGGAAATCGCTGAGGAACAGGTGGCCACGCCCGTCTGGTACAGGAATGCGGCGTCGCGGGATCGCGAGATGCTTACCCGAGTGAACACGGATTTCAAGGCGCTCTACGAACTGTCGAAAGACGAGCTGAATATCCCCACGCTGGTTTCTTATTCGCGAGACCAGGTGATGGAACGGTTGAACAGTCACCTGCGTCGTTCTGACCCGAACCACCCCTTGATCGATCCTGATCGCGTTAATGTCAAGGTGAAAGGGCAGGACTGGATGACGCTTACCCAGCTCTTCATTCAATGGCAGCTTTGGCCTGGTGATGATCAGGTGGCATTCGTCTCCAGGGATGGTTCTTCACTGGGAAATCTGAATGCGACGGTCGTCAAATCGTTGATCGGTTTGCGGCCGGGCATGATGTATGAGTGGCATCTGGTCGACCGCTTTGCCAACGGCCCGTCGCTGGATCTCAAGGCGAAACTGTTCTGCAAGCTCAAGCAGAACGAAATGCTCAGGGCCGCATTGACTCAGAAGATGCAGGGCTCTCTGTCCTCCGAACAGTTCAATTGGCTGGCGGGACTGGTCGACGGGCTCGATCATGACCGTCCTCATCAAGTGGAACCGTTCAAGCCGGGCACTACCCCGCAGGAGGGTATCTACACGCTGGTTCTTGAAGGGCGACGCATCGAGGGCGCTTATACGTTTGGACGTCGGGTGGCAGGGAAGCTGCAGCTGCTGGCCTATATTCCGAAGGCTCCGGACGGGCTGAGTTTCCGCCCGCTCGAATCCTTGACACTGGGGCTCAAGGACGCCGACCTGGGAAATCACGTCATTGCACTGACCAGGCTCGAACACAGGGGTGTCGTACAGAACTTTGTCATTCGCTGCCAAAACGCTTCAGGCGCTCTCCCTGTCCCTGCGTTGGACAACAGTTATGCCGTGACCCATTTCAAGTTCGAATTCGACAGCATGATTTCCCGTGTGCTCAGCGACGTTGACTATCAAACCACCACACCTGCCGAGCGATTCTGGAACACGGTCATGGTGATCACCGAGCTTGCGGTGGATATCGTCTCGCTGTTTGTCCCGCCGGTGGGATTGGTGAGCAGCATCGTGCGCATCACACGTTCGATCGTCCAGGGCATCGTTGCCTACAGTCTGGGAGATGACAAAGCCGGCAAGAACCATCTCGCCTCGGCGTGGAGAAGCTCCATTCTCTTGTATGTGGGAATTGTGGCAGGCGTTGGCGGATCTGTTTCGGCGGTGGGGCTGCTGTCGCGAGTCAAGGATATTTCCGAGATCGTGTCGACCGTGACCGGGGTGCCGGTGGGGATTGGATATGTCACCGCCGTGGCTTCTCCCTACGTGATCGCGGACAGTAAAACCCGAATCATCGGCTGACCCCTTGCCTCGTCAATCTGGCTGATAACCCATCCGCCAACTCACGGCCCGCGTCGCAGCCAATAACCGCTGCGCCGCCGGGCCGTTTTCGTCGGCGTGGAACAACGATGTCGGGCCGACGATGGTCAATACCGCAGCGACCTGGCCGGGGGCGTTGAACACCGGAGCCGACAGGGCATCGACGCCGGGCATCAGCAAGCCGTGGACATGATGCAGACCGCGTTCGCGGATCTGTTCGCACAATGCCTCATAAGCTTTTTCGTCCGCCAGCGGATGGCCGCCGACGGCGATTTCCTGCTCTCGCAATTCGTCGGTTTCCCGGTGCGGCAGGTAAGCGCCGAACACCAGGCCGGTGGAGGAACTGAGTAGCGGCAACACCGAGCCCAGTTGCGTCACCACCGTCACCGCGCGCACCGCCGGTTCGATGTGCACCACGGTCGCGCCCTGATTGCCCCACACCGCCAGGAAACAGGTTTCGTTGAGTTCGTCGCGCAGTTCGGCCAGCGGCAGGGCGGCGACTTTCAGCACGTCCATACTGTTGAGAGCGGCCAGACCCACCCGCAACGCTTCACGGCCGAGACCGTAGTGGTTGGTGGCGGTGTTCTGTTCGGCAAAGCCCGAGGCAATCAAGGCCTGCAGGTAACGGTGAACCTTGCTCGCCGGCATCTGCACATGTTCGGCCAGACGCGACAGCGAAGTGGACGGCGACAACTCGGCCAGAGCCTTGAGGATGTCGGTGCCGACTTCGGCGGAGCGGACTTTCTGTTTGCCGTTGCTGTCGCTGGTTTTTTCCATGGTGCTGCCGTGTCCCGGAACGAATGGGCGTCTTTATAGCTTGACGCTGGATAGCGAGCAAATTACGTTATGCGTAATTGAATTACGATAAAAATAACCCCGGTGTGCCAAGACCTCCGATCCAGAGCGTCCGGCCATGCCGACTCCCTGTTCAGGAGGCTCCATGAACCTCGATTCAGCCCTGGCTTACCAGTCCGGTTTCGGCAACGAATTCAGCTCCGAAGCGTTGCCCGGCGCACTGCCCGTCGGCCAGAACTCCCCGCAGAAAGCCCCGTACGGTCTGTACACCGAACTGTTCTCCGGCACCGCGTTCACCATGACTCGCAGCGAAGCGCGGCGCACCTGGATGTACCGGATCCAGCCGTCGGCCAATCACCCGGCATTCGTCAAACTCGAGCGGCAACTGGCGGGCGGCCCGTTGGGCGAAGTCACCCCCAATCGCCTGCGCTGGAACCCGCTGGACATCCCGACCGAACCGACCGATTTCATCGACGGTCTGGTCAGCATGGCGGCCAATTCCGGCGCCGAAAAACCGGCCGGCATCAGCATCTATCACTACTGCGCCAACCGTTCGATGGAGCGCGTTTTCTTCAACGCCGACGGCGAGCTGCTGCTGGTGCCGCAACTGGGGCGCCTGCGCATCGCCACTGAACTGGGTGTGCTGGAAGTGGCGCCATTGGAAATCGTCGTGCTGCCACGGGGCCTGAAATTCCGTGTCGAACTGCTCGATCCGCAAGCGCGCGGTTATGTCGCCGAGAACCATGGCGCGCCGTTGCGTCTTCCGGATCTGGGACCGATCGGCAGCAACGGTCTGGCCAATCCGCGGGATTTCCTGACCCCGGTCGCTGCCTACGAAAACCTGCAACAGCCGACTACGCTGGTGCAAAAATTCCTCGGCCAGTTGTGGGGCACCGAACTCAATCACTCGCCGCTGAACGTGGTCGCCTGGCACGGCAACAACGTGCCGTACAAATATGACCTGCGCCGCTTCAACACCATCGGCACCGTCAGTTTCGATCACCCGGATCCGTCGATCTTCACCGTGCTGACCTCGCCGACCAGCGTCCACGGTCTGGCCAACCTCGACTTCGTGATCTTCCCGCCGCGCTGGATGGTGGCCGAGAACACCTTCCGTCCGCCGTGGTTCCACCGCAACCTGATGAACGAATTCATGGGCCTGATCCAGGGCGAGTACGACGCCAAGGCCGAAGGTTTCGTGCCCGGCGGTGCATCGCTGCACAGCTGCATGAGCGCCCACGGCCCGGACGGCGAGACCTGCACCAAAGCCATCAACGCGGACCTCAAACCGGCGAAGATCGACAACACCATGGCCTTCATGTTCGAGACCAGCCAGGTGCTGCGCCCAAGCCGTTTCGCCCTCGACTGCCCGCAATTGCAATCCACTTACGACGCCTGCTGGGCCACGCTGCCCGCCACGTTCGACCCGACCCGGAGATAACCCATGACTCAGAATTCCATCACCCGCAGTTGGGTCGCTTCGGCCAACGGCCACACCGAATTCCCGCTGCAGAACCTGCCGCTGGGCGTGTTCAGCACCAATGGCTCGGCACCGCGCGCCGGCGTGGCGATTGGTGAACATATCTTCGATCTGCAAGTGGCGCTGGAGGCCGGTCTGTTCGACGGCGTCGCGCGCAGTGCCGTCGAAGCCATGCGCGGCGGTCAGTTGAACGCGTTCTTCGAACTCGGCCGAGACGCCCGCGTTGCCTTGCGCGAGCGTCTGCTGGAACTGTTCAGCGAAGGCAGCACTCACCGCGGCAACATTGAAGCCCAGGGCGCAAAACTGCTGCCACTGGCCGCCGATTGCCAACTGCACCTGCCGGCGCGCATCAGCGACTACACCGACTTCTACGTCGGCATCGAACACGCGCAGAACGTCGGCAAACTGTTCCGTCCGGACAACCCGTTGCTGCCGAACTACAAACACGTGCCGATCGGCTACCACGGTCGCGCGTCCACCGTGCGCGCTTCCGGTGCCGACGTGCGCCGCCCGAAAGGCCAGACCCTGCCGGCCGGCGCAACCGAGCCGACCTTCGGCCCGTGCGCACGGCTGGACTATGAGCTGGAACTGGGGATCTGGATCGGTCAGGGCAACGAGATGGGCGAGCCGATCGCCATTGGTGACGCCGCCGAGCACATCGCCGGTTTCTGCCTGCTGAACGATTGGTCGGCCCGTGACATCCAGGCCTGGGAATACCAGCCGCTCGGCCCGTTCCTGTCCAAGAGCTTTATCACCAGTGTCTCGCCATGGGTGGTGACCGCCGAAGCGCTGGCGCCATTCCGCACCGCGCAACCGGCGCGTCCGCAAGGCGATCCGCAGCCGCTGCCGTACCTGCTCGACAAACGCGATCAGGAGGGCGGTGCCTTCGACATCGAGTTGGAAGTGCTGCTGCTCACCGAAAAAATGCGCGAGCAGAACCTGCCGGCCCATCGCCTGACCCTGAGCAACACCCGCTACATGTACTGGACTGTCGCGCAAATGGTTGCGCACCACAGCGTCAACGGTTGCCAGTTGCAGGCCGGTGACCTGTTCGGTTCTGGCACCTTGTCCGGCCCTGAAAACGGTCAATTCGGCAGCCTGCTGGAAATCACCGAGGGCGGTAAAAAGCCGATCGAACTGGCGTCCGGTGAAGTGCGCAAATTCCTTGAAGACGGCGACGAAATCATCCTGCGCGCCCGCTGCGCCCGCGAAGGTTTTGCCTCGATCGGCTTCGGCGAATGCCGTGGCACCGTGCTGGCGGCGCGCTGACAGGAGCGGCTCATGGACCTCTACACCTATTACCGTTCCACCTCGTCGTACCGGGTGCGGATCGCGCTGGCACTCAAGGGCCTCGACTATCAGGCGTTGCCGGTCAACCTGATCGCACCGCCCGGTGGCGAGCATCGGCAACCGGCGTACCTGGCGATCAATCCCCAGGGCCGGGTGCCGGCCTTGCGCACTGATGACGACAAGTTGCTGATTCAGTCACCGGCGATCATCGAGTACCTGGAAGAGCGTTATCCACAGGTGCCGTTACTGCCCGAAGACCTCGTTGCCCGTGCACAGGTGCGCGGTGTGGCGTCGGTGATCGGCTGCGACGTACATCCGCTGCACAACGTCAGCGTGCTCAATCGCCTGCGCGGGTTGGGGCATGACGAGCCGCAGGTGACCGAGTGGATCGGCCACTGGATCAGTCAGGGGCTGGCGACGGTCGAGCAGTTGATCGGCGACAGCGGCTTCTGTTTCGGCGAGTGGCCGTGCGTGGCGGACGTGTACCTGATTCCGCAGCTGTACGCGGCCGAGCGATTCAACGTTTCGCTGGAGGCGTATCCACGGATTCGTCGGGTGGCGGCGCTGGCTGCGGAACATCCAGCGTTCATTGTCGCGCATCCGGCGAATCAGCCGGACACGCCGAAATAACTGAGCACACCCACGCTCTGCGTGGGTGTGCTGCCAAGGATGCTCTGTGCCCAGTGTGACGCGGAGCGTCACGGGATGCATTCCCACGCGGAGCGTGGGAACGATCTCTCGATATGCGCTGTGACCAAAAAATCATAAAAACAAAACAGGTACCTTGCGATGCACAACCAGATTGCCAGCTTCCGGGCGGCACTCGACGCCCGTCCTGTGTCCCGCTTTCAGTGGTTGCTCCTGATGCTTCTCGCCTTGCTGCTGGTCACCGACGGCTATGACGCCCAGGTGCTCGGTTACGTGGTGCCGGCGCTGGCGCAGGACTGGGGGCTGGAGAAATCCGCATTCGGCCCGGTGTTCAGTGCCAACCTGCTGGGGCTGACCCTCGGTTCTCTCGCCGTGACGCCGCTGGCCGACCGTTTCGGCGTTCGACGGATTCTGCTCGCCTGCGTGCTGATCTACGCCAGCCTCACCGTGCTGATGGTTTTCGCCGATTCCCTGAATACCCTGATGATCGCGCGCTTCATCTGCGGCATCGGCATGGGCGGTGCGATGCCCAGCGCCATGGCGTTGATGTCGGAATATTCACCGCCACGCCTGCGCACGCTGATGGTGACGCTGGCGGCGTGCGGCTTCTCCTTCGGTGGTGCGGCAGGTGGTTTTGTTGCGGCCGGCTTCATCGACCGGTTTGGCTGGCAGGCGGTATTCCTCGCCGGCGGTGTCACGCCGTTGCTGCTGTTTCCGTTTCTCTGGTGGATGCTGCCGGAATCCTTGCCACGCCTGCTGCGTGACGCGCCGCCCTATGCGCGCCTGCGCAAGGTCACCGCACGGATGCTTCCGGACTGGCAACCGCCCGCTGCATCGGTCGAACAGAACGAGCGCGAGCAGGGCAGCAAACTGACCGTGGTGGAGTTGTTCCGCAACGGTTACGCACGCCCGACCTTGCTGATCTGGGCCACGTTTTTCGTCAGCCTGATCCTGCTGTATTTCATGATCAGCTGGCTGCCGTCGCTGCTGCTGGAAAGTGGCCTGAAGCTCAACGAAGCGAACCTGGTGACGTCGATGTTCCTGTTCGCCGGTACGCTGGGCGCGATCTGCATGGCGTGGTTCGCCGACCGGTTGAAAAGCAAGGTGAGGCTGCTGTCCGGTGTGCTGGCTGGCGCGGCGGTGTGCACGATCCTGCTGGGCCTGAATCACGACAACCCGCGCTATCTGGTGGCCTGTGTGTTTGCGGCGGGCTTCTGCATCATCGGCGGGCAACTGACGCTCAATGCGTTCGCCAGCAATTTCTATCCGGCCCACGTGCGCGCCACCGGCACCGGTTGGGCGCTGGGGGTAGGGCGCTTCGGCTCGATTCTCGGGCCGCTGTTCGGCAGCCTGTTGTTGGCGATGCACATTCCAGTGGAGCAGATTTTCTTTTTCTGCGCGATTCCGGCGGTGATTGCGGCGTTGCTGATCATTCAGGTGCGTTCGCCAGCCACTGCGCTGTTCAGTGGACAACCGCGTTCGGTGGCAGATGCCCCAGCCGTTCCGTCAGGCGAAGTCGCTGAATCGGGTCGTCACTGAGCAATAGCGCGTGCTCCAGATCGAAACGCTCGGCGTTTGGGCAATCGAGGCGCTGGTACAGACTGGCCCGGGCCAGATAGTCGGCGGCGCTGGCATTGCCCAGTTCGAGCACGCGCTCGGCATCGATCAACGCGGCGATGAAGTCGTCGTGGGTCAGGTGCAACTGGCGCAGGTTGCGTGACAGGCGCTGAAGCATCTGCACCGGTTCGGCAGTCAGCAGATGGTCGGCGCTGAGTTTCATCTGGTGGCCGTACTGGCGGTGCAGCAGTTCACGGCAGTCGTTCGGATACAGACGCCGTCCGCCGCAGGGATCGAGCAGGTGATCGGCCCCGGGAACCTTAAGCAGGAAATGTCCGGGGAAGTTCACCCCGACCAGCGGAATCTCCAGGCCATGGGCCAGTTCCAGAGCGATCAGTGCCAGCGCCAGCGGCTGGCCGCGTTTGGTCTGCATGACTTTGTGCACCATTGCGGCCTGTGGGCGCAGCGGTATGAAATCATCTTGCGCGAAGCCCAGATCGGTCATCCGCCGCAACAAAGGTTGCGCCAGTTCGCTGACCGGCAGCAACGGCAAGCCATAGCTGACCCGCTGTTGCAGCTCCTTGAAGTCCTGCAGCAGTGCTTCGGGATCGGCTTGTTTGTCGTGTTCGGCGGCCATCCACAACGCGGCTTCGAACAGCGCGGGCGGTGAACGGTGCAGACATTCGAAAAAACGTTGGCGCGGACTCATCTCAATCTCCGGGGCATGCCTCGTTTTAGCCCCGTCTTTGCCATTCGTCCAGTGCCGGGCCGCTCTGCCATCGGGTTATGCCACAACCCGGTGATCAGTGGCGGCGCTTATTCCGGCGCGCTTCAGCAATTTTCAGGCGCAAGCCTATACTGGCGTCTACCAGAAGTGATTCGGGAGCCTGCCGATGTTCGCTCTCATGCAAAGCACTCGCCTGGAATCGCTGCACCTTAGCGTTGATCCGGTGTCCGGATTGAAGGCGGTCATTGCCATTCATAACAGTCGCCTCGGGCCTGCCCTGGGCGGGTGTCGTTATCTTGCCTACCCGAACGACGAATCCGCAGTCGAGGACGCCATACGCCTGGCCCAGGGCATGAGCTACAAGGCTGCATTGGCCGGACTCGCCCAGGGTGGCGGGGTGGCCGTGATCGTGCGGCCGGCCCATGTGGAAAACCGCGCCGCACTGTTCGAGGCGTTCGGTCGTTGCATCGATCAGCTCGACGGGCGCTACATCACCGCCATCGACAGCGGCACTTCGGTGGCGGACATGGACTGCATTGCCCAGCAGACCCAGCATGTCACCAGCACCACCTCCGCCGGCGACCCGGCGCCGCATGCGGCGATGGGCGTGTTCACCGGAATTCGCGCCACGGCCATGGCGCGGCTGGGCAGCGACAACCTAGAAGGCTTGCGCGTGGCGATCCAGGGGCTGGGCAATGTTGGTTATGCCCTCGCTGAACAGCTGCACGCTGCCGGTGCCGAACTGCTGGTCAGTGACATCGACCACGGCAAGGTGCAACTGGCGATGGAACAGCTCAACGCACACCCGATTGCCAACGACGCATTGCTCAGTACGCCGTGCGACATCCTCGCGCCGTGCGGCCTCGGCGGTGTGCTCAACAGCCACACGGTCACCCAGTTGCGCTGCTCGGCGGTGGCGGGCTCGGCCAACAATCAGCTGACGCACCTGGATGTCGCTGATCAACTGGAACGACGCGGCATCCTGTATGCGCCGGATTACGTGATCAATGCCGGCGGGCTGATCTACGTTTCCCTCAAGCATCGCGGCGAAGAACTGACGACCATCACCGCGCACCTGTCGAAGATCAGTTCGCGCCTGACCGAAGTCTTCGCCCACGCCCAGGCGGAAAAACGTTCACCCGCGCGGGTGGCGGACGAACTGGCGGAAAAGGTGTTGTACCGCTGAGGTTTGTCCGGACATGAAAAAGCCCCTGAGTCTTTCAACTCAGGGGCTATTCAATTCAGAGGCTTCAATTACTTCGCAGCCTTTGCCGCTTTGGCAGGTTTGGCTGGCGCTTCTACCGGTTCAGCCACGTCTGCTGGCTCGGTTGCCACAACCGGTGCCGCCGGTGCGTTGATCAGCTCCGACAGGGCATCAGGCTGGCTCTTGAACGCCCGGGCGAACACATCGCGGTTCTTCGCCATGAAGATCCCGACTTCTTCCACTTGCTGCTCGCTCAACGAAGGAACGGCTTTTTCCAGCACTTCGGCCAACAGTTCGGCCAGTTCGAGCATTTTGTCATGACGGTCAGCTTCGGCTTTATCCATGAACAAGCGCTCCAGATCTCGGCTGCTGCGGTATACCACTTCGACGGCCATTCACCACCTCACATGCCTTCACATTAAGTTGTCTTTGCGACTACTGTATCTATATACAGCGAAAAGGATAAGCGAATCCCTGCGCTTTGGGTAGTGGCTTTTTAATGTAGACCGGATTCGGATTTTGTCAGCCCGACGCCTGCGCACAGGTGCGACCAAACGCCACGGCGCAGGTTTCGCGGCGGCTCGCCATGATGGCGTGGCCTCTTTTCTGCATGCATCTGCGTACGTGCGCAATAACCGTCACGTCCAGCAAGCAACATCCGCTCGAACCGGGCTAAGGAACCTTCATCGTGAAAATCAACTGGGCCGAGAAACTGCGGCAAAACGTGCATCAACTGGCCGAGTCCCTGGGCAACCTGTTCGTCGAGACTTTCCACTACCTGGCGCTGTTCGCCATTGGTGCGGTAACCGCATGGGCGGCGGTGATGGAGTTTCTCGGGATGCTCGAGGAAGGGCACATCAAGATCGATGACATTCTGTTGCTGTTCATCTATCTGGAACTGGGGGCGATGGTCGGGATTTACTTCAAGACCAACCACATGCCGGTGCGCTTCCTGATCTACGTGGCGATCACGGCACTGACGCGCCTGCTGATCTCCAACGTCTCGCACCACAATCCGCCGGACATGGGCATCATCTACCTGTGCGGCGGGATTCTGCTGCTCGCATTCTCGATTCTGGTGGTGCGTTACGCCTCGTCGCAATTCCCTTCGGTGAAGATCGAGAACCCGCACCGCAAGATCGGCACGGGCTCCAGTGAACACCCGGAAGTAGAGAAGGGCGAACTCTAAAGGCCCGCGGCTGGCCGGGGCTGGTGCTTGACCCCGCGCGGTGGCGGGGTGATTGCGTCGCCGCGTGTCATGGCGTCGAGTACCGCCATGGCGCTGTGGCCCTGTTCGATGGCAATGCCGAACTGAATGCTTTGCACCAGGCGTTTGAGGCGCTTGGGGTCATTGCGCTGTTCGGCGCTGATCATCCGTTTGGCGACGATCCGCCCGCTTTTGGAGAGGGTCAGCATGATGCTGCCGTCGAGCCCCTGAATGCTCAGGTTGATCTGATAGTCCGGCGCGAAGGCATCGGTAATGATCTGAAAAGGATTGTCCATGATGCGTCACCGCCTGATTGAACGTGCAGTTGTTGACCGGCCTTGATCGGGTTGGTTCGCCAAACCTGACCATCGGCCTTTCCGTGGTCCTGTCTCCTTCAGCGATGTAGCAAGGGACATGCCGGGAATATTGTCGAACAATGAAACCGGCCAAAAAGAAGGCGAGCCCCTGGCTCGCCTTCTTCGTTTGCGGCCCGTTTCAGGGCAGAACCGAGTAGATGATCGCAGACAGTGCAATCAGGCCGATCAACACCACGAACACGTTGGACGCCTGGCCCGAATACTGGCGCAAGGCCGGCACACGGCGGATGGCGTACATCGGCATCAGGAACAGCAGGCAGGCAATCACCGGCCCACCGAGGGTTTCGATCATGCCGAGGATGCTCGGGTTGAAGGTCGCCACGGCCCAGCAGCTGAGGATCATGAACAGTGCGGTCGCACGGTTCAGCCAGCTCGCCGACATCACCCGGCCACGACTGCGCAGGCTTTTGACGATCATGCCCTGGAAGCCTTCGCTGGCGCCGATGTAATGGCCGAGGAAGGACTTGGTGATCGCCACCAGCGCAATCAACGGCGCGGCGTAGGCGATGACCGGGGTCTGGAAGTGGTTGGCCAGGTACGACAGGATCGAAATGTTCTGCGCCTTGGCCGCTGCCAGGTCTGCCGGCGACAGCGCCAGCACGCAGCTGAAGCAGAAGAACATCACCGTCACCACCATCATGCCGTGAGCCATGGCGAGAATGCCGCTGCTCTTGCGTTCGGCCTGTTCGCCATAGCGCTGTTTCTGCTCAACCGCGAACGCGGAAATGATCGGCGAATGGTTGAACGAGAACACCATCACCGGGATAGCCAGCCACAGGGTCTTGAGGAACACCGACATTTCCATCGGTTCTTGAGCACTGGCGAAGAATGCGCCGTTCCAGTTCGGAATCAGGCTGATGCCGAGCAACAGCAGCGCGGCGACGAACGGATAGACCAGCACGCTCATGGCTTTGACGATCACGCTCTGACCGCAACGGACGATGGCCATCAGACCGAGGATCAGCGCCAGCGACAGCACCGCGCGCGGCGGCGGGGCGATGTGCAATTGATGTTCGAGGAAGCTGCTGAGGGTGTTGGTCAGCGCCACGCTGTACACCAGCAGGATCGGGAAGATCGCGAAGAAATACAGCAGCGTGATCAGCTTGCCGGCGCCGATGCCGAAGTGTTCCTCCACCACTTCGGTGATGTCACCGGAGCGGCCGGACAGCACGAAGCGGGTCAGGCCCCGGTGCGCGAAGAAGGTCATCGGGAACGCCAGCACCGCCAGGATCAGCAACGGCCAGAAGCCGCCGACACCGGCGTTGATCGGCAGGAACAAGGTGCCGGCGCCGATGGCGGTGCCATACAGGCCGAGCATCCAGGTGGTGTCGAATTTGCTCCAGCCCTTGTGGGTGGTTTCGGTATTGCGTGTGCGGTCTACAGCGGGATTTTCGGCAGCAGGTGTGCGTACATCGGTCATCGTTTTTGCCTCGTTATTATTCTTGCTCGGGCTCACGTGTTACGGGCGGTCAGGGAGTGCTCCTCAGCACTCCACCCAGCTCACGGCCAGACCGCCCCGTGAAGTCTCTTTGTATTTGTCATGCATGTCGGCGCCGGTATCGCGCATGGTGCGGATCACCCGGTCGAGAGAAATGAAGTGTTTGCCGTCGCCGCGCAGGGCCATTTGCGTGGCGTTGATCGCCTTCACCGCAGCGATGGCGTTGCGCTCGATGCACGGCACCTGTACGAGCCCGCCAACCGGGTCGCAGGTCAGACCGAGGTTGTGTTCCAGGCCGATTTCGGCGGCGTTTTCCAGTTGCTCCGGGGTGGCGCCGAGCACATCGGCCAGACCTGCAGCGGCCATCGCACAGGCGGAGCCGACTTCACCCTGGCAGCCGACTTCGGCACCGGAAATCGAAGCGTTTTTCTTGCACAGGATGCCGACCGCTGCCGCGCCCAGAAAGAACGCAACCACGTCGTCGTCCGACGCATCCGGATTGAATTTCATGTAGTAGTGCAGGACGGCCGGGATGATCCCGGCGGCACCGTTGGTCGGCGCGGTCACCATGCGCCCGCCGGCGGCGTTCTCTTCGTTGACGGCGAGGGCGAACAGGTTGACCCACTCCATCGCCGACAGGGTCGAACTGATGACGTTCGGCTTGCCGATTTCCAGCAGGCTGCGGTGCAATTTCGCAGCGCGGCGGGGAACATTCAGACCGCCAGGCAGGATGCCTTCGTGACGCAGGCCTTGCTCGACGCATTCGCGCATCACCGACCAGATGTGCAGCAGGCCCTGACGGATCTCGGCGTCGCTGCGCCAGGCCCGTTCGTTGGCCATCATCAGTTCGGACACCCGCAGGTTGTGCTGCTTGCACAGCGCCAGCAGTTCGACGGCGCTGGAGAATTCGTAAGGCAACTCGACGTCGCCGGCCGGCGCGACACCGGATTCGGCTTCGGCCGCTTCGATGATGAAACCGCCGCCGACCGAGTAGTACGTTTGCTCGAACAGTTGGCCGGATGCGCCAAAGGCTGTCAGCGACATGGCGTTGGGGTGGTAGGGCAGGCTCTCGTCCAGCAGCAGGAGATCGTGCTGCCAGTTGAAGGTGATCGAGCGTTTACCGGCCAGAGACAGTTGGCCGGTTTCGCGCAGTTGCTGGATGCGTGGCTCGATGGTCGACGGATCGATGCTGTCCGGCCATTCGCCCATCAAACCCATGACCGTTGCGCGGTCAGTGGCATGGCCGACGCCGGTGGCCGAAAGCGAGCCGTACAAACGGATTTCCACCCGCTGCACATCGTTCAGCAAATGCTGGTCGATCAGGGCTTGAGCGAAGGTCGCGGCGGCGCGCATCGGGCCGACGGTGTGGGAACTGGACGGGCCGATGCCGACTTTGAATAGATCGAAAACACTGATAGCCATGCTAAACCCTTACAAGCAATGGAGTAGGAATCGCTGCCATTTTTTGTAGGACAAGCGCAATGTCGGCGATACTGCCTACCTCGCTTCAACGTGACTAACGAAACTTCCTAAGTAAGCCTTTAGCAGGACTAAACCATGAGTCGTCAATTGCATGCCCAGACTTACGTCTGGCTGCAGGTGTTTTCCTGTGCCGCGCGGCACCTGTCATTCACCCGCTGTGCCGAGGAACTGCACATCACGCCGGGGGCTGTGAGTCAGCAAATCCGACAGCTGGAAGAGCGACTGGGGTTTCGCCTGTTTCATCGCCGTGCGCGGGGCGTGGAGTTGAGCGCGGAAGGGCAGCGACTGGCGATCACGGTCAACGAGGCTTACGGCAGCATTGATGCGGAATTGCGTCGCCTGGATGCGGGGATGATCAGCGGGATTCTGCGGGTGCGCTCGATTCCGTCGTTCCTCAGCAAGTGGCTGACCCCGCGCTTGCCACGCCTGCAACAGCGTTACCCGGACATCCAGCTGCGGCTGGTGGCCGAGGACAGCAGCGTGCCGTTGCATGAAGGGGATTTCGACCTGGCCATCGACCTGAACGACGGCAGTTATCCGGGACTGTTATCCACAGCCTTGCTCGATGAGCAGATTTTCCCGGTGTGCGCACCGGGCCTGCTGCGCGGACGGCCGCCGCTGCACGGGCCGGCGGATCTCGTGCATTTCCCGCTGCTGCACGACATCACCGCCTGGCGCGGCAGCTATGAATACGCGGAGTGGGAGTTTTATCTCAATGCCATCGGTTTCGAGGGCGCGGATGTGCGGCGCGGGCACACGTTCAATCGCAACCACCTGACCATCGAAGCGGCGATTGCCGGCATGGGCGTGGCGATTGCCCGGCGCACGCTGCTCAACGACGAGCTGGAGCGGGGGACATTGATCGTGCCGTTCGGGATTTCGGTGCCCAATCACAAGCGCTATGTATTGCTTTATGCGCCGGGGGCCTTGAGCCATCCGGGCGTACGGGCGGTGCATGACTGGCTGGTGGAAGAGGCGGGGATTTTTCGCAGCCTGCACCCGTTGGGTGATGGCCAATTGTGAGCAGATTTTTCGGAGGGGCGGGGCGACCCAACTCCCGACCTTACCAGCGCTTTACTCGGTTGTCCGGCTTTTTTTGCGAATGAATATTTATCTTTTTTAAGGGGTTGAAATGTTCGTCCGGCGGGCCGATTGTTGTAATCAAGAGGTCACGAAATCCTGTTCCAGGCCTCTTGCGAGCTAGCTGAAATAAGGGATGAACTATGCAAATCCAAGTCAACAGCGACAACCATATTCAAAGCAGCAAACGACTGGAGGAGTGGGTACGAACCACAATTGAGAGCACGCTCGACCGTTATGAGGAAGACCTGACCCGTGTCGAAGTCCATCTGAGCGACGAGAACGGTGACAAACCAGGTCCTCATGATTTGCGCTGCCAACTGGAAGCGCGGCCAAAAGGCCATCAACCGATTTCCGTCACCCACAAAGCCGATTCGCTGGAACAGGCGATCGATGGTGCAGCCGAAAAACTGGAGCACGCGCTGGAGCACCTGTTTGGCAAACTGCGCGGCAAACCGCGAGCCGCTGTGGTGCCATTCACAAGCAAAGCCAATGACAAGCTGTTGGCGGAAGAGTTTGACGAGAACGAACAGGCAGCGATCAACAGTTGATGCGCTGATTTTCCAAGCCACCCAATGAGAAAGGGCCTGCAATTGCAGGCCCTTTCTGTTTTCAGCAGGGGTCAGAACGCAACGGAAGTCTGCACGTATACCGTGCGTGGCTCACCGACATACTTTCCTTTGTTGTTGTCATCGAACGAGCGGGTGAAGTACTGGGTGTTGAAGATGTTCTTCACCCCCACCGCGACGTTCAGGTCCGACAGTTGCGGGCCGAAGTCATAACCGGCGCGGCTGCTGAATAGCATGTAACCGGGGAACTTGCCGGTGCTGCCGTCGGCGCTTTCTTTCGAGGTGTTGGCGTTGTCGGCGAACTGGTCGCTCTGGAAGCTGCTGTCCAGGTTGAGCTTCCACGGGCCTTCGGTGTAACCGACGCCGATCGTGCCTTTGTGTTTCGACGAGAACGGCACACGATTGCCCTTGTTCGGCCCGTCTTCGCGGATGGTCGCGTCGACATAGGCGTAAGTGGCGTACACGTCGAAACCAGCCAGTGCCGGGCTCAAGTCATCCAGCGCGTAATTGACGCTGGTCTCGATGCCCTGATGGCGGGTTTCGCCACGGGCGATCACCGAATCATTGGTCTGGTTGCTTTCGTACTGGTTGTCGAAGTTGATCAGGAACGCGCCGATCTCCGCTCGCAGCGCGCCGTTGTCGTAACGGGTGCCGACTTCCCAGGTGCGGGCCTTCTCCGGTTTCACTTCGCCGCTGCTCACGCGGTTGGGCATCTGGCTGTATTGCACGCTGCCGAATGAACCCTCGGTGTTGGCGTACAGGTTCCAGCTGTCGGTCAGGTGATACAGCACGTTCAACGCCGGCAGTGCGGTGTTGTAGTCGCCCTTGTATTTGACGTTGGTCAGATTGTTGGTCTGTTGCGACTCGATCATCTCGTAGCGCACGCCCGGGGTGATCGTCCACTTGCCGATGTCGATCCGGTCATCGACGAAGAACGCATTGGCTTCGGTGCCGCCGCGAGTGTCGCGGTCATTGCGGCTGTTGGTGGTCGGGTATTCGTTGCTGCTGATCGGCGTGCGATAGCGCAGTTCGTGGCCGGCTTCGTTGATGTAGCGATAGCCGACGCCGACTTCATGGCTGGTGGCGCCGAGGTCGAAGCCTTGGGCGAAGCGGGTTTCCAGACCGCGCACCCAATACTCGCGCGGCGACAGCGACAGGAACGTGCCCTGATCCAGGTAACCGCTGCGCAGGGTCTTGGTGAAGAAGGTATTGGCGGTGAATTCGCGGCGGTCTTCCTGATAGCGATAGCCGACATTGAACATCGTGCGACGGCCCCAGAACTGGTCTTTTGGCCGGGTCGACTGATACGGATCGGCATCGTAATCGGCGACATTCAGGCCGCCGGGCATGTCGGCCTTGCCTTCGTAATACTGGGCCATGGCGGTGAAACTGTTGGCCTCGTCGAGTTGGTATTTGCCCTTGAGGATCAGGTCGTCGATTTCTGTATCGCTGTGCTCACGCCAGTCGCCTCCGCGAGTGCCGGAGTACAGCAACGCGCCGCCCAGACCGTTGGCATTGGTGCCGCCGGCCAGCAGGTTGGCGCTGGTCTTGAAGCCGTCATGGCTGGACGATGGACTGGTTTCAGTCTGGAAACCGCCCTTGACGGTCGGCTCGTCCGGAATCGCCCGGGTCACGAAGTTGACCACGCCGCCGACGTTCTGCGGGCCGTAACGCACGGCGCCGCCACCACGCACCACGTCCACGGCGTCCATGTTGCCCATGCTGATCGGCGCGAACGACAACTGCGGCTGGCCATAAGGGGCGAACGGCACGGGAATGCCGTCCATCAATACGGTCGAGCGTGCGGCCAGGCGCGGGTTGAGGCCGCGAATGCCGAAGTTCAGCGCCATGTCGTGGCTGCCGGTGCCGTTGTTTTCCGGCGCGTTGACGCCGGGAATGCGGTTGAGCACATCGCGGGCCTGGGTCGCACCCTGGCGCTCGAACTCTTCGCGGCGGATCACGTCACGGGCACCGGGATGTTCGAACACGTTGACCTGCGCCGCCTCGCCCAGCCAGTCGCCGACCACTTTCGAGGTGTCCAGCTCCAGGGCGTTGTCGTTCGACGGCTGCAGGCTGAAGGCATTGCCACCCTCGGCGCGGGCTTGCAGGCCGGTGCCTTCGAGCAGCGCGTTCAGACCTTGTTCCGCTGTGTAGTTGCCTTCCAGACCACGGCTTTGCACACCGCTGGTGACTTGCGAGCCGAACGAGATCAGCACGCCGGCTTCACGGCCGAACTGGTTGAGGGCGTTTTCCAGCGTCGACGGGGCGATGTGATAAGCCTTGGTATCGGCGGCTTGCGCAAGGGGCAGGGCGCTGAAGCTCAGGCTGGCGCCGAGAACGAGGTTGCGCAGGGTTCGGGCCAGCGGCGTGAGACGGGTGGGGTGCATGGAGGACGGTCCTGAGAAGGTTGAATCAAGGGGGCTTTCCTTCTCTGTCACGCCAGATCTGAAAAACGGCTCATTTATTTTTACGCTTGATCAAACCTTGGCTTCGACCGTCACCCAATAGCGAGTAAAACGCTTCACTTTCACGGGCAGGCTTATTTCCAGCAGGTCGAGAATCCGCTCGCTGTCGTCCAGTGGATAAGTCCCGGAAATCAGCAGGTCAGCCACTTTCGCATCGCAATGGAGCTGCCCGCGACGGTAGCGACCGAGTTCATCGAGGAAGTCGCCCAGGCGCATGTGCGCGGCCACCAGCATGCCGTCGGCCCAGGCGCCGCTGTTGGCGTCCAACGGTTTGGCGTCACTGATGGAGGTGGTGCTGAAACTCAGTTGTCGGGCGACCGGCAGCAGCATCGGCGCGCGACTTGGCACGTTCAGTTCAACCCGACCTTCAAACAGTGCAACCTGCGTGCGGTCGGCAAACTGCCGTACGTTTATTCGCGCGCCCTGGGTTTTCAGCAGGCCTTGGGCGGTTTGCACTTCGAAGGATTGCGTGGCGGTCAGCAGCATTTCGCCTTCGAGCAGACGGATCAAACCATCGCCCCGTACATCCGCCGCGCTCGCGGTGTTGAGTTGCAACTGGCCGCCGGCGCCGAGCGATATCTTGCGGCGTTGACCAATCGGGCTGCGGTAATCGGCCAGCAGCGATGGCAACGGATTGTGCTCGCGCATGCTCCAGGTGACTGCTGAGCCGGCGCCAAGAATCATCAACAGCTTCAGCGCCTGACGACGGCTGCCGGACTTCGGCGCATTCAGCGCGGCGTGAGCCAGTGGCGATGACAATCCGCGCAACCGCGAATTGACCCGCTGAATGTGCTCCCACGCGCGGCGGTGTTCGCTGTGGGCATCGATCCATTGTTGCCAGGCTTGTTGCTGACGCGGGCTCAATTGGCCCTGCTGCATTTCCAGCAACCAGTGCACCGCCTGTTCGGCGACCTGCGCGGAAAAATCCATCGACGGGTTCACAGGGCGAAGTAGCAGCGCATCGCTGCCTTGTTCAGATGACGTTTGACCGTGGCCACGGAAATGCCCAGTTCGGCGGCGATCTGCGGATAGGTCAGGCCATCGACCTGCGCCAGCAGAAATGCCCGCTTGACGACGCGCGGCAGGCCATCAAGCAACTGATCCATCTCCATCAGGGTTTGCAGGATGATGGCTTTCTCTTCTTCCGAAGGCGCGACCATCTCCGGCATCTGCGCGAGGGTGTCGAGGTAGGCGCGCTCCAGGTCCTGGCGGCGGTAATGGTTGAACAGCACGCGCTTGGCCAGGGTGGTGAGGAATGCGCGCGGTTCGATAATCACTGGCGGCTCGCGGGCGGTCAGCACCCGGATGAAGGTGTCCTGAGCGAGATCGGCGGCGCTGTCCGGGCAGCCGAGTTTGCGCCGCAGCCAGCCGGTGAGCCAGCTGTGATGGGCCTGATAGAGCGATTCGACAGGATGGGCGGACGACAACGGCATCACTCCGGGCGCATGCGGGATGCGTTAGAGAACAAGAATGGTTCGCATTGTAGGGCTGCCAGTGAAGTCCGGCAATCAGACTCTTTTGCGTATGAGAATATTTATCATTAATATTGCTCGCCTGTCGTCCGGCGTGTTGGCCGGGCGTTAACCGTTTCAGGGTCGAAACATGAAAGCCAAACTCGCCACACTTCCCCTGTCCTATCGTCTGGCCGTCACTTCGCGGGTGCTCGCGGCGGTGTTCGGCGGCTATCTGGTCGCGGCATTGGCCAGTGTCACGCTGACGTTGTGGCTGCCGCTGAACCGCGCCGAGGCGGTGGTGACCGGCATGACCGTTTCGTTCCTGGTCTATCTGGTGGCGGTGCTCTGGTGTTTCGCTTGTCGCACGGCGTGGTCGGCGTGGGTCGGTCTGCTGGTGCCGAGTGTGATTCTGGCGACCGTGTCCGGCGCTGCGCGCGGTCTGGGTCTGGCATGAAAGAGGGCTTCCGGCAGGCGATGGCCTGGCTTCACACATGGACCGGGCTGGTTTTCGGCTGGCTGTTGTTCGCGATTTTTCTGACTGGAACCCTGGCCTATTTCAAAGATGAAACCACTCACTGGATGCAGCCGGAAATCCACGCGCATCCATTGGATGCCGAAAAAAGCCTGACGCTGGCCCAGCAGTATCTGCAACAACAAGCCCCCGACGCTTCGCGCTGGATCATTGGCCTGCCCGACGCCCGCGATCCCGGTCTGAGCGTGGGCTGGCAGCAGACGCCCGCCAAACCGGGCGAACGCGGCGCATTCACGCGCAAGACTCTCGACGCGCAAACCGGTGCCGAAGTGCAGCCCCGGGAAAGCATGGGCGGCGAGTTTTTCTACCGATTCCACTTCCAACTGCAAATGCCTTATCCGTGGGGCCGCTGGCTCTCGACCATCGCCGCGATGGTGATGTTCGTCGCGCTGATCACCGGGATCATCACCCACAAGAAAATCTTCAAGGACTTCTTCACCTTCCGCCCGCGCAAGGGCCAGCGTTCGTGGCTCGACGGGCACAACGCGGTGGGTGTGCTGGTGTTGCCTTTTCATCTGATGATCACCTACAGCAGTCTGGTGATCTTCATGTCGATGGTGATGCCGGCGAGCATTCTGGCTTCGTACGGCAACAACGTTCGAGCGTTTTACGACGAGGTTTTTCCCGAATCCAGCATTCCCGAACGGGCCAATCAACCGGCGACACTGGCACCGCTGGCGCCCCTGTTGCTGGCGGCCAGCGAGCAATGGTCGGGTGGACATGTCGGGCGTATCAGCGTGAACAATCCGGGCGATGCCAATGCCTCGGTGGTGATATCCCGCGCGGGCTCCGACCGTGTGGTAAATGTTTCCGGCAGCGCCGTGACCTTCAGCGGGGTCAGCGGAGAAGTCATTGGCACAACGCCCGATCAGCCAATGGCGATGGCGGTTGCCGGCAGTTTCTACGGTTTGCACATGGGCCACTTTGCCGGGCCGGTGTTGCGTTGGCTGTATTTCATCTGCGGTCTGGCGGGCACGGCGATGATCGGCACCGGGCTGGTGATCTGGCTCGGCAAGCGTCAGCTCAAACATACCAAAACCGGTGTGATGCCCTTCGAGTTGCGGCTGGTTGAAGTGCTGAACATTGCCAGCATGGCCGGGCTGGTGGCAGCGGTCGCCGTGTTCTTCTGGGCCAATCGTCTGCTACCGGTGAGTCTGGCCGGGCGTGACGACTGGGAAGTGAACGCGTTCTTCATCACCTGGGGCTTGAGCGTGGTGCACGCCATGTTGCGGCCGGGGCGCAAGGCCTGGGTCGAACAGCTGTCGCTGGGAGCAGCACTGTTTGTCGCAGTGCCGCTTCTTAACGGATTGACCTCCCCGTATCACCTCGGCGTGACAGTGCCCGAAGGCGACTGGGCCCTGGCCGGTTTCGACTTGACGTGTCTAGGTAGCGGCCTTTTCCTCGCCTGGGCCGCCCGGAAAATGCAGCGCGCCGGACACACCGTCAACGTGCAAAAGCCAGCCCGCGAGAAGCCCCGGCCGATCACCCTTGAGCAGGGAGCGAACTGAATGCTGCTGGCGCTGTTGCTCTGTTATTGCGCTTTCACCGCGCTGTGCCTGGCGATGCCTCGGCATCACGAGGAACTGCTGGGCCACAAACCTTCGACTCGCCGTCGGCAAGGTTTGAAACTCGCAGGCTGGCTGTTGCTGGGGCTGTCGCTGTGGGCGGCGGTTGCCATGAAGGGCTGGAGTTTTGGTCTGGTCGACTGGTGCGCGGTGTTGATGCTCAGTGCGCTGACGTTGGTGCTGTTGTTGCCCTATCGCCCACGCCTGGCCTTGACCATGGCCGGACTGAGCCTGCTCGCCAGCCCGGTCGCTGCGTGGGCCTTGAACTGACATGCTGATCGGCCATCCTCCCGAACACCGCGACGACGAACCCCACGGCGCCCGTGCGCATTTTCTTCAGGTGTTCCTGTCCCAGCGTTCGCAGATGGAAGCGCTGGTGAGCCGGCGCGTCGGTTGCCGGGCGACGGCAGCGGATCTGGTGCAGGATCTGTTTCTGCGTTTCTGGCGTCGGCCGCTGGTGCAGGTCGAAGAGCTCAGCACTTATCTGTTGCGCTGCGCCGGCAATATCGCCATCGATCATTTGCGCAGCGAAGGCGCGCGGGTGCGGGTCAACGAAGGCTGGCAACCGGATGAGCCGGACAGCAGCGCCAGCGAACCGCAGGCGGCGCTCGAAGCGGGCAACGATTTGCGCCATGTCGAAGCGGCGTTGCGCGCGCTGCCCGAGCGCACGCGGCAGATTTTTTTGCTCAATCGCATCCATGGCCGCAAGTACGCCGAGATCGCCAAGGCCATGGGCCTGTCCCAAAGCGCTGTGGAAAAACATATGATGCGCGCCCTCGAGGCCTGCAAGGCCAGCCTGCGGGAAACCGCGCCACGCCTGCCAGGGAAAGCACCGTGAATCACACCGAACGCGTCATCCCGACGCCCGCTCAGGAACAGGCCGCTTTCGCCTGGCTGAGCCTGCTGCATGACCGCCCGAGCACCGGTGATCAACTGACGTTCAGTCAATGGCTGCACGCTGACCCGGCCCACGCCGAGGCCTATGCCCAGGCGCAAGTGGTGTGGGAATTGAGCGAAGGGCCGGCGCGCACTCTGGCCGATGAAGACGCGCTGGCGTTGCAGGGGTTGCTCGATGCGATGGACCGGCCGCGTCGTCCGCAGGTCCGGCGTTGGGCCGGCGCGCTGGCGATGGCGGCCTGTCTGCTGCTGATGATCAGCCTCGGCAGCGGTTGGCAGCCGCAGCGCTGGATCGATGATCTGGGCGCTGATTACGTGTCGGCACCGGGCGAGATCCGCACCGTGACCCTGGCCGATCAATCACAGGTGACGCTGGACGCCGACAGCGCCATCGCCGTGGATTTCAGTCACGGCGAGCGGCATGTGCAATTGCGCCGAGGGGCCGGATTCTTCAGCGTGACTCACACGGGTGATCCCTTTGTGGTCGAGGCCGAGAAAGGCCAGGCGCGAGTGTTGGGCACGCAGTTCGAAGTGCGCCTGCAACCTCATGGCGCACAAGTCACTGTGCTTTCAGGGCGCGTCGGCGTGACGGCGGCGCGTGATGCCGAGCAGCAGATTCTCACCGCCGGCCAGCAAGTGGCGTACGGCGCCGGCACTGCAGAAAAACTCCACGCGGTGGACAGCGAAGCTCAACTGGCCTGGCGCCAGGGTTGGCTGACTTACTACAAGTCGACACTGGCCGATGTGGTGCAGGATCTGCGGCGTTATTACTCCGGACGGATCGTGTTGCTCAACGACGAACTGGGTGCGCGCAAGGTCAGCGGCAGCTTTCCGAGCAAGGATCCGCAAGCGGTGCTGAACTCGCTGCAAGGGGTGTTGGGATTCGAGCAGCATCAGGTGTTGGGCAAGCTGATCATCCTGCGCTGAAAATATTTTCAACTTTGTGGTGAGGTAAACCCGGACGCCATCCGTGTAGTGACTGAAACTGCGAGTCATTCGCATCCGTTGCGGTTCTACACAGGTCATGAGCAATGAAGTCCAGGGCAAAATCGGGTTCGGTCAAACAGTGGTTGGGCGTTTCGGCCTTGAGTTTTTCGGCATTGGCCCTGTTGCCGGTGAGCGTGGCGCTGGCCGCTGAATCCGTCAGCAGTCAGCCACAAAAGCAATTCAGTTTTTCCCTGGCCGCCAAGCCGTTGCCTCAGGCCCTGAGCGACTTCAGCCGCGTCACCGGGCAGAGCGTGGTTTACACCGATGAAGCCCCGTATGGCCTCACCGCTCCAGCGATCAACGGCCAGATGAGTGCCGAACAGGCGCTGCAACGTCTGCTCACCGGCTCCGGCCTGACCTTCCGCCGCACCGACAGCCATACCCTGGCGCTCGAACCGCAACCGACCGCAGGCGCGTTGAACCTCGGCGCGACGAACATCACCTCGGTCATCGATCAACCGATGAGTTACCAGCCACCGGAAACCAGTTCGGTGATGCGCTCTTCCGCTTCGCTTCAGGAAATCCCCCAGACGGTCAACGTGATTGCGGCCCAGGTCATTCGTGATCAGGCACCGCGCAATCTCGATGATGCACTGGCCAACGTCAGCGGCATCACCCAGGGCAACACCTTGGGCAGCACCCAGGATTCGGTGATGACCCGCGGTTTCGGCGACAACCGCAACGGCTCGATCATGCGCGACGGCATGCCGCTGGTGCAGGGCCGTGGCATGAACGCCACCGTGGATCGCGTCGAAGTGCTCAAGGGCCCGGCCTCGCTGCTCTACGGGATTCAGGACCCGGGCGGCGTGGTCAACATGGTCAGCAAGAAGCCTGAACTGACCCAGTACAACGCGCTGACCCTGCGTGGCTCGACCTACGGCGACGGCAAGAATGGCAGCGGCGGCTCGTTCGACAGCACCGGTGCGCTGGGGGATTCCGGCCTCGCGTATCGCATGGTGCTGGACCACGAAGACGAGGATTACTGGCGCAATTTCGGCACCCACCGTGAAACCCTGATCGCGCCGTCGCTGGCCTGGTATGGCGAGCGCACCAAGTTGCTGTTCGCTTATGAGCACCGCGAATTCCTGACCCCGTTCGATCGTGGAACCCTGATCGATCCGCGCACCAACCATCCGCTGGACATCTCGCGCAACGAGCGTCTCGACGAGAAATTCAACGACATGGAAGGCCGCTCGGACCTCTATCACTTCGAGGCCGACCACGAACTCAACGACGACTGGAAAGCCCATTTCGGCTACAGCTGGAACCGCGAAACCTACGACGCCAGCCAAGTCCGCGTAACCGCGATCGACACCAAAAAAGGCACCCTGACCCGCAGCATGGACGGCACGCACGGCGCGATCAGCACCGACCGCTTCACCACCGCCAGCCTCGAAGGCAAGGTCAACGTGCTGGGCATGCAGCATGACCTGGTGTTCGGCGTCGACGACGAGTACCGCAAGATCTACCGCGCCGACCTGATCCGCCAGAAAAGCCTGAGCACCTTCAGTTACGTCAATCCGGTGTACGGTCGTGAGGTCGAAGGCACCACCGTCAGCCCGGCGGACAGTGCGCAGACCGACGAACTGCGCAGCGATTCGGTGTTCCTGCAGGACTCGATCCACCTCAACGACCAGTGGATTCTGGTGGCCGGCGGGCGTTTCCAGGAATACGACCAGTACGCCGGCAAAGGCGTGCCGTTCAAGGCCAACACCGACAGCAACGGCCAGAAGTGGGTGCCGCGCGCAGGTCTGGTGTATCGCTACACCGACGCATTGTCGTTCTACGGCAGCTACACCGAATCGTTCAAACCCAACTCGACCATCGCGCCGCTCAGTGGCAGCAGCACCGTGCTCGACGGCAGCATCGCGCCGGAAGAAGCCAAGTCCTGGGAGTTGGGCGCACGTCTCGACATACCGGGTCGCATCACCGGCAACATCGCCCTGTTCGACATCAAGAAACGCAACGTGCTGGTGGCCAATTCCGAAGGGCCGACGACGATTTACAGCGCCGCCGGCGAAGTGCGTTCCCGGGGCCTGGAAGTAGACCTGACCGGTCAGCTCAGCGACCGCTGGAGCATGATCGGCAGCTACGCCTATACCGACGCCGAGGTTACGGAAGATCCGGACTACAAAGGCAACAGGCTGCAGAACGTGGCGAAAAATACCGGCTCGCTGTCGGCGGTCTACGACTTCGGCAGCGTGATCGGTGGTGATCAACTTCGGGTCGGCGCCGGCGCGCGCTATGTCGGTGAACGAGCGGGTAACGCGGTCAACGATTTCGATCTGCCGAGCTACACCGTGGCCGATGCGTTCGCCACTTACGACACCAGGGTTGAGGGGCAGAAGGTCAAGTTTCAACTCAACGTGAAGAACCTGTTCGACCGCACTTACTACACCTCGGCGGCGAGCCGCTTCTTCGTGTCGATGGGCGACTCGCGGCAGATTTCGTTGTCGAGCACGCTGGAGTTCTGATCAGCGCAAAAACGCCTGGCGATACTCGCCGGGCGTTCCACCCAGCACCTGGCGAAAGCGGTTGGTGAAGTGGCTGGCACTGGCAAATCCGCACGCCAGGGCAATCTCTCCCAGCGGCAACGCCGTGCCCCGCAACAACTCCCGCGCCCGACTCAAACGCCGCGCCAGCACATACTGATGTGGCGGCAGTCCGAAGCTCACCCGGAACATCCGCGCGAAGTGGTATTCCGACAACGCACACAACCCCGCCAGTTGCCCGAGGCTGATCGGCTCGGCCAGTTGGCTGTCGATGAACTCCACCAGTTGCCGACGTTGATGCGACGCCAGCCCGCCCTTGAGACGCAAGCCGTGGCGTACGCCGACCTGGCTCAACAAGGTTTGGCTGATCAGTTCGTGGGCCAGGCTGCTGGTCAGCAGACGCTCGCCAGGCTCGTTCCAATTGAGAGTGAGTAACTGGCGAAACCGTCGGGCCTGTTGCGGATCTTCCAGAAAAGTCTGTTCGCGCAGCTGCATTTCCCGGGGCTCGCGATCCAGCAGCGTGACGCAACCCAAGGCAAATTGTTCGGCGCTGAAATACAGGTGGGCCAGGCGAATGTCGCCATTGATCACCCACCCCGACTCGTGGTCGGCTGGCAGGATGCACAACTTGTCCGGACTGCCTTTGTTTCCGGGGGCGCCACGGCGGAACGTGCCGGTGCCGCCAGCGATGTAGCAGGAGAGCGTGTGATGGCTCGGCGCGTCATAGTCGCGGGCGTCGTGGTGGTTGGTCCACAAGGCTGCGGACAGGCCGTCCCCCAGCTCGGCGCTGCGCACAAGGCATGCGTTGGGCGAGCTGTTCAAGGCTTGAAAGACTTGCAGGGTATCGATGGCGGCCATGGTCGGTTCTCTTCAACGCCTTGCATCCTACTCCGTAGATGTTGCGCTGCCAGCCTGCACGCCGACAAAAGCGCAAGTTTATGCAAGCGAGGGGTGAAGGCGCAGGCGGACACTGAAACCCAATCGAGGAGTGTCTGCCATGAACCTGTCGTTGTATTTGTTAACCGTGCTGATCTGGGGCACCACCTGGATTGCCCTTAAATGGCAACTGGGCGTGGTGGCGATTCCGGTGTCGATCGTCTATCGCTTCGGTCTCGCGGCGCTGGTGTTGTTCGCGCTGTTGCTGCTCAGCCGTCGCCTGCAACCGATGAATCGGCGCGGGCATCTGATCTGTGTCGCGCAGGGCTTGTGCCTGTTCTGTGTCAATTTCATGTGCTTCCTGACCGCCAGCCAATGGATTCCCAGCGGTCTGGTGGCTGTGGTGTTTTCTACCGCAACGTTGTGGAACGCGCTGAATGCACGGGTGTTCTTCGGCCAGCGGATCGCGCGCAATGTATTGATGGGCGGGGCGCTGGGGCTAACTGGCCTGGGCCTGTTGTTCTGGCCGGAGCTGGCCGGGCATCACGCCAGTCCGCAAACCTTGCTCGGTCTTGCCCTGACGCTCTGCGGCACGCTGTGTTTCTCGGCGGGCAACATGCTCTCGAGCCTGCAACAGAAGGCCGGCCTCAAGCCGCTGACGACCAATGCCTGGGGCATGGCCTACGGCGCGGCGATGCTCTCGGTGTGGTGTCTGGTCAAAGGCATTCCGTTCGAGATGGAATGGACGTCGCGCTACATCGGCGCGCTGCTGTACCTGGTGATACCGGGTTCGGTGATCGGTTTCACGGCGTACCTGACGCTGGTCGGTCGCATGGGGCCGGAGCGCGCCGCCTATTGCACGGTGCTGTTCCCGGTGGTGGCTTTGAACGTTTCGGCCTTTGCCGAAGGCTATCAATGGACGGCACCCGCATTGGCGGGGCTGGTATTGGTGATGCTGGGGAATGTGCTGGTGTTTCGTAAACCCGCAGTTGCAGTTGTTTCCACGCATGGAAAGTTGGCCTGAGATCGATTTGGCTTTGAGCGCTGTCTATTCAGCGCTCGTTTTTCAATGTTATGAAAATCAGTACAGGCAATATGAAGTCGACAATATGTCGTGCCCAGTCTTTCGCATTCCATACTTGTGAAGTGTCCATGTCGAACCATTCAACACCGATGGTTTGCAGGCAAACGTAATAGGTGAAGATTGCGATCAGCAAGCCAATGATCGAGAACCTTTTTGCCTCGTGAAATACAGCCGCAGATTCATTGACTTTGCGATAGAGATAATAAGTGCCGAGCAGGCAATAGGCGGTGTAGATCGCTTCCGTCGTGATGATGAACCAATAGATCCGATGGTGCATCATGGGCGATTCAATCGCCCTGTAACGTATGTTCTCGTTGATTTGAGTGGTATCCATACTCAGGATGTGTCCGACGTACACATAGTTTGCCGAATAGTCGGTCAGGTTTCCGTACATCACCAATAGTCCAAAAAAACTGATGTAGGCCATCAGGCAGACTTTGCTGTAACGGATTAATTGATCGGTATTGGAAATTCTCAAGGTGGCTATTCTCTGGAGTGTTTATCGTTATATTTGATAAGTCCGGAAATTTTATAGCGCGATAGTTTATTTTGTTGGTGTGTTGATTTTCAAAGTGTGTATTGGCTGTAAGTTGTGCGGGCAAGTACTTTGCAATACTTGCCCGATTTATTTATCCGCGCCAGACCTGCGGGTTCACCAGATCCTGCGGACGCTCGCCGAGCAGGGCGCTACGCAGGTTGGCCAGGGCACGATTGGCCATGGCTTCGCGGGTTTCGTGGGTGGCCGAACCGATGTGCGGCAAGGTCACGGCGTTTTTCATCTGGAACAGCGGTGACTCGGCCAGCGGTTCCTTCTCGTAGACGTCCAGACCGGCACCGCGAATCCGGTTGTTCTGCAATGCCTCGATCAATGCCGGCTCGTTGACCACCGGGCCGCGGGAGATGTTCACCAGAATCGCATCCGGCTTCATCAGCGCCAGTTCGCGATGGCTGATCAGGTGGCGGGTCTTGTCGCTTAGCGGCACCACCAGGCAAACGAAGTCGGCCTCGGCCAGCAGTTGGTCAAGACTGCGGAACTGTGCGCCGAGTTGCTGTTCGAGTTCGGTCTTGCGGCTGTTGCCGCTGTAGAGGATCGGCATGTTGAAGCCGAAGTGGCCGCGACGGGCGACGGCGGCGCCGATGTTGCCCATGCCGACGATGCCCAGGGTCTTGCCGTGCACGTCGCAACCGAACAGCGGTGCGCCGACGCTGGCCTGCCATTGGCCGGCCTTGGTCCAGGCGTCGAGTTCGGCGACGCGGCGGGCGCTGCTCATGATCAGGGCGAAGGCCAGGTCGGCGGTGCTTTCGGTGAGCACGTCCGGGGTGTTGGTAAGCATGATCCCGCGTTCGTTGAAATAGGCGAGGTCGTAGTTGTCGTAGCCGACGGAGACGCTGGAGACCACTTCGAGTCTGGCGGCGGTTTCCAGTTGGGCCTTGCCGAGTTTGCGACCGACGCCGATCAGGCCGTGGGCGTGGGGCAGGGCTTCGTTGAACTGGGCGTTGATGTCGCCGTTTTTCGGGTTGGGGACGATGACGTCGAACTCCTGTTGCAGGCGTTCGATCATGGGCGGGGTGATGCGGCTGAAGGCCAGGACTGTTTTTTTCATTGGCATTTGGCTCGGCTGTTCTGGGTTGCCAAGCAAGCTAACATTCTTCGCCAGGTTTGGCTTGTCCTTGGCGGCCTCTGGGCCGACCAGGTTCTTGGGGTTTTGGGTGAATATCCGTTGCTTCGGGGGTTGCGGCTGGCGGTTTCGCTTTTACAGCGAGTCACTTTGGCAAACGCCCCAAAGTAACCAAAACGCTGGGCCCCGGCGTTCGGCACCTCGCCTAGGCTCGGTGTTCCTTCGCTCCGGGATTCATCCGGGGGCATCGCCTCCGGTTTGCTTCGCTGCACCTCCTCTCGATGTGTTTGGCTTCGCCAAACGGTCGCTGCGCTCCCACCCCCGGATAAATCCCTCCACTCAGCCTTCCGATGGGGCCGGTACGTCAAAAGCCTTACTCGAGCTAACGCTCATCGTTTTGAGTGGTGAGAAGCGAACAGCGAACTCGAGCTAACGCTCATCGTTTTGAGTGGTGAGAAGCGAACAGCGAACTTGAGCTAACGCTCATCGTTTGATCGTTCCCACGCTCTGCGTGGGAATGCAGCCCGGGACGCTCTGCGTCCCATCCGAGCTGCCAGCGAATGCGGTTGTCGCTGGCAGGTCGGTTTGGTCAGAGCGGCTTAGCTGTGTGTGGGATGACGTTGTACTTCGACGTTATCCAGCACGCGGTTCACGGCGAGCTCGGCGAGCATGATGACTTGTTGAATGCCCAGAATCCGGTGTCGCTGTGGTGAGTCGACATAGGCTGCCACGTCACTGGCCATGACGCTGGCCGAGGCCAGGGATTCGCAGGCGTGGGCCAGCAGGCTTTCGTCGTCCATGTCCGGTGAAATCTGGAACATTTCGCTCGGTTTGCGGCCGGGGCATTTTTTCGGGAGAGGGTTCAGGTAGTGGTCGAGCGCGCGTTCGGCGGCGTCGTGGAGTTTGTTTGAATCGGCGGATTCGTAGGGCGAGGTGTCGTTGGTTTCAGGGGGATTCGGAGTAAGTTTTTTCATGGCAAAGATCCTTAAGTCTTGGAGGAGCTGCCATTTTTCGTTTTCCAGGCGAAAGAGGTGGCAGCTGTACGCGGACTGGAAAAACCGGAAAGGATCAAACCCGGCAGACCCGAAGGTCTCCCACGTACAGCTACCATAACGTCGCGAAAAAACGCCGCATTATGTCATGGGCTGTGATCCTGAACTTCGGGTTTTCCAGACCCGGCCGCTGATGCGTCAGCGACCCTCAAAAGCCTATCCACCTCGTTTCCGAGGGACAACCGACGCGACTTGTCGGAAACGTCCCCCCAAATCACCCCGTCTGTAGGACGGTAAACTCAGTTCGCGAGCCTGGCTCCACCCAGACTCCCACTCATCTCATAAGCCGCCAACTCCGCCTGATGCCCCGCCAATATCTCCGGCAGCGAACCACGCAGGTATTCAACCCAGGTCTTGATCTTCGCATCCAGGTACTGCCGTGACGGGTAGATCGCATACAGGTTCAGTTCCTGCGAGCGGTAGTTCGGCATTACCCGCACCAGTGAGCCGTTGCGCAAGCCTTCAATCGCCGCGTACACCGGCAATACGCCGACACCCATCCCACTGGTGATCGCGCTTTTCATCGCGTCGGCGGAGTTCACCAGGAAGGGCGAGCTGTTGATAGTGACAACTTCCTGACCGTCAGGACCATCGAAGGCCCATTTTTCCAGGGGGATCACCGGGCTCACCAGGCGCAGGCAGGCGTGGTTCAGCAGGTCGCTGGGTTTTTGTGCGCAGCCGTTGGCTTTCACGTAGGCCGGCGAGGCGCAGACGATGCTGTAGGTGATGCCCAGGCGTTGCGAAACGAAACCCGAGTCCGGCAGTTCGCGGGCCAGGACGATGGACACGTCGTAGCCTTCGTCGAGCAGGTCCGGCACGCGGTTGGCCATGGTCAGGTCGAAGGTCACGTCCGGGTGGGTCTTGCGGTAGCGGGCGATGGCGTCGATCACGAAGTGCTGGCCGATGCCGGTCATGGTGTGCACTTTCAATTGTCCGGCCGGGCGGGCGTGGGCCTCGCTGGCTTCGGCTTCGGCCTCTTCGACGTAGGCGAGGATCTGCTCGCAACGCAGCAGATAGCGCTTGCCGGCTTCGGTGAGCGCGATGCGGCGGGTCGTGCGATTGAGCAGGCGGGTTTGCAGGTGGGCCTCAAGGTTGGAGACCGCGCGCGATACGTTGGCGGTGGTGGTGTCGAGCTGCACGGCGGCGGCGGTGAAGCTGCCGGCTTCGGCCACACAACTGAAGGCGCGCATGTTTTGCAAAGTGTCCATGGGGTGCTCTCAAGGGAGATGGCAAATTGTGACACGAAGTTTCAGGGTCTGAGACCCCCGACCAAGGGATTATCTCGTTAACGGTAACAAAGATTCACAGGATTCCCAGCTTATCGCCGTAATGGCGCCCCCCTAGAATTGCGCCCACCTCGAAACATCTCCCACCTCAGGAATTCGCAGCAGTGCCGCGTCGCATCAACAGAGCGCTTTTGCCGCTCAGTGTTCTGGCTCTTTCGTTAGGTCTCGGCGGCTGCATTGGAACCGGAGGAATTGCCCCGCAGGGCAAGGCTCTGGAGGCTAATGAACTGGCCACCGACGAGGCCATCGCCCACGCCGCCCGTGACGCAAACTGGCCCACCGCCCAATGGTGGCAAGCCTACGGTGACCCGCAACTCAACCATTGGATCGACCTTGCCGTGCAAGGCAGCCCGACTATGGCGATGGCCGCCGCGCGCGTGCGTCAGGCCCGGTCCGTGGCCGGTGTCGCCGAAGCCGCCGAGTCGTTACAGATCAATGGCGAGTCGACCCTCAAGCGCCACAACTGGCCGACCGACCCGTTCTACGGCCCCGGTGAGCTGGCCAACAGCACCACCTGGGACAACAACGCCGCGCTGGGTTTCAGTTACGCCCTCGACCTCTGGGGGCGTGAAAGCAACAGCACCGAGCGTGCGGTCGATCTGGCGCACATGAGCGCGGCCGAGGCGCGTCAGGCGCAACTCGAATTGCAGAACAACATCGTGCGCGCCTATATCGAGCTGTCGCTGCATTACGCCCAGCGCGATATCGTGGCGGCGACGCTCAAGCAGCAACAGCAGATTCTCGAACTGGCACAGAAACGCCTGGACGGCGGGATCGGCACCCACTTCGAAGTCAGCCAGGCCGAAACCCCGCTGCCGGAAACCCATCGGCAACTGGATGCGCTGGACGAAGAAATCGCCCTGAGCCGCAACCAGATCGCTGCACTGGCCGGCAAGGGGCCGGGCGCCGGCGCGCAATTGCAGCGGCCGACCCTGTCCCTTGGCACAGCGCTCAAACTGCCGTCGGCACTGCCCGCCGAACTGCTCGGCCAGCGTCCGGACGTGGTCGCCAGTCGCTGGCAAGTGGCGGCGCAGGCGCGCGGGATCGATGTGGCGCATGCCGGGTTTTACCCTAACGTCGATCTGGTCGGCAGCCTCGGCTACATGGCCACCGGCGGCGGGGCGCTGGAGTTCCTGACCGGCAAGAAACTCAACTACAACGTCGGGCCGGCGATCTCGCTGCCGATCTTTGACGGCGGACGACTGCGTGCGGAGCTTGGCGAAGCGTCGGCGGGTTACGACATCGCCGTCGCGCATTACAACCAGACCCTGGTCAATGCGCTGAAGAACATCTCGGACCAGTTGATCCGCCGCGAGTCGATGGACAAGCAGCAGACATTCGCCGCCGAATCCGTGGCCACGGCGCAGAAGACCTACGACATCGCGATGATCGCCTACCAGCGCGGGCTCACCGATTACCTCAACGTGCTCAATGCGCAGACCTTGCTGTTCAAACAGCAGCAGGTGCAGCAGCAGGTGCAGGCAGCGCGGTTGAGTGCCCATGCGGAACTGGTGACGGCATTGGGTGGTGGACTTGGTGCGGGTAAAGACGTGCCGACTGCCGCACAGACCGCCGCCCCGAAAACCCCGGCCCTTCTTCAAGCCCTCGACCACTGAGCAAGCCTTAATGACTCCCTTGCCCGCACCTTTGCGCTGGCTCTACTCCCTGGAATGGCGCCGGGGTTTCTTCGACTGGGCGCGCAGCGACGGCGTGACCTGGGTCTACATCTTCAAGGTGTTGATCGCCGCATTCCTGACCCTGTGGCTGGCGATGCGTCTGGAACTGCCGCAGCCGCGCACGGCGATGATCACCGTGTTCATCGTCATGCAGCCGCAGAGCGGTCAGGTGTTCGCCAAGAGTTTCTACCGTTTTCTCGGCACCCTGGCCGGGTCGGCGATGATGGTCACGCTGATTTCACTGTTCGCCCAGAACACTGAACTGTTCCTCGGTTCACTGGCGATCTGGGTCGGCATCTGCTCGGCCGGCGCCGCCCGTTGCCGCAACTTTCGCGCCTACGGTTTTGTGCTGGCCGGATACACCGCCGCGATGGTCGGTCTGCCGGCGCTGGCTCATCCTGACGGTGCGTTCATGGCGGCGGTGTGGCGGGTGCTGGAAATCTCGCTGGGTATTCTCTGTTCGACCCTGGTCAGTGCCGCGTTCCTGCCGCAAACCGCCAGCGCCGCGATGCGCAACGCCTTGTATCAGCGCTTCGGTGTGTTCGCGTTGTTCGTCACCGATGGCCTGCGCGGGCGCAGCAAACCGGAGTCGTTCGAGGCCAGCAACGTACGCTTCATCGCCGAAGCGGTAGGGCTGGAAGGGCTGCGCAGCGTGACCGTGTTCGAAGACCCGCACATGCGTCGACGCAACGGCCGGCTCAGTCGCCTGAACAGCGAGTTCATGGGCATCACCACCCGTTTCAACGCCTTGCACCAGTTGCTCGAACGCCTGCGCAACAACGGTGCCGATCATGTGGAAGCGGCGATCAAACCGGGCCTGCAGGACTTGGCCGAAGTGCTCGACGGCTTCAGTGGCCGCGCCCTGACCAGCCCGGATGCGGCGCGTCTGGTGCTGGCGCTGGCGGCGTACAAGGAAGGCTTGCCGGCGCGGGTGCGCAGTCTGCGGGCGATCTTCCAGGAGAGTGAACCGAGCGACGCCGAGCAGCTGGATTTCCACACCGCATACGAGCTGCTCTATCGCTTCGTCGATGACTTGCACAGTTATGCACAGACCCACGCGTCTCTGGCCGATCACAGCCACGAACGCGAGCGCTGGGATGAGCCGTTCACCCCGCAAACCAGTTGGTGGGCTGCAGCGGCTTCGGGGATTCGTGCGTCATTCATTCTGATCGTGCTTGGCAGTTACTGGGTCGCCACTGCGTGGCCGAGCGGCGCGACCATGACCCTGATCGCCGCGGCCACCGTGGGCCTGTCCGCCGCCACGCCGAACCCGAAACGCATGGCATTTCAGATGGCGTGCGGTACTTTTCTTGGGGCGCTGATCGGCTTCGTTGAGATGTTTTTCATCTTCCCGTGGATCGACGGTTTCCCACTGTTGTGCGTGATGCTCGCGCCGGTGATCGTGCTCGGCTCGTTCCTCGCATCGCGGCCGCAATATGCCGGTGTTGGCCTCGGTCTGCTGATTTTTTTCAGCACCGGTTCGGTGCCGGACAACCTGACGATCTACAACCCCTACACCTTCATCAACGACTACATCGCCATGGTCATGGGCATGCTGGTTTGCGCGGCGGCAGGTGCGATCATTCTGCCGCCGAACAGCCGCTGGTTGTGGCAGCGCCTGGAGCAGGATCTGCGCGGGCAAGTGGTGTACGCGATCAGCGGCAAGCTCAAGGGCCTGGCGTCGAGTTTCGAAAGCCGTACCCGCGACCTGATGCATCAGGCTTATGGCCTGGCGGCCGGTCAGCCGCTGGTGCAGAAAAACCTGCTGCGCTGGATGTTCGTGGTGCTGGAAGTCGGCCACGCGATCATCGAGTTGCGCAAGGAACAGGCGATCCTGCCGGTGCACCCGGCGTATGCCGAATCGCAGCCTTGGCGTCAGGCGATCAGGGTCATGGGGCGTTCGCTGGTGCGGCTGTTCCTGCAACCGAATTCGAGCAATCTGGAACGCGCGCTGGTCGCGGTCGATCACGCGATCAGCCGGGTCGCCGCCACTGACGAGCCGTTCGCACCGCACTTCGATACCTCGGCACTGCGGCGGGTGAAAAGCTATCTGCACTTCATCCGCACCTCGTTGCTCGACCCGCAATCGCCCCTTGCTGCCTACGCCATCGCCAAGCCCGAAGGACTTGCCCATGCCTCGTGAAATCGCCTTCCACGGCGTGTACATGCCGACCATGACCCTGATGTTTTTCGTCGCCGCGGCACTGGCCTGGGCGCTGGACCGGTTTCTGTCGGGGTTCGATCTGTACCGCTTCTTCTGGCACCCGGCGCTATTGCGCCTGAGCCTGTTTACCTGTCTGTTCGGCGCGATGGCGCTGACTGTCTACCGTTGAGAACGTTCTGATGAAAAAGTTTTTCAGCCTGCTCGCGACCCTGCTGGTGCTGGCCCTGGCGCTGTGGATCGGCCGCACGTTGTGGGAGCACTACATGAACACCCCGTGGACCCGCGACGGCCGGGTGCGCGCCGACATCATCAACGTCGCGGCCGACGTCACCGGTGAAGTGGTCGACGTGCCGGTGCACGACAACCAGTTGGTGAAGAAAGGTGATCTGCTGATGCAGATCGACCCCGAGCACTATCGCCTGGCGGTGAAACAGGCGCAGTCGCTGGTCGCTTCGCGCAAGGCCACGTGGGAGATGCGCAAGGTCAACGCCCATCGCCGCGCCGACCTCGACAACCTGGTGATCTCCAAGGAAAACCGCGACGACGCCAGCAACATCGCCGACTCGGCGCTGGCCGATTACCAACAGGCCCAGGCACAACTGGAAGCCGCCGAACTCAACCTCAAGCGCACCGAAGTGCGGGCGGCGGTGGACGGCTACGTGACCAACCTTAACGTCCATCGCGGCGATTACGCCCGCATCGGCGAAGCGAAAATGGCTGTGGTCGACATGAACTCGTTCTGGGTCTACGGCTTCTTCGAAGAAACCAAACTGCCCCACGTGCGCGTCGGCGATAAAGCCGACATGCAGCTGATGAGCGGCGAAGTCCTCAAGGGCCACGTGGAAAGTATTTCCCGCGGCATCTACGACCGCGACAACCCGGAAAGCCGCGAGCTGATCGCCGATGTGAACCCGACGTTCAACTGGGTGCGTCTTGCGCAACGGGTGCCGGTGCGGATTCACATCGATGAAGTGCCGGAGGGTGTTCTGTTGGCGGCGGGGATTACTTGCACGGTAGTTATTGAGGGTTTGAACTAAAAGCAAGCATGTCGCGAGAGATAAGTGCTTTCGCGACTTGTGCTTTTAGTTGTGCTTTTAGTTGTGGTTGTTAGTGGGGTGTTTGAAGTTTTTTTGAATTGTAAGTGCCTGTTGTTTTTCGGTTCCTGACTTTATTCCTGTGTTAGTGTTTTTTCGTCGCCTGGATAAAGGCGCTATCTCATTGATTTTAATATTGCCGATTGCAATCAGGCATTGGCAGCTATTGGCTTTTTAATAGGAAGTTTTAAGTTATGGAACTGATTGATATCAGGATGGATGACTTTGTCAGTCATATAGTCAGCGGGGAAACGGTGACATTGGGCTTTACAATGTTGACCGATGGTACGCCACCCCCCGTTGGCTCGCGTATGCAGTTTCGGGCCTACAACGGCGCAGCGTTTGTGCACGCTTCGATGCCCGCCAGCGGTGCGCAGATGAGCTATTCCGAAGCGTCAAAGTCCGCCACTTTGACCATTACCGAAGATCAACTTGAAGGATGGAATCCAAGGCGCACGCTGACGTTTACAGCACCTGTGAACATGGACCCTTCAGAAGTGTGCGAAATGTTAAGCATTGTTTATTATCAGCCCCGGTATGAGGCAGGGAACTTTTCTGTACTCGTTAAGCCGGATGGGGAACAGGCCATTTCGGCCAGGCAGGTATTTACTGCAAAATGGCAGGACATTGTGACCGGCGGCTGGGTTTATAGTTACGACGTTATGGTCCAAGCAAATAATCAATCGTTTGCCCAATGGAAGTTTTCAAGTGCAGGCTTACCGGTGGGAACGAAAATTTACGCCAATCCGTGGCTTGACGTCGTTCATGATGCAAAAGAGGGCATTGTCGAACTGGCCACACCACCGGGAGACAAGTATTTTCTGATCCCGGGCCAGGAAGTCGCCATTTCGATCCAGCTCTTATACCCAGCAGCATCGGGACAATCTCCAGCCTTTGAATCCTTGCCCAATCTGATGGCGTTCCCGCGCTGACGCTACGGGGTAACCAGGTTGTGATGGTTTGAGCCCGCCGCTGGCGAGCTCAAACCTGTGGATCAGAGTTTCCCTTGCAGCCCGAAGCGCTTCATCAACGTCGATTCCAGCAACCCTTTCGGCAGCAACGTCGCCAGCAGCGGCAACGCCCGGCTGCCATTGCCGATGCGGATCAAGCGTGGCAGCTTGCTTTGCTCTACGGCTTTGAGCAATTCAGCTGCAAACTCACTGGCCGGCGTCGGCTTGTCCTGCGACGCCTTGGCCCGCGCGCGAATGCCCTCACGCAATGGAAACCACGGCGATTGCTCGTTGATCAATTGCTCGGCTTCATGCCCGGCGTTTTTGGCAAAACTCGACTGGATCGCCCCCGGCTGAACCTCCATTACGCGTATGCCGAACGGTGCGAGTTCCATGCGCAAGGCATCGCTCAATGCATGCACCGCTGCTTTCGATGCGCAGTAAGCACCGGCAAACGGCGTGACCAAAACCCCTGACACACTGCCGACATTCACCACCAATCCCTTGGCCCGGCGCAGTACCGGGAACAACGCACGGGTCACGCCGACAATCGAAAACACGTTGGTTTCGAACTGGCGCTGCATGGCCGGAACGCCGCCGTCGAGCAGCGGCCCCATGGCGCCGTAACCGGCGTTGTTGATCAGCACGTCGAGGCCGCCATGTTGCTGGTTGATCCGTTCGGCGAGTTGTTCCAGCGCTGCGCTGTCATTGACGTCGAGCTGCACCGCCGTGAACCCGGCCGCACCGAGTGCCGCGACATCTTCAGCCTTGCGCGCACTGGCCCAGACCTCGTAGCCGGCGCTTTTGAAGGCATCGGCAAGGGCGCGGCCGATGCCGCTGGAACAACCGGTAATCAACGCAACGGGCATGGCGCATTCCTTGTGCAAAAGAGTGGGAGAGGGGATCAGTCGGAGAAACTACCCTGCAATCGCTCGGCGCGAAACTCCAGGGTTTGCGGGCGATAACCGGGACGCAACGGCGGCATCGGCAGACAGTCTTCCCAGTTGCCGCCGGGCTGCAATTCGCCGGGGCCGCGATAGCGCGGGGCGGCGTATTGATTGTCGGCCAGATTCACGGTGTCGCCCGGCGCATACGCGGCAATGCGCCAGCGCAGTTCGGTCAGCGGCACGTCGTTACCATTGTTCAGCTTGAGCAGCAGCGGACGGTCGGCGGGGCAGTGTTCGGGGGCATAGACGATGCGCAGTTCCAGACGCGCCAGCTGCTTGACCTCGCGATTGTCCAGCCACACCACCCACATCGCCACCAGCCCCAGGCCCACAGCGGCGGCCATCGACACCGGCAAGGCCTTGGCCGGGTAGCGCAACAGCAGGATCAGCCAGGTGATGACCAGCAAGACGCCGATGAACATGTTCTAACGCTCCTTGAACTTGTGCCTGCCATCCTACCGAAGGGGCGCGGGAATGGACATTCGCGGATTGCGCGCAGGTGCCGTTGGTCGGGACTGTCATTTCCGACAGTAGCCGAAACAGCGCTGAGCTTGCTCTGATGCCAGAGGCAGTAAGAAATGCCGGTCGCGCGGGGAGCGCGCTTCATGAGCTTGCATACCAATACGCCGAGGATGTCTGTGGTCGACCCACGCGGCTTGCCGGTCCGCACGGTCGACTATTGCCGTGTAATCCAGGGTGGACCTGTCGAGCCCCGGATCAACCGAGTGCTTCATGATCCGCAGGGAAACGCGATCAAACAGTGGGATCCACGTCTGTGGGAACTACAAGCCGAAGACCTTCTGACACCGGCCAACCTGACGCAGGTGTTTACTCTGGACTCCACGGTGATTCGTTCGGACAGCGTTGATGCCGGCACGCAAATCGAGTTGAACGGGCTTGCCGGGCAAACAGTGTTCAGTTGGGACAGCCGGCAGACGCGACGCGACATTGAATGCGACTTCATGCAGCGACCAGTCGCAATATTCGAACAAGGCGCAAACGAGCCACGTCGTTGCGTAGAGCGAATGACCTACGGTCATCCCGGCTGTGGGGATCAGTCGCGAAACCAGTACGGTCAGCTGATTCGTCATGACCATCCGGCGGGCAGCGTACTGTTCAAAGGGTTTGCAATCAGCGGCCCCTGCACCGAAGACATCCGCCACTTCACGCTGGAACCGCTGGCAACTGACTGGCCGGAGCGGGAGGAGGATCGTCTGCGGCTGCTGGAACCCGGCGCCGGTGCGACATCGCGGTGGCGCCATGGTGCGCTCGGCGATGTACTGGAGCAGACGGACGCCCGAGACAACCGACATACATTCGCGCTGACCGTCGATGGCCGCTTGCGCGAGCGCCGCTTGCAGTTGAGGGGTGAGGCTGAACAGATCCTGATCAGCGATATTCACTACAACGCTTACGGCAGTATCGAGCAGGAAACCGCTGGCAACGGTGTGCAGACCACCCGCGTATATCGGCCCGAAGACGGTCGCCTGATGGTCCGTCGGGACGAAGACACTCGCGGTGGAGTGCTGCAACACTTGCGTTATGGATACGACAGGACTGGCAATGTCCTGAGTATCGAAGACAAGGCGCTGCCGATCCGTTACTTCGCCAACCAGCGAATCGATCCGGTCAGCCGCTTTGTCTACGACAGCCTTGACCAGTTGATCATGGCGTCGGGCTGGGAAGCCGGAATGGCGAGGCAGGGCCCGCAATCGATAGGGCGCGTCGATCCGGCGGTTGTCAGTAACTATCAGCAGACTTACGAATATGATCCCGCTGGCAACCTGCGCAGGCTGACTCATGCGGGCGCACAAAGTCACGGGCGCAAACTGCAACCGGCGAGTTACAGCAACCGCGCTCTGCCTTATGACGACACACCTCCCGACGACGCTCAAATCGAAGCCGCCTACGACCGCAGAGGCAACCTGTTGCAGCTGGAACCGGGGCGGGTACTGAGCTGGAACCTGCGCAACCAACTGCAATCAGTCAGCCCGGTGGAGCGCACCTTCGGGCTCGCCGACCAAGAGGTCTATCTCTACGCGTCTGGCAGTCAGCGAGTACGCAAGATCCGCTCATTACGAACCAACGCCCGCACCCTGGTTTCCGATGTGCGCTATTTACCTGGACTGGAATTGCGCATCGACAACGGCACCGGCGAACGGGTGCAAGTCATCATTGCCGACAACGCTCGAGTACAGCACTGGGAAAGCCCGCCGCCTTCGGGAATCAACAATCGGTATAGATATCAACATGTCGATCATCTGGGTTCGGTCTGTCTGGAAACCGCCGCTGACGGCGCGATGATCAACCGCGAAAGGTTTCACCCTTTCGGCACCAGCGCCTGGCGGGACGGCGAATTCAGCTGCAAATTCGTCCGTTACTCGGGCAAGGAGCGCGATGCCTCCGGGCTCGACTACTTTGGTCTGCGTTACTACATCCCATGGCTACAACGCTGGTCCAGTGCGGACCCTGCCGGTCATGGCGACGGTGCCAACCTCTACCGAATGGTTCGCAACAATCCACTCACCTTCACCGATGACGAGGGGGCGGTCACGCGTAGAAGGCTGGCCAACGGATTGTGGCAGCCTGTTATCGCGACGGGGGCTGATCGATTGATGACCGGAGCTCTGGAGGTGAAAAGCGGCGCACCTCGGCGCGGAGTGCCCGCAACAGGCAGGTCTGGCAACATCCGAAAGTCGCTGGAGATTGGCGAGCTGGGCAGGATTGAGGTCAGTACCAAACTGCTGGACCCCACTCCCGGACGTTACTCGAACGAAACCGTCGCGCAGTTGAGCCGCCGTAACGGTGGCGCCGAGTTTATTTTCAGTATGGATCGCATGACTTATTCCGGTGCTGGCAGTGGGGAATTCAATGCTTTGCGGATCGTCGATATTCCCAATGGCGAGATCCCTGACCAGAACAACGCGGTATCCGGGTATTGGGCGCCTCAGGGTGGCTATGTCGATATTCCGCTGCATCCGACAGGTACTCAGCCTGACTATGTATTTACCCCCGGTTTCAGCGGTTGCTCACTGACGGTGGATCAACTCAACGACAACGTGCTGCGTGTCCGGCATGTGGAAGGCGGATATGAAAATGCCCAATACAACGATCTCTCCGAAGGCCACGGAATGGGGCAGGCCGCCGCCATGGAATATCAGGATTATGGTTATGCACCGGATGATCAGGGCCGTCAGGAAAACCTCACGACCGGTTTCGCTTTCATGAAGTACGACCGCAAACAGCAGCAATGGAACATCCATTATCAGACCATTCAGGGCTCCAGCGGAATCGAGCGTTACAGCCCTGGCAGCACCGGGTTTTTCAAGAAAACCAATGCATCGGTTTCGGTTTATCCACAGACACGTATCAGGAAAACCATGAGCCGAGCAGTCATTCCGAGTGACAGGCGCAAGACGGGCTGAAAAAAGCCCCCGCCCAACCCGCTGCGGATAGGGGACGCAGCGGGCTGGACGGGGGCTTCTTATTGCAGGTCGATCACTGCGCGATGGGTTTCACCGACACGCCGCGTTCGACCGGGGTGGAGCGACCGTAGATATCTTCGAAGCGCTCGATATCGTCTTCGCCCAGGTATGAGCCCGACTGCACTTCGATGATTTTCAGCGGGATCTTGTCGGGGTTGCGCGCAGGTGCCGTTGGTCGGGACTGTAATTTCCGACAGTAGCCGAACCAGCGCTGAGCTTGCTCAGATGCCCGGAGGCACAACAAATGCCGGTTGCGGGGAAGTACGCTCCATGAGCTTGCACGTCAATACGCCGAGAATGTCTGTGGTCGACCCGCGCGGCTTGCCGGTGCGCACGGTCGACTATTGCCGAGACATCGAGGACGGACCGGTCGAGTCCCGGATCAACCGCACCCTGCATGACGCTGCGGGGCGTGCGGTGAAACAGTGGGACCCGCGACTTTGGCTGTCGCAGGCCGGCGATCCGCTGCCCCCGGCCAACCTGACGCAGGTGTTTACTCTGGACTCCACGGTGATTCGTTCGGACAGCGTTGATGCCGGCACGCAAATCGAGTTGAAGGGGCTCGCCGGGCAAACAGTGTTCAGTTGGGACAGCCGGCAGACGCGACGCGACATTGAATGCGACTTCATGCAGCGACCAGTCGCAATATTCGAACAAGGCGCAAACGAGCCACGTCGTTGCGTAGAGCGAATGACCTACGGTCATCCCGGCTGTGGGGATCCGTCGCGTAACCAATACGGTCAGCTGATTCGTCATGATCATCCGGCCGGCAGCGTGCTGTTCGACGCGTTTGCAATCAGCGGTCCCCGCACCAAGGACATCCGCCACTTCACGCTGGAACCGCTGGCAACTGACTGGCCGGAGCGGGAGGAGGATCGTCAGCGGCTGCTGGAGCCAGGCGTCGGTGCGACCACACAGTGGCGCTATGGTGCGCTGGGTGATGTGCTGGAGCAGACGGATGCCCGAGACAACCGGCATACGTTCGAGCTGACCGTCGATGGCCGTTTGCGTGAACGCCGACTGCAGTTGAAGGACCAGCCCGCGCAGATCCTGGTCAGTGACATCCGCTACAGCGCGGATGGCAGCATCGAGCGCGAAACGGCCGGCAATGGCGTGGTGGCCGCGCTGACGTATCGCCCAGAGGACGGTCGCCTGACGGTCCGCCGGGATAAGGATGCCGCCGGCCGAGTACTGCAGCACTGGATTTACGACTATGACCCGATGGGCAATGTCTTGAGCATCGAGGACAAGGCGCTGCCGATCCGTTATTTCGCCAATCAGCGAATAGAGCCGGTCAGCCGGTTTGTCTATGACAGTCTTTATCAGTTGATCATGGCGTTCGGTTGGGAAGCTGGCAGTGCCAGTCAGGGCCCGCAATCAATGGGACGAGTCGACCCGGCGGCGGTCAGCAACTATCAGCAGACTTATGAATATGATTCCGGCGGCAACTTGCGCAGGCTGACTCATGTCGGCGCACAAAGTCATGGGCGCAAACTGCAACCGGCGTGTTACAGCAACCGCGCTCTGCCTTACGAGCACGCACCTCCCGACGACGCTCAAATCGAAGCCGCCTACGACCGCAGAGGCAACGTGTTGCAGCTGGAGCCGGGGCGGATACTGAGCTGGAACCTGCGCAACCAACTGCAATCGGTCAGCCCGGTGGAGCGTGCCTCCGGGGGCAACGACTGCGAGGTCTATCTCTACGGCGATGTCGGCCTGCGAGTGCGCAAGATCCGCTCATTAAAAACCAACGCACGCACCGTGGTTGCCGAGGTGCGCTATTTGCCCGGGTTGGAGCTGCGTACCGATAACGAGATCGGTGAACGTTTGCAGGTCATCACTGCCGAGGGCGGGCTGAACAATATTCGAGTACTGCATTGGGAGATCCCTCCGCCCACGGGGACCAACGATCGATATCGATATGCGTGCTCGGATCACCTGGGGTCAGTCAGCCTGGAGTCGGACGACCGTGGCGCAATTATCAGTCAGGAAGTATTTCACCCGTTCGGTACTACGGCCTGGCAAAACGGTGAACTCAAATATAAATACGTGCGTTACTCGGGCAAGGAGCACGATGCGACGGGGCTTTACTATTATGGCTTCCGTTATTACATCCCGTGGTTGCAACGCTGGGCCAGCACCGATCCTGCCGGCTATTCGGATGGGCTGAATATTTACCGGATGGTTCGCAACAATCCGCTCACGATGAGAGACGCGCTGGGGCTGCAAGCCGAGACCGGAACCTACGAAGCGGACGTGGGCATTCGAGTGAGATTGGCCTTCAAGCTGCTTTCCTCCCAAGCACATGTGTCCAGGCTTGACCTGGGAGGTGTGGAATACAGCAAGTCTGCTGATTTCAAACTGGTTGAAGTCGGCGAGGGCCCGGATTTTTCAGTGAGCAAGCGCGAGCTCTTGAGTCATCTGAGGATGTACCGGCGCCAGTACCGTGAGATGTACCACGACTCTATGCGGCGAGAACTGCAGAACACAAATGTCAGCGCGGAACAAAATTTTGAATTGGGAAAAGAGATCGCCGAGATCACATCCTCGTCCCTCAAGTATTCAAGCGAACCACGGGTATCGGAGGAAAAAACGGTCACCAAGCACTTCTTCGCACTGATCAATCGCGACGATGTCGAAAAAAAGGGCCAGGATAAAGTGATTTATGGCATCGCTGAGTTGAGTGTCTCGTCAACAAAGGGCGGAGAAAGCACGGTTCATGTGAGCAACGTAATTGCGCACCCACTGACGCAGCCGGGCGTGGATAAGTTCCTGGGTGAATCGGTCGAGACCACCGAGGCCATCCAACCTTTCAAATTGCGTGGTATTGGGACCTACCTGACCGTCAAGTCGTTGGCCAGGATGGTGAGCACGCACAACGTTCAGAAAGTCAGGACGGCCGCGGTCAATCCGCGATCAGCGGCTATCGCCAAAAGACTGGGAGCCAGAAAAGTGGCGTAAAAAAGCCCCCGCCCAACCCGCTGCGGATAGGGGACGCAGCGGGCTGGACGGGGGCTTCTTGTTACGGAACGCTTACTGCGCGATGGTTTTCACCGACACGCCGCGTTCGACCGGGGTGGAGCGACCGTAGATATCTTCGAAGCGCTCGATATCGTCTTCGCCCAGGTATGAGCCCGACTGCACTTCGATGATTTCCAGCGGGATCTTGCCCGGGTTGCGCAGGCGATGCACCGAGGCGATCGGGATGTAGGTCGACTGGTTTTCAGTGAGCAGAAACACGTTCTCGTCGCAGGTCACTTCGGCGGTTCCGCTGACCACGATCCAGTGTTCGGCGCGGTGGTGGTGCATCTGCAGCGACAGGCACGCGCCCGGCTTGACCGAGATGTGCTTGACCTGGAAGCGGCCACCCATGTCCACCGAGTCGTACGAGCCCCACGGACGGTACACCTCGCAGTGGTTCTGGGTTTCGCTGCGGCCCTGGGCGTTGAGGGTGTTGACCATCTGCTTGACGCCTTGGACCTTGTCCTTGTGGGCGATCATCATGGCGTCCTTGGTTTCGACCACGACGATGTTTTCCAGACCGATCACCGACACCAGTTTGCCGTTGCCGTGGATCATGCAGTTCCTGCTGTCCTGGATCACCACGTCGCCCTTGCTGACGTTGCCGTTGGCGTCCTTCTCGTTGACCTCCCACAGCGACGACCAGCAACCGACATCGCTCCAGCCGGCGGTCAGCGGCACCACGCAGGCGCGCTGGGTTTTTTCCATCACGGAATAGTCGATGGAGTTGTCCGGGCAGCAGGCGAAGGTGGCTTCGTCCAGTGTGACGGTATCGGCATCCTGTTGGCTGCGCTCGAGGGTCAGCAGGCAGGTGTCGTAGATGTCCGGATCATGCTTTTTCAGTTCTTCGAGGAAGCGGCTGGCGCGGAACAGGAACATGCCGCTGTTCCAGTAGTAACCGCCGGACTCTACGTACTCGGTGGCGCGTTTGACGTCGGGTTTTTCCACGAAGTGCGAGACGCGGCTGACGCCTTCCGGCAGCAGCGAATCACCGGTGGACTTGATGTAGCCGTAACCGGTTTCCGGTTTGGTGGCCGGCACGCCGAACAGCACCATCTCGCCGTTTTCGGCGGCAACGGTGGCCAGAGCGAGGGCACGTTGCAGGGCTTTCTGGTCTTCCAGAACGTGGTCGGCCGGCAGCACCAGCATCAATTCGTCGCGACCTTCATTGACCAGCATCATCGCGGTCAGGGCCACGGCCGGCGCGGTGTTGCGCCCGAACGGTTCCATCAGGATGCGTTGGCATTCCAGATTGCGGCTGGCCAACTGCTCGTTGACGATGAAGCGGTGATCCTTGTTGCAGACCACGATCGGGGTGTCCATGCCTTCGAACACCAGACGCTCGAGGGTTTGCTGGAACAGTGTGTGTTCGCCGGTCAGGGCGAGGAACTGCTTGGGAAACTGCTTGCGCGAAAGCGGCCAAAGACGTGAGCCGCTACCACCTGACAAGATCACCGGAATCATATTGTTTACTCCTAAAAATGCAGTTGGGAGCTGCAAGCTGCAAGCGGCGAGTTAGAAGCACTTCACTTGCAGCTTGAGGCTTGTAGCTGATAGCTCGAGCGATTAGCGAGTCGACACCGGGCGTTTCACCCAGACTGGCGACAGGTTGCTGCCGTTGCCGGTGACGTACAGCACGGCTGCTTCACCGCGCTCCAGGGCGACTGGTTTGACGTCGCCGACTTTCTTGTCACCTTCGTACAGCGCCAGGCTGACTTTCACCGGGTTGATTTCACGCTCGCCACGGCCCTTGGCGGCCACGTTCGGCACCACGTCGGTCTTGCCGTCGGCGGTCTTCAGGGTCAGCGACTTGTCGCTGAGGTTCTGCACGCGCACCAGGGATTTCTGCTTGTTCTTGAACGGCGGTTCTTCGATCAGTTGCGGCGCGCCGGAAGCGTTGTTGACCAGGGTGTAGTAGTGGTCACCGGCGAGTTTCACCGGCAGGGTCTGGCTGCCGACCTTGGCGCTGTAATCACCGCCCGGCATGAAGCTGAAGTCGCTGCTGGCCAGCGGCGCGACGTCGGCGAGGTTAGTGCTGCCGACGGTGGCGCTGACTTCAGCGTTGCTGGCGTTGTAGACGCGCACGAAGGTCGAGCCTTTCGGTGCAGTCGGGCCGTACAGCGCAGCGTCGCCACCGGCGAAGGCCTGGACCGACAGCACGCTCAGACCCGCAACCAGAGCGAAGCGTTTAGCGAGACGACGAGGAGTTGTAGTGAAAGTCATGGTGTACCTCTCTTTCAGTTTTGCGCCCGATCGGGCGTCTCGGATTTAGTGTTTACAGCTACGTTTTGTTGGCGCGCGCCGGCTTGTTTAAGCTCTGCGACCCACTGCGGGTCGGCGTCGCCGATTTCGTTGTTCACAGGCAGATATCGTTCAGGAAACTCCCAGATCAGCACTTGTGGCGGGCTGTTCTTGAAGTCATCGCTTTTCAGGTAGCTGAGCATCGGCAGGATCGGGCCGTGGCCGTCTTCTGCGTAGTTGACGACGTCGCTGTGCAGGGCTTGCTTGAGCGCACCGACGAAGTTCCAGTTCGGGTTGGCGCTGTAGCTGGTGCCGATCAGCGCGACCGGCACTTCGTTGTTGGCGAACAGGGCGTCGTCCCCGGCAGGTTGCTCGACGGCCACGGTGTTGCGCTTTTGCAGCGGTTCCTTGGCCGGCATCAGGTTTTCGAACAGCGGATCCAGCGGCAGGAACAGACGCAGGTCGCCCTTGTGCGTGACCTTCTCCGCCGGGGTGGTGACGAAGCGCTGCGGCTCGCCACTGAGCGGGAACTTGTCGGCGATGGTCCTGGCCAGGGTGTTGGCGGCGATTTCCGCGCCTTCCGGGGTCCAGTGGGTGTCGGTGCGCAGGAACACTTGCTGACCGTTCTGCTTGGCCGCTTGCAGCGGGCCGAGCAGGTCGGGGGCGAGGATCTTGTCCGCCGCGACACGGGCGTGGAAGTCCTGATAGAGGTTGGCGTGGATGCTCGCCGGTTTCACTTCACCCAGGTGTTCCGGGTACAGGCGAGCCTTGGCCGGCACGATCGCCATCACCAGTTTCACGCCTTTCTCTTTCAGGGTCTGGCGCACGCCTTCGACCAGCGCGTAGTTGCCTTGCAGGTTCAGCTCTTCGTTGACGATCGGGTTGAATTCCTCATCGCTGTACAACCACTGATCGCGACCGAGCACCACGCCCGGACGACCTTCGTTGAACAGTTTGAAATCCAGCGCGGCCCAGAGGTTGGTGCCCAGGCGCTTGATCGGGAATTCGTCGTCGTAGTGGGTTTCCACCGCTTTGGTCCAGCGACCGTTGAGCACCGTCGCATCGGCGTTGGTGCTGAAGCCGAAGAAGCTGCGCACCGACCACAGACCAAGCACCAGCAGGGTCACCAGAAACAGCGCGATGTAGAAGATGCGTAATGAGCGGGTCATGTCAGATCCCTCAGAACTGGAAGTAAAGGAACGGCGAGAAGCTTTGCGCCGAGAGTTTGAGAATCGAGGCGATGAACAGCAGCAGGATCAGCCCGCGCATCACGTAGCGCGACCAGTCCGCGGTCCAGTAGGCCGGTTGCACCTGGGCTTCGACGCCGACGGTGTAGCCGGGCTCGTGGATGCTCGCCGGGTTTTCGCCCGGAGCGGCCTTGATCATTCCCGGCGTCGCCGTGGCAGGGCCATTGGCCTCGACGTTGACCTCAGGTTTGGTCTTGGCCGGCGGCTGGTTGGTGTACAGATCACGCAGGCCGAAGAACGCCAGGGTCACGTAAGCCACCACCAGGGTCGCCACTTGCAGACCGGTGAGGCTGGCCTGGTTGAGTTCCGACAGCGACCAGTCGCCGAAGCTGAACATCGCGCCGTACATGCGGCCGGCGACGTGCAGGTTCTCGGCGCGGAAGATCACCCAGCCCATGACCACCAGCAGGAAGGTCAGCGCCCAGCGGATCGGATTGAGGCTGCGCGGCGCGGTGTTGAGGCCGAGCATTTTTTCAATCGCCAGCCACATGCCGTGCCACGCACCCCAGACGATGTAGGTGATGTTCGCGCCGTGCCACAGACCACCGAGCAGCATGGTCAGGAACAGGTTGCGATAGGTCATCAGCGTGCCTTTGCGGTTGCCGCCAAGCGTGATGTACAGGTAGTCACGCAGCCAGGTCGACAGACTGATGTGCCAGCGGCGCCAGAACTCGGTGATCGACTGGCTGATGTACGGCTGCTTGAAGTTTTCCATGAAGCGAAAACCCATCATCAGGCCCAGGCCGATGGCCATGTCGCTGTAACCGGAGAAGTCGAAATACAGCTGCGCGGTGTAGGCCAGCGCGCCGAGCCAGGCATCGCCCGTGGTCGGGTTTTGCAGGGCGAAGCAATGGTCGGCCACCACGGCGAGGGTGTCGGCGATGAACACCTTCTTGATGAAACCCTGCATGAACCGCGTGCAGCCCTCGGAGAACTTGTCGAGGGTGTGGGTGCGGTTGTTGAACTGATCGGCCAGGTCACGGAAACGCAGAACGGGACCGGCAATCAGGTGCGGGAAGATCGCCACGAACGCCGCGAAGTCGATCAGGTTGCGGGTGGCCGGGGTATCGCCGCGGTAGACGTCGATGATGTAGCTGATCGACTCGAAGATGTAGAACGAGATACCGATCGGCAGCAGCACGTGGGTCAGGATGAACGGCTCAAGGCCCATCGAGGTCATGATCGCGTTGATGCTCTCGACCCCGAAGTTGGCGTACTTGAAGTAGCCGAGGATGCACAGGTCCACCGCCACGCCGAGCAGCAGCCAGCGCTGGGCCGGTTTGGTGCGCACGCCGGCGGCGCCGACTTTCAGGCCGATCCAGTAGTTCCACAGGGTGACGCCGGCGAACAGCGCCAGAAAGTCCACCCGCCACCACGCGTAGAACACGTAGCTGGCGATCAGCAGCAGCAGGTTGCGATAGCGTTGCCCGCTCAGGTAGTACAAGCCGAGAAAGATCGGCAAGAACAGAAACAGGAACACGTTGGATGAAAATACCATCCCGATCTCTCCATGTTTGAACCAACAGTCAAGGGCCAAAGCCCCCCCAAACCCCCCGTGGAATTGGAGGGGTGAAACAGTCCTGCGATCGTTCCCACGCAGACGGTTCGACGCCTCGACGTGGGAACGATCAGCGGTCAGTGTCAGGAACCTTTGTTGCCCTTTTCATGGGACGGGTCGTAGACCTTGGTCAGGTCGCCGCCGAGGCGGAAGGTCTTGAACGGCTGCATCCCGTGTTTCTTCTCGAGCACATCCGGCGGGCAGGTGTAGAGGGTGCAGAACGGTTCGAGCCAGGCGAATTTCATGTCCTCTTTCAAATCGGTCATGTCCTGCTCTTTGCCGTTCTTCTTCTCGAACTGATCCGGGTCTTTCACTCCGGCCAGCACCCGGTCACCCAGGCGTTTCAGCGCGCCGTTGTTTTCCTGACGCAGATCCACACCGTTGACCTGGGCGAAACTGGCGATCATCGCCAGTGGCGGCAGGGCGTAGTTGTGATAGGCGAGGGCGCGTTGCTGGCGCTTGAGTTCGTTCGGCAGGAAACCGTCGGCATCGACTTGATTGACGCCGACCTTGTATTCCTTGACTGCCCAATCGAACAGGTCGCGGCGGTTGGTCGCGACCGCTGTCGCCATCACCGACCACGCGGCCCAGTACGAGTGGTTGTTGGTTTTTTCCAGCGGCAGGTTGTCCCAGTCGCTGACCACCTGATCGGCCATCTTGCTGAACCAGGCTTCGATCACCTGGGCTTCCTGCTGATGCTGGGCCAGCGGATGGGAGTCGGAGAACTTCAGGCGAATGTACGAAGACGCCATGCTGCCCAGCGCCCATTTGCGCATCGACTTGCCGGTGTGGTTGAAGTCTTTCGACATCAGCGCATCGGCCTTGGCCCACGCGGTGAGCCAGTTGAGCGTGCAATCGAGCTGTTCCGGGCGACCGTCGCGCATGAACTGCATCACCCGTTTGGCAGTGCCGCGTTCCAGGTTGGTGATGTCTTTCGTGGTGTCGCGAAAGGCTTTTTCCGACTGCACGTTCAGCGTCGCGCGAGCCTTGTCCGAGCCTTCGTATTTGCTGCGAAATTGCAGCGGGCCGGTGTAGGGCGTCGGCATCGCATCGCAGCCTTCGCTCTTGTCGCCGGTCTTGAATTTATCCACAGGCGCAAAATAGCCCTGTGGCGGACGCAGTGGTGCGGCGGCCTGCGCGGTGCCGGCGAAGATCGCCAGCCCGAGCAGCGTCGGCGCCAAAAGAGTTTTCAGTTTCGGATTTCGCATAGCAGACCTCATTGCCCGACCTGAGCGGTTTGTTGCCCAGCGCCCGGGAATACGTTGCGTTTGCAGATTTTCGCTTCGACTTTCTGTGGCGCGGTGCCCGCTTCCGGGCCCTGGACTTCGACCGCCAGCAGGTTTTGCGAGGCCCAGTCTTCGTCCGTGCGCAACTCAAAGGCGAAACGACCGTCGGTATCGGAGGTTTCCGGTTTCTCGATCTTGATGTCCTCGTGGCGACCGTTCATGTACCAGAGGGTGGCTTGCAGAGTTTTCACCGAGGTGTCGGCGAAGCGGATGTCGACCTGGTGGCTGCTGTTCTGCAGGTTCAGGTTCTTGCTGTTGACCAGCAGTTCTTGTTTGCCGCCCGGCTTGAGCGTGGTGCTGGCGGACATTTGCGCCTCTTTGCCTTCGCAGCCGTTGTCGAGCAGCGCCATCATCTGGCGATAGATGGTTTCCTGGTCGAGGCGGTACAGCGGCGAGAATTCCCAGATGAGAATTTTCGGCGGCGTCTTCTGGAATTCGTCGCTGCCCAGGTACTGCAGCATCGAACCTTCCAGACCGCCGCCGGGGAACGCGACGTTGAGAATGTCGGCGCCGATGGCTTCTTCGAGGAAACCGGCGAAGTTGTAGTTCTTGCCGCTGTGCGAAGTGCCCACGAGGGTGATCTGCGGATTGCCGGAATCACCGAACAGGTCGCCGTCACCCGCTTCGCCTTTCGGCTCGGTGGTGAACTGGTCCATGTACTGGATCGCGTAACTGGTGCCGCACAGTTGCCCGGCCATGTTGTGCAGGGTGCCGGTCTTGCCCATGCGTCCGGAGCGTTTGGTTTCGAACTCACGCTTGGGAATGTCGGCGAAGGCCGGAATCTGCTTGACCTTCTCGGCGACGATTTTCGCCGTGCGCTGGGCGCCGTACGGGGTCCAGTGCTGGTCGCCGCGGAAGTAGAAATCGTGGGCGGGCAGGGTCTCCGGCAGCGACTCGTTGGTCAGTGGCGACAGGTCCGGCACCACGTAACCCATCTTGGCGAAACGGCCGAGCATGGTCTTGTAATTGCCCAGCGCTTTCTCGTAATCGAACGCGGCTTTTTCCGCCGGGTTGAGCTTGTTGCGGTTCACCAGGCCACGGGTCGGCTGGTAGACGATCACCAGTTCGACGCCTTTGGCCTTGAACGCATCGTGCAGCTGTTGCAGGCGTTTGTAACCGGCCGGGGTGGTGTTGAACTCGGTGCGCAGGTCTTCCTGGGTCCGGAACAACCAGTCGCCCTGCGCTTGCACCAGAGTGGTGAAGTTCTGCTGATAGCGCGTGGTGTAGTTCTTCGCGTCATGGGCGGCCGGGCACAGACTGCAGCACGGTTCGGCGGTGAACGTCGGCGCTTTCACTTCGTCCGCGCGGGCGCCGTTGCTGGCCGCCAGGATGCCCACGGTCAGGGCCGACAGGCTGAGTAATTTGATCAGGTGTGGGTGCATAAAATTATCCTCAGTCCTGCAATTCGGTCTGGCGTTCGACAGGGTCGATCAGCACGGCTTTCTGCTGGCGCACCAGCAGGTCGAGAATTTCATCCTGGCGCTCGCCGAGGATGCCGTTGAAGCTGATGCCGCTGGATTTGGTCGGCGCCAGCATCGACACGCGATACAACTCGACACTCAACGGCGAATCGATTGACAGCGGGCCGCTGCCGTTGGCCGCCAGTTCACCGCCGACCACGATCAGCGAGACCTGGGCGTCGAACGGGTCAAGCTTGATGTCACGGTCGGTGTCGGTCAGGTCCTTGATGTGCCCGTAGACGCCGGTCAGGCCGTTGGCCATGGCGACGTTTTCGTAGAGGCGGATGTTCACGCTGTTACGAATGCGGATGCCGTGGCGCTTGTTGCTGATGACCTTGTTGCCCCACAGCAGGTTGTCGGCGGACTCGTAGAGGGTGATGCCGTCGGTGTGGTTCTTGTAGATCTCGTTGTAGGCGATCAGGTTGTTCACGCTGTTACGGTCGATCACCAGCCCCGAGAGGTGGTTGTCGTAGCTTTTGTTGTTGAAGATGAAGCTGTCGTTCACTTCACGGGAAATGATGATCCCGTGCTTCTTCTTCGTGCCGTACACCGTGTTCTCGGCAATGATCAGACCGTGGGAACGGTCGTGCGGGTCGATGCCGTAGACGATGTTGTCCTTGTAAGTGTTGCCCTTGACCACGAAGTCGCGGGTCTCGTAGCAGTAGAAGCCGTACCACATGTCCGAGAACTCGGAGCCGACGATCCAGCCGGTCGGCTCGGGACGCTTGAGCACCTTGGCCATGTTCGGCGTGTACTGGGAAATACTCACCCCGTAGGACTTACTGTTGGCGTAGCCGAAGCTGGCCATCTTGCTGTTGACGATGTAGGTCTCGGTGCCGCCCCAGGCCAACAGGAACGGGCGGAATTCCTTCGGCGAACGGAAGGTCGCCGGGCCGTTTTCCTTCTCGCGCCAGCCAGTGACCTTGGTATCACGCACGAACAACTGGCCGTCGTTGACCAGGAACGAACCGGCCTCCTGGGACAGGCGCAACTCCTGGGTCTGGCCGTCGATTTCGAGGATGCCTTTGCGGCCGACCACGATCGGCAACTTGGCCAGGTAGACGCCCGGCGAGGTTTCGCTGAAGTACTGCTTGGGCAGTTTCTGCGCCAGCTCTTTCAGGTTCATGTAGCCGTCGTCGACGAAGATCGCCTGCGGGATGCCGTGCTGACGCACCACCCATTCGGCCATCTTGTTGTCGCCGCCGATGAAGTCCTTCAGGGCGTCTTCCTGCATCATCCGGCGCACGCTGATCTTGCCCGGTTTGCTGCGCACGATTTTCGCGGCGGTGGCTTCGGCGGTGTAGCCGGAGAGGTCGGGCAATTTCGGCTTGGCCAGTTCCAGCGCTTCGGTCGGCGCGCTGCTGACGGTGTAGGTCTTGGCCTGTTGCAGCTCCTTGGCGGTGGTCGCGGGTTTGGCCGGTTCCACACTGGCGAAGGCGCCGGCCGAGGCCAGCAGCATCGCGCCGGCCAGCAGGCTGAGTGAGCCTTTGCGGGCACTGTTCATGTCGGGCACTCCCTTGGCGGTCAGCATCAGAAGCGCCAGATCACGTCGATGAACGCGCGGTGCATGTACGAATCGACCTGGCTGCCATAGGCGTCACCCGGCTTGAACACGCCGCCTCGGAAACGCACCAGCGCCGACGGTTCGTCGATCGACTGGCTCAGCGCCGCCGGCAGCAAGCCTTGCTTGAAGTACTTGGTGACCACCAGATCCATTTCCTGGCCCAGATCCTTGTTGCCGTCCTGCAGTGGCAGGGAAGTGCTGGAAAGGATCGCGCCGGTGACGTCGTCGGTGTTGTTCTCCACGGCGTTGATGCCGTTGCTGCCCACCGGCTTGTTGCCGTCCACACGCCAGAACTTGTGGTAGATCAGGCTGGCGTCGTACTGGTCGTTGAGCATCCACGAACCGAACAGGGTGGCGGTCTGCATGTTGTTCATTTCGCCACGGAAGGCCTCGCCGAAACGGTGAACCCGCGAGCGAGTACCGGTGTAGTTCGAGCGGTTGCTTTCCAGGCCGTTCTGTTCGTAATCGGCGCTGGCACGGGCATACGCCGCACCGACCTGCCATTGCGGATCGAGGCGCAGGCGCACACCGATATCGGTGGCCCAGCCGTCGACGTTGTCACTGCGCTTGGCTTGCGCCGGACGAGTGCCGTCGGCGTTGAGAGCGTTGACCGTATCGCGGTCGCCGCTCATGCCGGTGATGCTGCCCCAGTAGTTGACGGTGTTGGTGTTGCGCCAGTTGTAGGCGTCGCTGTCAGCGGTCAGGCCGAGCCAGCTGATGTCGCCGTTTTCTTTCTTGTCCAGCGAATCGCCGGCCACGCCCGGCTCCGGATAGTCGAGCTTGCCGTCGTCGTGGGTGTGGTGACCGCGAATCCCGACCCAGTTGCCCGGTGTCCACTGGTAAGCGGCATCGGCGTAGGCGTGCAGGCGATCCTTGTCTTTCGGCGCCAGCTCTTTCAAGTCGGTGCGGTATTCGCTGAAGCGTTCGGCGACACCGGCGTTGGCGCGCAGCAGGGTGGTGTCGAAGGTCCAGTTCAGGGCTTCGATGTTGGTGTCGCGCCACTGGCCGTCGTCGTTGCGCAGGCGCTGGCGACCGAACTTGAGGATCTCGCCGGGGTAGGGCGTCAGGCCGCTGTAGCCGACCCAGAACTCACGCATCGCCAGGTAGTTTTTCTTGGTCTTGCGGTCGCCGTTGTCGGTGGTCTGGGTGCCGTCGCTGTCGGACTGCTGCAGGGTATCGGTCTCGATGATGTCGGTCGAGGTCACGGCCTGGCCCATGGCGTAGGCGCTCCACGCGCCGCTTTCGCCGTAGACCCACGGGCGCAGGTCGAGGCCGAGGCCGTTGACGTCGCCGCCGCTGGCGGTGCCGAGGTCGCGGTCGTCTTCGGACTGGCCGGTGATTTTCACTTCGAGGCCGAAGTTCTTCGATTCAGTCATCGCAGCCAGGGTCGGGCAAGACCAGATCAGCGCGAACGTGAGGCCAATGCCGGCCTTCACAAAGGGATTCAATTTCATGGTTTTTCCTCGCCGTCTTCTTCTTGCAGGGCGTGCAGTTGCAGCGTGTTCTGGCTCAGGGCGCCACGGGTCGCCTGTTCCTGTTGCAGCAGGCGCCGGGCTTCGGCCAGGCGCTCGGGCGGCAGTTGGGCGGCGAGGGTGGTCGCCAGCTCATCGGCTTGCGGGGTGTTTTGCGCCTTGGCCAACTGGCTGAACACATAGGCATTGAGCGGGTCGGGCTTGGTGCCCTTGCCTTGGGAAAACAGCTGGGCGATGGCGAAATCGGCGCTGTTCTGGCCGTTGCGCGCAGCGGTCAGCAGATGGTCGAGGGCCTTCTGCGGATAGACCTTGCCCAGGTAGCCACGGCGGTAGATCTGGCCGAGGTAGTAATCGGCAGCGACTTCGCGGCCGACGGCTTTCTGGAAATGTTCCTCGGCGACTTTGGCGTCGGCCGGGACCAGTTTGCCTTCGTAGTAGAGCTTGCCCAGCAGCAGTTCGGCGCGCGGCTGATCGGCGGCGCGGCCGTTGTCCAAGTACTTCATCATCTGGTCGACGTCGCCCAGTTCCGGGAAGTCGTAGAGCAGTTGCGCGAGGGTGACCCACGACGCGGGGTAACCCGGCGCGATCGGCTCGAGCAGCGACTGCGCGGTTTTTTCGTCGGTCTTGCCCAGGGTCGAATCGGCCAGCACACGGGCCACGGAGTCCACCCGCTGAGCACTGACGGTGCCGCGGCTGTAACCGGCCTGCAGCTGCTTGATCAGTTCGGCCTGTTGCTCCGGCGCGCCACGTTTCTGATAGACCGTGGCCAGCTCGACGTAGCAGATGTCGGTGGTGTTGAGCGCGGCCTTGCAGATTTTTTCCACGTCATCCAGATGCTGGTCGTAAGTGCCCTGGGTGCGATACAGCAGCACTTGTGCGAGACCTGCTTCCGGGTAACCGGATTTGCGCCACTGGTCGATCTGCTGCTGGGCATTGATGTTCGGGAAACTGTGCGGGTATTGCAGGTACAGCATCGCGAGCGGGATCAGTGTGTTGCCTTCGCCACTGGCGGCGGCTTTCTTCAGCAGGCTTTCGGCTTCCTGATGCTCGGCCTCGGTGGAGCCGGGCTTGGCCACCAGCAGACGACCGAGCCGGGCCTGGGCACGCGGCGAAACACTGGCGGCTGCGCGGTAGGTGGCTTCGGCCTGTTTCATTTGTTCCGGATCGCGGCTGTCGACCTGGATATCGGCGAGGCCCACCTGGGCTTCGCTGTAACCCAGATCGGCCAGCGCACGGTAGTTCTGCGCGGCGGTCGCGGTGTCACCGCGCTTGAGCGCTTCGTTGGCCAGACGCTGGTCGGGCAGGCCGGCGCAACCGGCCAGGGCGATTGCCATGGCCAGCGTCAGCGGGACCGGCAGGATTCTGATAGGGCTCGTCACGGGCATGTCCTCGACTTAAAGACCGGCAGCCATGGCTTTGTCGATCAGCCAGTTCAGGTTCGGACCACGGTCGCTGTTGACTTCCACCGGGCGGCCGGCGAAGCGGCTGTCCAGCGGCTCGTCAGGCTGGATCTGCACACGGATGTCGGAGGACAGGTCGGCACTTTTCAGGCTGGTGCTGCTGACGATCTTGCCGGTGCGGGTCTTGTCTTCGCCGGCGATCTGGAAGCTCACCGGGGTGCCCGGACGCACGTCGCCGAACTGGCGATAGGAGAAGCGCGCATCGACGGTGGCCTGGGTGTTGCGCGGCACCAGCTGGAAGATCACGTCGCCCTTGCTCGCGTATTGACCGTCGGCCACCAGTTGCTGGGCCACGGTGCAATCGCACGGCGAGGTCAGGGTGCCGGTCATCTGTTTGCCGAACAGTTCTTCAACCTTGGCCGGGGACAGTTGATCTTCTTCCAGGTGACCTTTGAGTACGTCGAGCATGCTGGTGCTGAACGTCGCCAGCGGTGCGCCCTTGGCGGCGACGCCGTCGGACTTCACCAGGCTTTGCACGGTGCCGTCGCGCGGCATGGTGATGTTCATCCCCGGCACGCTGACCAGACCGGCCTGCGCATGGCTGACGAAGTACATGCTGTACACCGATTTGAAAATGAAACCCGCCGCCACCAGGCCGACCGCGAAGATACCGGCGCTGAACGTCACCGCTTTCAGACGCCCGAACGGGGTCATGCCGGAGTCGCCGTCCTTGACCTTGCGGGCCTTGGTGAAGTTATCGCGCTGCAGGGTTGCCAGCACTTCGCCGATGCTGACGATGTCGCCGGCCAGGTGCGAAGTGATCAGGTGGCGCAGGGTGGAAATGTCCTGCGGCTCGAGGTTCTGGAACTGGCAGCCAGCACGACCCGTCTGGCGGTCGTAGGAGCGCACTTGCAGTTCAACGTCCATGGCCAGGCCGAGGTTGTCGATGACGAACTGCAGACGCGCCTTGTACACCTCGCCGACGGTCAGCGGCAGTTGTCCGGCGTTGAACGCCAGACCACCGGCGGACAGGTCGAGGACCCGCGCTTCAACCGGACTCCGGTCGGGGCCGAAGAAACGCAGCTTGGCCGGGATTTTCACACGGGCGTGCTGGCGCTGGGCTTCGGATTCATGCACTACGTTGGCGTTGACGGCGGTATTCATGGGGGCGATTTCCTTGTTAATTCAATAGGGGCAGGTCAGACCATCATCAGCAGCACGGCGACGAAAATGCTGCCGGCGGAGAAGGTCATGGTCCGAGACGACCAGGTGTTGAACCAACGTTGAAAGCTGGCGAGATCACGGGTCAGGGAAGTGGGTTGTCGGGTCCAGGATTGTTGGTCGAGGCGGAAGAACACGTAGATCTTCACCAGCGCACCGACGATCTGGTTGTAATAGAGAATTGCCGGGTAAGCCGGGCCGATCCGGTGGCCGGAGCAGGACAGCAGCAGCGTCAGAATCAGACGGGTGATGCCGATCCACAGCAGGTAAACCAGGATGAACGCGGTGCCGTACTTGAAGCTGGCGATGATTGCCACGGTCAGGCCGAGCAAGGATGTCCACATCGATACGCGCTGGTCGAACAGCACCACCGAGGTGAAGGCGCCGAGGCGTTTTACACCCAGACCCAGAGCCCGGGAGTTCTGGCGCAGGTTGTTGCCGTACCAGCGGAACATCAGTTTGCGGCTGGCCTTGATGAAGCTCTTTTCCGGCGGGTGTTCAACGGTGTTGATCGCCGCATCCGGCACGTAGAAGGTGTCGTAGCCCAGGCGCATCAGGCTGAACCAGCTCGACTTGTCGTCGCCGGTCAGGAATTTGAAACGGCCCAGGCGCCAGTGTTGCAGCGAGTCGCTTTCAACGTCGGCGATGAATTCCGGGTTGGTGACCACGGTGGCGCGGAACACCGACATGCGCCCGGTCATGGTCAGCACGCGTTTGGACAGGGCCATCGAGCACATGTTGATGTGGCGCTGGGCGAAACGCAGCTTGTGCCATTCGCTCATGATGTAGCCGCCGCGCACTTCGCAGAATTCGTTGGTGGTCAGGCCGCCGACGTTGCCGAACATCTGGAACCACGGCACGGTTTTGCGCACTACGCCTTCGCCGAGCACGGTGTCGCCATCGATCACGGCCACCACGGCGCGGTCGTCCGGCAGGTGACGGGAGATCGCGCGGAAACCATAGGCCAGGCCATCGCGTTTGCCGGTGCCGGGAATGCGTACGAAGTCGAGTTTCACGCGGTCTGGCGGATTCATCCGCGCCCACAGTGCCTTGACCAGCAGCTCATCGGACATTTCGACGATGGAGCAGACCACGGTGGTCGGCAGTTCGCAGTCGATGGCTTCGCGGATCACCGAGCTGTAAACCTGCGCGGTGGTCAACGCGTCGATGCGGAAACTGGTGACCATCAGAAACACATGGGACGGGTCCGCCGCCTTACCCAGCTTGCGAACCTTGCGGCGCAGGTGCGGGTAGACGATGTAGAGAAAAATCATGCCGCGCACAAAGTGCGTGGCACCCATCGAGTAGCGCCAGATACCTACGGCGCCAATCAGGAAAATGAAGTCCTTCGACTCGGAGTCGAATGTGGACGTGGGCAGCATCAGGGCCAGGCCCATCAGCAGGCTCAGAAACAAAAGCCAGCCGGCGGATTGCAGAAAAAAATGTTTGAGCTTGGACATGACCGTCATCCGAAGGTGATGGGAGCTTTAAGCGACAAGCTTCAAGCTTCGAGCTGCAAGTGAAACGCTTTGGCTTGCAGCTCGAGGCTTGTCGCTTAGGGCCGAGTTACCAGCAGATGCCTTCAGTGCGGCTACCGGCGCTGGTGGCCTTGGACATGAAGCCCACCAGGTCTATCACCTGCTTGCCCTGCGGCGCCTCTTCGGCGAGGGCGCGGAACTTCTCGTCGCGGTTGCCCAGGATGATCACGTCGGAGTTGTCGATCACCGAATCGAAGTCCGAATTGAGCAGGGACGATACGTGCGGGATCTTCGACTCGATGTAGTCCTTGTTCGCGCCGTGGACACGGGCGTACTGGACGTTGCTGTCGTAGATGCTCAGGTCGTAGCCTTTGCCGATCAGCATCTCGGCCAGTTCCACCAGCGGACTTTCGCGCAGGTCGTCGGTGCCGGCCTTGAAGCTCAGGCCCAGCAGGGCGACTTTGCGTTTGTCGTGGCTTTCAACGATGTCAAAGGCGTTCTGCACTTGCGATTCGTTGCTGCGCATCAGCGAGTTGAGCAGCGGCGCTTCGACGTCCAGGGAACCGGCGCGGTAGGTCAGGGCGCGCACATCTTTCGGCAGGCACGAACCGCCGAAGGCGAAGCCCGGGCGCATGTAGTACTGGGACAGGTTGAGGGTCTTGTCCTGGCAGACCACGTCCATCACTTCGCGGCCATCGACGCCCACCGCTTTGGCGATGTTGCCGATCTCGTTGGCGAAGGTCACTTTGGTGGCGTGCCAGACGTTGCAGGTGTACTTGATCATCTCGGCGACGGCGATGTCCTTGCGGATGATCGGTGCGTCGAGTTCTTCGTACAGCGATTGCAGAACGTCACCCGACGCCTTGTCGAACTCGCCGATGACGGTCATCGGTGGCTGGTCGTAGTCGGCGATCGCGGTGGATTCACGCAGGAACTCTGGGTTGACCGCCACGCCGAAATCGACGCCGGCTTTCTTGCCGGAGCAGTCTTCGAGAATCGGGATGACAACGTTTGCCACGGTGCCCGGCAGTACGGTGCTGCGCACGACGATGGTGTGACGGGTGGATTTTTCACGCAGGACAAAACCGATCTCGCGGCACACCGCTTCGATGTAGTTCAGTTCCAGGTCGCCGTTCTTCTTGCTCGGCGTACCGACGCAGATCATCGACAGGTCGGTGTCGCGAATCGCTTCGGCGAAGTTGGTCGTACCGCGCAGACGACCGGTCTGGATACCTTGTGCGAGCAACTCACCCAGGCCCGGTTCAACAATGGGAGATTTGCCAGCGTTGATCATGTCGATCTTGTCTTTGGCAACATCGACGCCCACCACGTCGTGGCCCCGAGCAGACAGGCAACCGGCACATACTGCGCCAACGTAACCCAAACCAAATATGCTGATGCGCATCGCAATTACCTCTGTATATATCAGGCCTTAGAGGGCCGGAGTTAATGGTGTTCAGCGTTCATTAGTGCACTCGAAAGTGCGGCATACAGGCGCCACAATGCCGTGTGCAGGCATACTAAGTTTCGAGTGTCTAAATAAGTGCACTCAAGATGTGCGTAACCAGGCCTTGTTGTTATGACGTGCCCTGTTATGCAGCCGATCTTCTTTGGAGAAGACTCTTGTGCAATCGTCTTGCGCGCTCGATGTCAGGATGAAAGTCCCGTAAATCAAGCGGTTGGGTGCTCAGGCGAGCACGTTTATAAGGGCGCGGCCATGGCCTTTGTAGGGGATATTAATGGTTCGTATCTCCTGTCCATCGTCTGCTTTGAGACTAGTTAGTCATCTAGGCAAGTTGCTGTGACAACTTGGTTACATGGCTATCTGCTCCGCGTAAGTTATCTCGTACAAACTCGGCGAGAATCGTTACCGGTGGTATGAGCTATGCATTCGGACGAAGTTCCTGTCCGCTCATCGCGAAATCTGAAATTTCTTGAAATATTGTCAGAGATGGCACCAGTATCAATTTGATAGCAATTTCGTTTTCGACCTTTAATAACAGGCGAAAAATCACGTTAGATAGTTTTGTGCCACTACGGTGAAAAAATTTAGGTGCCACTACTGAAAAAAATGATCAGTGTCGAGTGAAACTAATCTTAGAAAAGGCAGGGAGGTTTTTCTGGCGCCATTAAAATGGCGAAATGTGGCGAGGGTTTTTTGACATCGTGCGAGCTGCACGACTCTTCATATAAAGAGTCGTGCATTAGGCATGCTTTATTCGGGGGCGTGATCGCGTAGAAACACCAGATTATCCGGTTTCGATTGCTCGGCGCTGTAGCGATAACCCTGCACATCGAACTGTTTGAGCAGGGCCGGATCGTTGATTTTTTCCTGGATCACGAAACGGCTCATCAGGCCTCGGGCCTTTTTCGCGTAGAAGCTGATGATCTTGTATTGGCCGTTCTTCTGATCCTTGAATTCGGTGTTGATGATCCGCGCGTTCAGGGCCGTGCGCTTGACCGCCGAGAAGTACTCGTTGGATGCCAGGTTCAACAGCACGTCATCGCCCTGATCGGCCAGCGCTTCGTTCAGCCACTCGCTGATGCGCGTGCCCCAGAAGGCGTACAAGTCTTTGCCCCGGGCGTTGGCCAGTTTGGTGCCCATTTCCAGGCGATATGGCTGCATCAGGTCGAGCGGGCGCAGCAGGCCATAGAGGCCGGAGAGCATGCGCAGGTGTTTTTGCGCGTAATCGAAATTGGCTTCACTGAAGGATTGCGCGTCGAGACCGGTGTAGACGTCACCCTTGAACGCGAGCAGCGCCTGCTTGGCGTTTTCCGGTGTGAACGCTGGTGTCCAGCTGCCGAAACGCGCGGCGTTGAGGCCGCCGATCTTGTCGGACACGTGCATCAGTTCGCTGATCTGCGCCGGGCTCAGTTCGCGCAGTTGCTGGATCAGTTCCTGGGAATGGTCGAGGTATTGCGGCTGAGTGAAGCGCTGGGTCGCCGGCGGTGTTTCGTAATCGAGGGTCTTGGCGGGGGAAATCACCATCAGCATGAAGTCGTCTCCTTTAATCGTGGGGGCGATTCTAGGGGGTTGGGGCGGATGACTCCAGCTATCAGGTCCATAGGTGATCGGCGGTGTGCCACCCAACCCTGATCGTTTCCACGCTCTGCATGGGAATGTAGTCAGTGACGCTCTGCGTCACCCCGGCAGCGGACGCAGCGCGTCCGGGGAGGCGTTACCACGCAGAGCGTGGGACGATCATCTGTGTGCCTGCAGGAATTACTGTCGGATCGGCTATAGTGCGGCGCGGGTTTTGTAATGGAGACACCCTTTGCGCATTGTTCTTTTCTTCACCGCGTGGCTGTTGAGCGTCGGTGCCGTTGCGGCGCCGGGCGATATCGCGACGCTGGATCGCAGCACCTGGCCGGAAAAGCTCGACAACCCGACGCTGTTCGACGTCGCCTCGCGGGCGGAAATTCTGATGTTCGCCCGAGGCCTGCTCGGCACCGAAGCGCTGGATGAGGCTGCGCTGGCTCAGCGTCTGGGGCTGCGCACGGTCAATCTGGATGCGATCAACAGCCTGCGCGAGCGGCTGTGGCAGCGTCTGCTCGCCAACTACAACTTCGCCCAGCAAAGCTGCGATCAGGACGCCTCGTTCTGCTTCCTCGTCGAAGACCTGCCGACCTTGCGCGAGCAGGCCGCCAAATTCGTGGTCAGCGACGAAAGCTATTACACCAAGTGGGCCGAGCCGAGCCGGATCTTCCATCTGCAATATCTCGATGAACTGATGCGCAAGGCGGCGCTGTCGCCGCAGACCAGCAGCGAAATCGATCATTTCGGAGACTACGAGCGCAACGGCGACGACATGCACGATCGCCTGTTTCTGCTGACTTTCGACAGCGCCGCCAACCTGCAGCCGGACAATACCGACTGGCTCGCCGAGTACCTGCGCAAGTCGAACCTGAGCGGCACCTTCTTCATGTTGGGCAAGGATGTTCAGGCGCGATTGGCCGACCGTTCCGTCAGCAGCCTGCAAGCGGCGTTTTCGCAGCAGTGCGTCGGCGTGCAGGGCTGGGAATTCAGGTCCCACAGCCACTGGCAGGACTGGCAGGATTCGGTGCGGCGCAGTGCCGATCTGGTCCGCAACAAGCTGCCGGAAAACTACGTGCCGCTGTTCCGTCCACCGGAAGGGCAACGTCGCAGCGATGCCCGGAGCTTTTTCAACAGCCAGGGCCTGCAAGTGGCGCTGTGGGACATCGATGCCCAGGACGGCGCCGGCAAGCTCAAGGGCGCTCCGAGCGCGCAGCGGGTGCTGACCCTGATGCTGCTGTGGCGGCACGGGGTGATCAATTTCAACATGAAACAGGATGCGGTGAAGACCGCGTTGCCGTGGCTGATCACGCAAACCGCGCAAAGCGGCATCGGCTGGGAAGACTGTCAGGACGCGTTTCGCTGAAAAACGGCAAGAGCCCGGAAACATTGGGCTTGGGGTGAATTTTTTGCAGAATTCGATTCAGGCGGACTTCCGACTCTAACGGGGGCAGGGCGGTCCGCCAAGGGCTTTTCGTCACTTTGCAAAATAAACTTCAAAAAAGCGTCAAAGTGCTTTTTTCTGTCACGGGTTTTGGAGTATTACGAAGTCAGACCGCCGAAACCTGCAACACAGGTGGCGTCTTCCAAGACCCATTTTGTGTGCGGTTCACCTGCTATCCCGACAAAAGCTGTGCAGGTGGATTCGGCAGTCACTTCGAGGCGCAGCACCGCCGAGGTATTGCGTCGAATGGCTCCCACAAAGGTGACCGAGTATGGATGATCACGGACGTAGCCCTTCCTCCAACCAGCCAATCCTTTATGTACTCGATACCAACGTACTGATTCACGATCCGAACGCCCTGCTGAATTTCGAAGAACACCACGTCGCGATCCCGATGACCGTGCTTGAAGAGCTGGACAAGCTCAAGAGCGGGCATCACAGCGTGGCCGCCGAATGCCGTCAGGCGATCCGGCTGATCGACAAGACCCTGGGCGATGCCTCACCCGATGATGTCGAACAGGGCGTGCCGATCCAGCGTGGCAAGGGCGGTCCGAAGGGCTTGCTGTCGATTCTGATGAGCAAGCAGGCCGAATCGAACCTGATTCTGCCCGAGCATCTGAACGACAACAAAATCATCAACCAGCTGATTGACCTGCACACCCGCGAACCGAGCAAACCGGTGGTGCTGGTCACCAAAGACATCAACATGCGCCTCAAGGCGCGCGCCTGCGGGATCGACGCCGAGGACTACAGCACCGACCAACTGGTCGACGACGTGTCCCTGCTGCCCAACGGCTATCACAACATGACCGGCTCTTTCTGGGACCGCGTGAGCAAGGTCGAAACCCGTCAGGACCACGGTCGCACCTGGCATCAGGTCCAACTGATCGACAACCTGCCTGCCGTGCATATCAACGAATTCATCATTGATGAGCAGGGCTTCGTCGGCTGGATCAAGGAGATCGAAGAAGACAAGCTGCTGATCCTCGACCTGCACCAGGAACCGCTGTTGCACCAGGAAGCCTGGGGCCTCAAGCCACGGGACATCTATCAGAGCCTGGCGCTGTATGCGCTGCTGGATCCGGATATTCACCTGGTCAACCTGTCCGGTGCCGCCGGTTCGGGTAAAACCATTCTGGCGCTGGCCGCTGCGATCGAGCAGACCATGGTCAGCAAGCGTTATCGCCGCATCATCGCCACCCGCAGCGTGCAGGGCCTGGACCAGGAAATCGGCTTCCTGCCGGGCACCGAAGCGGAAAAAATGGAGCCTTGGCTCGGCGCCATCACCGACAACCTCGAAGCCTTGCACATGGATGACGAAAACACCCATGGCAGCGTCGACTACATCCTCAGCAAAGTGCCGTTGCAGTTCAAATCGCTCAACTACATTCGCGGTCGCAGCTTCCAGCAGAGCCTGATCCTGATCGACGAATGCCAGAACCTCACGCCGCACCAGATGAAAACCATCATCACCCGGGCCGGCGCCGGTTCCAAAGTGGTGTGCCTGGGCAACCTGGCACAGATCGACACCCCTTACCTGTCCGCGACCAGCTCCGGGCTGACTTACCTGACCGAACGCTTCAAGGATTTCCCCAACGGTGTGCACATCACCCTGCAAGGGGTGCCTCGCTCGATCCTGGCCGAATACGCCGAATCGCATCTGTAACCGTCAAACCGAACCGGGCGACTGCAAAGTCGCCCGGTTTTTTATGTGCGCAATTCTGACCCCCAGGTTTACAATCGACGCTCCTGATCAGGAGTAATCCCGTGCTGACTCATCTCGATTCCCAAGGTCGCGCCAACATGGTCGACGTCACCGAAAAAGCCGTGACGTTCCGTGAAGCGACGGCCCAAGCGCTGGTGCGCATGCTGCCCGATACCCTGCAGATGATTGTCAGCGGCGGCCATCCCAAGGGCGACGTGTTCGCCGTGGCGCGCATTGCCGGCATTCAGGCGGCGAAGAAAACCAGTGACCTGATTCCCCTGTGCCATCCGCTGATGCTGACCGGCGTCAAGGTCGAACTCAGCGCCGAAGGCGATGACACGGTACGCATCGTGGCTCGCTGCAAACTGTCCGGGCAGACCGGCGTCGAGATGGAAGCACTGACCGCCGCCAGCGTCGCCGCGCTGACGATCTACGACATGTGCAAGGCCGTGGACCGTGGCATGACCATCGAAAGCGTGCGTCTGCTGGAGAAGGTCGGCGGCAAGAGCGGGCATTTCCAGGCGGAGCAGCCATGAACCTGACCGTGAAGTTTTTTGCCCGTTACCGCGAGGCGCTGGGCGTGGATTCGGTGAAGGTCGAGGGTGATTTCTTCACCGTCGATGACGTTCGTGCGTTGCTGGCGCAGCGTGAGGGGGCCGAGGTGCTGAGCGAACAGAACCTGATGTGCGCACGCAACGAAGACCTCTGCCAGCTCGACGAGCCGGTGGTGGATGGCGACGAAGTGGCGTTTTTCCCCACCGTGACCGGAGGCTGAGCCATGCACATTCGGGTGCAGTCCGAACCGTTCGATCCGGGTGCCGAAGTCAACGCGATGCACGCGGCCAATGTCGGCGTCGGCGCGGTGGTGAGTTTTGTCGGCTACGTGCGCGACTTCAACGATGGCCTCGATGTCGCCGGAATGTTCCTCGAACACTATCCGGGCATGACCGAAAAGGCCCTCGGCAAGATCGCCGTTGAAGCCGAGGAGCGCTGGCCGCTGTTGAAGCTGGAAGTGCTGCACCGCATCGGCGCGCTGGAACCGGGTGAGCCGATCGTGTTTGTCGCCGCTGCCAGTGCCCACCGCCAGGCAGCGTTCGACGCCTGCGCCTTCGTCATGGATTACCTGAAAACCCGCGCACCGTTCTGGAAGAAAGAGAACACCAGCGACGGCCCGCGCTGGGTCGAAGGCCGTGACAGCGATCATGCGGCGGCGGATCGCTGGAAGCAGTAAATCTTCTTTTATCCCCTCTAGTGCATCAGCCGACCATTGGCTGATGCCGATGGCTTTTGCCTGATTGACGATTTGTACATGAAAGTCCAATATGGATTTACAAGTACAAAAATAGTCTCATGCTTGAAGCTTCAGGCTTGCCGCTTGCAGCTGCTCTTCTTCGTCTTGCCAAACCAACAACAACCCGCGAGAGAACGAACATGAAGAAATTCCCCCTCATCACCGGTCTGGCACTGAGCCTGTTGGCGTGCAGCAGCGCGTTCGCCGCCGAGAAAATCCTGCGCATCGGTATCGAAGCGGCGTATCCGCCCTTCGCCTCGAAAACCGACAAGGGTGAAATCGTCGGTTTCGACTACGACATCGGCAATGCCCTGTGTGCGCAGATGCAGGTCAAGTGCGTGTGGGTCGAGGGCGAGTTCGACGGTCTGATTCCTTCCCTGAAAGTGAAGAAAATCGACATGGCGCTGTCGTCCATGACCATCAACGAAGACCGCAAGAAGTCGGTGGACTTCACCCACAAGTACTATTTCACCTCGTCGCGGCTGGTGATGAAGGAAGGCGCGAGCGTCGATGACCAGTACGCCAGCCTCAAAGGCAAGACCGTCGGCGTGCAGCGTGCAACCACCACCGACCGTTACGCCACCGAGGTGTTCGAGCCCAAGGGCATCAACGTCAAACGCTATGGCAACAACGAAGAAATCTACATGGACCTGGCGGCCGGGCGTCTCGACGCGATCTTCGCCGACACCATCCCGCTGAACGACTTCCTGTCGATGCCGCGCGGCAAGGGTTACGCCTTTGTCGGGCCTGAGCTGAAGGATCCGAAGTACGTGGGCGAGGGCGCGGGGATCGCGGTGCGCAAGGGCAATACCGAACTGGTCAGCCAGTTGAACAGTGCCATCGACGGCATTCGCGCCAGTGGCGAATATCAGAAGATTTCCGAGAAGTACTTCAAATCGGACATCTACGGCGACTAATCGTCCGCCATCGCTGGCAAGCCAGCTCCCACAGAGATTTTCGGTGTACACAAAACCTGTGGGAGCTGGCTTGCCAGCGATGAGGCCGTCAGATTCACCGCAAAATCTTCAGCCCTTCAATTCCTTCAAATGCTTGTACACCGTCGCCCGCCCCATGTTCAGCACATTGGCCACATAGTTCGAGGCGCTCTTGCCCTTGAACGCCCCCTCGGCGTGCAGCGCCAATACCAGTTCGCGTTTGTGATCGCGGGTCAGCAGGTTCAGGCTCAGTTGCCGTTCGCGTAGCCAGGCGTGCAGAAAGGTGTTGATCCGCTCCTGCCAGTCATCGCGAAACAGCGAGTCCGGTTGCGGGATCAGTTTGCTCGGCGAGAGGAACAGGTCCAGCGCAGCTTTGGCATTTTCGAACAGCGAAATATTCAGGTTGATGCACAGCACCGCCAGCGGATGACCTTCGCTGTCGCGCAGCACGGTGCTCAGGCTGCGAATCTTCTGGCCGTCCCAATTGAGCTTTTCGTACGGGCCGATGTTCCGTTCGCTGACCTCGTCGCTGAGCATGTCTTCCAGTGACGATTCGTCGCCGATCACCCGTTTCGACAGGTTGTTGGCGATGTAGTCGACCTTCTGCGTGCGCAGGTCATGCAACACCACTTCGGCATGGGGAAAGAACAGCGTGGCAATGGCGTCGGCGATGGCGTGGTAGTTGTCCAGCGCGGCGTCATGCAGCTCGGGCGTGTGTTCGGGGGCGGTCATAACTGTGGAGCTCCAGGCAACGTCAACGCCCCCGTGATCCGGGGGCGTTGAGAGTGTGCCGCAATCCGTCGGGCGCGTCATCCGGGCGGACGGTCAGGCCAGGCGGGCAGGGGCGAGCATGGCGGCGGTCAGGCCGAATTGCTGAAGGTGTTCGGGTAACGATTCACCACGCACCAGTGCCGCACTGGCCTGACCCATGGCCGGGGAGGTCTGGATACCGTAACCGCCCTGGGCCGCGACCCAGAACAGCCCCGGCACCTGCGGATCGAACCCGGACAGCAAATCGCCGTCGGCGACGAAACTGCGCAGGCCGGCCCAGGTGCGGGTCGGGCGGCGGATGGTCAGGGTCGTCGCTTCCTCGATCTGGTAAATGCCCATGGCAATGTCCAGTTCTTCGGGCTGTACGTCGTGGGGTTCGACCGGATCGGCGTTGGCCGGCGAGCCGAGGAACATGCCGGCGTCGGGCTTCATATAGAAGGATTCGTCGAGGCTGACCAGCATCGGCCAATGGTGGATGTCGACGCCCTCGGGGCCGGCGAAAATGAACGCGGCCCGGCGTTTCGGTTGCAGGCCCAGCGGCCGGGCGCCGGCCAGGGCAGCGATCTTGTCGGCCCAGGCGCCGGCGGCGTTGATCACGACGGGAGCGCTGAAGCTCTGGCCGTTGGTCTGCACTTGCCAGATGCCGTCGGCGTCGCGGCTCATTCCGAGCACTTCGCAATCGGTCTGCACCTGGCCGTTGTTGCGGCGGATACCGCGCAGATAGCCCTGATGCAGGGCGTCGGTGTCGATGTCGCTGGCGGTCGGGTCGTAGATCGCGCCATGGACTTTCTCCCGACGCAGGATCGGCAGCCGCGCGCAGGCTTCATCCGCGCTGAGCAGCTGCATCTGCGGCACCGTGGCCTTGGCGCTGAGGTATTGATTGTTCAGCTCGGCGGCGTCGCCGGTGAAGTCGACGGTCATTTCGCCGCGCGGGGTCAGCAGCGGGTGCTCGCAGAAGCCGCTGGGCGGATGGTCGAAGAATTCACGGCTGGCCTGGGTCAGCGCCCGGACCTGTGCTGTGCCATAAGCAGCGGTGAACAGCGCAGCCGAACGACCGGTCGAGTGATAAGCCGGGTGCGACTCGCGCTCCAGCACCACAACCTTGCCGTGTTGCGACAGCCAGAAACCGGTGGACGCGCCGGCAATCCCGCCGCCGATGATGATGAAATCTGCATGACTCATGAAAATCTCCGGTGTCAGCGCTGCAATTGATAGACGGCGTTGGCCAGGGCGATGTCTTCCAGGCCCAGACCGATGGAGCGGAAAAACACGTGACGGTTGTAATCGGGGCGCTGCACTTTTTCGCTGAGCAGATCCGCGAGATCACCGAGGATCGCGCTGTGGTCCCAGCCATGTTGTTCGCTGGCGATCAGCATCTCGCCGGCCGAGTCCGGGGTGGTCATACGATAGTCACAGAACACCTGCATGTCGTTGAGGCTTTGCGGCGGCACTTCGTGGGCGCGCGGTGCGTTGGTGCTTATCGAAGTGATGAGCGCCGGTTTGCTTAAAGTTGCCGGGTCGATCACGGGGCCGGCGGACGAGGTACAGAGCATGATCACGTCGGCATCGGCGATAGCGGTTTCGCGGCTGTCGGCGATGTTCACCCGTGGATCGAGGGCTTGCAGTTGGCGGGCGGTTGCCGGGTCGTCGCTCAAGGTCGGCGAGTACACACTGATGCTCTGCCAGTCGCGCAACGTTTTGACGTAATGCAGGTGCGCCTGGGCGACCTTGCCGCTGCCGATGATTGCCAGTCGCGTGGCTTTCAGGGGGGCGAGGGCATCGACCGCCACGGCGGTGGTCGCAGCGGTACGGGCGGTGGTCAGTTCGCCGGCATCGCAGAGCAGCAGCGGCTGGCCGGTGTGTATCGACATCAACAACGTCCACGCCGTCACCAGCGGGCCTTGTTCGCGAACGATGTACGGCGAGGTCTTGACCCCGTACACGCCGTCTTCCGCCAGCACGCCCAGATAGTTGATGAAGTCCCCGGCGCCCTGGGGGAACTCCACCAGTTGCTGCGCCGGTTGCACCGCATGCCCGGCCGCCAGATCGCGGAACAGCTTGCGCAGGATCTGCGGCACATCGATCCGGGCCAGCAGCTCGCGGGCCTGGGTTTGGTCGATCACGTAAGGCGTACTGGGCATGTCGGACTCCGCAGATTGTTTATAAACTAATTTGTCCATTATGGACTTTTAGTGTTGTTGAACAATATCCGGGCGAAAAAAAAGCGCAGTCCGTTGCCGGATGCGCTTCTCTTTATAGCGTCGGTTACTGTGGACGCTTGCGCTCAACCGCCCGCAATAGATGGGTCGGCGGCGTTTCACAGCTGATCTTGCGACCGAGTTTTTCTTCGATGGACGGCAACTGATAGGAGTCGTCCTCACCGGCGAAGCTGATCGACACGCCGTCGGCGCCAGCACGACCGGTACGACCGATACGGTGCACATAGTCGTCCGGGACTTCCGGCAGGGTGAAGTTGATCACGTGGCTGATGCCGTCGATGTGGATACCGCGCCCGGCCACGTCGGTGGCGACCAGTACCCGGATCTTGCCTTCGCGGAAGCCTTCGAGCGTCTTGATCCGCTTGTGCTGCGGCACGTCGCCGGACAGTTGCGCGGCGTTGATGCCGTCACGCACCAGGCGTTCTTCGATACGGCGCACTTCGTCCTTGCGGTTGGCGAACACGATGACCCGCTCCCAGCCGTTATCGTTGACCAGGTTGAACAGCAGTTTGTATTTGTCGGCACCGGCCACCGCGTAGATGTGCTGCTCGACGTTCTCGTTGGCCACGTTGGTGACTTCGATTTCGACGATCGCAGGATCGGTGGTCCACTGCTTGGCGAGGTTCATCACGTCCTCGGTGAAGGTCGCGGAGAACAGCAGAGTCTGGCGTTCGCTTTTCGGCGGGGTCTGGCGAATGATCTGCCGGACCTGCGGGATGAAGCCCATGTCGAGCATGCGGTCGGCTTCGTCCAGCACCATCACTTCGACCATGTCCAGGTGCACGTCACCGCGCTGGTTGAAGTCAAGCAGGCGGCCCGGGGTCGCGACGAGGATGTCGCAATGGCGCGCTTCGAGGTGCTTGAGCTGCTTGTCGAAGTCCATGCCGCCGACGAACGTCATGACGTTGAGGCCGGTGTACTTGGTCAGGTCGGCTGCGTCCTTGGCGATCTGCACCACCAGCTCGCGGGTCGGCGCGATGATCAGCGCCCGTGGTTCGCCCATGTAGCGCTCTTTCGGCGGCGGGGTCTGCAACAGCTGGGTGATGATCGAGATCAGGAACGCGGCGGTCTTGCCGGTGCCGGTCTGGGCGCGGCCGATGGCGTCTTTGCCGGCGAGGGTATAACCCAGCACCTGGGCCTGGATCGGTGTGCAATACGGGAAACCCAGGTCGTGGATGGCGTGCATCAGTTCCGGGGCGAGCTTGAAATCGTGGAAGCGGGTCTTGCCTTCCTGCGGCTCGACGACGAAGTCTTCGAGTTTCCAGGGAATCACCGGCGCCTTGGGCTTGGGTTCGCGACGTGGTTTGGCCGGTTTCGGTGCTTCGCTGCGGGCCGGCTCGGTAGCGGGCGCGGCAGCTGGAGCGGGTTTCGGTTCGCGTTTGGGCGTCTGGCGGTCGGCCTGGCTGGCATCGTTGCGATGACCGGGGGCGTGCGACGGCGCAGTGGGGACTGGCGCGAGCTGCTCAGCCTCGCTTTTACCGAACATTTTCTTGAGTGCTTTGAGCACGGTCATCTCATCAATTGGTTAAGGAATGTACGCCGGCCAGTGTAATGCAAGAAACGGGCGCGGCGTAGTGGGATGATCAAAGGGCGACCCCTGTCGCAATTGTCAGCGCAGGCGTTCGCTCAACCATGTGCCGATGTCGCGAATTTCTTCGGGTAACACTTCGTGCTCCATTGGGTATTCCTGCCATGTCACGGTGACACCATGGGCCTTGAGATACTCATAAGCCGTGCGACCCATGGAGTTCTGCACCACGTTGTCGAACTGGCCGTGCAGTGCCAGCACCGGAATCCGCTGCTGGCTGGCGGACAACTCCAGTTCATCGCTGAACGTCGGCGCGTATGTCGATAGTGCCAGCACCCCGCCCAACGGCCCCTGCCATTTCAGGAATGCGGTGTGATAGACCACGGCGCCGCCCTGGGAAAAGCCGGCGAGGAAAATCCGCGAAGCGTCTATTCCGCTGCTTCGCTGTTCTTCGATCAATTCGATGATGCGGTCGGCGGACGCTTCCAGCTCATCGCGGTCGATTGCCCGGGCCGGGCTCATGGCTTTGATGTCGTACCAGCTCGGCATGGCATATCCGCCATTTATCGTCACCGGACGGGTCGGCGCCTGGGGCAGGACGAACCGCGTGCTCAGCAGGCTTTCCTGAAGCGCTTCGGCCACCGGCAGAAAGTCGTAGCGGTCGGCGCCGAGGCCGTGCAGCCAGATCACGCAGGCGTCTGCGGGCTTAACAGGCTGAAGAATCAAGGGCTCGGTCATGGCTGCTCCAATTGTGTGCGGGCGCTCTCATTGAGTGCGTGATTTGCGTGCGCGCCCGGTTGATCCGTTAAGAAGATGTCGCAAGGCTGCAAGTTTTGCTATTGACCTGCCACTCAATCGCTTCAGCAGCCGGTGTGGTACGGGCTTTGCTATGAGGTAGTCGTGCAATCGATCTCGCGCCTGGCGGTAACACTATCAGTGAACGCCTGGCGACGGGATAGCAAAGAATCCGGTGATGGATGTTCGCCAATGGCCGCAACGGGCTTAGCGAACGTGAAAGGGCTACCGCCCGTTCGGCCGACTGGTGAGAAGTGAGTTGTCCATGATGTGGATTGTCTCCTACTAGACTCATAGCGAAGGTCCTGCGTCGGTTGACCCCAAAAAAAGCCAACACGGGTCAACAACGCCTCAAAAGGGTGCGACTGGACTCAAGCTCCGACACAACAAGAGCAAAACTGGAGGTTTGAATGAAGATGTTGAAATCCACTCTGGCGATCGTGACTGCTGCTGCAGTACTGGGTGTCAGCGGGTTCGCTCAGGCGGGTGCAACCCTGGATGCAGTGAAGAAGAAAGGATTCGTGCAGTGCGGCGTCAGCGATGGCTTGCCAGGCTTCTCGGTTCCGGATTCCACCGGCAAGATCGTGGGTATCGATGCTGACGTCTGCCGCGCCGTGGCCGCTGCCGTGTTCGGCGACGCGACCAAGGTCAAGTTCAGTCAGTTGAACGCCAAGGAGCGTTTCACCGCGCTGCAGTCGGGCGAGATTGACATCCTGTCGCGCAACACCACCATGACCAGCTCCCGTGACGCGGGCATGGGCCTGAAATTCCCGGGCTTCATTACCTACTACGACGGCATCGGCTTCCTGGTAAACAACAAGCTGGGCGTGAAGAGTGCCAAAGAGCTGGACGGTGCAACCATCTGCATCCAGGCGGGTACCACCACCGAGCTGAACGTTTCCGACTACTTCCGCGGCAACGGTCTGAAATACACCCCGATCACTTTCGACACCTCCGATGAAAGCGCCAAGTCGCTGGAATCCGGTCGTTGCGACGTGCTGACCTCCGACAAGTCCCAGCTGTTCGCCCAGCGCAGCAAGCTGGCTTCGCCGAAGGACTACGTGGTTCTGCCGGAAACCATTTCCAAGGAACCCCTGGGCCCGGTCGTGCGTAACGGCGACGACGAGTGGCTGGCCATCGTGCGTTGGGTTGGCTACGCGCTGCTGAACACCGAAGAAGCCGGCATCTCTTCGAAGAACGTCGAAGCTGAAGCCAAAGCCACCAAGAACCCGGATGTCGCTCGTATGCTCGGCGCAGACGGCGAATACGGCAAAGACCTGAAACTGCCGAAGGACTGGGTCGTACAGATCGTCAAGCAAGTCGGCAACTACGGCGAAATCTTCGAGAAAAACCTCGGCAAGAGCACTCCGCTGGAAATCGACCGCGGCCTGAACGCGCTGTGGAACAACGGCGGCATTCAATACGCACCACCAGTGCGCTGATGGTTCTGTCACCCGGCAGGCCAACTGCCGGGTGACGTTCTGTTCCATTATTTCCGGGGCACTTCATGCAAAATTCAATCGGCGCACCAAAGCAGAGGCTCAGCCTCAGCGATCCACGAGTGCGTGCGTGGGTATTTCAGATCATCACCATCGTGGCGGTGGTCTCCCTGGGCTGGTATCTGTTCGATAACACCCAGACCAACCTGCAACACCGGGGTATCACTTCGGGGTTCGACTTTCTCGAGCGCAGTGCCGGGTTCGGCATCGCTCAACACCTGATCTCCTACACCGAAGCGGACAGTTATGCCCGGGTGTTTGTCATCGGCCTGCTCAACACGCTGCTGGTGACCTTCATCGGCGTGATCCTGGCCACGATCCTCGGCTTCATCGTCGGCGTGGCGCGCCTGTCGAAGAACTGGATCATCGCCAAACTGGCGACGGTGTACGTGGAGGTGTTCCGTAACATCCCGCCACTGCTGCAGATCCTGTTCTGGTACTTCGCGGTGTTCCTGACCATGCCGGGGCCGCGCAACAGCCACAACTTCGGCGATACCTTCTTCGTCAGCAGCCGTGGCCTGAACATGCCGGCCGCGCAAATGGCCGACGGTTTCTGGGCGTTCGTGATCAGCATCGTGGTGGCCATCGTCGCCATCGTGCTGATGAGCCGCTGGGCCAACAAACGCTTTGAAGCCACCGGCGAGCCGTTCCACAAGTTCTGGGCCGGTCTGGCGCTGTTCCTGGTGATCCCGGCGCTGTGCGCGCTGATCTTCGGTGCGCCCGTGCATTGGGAAATGCCGAAGCTGCAAGGCTTCAACTTCGTCGGTGGCTGGGTGCTGATTCCGGAACTGCTGGCCTTGACCCTGGCGCTGACGGTTTACACCGCCGCGTTTATCGCCGAGATCGTGCGTTCGGGCATCAAGTCGGTCAGCCACGGCCAGACCGAGGCGGCGCATTCGCTCGGCCTGCGCAACGGTCCGACCCTGCGCAAGGTGATCATTCCGCAAGCGCTGCGGGTCATCATCCCGCCGCTGACCAGCCAATACCTGAACCTGGCGAAGAACTCCTCGCTGGCGGCCGGTATCGGTTATCCGGAAATGGTTTCGCTGTTCGCCGGCACCGTGCTGAACCAGACCGGTCAGGCGATCGAAGTCATTGCCATCACCATGAGCGTGTACCTGGCGATCAGTATCAGCATTTCCCTGCTGATGAACTGGTACAACAAGCGCATCGCGCTGATCGAGCGGTAAGGAATAGCGCATGAGTACTCATACTTTCAAACCCGACATGCCACCGCCGGCCAAGGTCTTCGGCCCGATGGCGTGGATCCGCGCGAACATGTTCTCCAGTTGGCTCAACACCCTGCTGACCCTGTTCGCGTTCTACCTGATCTATCTGGTGATTCCGCCGATCCTCAGCTGGGCGATCATCGATGCCAACTGGGTCGGCACTACCCGCGCCGACTGCACCAAGGACGGCGCCTGCTGGGTGTTCATCCAGCAGCGTTTCGGTCAGTTCATGTACGGCTACTACCCGCCGGAACTACGCTGGCGCGTGGACCTGACGGTGTGGCTGGCGGTCATCGGCGTGGCGCCACTGTTCATCAAGCGCGTGGCGCACAAGGCGGTGTACGGCCTGAGCTTCCTGGTGGTCTACCCGATCGTTGCCTGGTGCCTGCTGCATGGCGGCGTCTTCGGCCTCGACACCGTGGCGACCAGCCAGTGGGGCGGTCTGATGCTGACCCTGGTGATCGCCACTGTCGGCATCGCCGGTGCGTTGCCGCTGGGGATTGTCCTGGCGCTGGGCCGGCGTTCGAACATGCCGGCGATCCGTGTGGTCTGCGTGACCTTCATCGAGTTCTGGCGCGGCGTGCCGTTGATCACCGTGCTGTTCATGTCCTCGGTGATGCTGCCGCTGTTCCTGCCCGAAGGCATGAACTTCGACAAGCTGCTGCGGGCGCTGATCGGCGTGATCCTGTTCCAGTCGGCGTACGTCGCCGAAGTGGTGCGCGGCGGTCTGCAAGCGATCCCCAAGGGCCAGTACGAAGCCGCGGCCGCGATGGGGCTCGGTTACTGGCGCGCCATGGGCCTGGTGATTCTGCCGCAAGCCCTGAAGCTGGTGATTCCCGGCATCGTCAACACCTTCATCGCGCTGTTCAAGGACACCAGCCTGGTGATCATCATCGGCCTCTTTGACCTGCTCAACAGCGTCAAGCAAGCCGCTGCCGATCCGAAATGGCTGGGCATGGCCACCGAAGGCTACGTGTTCGCCGCCCTGGTGTTCTGGATTTTCTGTTTTGGTATGTCGCGCTATTCCATGCACCTGGAACGCAAGCTCGACACTGGCCACAAGCGTTAGGAGTTTTTTCGATGAGCGAAGCAATCAAAAAGCCAGTGGGCCCTGAAGGCATCATTCAGATGCAGGGCGTGAACAAGTGGTACGGCCAGTTCCACGTGCTGAAAGACATCAACCTCAACGTGCGTCAGGGCGAGCGTATCGTGCTGTGCGGCCCGTCGGGTTCCGGCAAATCCACCACCATCCGCTGCCTCAACCGTCTGGAAGAGCACCAGCAGGGCCGCATCGTGGTCGATGGCGTGGAGCTGACCAACGACCTCAAGCAGATCGAAGCGATCCGCCGTGAAGTCGGCATGGTGTTCCAGCACTTCAACCTGTTCCCGCACCTGACCATCCTGCAGAACTGCACCCTGGCGCCGATGTGGGTACGCAAGATGCCCAAGCGCAAGGCCGAGGAAATCGCCATGCATTACCTGGAACGCGTACGCATTCCGGAGCAGGCGCACAAGTACCCGGGGCAACTGTCCGGCGGTCAGCAGCAGCGTGTGGCGATCGCCCGCGCGTTGTGCATGAAACCGAAAATCATGCTGTTCGACGAACCGACCTCGGCACTCGACCCGGAGATGGTGAAAGAAGTACTCGACACCATGATCGGCCTCGCCGAAGACGGTATGACCATGCTCTGCGTGACCCACGAAATGGGCTTCGCCCGCACCGTGGCCAACCGCGTGATCTTCATGGACAAGGGCGAAATCGTCGAGCAGGCGGCACCCAACGACTTCTTCGACAATCCGCAGAATGATCGGACGAAGCTGTTCCTGAGTCAGATCCTGCATTGATATCTGATGAGTAAAACCAACCCGGCCTAGTGCCGGGTTTGTTTTTTGTGGGTCAGGAGGCGGTGAGGGCTTCTTGTTCTTTGTGCTCGGTGAACTTGAAGGCGTTCCTCAGATCCGCCCCTTCACCCAGGGCTTTCGCATCGGCGAGCAAGTGCGGATAGCGATCGAGCAGGCGCATCAGCAGCATCAACGCCTTCGGCGGAAGCACTTCGCCGCGCTCATAGCGGGAAAATGCGTTGTGTCCGCCACCAGAAAGCAGTTGCACCGTTTCTTTTTGCGTCAGGTGCAATTTGCGCCGGATGCGCTTCATCTCGTTACCGATCATTTGTCGGGCAGCAATCACCAGATCATCACCGGCTTGCGTGTAGCGTTCTGCACTATCGGTATCGGCGTCCCACTCGACCTCACCGCATTTGCGACATTCCCAGCCAGCAAGGTCATCGATACGACGTTCCATGCCTTTGACACTGATGGTTTCGCCGCGGCCCTCGAAATGTGTCATTCCCTCACGTGCACCGCAGCTGAAACATTGCCGGGTCTTCATTGGTTTTTCTCCTTGAAGGAGATTACCGGTGGGCCACCTTCGGGGCGGTATGTCACCTTGATGTAAATCTCCAGATCGTGTGAGTGCGTGTGATAAACGTCTTGCCAGACTCGATGATCGTCATAGGTGGTCATCGACTTGTACAACATCCTGTTCTGCAGTTCGAAAACGATTTCTTGCATCTCTATGATGCTGAAGCCGAGATCCAGTCCGGTTTTTTCTGCGCTCTTGGTGAATGCCTGTCTTCCCCGTCGCCTGACCTCTGCCTTGATCACCACCAAGTCGTAATGGGGTGTGTTCTTTTCCATAAGAAACCAAAACCCTGTCCCTGAAATTACCCTTAAAGGGTAATTTTGACTAATCGAAAATCCCGCTCCATTTGTCTCTCTCTGACCCTAGGTGGTTGCCGTCCTACACGGAGCTGACTAACATGTCAGAAAATTCATCCCATGATTGGATGAAAGGGCGAATCCTATGTCAGACATTTCTCCACTCATTAAGCGATCTTTGGTCGATCAGGCCCTGGATCAATTGCGTCAGCGCATCACCGACGGCACCTGGCAGGTCGGTCAGCGGTTGCCGACCGAGCCCGAGCTGTGCGCCGAACTCGGCATCAGCCGCAACACCGTGCGCGAGGCGATGCGGGTGCTGGCATTTTCCGGGTTGATCGAAATCCGTCAGGGTGACGGCAGTTACCTGCGGGCGGTGGTTGATCCGATGGACACGCTCAAGGCACTGTCCAGATGCTCGCTGGATCAGGCCCGGGAAACCCGGCACATCCTTGAAGTCGAGGCCATCGGCCTGGCGGCTTTGCGTCGGACCGACGACGACCTTGTGGCTCTGCGCGAGGCACTGGGGCACGCCGGCAGTCACTACCATGGCGACCTCGACAGCTACATCGCCTGCGATCTGGTGTTTCACCGCCGTCTGGTGGACGCCGCGCACAACCCGACCCTCAGCGAGCTGTATCGCTATTTTTCCAGCATCGTTGGCGCGCAACTGCGCCAGACCCTGAACATCGTCCCCCGTCGACAGGAAGTCTTCGATTTGCACGTCGCCTTGCTGGAGGCCGTCGAGCAACGCGACCCGGAGCGGGCCAAAGCCCTGTCGAGGCAGTTGATCAATGAACCTTGAAACCGAGAAAACCATGTCCCGCCCAGAAGTGTCCCCGGCTGCCGTTCGCAAGGCCGAGCTCGAAGAGTTGTTGATCGACGCCGAAGCCGATGACGAGCAGGTGCAGCAAAGCCATCCGCTGGTGCGGCGCCCGTGGCTGTTGCTGCTGGGGCTGATCCTGGTGGCGTTGAACCTGCGACCGGCGCTGTCGAGCATGGCGCCGTTGCTCAGTGAGGTGTCGAGAAGCCTTGGCTTGTCAGCTGCTCAGGCAGGATTGCTGACGACATTGCCGGTGCTCTGCCTCGGCTTGTTCGCCCCGCTGGCCCCGGTGCTCGCGCGGCGTTTCGGTGCCGAGCGGGTGGTCTTGGGGATTCTTCTGACACTGGCCGGCGGCATTATCCTGCGCAGCAATTTCGGTGAGATCGGTCTGTTCGCCGGCAGTGTGGTGGGTGGCGCGAGCATCGGCATCATCGGCGTGTTGCTGCCGGGCATCGTCAAGCGTGACTTCGCCAAGCATGCCGGCACCATGACCGGTGTCTACACCATGGCCCTGTGCCTGGGTGCGGCGATGGCGGCGGGGTCCACCGTGCCACTGAGTGAGCACTTCAACCACAGCTGGGCCATGGGATTGGGGTTCTGGGTGATTCCGGCGCTGGTTGCTGCGGTTTTCTGGCTGCCGCAAATCGGCCAGAAGCACGGTGCGCACAACGTTGCCTACCGGGTGCGCGGTCTGCTGCGGGATCCGCTGGCCTGGCAAGTGACCTTGTACATGGGCCTGCAGTCGTCGCTGGCCTACATCGTGTTCGGCTGGTTGCCGTCGATCCTCATCGGTCGCGGGCTGACGCCAACCCAGGCCGGTCTGGTGCTGTCCGGTTCGGTGATCATCCAGCTCGCCAGTTCCCTGGCGGCACCGTGGCTGGCCACCCGGGGCAAGGATCAGCGCCTGGCGATCGTGGTAGTAATGGCGCTGACCCTTGGCGGCCTGTTCGGTTGCCTGTACGCGCCGATCGAAGGTCTGTGGGGCTGGGCGATCCTGCTGGGCCTGGGGCAGGGCGGTACGTTCAGCCTGGCGCTGACCCTGATCGTGCTGCGCTCGCGGGATTCCCACGTGGCGGCGAACCTGTCGAGCATGTCCCAAGGCTTTGGCTACACCCTCGCGTCCATGGGGCCGTTCGCGGTCGGCGTGGTGCACGACTGGACCGGCGGCTGGAACGCCGTGGGCTGGATCTTCGGCATCATCGGTGCCGGGGCAATCCTCGCCGGCCTCGGTGCCGGTCGCGCGCTGTACGTGCAGGTGACAAGCGAAAAGGTCTGACGCGCACACATTGTCGGTATTCGGAATGCGAATGCCGATAGTGTTTCGCGCGGTTGCGGATTATCGTGCTGGCAATCTGTACATTTCCTGGAGATTGCCCATGAGTGAAGTAGCCCACAGCGCCCTGATCACCCGTTTCTACCAGGCTTTCCAGCGCCTCGACGCCGAGGCCATGGCCGCCTGCTACACCGACGACGTAGTGTTCAGCGATCCGGCCTTCGGCGAACTGCGCGGGCGCGATGCCGGCGACATGTGGCGCATGCTCACCACCCGCGCCAAGGACTTCTCCCTGACCTTCGACAACGTCCGCGCCGACGAACGCAGCGGCGGCGCCCACTGGGTGGCGACCTACCTGTTCAGCCAGACCGGCAACGTCGTGATCAACGACATCCAGGCACGCTTCGTCTTCCGTGACGGCAAGATCTGTGAACACCACGACCAATTCGACCTGTGGCGCTGGTCGCGTCAGGCGCTGGGCTTCAAGGGCCTGCTGCTTGGCTGGACGCCACTGGTGCGCAACGCCGTCCGCGCCCAGGCGCTGAAAGGGCTGAAGGCATTTCAGGCGAGTCGCTGATAAGATCGCCGCCTGTTTTCCTTACGCCTGAATTGTCCCGTGATCAGCCTCAGCGAAAATCCTCCCGATGCCGACGTTCCAGTGAACAAGGCCTGGTTCGTCTACCTCGTACGCGCCGCCAACGGTTCGCTGTACTGCGGGATCAGCGATGATCCCGTGCGCCGTTTTGCCAAGCACCAGAGCGGCAAGGGCGCGCGGTTCTTTCTCTCAAGCCCGGCGATGGCGCTGGTCTACACCGAGCGTTGTCGCGACAAGGGTGATGCGTTGCGTCAGGAGCGGTTGATCAAGAAGCTCAGGAAGAGTGCGAAGGAATGTCTGGTGGCGTCTTATCGGCCTGATTGATCGGGGGCAGGCGGTAGAAGTCCCTGCATGTCGAAGGCGCTGCCTCAGGCAAGCGGCAGGCGAAAAAAAACCGCCTTTGCGGGGCGGTTTTTTCGGCAAGCATCGGTTTGCGGCCGCGCTTGGTGCATCTCACTGAATACACTGGCGTGGCTGAAGACTATTCGCCTTTGCGCCCATTATCAACCTGACTGATCAGTTCCCATCAGCCGGATCCGTAGGCTGCGAACGAATTGCGCGCTAAGCTGCTGGCTCACTTTCTGTGCGGCGGAGCCGAGCATGTCCGAGTTGATTCTGCATCATTACCCGACCTCTCCATTCGCCGAAAAGGCCCGGCTGCTGTTGGGTTTCAAGGGCTTGTCCTGGCGTTCGGTGCACATCTCGCCGGTGATGCCGAAGCCGGACCTGACTGCCCTGACCGGTGGCTACCGCAAGACCCCGGTGCTGCAGATCGGCGCCGATATCTACTGCGACACCGCGTTGATCGCCCGCCGCCTCGAGCAGGAAAAGGCCCAGCCGTCGTTCTTCCCGGAAGGTCAGGAGATGATCGCCGCCAGTTTTGCCGCCTGGGCCGATTCGGTGGTGTTCCAGCATGCGGTGAGCCTGGTGTTCCAGCCGGAATCGGTGGCGGTGCGTTTCGGCAAGTTGCCGCCGGAAGCGATCAAGGCCTTCCTCGCCGATCGGGCCGGGCTGTTCAGTGGTGGCAGCGCGACCAGGCTGTCGGCCGAGCAGGCCAAACACAACTGGCCGACTGTCATGGCACGTCTGGAGCAACAGTTGCAGCGTGAGGACGGTGACTTCCTGTTCGGTGAGCCTTCGATTGCCGACTTCGCCATGGCCCATCCGCTGTGGTTTCTCAAGGCCACGCACGTGACGGCGCCCTTGGTGGATGCTTATCCGGCAGTGTCGGCGTGGCTGGGGCGTGTGCTCGGTTTTGGCCATGGCGCGGCCAGCGAGATGAGCTCGGAGGAAGCACTGGAGATCGCGCGCAGTTCGAAGCCAGCGGCGTTGCCGGACGAGGAATTCACTGATCCGAACGGGTTCGTGGCAGGTCAGCAGGTGCTGATCGCCGCGACAGACTACGGCGTTGATCCGGTGGCCGGTGAGCTGGTGTTTGCCGGTCGAGAGGAGCTGATCCTGCGCCGTGAAGACGAACGTGGCGGGGTGGTGCATGTGCACTTCCCGCGTTTCGGTTTCCGAATCGAGAAACGCTGAAACAAATGAGGGAGCTCTTGGGCTCCCTCGTTCATTTCAGTGCAGCGAGAATCTCGTCCGGATCGAACCCGCGAATCAACGTGCCATTGACGTCGATCAGCGGGATCCCGCGCCCGCCCAGCGCTTCGTACGCCTTGCGTGCCTCGGTATCCTTCTCGATATCGAATTCCTTGAACGCAATGCCTTTCTGGTCGAGAAAGCGCTTGGTCTGCTTGCAGTAGCCGCACCAGTCCGTGGCGTACAGCACGACATGGGCGTTGGCGCGAACCTGCTCGGACGACATCTGCGACGGGTTGAACACCCGCTCGATCTTGCCCCAGTTCTGATAGACCACAACCACCAGCAGAACCAGCAGAACCTTTTTCAGCACATTGCCGAGCATCAGTTGCGGCGCTTGAGCTGATCGGTCAGCGAGGTCGGCAGACCTTTGATGACCAGGGTCCCGGCTTCTTCGTCGTACTCGATTTTCGAGCCCAGCAGGTGCGCTTCGAAGCTGATCGACAGGCCTTCGGCGCGACCGGTGAAGCGGCGGAACTGGTTGAGGGTGCGCTTATCCGCCGGGATCTCCGGCGACAGGCCGTAATCCTTGTTGCGGATGTGATCGTAAAAGGCTTTCGGGCGTTCTTCGTCGATCAACTCCGAGAGTTCTTCCAGGCCCATTGGCTCGCCGAGCTTGGCCTGGCTGCTGGCGTAGTCGACCAGGGTCTTGGTCTTCTCGCGGGCGGAATCTTCCGGCAGGTCTTCGCTCTCGACGAAGTCGCTGAAGGCCTTGAGCAGGGTGCGGGTCTCTCCGGGGCCGTCGACGCCTTCCTGGCAGCCAATGAAGTCGCGGAAGTACTCCGAGACCTTTTTGCCGTTCTTGCCCTTGATGAACGAGATGTACTGCTTGGACTGCTTGTTGTTCTGCCACTCGGAAACGTTGATCCGCGCTGCCAGGTGCAGTTGACCGAGATCGAGGTGGCGCGACGGCGTCACATCCAGTTCATCGGTCACCGCCACGCCTTCGCTGTGGTGCAGCAGGGCGATGGCCAGGTAATCGGTCATGCCTTGCTGATAGTGGGCGAACAGCACGTGGCCGCCGACCGACAGGTTCGATTCTTCCATCAGCTTTTGCAGGTGCTCGACCGCGACCTTGCTGAACGCAGTGAAGTCCTTGCCGCCTTCCATGTATTCCTTCAGCCAGCCGCTGAACGGAAACGCACCGGACTCCGGATGGAACAGCCCCCAGGCTTTGCCCTGTTTGGCGTTATAGCTCTCGTTGAGATCGGCGAGCATGTTCTCGATGGCTGCGGACTCAGCCAGTTCGGAGTCACGGGCGTGCAGAACTGCGGGTGTGCCGTCGGGTTTTTTGTCGATCAAATGGACGATGCAATGACGGATCGGCATAGGCTTCTCGGCTGGTGGAAGGGAGGAGGGCGGGCTCCCCCGAAAAAGCGCCCAGTGTATCGCAACCACTGGATTTGGCGCGGGGTGAAGGGCAAATCCGGGTCAGCCGACCGCCCTTATGCATTTATTTACCGATTTAGCGCAATAAACCTGACCATTTGGCTAGCTGGAGGCGGATATTTCCTTGTCTCTGTGCTAGTTTTGCCCGGTCTTGTGCGAAGTCACCGCGACAAGCATGCATTCAGCTTTTGTCAGGTCGAACCAAACCTTGATTTCGGCATCTATAACCCCGACTCGTCGTGGTTATCGCCGAGGGTGCCAGATCCAGAAGATCGGGCTCGATGGCTGACACTGCACTCTGCAATCCATATGAATTTGATAGGGAAGGAACACTACATGGCTCTTACTAAAGACCAACTGATCGCCGACATCGCTGAAGCTATCGACGCGCCGAAAACCACCGCGCGTGCCGCTCTGGACCAACTGGGCCAAATCGTTGCCGATCAGCTGGAAAACGGTGCCGAAATCACTTTGCCAGGTATCGGCAAGCTGAAAGTGACCGAGCGTCCTGCCCGCACTGGCCGTAACCCATCGACTGGCGCTGCCATCGAAATCCCTGCCAAGAAAGTGATCAAGCTGGTTGTGGCCAAAGGCCTGACCGACGCTGTGAACAAGTAAGACGCAGCGATAAAAGAAAACCGTGCACCGGAGTGATCCGGGCACGGTTTTTTTGTGCCTGCCGATTGTGTTTCAGCAGTAGCAGCGGCTGCTTTGCGAATTAGCGCCGCCCCAGCTGAAACGTATTACGTGCGCACCCAGCGTTCGCGCCGCCAGATCTGCTGCTCGGACTTGGTCTGGAAGGTCCAGGCGACGAAGCGGCTCTGCTTTTGCCCCTGTGACATCTCCACCACCTGGCTTTCCAGCGCGCCGGCCTTCTTCAGTGCGGTTTCGATGGCAGGCAGGTTCGAGGCTTTCGAGACCAGGGTGCTGAACCACAACACCTTGTGCGCAAAGTTCGCGCTTTCGGCGATCAGTTGCGTCACGAAACGCGCTTCGCCGCCTTCACACCACAGCTCGGCCGACTGACCGCCGAAATTCAGCACCGGCAGTTTGCGTTTCGGGTCGGCCTTGCCCAGGGCTCGCCATTTACGCTCGCTGCCCTTGGTGGCCTCTTCCATCGAGGCATGGAACGGCGGGTTGCACATGGTCAGGTCAAAGCGCTCGCCGGGTTCCAGCAGGCCGATGAGGATGTGCTTGCGGTTCTCCTGCTGGCGCAGCTGGATGACCTTGTTCAGGTCGTTGGACTGGACGATAGCCCTGGCGGCGGCCACGGCGGTCGGATCGATCTCCGAGCCGAGGAAGTGCCAGCGATATTCGCTGTTGCCGATCAGCGGATACACGCAGTTGGCGCCCATGCCGATATCCAGCACGTTGACGATGGCGCCGCGCGGAACCACGCCGTCGTTGTTGCTGGCCAGCAGGTCAGCCAGGAAGTGGATGTAGTCTGCACGGCCCGGCACCGGTGGGCACAGATAATCGGCCGGGATGTCCCAATGCTGGATGCCGTAGAACGACTTGAGCAGCGCCCGGTTGAACACACGCACTGCATCGGGACTGGCGAAGTCGATGCTTTCCTTGCCGTACGGGTTGGTGATCACGAACTTCGCCAGTTCCGGCGTGGTCTTGATCAGCGCCGGGAAGTCGTAACGACCCTGATGGCGATTGCGCGGATGCAGGCTGGCCTCTTTACGCGGCGCCACGGGCTTGGCCGGGGTGGCGGAGTCAGGCTTCTTGCGCGCAGGTTTCGGTGTACGTGGGGCGTTCATGGGCGTGGTCGATTCGGGTAGGGCTGAAAGTGGCGGCCATTGTCCCACAGGGAGCCGTGTTGTTGGCCGGAAAAGTGCCGGGCACAAAAAAGGGAGGCCGTTGCGGGCCTCCCTTTTCAGTGCGATACGCCGTTACAGGCTGGCAATCCGCGCGTGCTGCTCGGCCAGTTTGCCCAAGGCCTGTTCAGCCTCGGCCAGTTTGGCGCGCTCCTTCTCGATGACTTCGGCCGGGGCCTTGTCAACGAAACCGGCGTTGGACAGCTTGCCGCCGACCCGCTGGACTTCGCCCTGCAGACGCAGGATTTCCTTGTCCAGGCGCGCCAGCTCGGCGCCCTTGTCGATCAGACCGGCCATCGGCACCAGCACTTCCATCTCGCCGACCAGCGCAGTGGCGGACAACGGTGCTTCTTCACCAGCGGCGAGAACGGTGATCGATTCCAGACGCGCCAGCTTCTTCAGCAGCGCTTCGTTTTCGGTCAGGCGACGCTGGTCTTCAGCGCTGACGTTCTTCAGGTAGATCGGCAGTGGCTTGCCCGGGCCGATGTTCATTTCGCCACGGATGTTGCGCGTGCCGAGCATCAGACCCTTGAGCCATTCGATGTCGTCTTCGGCCGCCGGATCGATACGCTCTTCGTTGGCCACCGGCCAAGGTTGCAGCATGATCGTCTTGCCCTGAATGCCGGCCAGCGGCGCGATGCGCTGCCAGATTTCTTCAGTGATGAACGGCATGAACGGATGCGCCAGGCGCAGCGCCACTTCCAGTACCCGAACCAGTGTGCGACGGGTGCCGCGCTGGCGCTCGATCGGTGCGTTTTCGTCCCACAGCACGGGTTTGGACAGTTCCAGATACCAGTCGCAGTACTGGTTCCAGATGAACTCGTACAGCGCTTGCGCCGCCAGGTCGAAACGGAACTGATCCAGTTGACGGGTCACTTCGGCTTCGGTGCGTTGCAGTTGCGAGATGATCCAGCGATCCGCCAGCGACAGCTCGTAGGCTTCGCCGTTCTGGCCGCAGTCTTCGCCCTTGTCCAGAACATAACGCGCGGCGTTCCAGATTTTGTTGCAGAAGTTGCGATAGCCTTCGACGCGGCCCATGTCGAACTTGATGTCGCGACCGGTGGACGCCAGCGAGCAGAAGGTGAAGCGCAGGGCGTCGGTGCCGTAGCTGGCGATGCCGTCGGCGAATTCGTCACGGGTCTGCTTCTCGATCTTCTTCGCCAGTTTTGGCTGCATCAGACCGGAAGTGCGTTTCTGCACCAGGGTTTCGAGCTCGATACCGTCGATGATGTCCAGCGGGTCCAGGACGTTGCCCTTGGACTTGGACATCTTCTGGCCCTGGCCATCACGCACCAGACCGTGCACGTAAACGGTCTTGAACGGAACCTGCGGCGTGCCGTCCTCGTTCTTGATCAGGTGCATCGTCAGCATGATCATCCGGGCAACCCAGAAGAAAATGATGTCGAAACCGGTAACCAGCACGTCGGTGGAGTGGAATTTCTTCAGGAACTCGGTCTTTTCCGGCCAGCCCAGGGTGGAGAAGGTCCACAGGCCCGAACTGAACCAGGTGTCGAGAACGTCGTTGTCCTGTTGCAGCGCAACGTCCGGGCCGAGGTTGTGCTTGGCGCGCACTTCGGCTTCGTCGCGACCGACGTAGACCTTGCCCGACTCGTCGTACCAGGCCGGAATCCGGTGGCCCCACCACAGCTGACGGCTGATGCACCAGTCCTGGATGTCGCGCATCCACGAGAAGTACATGTTTTCGTACTGCTTCGGCACGAACTGGATGCGACCGTCTTCAACGGCAGCAATCGCAGGCTCGGCCAGCGGCTTGGTGGACACGTACCACTGATCGGTCAGCCACGGCTCGATGACGGTGCCGGAGCGGTCGCCTTTCGGCACTTTCAGATTGTGGTCGTCGACGCTGACCAGCAGGCCGGCGGCGTCGAACGCGGCAACGATCTGCTTGCGCGCTTCGAAACGCTCGAGACCGGCGTATTCGGCCGGGATCTTGCCGTCGATGCTGTCGTTCAGCGTGCCGTCGAGGTTGAACACCTGCGCTGCCGGCAGCACGTTGGCGTTCTTGTCGAAGATGTTCAGCAGCGGCAGGTTGTGGCGCTTGCCGACTTCGTAGTCGTTGAAATCGTGGGCCGGGGTGATTTTCACGCAACCGGTGCCGAATTCAGGATCGCAGTAATCGTCGGCGATGATCGGAATGCGGCGGCCGACCAGCGGCAGCTCGACAAATTTGCCGATCAGGGCTTTGTAGCGCTCGTCGTTCGGGTTCACCGCGACGGCGGAGTCGCCGAGCATGGTTTCCGGACGGGTGGTCGCGACGATCAGGAAATCGTTGCCTTCAGCGGTTTTCGCGCCGTCGGCCAGCGGGTATTTCAGATTCCACAGGAAACCTTTCTCGTCGTGGTTTTCCACTTCGAGGTCGGAAATCGCCGTGTGCAGTTTGGTGTCCCAGTTGACCAGACGCTTGCCGCGATAGATCAGACCGTCTTCGTGCAGGCGCACGAAGGCTTCTTTAACGGCTTCCGAGAGGCCGTCGTCCATGGTGAAGCGCTCGCGGCTCCAGTCCACGGACGAGCCGAGACGGCGGATCTGACGGCTGATGTTGCCGCCGGACTGATCCTTCCATTCCCAGACTTTCTCGAGGAATTTTTCGCGGCCCAGATCGTGGCGATTCTGGCCCTGGGCTTCGAGTTGACGCTCCACCAGCATCTGCGTGGCGATACCGGCGTGGTCGGTGCCCGGCTGCCACAGGGTGTTGCGACCCTGCATGCGGCGGAAACGGATCAGGGCGTCCATGATCGCGTTGTTGAAACCGTGACCCATGTGCAGGCTGCCGGTGACGTTCGGCGGCGGAATCATGATGGTGTAGGAGTCGCCCGCGCCTTGCGGGGCGAAGTAGTTCTCGGACTCCCAGGTGTTGTACCAGGAAGTTTCAATGGCGTGCGGCTGGTAGGTCTTATCCATGCGCGGCGGGACCCTATTGGCATTTATTCAGGAAAAGCCGGGAAGTATAGCTGGGGGGGCAGCGGCAGGCTACAAGCTGCGAGCCGCAAGCTATTGTCTGCGGACTCAGGCAGCTGTGGATTTCAGAAGGTATGCGGCTTTTGCTCGCCGCTTAAAGCTTGCCGCTCGAAGCTGCGGCGAGAAGCCGTTCCATCCGCGCCTCGAGGCGACGTTTGATTTCGGTTTCGATGTGCGGAGCGAAGTCGTCGATCACGTCCTGCATGATCAGTTGCGCAGCGGCGCGCAGTTCGCTGTCCAGGTGCAGGATAGCGTCGGGGCCTTTCTCCACAGGCGCAGCGGCAGATTGCGGAGCAGGCGTTGGCGCGGGTGCAGCTTCGACGGCTTGCGGTGTGTTGTCGACCGAATCGAACAACATCGGAATCTGTTCCTGTTCGCCATCATCGACCGTGTCGGTCAAAAGCGGCGGTTGCAGGTTGTCATCGCCGAGCAACTGGCGGATCGACTCGAGGTCGTCCAGCAGGTGCGCGGGTTTTTGCAGCGGTTTTGGAGTGTCCATCGGCGTACTCAGAGTCGCTGTAAACGGTGGTCTTGCAGAGGATAGCCCTGTTCGCGGTAGAAACGGAAACTCTCCCGCGCCGCAGTGCGGATCGCCGGATCTTCCACCACCACCTCGGCAACGCGGGCGAATTTATTGGCGAAAACCGGGACTTTCAGGTCAAGGTTGACCAGTAAGTCTGTGTGCTGGCCGCAGTCATCGCCCAGTCCCAGCACGATCAGTCCTTCCGGTTCGCTGTCGGCCGGGCCATGAGGCACGAAGGTTTCGCCCTTGAATGCCCACAGTCGCGCATCGAGATCATCACGCTGGGCGGCATCGCTGCAATGCAGATAGATGCGATGGCCCATGCGCCAGGCTTTATCGGTGAGCTTGCAGGCAAAATCCAGGCGAGCCGAAGGATCGGCGCTGGGCAGGATATAAAAGTCGACTTTGGTCATTGCGGTTCCTGAGCTGCAAGCGGCGCCCCTCAAGAGAGGCGCCGCTCGCAGTCATCGGTTTCAGGCTTTGGCGCGGTCCAGCAGGTACTGGGTCAGCAGGGGAACCGGACGGCCAGTGGCGCCCTTGTCCTTGCCGCCACTGGTCCACGCGGTGCCCGCGATATCCAGGTGCGCCCAGTTCAGGTTCTTGGTGAAGCGCGACAGGAAGCAGGCGGCGGTGATGGTGCCGGCTTTCGGACCGCCGATGTTGGCGATGTCGGCGAACGGGCTGTCCAGTTGCTCCTGGTACTCATCGAACAGCGGCAGTTGCCAGGCGCGGTCGTCGGCAGCCTTGCCGGCGCTCAGCAATTGCTCGATCAGCTCGTCGTTGTTGCCCAGCAGGCCCGACGTATGGGCGCCCAGAGCAACGACGCAGGCACCGGTCAGGGTGGCGATGTCGATCACCGCTTGCGGCTTGAAGCGCTCGGAGTAGGTCAGTGCATCGCACAGCACCAGACGGCCTTCGGCGTCGGTGTTGAGGATTTCCACGGTCTGGCCGCTCATGGTGGTGACGATGTCGCCCGGGCGCGAAGCGGTGCCGCTCGGCATGTTCTCGGCGCAAGCCAGGATGCACACCAGGTTGATCGGCAGTTTCAGTTCCAGCACGGCGCGAAGGGTACCGAACACGCTGGCGGCACCACCCATGTCGTACTTCATCTCGTCCATGCCGGCGCCCGGTTTCAGGCTGATACCGCCAGTATCGAAAGTGATGCCTTTACCGACCAGTGCGTACGGCTTCTCGGATTTCTTGCCGCCGTTGTATTGCATGACGATCAGGCGCGGCGGCTGGGCGCTGCCCTGGCCGACGGCGTAGAACGAACCCATGCCCAGGGATTTGATCTTCTTCTCGTCGAGGACTTCGACTTTCAGATCCTTGAACTCTTTACCGAGGTTTTTGGCCTGTTCGCCCAGGAAAGTCGGGTGGCAGATGTTCGGCGGCAGGTTGCCCAGGTTACGGGTGAACGCCATGCCGTTGGCGATCGCGGTGGCGTGGTTCACGGCGCGTTGCACTTCGGCCTGAGCGGCCTTGATGGTCAGCAGGGTGATTTTTTTCAGGGCGCGCGGTTCGGCTTTCTGGCTCTTGAACTGGTCGAAGGTGTATTCGCCATCGACCAGGGTTTCGGCCAGCAGACGGGTCTTGCCGTAGCTGTCGCGGTTCTTGATGATGATTTCATCGAGCGCCAGCACGGCGTCGCTGCCACCCAGGCCTTTAAGCGTGTTGAGGATGCCGGCGACGATCTTGCGGAACGGACGGTCGCCCAGTTCTTCATCCTTGCCCACGCCGACCAGCAGCACGCGTTCGGCTTTCAGGTTCGGCAGGCTGTGCAGCAACAGGCTCTGGCCGACCTTGCCGGCCAGGTCGCCACGCTTGAGCACGGCGCTGATGGCGCCGCCGCTCAGTTCGTCGACCTGTTTGGCGGCAACGCCGAGTTTGCGGCCTTCGCCGACGGCAACCACCAGGGTGGCGGTTTTCAACGTTTCTGGGCTAACGCTTTTTACAACCAGTTCCATGTCCGGATCCCTGAATGAATGGTCAACACGCAGGCGTTCGACGTGTCCGCCGTCGCCTGCTTATAGAGAGAAGAGGCGCAGGCCAGTGCCTGCGACAGAGGCGGCAGTTTGAACCTCGCTCACCGCGCCTGACAACCCTCGGTTGTACGATCTTCAACGGATTGCATGCTTGCGTGAGTGTGCGCAGTGACAGGCGCCCTCAATCACAGGATAATGCCGCATCTTTTTTGACGGCTCTGCCTTGCGGGCCCGTCGATACGTTTGCTTGTTTGGCCGCCTTAGCCTGACAACCCTGGAGTGTCTGGTTTGATCGTCTTCCGTTATCTGTCCCGCGAAGTCCTGTTGACCCTGAGTGCGGTAAGTGCCGTGCTGCTGGTCATCATCATGAGCGGTCGCTTCATCAAATACCTTGCCCAGGCCGCCGCGGGCCAGCTCGATCCGGGATCGCTGTTCCTGATCATGGGCTACCGTCTGCCGGGCTTCATGCAATTGATCCTGCCGCTGGGGTTGTTCCTCGGGATTCTGCTGGCCTACGGCCGGCTGTATCTGGAAAGCGAAATGACCGTGCTCTCGGCCACCGGCATGAGTCAGCAACGGCTGTTTCGCATGACCCTGTTCCCGGCCACCCTGGTGGCACTGGTGGTTGCGTGGCTGAGCCTGAGCCTGGCCCCGCAAGGCGCCAACCAGTTCCAGCTGCTGCTGAACAAGCAGGACGCCCTGACCGAATTCGACACCCTCGAGCCAGGCCGCTTCCAGGCCCTGCGCGACGGTACGCGGGTGACCTACACCGAAACCCTGAGCGACGATCGGGTCAACCTTGGCAGCGTGTTCATTTCGCAGAAGAACCTCGGCGCCAACCAGAAAGATCGCGGGATTTCCGTGCTGGTGGCGGAGAAAGGTCGTCAGGAAGTGCGTCCCGACGGCAACCGCTACTTGATCCTCGACAATGGCTACCGCTACGACGGCAGCCCGGGTCAGGCCAACTACCGCGCCATCCACTACGAAACCTACGGCGTACTGCTGCCCAAGCCGGATGTCAGCGAGGAAGTCACCGACCGTGACGCCATGCCGACTTCGTCCCTGCTGGGCAGCGACGACATTCGCTCGAAAACCGAACTGCAATGGCGTCTGTCGCTGCCGTTGCTGGTGTTCATCGTGACCCTGATGGCGGTGCCGCTGTCGCGGGTCAACCCGCGTCAGGGGCGTTTCCTCAAGCTGCTGCCGGCGATTCTTCTTTATATGGCTTACCTGACCATCCTGATTGCCGCCCGCGGCGCCCTCGAGAAAGGCAAGATTCCACCGGCGCTCGGCTTGTGGTGGGTGCATGCGATCTTCCTGGTCATCGGTCTCGGTCTGCTGTACTGGGAGCCTTTGCGCCTGAAGCTGGCCAGCCGTCGCAGCGCAGCGCTGGAGGTGGCCCGTGGTTAAACTCGACCGCTATATCGGCAGCAGCGTGTTCATGGCGATCATCGCAGTGCTGGCGATCATTCTCGGCCTGGCCACCTTGTTCGCCTTCATCGACGAGATGGGCGACGTCAGTGACACCTACACCCTGGTCGACGTTCTGAGCTTCGTGCTCCTGACCGCGCCGCGTCGGCTCTACGACATGCTGCCGATGGCGGCGCTGATCGGCTGCCTGATCGGTCTCGGCAGTCTGGCGAGCAGCAGCGAGCTGACCGTCATGCGCGCCGCCGGTGTGTCCATCGGGCGTATCGTCTGGGCGGTGATGAAGCCGATGCTGGTGCTGATGCTGGCCGGTGTGCTGATCGGCGAATACGTGGCGCCGGCCACCGAAAGCATGGCCCAGGCCAACCGTTCGCTGGCGCAAGGTAGCGGCGACGCGCAAAGCGCCAAGCACGGCATGTGGCACCGCCAGGGTGACGAATTCATTCACATCAACTCCGTGCAACCCAACGGTCGTCTGTACGGCGTGACCCGCTATCACTTCGACAAGGAGCGTCATCTGCTCAGCTCGAGCTTCGCCAAGCGCGCCGAGTTCGACACCGATCACTGGCAGCTCACCGACGTGACCACCACCAAATTCCACGAGCGCAGCACCGAAGTGGTCAATACGCCGGTCGAGCGCTGGGACGTTTCCCTGAGCCCGCAACTGCTGAGCACCGTGGTGATGGCGCCGGAATCGCTTTCGATTACCGGTCTGTGGGGTTACATCCACTATTTGGCTGATCAGGGCTTGAGCAACGGTCGTTACTGGCTGGCATTTTGGGTCAAGGTGTTGCAGCCGCTGGTGACCGCCGCGCTGGTGCTGATGGCAATCTCCTTCATCTTCGGTCCGCTGCGTTCGGTGACCCTCGGTCAGCGGGTGTTCACCGGTGTGCTGGTGGGCTTCACCTTCCGCATCGTTCAGGATCTGCTGGGCCCGTCCAGTCTGGTGTTCGGCTTCTCGCCGCTGTTCGCGGTGCTGGTGCCGGCTGGCGTGTGTGCGCTGGCAGGTGTCTGGCTGTTGCGCCGAGCCGGTTGATGAACAAGGTTTCACCCACGCTTTAGCCTTGAAAACGCCTCGGTCGCCAGACCGGGGCGTTTTTGCATGCAATCCGGGTGACAGGCGAACGTGACGCTTGCGCCGTGTATCAGGTACAATTCCCGGCTATTTTTCGGCGGGCCAAGCCTGCAGCCTTTTTGAGTGTTGATCCGTGAGTGATTTGAGTCATATCCGCAATTTCTCCATCATCGCCCACATTGACCATGGCAAGTCGACGCTGGCTGACCGTTTCATCCAGATGTGCGGTGGCCTGGCCGAGCGTGAAATGGAAGCCCAGGTACTGGATTCCATGGATCTGGAGCGCGAACGCGGGATCACCATCAAGGCCCACAGCGTTACCCTCTATTACAAGGCCAAAGACGGCGTCACCTATCAGCTGAACTTCATTGACACCCCGGGCCACGTCGACTTCACCTACGAAGTCAGCCGTTCCCTGGCGGCCTGTGAAGGTGCGCTGCTGGTGGTCGATGCGGGGCAGGGCGTGGAAGCCCAGTCCGTGGCCAACTGCTACACCGCCATCGAGCAGGGCCTCGAGGTCATGCCGGTCCTGAACAAGATCGACCTGCCACAGGCCGAGCCCGAACGCGTCAAGGACGAGATCGAGAAGATCATCGGCATCGACGCCACCGACGCCGTCACCTGCAGCGCCAAGACCGGCCTGGGTGTCGACGAAGTGCTCGAGCGTCTGGTCGCCACCATTCCTGCGCCGACCGGCAACATCGAAGATCCGCTGCAAGCGTTGATCATCGACTCCTGGTTCGACAACTACCTGGGCGTTGTCTCCCTGGTGCGCGTGCGTCATGGCCGCGTGAAGAAGGGCGACAAGATTCTCGTCAAGTCCACCGGCAAGGTGCATCTGGTCGACAGCGTGGGTGTGTTCAACCCGAAACACACCGCCACCGCTGACCTGAAGGCCGGCGAAGTGGGCTTCATCATCGCCAGCATCAAGGACATTCACGGTGCGCCGGTCGGTGACACCCTGACCCTGAGCTCCACCCCGGACGTTCCGGTGCTGCCAGGTTTCAAACGCATCCAGCCGCAGGTTTACGCCGGTCTGTTCCCGGTCAGTTCCGACGACTTCGAGGACTTCCGCGAAGCGCTGCAGAAACTGACCCTGAACGACTCGTCGCTGCAATACACGCCGGAAAGCTCCGACGCGCTGGGCTTCGGCTTCCGTTGCGGCTTCCTCGGCATGCTGCACATGGAAATCATCCAGGAGCGCTTGGAGCGCGAGTACGACCTGGACCTGATCACCACGGCGCCGACGGTAATCTTCGAACTGGTGCTGAAAACCGGTGAAACGATTTACGTCGACAACCCGTCGAAGCTGCCGGACGTCTCGTCGATCGAAGACATGCGCGAGCCGATCGTGCGCGCCAACATTCTGGTGCCGCAGGAGCATCTGGGCAACGTCATCACTCTGTGCATCGAGAAACGCGGTGTGCAGGTCGACATGTTGTTCCTCGGCAATCAGGTGCAAGTGACCTACGACCTGCCGATGAACGAAGTGGTGCTGGACTTCTTCGATCGTCTGAAATCCACCAGCCGCGGCTATGCTTCGCTGGACTACCATTTCGATCGTTACCAATCGGCTAATCTGGTGAAACTGGACGTGCTGATCAACGGCGACAAGGTCGACGCTCTGGCGTTGATCGTGCACCGTGACAATTCGCACTTCAAAGGTCGCCAGTTGACCGAGAAGATGAAAGAGCTGATTCCTCGTCAGATGTTCGACGTGGCCATCCAGGCTGCCATTGGCGGTCAGATCGTCGCCCGGACAACCGTCAAGGCACTCAGAAAGAACGTATTGGCCAAGTGCTACGGCGGCGACGTCAGCCGTAAGAAAAAACTGCTTGAGAAGCAGAAGGCCGGTAAGAAACGCATGAAACAGGTCGGCAACGTGGAAATCCCGCAAGAAGCCTTCCTCGCCGTGCTCAGGTTGGAATAGTCAGGTCCTATGTCACTAAATTTCCCGCTGTTGCTGGTCATTGCCGTGTTCGTCTGCGGTCTGTTGGCGTTGCTCGATCTGTTGATCCTGGCACCGCGTCGGCGTGCCGCCATCGCCTCCTATCAGGGCAGCGTCAGCCAGCCTGATGTGGTGGTGGTCGAGAAGCTGAACAAGGAACCGCTGCTGGTCGAATATGGCAAGTCGTTCTTCCCGGTGCTGTTCATCGTGCTGGTGCTGCGTTCGTTCCTGGTGGAGCCGTTCCAGATTCCGTCCGGCTCGATGAAACCGACCCTGGACGTCGGCGACTTCATTCTGGTGAACAAGTTTTCCTACGGGATCCGTTTGCCGGTGATCGACAAGAAGATCATCGAAGTCGGTGACCCACAGCGCGGCGATGTGATGGTGTTCCGCTACCCGAGCGACCCGAACGTCAATTACATCAAGCGCGTGGTCGGCCTGCCGGGCGATACCGTGCGGTACACCGCCGACAAGCGCCTGTTCGTCAACGGCGAGTCGATTGCCGAGCAACTGGTCGGCTCCGAGCCGGGTACGTTGGGCAGCGCGGAACTCTACAAGGAAAAACTCGGCGCCGCCGAGCACCTGATCCGCAAGGAAATGAGCCGCTACCGCGCCACGCCGGACCATAGCTGGACCGTGCCGGCCGGTCACTACTTCATGATGGGCGACAACCGCGACAATTCGAACGACAGTCGCTACTGGGATGATCCGAACATTCCCAAGGATCTGCTGGGCATGGTTCCCGACCAGAACATCGTCGGCAAAGCCTTCGCGGTCTGGATGAGCTGGCCGGAACCGAAACTCAGCCACCTGCCGAACTTCTCGCGGGTCGGCCTGATCAAGTAAACAAACACGGCGCTGTTGACCACAGCGCCGAATGCATTTCTGGCGTCGGCACAACCGGCTCCGGGGCATGAAGCCACGATATTCAGGACGTCATTTTTGAACACAGCGTTAATTGTCCCAGGCCTGCGCCGTATCCCGGCGATGGCAGTGGAATCCAGCCACGAACTCAGCGTGGGTAAACCGTGAGCGTTTCTCTAAGCCGTCTCGAGCGTCAGCTCGGTTACACCTTCAAAGACCAGGAACTGATGGTCCTGGCCCTTACGCACCGCAGCTTTGCCGGACGCAACAACGAGCGTCTGGAATTCCTCGGCGATGCGATCCTCAATTTTGTTGCCGGCGAAGCCTTGTTCGACCGTTTCCCGCTGGCGCGCGAAGGCCAGTTGTCGCGTTTGCGCGCACGACTGGTGAAAGGTGAGACGCTGGCGGTGCTGGCCCGCGGTTTCGATCTGGGCGATTACCTGCGTCTGGGGTCCGGCGAGTTGAAGAGCGGCGGTTTCCGTCGCGAGTCGATTCTGGCCGACGCCCTTGAAGCGCTGATCGGTGCGATCTACCTCGACGCCGGCATGGAAGTCGCCCGCGAACGTGTACTGGCCTGGCTGGCCGGCGAGTTCGAAGGCCTGACGCTGGTCGACACCAACAAGGATCCGAAGACCCGCCTGCAGGAATTCCTGCAATCGCGCGGCTGCGAATTGCCGCGTTATGAAGTGGTGGATATCCAGGGCGAGCCGCACTGCCGTACTTTCTTCGTCGAGTGCGAAGTTGTCCTATTGAATGAAAAAAGCCGGGGTCAGGGTGTGAGCCGTCGTATTGCCGAACAGGTAGCGGCCGCCGCAGCACTGATTGCCCTGGGTGTGGAGAATGGCAATGACTGATACAAACGCAACGCGCTGTGGCTATGTTGCCATCGTCGGCCGTCCCAACGTGGGCAAGTCCACGCTGCTGAACCACATCCTCGGCCAGAAGCTCGCGATCACCTCGCGCAAGCCGCAGACCACTCGCCACAACATGCTCGGGATCAAGACCGAAGGCGACGTGCAGGCGATCTACGTCGACACTCCCGGCATGCACAAGGGTGGCGAAAAGGCCCTGAACCGTTACATGAACAAGACTGCTTCGGCCGCGTTGAAAGACGTCGATGTGGTGATTTTCGTCGTTGACCGCACCAAGTGGACCGACGAAGACCAGATGGTGCTCGAGCGCGTGCAGTACGTGACCGGCCCGCTGATCGTCGCACTGAACAAGACCGACCGCATCGAAGACAAGGCCGAGCTGATGCCGCACCTGTCGTGGTTGCAGGAACAGCTGCCGAATGCGCAGATCATTCCGATCTCGGCGCAACACGGGCACAACCTCGACGCGCTGGAAAAGGTCATCGCCGACCATCTGCCGGAGAACGATCACTTCTTCCCGGAAGACCAGATCACCGACCGCAGCAGCCGCTTCCTCGCCGCCGAACTGGTCCGCGAGAAAATCATGCGCCAGCTCGGCGCCGAGCTGCCGTACCAGATCACCGTGGAAATCGAAGAGTTCAAGCAGCAGGGGGCGACGCTGCACATTCATGCGCTGATCCTCGTCGAGCGTGACGGCCAGAAGAAAATCATCATTGGCGACAAGGGCGAGCGCATCAAGCGCATCGGCACCGAGGCGCGCAAGGACATGGAGCTGCTGTTCGACTCCAAGATCATGCTCAACCTGTGGGTCAAGGTGAAGGGCGGCTGGTCCGACGACGAGCGTGCGCTGCGTTCGTTGGGTTACGGCGACCTGTAAGCGCTGATCCCGAGAACACCGATACCCACTGTGGGAGCGAGCCTGCTCGCGATAGCGGTATTTCAGTCGACATCCTTGTTGTCTGATACACCCTCATCGCGAGCAGGCTCGCTCCCACATTAGTTTTGGGTTTGTGTGTAAAACTGCGTTTCGTCATCGAGAACTCAATGTCGCAAAGCCCGCCTCCCGCCCAACCCGCCTACGTCCTCCACTCCCGCGCCTACCGCGAAACCAGCGCCTTGGTGGACTTCCTCACGCCACAAGGTCGGCTGCGGGCGGTGTTGCGCAGTGCACGGGGCAAGGCCGGGACATTGGCGCGGCCGTTCGTGCCGCTGGAAGTGGAGTTTCGCGGCAAGGGTGAGTTGAAGAACGTGGGGCGCATGGAGAGTGTCGGCAACGCCACGTGGATGGTCGGCGAGGCGCTGTTCAGCGGCCTGTATCTCAACGAACTGTTGATTCGCCTGTTGCCCGCCGAAGACCCACACCCGGCAGTATTCGATCATTACGCGGCGACCTTGCTGGCATTGGCCGAAGGCCGGCCGCTGGAGCCGCTGCTGCGTTCTTTCGAATGGCGGCTGCTCGACGACCTCGGTTACGGCTTCTCCCTGAACACCGACATCAACGACGAACCCATCGCTGCGGATGGCCTATACCGTTTGCAGGTGGATGCCGGGCTCGAACGGGTCTATCTGCTGCAACCCGGCCTGTTCAACGGCACCGAACTGCTGGCCATGGCCGAAGCCGACTGGTCGGCACCGGGCGCGCTGTCCGCCGCCAAGCGCTTGATGCGCCAAGCTTTGGCCGTGCATCTGGGCGGTCGTCCTCTCGTCAGTCGCGAGCTGTTTCGCAAGCCCTGATCTCGCCGTATGCTGTGCGCCGAATCTTTCCATTCAGGAGCGCATCCGTGACCACCAGCAATCGCATTCTTCTTGGCGTGAACATCGACCACGTCGCCACCCTGCGTCAGGCCCGGGGCACGCGCTATCCGGATCCGGTCAAGGCAGCGCTGGACGCGGAAGAGGCGGGCGCTGACGGCATCACCGTGCACCTGCGCGAAGACCGTCGGCACATTCAGGAGCGCGACGTGCTGCTGCTCAAGGATGTGCTGCAAACCCGCATGAACTTCGAAATGGGCGTCACCGAAGAGATGATGGCGTTCGCCGAGCGCATCCGTCCGGCGCACATCTGTCTGGTCCCGGAGACTCGTCAGGAGTTGACCACCGAAGGCGGTCTGGATGTGGCAGGGCAGGAAGAGCGGATCAGGGCGGCGGTCGAGCGTCTGTCGAAGATCGGCAGCGAGGTATCGCTGTTCATCGACGCCGACGAGCGGCAGATCGCTGCGTCGAAGCGCGTCGGCGCACCGGCCATCGAGCTGCACACCGGGCGTTACGCGGATGCCGAAACGCCGACCGAAGTGGCTGAAGAGCTCAAGCGTGTCGCGGACGGCGTAGCGTTCGGTCTGGCCCAGGGCCTGATCGTCAATGCCGGCCATGGCCTGCACTATCACAACGTCGAGGCGGTTGCCGCAATCAAGGGCATCAACGAGCTGAACATCGGTCACGCGCTGGTGGCGCACGCGTTGTTCGTAGGCTTCAAGTCTGCTGTCTCTGAAATGAAAGCGCTGATCCTGGCCGCCGCCAAGCACTAAGCCTCGACAAAAAAGCTGTGGGAGCGAGCCTGCTCGCGAAAGCGCTGTATCAGTCAACGATGATGACGGCTGACACGACGCCTTCGCGAGCGGGCTCGCTCCCACATTTATTTTGGGGTGTTTGTTACAACGGGGCGGGCTCTTGAGCCGGTTTCGACTTGTCGATCCCCGGCACATGCAGATTGCCCTCTGCCACCTGATCGCCTTCAAGCTGCGGCTGGGTCACCCAGGTGAGGATGTCGTAGTAGCGACGGATGTTCGCCACGAAATGCACCGGTTCGCCGCCCCGGGCATAGCCGTAGCGGGTCTTGCTGTACCACTGCTTCTGCGACAGGCGCGGCAGGATCTTTTTCACATCCAGCCACTTGTCCGGGTTCAACCCTTCCTTGGCCGCCAGTTTGCGTGCGTCATCCAGATGACCGCTGCCGACGTTGTAGGCCGCCAGAGCAAACCAGGTGCGATCCGGTTCCTGGATCGACTCGTCGAGCTGATCCTTCATGTAGGCCAGGTACTTGGCGCCGCCCATGATGCTCTGCTTCGGATCGAGGCGGTTGGACACGCCCATGGCCTGGGCAGTGTTCTGGGTCAGCATCATCAGCCCGCGCACGCCGGTCTTCGAGGTGACCGCCGGTTGCCACAGCGATTCCTGATAACCGATCGCCGCCAGCAGGCGCCAGTCGACTTTCTCTTTCTTGGCGTAGGCCTTGAAGTGCTGTTCGTATTTGGGCAGCCGCTGCTGCAAATGTTGGGCGAAGGTGGTGGCGCCCATGTAGCCGAGGACGTCGACGTGGCCGTAATAACGGTCTTTCAGACGTTGCAGGGTGCCGTTCTTCTGCACCTTGTCCAGATAACTGTTGATCTCGTTGAGCAGGCTGTTGTCTTCGCCGGCGGCCACGGCCCAGCTCTGGCTGCGCGCGTCGCCGAGGTCGAAGGCCACGCGGATGTTGGTGAAGTACACCTGGTTCATCGCCACTTCGTTGGAATCGACCAGGGTCAGGTCGATCTGACCTTCATCGACCATGCGTAGCAGGTCGACCACTTCAACGGCGTCGGACTCTTCGTACTGGATGCCAGGATATTTCTGTTTCAGCTCCGCCAGTTGTTCGGCGTGGGTGCTGCCCTTGAGCACCATGATCTTCTTGCCCACCAGATCGCCGGCGTCGGTGGGGCGTGACTGGCCGTTGCGATAGATGATCTGCGGGGTGACTTCGAGGTAGGAGCGGGAGAAGCGCACCTGCTTCTTGCGCTGTTCGCTGCTGACCAGGCCGGCGGCCGCCAGTACCGGACCGTTCGGCTTGCCGACCTGGTTGAACAGATCGTCGAGGTTGTCGGCGGTTTCAATCTTGAGCTCGACCCCCAAATCGTCGGCGAAGCGCTTCACCAGCTCGTATTCGAAGCCGGTTTCACCGCTGCGATCCTGAAAGTAGGTGGCGGGGCTGTTTCGGGTGACCACCCGCAGCACGCCATCCTCCTTTACGCGCTCGAGTGTGTTGGGTTTATCAACACAGCCACTGAGCATCAGGAAGAGTCCGGTAGCGATCAGCCATTTGGCGTATCGCGGACGCAAAGCCGTTGGGGAAAACATGTGCGCAGTATACGCAAAGGACAACGGGCGCCATATCTCGACAGTCGAGGGGTTGTCTGCTAGGCATCACAAAACCGCGCGAAACCCCGCAGAAACGGGCCCGAAAGGCATTTTGTGACAGAAAAAATAACCCGCCTTGCAACACCCGATAAATTTGACCCTCAAGGCAGGAACACCACTCGACATCCGGGTGCAACCGTGCGTAGCGTTTCGGGTGATGTTGAGGGCGGTTTAGGCTAGAATGCACGGCCTCAAAGCACACCCCTTCCCGAGGCTGTCCCGAAGATGTTGATCCTGCGCGGCGCTCCTGCCCTTTCTGCCTTTCGCCACAGCAAACTCCTTGAGCAACTGAGCCAGAAGGTTCCAGCTGTCAGTGGCCTGTATGCTGAATTCGCTCACTTCGCCGAAGTCACCGGCGTCCTGACCGGCGACGAACAGCAGGTGCTTGCGCGCCTTCTGAAGTACGGTCCAAGCGTTCCGGTTCAAGAGCCGACCGGTCGTCTGTTCCTGGTGTTGCCACGTTTCGGCACCATCTCGCCATGGTCGAGCAAGGCCAGCGACATCGCCCGCAACTGCGGCCTGAGCAAGATCCAGCGCCTGGAGCGCGGCATCGCGTTCTACGTCGCCGGCCAGTTCAGCGAAACCGAAGCGCAGCAGATTGCAGACGTACTGCATGACCGCATGACGCAGATCGTTCTGGCCAACCTCGAGCAGGCCGCCGGTCTGTTCAGCCACGCCGAACCGAAGCCGCTGACCGCCATCGACATCCTCGGCGGCGGTCGCGCCGCGCTGGAAAAAGCCAACGTCGAACTGGGCCTGGCCCTGGCCGAAGACGAGATCGACTACCTGGTCAACGCCTTCAACGGTCTCAAGCGCAACCCGCACGACATCGAACTGATGATGTTCGCCCAGGCCAACTCCGAGCACTGCCGCCACAAGATCTTCAACGCCAGTTGGGATATTGACGGCGAGAGCCAGGAAAAAAGCCTGTTCGGCATGATCAAGAACACCTATCAGATGCACAGCGAAGGCGTGCTGTCCGCTTACAAGGACAACGCCTCGGTGATCGTCGGCAACGTCGCCGGCCGCTTCTTCCCGGATCCGGAAACCCGCCAGTACGGCGCGGTGCAGGAGCCGGTGCACATCCTGATGAAGGTCGAAACCCACAACCACCCGACTGCGATCGCTCCGTTCCCGGGCGCGTCCACCGGTTCCGGTGGCGAGATCCGCGACGAAGGTGCAACCGGCCGTGGCGCCAAGCCGAAGGCCGGCCTGACCGGTTTCACCGTGTCGAACCTGCAGATCCCTGGCTTCGAACAGCCATGGGAAGTGCCGTACGGCAAGCCTGAGCGCATCGTCAACGCGCTGGACATCATGATCGAAGGCCCGCTGGGCGGCGCTGCGTTCAACAACGAATTCGGCCGTCCGGCCCTGACCGGTTACTTCCGTACCTTCGAACAGTCGATCACCACCCCGCACGGTGACGAGGTTCGCGGTTACCACAAGCCGATCATGCTGGCTGGCGGCATGGGCAACATCCGTGAAGAACACGTCAAGAAAGGCGAGATCGTTGTCGGCTCCAAGCTGATCGTGCTCGGCGGCCCGGCGATGCTGATCGGCCTGGGCGGCGGCGCTGCTTCCTCCATGGCCACCGGCACCAGCTCGGCGGATCTGGACTTCGCTTCGGTTCAGCGTGAAAACCCTGAAATGGAACGTCGCTGCCAGGAAGTCATCGACCGTTGCTGGCAGCTGGGTGACAAGAACCCGATCAGCTTCATCCACGACGTGGGTGCGGGCGGTCTGTCCAACGCCTTCCCGGAACTGGTCAACGACGGCGACCGTGGTGGCCGTTTCGAACTGCGCAACATTCCGAACGACGAACCGGGCATGGCCCCGCACGAAATCTGGTCCAACGAATCCCAGGAACGTTACGTTCTGGCGGTCGGCCCGGCCGACTTCGAGCGCTTCAAGGCGATCTGCGAACGTGAGCGTTGCCCGTTTGCCGTTGTCGGTGAAGCCACCGCCGAGCCGCAACTGACCGTGACCGACAGCCACTTCGGCAACAACCCGGTGGACATGCCACTGGAAGTGTTGCTGGGCAAGGCCCCGCGCATGCATCGTTCGGTGGTTCGCGAAGCCGAGCTGGGCGATGACTTCGATCCGTCGAACCTCGACATCGGCGAAAGCATCGAGCGCGTTCTGCACCACCCGGCCGTGGCAAGCAAAAGCTTCCTGATCACCATCGGCGACCGCACCATCACCGGCCTCGTGGCCCGTGACCAGATGGTCGGCCCTTGGCAGGTTCCGGTGGCCGACGTGGCCGTCACCGCCACCAGTTTCGACGTCTACACCGGTGAAGCGATGGCGATGGGCGAGCGCACTCCGCTGGCGCTGCTGGATGCGCCGGCGTCGGGCCGCATGGCCATCGGCGAAACCCTGACCAACATTGCCGCTTCGCGCATCAACAAGCTCTCCGACATCAAACTGTCGGCGAACTGGATGTCCGCTGCCGGCCACCCGGGCGAAGACGCGCGTCTGTACGACACCGTGAAAGCGGTCGGCATGGAACTGTGCCCTGAGCTGGGCCTGACCATTCCGGTTGGCAAGGACTCGATGTCCATGGCCACCCGCTGGAACGACAACGGCGAAGACAAGACCGTCACCTCGCCAATGTCCCTGATCGTGACCGGTTTCGCGCCAGTGGCTGACATCCGTCAGACCCTGACTCCGGAACTGCGCATGGACAAGGGCACCACCGACCTGATCCTGATCGACCTCGGTCGCGGCCAGAACCGCATGGGCGCCTCGATCCTCGCGCAGGTTCACGGCAAGCTCGGCAAGCAGGCTCCGGACGTCGACGACGCCGAAGACCTGAAAGCGTTCTTCGCCGTGATCCAGGGCCTCAACGCCGACGGTCACCTGCTGGCTTACCACGACCGTTCCGACGGTGGTCTGCTGACTTCCGTGGTGGAAATGGCCTTTGCGGGTCACTGCGGTCTGAGCCTGAACCTGGACAGCGTTGCCGAAAGCTCCGCTGAAATCGCCGCCATCCTGTTCAACGAAGAACTGGGTGCCGTGATCCAGGTTCGCCAGGACGCCACCCCGGACATCCTCGCCCAATTCAGCGCTGCCGGTCTGGGCGACTGCGTGTCGGTGATCGGTCAACCGATCAACAACGGCCAGATCAACATCACCTTCAACGGTGACACCGTGTTCGAAGGCCAGCGTCGTCTGCTGCAACGTCAGTGGGCCGAGACCAGCTACCAGATCCAGCGTCTGCGCGACAACGCCGACTGCGCCGAGCAAGAGTTCGATGCGCTGCTGGAAGAAGACAACCCGGGCCTGAGCGTCAAGCTGAGCTACGACGTCAACCAGGACATCGCCGCGCCTTACATCAAGAAAGGCATTCGCCCACAGGTTGCCGTGCTGCGTGAGCAGGGCGTCAACGGTCAGGTGGAAATGGCGGCAGCGTTCGACCGCGCCGGTTTCAATGCGATCGACGTGCACATGAGCGACATTCTGGCCGGCCGCGTCGACCTGAACGAGTTCAAGGGTCTGGTGGCCTGCGGTGGTTTCTCCTACGGCGACGTTCTCGGCGCCGGTGAGGGCTGGGCCAAGTCCGCACTGTTCAACAGCCGTGCCCGCGATGCGTTCCAGGGCTTCTTCGAACGTAACGACAGCTTCACCCTCGGCGTGTGCAACGGTTGCCAGATGATGTCCAACCTGCACGAGCTGATCCCGGGCAGCGAGTTCTGGCCGCACTTCGTGCGCAACCGCTCCGAGCAGTTCGAAGCGCGCGTGGCGATGGTACAGGTTCAAGAGTCGAACTCGATCTTCCTGCAGGGCATGGCCGGTTCGCGCATGCCGATCGCCATCGCTCACGGTGAAGGCCATGCCGAATTCGAAAGCGAAGAGGCACTGCTGGAAGCCGATCTGTCGGGTTGCGTGGCGATGCGTTTCGTCGACAACCACGGCAAGGTCACCGAAGCTTACCCTGCCAACCCGAACGGTTCGCCGCGCGGGATCACCGGCCTCACCAGCCGCGACGGTCGCGTGACGATCATGATGCCGCACCCGGAGCGTGTGTTCCGTGCCGTGCAGAACTCGTGGCGTTCGGAAGACTGGAACGAAGACGCACCCTGGATGCGTATGTTCCGTAACGCTCGTGTGTGGGTGAACTAAGCGCTGTGTACAAGCTCGCGTTTTTTGTTCCCGACAGCCATGTCGAGGTGGTCAAGGATGCTGTGTTCGCTGCCGGTGGTGGGCGGATTGGTGACTATGACCACTGTGCGTGGCAGGTGCTTGGTACGGGTCAGTTTCGGCCTCTGGACGGGAGTCAGCCGTTCATTGGTCAGGCTGGGCAGGTTGAGCGGGTCGAGGAGTGGAAGGTTGAGCTTGTCGTTGGCGATGAGTTGATTCGCTCGGTAGTGGCGGCTCTTAAGTTGAGCCATCCCTATGAGACGCCGGCTTATGAAGTGTGGCGGTTGGAGGATTTTTGATCTTCCTTGGCTGCTGATACGGGAAACCCGCTGGGAGTGATTTCAGCGGGTTTTTTGGTTTTTGGGATTGAGTGAATATCCGTTGCTTCGGGTGTTGCCACTGGCGGTTTCGCCCTTACGGCGAGTCACTTTTTTCAAACGCCCGGAATGCCGGCCCAGAAAAAAGTAACCAAAAACGCTGGGCCCCCGGCGTTCGGCACCTCGCTTTGGCTCGGTGTTCCTTCGTTCCGGGATTCATCCGGGGGCATCGCCTACGGTTTGCTTCGCTGCACCTCCTCTCGATGCATGCGGCTTCGCCGCACGGTCGCTGCGCTCCCACCCCCGGATAAATCCCTCCACTCAGCCTGCCGATGGGGCCGGCACGTCAAAGCCTTACTCGAGCTAACGCTCATCGTGTTGAGTGGTGGGGAGCGAAAGCAGAAGCGGAAGCAGGAAGCAGGAAGCAGGAAGCAGGAAGCAGGAAGCAGGAAGCAGAAGGTAACTTTGTACTGCTTGATCGTTCCCACGCTCCGCGTGGGAATGCAGCCTGGGACGCTCCGCGTTCCATTTTCGAATGTTTAAAGATGTGTGGGTTTTACCGAATCTTCCCATTTGGTTTTAGCTTGCCCCTCGGAAGCTCCGGTCCTGCGGTGGTTGCTTCAAATGAAACAGGAAACCCGGCCTGGGCCGGGTCTCTTGTTTGTAATCGCTTAAAGTCAAAACTGGATGGCGACCATCAGACTTTTGCACTCACCTCACTCCGATTAACCAACCCCTCCAACGCCGCACTCAGGCTCTGCGCCCGATCCCCCACCAGCAAGTGCCATACGCCATCTTCCAGCGCGCTCACACCCAGACATCCAAGTTCTTTCAATCGGCTTTCCGACAGCGCTTTGCCATCGGCCAGTTGCAGGCGGATCCGGCTCATGGCGATGCAGTCGAGTTGCAGCACGTTGTCGCTGCCGCCCAGGGCGCTCAGCCATTGCTGGACCTGGGGTGCGGCTATAGCAACGGGCTCGCTGGTTTCGACGACGGCGACAGGAGCAGTCGCTGCGGCTCGGCCCAATGCGGGCATCGCCAGGCGGATTTCGTCGGCAATGCTGTCGGCCATCGGCCCGACGACCACCTGCAGACTGCCGCCCTTGCCCGGACGTACCACGGCCATTGCACCCAGTGCTTTCAAATCGGCATCGGAGGCTTTGTTGCGATCGACCATTTCCAGTCGCAGCCGCGTGGTGCACGCGCCGACGGTGACCAGATTCTCGGCACCTCCCAAGGCTTTGATGTACGCAGCGGCGCGCTCGTTTTCTGTCAGCACGGATTTCTCGGCAGCGGTCACGTCTTCACGTCCCGGCGTTTTCAGATTGAAACGGCGGATACAGAAGTCGAACACCGCGTAATAGATGACGGCATAAACCAGTCCCACCGGCACCACCAGCCAGCCGTTGGTGGAGCGTCCCCAACCCAGCACCATGTCGATGAAACCGCCGGAGAAGGTGAAGCCGAGGTGAATGTTCAGCGCATTGGTAATCGCCATCGACAACCCGGTCAGCAACGCATGCACCAGATACAGCAGCGGCGCCAGAAACATGAAGGCAAATTCGATGGGCTCGGTCACCCCGGTCAGGAAAGAAGTCAGGGCCATCGACAGGAAGATCCCGCCCATGACCTTACGGCGTTCCGGCAGGGCGTTGCGGTACATCGCCAGGCACGCGGCCGGCAGGCCGAAGATCATCATCGGGAACATGCCGGTCATGAACTGGCCGCCCTTGGGATCGCCGGCGAAGTAACGCGACAGATCGCCAGTGACCAGAGCACCGGTGGTCGGGTCGGTGAAGTTGCCGAACACGAACCACGCCATGTTGTTGAGGATATGGTGCAGGCCGGTGACGATCAGCAGGCGGTTGAACACGCCGAAGACGAAGGCGCCGAAGCTGCCGCTTTCCATCATCAGGCTGCCGAAGCTGTTGATGCCTTGCTGGATCGGCGGCCAGATGTAGCCGAACACCACGCCCAGACCGACCGCCGCGAACCCGGTGACGATCGGCACAAAACGCCGACCACCGAAGAAGGCGAGGTACTCCGGCAGTTTGATGTCCTTGAAGCGGTTGTACAGCGCGCCGGCCATCAGGCCGCTGACGATCCCGGCGAGCATGCCCATGTTGATGCTGGCGTCGAGCACCTTGAGGGTGGAGATCATCACCAGGTAGCCGATCACTCCGGCGAGGCCGGCGGTGCCGTTGTTGTCACGGGCGAAGCCGACCGCGATGCCGATGGCGAAGATCATTGCCAGGTTGGCGAAGATCACCTGGCCGGCGTCGTGGATGATCGCGATGTTCAGCAGGTCAGTGTCGCCCAGGCGCAGCAGCAGGCCGGCGATCGGCAGGATCGCGATCGGCAGCATCAGCGCGCGGCCGAGGCGTTGCAGGCCTTCGATGAAGAGTTGGTACATGGCGTTTGTCCTTGTTGTTTTTGTTAGCGCAGAGGCCAATGTTGATGACAGGCATGACGCACCGCGGCGGCGCTGCTCAGCTTGAGCAAGTCCCGGGCGAGGCGTTGGCATTCGGCTTCGTGCAACTGGCGCACGCGGTCCTTGATTTCGCCGATCTGTACCGGGCTTACCGACAACTCAGTCACGCCCAGGCCGATCAACACCGGCGTCGCCAGCGGGTCGGAAGCCAGGGCGCCGCACACACCGACCCAGCGTTTATGCACCGCCGCGCCTTCGCAGGTCATGGCGATCAGGCGCAGCAGCGCCGGGTGCAAGGCATCGACCCGTGCGGCGAGGCCGGCGTGGTCGCGGTCCATGGCCAGGGTGTATTGCGACAGGTCGTTGGTGCCGATGGACAGGAAGTCGGCGTGCTCGGCCAGTTGTTCGGCTTGCAGGGCGGCGGCCGGGACTTCGATCATCACGCCGATTTCCGGACGTTGATTGATGCCCAGTTCCAGACACAGCGCATCGACCCGCTGGCGGATGTGCAGCAGTTCGTCGACCTCGGTGACCATCGGCAGCAGGATCCGGCAGCGCTGCAGCGGGCTGACTTGCAGCAGTGCGCACAGTTGCTGGTCGAGGATTTCCGGGCGGGCCTGGGCCAGGCGAATGCCGCGCAGGCCGAGTACCGGGTTGGCTTCGACCGGCAGCGGCAGGTAGTCGAGTTGTTTGTCGCCACCGACGTCGATGGTGCGGATGATCACCGACTTGTCGCCCATGGCATCGATCACCGCTTGATAGGCGGCGCGTTGTTCTTCGACGTCCGGCGCAGTCTGGCGGTCGACGAACAGAAATTCGGTGCGCAACAGGCCGACGCCGTCGGCGCCGTTGGCAAACGCATCCGCCGCTTCGTGGCTGGAGGCGACGTTGGCGACCACTTCGATGGATACGCCGTTGCGGGTTTCGGCCGGCAGATGGGCCTGGGCCTGCTGGGCGTCGCGCCGTTGTTGACGGTCGATTTGCGCCTGCTGCACTTCGGCCAGACGCTCGGCATTCGGCGTCAGCTCGAGGCGACCGCCGTCGGCGTCGAGGACCACCGACAGGCCTTGCGCTTGATCGAGCAGCGCCGAGCCCAGTGCGACCACGCACGGCAGGCCTTTGCCCCGAGCCAGAATCGCCACGTGGGAAGTCGCGCCACCTTCGGCCATGCACAAACCGGCGACGCCTTGCGCGCTCAGTTGCAGCAGGTCCGACGGCGTCAGTTCGTGGGCGGCGACGATGGCGCCGACCGGCACGTCGTAGTGCCAGGCTTCGCCGAGCAGGGCGCGCAGCACTCGTTGCCTGAGGTCGCGCAGATCGTTGGCGCGCTCGGCCAGCAGTGGGCTGCCGGTGTTTTGCAGCACTTGGCATTGCGCATCGATGGACTGGCTCCAGGCGTGGGTCGCCGCCGTGCCGGTTTCAATCGATTGCTGGGCGGCGTCGAGCAAGGCCGGGTCTTCCAGCAAGGCCAGGTGCGCGGCGAAGATCGCTTCTTCGTCGGCATTGCGCTGTTTTTTCGCCTGGGCGAGGGTGCCGTCGATTTCGCTGCGAACCTGATTCAGCGCGGTGTCGAGAATCTGTAGTTGATGTTCGGGCTGATGATTGCCGCTGTCGGCCGGCAGGCTGATCGCGTTCAGACGAAACAGCGGCCCGCCGACCAGGCCCGGTGCGGCGCACACACCGTGCAACACGCCAGCCTCTGCCGGGCGATTGCGTGGAGCGGCGGCAACCGGTGCGGCGGCATGATGGTCTTCGGGCAGTGCGGTGGCCAGCGCAGTGAGCAAGGCTTGCAGCGCAGCCTGTGCGTCCGGGCCCTGGCAACTGACTTGCACTTCGTCCTGCTCGCCAATCGCCAGGCCCATCAAGCCGATGAGGCTGTTGCACGATGCCGACTTGCCGGCGAAATGCAGCTGCGATTGGCTCTTGAACCCTTGCGCGGTCTGGCGGATCAACGCCGCCGGGCGCGCATGCAGACCGCCGCGATGGGCAACCTGCACGTGACCGAGAACTTCCGGGCCGCCGAGTTCTTCTGCATTCGCCGCTGTGCTGTGACGAGCGACGATGTGCAGCAGCGGCTCGCCGACCTTCACCGTTTTCAGGGTGATGGGGCGCGCCTGGAAATCCTGGCTGTTGGTCAGGATCAGCAGGCTGACCAGGCTTTTGCACTGGCGGCCGACCTTGTCCAGGTCATAGCGCAGCAGCGGCTGGCCATTGCTGACCCGCGCGCCTTCCTTGACCAGCATCGAGAAGCCTTCACCTTGCAATTCCACTGTGTCCAGACCGAGGTGCAGCAACAGCTCGGCGCCGTTGTCGGCGCGTACGGTCAGCGCATGGCCGGTGCGGGCGACGTGGATCACCACCCCGGCGCAGGGCGAATACAGGGTGTCGTTCAGCGGATCGATGGCAATGCCGTCGCCCATCGCGCCGCTGGCGAACACCGCGTCCGGAACGTTGGCGAGCGTGAGCACCGGGCCGCTGAGCGGGGCGCTTAAAGTCAGCTCTTTATTGTTGTTGTGCATGGCTCGGTCTCATCAGGAAAACGTTCGGTTCGGACTCAGTGCGTACGGGTGACTTTGCTCAGGTGTCGCGGCTGATCCGGGTCCATGCCACGGGCCACGGCCAGACCGGCCGCCATCACGTAGAAACTCTGGATCGCGAGGATCGGATCGAGGGCCGGGTGCTCGGCGCGGCTCAGGGTCAGGTCGCGCTCGCTGACGTCATCCGGTGCGGCCAGCAGCACGCGGGCGCCGCGCTGACGCATCTCGGCTGCCAGGCTCAGCAGACCGGCCTGTTCGGCACCGCGCGGGGCGAACACCAGCAACGGGTAGTGTTCGTCGATCAGGGCCATCGGGCCGTGTCGGACTTCGGCGCTGCTGAAGGCTTCGGCCTGGATTGCCGAGGTTTCCTTGAATTTCAGCGCGGCTTCCTGAGCGATGGCGAAACCGGCGCCACGGCCGATCACCATTAACCGCTCGCAATCGCGCAGGGCGTCGATGGCCAGGCTCCAGTCCTGTTGCGCAGCTTCGCGCAGGCCTTCGGGCAGGGCGTTGTGCGCCTCCAGCAATTCGGCGTCTTCTTTCCAGTGGGCGATCAGACGGGCGCTGGCGCTGAGGGTGGCGATGAAACTCTTGGTCGCGGCGACGCTGCTTTCGGTGCCGGCCAGCAATGGCAGGCTGAATTCACAGGCAGCCTCCAGCGGCGAATCGGCGGCGTTGACCATCGACACACTGAGCGCGCCACGTTTGCGCAGCAGGCGCAGGCTGTTGACCAGATCCGGGCTCTGCCCCGATTGGGAAAACGCGAACGCAACCTGACCGCTGACCTTCAACGGCGCCTGTTGCATGGTCACCACCGACATCGGCAGCGACGCCACCGGAACCCCCAGTTGCTGCATGGTCAGGTAGGCGAAGTAGCTCGCCGCATGGTCGGAGCTGCCTCGGGCGACGGTCATTGCCACTTGCGGCGGCTGACGGCGCAGGCGCCCGGCGATCTCGATCATTGGCGGGTCGAGCTGCTGCAGTTGGGCTTGCACGGCCTCGAACGAGGACAGCGCCTCCTCAAGCATTTTTGAAGTCAATGTCTTCTCCTTCGACCATGACGGCGGTCAGTGTGAGTGAGCGATCCAGCCGCACGCAGTCGGCCCAGGCGCCAGGTGCAAGGCGCCCGCGTTCGGTGATGCCGAGGTAGTCGGCGGGGAATTGCGAAAGACGCTGTGAGGCCTCGGCGATCGGCAGACCGATTTTCACCAGATTGCGCAGGGCCTGATCCATGGTCAGGGTGCTGCCGGCCAGCGTGCCGTCGGGCAGGCGCACGCCGCCCAGGCATTTGGTGACGGTGTGGCTGCCGAGCTTGTACTCGCCGTCGGGCATGCCGGCGGCGGCGGTCGAGTCGGTCACGCAGTACAGGCACGGAATCGAACGCAGGGCCACGCGGATCGCGCCGGGGTGCACGTGCAGCAAATCCGGAATCAGCTCGGCGAATGTGGCGTGGGCGAGGGCGGCGCCGACGATGCCCGGCTCGCGGTGATGCAGCGGGCTCATGGCGTTGTACAAGTGGGTGAAACTGGTGGCGCCGGCTTCGAGGGCGGCGACGCCTTCCTCGTAACTGCCGAGGGTGTGGCCGATCTGCATGCGGATGCCACGGCTGCTGAGTTCACGAATCAAGCCGTCATGGCCGGCGATTTCCGGGGCGATGGTGATCACGCGGATCGGTGCTAGCGCCAGATAGTCTTCGACTTCGGCCATCAACGCGGTGTGGGCGAAGTTCGGCTGGGCGCCGAGTTTGCCGGGATTGATGTACGGGCCTTCGAGGTGAACGCCGAGGACTCGGGCGGAGCCTTTCGGGCGCTGTTCACAGAACTCGCCGACTTCCCTGAGCACGCTGGAAATCTCGGCACTCGGCGCGGTCATGGTGGTGGCCAGCAGCGAGGTGGTGCCGAAGCGCACGTGGGTCTTGGTGATGGTCTCGAACGCGCTGGCGCCTTCCATGATGTCCTTGCCGCCACCGCCGTGGACGTGCAGGTCGATGAAACCCGGCAGCAGATACGGCAAGTCATTGGTCACCGGATCGCAAGGCACGCCTTCGATCGACACGACCCTGCCGTGTTCGTGGATCAGCCGGCCGCGAATCCAGCCGCCAGCGGTGAGGATGTTGTCTTCAGACATTTCGCTTCTCTCGTTTGGCCTGGCTGCTGATCAGCGGCGAAGCTCTGCAACAAAGTCGTAGTAGTCGTTGCGGCAATAGGTGTCGGTGACTTCGATCGGCGTGTTGTCTTCCAGGTAGCCGACCCGGGTCATCAGCAGCATCGCGGTGCCGGGGGCGATGCCGACGAGTGCGGCGAACTCGTCCGAGGCGTTGATCGCCTGGATGTGCTGCAAGGCGCGCACGATCGGCTTGCCGATGCTGTCGAGGTGTTCGTAGAGGGAATCGCCCACCACCTGTGGCTTGGGCATGATCGAGGCGGGCAGGGTGCTCATCTCGATGGCCATCACGGTGTCGTCGGCCTTGCGCAGGCGTTTCATGCGCGCGACCTTGTCGTTCGGCGACAGGCCGAGGCGGATCAGTTCTTCGTGGGTGGGCAGGGTGATTTCCCGTTCCAGCCATTGCGAGCTGGGCACGAAGCCCTTGAGGCGCAGCATTTCGCTGAAACCCGACAAGCGTGACAGCGGTTGTTCCAGGCGTGGGGTGATGAAGGTGCCGGAACCTTGCAGGCGGCGGATCAAACCTTGGTCGAGCAGAACCTCCAATGCCTTGCGCGCGGTCACTCGGGAAATCCCCAGCAGTTCGCTGAGATTGCGCTCCGACGGCATCGCCTGTTCGGCTTTCCACTGGCCGGCATGGATCGCCGCTTCCAGGTTGCGCGCCAGTTGCAGGTATAGCGGCGTCGGCTGGGAGTCGTCGGGGCGTAGGGCGTGGAGGTCGTTCATGTAAGGCATTTCCGGCGCTGATGTAGGATTGTTGTCGCTCGGTTGTCGGGCGAAAACTAATACCACTTGCATACCATGTCAACGCGTCGGAAATGCCTGTAGGCCTATGGGTTCGAGGGTTTCAAGGTGGGTGGTTTCAAGTGGTATTAGAGGTGGACTGTGAAACGCAAAAGATCGCAGTCTGCGGCCGTTCTGGCGGGTGAAAGTGGTATCACCGTTCAGGCCTGGCCGCAGGCTGCGATCTTTTGAATTTATTTTTTACGGGCGACCAATGGTCAGGAGAAAGGGCCGCATCGCGGCCCGCAGAGAGCTGGCACCCTGGTGAAAGAATCAGGGGCGGATTTCGATCATCGTGCCATCCGGCACCAGGTTCCAGACTTCGCGCATGTCGATGTTGCGCATGGCAATGCAGCCGTCGGTCCAGTCGAGGGTGTGGAACAGTTGTTCCGGGGTGTCCTCGGAGTCGGGTGTGCCATGGATCATGATCATTCCGCCAGGCTCGACGCCTTCGCGCCGTGCGCGGGCGGAGTCGCTGATGTTCGGGTAGGAGATGTGCATCGACAGGTTGAATTTGTCACTGGTCTTGCGCCAGTCGATCCAATAGAAACCTTCCGGTGTGCGTTTGTCGCCTTCAATCAGTTTCGGGCCTTTTTTCGCCCCTTTGCCCAAGGAAATACGATAGCTCTTGAGTGGCTTGCCGTCGGCTATGAGCTGCAGTTGATGAGCCGATTTGAGCACCAGTACTTTTTCGATGAATGGGGTGTTCGAAGGCGTCACGGTGGTCACGAATGACGCTTGGGAGGCGGTGACGAATGACAGGCAGAACAGGGCAAGCAACCAGCGCATTGAAACGATTCCCCGGAAATGAAGCAGATACTTTATTTATAGATAGTGTGCAGGCGCTGTCGCGGGCTGCGTTAGCCGGTTATCGGCCGGCCGCCGCCGAAATCAAGTGATGGCCGGTTGAGCGAGCGGCGGGATCGATTCGGAGCGAACCGGATAGACCTCGACGCGCCGGTCAGCGAAGAAGCATTCCAGAGTACGGCCCACCGTGCGGAAAGCCAGCTCGTCCCAGGGAATGTCTTTCTCGTCGAACAATTGCACTTCCAGGCTTTCGGGTCCGGCGGCGAAGTCCAGATCCGCCAGCTCGGCGCGGAAAAACACATGCACCTGACTGATGTGCGGCACGTCGATCAGGGTGTAGATGCTCAGGTTGCGCACCCGGGCGCAGGCTTCCTCGGCGGTTTCGCGGATGGCGGCCTGTTCGATGGTCTCGCCGTTCTCCATGAAACCGGCAGGCAGGGTCCAGTAACCGAGGCGTGGCTCGATGGCGCGGCGACACAGCAGGACCTTGGTGCCCCAGGTCGGTACACAACCGGCCACGATATTGGGGTTCTGGTAGTGAATCGTCTGACAGCTGTCGCAGACGAATCGCAGCCGCGAGTCGCCTTCGGGAATGCGCTGGGTCACCGGGTTGCCGCACTGGCTGCAAAATTTCATGCTGGGGTTCCTGAATGCTGCGCCTATCTTGGCGTGCAGCGGTGTCAGTCGGCAAGTTGTCGTTTCGCGACATGACCCCCGTTCGGGGGTTGGGCGGTCGCAATGATTGGTGCATGATGCAGGGTAAGGCACCGATCGAGAACACTTATGCTGGACGAGCTACTGCACCGGGTAAGCAATCACACGCCGCGCACGCTGGAGACCGACACGCGTTTCCCCGAGGCCGCTGTCCTGGTGCCGATTACTCGCAGTGACGAACCCGAACTTGTCCTCACCCTGCGGGCCAGCGGCCTTTCGACCCACGGCGGCGAAGTCGCCTTCCCCGGTGGACGACGGGATCCGGAAGACCCGGACCTGGTGTTTACCGCTCTGCGTGAAGCCGAAGAGGAAATCGGCCTGCCGCCGGGACTGGTCGAAGTGATCGGTCCGCTCAGCCCGCTGATTTCCCTGCATGGCATCAAGGTCACTCCGTATGTCGGGGTGATTCCCGATTTTGTCGAATACCAGGCCAATGATGCCGAGATCGCTGCGGTGTTCAGTGTGCCGCTGGAGTTCTTCCGCAAGGATCCGCGCGAACACACCCACCGCATCGACTATCAGGGTCGCAGTTGGTACGTGCCGAGCTATCGTTACGGCGAATACAAGATCTGGGGGCTGACGGCAATCATGATCGTCGAGTTGATCAACCTGCTCTATGACGCCAGAATCAGCCTGCATCAACCGCCCAAAAGCTTCATCAATACCTGAAGCCATCGTTCGAACGGCCAGCCATCGTGAGCCCTGAGGAAAACAAGATGAAATACCGCCTGGGCGACGCCCGTGTCGACACCCATCCGCAGAGCTGGGTCGCCCCCAATGCCGTGCTGGTGGGCAAGGTCAGACTGGAAGAGGGCGCCAACGTCTGGTTCAACGCCGTGCTGCGCGGCGACAACGAACTGATCCTGATCGGCAAGAACAGCAATGTTCAGGACGGCACGGTGATGCACACCGACATGGGCTATCCGCTGACCATCGGCACCGGCGTGACCATCGGCCACAACGCCATGCTCCACGGCTGCACGGTCGGCGACTACAGCCTGATCGGCATCAACGCAGTCATTCTCAACGGCGCGAAGATCGGCAAGAACTGCATCATCGGCGCCAACTCGCTGATCGGCGAAGGCAAGGAAATTCCTGACGGCTCGCTGGTGATGGGCTCGCCGGGCAAGGTGGTGCGCGAACTCACTGAGCCGCAGAAGAAAATGCTCGAAGCCAGTGCCGCGCACTATGTGCATAACTCCCAGCGCTATGCGCGCGATCTGGTCGAGCAGGAAGAATGACAACCCCGGAAAGACCTGTCGCCTCGCCGTGCGTGAGCATTTGCGCGCTGGACGAAGACGATATTTGCACCGGTTGCCAGCGCACGGTCGAGGAGATCACTCGCTGGAGCCGCATGACCAATGATGAACGCCGGGTTGTGCTCGGGCTGTGCCATGAGCGGGCCAAGGCCAGTGGCCTGGTCTGGATGATCGGCAAAACGCCGGGGCAATAGCCGATTTGATTGGCGTCATCGAAGGGCTGAAGTAACCTGTGCGCCAAATTGACAGGTCACGCCCCATGATTTTCCTCATCTCTTACATCAGCAGCGTCGTGCTGATCAACTTCGCCTTCTCCACCGCGCCGCACCTGGACATCATCTGGTCGGCCTGGGGCGGGTTGGTGTTCGTGCTGCGCGACATGGTGCAGACCCGTTTCGGTCATGGCGCGATCGTGGCGATGCTGGCGGCACTGGTGCTGTCTTATGTCACGTCCGATCCATCGATTGCGCTGGCCAGCGCCACGGCGTTCGCGGTCTCCGAGTGCATTGACTGGCTGGTATTCACCATCACCAGGCGCCCGTTGCGCGACCGCTTGTGGATCAGTTCGGCGCTGAGCATTCCCCTCGATACCTTCATCTTCTTTGGCATGATCGACCTGCTGACGCCGCCAGTGCTTATCACCGCGCTGGCCTCGAAGTTCGCCGGTGTTACCGCCGTCTGGCTGATCATGGCCTGGCGCGAACGCAAACAGGCTGTCGCCGGCTGAAGCCAAACCCTCAGGTTCATGTAAAATGCCGCGCTTTCTCCCCATGGAAAGCGCGTCTGGCGTTGCTTTCCTCGATGATCCGCTTCTTTGAGGACCTGAGATGACCCGTATCGGAACTCCATTGTCGCCGACCGCGACCCGCGTATTGCTGTGTGGCTGTGGTGAGTTGGGCAAGGAAGTGGTGATCGAGCTGCAACGCCTGGGCGTTGAAGTGATCGCCGTTGACCGTTACGCCAACGCGCCGGCCATGCAGGTTGCCCATCGCAGCCACGTGATCAACATGCTCGATGGTGCCGCCCTTCGTGCAGTGATCGAAGCCGAGAAGCCGCACTTCATCGTGCCGGAAATCGAAGCCATCGCCACTGCCACGCTGGTCGAACTGGAGGCCGAAGGCTTCACCGTGATCCCGACCGCTCGCGCCGCGCAACTGACCATGAACCGCGAAGGCATCCGTCGACTGGCTGCCGAAGAGCTGGACCTGCCGACTTCGCCGTACCACTTCGCCGACACCTTCGAGGATTACAGCAAGGCCGTTCAGGACCTCGGCTTTCCGTGCGTCGTAAAACCGGTGATGAGTTCTTCGGGCAAGGGCCAGAGCCTGCTGCGCAGCGCCGATGACGTGCAGAAAGCCTGGGATTACGCGCAAGAGGGCGGTCGCGCCGGCAAAGGTCGGGTGATCATCGAAGGCTTTATCGATTTCGACTACGAAATCACTCTGCTGACCGTGCGTCATGTCGGCGGCACGACGTTCTGTGCTCCAGTCGGCCACCGTCAGGAAAAGGGCGACTATCAGGAATCCTGGCAGCCTCAGGCGATGAGCCCGGTGGCGCTGGCTGAATCCGAGCGCGTTGCCAAAGCCGTGACCGAAGCGTTGGGCGGTCGTGGCCTGTTCGGCGTCGAGCTGTTCATCAAAGGCGATCAGGTGTGGTTCAGCGAAGTGTCGCCGCGCCCGCACGACACCGGTCTGGTGACCCTGATTTCCCAGGACCTGTCGCAGTTCGCCCTGCACGCCCGGGCGATCCTCGGTCTGCCGGTGCCGCTGATCCGTCAGTTCGGCCCATCGGCTTCGGCGGTGATTCTGGTGGAAGGCCAGTCGACCCAGACCGCATTCGCCAACCTCGGTGCTGCACTGAGCGAGCCGGATACCGCGCTGCGTCTGTTCGGCAAGCCTGAAGTCAATGGTCAGCGTCGCATGGGTGTTGCGCTGGCGCGTGACGAGTCGATTGAAGCGGCCCGCGCCAAGGCGACCCGTGCTTCCCAGGCTGTTGTTGTAGAGCTGTAATCACGCCATCTGATCGCTCCCGCCCGGGAGCGATCTTTGCGCTTACACCACCTGATTCAGGTCGTTATTGCGCGTCTCCTTCAGGCACAGCACAGCGATCAAGCTGAGCACCGCTGCCGCCGACACATACCCGCCGACGTAACTCAAACCACCCGTCGCCACCAGTTTCTGCGCGAAGAACGGCGCCGCCGAGGCTCCGACGATGCCGCCGAGGTTGTAGGCTGCCGATGCGCCGGTATACCGCACGTGCGTCGGAAACAGTTCCGGTAGCAATGCTCCCATCGGGGCGAATGTCACGCCCATCAGAAACAGTTCGATGCACAGGAACAGCGCCACGCCCCAGGTCGATCCCTGAGTCAGCAGCGGCTCCATCAGAAATCCGGAAAGAATCGCCAGCACACCGCCGACGATCAGCACCGGTTTGCGTCCGTAACGATCACTGGCCCATGCCGACAGCGGCGTCGCGGCTGCCATGAACAGCACCGCGAAGCACAGCAGTCCGAGGAAAGTCTCGCGGCTGTAACCCAATGTTGATACGCCATAGCTCAGGGAAAACACGGTCGAGATGTAGAACAGCGCGTAACACACCACCATGGCGGCGGCGCCCAGCAGCGTCGGCGCCCAGTATTGGCTGAACAGCTCGACCAGCGGCACTTTCACTCGTTCCTGGCGGGCAATGGCATTGGCGAACACCGGGGTTTCGTGAAGCTTGAGGCGCACGTACAGCCCGACCATCACCAGCACGGCGCTGAGCAGGAACGGAATCCGCCAGCCCCAGCTGCGGAATTGATCGTCGCTCAGGCTCATGGCCAACGTCAGGAACAGACCGTTGGCAGCCAGAAAACCAATCGAAGGGCCGAGTTGCGGGAACATGCCGAACCACGCCCGTTTGCCTTTCGGGGCGTTTTCGGTCGCCAGCAGCGCCGCGCCACCCCATTCGCCCCCCAATCCCAGGCCCTGGCCGAAGCGCAGCACGCAGAGCAGGATCGGTGCCCAGGCGCCGATAGTGTCATAACCCGGCAGCACGCCGATCAGCGTGGTGCAGACACCCATCAGCAGCAGTGAGGCCACCAAAGTGGATTTACGCCCGATGCGGTCGCCGAAGTGGCCGAACAGCGCCGAGCCCAGCGGTCGTGCAAGGAAGGCGATGCCGAAGGTAAGGAATGCCGAGAGCATCTGCGCCGTGCCGGAGGTCTGCGGGAAGAACACCGGCCCGATCACCAGCGCAGCGGCGGTGGCGTAGACGTAGAAATCGTAGAACTCGATGGCCGTGCCGATGAAACTCGCGGTGGCCACGCGGGTGGCGGAGTTGGTCGGTTGGGCGGGCGTGGTGTCGCTGTAAGCGGTACTGGTCGTCATGCGGTGATCCCTGACAGTCATGAGCTCCGTTGGAGCGAATTATTATGGTCGAACACCCAGGGATGTGGGATGAGGCGCGATCGCTGCTTCAGGTAGGAACAGTCGTCGGTGTGGTGCGGATATTGCCAATGAACCGGCCGGAATTTGTCGGGTGCGGGGTAAGCACGCGGTTCGGCGGGGCTTGGGTAAGCACCGCGATTATAGGAAGGTGGCTAACGATTGAACAAGGGGCTGCCTAGCGGGCAGGGGCGAGCGCCGGGGCTGAGGAGGTGTGCCAGATCAGGACCTTGCTGACCCGGTTCTCTTCGGTTTCGAGAATCTCCAGCCGGTAGCGGCCGATCTTCAGGCAGACCGCGCTTTCCGGGATGGTTTCCAGCGCTTCGGTCACCAGGCCATTGAGGGTCCGGGGGCCGTCGCTGGGCAGGTGCCAGCCCAGGCATTTGTTCAGTTCGCGAATCGACGCCGCGCCATCGATCACCATGCGGCCATCGGCTTGCGGGTGGATGTGCGGGTTGTCGAGGCTGTGCTCGCTTTCGAATTCGCCGACGATCTCTTCGAGAATGTCTTCCAGGGTGACAATCCCCAGTACTTCGCCGTACTCGTCCACCACCATGCCCAGCCGCCGCTGCTGCTTGTGGAAGTTCAGCAGCTGCAGTTGCAGCGGGGTGCTTTCGGGAACGAAGTAGGGCTCGTAACTGGCCGCCAGCAAGGCTTCGCGGGTCAGGTTGCCATTGTCCAGCAAATGGCGGACCTGCCGGGTGTTGAGCACCGCCTCGACCTGATTGATATCGCTGTGAAACAGCGGCAGACGAGTACGACGGTTGTGGCGCAGTTGCTCGGTGATTTCTTCGATCGGATCGTCGAGGTTGATGCCGTCGACATCGCTGCGCGGCACCAGAATGTCGTTGACCGTGATGTTATCCAGCGCATGGATGCCCGAAACCGGGTGCGGGCGCACTGGATGATCGGGGTCATCATGACGCTCCGCCGGCACATCGTCTTCGCTTTGTTGCACCACCTGGGCCTTGCGGATGAACGGGCGCATCAGCAAACCACTGACGCGGCTGAGCAGCCAGGCAAGCGGGTAAACGACCTTCAGCGGTACCGCCAGCAGCGTATTGCCGAACGACAACACCGCATCCGGATAACGCTGGGCGAGGGCGCGGGGGAAATAGTCGGCAAAAACCAGCAGCAGGGCGCCGGCGCCAAGGCAAGCCGCCCAGGGGCCGTTTTCTTCACAGAGAAAGATTGCCAGCAGCGTGGCCAGAATGACGGCGAGGGCGCGGCACAGGGTATTGCAGAGGATCAGGCTGTCGAGCGGGAAGCTGAGCCTGGCCAGGGGCTTGTCGCTGGCGCGGGAAGCGGTGCGTTGCGCGAGCAGGTGCTGTTGCGCCGCTTCGACGGCGGTAAACAGCCCTGACCAGAGAATCAGCAGGGCAAATACCGCGAGCATCGGCCCTATGGGCAAACCGTCCATTTATGCCGCCCGTCAGATGTGCAGGATGTATTCACGGACCAGTTTGCTGCCGAAATACGCGAGCATCAGCAGGCAGAAACCGGCGAGGGTCCAGCGGATTGCCTTGTGTCCGCGCCAGCCGAGGCGGTTACGGCCCCACAGCAGGACGCTGAACACGATCCAGGCCAGGCAGGCCAGCAGGGTTTTATGCACCAGATGCTGGGCAAACAGGTTCTCGACGAACAGCCAGCCGGAGATCAACGACAGCGACAGCAATGTCCAGCCAGCCCAGAGGAAGCCGAACAGCAGGCTTTCCATGGTTTGCAGTGGCGGGAAGTTCTTGATCAGCCCGGACGGGTGCTTGTGCTTGAGCTGATGATCCTGCACCAGCAGCAACAAGGCCTGGAACACCGCGATGGTGAACATGCCGTAGGCGAGGATCGACAACAGGATGTGCGCGAGGATGCCCGGTTCTTCATCGATGATCTGCACCGTACCGGCCGGCGCGAACTGCGCCAGCAGCACCGTGATCGCACCCAGCGGGAACAGCAGCACCAGCAGGTTTTCCACCGGAATCCGCGAGCAGGCGAGCAGGGTCAGGGCAATGACCGCCGCAGCGATCAGGCTCGAAGCGCTGAAGAAATCCAGGCCCAGACCGATCGGTGTCAATAAATGCGTAAGCAGGCTGGCGCTGTGGGCCAGCACGGCGAGAACGCCGAGCGAGACCAGCAGGCGCTTGTTGGCCTTGGCGCCAGTGGCCAGGCGGGTGCCCTGATAGAGGGTCGCAGCGGCGTAGAGAAGGGCGGCGGCGAGGGTGGTCAGCAAACTCGGTGACAAGGGGAGCATAAATCCTGTTAGGCAAGCCCGAAAGGGGCTGAGTTTGGCATAGAACCGCCGTTGCACGAAAGACCGGCAAGCTGACAGCGAGGTGTCCGCCAGCCGCAGTCTTCGCTATAATCCGCGACCTGCCCACGCCGCAGGCTCGCCGAGCACATGTTGATTCCGGTCTGGGCCGCCATTATCCCGGTCTACACAGGGCCTGAAAGGATCGCGCAATGTTTGAAAACTTAACCGACCGTCTCTCGCAGACGCTGCGCCATGTCACCGGCAAGGCGAAGCTGACCGAGGACAATATCAAAGACACCCTGCGCGAAGTGCGCATGGCGTTGCTCGAGGCCGACGTCGCCCTGCCGGTGGTCAAGGACTTCGTCAATTCGGTCAAGGAGCGCGCTGTCGGCACCGAGGTGTCGCGCAGCCTGACGCCGGGCCAGGCGTTTGTGAAGATCGTCCAGGCCGAACTGGAAAGCCTGATGGGCGCGGCCAACGAAGACTTGAACCTGAGCGCCGTGCCGCCTGCCGTCATTCTGATGGCCGGTCTGCAGGGTGCGGGTAAAACCACCACCGCCGGCAAACTGGCGCGCTTCCTTAAAGAGCGCAAGAAAAAGTCGGTCATGGTCGTGTCGGCGGACATCTACCGTCCTGCTGCTATTAAACAGCTGGAAACTTTGGCCAACGACATCGGCGTGACGTTCTTCCCGTCCGACCTGAGCCAGAAACCGGTCGACATCGCCAGCGCAGCTATTAAAGAAGCAAAACTGAAATTCATCGACGTGGTCATCGTCGACACCGCCGGTCGTCTGCACATCGATGAAGAGATGATGGGCGAGATCAAGGCGCTGCACGCCGCGATCAATCCGGTTGAAACCCTGTTCGTGGTCGACGCCATGACCGGTCAGGACGCGGCCAACACGGCCAAGGCCTTCGGTGATGCGCTGCCGCTGACCGGCGTGATCCTGACCAAGGTCGACGGTGATGCCCGTGGCGGTGCCGCGCTGTCCGTTCGCGCTATCACCGGCAAGCCGATCAAGTTCATCGGTATGGGCGAGAAGAGCGAAGCGCTCGATCCGTTCCACCCCGAGCGTATCGCTTCGCGGATCCTCGGCATGGGCGACGTGCTCAGCCTGATCGAACAGGCTGAAGCGACCCTCGACAAGGACAAGGCCGACAAGCTTGCCAAGAAGCTGAAGAAGGGCAAGGGCTTCGACCTCGAAGACTTCCGCGATCAGCTGCAACAGATGAAGAACATGGGCGGCCTCGGCGGGCTCATGGACAAGCTGCCGAGCATCGGCGGCGTCAATCTCTCGCAAATGGGCAATGCCCAGAGCGCCGCAGAGAAGCAGTTCAAACAGATGGAAGCCATCATCAATTCCATGACCCCGGCCGAGCGCCGCGACCCTGAGCTGATCAGCGGTTCGCGCAAGCGCCGGATCGCCATGGGTTCCGGCACCCAGGTGCAGGACATCGGTCGCTTGATCAAGCAGCACAAGCAGATGCAGAAGATGATGAAGAAATTCTCCGCCAAGGGCGGAATGGCGAAAATGATGCGCGGCATGGGCGGAATGTTGCCCGGCGGCGGCATGCCAAAGATGTAAAAGAACTCGCCGGTCGTCGCACCGGCGCAGTCCCGCAAGGAAGCGGGATCCACAGCAAACCCGCACTCGGCGGGAGCTGACTGGCCGTTTTGAACGACGGCCCCATATGCAAATCTGCACGGCATGCCACAGGCGCCGGAAAAAGTCATTTGCAAAAGTCCGGATATTCCTTAGAATATGCGGCCTTTCGGGCACCCATGCCCGCTGTGCATTTAGATTTGCAGCACCGACTACAGGAACGATGTTCACATGCTAACAATCCGTCTTGCCCTTGGCGGCTCCAAAAAGCGCCCGTTTTACCACCTGACCGTAACCGACTCCCGCAACCCGCGTGACGGTTCCCACAAAGAACAGGTTGGCTTCTTCAACCCTGTTGCCCGTGGTCAGGAAATCCGTCTGTCCGTGAACCAAGAGCGCGTTGCCTACTGGCTGAGCGTTGGTGCACAGCCTTCTGAGCGTGTTGCTCAGTTGCTGAAGGAATCTGCCAAGGCTGCAGCCTGAGCAGTATGAGCGCGACGCCAGAAAAAGCTGATGATCTGATCGTTGTCGGCAAGATTTTTTCGGTTCACGGCGTTCGCGGCGAGGTGAAGGTCTTTTCCTTTACCGATCCGATTGAAAACCTGTTGGGCTATCGCAACTGGACGCTTCGGCGCGAAGGCGTGGTGAAACAGGTCGAGCTGGTCAGCGGCCGATCCACTCAAAAGGATCTGGTTGTGAAGCTCAAAGGCCTCGACGATCGCGATGAAGCCCGTCTTCTGAGCGGTTACGAGATTTGCATCCCGCGAAGCCTTTTGCCCGACCTGACCGCCGACGAGTACTACTGGTACCAGTTGGAAGGTCTGAGCGTCATCAATCAGGACGAACAATTGTTCGGCAAGGTTGATCACCTGTTGGAGACCGGCGCGAACGATGTATTGGTGGTCAAGCCCTGCGTTGGCAGCCTGGATGATCGCGAGCGGTTGTTGCCCTATACGGAGCAATGCGTGCTGGCAATCGACCTGGAAGCAGGCGTGATGAGGGTGGAATGGGACGCGGACTTCTAAGCAATGGCCAGCCTGCGCGTAGACGTCATTACGCTGTTCCCCGAGATGTTCTCGGCCATCAGTGAGTACGGCATTACCAGTCGTGCGGTCAAACAGGGGCTCTTGCAGCTGACCTGTTGGAATCCGCGGGATTACACGACGGATCGACATCACACTGTGGACGATCGCCCGTTTGGCGGTGGTCCGGGCATGGTGATGAAGATCAAGCCCCTGGAAGATGCACTGGTTCAGGCCAAGGCAGCAGCCGGGGAGGCGGCGAAGGTGATTTACCTGTCCCCCCAAGGCCGTCAACTGACTCAGTCGGCGGTACGCGAACTGGCGAAATCGGATGCATTGATCCTGATTGCCGGTCGCTATGAAGGCATTGACGAGCGCTTTATTGAGGCTCATGTCGATGAAGAGTGGTCGATTGGTGACTATGTGTTGTCTGGCGGCGAGCTGCCGGCCATGGTCATGATCGATGCGGTTACACGACTGCTGCCCGGAGCTTTAGGGCATGCGGATTCCGCTGAGGAAGATTCCTTTACGGATGGTCTGCTGGATTGCCCGCACTACACCCGACCTGAGGTGTATGCGGATCAGCGTGTTCCCGACGTGTTGCTGAGTGGCAATCACGCGCATATCCGGCGTTGGCGTTTACAGCAGTCCCTTGGCAGGACCTTTGAACGACGCGCCGATCTTCTGGAAAGCCGCTCGCTTTCTGGAGAAGAGAAGAAGCTGCTCGAGGAATACATCCGCGAGCGGGACGATAGTTAACAACGTATCGATGGTAGATCAGACGATTTACCTTAGGAGCACAGCATGACCAACAAAATCATCCTTGCACTCGAAGCAGAGCAGATGACCAAAGAAATCCCTACCTTTGCCCCAGGCGACACCATCGTCGTTCAGGTGAAAGTGAAGGAAGGCGATCGTTCCCGTCTGCAAGCGTTCGAAGGCGTTGTAATCGCCAAGCGTAACCGCGGCGTGAACAGTGCGTTCACCGTTCGTAAAATCTCCAACGGTGTTGGCGTAGAACGTACTTTCCAGACCTACTCCCCGCAAATCGACAGCATGGCTGTCAAGCGTCGCGGTGACGTACGTAAAGCCAAGCTGTACTACCTGCGCGACCTGTCGGGTAAAGCAGCTCGCATCAAGGAAAAACTGGCTTAAGTCCAGCTTCCGATGCAGAAAAAAGCAGCCTACGGGCTGCTTTTTTGTTGCCCGCAATTTATCCACCGCATTTCTGTTTCAGGCCTGACCCATGACCCCTCGCGAGCAAGAAATCGAACGCCGCACCGAACTCTCGGTGACCCGCGTGACCAAGGCGGTGTTCCCGCCGACCACCAACCACCACAACACCCTGTTCGGCGGCACTGCGCTGGCCTGGATGGACGAAGTGTCGTTCATCACCGCCACCCGGTTTTGCCGTTTGCCGCTGGTGACGGTGTCGACCGATCGCATCGACTTCAATCACGCGATCCCGGCAGGTTCCATCGTCGAGCTGGTTGGGCGGGTGATCAAGGTTGGCAACACCAGTCTCAAGGTCGAGGTGGAAGTGTTCGTCGAAAGCATGAGCTGTGACGGGCGTGAGAAAGCCATTCATGGGCAGTTCAGCTTTGTTGCCATCGATGATGACAAGCGTCCGGTGCCGGTGCTGCCGGGTTTCGCGGCCTGATCCAGCACCGAGCCGCGAATCTATTTATGCAGCGGCGTTGGCCTCAGGCTGAATCAGCGCCAGCAACGTCCACCCAGGCCCCGGCTTCAACACGGTTTCCGGCGTCACGACATGCACCCAGCCGCTGTCATCGCGCATGAACAGCAGCGTCGCGCGATTGCCATGCAGCGCGCGGTAATCGTCCCAGCCAAACCCGTCCGTCAGCGTCGTGCTGTAAAGATCGGCACCTTGCCCCAGTTGACTGGCGAGTCTGGCGTAAGTCAGCGCCTCGCTCCCCAGTTGATTGCCTCGATGTTCGAGGCTGGCGCGGTGCTTGTCGCTGCGACGGCTTTCCTGACCGCTGGCCAGCCCGAACAGCCGCTGATGGCCAAATTCATGACGAAAGCGCATGGCCGCCAGTGTATTGAGTTCGCCCGACGGTGACAGCGCCAGCAAATGCCCCAGTCCGACCAGGTCCAGATGCGCATCGGCGTGCTGTGAGGCCGGATTGCCGAAGTAGGTCGGCAAGCCATCCATGCGCGCGGCGCGGATATTTTCCCAGCTTGAATCCGTCAGCAGCACCCGGCTGCCCAGCTGTTGCAGCGACTTGCCGAGCAAGCGCGCAGGCCCGTTCGCCCCGACAATCAGGAACCCGCTCGGCGCCGGTTCCGCAACCTTCAACAAGCGCGCCAGTGGCCGGGCCGTCGCACTTTGCAGCACGACAGTGCCTATGATCACCGCGAAAGTCAGCGGTACCAGCAACAGCGCACCTTCATGGCCCGCTTCATCCAGGCGAATCGCGAAGATCGCCGAGACCGCCGCCGCGACGATCCCGCGCGGGGCAATCCAGCACAACAGCGCACGTTCACGCCAACTCAGGCTCGAACCGGCGGTGCTCAGCACCACGTTCAACGGTCGGGCGATCAGCTGAATCACCAGCAACAGGATCAACACCAGCGGCCCGAGACCGATCAACGCGTTCAGATCCAGTCGTGCCGCCAGCAGGATGAACAGTCCGGAAATCAGCAGCACGCTGAGATTTTCCTTGAAGTGCAGGATGTGCCGCACATCCACCCCCTTCATGTTCGCCAGCCACATGCCCATCAACGTCACCGCCAACAGCCCGGATTCGTGCATGACCTGGTTGGCGGCGATGAATATCCCCAGCACCGCGGCGAGCGATGCCAGATTGTGCAAATACTCCGGTAGCCATTGGCGCCGGATGATCGTGCCGAGCAGCCAGCCACCGGCAACGCCGAACGCACTGCCGCAGACAATCACACCACCGAAGGTCAGCAGACTCTGTTCCAGGCCGTGGCCTTCGGCCCGGGCGATGATGAAGCTGTAGACCACCACCGCGAGCAGCGCGCCGATCGGGTCGATCACAATCCCTTCCCAGCGCAGGATGTTGGCGATCGAAGCCTTCGGCCGCACCACGCGCAGCATCGGCACGATCACGGTCGGCCCGGTCACCAGGGTCAGGCTGCCGAACAGGATCGCCAACAGCCAGTCGAAGCCCAGCAGCCAGTGGGTCGCGACCGCAATCACTACCCATGTCGAGAGCGCACCGATTGTGACCAGCCGATGCACGACGCTGCCGATCTCGCGCCATTCCGACAGGTGCAGGGTCAGGCTGCCTTCAAACAGAATCAGCGCCACCGCCAGCGACACCAATGGCATCAGCAACGGGCCGAACATTTCCTGCGGGTCGAGCCAGCCCAGCACGGGGCCCGCCAGAATGCCGGTCAGCAGCAGAAACAGAATCGCCGGCAGCTTAAGGCGCCAGGCGAGCCATTGGCAGCCCAGTGCGGCAGCGCCGATACCACCGAAAGCCAACAGAATTTGCTGCTCGTTCATTGAAGCTCCCTGTTCCTTGAAATAGCGGGCTATGAAAGACTAGCGGCCATTTCAACCGTTCACTCTTTATTTGCGCGCAGTGCCAAGCCTGCGTGTCTTGAGCGCCCATGCCTGCCATCGACCACCCACTGATCGACCAGTTTCTCGACGCCCTCTGGCTGGAAAAAGGTCTCTCCGACAACACTCGCGACGCCTACCGCAGTGATCTCGCGCTGTTCAATGGCTGGTTGCAGGACAAAGGTCTCGAACTGGTCAATGCCGGTCGCGAACTGATCCTCGATCACCTGGCCTGGCGTCTGGAACAGAACTACAAACCTCGCTCTACGGCGCGATTTCTCTCCGGTGTGCGTGGCTTTTATCGCTATCTGCTGCGGGAAAAGCTGATTTCGGTTGATCCAACTTTGCGCGTGGATATGCCGCAACTCGGTCGGCCGCTGCCCAAATCCCTGTCGGAAGCCGACGTCGAAGCGCTGCTGAAGGCGCCGGACTTGAGCGAAGCCATCGGCCAGCGCGATCGCGCCATGCTCGAAGTCTTGTATGCCTGCGGCCTGCGTGTCACCGAGCTGATCAGCCTGACGCTGGAACAGGTCAACCTGCGTCAGGGCGTGTTGCGGGTGATGGGCAAGGGCAGCAAGGAGCGGCTGGTGCCGATGGGCGAGGAGGCGATTGTCTGGGTCGAGCGCTACCTGCGTGACGGTCGCGGTGAGCTGCTCGGCGGGCGCCCGAGCGATGTGCTGTTCCCCAGTCAGCGCGGCGAGCAGATGACTCGCCAGACTTTCTGGCACCGTATCAAGCATCAGGCCAAGGTTGCCGGAATCGGCAAGTCACTGTCACCGCACACCCTGCGTCACGCGTTTGCCACACACCTGCTCAACCATGGCGCCGACCTGCGGGTGGTGCAGATACTGTTGGGCCACAGCGACCTGTCGACCACGCAGATCTACACTCACGTCGCCCGGGCACGTTTGCAGGATCTGCATGCCAAACATCACCCGCGTGGCTGAGCGCATTTTGTCTTGCGACAGGCGCATTCGGCCACGGGAGCCTTATGTGGTAGGCTTTGCCGGTTTGCACGATGGGCGGTTATGACCCGGTGTTCCGGCACGGGCGTTCTGATCGTTCCATTTGTCCGCCTTCAGGAGTTCTCATGCGTCTGACCCAGATTTTCGCCGCCGCAGCCATTGCGTTGGTCAGCACCTTTGCCGTCGCCGATGACGCGGCCGACAAAGCGATTCGCCAAAGCCTGGAAAACCTCCAGCTCGATGTGCCGGTCGATACCATCACCGCCAGTCCGCTGCCAGGCCTGTACGAAGTCAAGCTCAAGGGCAGTCGCGTGCTCTACGCCAGCGCCGACGGCCAGTACATCGTTCAGGGCTACATGTTCCAGCTCAAGGACGGCAAACCGGTCAACTTGACCGAGAAGACCGAGCGCCTGGGCATTTCCAAACTGATCAATGCGATCCCGGTAGCCGAGACCGTGGTTTACCCGGCCGTGGGTGAAACCAAGTCGCACATCACCGTTTTCACCGACACCACTTGCCCGTACTGCCACAAGCTGCACGCTGAAGTGCCCGAGCTGAACAAGCGCGGCATCGAAGTGCGTTACGTCGCGTTCCCGCGTCAGGGCCTGAATTCGCCGGGTGACGAACAGCTGCAAGCGGTGTGGTGCTCGAAAGACAAGAAAGCGGCCATGGACAAAATGGTCGATGGCAAGGAAATCAAGGCCGCCAAGTGCGATAACCCGGTTTCCAAACAGTTCGCCCTCGGTCAGTCGATCGGCGTGAACGGTACACCGGCCATCGTTTTGGCCGACGGACAAGTCATTCCGGGCTACCAGCCTGCGCCACAAGTCGCCAAACTGGCGCTGGGCGCGAAGTAATTCGCATCGTCACGCTCAGGCGTTGACGAGCGTGGTCCGGCGGCAGGATTGCCGGGCCATCAACAGAGAGCCGCGAACCTGCGGTTGTTTTCACGGCCGGCCTCGTGTCGGCCGTTTTATGGGGAGTTCACAGTGAAACCGGTCAAAGTAGGCATCTGTGGGTTAGGGACCGTCGGTGGCGGAACCTTCAACGTACTTCAGCGCAACGCCGAGGAAATTGCTCGTCGTGCCGGGCGTGGAATCGAAGTGGCACAAATTGCCACGCGCACGCCAAAGCCTCAGTTCCAGACGACCGGTATTGCGATTACCAACGATGTCTTCGAAGTGGCCACGAACCCTGAGATCGACATCGTCATAGAGCTGATGGGCGGCTACACCGTTGCCCGCGAGCTGGTACTCAAGGCCATCGAGAATGGCAAGCATGTGGTCACCGCGAACAAGGCTCTGATTGCCGTTCACGGTAATGAAATTTTCGCCAGGGCACGCGAGAAAGGCGTGATCGTGGCATTTGAAGCGGCGGTCGCCGGCGGCATTCCGGTGATCAAGGCGATCCGTGAAGGCCTGTCCGCCAACCGTATCAACTGGGTCGCCGGGATCATCAACGGCACCGGCAACTTCATCCTCACCGAAATGCGCGAGAAGGGTCGCACCTTCGAAGACGTGCTGGCCGAGGCGCAAGCGCTGGGTTACGCCGAAGCCGATCCGACCTTCGACGTCGAAGGCATCGACGCGGCGCACAAGCTGACGATCCTGGCGTCAATCGCATTCGGTGTTCCGCTGCAGTTCGACAAGGCTTACACCGAAGGCATCACCAAGCTGACCACCGCCGACGTGAATTACGCCGAAGCGCTGGGCTACCGCATCAAGCATCTGGGCGTGGCACGCAGCACCGCCGCCGGTATCGAGCTGCGCGTACACCCGACGCTGATCCCGGCTGATCGCCTGATCGCCAACGTCAACGGTGTGATGAACGCGGTGATGGTCAACGGTGACGCTGCCGGTTCGACCCTGTTCTACGGCGCCGGCGCCGGCATGGAGCCGACCGCTTCGTCGGTGATCGCGGATCTGGTGGACGTGGTTCGCGCCATGACCTCCGATCCGGAAAACCGCGTGCCGCACCTGGCTTTCCAGCCGGATTCGCTGTCGGCCCATCCGATCCTGCCGATCGAAGCCTGCGAAAGCGCCTACTACCTGCGCATCCAGGCCAAGGACCATCCGGGCGTACTCGCTCAGGTGGCGAGCATCCTCTCGGAGCGTGGCATCAACATCGAGTCGATCATGCAGAAGGAAGTCGAGGAACACGACGGCCTGGTGCCGATGATCCTGCTGACACACCGCGTGCTGGAACAGCACATCAACGATGCGATCGCCGCCCTCGAAGCGCTGGCGGGCGTGGTCGGTCCGGTCGTGCGGATCCGTGTCGAGCACTTGAACTAAACAGAAACAGCTGCAAGCTTCGAGCTGCAAGCAGCAAGAGAAAAGCAGTCCGGCTTTTACTTGAAGCTTGTAACTCGTAGCTTGAAGCTCAAACCGAAGGTTTGCCCCTATGCGTTACATCAGTACCCGCGGCCAGGCACCGGCCCTGAATTTCGAAGACGTCCTGCTGGCCGGTCTCGCCACCGACGGCGGTCTGTACGTCCCGGAAAACCTGCCACGTTTCACCCAGGAAGAAATCGCTTCCTGGGCCGGCCTGCCGTATCACGAGCTGGCTTTCCGCGTCATGCGCCCGTTCGTCACCGGCAGCATTCCGGACGCCGATTTCAAAAAGATTCTTGAAGAAACCTACGGTGTGTTCGCCCACAACGCCGTTGCGCCGCTGCGTCAGTTGAACGGCAACGAATGGGTGCTGGAGCTGTTCCACGGCCCGACCCTGGCGTTCAAGGACTTCGCCCTGCAACTGCTCGGTCGCTTGCTCGACTACGTGCTGGAAAAGCGCGGCGAGCGCGTGGTGATCGTCGGCGCCACCTCCGGTGACACCGGTTCGGCCGCCATCGAAGGCTGCAAGCACTGCGAAAACGTCGACATCTTCATCCTGCACCCGCACAACCGTGTGTCCGAAGTGCAGCGTCGGCAGATGACCACCATTCTCGGTGAGAACATCCACAACATCGCCATCGAAGGCAACTTCGATGACTGCCAGGAAATGGTCAAGGCCAGCTTCGCCGACCAGAGCTTCCTCAAGGGCACCCGCCTGGTGGCAGTGAACTCGATCAACTGGGCACGGATCATGGCCCAGATCGTTTACTACTTCCACGCGGCCCTGCAATTGGGCGGCCCGGCGCGTTCGGTGTCGTTCTCGGTGCCGACCGGCAACTTCGGCGACATCTTCGCCGGCTATCTGGCGCGCAACATGGGCCTGCCGATCAACCAGTTGATCGTCGCCACCAACCGCAACGACATCCTGCACCGCTTCATGAGTGGCAACCAGTACGTCAAGGAAACCCTGCACGCCACGCTGTCGCCGTCGATGGACATCATGGTCTCGTCGAACTTCGAACGCCTGCTGTTCGACCTGCACGGCCGCAACGGTGCGGCAATTGCCGGGCTGATGGATTCGTTCAAGCAGGGCGGCGGTTTCAGCGTCGAACAGGAACGCTGGACCGAAGCACGCAAACTGTTCGACTCGCTGGCCGTGGACGATGCGCAAACCTGCGAAACCATCGCCGAAGTCTACGAGCAGACCGGTGAGGTGCTGGATCCGCACACCGCCATTGGCGTGAAAGCCGCGCGCGAATGCCGTCGCAGCCTGGACATCCCGATGGTGATTCTGGGCACGGCGCATCCGGTCAAGTTCCCGGACGCGGTGGAGAAAGCTGGTGTAGGAAAAGCTCTCGAACTACCTGCACATCTTTCTGATTTGTTTGAGAGAGAAGAGCGCTGCACAGTGCTGGCAAACGAGCTGAAAGCCGTGCAGGCCTTTGTCAGTCAGCATGGCAACCGCGGCAAGCCTCTTTAAGCCCGCAAAGCTGTCACATTTTGAAGCCCGTCTCCTGACGGGCTTTCTTGTTTTTGCATGCCACACTGCGCGCGTTTCGCCCACGAAGGACGGGCGAGTCGATGACGAAGGATGTGGCAATGCGGTTTTTTTCAGGATTGAAAGCAGCTCTGTGCTGGTTGTTTTTATTGGGGGGCTTCGAGTTGTCGCAGTCGAGCGAAGCTGCCCATCTGGCGAGGCATTCCGAAGGGGGGGAGAGTGTCCAGCCCATCGAGCTGGATGAAAATGAGCGTCAGTGGATTCGGGACAATCCCCGGGTGACGGTCGCCTCGGTGCAATACCCGTTGTATCTGTTTCAGGACGAACATGGTCAGTGGAGCGGCTTGAACAACGATGTGCTCACGCATATCAGCGCCATGACCGGATTGCAGTTCGTCCATCAGGAGTCGTTTTCCACCGATCACATGCTGGAACGGCTCCAGAGTGGCGTGGCCGACATCAGCACGACGTTGGCAATGAATGACGAGCGCAAGGCATTCCTGGACTTCAGTCACGCGTTCGGCGGTGCCGGCTGGGTATTCGTCGGTCGTTCGGGCGAGCCGCCGATAAAGTCGCTCGAAACGCTGGCCAAACGGGTGTTGGTCCTGCCGGCAAGGCACGCGCTGGAGGACAGCATTCGACGCGACTATCCGTCCATCGAGATCCGCTCGGTCAAGACCTATGCCGAGGCCCGGGCGCTGGTCGAGAGTGGTGAGGCCTACGCCACCATCGAAAACGAGATCGGCGCGCAGCTGTTTCCCTCCGGCCTGCTCAGGGTCTCGGGTCTCGTGGAAGGCAAGTGGGAGGCCGATCATCTGGCGGTGCGCAAGGGGCTGCCAGAGCTTGTGAGCATCCTCAACAAGGCACTGGGCGCTTTCTCGGCAGCCGAACTGCGCGCCATGCGCCTGAAATGGCTGGATGGCATTTCTCCCGCTCCGGTACCCTCGATCAGCTCGCTCCTGATCAAGTGGGGGTGCTGGGCGATGGGCGGGCTCGGTGTGTTCGGGCTGTTGCCGTTGCTGTGGAACCGTCGATTGACGGTCGAGGTAAAACAGCGGCGTGCGGCCGAAAAAGATCTAAGTGATCAACTGGCTTTCCAACATGCATTGATCGATGCGATGCCCGACCCCGTGTTCGTGCGCGATCTGCAGGGGCGGTTGATCATGTGCAACCGCAGCTATGAAGATGCGCTGTCGGTTCGGCTGGAGCAGGTACAGGGCCGGAAGCTGTTCGAGATCGATGCGCTTCCACAGGCCACGGCACTGATGTTGCACGACGAGTTCATGGCGCAGTTGGGCACTCGTAAAACACGTTTCAGCAAACGACAGCTGATGTTCAAGAGCGGCCCCCGTCAGATTTATCAGTGGACGGTGCCGTTTTACAGTGCCGATGGAAAACTGCGTGGCCTGCTCGGAGGCTGGACCGACATCACCGAGCGGCGGAAGGAGAGCGGGTGTCAATGTCTGCATTAAAGATGGGAAAAGTCCTATAAACCGCGATTCCTTTTCTGATGGGAGGCTTAGGACGACTGCCCTAGAGTGACAGGCCACTGCGGCGTGAATCCGCGATTGTCGCTCCAGAGGTCGTCCCATGCGCTCGCTCAAGATCCTGATTCTAGAACCCAATCCGTTCCAGTTGATGGCGTTGCACCAGATGCTCAACGCCATCGGTATCTACGATGTTCTGACCGCGCCGTCGCTGGGCTCGGCAAAGCGCTCACTGGAGCGTCGCGGAGCCGTGGACATCACCCTGTGCAATCCACAATTGCAGAACGGTGACGGGCTTGCGCTGATTCGGCATCTGGCCGACCGACAGAAAGCGCGGGCGATGATTCTGCTGGGGGCCGTGGCACCCAGCCTGCTGGACGATCTGGAAACCTTGCTGGGCGAGCACCGGATCACCTTGCTGGGCCGTTTGCACACGCCAGTCTCGGCGGTGTTGATGAGGGCGCTGCTGGATGCCTACATGACCCTCCCCAGGCATTCCGTCGACGCCTGAGCCCCCGATTATTTTTCTGTCATCTTCCCCATGCATGCTCCGATAGGCCGGTGACGCTCCGGGAGAAGCCGGCGACAAGCAGAACTTTCCTCTCGGGCCGGTGGTCATTTACTGTGAACACGCCCCAGGCACTGTGTTTTCGGACTATTGAGTGGAGATCGAGATGGAAAGTATCAGTCTATTGCTCGGTGAGGCTCTAAGCCCGTATCAAGTGACGTTGACCCCTCGGGGTCGCCATGGCGAATGCCTGGTGACCTTGAAGAACGGCAGCGGCGCGATCGTGGTGGAGCGCGAATTCAATCAGGCGCAATTGAGCGACAAGCGCCAACTGACGGATGTGGTCGATGGCCTGCACCGTGACATCCTGATTGCCGAAGGCCGGCTGGAACCCTGTGTGATCGCCGCGTTGCGAAACGCAGCCCTCGACAAGCACCCGGCCCTCTGAAACTGATTTTTCATTTGTGGGAACCTTCCTGCATTCAGGTCGGTCAGACCCCGTAACAGCAGGAGCAAGCATTGTGCTCCGGTGCTTGTCGCTTGCTGCTACGGGTCTTTGATACAGGCCACGTTTAACCCCGAGTCGTCTCCCCACTTCTCGGGGTTTCTTTTTGCCCGGATTTTACTGCGCGGCTTGTCGCTGGAAGAAAATCCGCGCCTGTTCCAGATAATCCTGACGCCTTTCGGGGTCGAGCCAGTCGGCGTAGAGCTGGTTGAGGTGATCGTGGGGCAGGGTGCGCAACAGCTGATTGATCTCGGTGATCGCCTGGCGACCCGCCGTGGTGTCGGTGCAGCCGACATGGCCCGACAGGTACTTGCCCGTGCCGCGAATCGGGAAGAACAGCAGTTCGTCCTCGGTGATCTCGGCCTGGCGCGCCTGATAGCGGATTTCCGGCCAGTAACCCAAAACTACCTGCAAACGTCCCAGGCGCTGCATCGACAGCAGGCTGCTGAGCGCGTCGTTGCCGTAATGGGGCGTCAGCGCGCCGCTCGGTGCCTGATGCAGTAATGTATCGATGTACTCGCCATAACTGCGCTCGGCTACCACGCCGACTTTTCGCTCGCCGTTGGCCAGAAATGCCGACAGATCGACTTCATCTTCGACCAGAAACGGCTCCAGCACTTCGCGATCTCTCTGACGCACCACTAGGCCATTGCTGACAGCACGAAACGCGGGAATGGAGAAGGCGATCCATTGCGCCCTCTCCTTGTTCCAGATCAGCGACGGATCGCAGGCGAAGGGATGTTCATGAAGCATTTGAATGCCACGGGCGCGATTGACCCGCAGCAAGGTGTGTTCGTATTGCGGCATGCCGGCAATCAGCATCGGCATCAATTGATCGATAACGCCCTGGCCCTTTTTCGGGCCTTCGAAAATCGTCAGCGGCGGCAGGTCGCGCAACAGCCAGATCAGCGTCGGTTTGGCCTGCGCCCACGCCGGCAGCACCAGCAGGAACAGCAGGCCGAACAACCGCCAGGTCCACCAATGGTGGGCGCGGTTCGAGGCCGAGGGCATCAGGGGCTTCAGCTCAGATGGCTCCGTCTTCGCGCAACCGGGCGATCTGCTTCTCGTCGTAGCCAAGATCGTGGAGTACCTGCGCATTGTGCTCACCGAGCTGCGGTCCGACCCATTCGGACGTGCCGGGTGTCTCAGAGAGTTTTGGCACGATGCCCGGCATCTTGAAAGGTTTGCCGTCCGGCAGTTTGGCGTGGAGGAACATTTCCCGGGCCAGGTACTGCGGATCGTTGAACATGTCTTCGGCGCTGAAGATCCGGCTGGCCGGCACTTCGGCCTGATTCAGCAGATCCAGCACGGTTTGCAGCGGCAGCGACTTGACCCAGCGGTCGATCACCCCGTACAACTCATCGCGGCGAGTATCGCGCCCGTCATTGCTGGCCAGCGCCGGGTCATTGGCCAGATCTTCACGGCCGATGATCAGCATGAAGCGCTTGAAGATCGCATCGCCGTTGGCGCCGATCTGCACGTGTTTGCCGTCGGCACTGGTGTGAATCGACGACGGGGTGATGCCCGGCATGATGTTACCGGTGCGCTCACGAATGAAGCCGAAGACATCGAACTCCGGCACCATGCTTTCCATCATGGCGAAGATCGCTTCGTACAGCGCCACATCGACCACCTGGCCGAGGCCGCCGTTGACCTCGCGATGACGCAAGGCCATCAACGCGCCGATCACGCCCCACAAAGCCGCAATCGAATCGCCGATGGAAATCCCGGTGCGTACCGGCGGGCGGTCTTCGAAACCGGTGATGTAGCGCAGGCCGCCCATGGATTCGCCGACCGCACCGAAACCTGGCTGATCTTTCATTGGCCCGGTCTGGCCGAAACCGGACAGGCGCACCATCACTAGTTTCGGGTTCAGCGCGTGCAGGGTTTCCCAGCCCAGGCCGAGTTTTTCCAGCACGCCGGGGCGGAAGTTCTCGATCAGGATGTCGGCTTCACCCAGCAGTTTTTTCAGGATCGCCAGGCCATCGGGGTGTTTCAGGTTCAGCGTCAGGGACTTTTTGTTGCGCGCCTGGACGAACCACCACAACGAGGTGCCTTCGTACAGCTTGCGCCATTTGCGCAATGGATCACCGCCGTCCGGCGATTCGATCTTGATCACTTCGGCGCCGAACTCGCCGCAGATGCGCGAAGCAAACGGCCCGGCAATCAAAGTACCCAATTCAATGACTTTCAGACCGCTGAGCGGTTTGTTGGCGAACGGCATGCGAGATCCTGTAGGACAAGGCTGAGCAGATACAGCGTTTTAACATAGCCGGCTGTCAGTCGCGCAAGGTTGATCGCCATCAATTCGTGGATTGCCTACAGCATCGGTTAGACTTGCCGACTTTCCTCGTATCAAGAAGCCCGTTCATGGCCCAGCCGTCCACTACCTACAAATTCGAACTGAACCTCACCGACCTTGACCGCAGCGTCTACGAGAACGTGAAGCAGACCATCGCCCGCCATCCTTCGGAAACCGAAGAACGCATGACCGTGCGGCTGTTGGCCTACGCGCTCTGGTACAACGAGCAACTGTCGTTCGGGCGTGGTCTGTCGGACGTGGATGAACCTGCGCTGTGGGAAAAGAGCCTGGACGACCGCGTCCTGCACTGGATCGAAGTCGGCCAGCCGGATGCCGATCGCCTGACCTGGTGCTCGCGCCGCACCGAACGCACCAGCCTGCTGGCCTACGGCAGCCTGCGCGTCTGGGAAGGCAAGGTGATTCCGGCGATCAAGAACCTGAAGAACGTCAACATTGCCGCTGTTCCGCAGGAAGTGCTGGAAACCCTGGCCAAGGACATGCCCCGCGTCATCAAGTGGGACGTGATGATCAGCGAAGGCACGATCTTCGTCACCGACGACCGTGGCCAGCACGAAGTCCAGCTCAGCTGGCTGCAAGGCGAGCGCGGTTAAGTCCGCGCTACTCCCGAAAAATCCCACGTATCCAAGAGAAGCTCCTGTCACCCCATGCGTATCGATCCTCGCCCGTTGCCCGCCACTCTGCCGTTTCTCGGTGAACTGCCACCGCTACTGACCCGCCTGTACGCGGCGCGGGGCGTGCAGTCCGAGGCGGAGCTGGACAAGAGCCTGGCGCGGCTGATTCCGTTCCAGCAGCTCAAAGGGATCGATGCGGCGGTCGATCTGCTGGTGACGGCGCTGGAGCAGCGTCAGCGGATCCTGATCGTCGGCGACTTTGACGCCGACGGCGCGACGGCCAGCACCGTGGGCGTGCTCGGTCTGCGCCTGCTGGGCGCGGCGCACGTCGATTATCTGGTGCCCAACCGCTTCGAATACGGCTACGGCCTGACCCCGGAAATCGTCGAAGTCGCAATGACCCGCGAGCCGCAGCTGCTGATCACCGTCGACAACGGTATTTCCAGCGTTGAAGGTGTCGCGGCCGCGAAGCGCCATGGCCTGAAGGTCTTGATTACTGACCACCACTTGCCCGGCGATGAACTGCCGCAAGCTGATGCACTGGTCAATCCGAACCAGCCCGGCTGCGAGTTTCCGAGCAAGGCGCTGGCCGGGGTCGGGGTGATTTTCTATGTGTTGATGGCCTTGCGCGCACGCCTGCGCAGCCTCGGCTGGTACGAGAGCAAACCGCAACCGAACATCGGCGAACTGCTGGATCTGGTGGCGCTGGGCAGCGTTGCCGACGTGGTGCCGCTGGATGCCAACAACCGGATTCTGGTGCACCAGGGCCTGGAACGAATTCGCGCCGGACGTGCGCGGCCGGGGATCAAGGCGATCCTGGAAGTGGCCAAGCGTGAAGCTTCGCGCATTACGTCTACCGACCTCGGTTTTATCGTCGGCCCGCGTCTGAACGCGGCGGGGCGTCTGGATGACATGAGCCTGGGCATCGAATGCCTGCTGACCCACGACCCTGCGCTGGCGCGGGAAATGGCCGCACAACTGGACGGCATGAATCAGGACCGCAAATCCATCGAGCAAGGCATGCAGCGCGAAGCGCTGGCCCAGCTCAAGGACTTGCCGGTCGAGTCGATGCCGTTCGGTTTGTGCCTGTTCGATCCGGAATGGCATCAGGGTGTCATCGGTATTCTGGCGTCGCGGATGAAGGAGCGTTATTTCCGCCCGACCATCGCCTTCGCCGATGCCGGTGACGGTCTGCTCAAGGGCTCTGGGCGTTCGGTTCAGGGCTTTCATATTCGTGATGCGCTGAGTGTGGTGGCAGCGCAGCATCCGGACCTGATCAGCAAGTATGGCGGCCACGCGATGGCGGCTGGCCTGACTTTGCCGCAGGAGAATTTTCCGTTGTTCGCCGAGGCATTTGACGCCGAGGTGCGCAGGCAGCTTCGTGAAGAAGACCTGACCGGGCGCCTGCTGTCGGACGGCACGCTGGCGGTCGAGGAGTTTCATCTGGAACTGGCTCGGGCCCTGCGTCACGCCGGGCCGTGGGGCCAGCATTTCCCGGAGCCGCTGTTTCATGGTGTGTTCCAGTTGGTCGAGCAGCGAGTGGTCGGCGAGCGGCACCTTAAAGTGGTGCTGAAAACCGAATGCGGCTCGGTGAAGCTGGATGGCATCGCCTTCGGCATCGATCGCGATATCTGGCCGAACCCGACAATCAAATGGGTCGAACTGGCGTACAAGCTCGATCTGAACGAGTTTCGCGGCAATGAAACCGTGCAACTGATGATTGCCCACATCGAACCGCGTTGACGCCTTCGCGAGCAAGCTCGCGCAGGCGGACTTACATACACAGAATTACTCTGAACCCTCCCTCATCCCCGGATGTCGACTAGGCTCTAAGCACTGCTTGATTGGCCTTGTGACGTCTTGTCGAATTTTTTGCCCGCGGGGGCGGGTGCTGCACCTTTTTCCTGTCACTCGTCGACTTTTCAAACAGAACCCTGGAGCCTGCCCACTGATTTGAGAGGTGCCCCATGAGTCTGCTGCTTGAACCCTTTACCCTTCGCCAACTGACCCTGCCCAACCGCATCGCCGTGTCGCCCATGTGCCAGTACTCCAGCGTCGATGGCCTGGCCAACGACTGGCATCTGGTGCACCTCGGCAGCCGTGCCGTGGGCGGCGCTGGCCTGGTATTCACCGAAGCCACGGCAATCACGGCCGACGGGCGGATCACCGCCGAAGACCTGGGCCTGTGGAACGACGAACAGATCGCACCACTGCAACGCATCACCCGTTTCATCACCGCCCAAGGTGCAGTGGCCGGCATTCAACTGGCCCACGCCGGGCGCAAGGCCAGCACCCACCGGCCGTGGATCGGCAAGCACGGAAGCGTCAAACCGGAGGACGGTGGCTGGACGCCGGTCGGGCCTTCGCCGATTGCCTTTGACCCGCAACACACCCAGCCGAAACAACTGGATGAAGGGCAGATCGCCCAGGTCATTCAGGACTTCGTGGCCGCAGCCAAACGCGCGCTGACCGCCGGTTTCAGTGTGGTCGAGGTGCATGCGGCGCACGGTTATCTGTTGCACCAGTTTCTGTCACCGCTGAGCAACCAACGCCGTGATCAATACGGCGGTTCGTTCGAAAACCGCATTCGTCTGGTGCTGCAAGTGACCGAGGCGGTGCGCGCGGTGTGGCCGGAAGAATTGCCGGTGTTTGTGCGCCTTTCGGCTACCGACTGGGTCGAGGACGGCTGGAATCCGGATGAAACAGTGGAGCTGGCGCGACGCCTGAAAGCCTTGGGGGCTGATTTGATCGATGTGTCATCGGGCGGCACGGCAGCCAACGCGGAAATCCCCGTGGGTCCGGGATATCAGACGCGCTTCGCCGAACGGGTACGCAAGGAGTCAGGCATCGCCACCGGCACCGTGGGCATGATTACCGAGCCGGCCCAGGCCGAGCACATCCTGCGGACCTGTCAGGCCGACATCATCTTCCTCGCCCGTGAGCTGCTGCGTGATCCGTACTGGCCGCTGCACGCCGACGATGACCTGGGCGGGCGCAAAGCGGTGTGGCCGGCGCAGTATCAACGTGCGACCCATCGTGATCAGCCGATTCATGAGTCTGATCTGCGGGATTGATCCGACCTGTCGCAGCGCCTATAAAACCCGCCATTGAAAAGGCGGGTTTTTTCTTGCCTATCGTTTGGAATGCAAAGGAATGGATCGCATGTTGATCGAACGAGAGTTGACGGAATCCGACTTGCCGCTGCTGGCGTTGATCGACCGCAGTGAACTGGTCGAGGAGTGTTATCGCGTGGAAAACGGTGAGTTGATTCTGTATACGGCGCGTTTCGACATGCGCGGGTGGCCCGAAGGGGAGGCGGAGGAGAATGCGCGGGTATTGGAAAAATGCTGGCGCAGCGGCGGTTGGCTACACGGGCTTTTCGATGGGGAGACACTGGTGGCAGCGGTGGTTGTGGATAACCGGGTTATTCACAATCAGGGCCTGAAGATGCGGCAGTTGAAGTTTCTGCACATCAGCCGTGCCTGGCGCGGGCAGGGATTGGGCGGGCGATTGTTTGCACTGGCTTGCGAGCATGGCCGAGAGGTCGGCGCCGAGGCGTTGTACGTCTCGGCGACCGAGTCGCGCAATACCGTGGAGTTTTATCAGCGCCAGGGCTGCTGGTTGCTGAAGCAACCGGATCCCGAGCTGTTTGATCTGGAACCCCACGATATTCACTTGTACTGCCCGTTGGCCTGACGGCTCAACGCATCAAGGGTACTTGCGCTTGTCCGGCGCCGGCGGGAAGTACTGGTACAACCAGGTCTCGCTCAGCGTGCGGTCATTGGTGCGTATGAACAGTCGCAGCTCAACTGGCTCCACGCTGTCATTGGTCGGGTACCAGTCGAACAGGATCCGGTAACCCTTGATGTCATCCAGCACCAGCACGCTGAAGTCTTGTACCTTGCCGTTGGAGCAAGTCACCACCGGTTCGATCCCGGTGCCCTGCGGCAGGCGATCCAGGCCGCCACCGGTGAAGTCCACGGCAAAACGACGGGCCCAGACCGGCGGGTAATGCTCACCCGGTGCCCAACCCTCGACAAATCCACCCATGCCCGAACGGGTCGCATGCACCCGCGCCAGCGGCGTACCGACCGGCGGCAGGGCACTCCAGTAGAGCTTGTAGCCGTAGTTCAGCGAATCCCCGGCGGCTACCGGTTTCTTCGGCGTCCAGAACGCAACGATGTTGTCCAGGGTTTCGCCGGTTGTAGGAATTTCCAGCAGATCGATAGAGCCTTCGCCCCACGCGGTTGTAGGTTCTACCCACAGGCTCGGACGTTTGCTGTACCAGTCGACGGTGTCCTGATAGTTGGCGAATTCGTGGTCGGTCTGCACCAGACCGAACCCTTTCGGATCGGTGTCGGCGAAGGCGTTGAATTGCAGGGTCGCCGGGTTGTTCAGCGGGCGGCAGATCCACTCGCCGTTGCCGCGCCACATGGCCAGACGATCCGAGTCATGAATTTGCGGGTGAATGGTGTCGCACATCCGGCGCTCGTGGGTGCCGCAGCTGAACATGCTGGTCATCGGCGCGATGCCCAGTTGTTCGATGGCGGTGCGGGCGTTGATGTGGGCGTCGACTTCCATCACCACGCGCTCAGCCTGGCAATCGATGTCGAAGCGATAGGCGCCGGTCGCGCTCGGCGAGTCGAGCAGGGCGTAGACCACAAAGCGGGTCGCGTTCTGATCCGGAGTTTCGAACCAGAATTTGGTGAAGTCGGGGAATTCTTCGCGTTTCTTGGCGTAGGTGTCGACGGCCAGGCCACGGGCGGAGAGGCCATATTGGCCAGTGGCATCCACCGCGCGGAAGTAGCTGGCGCCGAGGAACGACACCACGTCATGCCGATCCAGTTCCGGCGCCTTGAACAGCTTGAAGCCGGCAAAACCCAGGTCGCCCTTGAGCTGCTGGGTGTCGACCGAAGTGTTTTCATAGTTGAACAACTGAGGGCGGAAATGCACCTCGCGGGCCGTGCGGGTCTTGGGATCGACGCTGTACATGCGCACCGGCTGACGGAAACCCATGCCGACGTGGAAGAACTGCACATCGAGCTGACCCTTGTTTTCCTTCCACAGCGAATGCTCGCCGTCATAGCGGATCGCATTGAAGTTCTGCGGGGTCATGGTCGCCAGGGTCGGCGGCAGCACCTGTTTGGTGTCCTGATACGCGCTGCCGGCCAGTTGCTTGGCCTGGCGCTTCAGCGTGTCAAAGTCGAAGGCCTGTGCTTCACCGTCGGCGGCACCGCCAGAGGCGGCCCAGGCGCGTGCGGCGAGCAGGCCGGAGGCGGAAAGGCCGGTGTAAGCCGCAATGGCCATGGACGCTTTGAGCAAATTCCTGCGGTGCATAAATACAACCTGTCGTGGACAATCCCGCGCCGTTCCTGGCACGTACTGGATCAGAAATTACGGTTCGGACAAGCCTTCGGCCAAACGCTACGGACTAGTAACAGATGCCCGCTAGCTTAATCGGTTCGCCGATTTTGCAAAATTCATTGATAGCACGGCGACAGCGTCTCAATGAAACAAGACGTTACGGTTATTTATCTCACAGACTTTTCTGATTTATAGGGCATATCTGCTTTTTTCGACTAATTACTCTAAAAACAGCTTTTCAGCGCCGATTTAATTTCTATTCTATGGGCATCGCCGGTCACGACCCATCCGACCGGCAGGGCTCAAATCGCTGCTTAAAGGAGCAGGGCGATGCGGTTTTCGAGAAATTTCTGACGTACTGGAAAAGGACATCGTCCATGACAAAAGGACAAGGCATCACCGAAATGTTGGGCATCTTTCCCTGCCTCTCCAACGTCCGGCGAAGACGCCGGCTCAGTCCCGACGAACTGAAACTGGTGGAGCGTTACCGGGAGTTGTCGGAGAGCGACCGGATTGCGATGCGGTATCTGGTGGATGCGATGAGGAGTGTTTCGCGGTTTTGAAACAGGAGGTTCACCGTGAAAGCCATTTGGCTTTCACGGTGGCCAGATCAATCAACTTACCCGCGTCAGCGTCGGCGATGCCGACATGGATTGCGTGCAGATGCTCGGCAACCGCACATTGTTTGACGAGTTTTTGCAGGTAGTCTTCAGCAAAATTCTCGTCACTCGGGATGATTTCGAGAATGGGCTGAAGTGCGGGGATGGCGTTGCGCATCAGTTAGGGACTCGCTCAGAAATGTGTCGAGGTTGATGGTGAACATTGAAGGGGCTGACTCTTGAGTCCGCCCCTTTTTTCATTGGGCCAAGTGAGGCCGTCAGCTACATGTCCCCGATACCTGATAGGGCTGCTGACTGAGCACCAACTCCGGCATATCACGCCATTTCACCCAAGCCTGTTGTTGCCAGTGCAACAGCGGCACGGTGACGCCTGCCCAATGCACCGAGCTCAGGCTAGGGCAGTTTTCCGCTGTTGCTGAGCTGGTTTCCCGCAGGATGGGAATCACCTCATTGCTCAGCCATTGTCGAAGGTTGCGGTTTTCCGGGATGAAATGGTGGACGAGCAGCGCGTACATGCCGGATTCGCTGACCATCGGTGTCTCGACAACTTTGCCGTACTTGCGCAGCCGAACGGTGTGGCGTTGGTCGGGGTCGAGTTTGAGCGTGACGCGTGGGTTCAAGGGATGGCCCATCATGCGGCCCAGATCTTGAGCGCAGAACCAGGCTTGATGATCAAGCAGGAGGGCGTGGAGGAAGCGGTTGTGGCGGGTGAAAACCGTAGGGATAAAGTGCGTCTGGGTCTCTGGTGAATTTGGCGCGTGCATAGTCAATTTCTACTCCATGTTGAAATGAGAGCCGCCACTAATCCTTCGACAGATTTGGGTGGCGAACCGTGCGGCGTTCGAAGTCGGAACATTCTCGATCAACATGGAAGCCGAGAGGCCCGCGCCACACGGTCCGCCATAACGCGAATCCGAAAGGCAAAAAAGCCTCGGTTTCTATGGAGGACGCAGTTGCGCCATGTTGATGATGTACCGGCTTCGACCCCGGGCCGCTGATTGGGCAGCGACGGGGTAAAGCCTATCGGTCAGGCGCTAGCGGCGCCAAGTCTACGCTGTGGACGCGTAGCGTAGGAAATGTGGCTTCTTCTTGAAGCCTGCATCTGTAGGAATTTCCTGTTTTTGTAAGGCGGTCAGCCAGACTGCACCTGAAGCGTGATTTTTCCTTTATTTATTTGAATCTAAGGCATCCCCCAGGTGCTCGGCCCTTGGTCTCAGGGCTTAAAGGATTTTTGTGAATAATGGAGAATTCAATGAAGGTGTCCCTCAAACAGATCAACGGCCCGTGGGATCAGGGATGGGTGTTGGACAAGCACATGGTAAGTAGTACCTTTCTCGGCAACGATGATCGCGGAAACCCTTGTTTCGATAATCAGCGCACAGAGATTGGTCAGGCGACCTACCAGCTCAAATACCAGAAGGATTGGACTCAGGTCGGCCCACTGGCCCAAGCGGTAGCGACAAATGTGTTCCCTATGTTGGATCAAGTAGGATTTGTGCTGCCCATGCCTGCTTCAAATATCCGTCAGCGACAACCGGTAACTGAGGTCGCTCTGGAGTTGGGACGAATTGTCGGGCGGCCGGTTTTTTCGGATTTGCTTCGAAAGGCGACTACGGGAAAGTCGCTGAAGGATCTGCACTCCAAAGCAGAAAAGGTTGCTGCGATTGGAAACAGTTTCAGCGTCAATGACGAAATTACGACAGAGGGATGCTGGAATTTTTTGGTCGTAGATGATTTGTTTGACAGCGGAGCGTCGATGGACGCGGCTTGTGCTGTCTTGCGTGAATATCCGAAGGTGGGGAAGATCTACGTAGCGGCGCTAACCTGGAAGTGAATTCAATGACGACTGTATTTATTGCTGGCTCTATCAATATCAAGAACCTTGATCCGAAGGTTAAGGAGCGTATCAGTAATATCGTTGCGTCTGAATTCGATGTGGTCGTTGGTGATGCAGGTGGTGCCGATACCTCCATTCAGGAATATCTGCTGAGTCTTGAGCGATCCAAAACTACAGTGTTCTGTAGTGGTCCCGCACCGCGGAACAACCTCGGACAGTGGCCCGCCAGAACAGTGGACTCCAAACACTCCAAAGGATCGAGGGCCTTCTTCACTGAGAAAGACGTGGTGATGGCCGAAGCCGCTGACTACGGCTTGATGATATGGGATGCGAAGAGCACCGGTACGCTCAGCAACGTCATAGAACTGTTGTCGAGAAAGAAGAAGTCCCTTGTCTTCGTCAACAAGGAGAAGGAATTCAAAGTGGTGGGAGACGTCAATCAGCTCGAAGAGTTGATTGCATTCATGTCTGACCACGCCAAGCAAAAAGCCAACGAAAAAATCAAACTGTTCGATCGTATTTCCTCGCTGAAATACGATCAGTCCGAGCTTTTCTTTTGATGTTTTGCGTCGGCTTTCTTGAACCCCGGCACTCTATCGGTGCCGGGGCCAAAATTTTTTAGCGACTCACCTTCCAGGCATCCCCAGCCGGCGCCTTCCCATGGTCATACGGCTTGCCAATCCACATGTAAACCAGCCCCAGCCCAATCACGATCGCCGTGCTCAGCACCATCGCGTAGTTGATGTACCACGCTGCATCCGGTGTGCGGGGCCAGGCCATGTTGATGATTGCGCCGACGCCGTAGACCAGCGCGCCGATGTTCACCGGCCAGCCCCAGGCGCCGAGGGTGAATTTGCCGCTGGGTTTCCAGCCTTTGCTGCGGGCGTACAGGGCGGCGAGGACGATCATCTGGAATGCGAGGTAGATGCCGATGGCGGCGAAGCTGACGATGGTCGCCACGGCGTCTTGCAGGAAGAAGCCGAGGGCGATGATCAGGCCGGGCAGGACGCCGGACACGAACAGCGCGGCAACCGGCACCTGGGTCGTAGGAGAAATCTTTTTGAGCAGTCGGCTGCCGATGACCATTTCATCGCGAGCGTAGGAATACAGCAGACGACTCGCCGCAGCTTGCAAGCTGATGACGCAGGAGATGAAGGAAATCATCACCACGCCCATCACCACTTTCGAGCCGACCGGGCCGAAGGCGTTGTTGAGGATGGTGGTGACCGGGTCCTTGTCGGTGCCGTTGATCACCGCTTGCATGTCCGGCACGGCGAGGATCAGCGCCAGGCAAGCGAACATCGCTGCGATGCCGCCGATGTAGATGGTCATGCGCATGGCCACCGGGATTTTCTTGCTCGGGTTCGGGGTTTCTTCGGCTACATCACCGCAGGCCTCGAAGCCGTAGTAGAGGAACATCCCCGCCAGCGACGCGGTGAGGAAGGCCGGCAGGTAGGAGCCGTCGACGCTGATATCGAAAGTGTTGAACAGCACGCTGATCGGCTGGTGACGCTCGAAAATCAGCAGGTACACGCCGACGATCACCGCGCCCACCAGTTCGCAGAGGAAGCCGAACATGGCGATCCGCGCCAGCACTTTGGTGCCGCTGAGGTTCACCAGTGTGGCGAACAGCGTCAGCACCAGGGCGATGACGATGTTGGTGTTGTTACTCGGCTCAAAACCCAGCATGGCGGCGAGGTACGGGCCGGCACCGACTGCCACGGCGGCGATGGTCACGCACAGGGCGATGGAGTAGATCCAGCCGACCATCCATGCCCATTTCTTGCCCACCAAGCGACGCGCCCAAGGATAAACGCCGCCGGAAATCGGGAACTGCGACACCACTTCGCCGAAGATCAGGCACACCAGCAATTGACCGCAACCGACCAGCAAATAGGCCCAGAACATCGGCGGCCCGCGAGCGGCCAGGCACAGGCCGAACAGGGTATAAACCCCTACGACCGGCGACAGATAAGTGAAGCCCAGCGCGAAGTTTTCCCACAGGCTCATGCTGCGGTTGAAGTTGGAGGTGTAGCCCAGTTGACGCAGTTGTTCGGCATCGCTGTCGGCAACGGCGGCTGAGAGATCGGGTGATGCACTCATGTGTGTTTGCTCCGTGAAATCGGCAGATTTCGGATGGCCGAAACCGTGGCGGTGCCTGGTGAGCGCCGCCCGGATCGGTAGTTATTGTTTTGAATGCCTGGTGGTGCGTAATGCCGGTTTCCTTCCTGAAACCGAGGTGACGCCATCGCCAGCAGGCTGGCTCCCACAAGGACTGTATTGAACCTGTGGAAGCCAGCCTGCTGGCGATGCCTTTAGTGCTTGAACATCACATGCCGAACCGTGGTGTAGTCCTCCAGCCCGTACATGGACATGTCCTTGCCGTAGCCGGACAGTTTCTGACCGCCGTGAGGCATTTCGCTGACGAGCATGAAGTGTGTATTCACCCAGGTGCAGCCGTACTGCAACCGCGCAGACAGTCGATGCGCACGTCCGACATCCGCTGTCCACACCGAGGACGCCAGGCCGTAGTCCGAATCGTTGGCCCACTCCAGCGCCTGGGCCTCATCGGTGAATTTGGTCACCGAGACCACCGGCCCGAACACTTCGCGACGGACGATTTCGTCGTCCTGCTGGGCGTCGGCCAGCACGGTCGGCTCGAAGAAGAAACCATTGCCTTCGACAGCCTTGCCGCCAGTGATCAAGCGAATGTGCGGTTGCGCCACGGCGCGTTCGACAAACCCGGCCACGCGGTCGCGATGCTGGGCGGTGATCAACGGCCCGAGCTCGGTCGACGGATCATCCTGCAAGCCGTACTTGATGCTGCTGACCGCTGCACCGAGCTTCTCGACGAATTTGTCGTAGATGCCTTGCTGGGCGTAGATCCGGCACGCCGCGGTGCAGTCCTGGCCGGCGTTGTAGAAGCCGAAGGTGCGAATACCTTCGACCGCCGCATCAATGTCGGCGTCGTCGAAGATGATCACCGGGGCCTTGCCGCCCAATTCCATGTGCATGCGTTTGACGCTGTCGGCGGTGCTGGAAATGATGTTCGAACCAGTGGCGATGGAGCCGGTCAGCGACACCATGCGCACTTTCGGATGGGTCACCAGCGGGCTGCCTACGCTCGGCCCACGCCCGAACACCAGATTGAGTACACCGGCCGGGAAAATATCCGACGCTAGTTCGGCCAGACGCAACGCAGTCAGCGGGGTTTGTTCCGACGGCTTGAGCACCACGGTATTACCGGCGGCGAGGGCCGGGGCGATTTTCCAGGCAACCATCATCAGCGGGTAGTTCCACGGCGCGATGGAGGCGATTACGCCCACCGGGTCGCGGCGGATCATCGAGGTGTGGCCGGGCAGGTATTCGCCGCCGGCCGAACCGCTCATGCAACGGCTGGCGCCGGCGAAGAAACGGAACACGTCGGCAATCGCCGGGATCTCGTCATTCAGCGCGGCGCTGTAGGGTTTGCCGCAGTTGTCCGATTCCAGTTTGGCCAGTTCTTCACCGTGGGCTTCGATGGCGTCGGCGAGTTTGAGCAGCAGCAGCGAACGGTCTTTCGGCGTGGTCTGCGACCATTCGGCGAAGGCACTGTCGGCGGCGCGCACGGCGGCATCGACCTGGGTTTCGGTGGCCTCGTTGATTTCCACCAGCACTTCACCGCGTGCCGGGTTGAGCACCGGTTGCGCCGGGCCTTCGCCGTTGACCAGTTGGCCGTTGATCAAGAGTTTGGTTTGCATGTTGTTGTCCTCTTTCTACTGCAAATTCAGGGTGGGAAAAGTCAGGGAAATCATTTGCCGCCGCTGCCGGCCACGCTCTCGCCACCCCGGGTCAGGTAGTAGGCGCCGAGGATCGGCAGCATGGTCACCAGCATCACCAGCATCGCCACGACGTTGGTCACCGGCACGTCCCGTGGGCGGCTCAACTGGTTGAGCAACCACAGTGGCAAGGTGCGTTCATGACCGGCGGTGAAAGTGGTGACGATGATTTCGTCGAACGACAGCGCAAACGCCAGCATGCCGCCGGCGAGCAGCGCCGAGCCGAGATTCGGCAGGATGATGTAGCGGAAGGTCTGCCAGCCGTCGGCACCGAGATCCATCGACGCTTCGATCAGGCTGTGCGAAGTACGGCGCAGACGGGCGATGACGTTGTTGTAGACGATCACCACGCAGAAGGTCGCGTGGCCGACGACGATGGTGAACATCCCCGGCTCGATCCCCAGCGTCTTGAAGGTCGCCAGCAGCGCAATCCCGGTGATGATCCCTGGCAGTGCAATCGGCAGGATCAGCATCAGCGAAATACCCTGTTTGCCGAAGAAGTCCCGGCGGTACAACGCAGCGGAAGCGAGGGTGCCGAGCACCATCGCGATCAGCGTGGCGATGGCCGCGATCTGCAACGACAGCTTGATCGCTTCCAGCACATCCGGCCGGGAAAACGCCACACTGAACCAGTGCAGCGTGAAGCCTTTCGGTGGAAAGCTGAACGCCGCGTCTTCGGTGTTGAAGGCGTAGAGGAAGATGATCAGGATCGGGAAGTGCAGAAACACCAGCCCGCCCCAGGCTGCAATGCGCAAGCCTATTGAAGCCTTTTCAGAGTGCATCGAAGGCCCCCAGACGTTTGACGATGGACAGGTAAATGGCGATCAGCACGATCGGCACCAGCGTGAACGCTGCGGCCATCGGCATGTTGCCGATTGCACCCTGTTGCGCGTAGACCATGCTGCCGACGAAGTAGCCCGGCGGGCCCACCAGTTGCGGCACGATGAAGTCGCCCAAGGTCAGCGAAAAGGTGAAGATCGAACCGGCCGCGATGCCCGGCACCGACAGCGGCAGAATCACCTGCATGAAGGTCTGGCGCGGCTTGGCCCCGAGGTCGGCGGAGGCTTGCAGCAACGACGGCGGCAGGCGTTCCAGCGAGGCCTGGATCGGCAGGATCATGAACGGCAGCCAGATGTAGACGAACACCATGAACCGGCCCAGATGCGAGGTCGACAGGGTGCTGCCACCAACACCGGGAATCCCCAGAATGAACTGCAGCACCGGCTCCAGCCCCAAGTGCTGAACGAACCACTGCGCCACGCCGCCCTTGGCCAGCAGCAGCGTCCAGGCGTAAGCCTTGACGATGTAACTGGCCCACATCGGCATCATTACGGCGATGTAGAAAAATGCCTTGGTCTTGCCGGTGGTGTAGCGCGCCATGTAGTAGGCAATCGGGAACGCGACGATGGCGCTGGCGATCGACACCACGACCGCCATGCTCAGGGTGCGCAGGATGATGTCGAAATTCGATGGCTGAAACAGCGCGGCGAAGTTGGCCAGGGTCAGGTCCGGAGTGACTGCCATGGTGAAGTCGTCGAAGGTGTAGAAACCTTGCCACAACAACATCAGCAGCGAGCCCAGATAGATCGCGCCAAACCACAAAAGCGGCGGCACCAGCAGCATCGACAGGTACAGGTTCGGCTTGCGATAGAGCAGGTTGGAAAACCTGCGCAACGGCGCCGATTGAGGGAGGGCGAGGGCGGTCATGTCACACCCCGCTCGCAACGGTGTCGTGCAACGGAATCATCGCTTCCCGCGCCCAGCGTGCGCTGATGCGCTGACCGGTCTGGTGCTGCGCGCTGCTGTCGATCCACTGATTGTTGGCCTGGCTGATGCTCAGGGTCTGACCGTTTTCCAGGGTCAGTTCATAGCGCGTGGCGCTGCCCTGATACTGGATGTCGTGGAGCAGACCGCTGACTTCAATCTCGTGGCTGGCCAATGGGCCTTCGGCGAATCGCACGTGTTCCGGACGGATCGAAAACGGCTGCGGATGACCACTGAGCTGGCGCGCCAGATCGCCACGAATCACGTTCGAGGTGCCGACGAATTCGGCGACGAAAGTCGTGGTGGGTTTCATGTACAGATTGCGCGGCGTGTCGACCTGCTCGATGCGGCCCTTGTTGAACACGGCCACGCGGTCGGACATCGACAGCGCTTCGGTCTGATCGTGAGTGACGAAGATGAAAGTGATGCCGAGTTGGCGTTGCAGCTTCTTCAGTTCGCTCTGCATCTGTTCGCGCAGCTTCAGGTCGAGAGCGCCCAACGGTTCGTCGAGCAACAGCACTCGCGGGCGATTGACCAGCGCGCGGGCGAGGGCAACACGCTGGCGCTGACCACCGGACAACTGCACCGGTTTACGGGCACCGTAGCCGCCGAGGGCGACCATGTCCAAGGCTTCTTCGGCGCGTTTGTGGCGCTCGGTTTTGTTTACGCCTTTGACTTTCAAACCGTAGGCGACGTTGTCCAACACGTTCATGTGCGGGAACAGCGCGTAATCCTGAAACACCGTGTTGACGTCGCGTTGATAGGGCGGCAGACCGGCGGCTTCGGCGCCGTGAATGCGGATGGAGCCAGCGCTCGGTTGCTCGAACCCGGCGATCAGGCGCAGGCAAGTGGTCTTGCCCGAACCGGAGGGGCCGAGCATGGAAAAGAACTCGCCGTCCTGGATATCGATGGAAACCCGGTCAACGGCTTTCACTTCGCCGAACTGCCGGGAAACGTTGGTGAACTGGACTGCAAGCGTCATGGTGCGGTGCTCCAAAAAGGCGAGGGCCGTCGCAGCGGCCCTGCCTGGACTTCTGAAAAACAGTGTTCGAGTTGATCGTTCCCACGCTCTGCGTGGGAATGCAGCCCGTGACGCTCTGCGTCAGCTCTTGCGAATGGACGCGGAGCGTCCGGTGATGTATTCCCACGCGGACGGTTCGACGCCTCGACGTGGGAACGATCGGTGTGTGGGTATTACCTACCGCCCATAATCGCAATGTAGTCCTGCGTCCACCGGCTATACGGCACAAACTTGCCACCCTCAGCCTGCGGGGTTTTCCAGAAAGCGATCTTGTCGAACTGATCGAACCCGTTGGTTTTGCACCCCTCGGCACCCAGCAGTTCACTACCCTGGCAAGCCGCCGGAACCGCCGGCAACGAACCGAACCATGCCGCCACATCACCCTGGACTTTCGGCTGCAGCGACCAGTCCATCCATTTGTAGGCGCAGTTCGGGTGCTTGGCCTCGGCGTGCAGCATGGTGGTGTCGGCCCAGCCGGTGGCGCCTTCTTTCGGCACGGTCGAAGCGATCGGCTGTTTCTCGTTGATCAGCCCGTTGACCTGGTACGGCCAGGCGCTGGACGCGACCACGCCTTCGTTCTTGAAGTCGCTCATCTGCACGGTGGTGTCGTGCCAGTAGCGGTGGATCAGCTTCTGCTGGGCGCGCAACAGTTCCAGCACAGCCTTGTACTGATCTTCGGTGAGCTGGTACGGATCCTTGATCCCCAGCTCAGGCTTGGTGGATTTCAGGTAAAGCGCCGCATCGGCGATGTAGATCGGGCCGTCGTAAGCCTGCACGCGGCCCTTGTTCGGCTTGCCATCGGGCAGGTTCTGCGCGTCGAACACCACGTTCCAGCTGGTCGGCGCGGTCTTGAAGACGTTGGTGTTGTACATCAGCACGTTCGGGCCCCACTGGTACGGGGTGCCGTAGGTCTGGCTGTTGACCACGTACCACGGCGCGTCTTTCAGGCGTGGGTCGAGGGACTTCCAGTTCGGGATCAACGCGGTGTTGATCGGCTGCACACGCTTGCCGACGATCAACCGCAACGAGGCATCGCCCGACGCGGTCACCAGGTCGTAACCGCCCTTGGCCATCAGGCTGACCATTTCGTCAGAGGTGGCGGCGGTTTTCACATTGACCTTGCAGCCGGTTTCCTTCTCGAAACCGGTCACCCAGTCGTAGGCCTTGTCGCTTTCACCGCGTTCGATGTAGCCGGGCCAGGCGACGATATCCAGCTGGCCTTCGCCGGCGCCGACGGCTTTCAGCGGCTCGGCGGCCTGCAGGCTGGCGCTGGCCAGCAGGGCCATGGTGATTGCACTGAGCAGTGCGGTCTTGTGCACGAACATGAGACACACCTCTTTGTTTTTTAGGTTTTTGTTAAGAGTAGTCGCAAGCGACGAGCTTCAAGCTGCAAGAAACAGCGATCTGCTTTGGGCTTGCGGCTTGTAGCTCGCCGCTTAAAGCTCCCGGCTGTGCCGGGCCATGATGTGCCGCACCACGCTGTAGTCCTGTAGCGAATCGCTGGATAAGTCTTTGCCGTAACCGGAGCGTTTCAACCCGCCGTGGGGCATTTCGCTGACCAGCATGAAATGGCTGTTGATCCAGGTGCAGCCGTATTGCAGCCGCGCGGCGACCTGCATCGCCTTGTCCAGGTTCTGGGTCCAGACCGATGAGGCGAGGCCGTATTCCGAGTCGTTGGCCCAGTCCACCGCTTGCGCCAGTTCGTCGAAGCGGGTCACGGTCACCACCGGGCCGAACACTTCGCGCTGGACGATTTCATCGCTCTGTTTGCAACCGGCCAGCAGGGTTGGCTGATAGAAGAACCCGGCGCCGGAATGCACTGCCGCGCCGGTTACCCGCTCGATGTGTGGCTGACCGAGGGCGCGCTCGACGAAACTGGCCACGCGGTCGCGCTGACGGGTGCTGATCAGCGGGCCGATTTCGTTGTCGGCATCGCGTTTGCCAGCGAAGCGCAGGCTGCTGACCGCCGCGCCGAGTTCGGCCACCAACTTGTCGTGAATTCCGGCCTGGGCGTAGATCCGGCACGCGGCGGTGCAATCCTGCCCGGCGTTGTAATAGCCATAAGTGCGCACGCCTTCGACCACCGCTTTCAGATCCGCATCGTTACAAACAATCACCGGCGCCTTGCCACCGAGTTCGAGGTGCGTGCGTTTCAGGGTTTTGGCAGCGGCCTGGAGGATTTTCTGGCCGGTGACGATATCGCCGGTCAGCGACACCATGCGTACTTTCGGGTGGCCAACCAAGTGACTGCCGACGCCTTCGCCGCCACCGCAGACGATGTTGATCACCCCGCGCGGTAGGATCTCGGCCAGGGCTGGCGCCAGCGCCAGAATCGACAGCGGCGTGTGCTCGGACGGCTTGAACACCAGCGTATTGCCGGCGGCGAGAGCCGGGGCGATCTTCCACGCGGCCATCATGATCGGGTAGTTCCACGGTGCAATCGAGGCGACAACACCGATCGGATCGCGGCGCACCATGCTGGTGTAGCCCGGCACGTATTCGCCGCTGAGCTGCCCGGTCTGGCAGCGCACGGCGCCGGCGAAGAAGCGGAATACATCGACGGTGGCGGTCAAGTCGTCTTGCCGCGCCAGATGCAAAGGCTTGCCGCAGTTCAGGGCTTCGAGGCGGGCGAGGTGGTCAGCGTGTTTTTCGACGGCGTTGGCGATTTCCAGCAAGAAGTTCGAGCGTTGTTGCGGGGTGGTGCGCGACCATTCGGCAAAGGCGCGGTGGGCGGCGAGGATGGCGGCTTCGACTTGCTCGGTGCTGGCCTCGGCGATCTGGGTCAGGACTTCGCCGGTGGCCGGGTTGAGGATCGGTTCGACAAAACCCTGTCCTGCGACCAGTTCGCCGTCGATCAGCAACGCGGTATGCATGTGGGTCTGCGCGCCAGCCATTTTCCGTGATCTCTTTTCTTGTATGGCCATGTTGCTCCCTGTTCCGGGAGCCGACCGTCTTATCGATGCAGCAAGACTAGTGCGCGGCTCCGGGGTCGACAAATTCTAAATACTGAAGGTGGCATTCGATTAAATAGATGGCTTGCGTCCGCCGTGGGGCTGCTCGCGGGCCACGGTCAGGAAAGGATCGACCAGCGCGGGGCGGGCGGTGCCACGACGCCAGGCCAGACCGACGTCAAGGGTCTGGTTGAGATCGGCAATCGGCCGCGCTTCGATGATGTCGCCTTCGAGCGACCATGGGCGATACGTCATGTCCGGCTGGATCGAAACGCCGAGGCCCGCCGCAACCAGACTTCGTACGGCCTCGGTGGACGCGGTTCTGAGGGTGATTTTTGGTTGCAGTCCGGCGCCACGCCACAGACGTTGGGCGTTGCGATCCATCTCGTCGACGTTCAGCTGAATCAACGGCTCCCGGGCGACGTCGGCGAGGTTGATGCTGTCGTGTTCCAGCAGCGGATGCTGGGCCGGCAGCCACAAACGGTGCGGCGAGTGGGTCAATACTTCGGTCTGCAAGGCGTGGCGGTCTTCGAGGTTGGAGAGGATCAGCACACCGACATCGATCTCGCCACTGACCAGCAAATGCTCGATGTACGGTCGCTCGTCCTCCATCACCCGGATCTCGACATTGGGGTAGGCGCGCTGGAAACGGGTCAGCAAATCCGCCAGGTAATAACCGGCCACCAGACTGGTCACCCCGACGATCAACTGCCCGGCGACCTGATCGGTGCTTTGTTGCAGGCTGCGTTTGGCGTTGTCCACGGTGGCCAGAATCAGGTGTGCCTGGCGCAGGAATTGATGCCCCTGATGGGTAAGGGTCATGCCCTTGGCGTGGCGATTGAACAGGCTGACGCCGATTTCTTCCTCCAGTTGCTGGATGGCCAGGGTCAGGGTCGATTGGGAAATGAACGCGGTTTGCGCAGCGGCAGAGATCGAGCCGGTCTCGGCCACGGCGATGAAATGGCGGATCTGACGCAAGGTCATCATGGAAGGTTTACCCGGTGGGCGGTTTTTATAGATTGCCTCGAGTGTATATCTATTTTCGCGAAGGGCTGCGGTGGGCCAGGCAACATCTGGAAGCACACTCGCACCCAGGTGACGGGCACTTTCGAACTAGGCTGAGGGCCTTATTGATCCGGATAACCCCTGTTTGGAGACGGAACATGAACACCCGTGGATTGCTCGATCAACTCCTCAAGTCCGGCCAGGATCTGTTGCAGAACAAGGCGGGCGGGGCGCAGAACAAACCGGCTGCCGGTGGTTTGGGCGGCTTGCTGGGCGGATCTTCCAGTAACGGCGCACTCGGCGGCTTGCTGTCAGGCGCAGGCGGCGGTGCCCTGGCGGCCGGCGCCATGGGTTTGCTGCTGGGCAGTAAAAAGGCCCGCAAGGTCGGCGGTAAAGTCGCCCTCTACGGCGGCCTCGCCGCACTGGGCGTGATCGCCTACAAAGCTTACGGCAACTGGAACGCCCAGAAAGGCACCGCCCCACAAAGCGAACCGCAAACCCTCGATCGCCTGCCACCGGCGCAAGTCGAACAACACAGCCAGGCCATCCTCAAGGCCCTGGTCGCCGCCGCCAAGGCCGACGGCCACATCGACGACCGCGAACGCCAACTGATCGAAGGCGAATTCACCAAACTCGACAACGATCAGGAACTCAAGCACTGGCTCCACGCCGAACTCAACAAACCCCTCGACCCCACCGATGTCGCCCGCGCGGCAAGCACACCGGAGATGGCCGCTGAGATGTACGTGGCGAGCGTGATGATGGTGGATGAGGAAAACTTCATGGAGAAGAGCTATCTGGATGAACTGGCGCGGCAGTTGAAGCTGGAACCGGGGTTGAAGGTGGAGCTTGAGAAGCAGGTTCGTGTAGCTACCCAGTAAAACTGTTGTCAGCGATATCAGAACCCGCAATCCCGCACAGGATGGCGGGTTCTTTCGTTGCAGCAGCTGAAATGACCAATCCATCGCCCCTTTTTGCCATTGCGTCACTGGCACGCCGACCGCCGATTGCCGGAAAGTCCCTGTCCAGAGCCCGTCGTGTTTTATGACCGGAAGGCCTGGGCGCGGCAAACCGTCTTATAAATGAAACACCGCCCTCAGCTATACTCCCCCGCATTTCGACCCGCCCCGAGGACTGACTGTGAAGAACTGGACGTTGCGCCAACGCATTTTGGCGAGCTTTGCGGTGATTATCGCCATCATGCTGTTGATGGTGGTCGTCTCGTATTCGCGGCTGCTGAAGATCGAGGCCAGTGAAAACAGCGTCCGTGACGACGCGATTCCCGGCGTCTATTACAGCTCGATGATTCGTGGCGCGTGGGTCGACAGCTACCTGCAGACCCAGGAACTGCTGGGGCTCAAGGAAGGGCAGGGCGTCAGCAGCGAAGACGCGGCCGATTACAAGGCTTTCGAATCTCGGCTTCAGGAACAGATGGCCAATTATCGTGGCACGGTGGTGACGGACGAGGACAGGCTCGAATTCGCGGCGTTCGAGAAATATCACGATGCCTACCTGAAAATTCAGGATGCGGTGCTCGATTTGCACAAGCGCAATCTGGAAGCCGACGCCGTCAAGCTGTTCCATGAGCAATTGACTCCGACCTGGTACTCGGGCCGGATGAAGCTCAACGACATCATTGGCGAGAACAAGAAAGTCGCCGACAAGGCCATGGCCAACATTGATGAGGCCGTGGCGGCGGCCAAGGTCAGCATGTTTGTCTCGCTGCTGGTGGCCGTGCTGGCGGCCGGTTTCTGCGGTCTGCTGCTGATGCGCGCGATCATGGCGCCGATGAACCGCATCGTGCAGATCCTCGACATCATGCGCACCGGCGATCTGAGCAGCCGCTTGAACCTCGACCGCAAGGACGAGTTCGGCGCCGTGGAAACCGGCTTCAACGACATGATGACCGAGCTCACCTCGCTGGTGTCCCAGGCCCAGCGCTCGTCGGTGCAGGTCACCACCTCGGTGACCGAGATCGCCGCCACTTCCAAACAACAGCAAGCCACCGCCACCGAAACCGCTGCGACCACGACTGAGATCGGCGCGACGTCCCGAGAAATCGCCGCGACCTCCCGCGACCTGGTGCGCACCATGACCGAAGTCTCCACCGCCGCCGATCAGGCCTCGGTGCTGGCGGGTTCCGGGCAGCAAGGCCTGGCGCGGATGGAAGACACCATGCACTCGGTGATGGGCGCGGCGGATCTGGTGAACGCCAAACTGGCGATCCTCAACGAGAAGGCCGGCAACATCAATCAGGTGGTCGTGACCATCGTCAAGGTCGCCGACCAGACCAACCTGCTGTCCCTGAACGCCGCGATCGAAGCGGAGAAGGCCGGCGAATACGGTCGCGGTTTCGCCGTGGTCGCCACTGAAGTGCGGCGTCTGGCGGATCAGACCGCTGTCGCCACCTATGACATCGAACAGATGGTCCGCGAGATCCAGTCGGCGGTGTCCGCCGGGGTGATGGGCATGGACAAGTTCTCCGAGGAAGTGCGGCGCGGCATGGCTGAGGTGCAGCAAGTCGGCGAGCAGCTGTCGCAGATCATCCATCAGGTGCAGGCGCTGGCGCCGCGGGTGTTGATGGTCAACGAAGGCATGCAGGCCCAGGCCACCGGCGCCGAGCAGATCAACCACGCGCTGGTGCAACTGGGTGATGCCAGCAGCCAGACGGTCGAGTCGTTGCGTCAGGCCAGTTTCGCCATCGACGAACTGAGCCAGGTGGCCGTGGGCCTGCGCAGCGGCGTTTCGCGATTCAAAGTCTGATGAGCGAAATCACCGCCAAACGCAGCGCTGCACCGGTGGCGAAGCAGGCGTTGTTCCTGCTGTTTCGCATCGGCAGCGAACGCTACGCCTTGCGCGCCACGGAAGTGGCCGAAGTGCTGCCGCGCCTGCCGTTGAAACCGATTGCCCGGGCGCCGCACTGGGTGGCGGGGGTGTTCGCCTACCGTGGCACAGTGGTGCCGGTGATCGACCTCAGTGCCCTGACCTTCGGCCATCCTGCGCAAGCGCGTACCAGCACGCGACTGGTGCTGGTGCATTATCGCGTGGATGACTCGCAACCCTCGCAATGGCTGGGCCTGATCCTCGAACAGGCCACCGATACCCTGCGCTGCAACCCGGCTGATTTCCAGCCGTACGGCCTCGACAATCGTCAGGCGCCGTACCTGGGCCCGGTGCGTGAGGATGCGCAGGGGTTGGTGCAGTGGGTGCGGGTCAACGACTTGCTCGACGAGTCGGTGCGCACGCTGTTGTTCCCGACCCCGCCGCTGGATCCGGCGCGGCTTGAGGAGCAGCCATGAGCAGCGACCAGCGCTTCTTCGACTTCCTCAAGGAACGCATCGGCCTCGACGTCGCTTCGGTCGGGCCGGCGATCATCGAACGGGCCGTGCGCCAGCGCATCACCCTGTCGCAAACGGTGAATGCCGATGAGTACTGGCAGATGCTGCAAGGCTCGCGGGATGAACAGCAGGCGCTGATCGAAGCGGTGATCGTCCCCGAGACCTGGTTCTTCCGTTACCCGGAATCCTTCGCCACCCTGGGCAAACTGGCGCGCAAACGCCTGGGCGAATTGAATAACATGCGCGCGCTGCGCATCCTCAGCCTGCCGTGTTCCACTGGCGAAGAACCCTATTCGATTGCCATGGCCTTGCTCGATGCCGGCCTCAAGCCCCATCAATTCAAGGTGGATGGCATGGACGTCAGCCCCTTGTCAGTGGACAAGGCGCGGCGGGCGCTGTACGGCAAGAACTCATTTCGCGGCCAGGAGCTGGACTTTCGCGAGCGGCATTTTTTCGCCGAGAACGAAGGCTATCGGGTGAATGAAATCGTCCGCGAGCAGGTGCGCCTGCAGGTCGGCAACGTGCTCGATCCGGCATTGCTGGTCAACGAGCCGCCGTTCGATTTCGTGTTCTGCCGCAACCTGCTGATCTATTTCGATCAGCCGACCCAGCAGCAGGTGTTCGCCGTGCTCAAGCGCCTGACCCATGTCGATGGCGTGCTGTTTATCGGCCCGGCCGAGGGCAGTCTGCTTGGGCGGCTCGGCATGCGTTCGATCGGGATTCCACAGTCTTTCGCCTTCAGCCGTCACAGCGATCCACAACCCGAACCGTTACCGATGCCGACCGCGATTCCGCTGCCGTTGCCTGTGCGCCAGCCGCTGCGCAGCACGCCACCGCCGCCGGTGCGCAATCGTCCGTTTGCTGGCGTGACGCCTTTGCCGGTGACGGCTAAAAGCACCAACCCCGAAGCGGCGACCTTGCTGGCCAACATCGCCGCCCTGGCCAACGAAGGCAAAAGCGCCGAAGCCCGGTCCGCGTGCGAACAGTATTTGCGCAGCCATGAGCCGGTGGCCCAGGTGTTTTACTGGCTCGGCCTGCTCAGCGATGTCGCCGGCAGCGCCTTCGAAGCCCAGGGCTTTTACCGCAAAGCGTTGTACCTCGAGCCGCAACACCCCGAAGCCTTGATGCACCTGGCCGCGCTGTTGCAGGCCCAGGGCGACACGGCCGGCGCCAGACGATTGCAGGAGCGCGCCGCCCGCAGCGACCGCACCGCCGACAGTGAGCGTAAACGATGATCCCGTCCGACACCTTGAACGTCACCCACGAAGACGCCCGGGCCATCGACGATTGCTGGAACCGCATCGGCATCCATGGCGACAAGTCCTGCCCGCTGCTGGACGAGCACATCCATTGCCGCAATTGCTCGGTGTATTCCGCCGCGGCCACGCGCCTGCTCGACCGCTATGCGTTGCAGCAGGACGAGCGCGATCCGGTGGCGACCCAGGTCGAAACCGAGCTGAAAACCCGGTCGTTGCTGATGTTCCGCCTCGGCGAAGAATGGCTCGGCCTGGCCACCCGCAGCCTGGTGGAGGTCGCGCCGTTGCAGGCGATTCACTCGCTGCCGCACCAGCGCTCCCGGGCCTTGCTAGGCGTGGCGAACGTGCGTGGGGCGTTGGTGGCGTGCCTGTCGCTGGTCGAACTGCTCGACCTCGACAGTAACGCGGCCCCGGCGACCGGCGCGCGGATCATGCCGCGCATGCTGATCATCTCGGCTCAGGGCGGACCAGTGGTGGTGCCGGTGGACGAAGTCGACGGGATTCACGCCATCGACGAGCGAATCCTCGATGCCGCGTCGCGGTCCGGCGCACAGGCCAGCGCCAAATACACCCGAGGCGTGTTGCCTTTCAAAGGTCGCAGCCTGCGTTGGCTGGATGAAGAACAGTTGCTGTCCGCCGTGTCCCGGAGCCTCACATGACCCCCGAGCAAATGCGCGACGCCTCCTTGCTCGAGCTGTTCAGCCTCGAAGCCGAAGCCCAGACCCAGGTGCTCAGCGCCGGGCTGCTGGCGTTGGAGCGCAACCCGACCCAGGCCGATCAGCTCGAGTCGTGCATGCGTGCGGCGCACTCCTTGAAAGGCGCGGCGCGGATCGTCGGTATCGACAGCGGCGTCAGCGTCGCCCACGTGATGGAAGATTGTCTGGTCAGCGCTCAGGAAGGACGGTTGTTCCTGCGCCCGGAACATATCGACGCGCTGTTGCAGGGCACCGACTTGCTGATGCGCATCGCCACCCCGGCCAACGGCCCGCAACCGGCGGACATCGAGGCTTACGTGGCGTTGATGGGCGGATTGCTCGATCCGACGGCGCCGCCACTAGTGCCCGCCGCTGCGAGTGCGCCGCTGATGGCCGAGTTGCAGCTTCAGCCACCGTCGGTGGCGGAGCCTGCGCCGGTTGAAATCCCGGTCGAGGTTGCCGAACCGGAACCCGCGCCGCGCAAGAGCAAACGCGCCACCGAAGGTGGCGAGCGGGTGCTGCGGGTCACCGCCGAACGTCTGAACAGCCTGCTCGACCTGTCGAGCAAATCCCTGGTGGAAACCCAGCGCCTCAAGCCGCACCTGGCCACGATGCAGCGCCTCAAACGCATGCAGAACAACGGCCTGCGGGCGCTGGAAAGTCTCAACGTTCATCTCAAGGAACACGCCCTGAGCCTTGAGGCTCAAGAGGCACTGGAAGACGCGCGCCGTTTGCTCGCCGAATCCCAGCAACTGCTGGCAGAGAAAAATGCCGAACTCGACGAGTTTGCCTGGCAAGCGAGCCAGCGCGCGCAAGTGCTTTACGACACCGCACTGGCCTGCCGCATGCGGCCGTTCGCCGATGTGCTGTCCGGGCAGGTGCGGATGGTGCGCGACCTCGGTCGCAGCCTCGGCAAACAGGTGCGGCTGGAGATCGAGGGCGAGAAGACCCAGGTCGACCGCGATGTGCTGGAAAAACTTGAAGCGCCGCTGACGCACCTGCTGCGCAATGCGGTCGATCACGGCATTGAAACCCCACAGGAACGCCTGCTCAAGGGCAAGTCCGAGGAAGGCCTGATCCGTCTGCGCGCCTCGCATCAGGCTGGTCTGCTGGTGCTCGAACTGAGCGACGACGGCAACGGCGTGGATCTGGAAAAGGTCCGGCGCAGCATCGTCGAACGCCAGTTGTCGCCGGCCGAAACCGCCGCCCAGTTGAGTGAAGAAGAACTGCTGACCTTCCTGTTTCTGCCGGGTTTCAGCCTGCGGGACAAGGTCACCGAGGTCTCCGGTCGTGGCGTCGGCCTCGATGCCGTGCAGCACATGGTTCGCCAGCTGCGCGGCGCGGTGGTGCTGGAACAGACGGCGGGCGAGGGCAGCCGTTTCCATCTGGAGGTGCCGCTGACTCTGTCGGTGGTGCGCAGCCTGGTGGTGGAAGTCGGTGACGAGGCCTACGCCTTCCCGCTGGCGCACATCGAGCGCATGTGCGACCTGGCGCCGGAGGACATCGTGCAGGTCGAAGGGCGCCAGCATTTCTGGCACGAGGGCCGACATGTCGGGCTCGTCGCGGCCAGTCAGTTATTGCAACGTCCGGCCAGTCAGAACAGCGGCGATACGCTGAAAGTCGTGGTCATCCGCGAGCGCGATGCGATCTACGGCGTGGCGGTCGAGCGCTTCATTGGCGAGCGCACGCTGGTGGTGCTGCCGCTGGACGAGCGGCTGGGCAAGGTGCAGGACATTTCCGCCGGGGCCTTGCTCGACGATGGCTCGGTGGTGCTGATCGTCGACGTCGAAGACATGCTGCGTTCGGTGGACAAACTGCTCAACACCGGGCGTCTGGAGCGCATTGCCCGCCACGGCAATCAGGCCGCAGAAGCCGCGCGCAAACGGATTCTGGTGGTCGACGACTCGCTGACAGTGCGCGAGCTGCAACGCAAGCTGCTGCTCAATCGCGGTTACGACGTGGCCGTTGCGGTGGATGGCATGGACGGCTGGAACGCCCTGCGCTCCGAGGATTTCGATCTGCTGATCACCGACATCGACATGCCGCGCATGGACGGCATCGAGCTGGTTTCGCTGCTGCGCCGCGACAACCGTCTGCAATCGCTGCCGGTGATGGTGGTGTCCTACAAGGATCGCGAGGAAGATCGCCGCCGTGGACTGGACGCCGGGGCCGACTATTATCTGGCCAAGGCCAGTTTTCATGACGACGCCCTGCTCGACGCAGTGGTTGAGCTCATCGGAGGAGCGCGGGCATGAAGATCGCAATCGTCAACGACATGCCTTTGGCAGTGGAGGCCCTGCGCCGCGCGCTGGCCTTCGAGCCGGCGCATCAGGTGCTGTGGGTCGCCAACAACGGCGCCGAAGCGGTACGGCTGTGCGCGGAGAACACCCCGGACCTGATCCTGATGGACCTGATCATGCCGGTGATGGATGGCGTCGAGGCCACCCGCCGGATCATGGCCGAGAGCCCGTGTGCGATCGTCATCGTCACCGTGGACCGCCAGCAGAACGTGCACCGGGTGTTCGAAGCCATGGGCCACGGCGCGCTGGACGTGGTCGACACCCCGGCCATCGGCGCCGGCAATGCACAGGAAGCGGCGGCGCCGCTGCTGCGCAAGATCCTCAACATCGGCTGGCTGATCGGCGAGAAAACCGCCCGCTCACGTCCGGCACCTGCGACACCGCGCAGTACCGCCTCGCGCCAGCGACTGGTGGCGATCGGCTCTTCGGCCGGTGGTCCGGCGGCGCTGGAAGTCTTGCTCAAAGGCCTGCCGCGCCACTTTTCGGCGGCCATCGTGCTGGTGCAGCATGTCGACCAGGTGTTTGCCGCTGGCATGGCTGAATGGCTGGCCAGCGCCAGCGGCCTGGATGTGCGTCTGGCCCGCGAAGGCGAACCGCCGCAGGCCGGCGCAGTGCTGCTGGCCGGCACCAACCACCACATTCGTTTGCTCAAGAACGGCACGCTGGCCTACACCGCCGAGCCGGTCAACGAGATCTACCGCCCCTCGATCGACGTGTTTTTCGAAAGCGTCGCCAATTACTGGAACGGTGACGCAGTAGGGGTTTTATTGACAGGGATGGGACGCGACGGGGCGCAAGGGCTTAAGCTCATGCGCCAACAGGGTTACCTGACCATCGCGCAGGATCAGCAGAGCAGTGCGGTGTACGGCATGCCCAAGGCCGCAGCGGCCATCGATGCGGCCGTAGAAATCCGTCCACTGGAAAAGATAGCGCCACGGTTGCTGGAGATTTTCCCAAAATGAATACGTCCATCGGCAATCCTGGCCCCCGCAGCACTCAGGTGACCGCCCATGAATGACTTACAGATCGATGACATCAAAACCGACGAGAACGCCGCCATGGTGTTGTTGGTGGACGATCAGGCGATGATCGGCGAGGCCGTGCGCCGTGGGCTGTCGAATGAAGAGAACATCGACTTCCACTTCTGCTCCGACCCGCATCAGGCCGTGGCCCACGCGGTGCGGATCAAGCCGACCGTGATCCTGCAGGATCTGGTGATGCCGGGCCTCGACGGCCTGAGCCTGGTGCGCGAATACCGCAATCACCCGGCGACCAAAGACATTCCGATCATTGTCCTGTCGACCAAGGAAGACCCGTTGATCAAGAGCGCGGCGTTCTCCGCCGGGGCCAACGATTACCTGGTGAAACTGCCGGACAACATCGAGCTGGTGGCGCGCATCCGCTATCACTCGCGCTCCTACATGACATTGCTGCAACGGGACGCGGCCTACCGCGCGTTGCGGGTCAGCCAGCAGCAATTGCTCGACACCAACCTCGTCCTGCAACGGCTGATGAACTCCGACGGCCTGACCGGGCTGTCCAACCGCCGGCACTTCGACGAATACCTGGAACTGGAATGGCGCCGTTCGTTGCGCGACCAGAGCCAGTTGTCGTTGCTGATGATCGACGTCGATTACTTCAAGTCCTACAACGACACCTTCGGCCACGTTGAAGGCGACGAGGCCTTGCGCAAGGTCGCCACGGCAATCCGCGAGGCCAGCGCCCGGCCGTCCGATCTGCCGGCGCGTTATGGCGGCGAAGAATTTGCGCTGGTGCTGCCCAACACCTCGCCGGGCGGGGCCCGACTGGTGGCGGAAAAGCTGCGCCAGACGGTCGCGGCGCTGAAGATTCCGCACAATGCCCCGGCCGAAGGCTCGAGCCTGACCATCAGCATCGGCCTGGCGACCATGGTGCCGGAGTCGGGCAGCGACTGCCGGTTGCTGATCTCGGCGGCGGACCGTGGCCTGTACCTGGCCAAGAACAACGGGCGCAATCAGGTGGGGATCGAATGAACCATTGGGTTCATTCGCCTCAAGAGCCGCCAGACGGGCTGCCGTGACAGCTTGATTACGTTATACTCGCCGGCTTTCAAAAGTTCGCCAACGAGTGCTGCCCGTCATGGAAATCAACCCGATCCTGAACACCATCAAGGACCTGTCCGAGCGCTCCGAAACTATTCGGGGGTATCTTTGACTACGATCAAAAGCATGAGCGCCTGATCGAAGTCAATCGCGAGCTTGAAGATCCTGCCGTCTGGAACAAACCTGAATACGCCCAGGAACTGGGCCGCGAGCGCGCTGCGCTGGCGCAGATCGTCGACACCCTCGACGAACTGAACGGTGGCCTGGCCGATTGCCGCGAGCTGCTGGACATGGCCGTTGAAGAGAACGACGAGGGCGCGGTCAACGACGTCGTCGAAGTCCTTCAAGGTCTCGAAGAGTCCCTGTCCAAGCTCGAATTCCGCCGTATGTTCAGCCACGAGATGGACCCGAACAACGCCTACCTGGACATCCAGGCCGGTTCCGGCGGCACCGAAGCCCAGGACTGGGCCAACATCCTGCTGCGCATGTACCTGCGCTGGGCCGACAAACGCGGTTTCGACGCGACCATCATGGAGCTGTCGGCCGGTGAAGTCGCCGGGATCAAGGGTGCGACCGTGCACATCAAGGGCGAATACGCCTTTGGCTGGCTGCGTACCGAGATCGGCGTGCACCGTCTGGTGCGCAAGAGCCCGTTCGACTCCGGCAACCGTCGCCACACCTCGTTCTCCGCGGTTTTCGTCTCGCCAGAGATCGATGACAAGGTGGAAATCGAAATCAACCCGGCAGACCTGCGGATCGACACCTATCGTTCCTCCGGTGCCGGTGGTCAGCACGTAAACACCACCGACTCGGCCGTACGTATCACCCACGTACCGACCAACACCGTGGTGAGCTGCCAGAACGAACGTTCCCAGCACGCCAACAAGGACACCGCCATGAAAATGCTGCGGGCCAAGTTGTACGAGCAGGAAATGCAGAAGCGCAACGCGGCGTCCCAGGCGCTGGAAGACACCAAGTCGGATATCGGCTGGGGGCACCAGATCCGTTCGTACGTGCTCGATGCGTCGCGGATCAAGGATCTGCGCACCAACATCGAACGCAGTGACTGCGACAAGGTACTCGACGGCGACATCGACGAATACCTGGAAGCCAGCCTGAAATCGGGGCTGTAAGCTTTCAACCGACCTCAAGTCCCCCGTCGCCGGCGGGGGCAACGAACCTGTGATGGAAAATTTAAAGACATGAGCGACCTACAACTCGATCCGCAAGCCCTGCAACAGGAAGAAAACTCCCTGATCGCTCTGCGCAAGGAAAAGCTTGCTGCCGAGCGCGCCAAGGGCAACGCCTTCCCGAACGACTTCCGCCGCGACAACTACTGCGATGCGTTGCAGAAACAGTACGCGGACAAGACCAAGGAAGAGCTGGCAGAGGCTGCGATCCCGGTCAAGGTTGCAGGTCGCATCATGCTCAACCGTGGCTCGTTCATGGTGATCCAGGACATGACCGGTCGCATCCAGGTCTACGTCAACCGCAAGACCCTGTCCGAAGAAACCCTGGCCGCGGTGAAAACCTGGGACATGGGCGACATCATCGCCGCCGAAGGCACCCTGGCCCGTTCCGGCAAGGGCGACCTGTACGTCGAAATGACCAGCGTGCGCCTGCTGACCAAATCCCTGCGCCCGCTGCCGGACAAGCACCACGGCCTGACCGACACCGAACAGCGCTACCGTCAGCGCTACGTTGACCTGATCGTCAACGAAGACGTGCGCCAGACCTTCCGCGTCCGTTCGCAAGTGATCGCGCACATCCGCAGCTTCCTGATGAAGCGCGACTTCCTCGAAGTCGAAACGCCGATGCTGCAGACCATTCCTGGCGGTGCCGCGGCCAAGCCGTTCGAAACCCATCACAACGCGCTGGACATGGAAATGTTCCTGCGTATCGCGCCGGAGCTGTACCTCAAGCGCCTGGTGGTTGGCGGCTTCGAAAAAGTGTTCGAGATCAACCGCAACTTCCGTAACGAAGGCGTTTCGACTCGTCATAACCCAGAATTCACCATGTTGGAGTTCTACCAGGCTTACGCCGACTACGAAGACAACATGGACCTGACCGAAGAACTGTTCCGCGAACTGGCGCAGCTGGTTCTGGGCAGCACCGACGTGCCGTACGGCGACAAGGTGTTCCACTTCGGCGAGCCGTTCGTGCGCCTGTCGGTGTTCGACTCGATCCTCAAGTACAACCCTGAGCTGACCGCCGATGACCTGAACGACATCGACAAGGCGCGCGCCATCGCCAAGAAGGCCGGCGCCAAGGTGCTGGGCTTCGAAGGTCTGGGCAAACTGCAGGTGATGATTTTCGAAGAGCTGGTCGAGCACAAGCTGGAACAGCCGCACTTCATCACCCAGTACCCGTTCGAAGTGTCGCCGCTGGCCCGTCGCAACGATGACAACCCGAACGTCACCGACCGCTTCGAGCTGTTCATCGGCGGCCGTGAAATCGCCAACGCCTACTCCGAGCTGAACGACGCGGAAGACCAGGCCGAGCGCTTCATGGCGCAGGTGGCCGACAAGGACGCCGGCGACGACGAAGCCATGCACTACGACGCCGACTTCGTTCGTGCGCTGGAGTACGGCATGCCGCCGACGGCCGGTGAAGGTATCGGCATCGACCGTCTGGTGATGCTGCTGACCAACTCCCCGTCGATCCGCGACGTGATCCTGTTCCCGCACATGCGGCCACAAGCGTAAGTGTTTCAATAAAAAAGCCGCCTGAAATGGGCGGCTTTTTATTGCCTGTCTGGTACAAACGTATCAAATGGTTAATTTTGAAGAAAACAACAGAGGTATGCCTGTCGTGATCGGTGCAATGGCTCAAGAGGGTGCAGCGGGAATCGCCACTGCGGTCGCTGAAAGTGTTCAGTACCAGGGCCGCAAGGCCAGCCGGCAGGGCAGTGAACAGCGTCGACAGGACATTCTCGATGCGGCGATGCGCATTGTCGTACGCGACGGCGTACGCGCCGTGCGTCACCGTGCGGTGGCGGCCGAGGCCGGTGTGCCGCTGTCGGCCACCACGTATTACTTCAAGGACATCGATGACCTGCTCACCGATACCTTCGCCCAGTACGTCGAACGCAGCGCGGCCTATATGGCCAAGCTGTGGATCAACAACGAAGGCCTGCTGCGCGAAATGGTAGTCAGCGGGGACGGCAGCCCGGAGTCCCGTTCGCAACTGGCCGACGATATCGCGCGTTTGATGGCTGATTACGTGCATCGGCAACTGGTCAACCGTCGCGAGCATTTGATGGCTGAACAGGCATTCCGCCAGGAAGCGCTGCTCAACCCGCGTCTGGCGGAACTGGTGCGTTCCCATCAGCAGATTCTGTTGCAGGGCACCTGCCAGTTGTTCCAGGTATTGGGCTCGCGCGAACCGCAGCAGGATGCCAAGGTGTTGACGGCGATTATCGGACGGATGGAATATCAGGGCCTGCTCAACGACGCCGAGCCTTTGGCCGAAGAGGACATGCTCGGCATTCTGACGCGCTATATGCACCTGGTACTCGCGTCGGTGTAATTCTCGACCCTGATCGTTCCCGCGCTCTGCGTGGGAATGCATCCCGTGACGCTCCGCGTCACAGTGGACGCGGAGCGTCCATGGCGGCATTCCCACGCGGAGCGTCGGAACGATCAGAAGAAACGGGTGTTCAAGGGAGTGTCGAATGAAAGCCTGGCGTGGCGTGCTGATCGCCTTGTCGTTCCTGCTGCTCAGCGGATGTCTGGTGACCTTCAAGGAGCCGCTGCCCGCCAGTGAACCGGCGCCCAAGGGCCTGCTCGGCCAATGGTCGAGCACCAATGCCTGGGGCGAGCCGATGAATCTGGAGCTGACGCGCCTGGGCAACGACCGCTATCAGGCGGTTGCGTATTTCAAAGCCAAACCCCGGGAGCGTGAAGCCTATCCGTTCACGGTGTCGCGCCACGGCAACCGCTGGTACCTGTCGGCGAAGGTGCCGGCGCAATACGGCGGGCACTTCACCATCGCCGGCTTCGAGATCACCGACAAGCGCGAGCTGGTGATCTACAACCTCGACCTCGAACAGATCAACCAGGCCATCGCCCAGAAAGCCCTCGACGGCCAGGGCTTCCAGACCGATGACGGCGAGGGCGTGCAGGTCGACAGCCCGCTTGAAAAGGTCTTTGCTTACCTCGACGACCCGGCCAATTCCGACGTTTTCGTCGAAGCGGCGCGCTATCAGCATCAGGCCAAAGCCAAATAATTCAGTTCGTCACGTTTTCTACAGGAGTTTCGGGTGGACGATTACCAGCAGACGATACGCATTCTGTCCGATCGCATAGTGCTGGCGCAGACGCCGATCCGCGTGCTCGACGCGGTCAAGTGGGACGAGAACATCCGCAAGGGCTTCCTCAAGGCCAAGGGCAAGGAATTGCCGGCGGTGGATCGTGACTACTACCTCAACCGGCCGCTGTCCTTCGATTCGAGCAAGGTCAAACTGGAATTCCAGAACATCGAGCGCGACATCACCCGTCAGCTCGGCCAGTTCAACCCGGTCGGCCAGATCATGCGTCGCATGTGCAAGGAATACCGGATGGTGGTGCGCATGCTCGAAGCGCGCGGCACCGAGGATTTCGGCCTGATTTCCCAGGAACTGTACGGCGCCGCGTCCGATGCGTTCCACGCCGGTGACCCGACCCTGGCCGACCTCGGCCTGATGATGTCGGACTATCTGAACAACATCGACGGCCGTGGCGACCTGAAGGACGAACCGAAGATCCTCACCGCCAAAGACGCCGTGCACCTGCTGCAAACTCGCCTGAACAAGGTGTTCGGCGAGGCCGAGGAAACCATCCGCGTGTTCGAGTCCGACGGTATCGTCGCCGACGCGGCGGCGGGCGCCGACTACATCAAGATCCGCACCGACGCGATGTTCAACGACCGCGACGTGCGCGCGCTGGAAGTTCACGAAGGCCTGGTGCACGTCGGCACCACGCTCAACGGTCTGAACCAGCCGATCTGCACCTTCCTGTCCAAGGGCCCGCCCTCGTCGACCGTGACTCAGGAAGGCCTGGCGATCCTGATGGAAATCATCGCGTTCGCTTCCTACCCAAGCCGCCTGCGCAAACTGACCAACCGCACCCGCGCCATTCACATGGTCGAGGAGGGCGCGGACTTCCTGCAGATTTTCGAGTTCTTTCGCGAGCAGGGCTTCGAGATGGCGGAAAGCTACGGCAACGCCAGTCGGGTTTTCCGTGGCTCGACGCCGACCGGTCTGCCATTCACCAAAGACTTGTCCTACCTCAAGGGCTTCATCATGGTTTACAACTACATTCAGTTGGCCGTGCGCAAGGGCAAGCTCGAGCAGATCCCGTTGTTGTTCTGTGGCAAGACCACGTTGGAAGACATGCGAACCCTGCGTCAGCTGGTGGACGAAGGCCTGGTGGTGCCGCCGAAGTACCTGCCGGACCAGTTCCGCGACATGAATGCGTTGTCGGCGTGGATGTGCTTCTCCAACTTCCTCAATCACTTGAGCCTGGACCGGATCGAGGCGGATTACTCCAACATCCTGTAACCACACCGATTGATCGTTCCCACGCTCTGCGTGGGAATGCATCCCGTGACGCTCCGTGTCACAGTGGACGCGGAGCGTCCATGGCGGCGTTCCCACGCGGACGGTTCGACGCCTCGACGTGGGAACGATCTAATTCCAACTCAAAATTTTGCGAGGTTTCACCGGATGAGAATCCTCGGCATCCTTTGCCTGCTCCTGACCCTCGGCGGTTGCAGTTCCTTGCTGTTCTACCCAGAGCCGGGGCAGATCTTCACCCCGGAAAAGGCCAAGCTCGAATACCGCACCGTCACCCTGACCACCGCCGACGGCCTCAAGCTGAATGCCTGGTGGCTGCCGGCCAAACCGGGTGTCGAGGTCAAGGGTACGGTGCTGCACCTGCACGGCAACGGCGGCAATTTGCCGATGCACTTGGGCGGGAGCTGGTGGTTGCCGAAGAACGGCTATCAGGTGCTGCTGGTGGACTATCGCGGTTACGGTTTGTCCGAGGGCGAACCGAGCCTGCCGGCGATCTATCAGGACATCGATGCCGCCTTCGCCTGGCTGGACAAGGCGCCGGAGGTCAAAGGCAAGCCGCTGGTGCTGCTGGGCCAGAGTCTCGGCGGGGCGATGGCGGTGCATTGGCTGGTGCAACATCCGCAAAGGCAAAAACAGCTCAAGGCCCTGGTGCTCGACGGCGTGCCCGCCAGTTACCGCAGCGTCGGCCAATACGCCCTCAGCACCTCATGGCTGACCTGGCCGTTTCAGGTGCCGCTGTCGTGGCTGGTGCCGGACGGCGACAGTGCGATCAACGCCATGCCGCAGCTCAACGGCGTGCCGAAACTGATCTTCCACAGCCTCGATGATCCGCTGGTGCCCCTTTCCAACGGCATCCGTCTGTATCAAGCTGCGCCGCCACCGCGTGTGCTGCAGCTGACCCGGGGCGGGCATGTGCAGACCTTCGGCGACCCGGTCTGGCGTCAGGTGATGCTGCGCTACCTCGATGATCCCGAACACTTCAACGGCCTGCGCCGCCTCGGCGAGATCCCGAATTATCCAACACCCCCGAATTCTGAAGACGAACCACCAGAGAGTCCGCAATGAGTGAAGAACGTAACGCCATCCCGCTGATCATCACCGGCATCTGCAGCATCCTCGGCACCGTCGGCGCCCTGTGGTACTACGGCTACCTGCACTTCGCCAAACCCGAGGATGCGTTGCTGCTCAACGACTTCACCATGCTCAAGACCGTTCCCGGCGAAGACTACAAGGTCTCCCTGACCCCGGCGCCACAAGTGGCGCAATGCATCGATGGCGTGCTGGTGCTGTTCGACACCGAACAGAAAGGCCTGACCGGGGTGCTGGTCAACAGCCAGAAAAGGGCCGTGCGCTGCATGGGCCAGGAGACGCCGCAGAAGCTCGAAGAGTAAATCTGCGTCAGACAAAAAAGCCCCGCCTGAACACTCAGGCGGGGCTTTTCATTTACCGCTCAGCGAATCAGTGCGAGGTCGAGCTCACGGCCGAACGCGGCATCACTGGCTGGTTGTCGTTGGAAATGGTCACTTCCACGCGACGGTTCATCGCACGGCCCGAGACCGAGGTGTTGTCCGCCACCGGGTATTCCTTGCCATAACCCTGTACGACGATACGCGACGGGTCTACACCCATCTTGATCAGCGCAACCTGCACCGAAGTCGCGCGACGCTCGGACAGCGACTGGTTGTAGCTCGCGGTACCGGTGCTGTCGGTGTAGCCCTCGACGATCACTTTGCGATCAGGGTTTTCCTGGAGGAATTGCGCCAGTTTGTTGATGTTCACCAGACCGCTGGATTTCAGGTCGGCCTTGTTGGTGGCGAACAGCACGTCACCGAAAGTCACCAGCGTGCCGCGGTCGGTCTGCTTGGCGTTGAGACTGTCCTGCAGCTGTTTGATCTGCTGATCGCGGGCATCCAGACGGGCCTGGGCACGTTGGGCGGCGGCGTTCTTCAGGTTGTTTTCAGCGGTGCGCAGAGCGATGGTCTGCTTGGCCACTTCCACGCGCTGGTTGGTCAGATAAGCCAGTTGATCGACCTTGGCGGCGTCTTCTTTATCCAGATAAGCCTTGTCGGCCTTGTCCAGATAGTCGCTGGCGTCCTTGGTTTCCAGCGCAGCGACCTTGCTTGCCTGCGGGTTGGCCTGCAGGCCGGCGTAGTTGGTGCGTGCCTGTTCCAGGTTCGGGTTGGGTGGCGTGGAGCAGGCAGCCAGGGCAACGCTTGCAGCCAGGAGAGCGGGGATCATCAGTTGTTTACGCATAATCGTTCGTCCTTTCTATCGATAAGAGTTTCAGCCTTGCGGTCGGGATGCGCGCTTACTGCACTGGGCGCTGACTTTCCTGACGCAGTTCCTGAACACCTTTCTGGGAATCCTTCACAGCCAGTTCGGCCTTGGCTGCCTGAGCCTTGCGTTCGGCAACGCGGGCATCCCACTCGGCCTGCTCGGACAAGCGACGGGCTTCGTCATACTTCTTGTCGTGCATGGCGATTTCGGCTTGCTTCAGCTTGTCCTGAGCCTGCTTCATCTCCACGGCGGCGAACTCGGTACCGCCAGCGCTGACCGCGCTGTTGACTGCCGATTGAGTGACGGCGTATTGCTCGGTCGGTGGATTGCCGGCACAACCGGCCAGCACGAAGCTGGTGCCGATGGCCAGAGCAGCCAGTTTCAGACCGCGCAGGTGGGAGAACGAGGTTTGGGTCTTCATGGTCTTCAACTCCATTGGTTAACTCCTTGGAAGCTTCGAAATCCATCCTGGTCGAGGAGTGACAACCGTCATGTGTCAGCGCGTTTTGAAACGCTCGTTCCAGGCGTGGTTACCTGTTCCGACCGAAGGCATTTTTCAAAAGTTCAGAAAAGATGGCCCATCGCCAAAAAAAACTTTGACCGAACGGACAGGGCTCTAAACCGGGAACTTTGGCGGTGGGCAGAGGTACGCGCGGGCGAGAAACGGCGCAAAAGCGGAGGGGGGACACAGTCCCTGTGGGAGCTGGCTTGCCAGCGATGAGGCCATCAAATACAGCACATGTGCTGCTGAACTGACGCCATCGAGGGCAAACCATTCCCACCGTTCTGAAGGGTCAGGAATCAGTGTTTCTGCTTCCCGGCAGCAGCCGACAAGTCATGCAGATGACGCCGCGACAACGCGAGAAAACGCGGGGTCGGGCCGACATCCTCATACAGCGGATCGCCTTCCTCGTCGGTGGCGACCACGGTCGAGCCTTTCACATACGGCAGGCTCGCTTCGAACTCTTCGAGGGCGGCGCCGATCAACTCACCGAGCAGTTCTTCGGCGTGACGTTTGGGGTACATCTCGGCGATCGCCGCCAGCCGTGCGGCAGCTTCCACATCCAGATGAATCGTGTAGCCGGTATCGGTCAGGCGACCCTTGGCGGTTTCTTCCCAATGCTGGGCGAGTTCACGGATTTTCATAAAAACCTCATGTCGCACCTGCTCATGGCAGGTCTTGGTGAGTGTCCGGCGTCAGCCGGCGGCAAGCCGTTGTGGGGCTTACCCTTGAGACTAGCTTCAACCCTCAAGGTTTAAAGTCCCTTCGTCGTCTGCTTGTAAGAAGCGTCCCGGAGCGGCACTCTCTGTTCATCCACTCACTTGCGATCCGTCACCGATTACTGCTGGAGAGATGCTGATGACCGATATTGATGCACGCTTGCGCGAAGACGTTCACCTGCTCGGTGAGCTGTTGGGCAACACCATTCGTGACCAGTACGGCGAGGCGTTTCTCGACAAGATCGAGCAGATCCGCAAGGGCGCCAAGGCCGACCGGCGCGGCTCGATGGACGCCGAACTCAGCGCCAGCCTCAATCAATTGAGCGAAGACGAACTGCTGCCGGTGGCGCGAGCCTTCAACCAGTTTCTCAACCTGGCGAACATCGCCGAGCAGTACCAGCTCATCCATCGCCGCGAAGAGACCCAGGCCGCGCCGTTCGAGTCCCGCGTGCTGCCGGAACTGCTCGCCCGCCTGCGCAAGGAAGGGCACAGTGCCGAATCCCTGGCCCGGCAACTGGCGCGGCTGGAAATCGAACTGGTGCTCACCGCGCACCCGACCGAAGTGGCCCGGCGCACGCTGATCCAGAAGTACGACGCGATTGCCGCGCAACTGGCGGCGCAGGATCACCGTGACCTGACCACGGCCGAACGCGAGCAGATCCACAACACCCTGCAACGCCTGATCGCCGAAGCCTGGCACACCGAAGAAATCCGCCGCACCCGCCCGACTCCGGTGGACGAAGCGAAGTGGGGTTTTGCGGTGATCGAACATTCGCTGTGGCAGGCGATTCCCCACCATATGCGCAAGGCCGATCAGGCGCTGTTCGCCGCTACCGGTTTGCGCTTGCCGCTGGAAGCTGCGCCGATCCGCTTCGCTTCGTGGATGGGCGGCGACCGCGACGGTAACCCGAACGTGACCGCTGCCGTGACCCGCGAAGTGCTGTTGCTGGCACGCTGGATGGCGGCGGATCTGTACCTGCGTGACGTCGATCACCTGGCCGCCGAATTGTCGATGCAGCAGGCCAGCGATGCGCTCAAGGCCCGGGCCGGCGACAGTGCCGAGCCGTATCGGGCAGTGCTCAAACAATTGCGTGAACGGCTGCGCGCCACACGTAACTGGGCCCATGCATCGCTGACCGCAACCACCCCGGCACCGGCCGACGTGCTGCACAACAACCGCGACCTGCTCGATCCGCTGGAGCTGTGTTTTAACTCGCTGCACGAATGCGGCATGGGCGTGATCGCCGACGGGCCGTTGCTCGATTGCCTGCGCCGGGCCGTGACCTTCGGTCTGTTCCTGGTGCGACTCGATGTGCGTCAGGATTCGTCGCGCCACAGCGCGGCCATGACTGAAATCACCGATTACCTCGGCCTCGGCAAATACGAGGAGTGGGATGAAGAACAGCGCATCAGCTTCCTGACCCGCGAACTGCAAAACCGTCGGCCGCTGCTGCCGGCGCATTTCAAACCCTCGGCCGACACCGCCGAAGTGCTCGCCACCTGCAAGGAAATCGCCGCCGCGCCGGGCGCTTCGCTGGGCTCCTACGTGATCTCCATGGCCGGTGCCGCTTCCGATGTGCTGGCGGTGCAACTGCTGCTCAAGGAGTCCGGCGTACTGCGGCCGATGCGCGTGGTGCCGCTGTTCGAAACCCTTGCCGACCTCGACAACGCAGGACCTGTGATCGAACGCCTGTTGCTGCTGCCCGGTTACCGCGCGCGGCTGCAAGGCCCGCAGGAAGTGATGATCGGCTATTCCGACTCGGCCAAGGACGCCGGCACCACTGCGGCAGCCTGGGCGCAGTACCGGGCGCAGGAGCGGCTGGTGGAAATCTGCCGTGAGCAGCAAGTCGAACTGCTGCTGTTCCACGGTCGCGGTGGCACCGTGGGCCGTGGCGGCGGCCCGGCGCACGCGGCGATTCTGTCGCAGCCGCCGGGTTCGGTGGCCGGACGTTTCCGCACCACCGAGCAGGGGGAAATGATTCGATTCAAATTCGGCCTGCCGGACATCGCCGAGCAAAACCTCAATCTGTATCTGGCGGCGGTGCTCGAAGCGACCCTGTTGCCTCCGCCGCCACCAACCCCCGAATGGCGGCATCTGATGGACGAACTGGCCGCTGACGGCGTCGCTGCTTACCGTGCGGTAGTGCGGGAGAACCCGCAATTCGTTGAGTATTTCCGTCAATCCACACCGGAGCAGGAGTTGGGCCGCTTGCCATTGGGCAGCCGTCCGGCCAAGCGCCGCGCTGGTGGCATCGAAAGCCTGCGGGCGATTCCGTGGATCTTCGGCTGGACCCAGACTCGCCTGATGCTGCCGGCCTGGCTCGGCTGGGAAACCGCATTGAGCAAAGCATTGGAGCGCGGCGAAGGCGAATTGCTGGGGCAGATGCGCGAGCAGTGGCCGTTCTTCCGCACCCGCATCGACATGCTGGAAATGGTGCTGGCCAAGGCCGACGCCGATATCGCGCTGTCCTACGACGAGCGTCTGGTGGAGCCGGAGTTGCTGCCGTTGGGTGCGCACTTACGCGACCTATTGTCGCAGGCGTGTTCCGTTGTCCTCGGCCTGACCGGTCAGTCGCAGCTACTGGCACATAGCCCGGATACCCTGGAATTCATCCGTCTGCGCAACACCTACCTCGACCCGCTGCATCTATTGCAGGCCGAGTTGCTGGCGCGTTCACGGCAGCAGAATGTCGAGCAGGGCAGCCCGGTGGAACAGGCGTTATTGGTGTCTGTGGCGGGGATTGCCGCCGGTTTGCGAAATACCGGCTAAGGTTTTCTGCGTGGGGCGGGGCACCCGAGGCGAACCTCGGGTGCCGTTTATTGGCCGTGGGAAAAATGCGGTCAGGCGACAGTTAATGATGGGGTTGCGACTTGGGGAACCGCGTCGCAAGGTCGCGGCGGGCGCCGGTTTCTCCGACTTTTGGCGTCTTGTGTGGGCGCAGCCTGCTGTGTATCTTGATCAGCCTTTGGCCGTTTGGGCGGCCACGACCCGTTCTATGAGATTGGCCCCACGAGGCGAATCCATTGTTTTTTATATAAAAAATTGAGGAGCACATCGATGCGCGTCATTCTGCTGGGAGCTCCCGGGGCCGGTAAAGGTACTCAGGCTAAGTTCATCACCGAGAAATTCGGCATTCCGCAAATCTCCACCGGCGACATGCTGCGTGCCGCGGTCAAGGCCGGCACCGAGCTGGGCATCAAGGCCAAGAGCATCATGGATGCCGGCGGCCTGGTGTCGGATGACCTGATCATCGCGCTGGTCAAGGACCGTATCGCTCAAGCCGATTGCGCCAAGGGTTTCCTGTTCGATGGCTTCCCGCGCACCATTCCTCAGGCTGAAGCGCTGGTGACTGCCGGTGTCGAGCTGGACGCCGTGGTCGAAATCGCCGTTGAAGACGAAGAAATCGTTCAGCGTATCGCCGGTCGTCGCGTTCACGAGGCCAGCGGCCGCGTTTACCACATCGTCTACAACCCGCCGAAACTGGCCGGCAAAGACGACATCACCGGCGAAGAGCTGGTGCAGCGCAAGGACGACACCGAAGAAACCGTGCGTCATCGCCTGTCGGTCTACCACTCGCAGACCAAGCCGCTGGTGGAGTTCTACCAGAACCTGTCCGCCAAGAACGGTGGCAAGCCGAAGTACAGCCATATCCCTGGCGTCGGTTCGGTTGAAGCGATCACCGCCAAGGTGCTTGAAGCCCTGAGCTGAAAAACCTGATCCGCTGCATCATCCACGGCCCGCTTGCGGGCCGTAGTTGTTTATACTGGCGCACTTTTTCCCCCACCTGATTTACGGACACATCGATGAGCACCTTGCTGGCCCTGGACACCGCGACTGAAGCTTGCTCCGTTGCCTTGCTGCATGACGGCAAGGTCACGAGCCATTACGAGGTGATCCCGCGCCTGCACGCGCAGAAACTGCTGCCGATGATCCAGCAACTGCTGGCCGACGCCGGCACCACCCTGCAAGCGGTGGACGCCATCGCCTTCGGACGTGGCCCGGGCGCATTCACCGGTGTGCGGATTGCCATTGGCGTGGTGCAAGGCCTGGCCTATGCGCTGGATCGCCCGGTGTTGCCGGTGTCGAACCTGGCCGTGCTGGCGCAACGGGCTTATCGCGAGCACGGCGTGAGCCAGGTCGCGGCCGCCATCGATGCGCGGATGGATGAGGTGTATTGGGGCTGCTATCGCGAGACGGCCGGGGAGATGCGTCTGGTCGGCACCGAAGCGGTGCTGCCGCCGGAAGTCGCTGCGCTGCCGGACGATGCTTCGGGTGACTGGTTCGGAGCCGGCACTGGCTGGGGTTATGGTGAGCGCATCGCTGTAAACCTCACTGGATCTGACGCTGGCATGCTGCCCCACGCCGAAGACCTGCTGACCCTGGCGCGATTTGCCTGGGAGCGCGGTGAAGCGATTCCGGCAGACGACGCCCAGCCGGTTTACCTGCGCGACAAAGTGGCCACCCCGAAAGCCCGCTGAGGCCATTCACCCTGTGGCATTCGCCGCAGGGTCCCACCCGATCTGCCAATCGTCCGTTTCTAACCCCGCGCTTTAAACCTTTTGCCTTTTATGTGTTCTAGTTATCACTCGGCGATTTGCTAAGTCGGTCAGGTGCCGCTAAATTGCCATCATCGATACCGAGCATGACTTTATGCGTATAGACGGCGTTTCCACTCATTCCTACCCCATCAAGCGCAAGCCTCGCAAAGGCAATCCGGCGCTGGATGAGTCCGTCGACGATATCGACGGCGAGCTGGAATTCCCGACCGAAGAGCAACTGGCTGCCCGTGCCGCCAAAGCCACCGCGCAACGCCTGAGCAATCTGCCCGCCCGCCAACAAGACATGATTTATCACCGCGCGATGAAGAAAAGCGTGGCCATGGCCCTGGCCAGCTACCTGAGCACCGCCGGTTTTGTCGATTGGGATGCAGACGTGCTGGGCCTCGATCTGTACATCTGATGGATCTGCCTTACTACCTCGGTTGCCCGTCCTGGAGCGAAAACGCCTGGCGCGAGTATCTGTATCCGGTAGACGCCAAGACCTCCGATTTCCTCGGACTCTATTCGCAAGTGTTCAACGCCGTGGAAGGCAACACGACCTTCTACGCCAGCCCGTCGCCGGCCACCGTGCAGCGTTGGGCCGAGGTCATGCCGGAGCACTTTCGCTTCACCGCCAAGTTTCCCGGTGACATCAGCCACAGCGGCGACCTGCGCGATCAACTGACCGCCGCCGAAACCTTCCTCCAGTTGCTCAAGCCACTCGGTGAGCGTGTCTCGCCAATGTGGCTGCAACTGTCGAAAAGCTTCACGCCGCACCGCTTGCCGGAGCTCGCCGCGTTCATCGACGCGCTGGATTGTCCGCTGGCGGTGGAGGTGCGCCACGAGCAGTTCTTCGCCAAGGGTGAGAGTGAGCGACTGCTCAACCGGCTGTTGCTGGATCGCGGTGTGGAGCGCATCTGTCTTGATCCGCGCGCACTGTTCAGTTGCCTGTCAACCGAGTCGTCGGTGATCCACGCTCAATCGAAAAAGCCCCGCGTTCCGACGCGTCCGGCGGCGTTCACCCAGTTCCCGCAGGTGCGCTTCATCGGCCATCCGGAACTTGAGGCCAACGACCCGTTCCTGGTGCCGTGGGTGGCGAAGATTGCCGAGTGGATCGAAGAGGGCCGCACGCCGTACATCTTCCTGCACACCGCCGATAACATTCTTGCGGCGAAGCTGGCGCAACGTTTTCACGCACAACTGATGCAACGTTTGCCTGGCCTGCGACCTTTGCCTGAGCTATACAGAGAACCCGCCGCCGAGCAACTTGGCCTGCTCTGAGGCGGATTTTTTCCTGCCCAGGAGCCTGCCGATGGATGCCCAAGCCCCTCAACAACAAGCCCGTAAAGCCGAAGCCTTCAAAGCCCTGCACGAACGCCCCGGGATTTTCGTGATTCCCAATCCGTGGGATGCCGGTTCCGCGAAGATGCTCGCCAGTCTCGGCTATCAGGCGCTGGCGACCACCAGCGCCGGTTATGCGTTTTCCCAAGGCAAGCCCGATGTTGGCCTGAGTCTTGACGATACGCTGGCCAATGTCCGGGCGATTGTCGCGGCCACGGATTTGCCGGTGGCAGTGGATCTGGAAAACGGCTTCGCCGACGCCCCGGCCGAATCGGCACAAAGTCTGATCCGCGCAGCCGAGGCGGGCGCCGTGGGTGGCTCGATCGAAGATGCCACCGGCCGGGAAGACTCGCCGATCTACTGCTTCGAACACGCGGTGGCACGGATCGAAGCCGCCGTCGCTGCCGTGCGCACCTTGCCGTTTCCCTTCACCCTGACCGCCCGTGCGGAAAACTATCTGCACGGCAATCCCGATCTCAACGACACCATCCGCCGCTTGCAGGCCTTTGCCGAAGCCGGCGCTGACGTGTTGTACGCGCCGGGCCTGCGCACCGCCGAAGAAGTTCTGGCGGTGGTGCGCGCGGTGGCGCCGAAACCGGTCAATGTGTTGATGTCCGGCGGCTTGAAGCTGACGGTGCAACAGCTGGAAGAAATGGGCGTGAAGCGGATCAGCACCGGCTCGGCGCTGGCACTGGCGGCGTTCGGCGAGTTTTTCCGCGCGGCGGAAGAAATCCAGCAGTCCGGCACTTTCACCTTCACCTCCCGTTCGATGCCGTACGCCAAGGCCAATCAATTCTTCAAGGGATGAGCATGGGGCGCTGGCTGGTGTTGGCAGGGCTGCTGATCATTGGTGGCGGGCTGATCGGCGTCTGGCGCGGCTGGCTCGATGTGCCGCCGCAGTGGAACCCGTGGGCGCCGCTGGATGTGCAAGCCGCGCCCAACTGGCTCACGGGCTACAAGTTGATGCGCCTGCGCAGCGATCCGCTGTTGTGCCAGCAGGCATTGGGCAGCTCCGGCCTGCGGGTTTCGCCACAGGCCGACAGTCCCGATGCCAAATGCCCGCTGATCAGCGCTTTGCGCGTGCAGGGCGGCGGGGTGGGGCTCAGCAGCAGCTTTCTCGCCAGTTGCCCGTTGGCCGTGGCGTTTGCGATGTTCGAGCGCCACACGTTGCAACCGGCGGCGCAGCAGGCCTACGGTCAGCCTGTGGCGCGGGTCGATCACCTCGGCAGCTTCGCCTGCCGCAACGTCTACAACCGCGATAGCGGCGCGCTCAGCCGCCATGCCAGTGCCGATGCGCTGGACATCGCCGGCTTCCGGCTGGCGGATGGTCGTGCGATCAGCGTGCTCAAGGACTGGCCGAAGCAAAACCGGGACGCGCAGTTTCTACGTCAGGTGCGCGATGGCGCCTGCGAGGCGTTCAGTGTGGTGTTGAGTCCGGATTACAACGCCGCTCATCGCAATCACTTTCATGTCGATGTCGGGCGCTGGAGCGTGTGTCGCTGAGGGATCAGGCGGCGATGCGCAGATTCTGCTGAACGATCGGGCGCACCCAGCCGTTATCGAAGTCCAGGGCTTTCTGCTGCTCGACGATGGCTTCCGGCGGGAACGGCGGGTAAGGCTGCAGCAGATCCAGGTCGAACTCGGCAATCGGCAGGTACAGCGGTTTTTTCTGCGGGGCAGGGCCCGGCTCCGGAATCGGCTGGCCGTTGTTGATCACTACCGGGCGAACCCAACTGCTGTCGAAATCCTGCTGCTTTTGCTGAGTCTTGATTTCTTCTGGCGGGAACGGAGGGTACGGCTCGGCCAGTGTCATGTCGATTTCGGCGATCGGCAGGAACAGCGGCTCCGGCGGACGCACCTCGGTTTCCACCACATCGCATTCGCGCTGGCTGACGATGTGCGCATACAGTTCGCTGCCGACAGTCGGTTCTTCAGGGCTTTCCAGGTCAACCGGTGGAAACGTGCCGCACGCCGGCACCACATCACTCGATTGCTCGGCCAGTGCCTGGGCAAAAAAATCCTGCCACAGGTGGCTGACGCCGCCCAATGCTTGAGTGTTATGACGGCTGAAATCGCCTGTGGGCGAAAGGTAGCCAATCGATGTGGGAAGAATGCCTGACATTTTTTTCGGTTGACGCTCAGCTCTGGCAAAATGCGCGTTGATTGGGTTATCGGCGGTTTTTGCCGATCCTTAACTTTTTTGAGCGTGTTTTCCATGATTGAGCAACCCGCGGCCTGCCGCATCCATGTCGAGGCCCTCGGCCCGACGTTCGAAGCGCAGGCCGAGCAGTGGGCGCAGCGCCTGGATCTGCCGTTGCAGGTGGCTGACGGCGAGTTCGCCTTGCAGGTCGGCGAGCAGGGTTTGCAGCTGCAACAGCTGGGGCCGGATGCCCCGGGGCCGGTGCGGGTGGACTTTGTCGAGGGCGGTGCGGCCCATCGCCGGTTGTACGGCGGTGGCAGCGGGCAGATGATCGCCAAGGCGGTCGGCATCGCTCAAGGCGTGCGTCCTCGGGTGCTGGATGCCACGGCAGGGCTGGGCAAGGATGCGTTCGTGCTGGCCAGTCTCGGTTGCGAGATGAGCCTGATCGAGCGCCAGCCATTGATCGGCGCGTTGCTGGAAGATGGTCTGGCCCGTGCGGCTGAAGACTTCGAGGTGGCGCCGATCGTGGCGCGGATGAAGCTGCTCAAGGGCAACTCCATCGACGTGATGCGCAATTGGGAGGGCGAGCCGCCGCAGGTGATCTACCTCGACCCGATGTTCCCGCACCGTGAGAAAACCGCGCTGGTGAAGAAGGAAATGCGCCTGTTCCGCCCGTTGGTAGGCGATGATCCGGATGCACCGGCGTTGCTGGAAGCGGCGTTGGCGCTGGCCACGCACCGGGTGGTGGTCAAGCGCCCGCGCAAGGCGCCGTGCATCGAAGGGCCGAAGCCGAGCCATGCGCTGGATGGCAAATCCAGCCGCTATGACATCTACCCGAAGAAAGCGCTCAAGGCCTGAGCCGTCGCTTAAGAAAATCCCACGCATGGCGTGGGATTTTTGTTTTCAGGGTCGAAAGGCCCGCATGAACAGCCCGACCACTTCCTGCACATGATTTTCCGCCGCCTCGCCGGTCAGCGGCTCACCGCAGCCGTACAACAGACGGAAATTCCCGGCGCCCTTGATCAGGCAAAAGAAGTGTTCGGCGGCGTTGTGCGGGTTGTCGATGCTCAGCACGCCGGTTTCGTGGATCCGCCGCAGCAAACGTTCCATGCCCTGCACCATGCGCTGAGGGCCGGCCTCGAAGAAGATCAGTGACAGGTTGGGATCCTGACTGCCCAAGGCCATGATCAGGCGATGCAGGTTCACCGATTCATCGCTGTTGATCAGGTGATGAAAACCTCGCGCAATGTTCAGCAACACATTTTCCACGGCGATGCCGTCCGGCAATTCGAAGAACAGCGGCGGCAATTGCTCCTCGCATTTGGCCACTACAGCGGCAGAGAACAGCGTCTCCTTGTCGTTGAAATGGCTGTAGACCGTCAGCTTCGACACCCCGGCCTCGGCGGCCACCGCGTCCATGCTGGTGTTGGCATAGCCGTGACTCAGAAACAGGATTTTCGCCGCCTCGAGAATCGCCTGGCGCTTGGCCGGATCCTTCGGTCGGCCCGGGCCGTTTGGAGTGGAAAGATTGTTCGACATTCTTCGCTTTTAATACTGGACTGGTGAGTTTGCTATTAATAACATACCGGCCAGTATAATTATTCCAAGCCTCCTTAGCGAAAGGTCCTTCACCATGTTCCGCCATGCGTTGTCCTTTGCGGTGCCAGTCAGTCTGGCTTTTTTATTGTCGGCGTGTGGCAAGGAAGAGGTGACGCAAGTCAACGTGCGACCGGCCATGGTGGTGCAGCCAGAGCCTTCGGCGCAGGCGATGGAAAGTTATCCGGGCGAGGTTCGCGCCCGCTACGAACCCGATCTGGCGTTCCGCATCGGCGGCAAAGTCAGCCGACGACTGGTCGAGGAAGGCCAGCGCGTGAAGGCCGATCAGCCACTCGCCGAGCTCGATCCGCAGGATGTACGCCTGCAACTGGAAGCCACCCGAGCCCAGGTCGCGGCGGCCGAAGCCAACCTGAACCTGGTGCGTGCCGAGCGTGACCGCTACAAGACCCTGATGGAACGGCAGATGGTCAGCCGCTCGGCCTACGACAATGCCGAGAACCTCTACCGCTCCGGCGAAGCCCGCCTCAAACAGATCAAGGCCGAATTCAACGTCTCGACCAATCAGGCCAGTTACGCCGTGCTGCGCGCGCCCCAGGATGGCGTGGTGGCCAAGCGTTCGGTGGAGGTCGGGCAGGTGGTCGCCGCCGGGCAGACCGTTTTCACTCTCGCCACTGACGGCGAACGGGAAGTGCTGATCAGCCTGCCGGAGCAGAGCTTCGGCCGCTTCAAGGTCGGCCAGCCCGTCTCGGTGGAGTTGTGGACGCAACAGAACCAGCGCTTCGCCGGGCAGATCCGCGAGCTGTCGCCGGCCGCCGATCCGAAATCCCGCACCTTCGCCGCACGCATTGCATTCACCGCCGGCAAAGTCCCGGCGGAACTGGGCCAGAGCGCCCGGGTCTTCGTGCAGACCGCCGATGTCATCCCGCTGTCGGTGCCGCTCTCGGCACTGACCGCCGAAAACGGCGCGACCTACGTCTGGGTCGTCAGCGCCAACAACACCCTGAAAAAGACCCCGGTGCGCGTCGGCCCGTTCGGTGAGAAAACCGTGCCGGTGCTCGAAGGCTTGAACGCCAGCGACTGGGTGGTTGCCGCTGGCGTTCACGTATTGCTGGAAGGGCAGCAGGTGCGTCCGGTGGATCGCTCCAACCGTGTGGTCAATCTGGCGGACAAGGAGTAATCCCCGATGGGTTTCAATCTTTCCGCCTGGGCGCTGCGCAATCGCCAGATCGTACTGTTCCTGATGCTTTTGCTGGCGATTGTCGGTGCCTTGTCCTACACCAAGCTCGGCCAGAGCGAAGACCCGCCGTTCACCTTCAAGGCGATGGTCATCCAGACCCGCTGGCCCGGCGCAACGGCTCAGGAAGTCTCGCGCCAGGTTACCGAACGCATCGAAAAGAAACTGATGGAAACCGGCGAGTACGAGCGGATTGTTTCGTTCTCGCGCCCCGGTGAATCCCAAGTCACGTTCATTGCCCGCGACTCGATGCATTCGGTGGAGATTCCGGATCTCTGGTATCAGGTGCGCAAGAAAGTCAGCGACATTCGCCAGACCCTGCCGCCGGGCATTCAGGGGCCGTTTTTCAACGATGAGTTCGGCACCACCTTCGGCAATATCTATGCGCTGACCGGCGACGGTTTCGACTACGCGGTGCTCAAGGATTACGCCGACCGCATCCAGATCCAGCTGCAACGGGTCAAGGACGTGGGCAAGGTCGATCTGCTCGGTTTGCAGGACGAGAAGGTCTGGGTCGAATTGTCCAACGTCAAGCTCGCCACCCTCGGCTTGCCGCTGGCAGTCGTGCAGCAGGCGCTGGAGGAACAGAACGCGGTGTCCACCGCAGGGTTTTTCGAAACCGGCAGCGAGCGTTTGCAGCTGCGGGTGTCGGGGAATTTTCAGACAGTCGACGAGATCAAGAACTTCCCGATCCGGGTCGGTGATCGTACGTTCCGCATCTCCGATGTCGCTGACGTGCGGCGCGGTTTCAACGATCCTCCGGCACCGCGCATGCGCTTCATGGGCGAGGATGCGATCGGCCTGGCGGTGGCGATGAAGGATGGCGGCGACATTCTGGTGCTGGGCAAGGCCCTGGAAATCGAGTTCGCCCGCATCCAGAAAAACCTGCCGGCCGGCATGCAGTTGCGCAAGGTCTCCGACCAGCCCGCCGCCGTGAAAACCGGTGTCGGCGAGTTCGTCCAGGTGCTTGTCGAGGCACTGGCCATCGTGTTGCTGGTGAGTTTCTTCTCCCTCGGCGTACGCACCGGCATGGTGGTGGCGCTGACCATTCCGCTGGTGCTGGCGATGACCTTCGCCTGCATGTATTACTTCGGCATCGGCCTGCACAAGATTTCCCTCGGTGCGCTGGTGCTGGCGCTGGGCTTGCTGGTGGACGACGCGATCATCGCCGTGGAAATGATGGCGATCAAAATGGAGCAGGGTTTCGACCGGATCAAGGCTGCCAGTTATGCCTGGACCAGCACCGCGTTCCCGATGCTCACCGGTACGCTGATTACGGCCGCAGGCTTCCTGCCGATTGCCACGGCGCAGTCCGGCACCGGCGAATACACCCGCTCGATCTTCCAGGTGGTGACCATCGCCTTGCTCGCATCCTGGGTAGCGGCGGTGGTGTTCGTGCCGTATCTGGGGGAAAAGCTCCTGCCGGATCTGGCGAAAATTCATGCGGCCAAACACGGTACGGCTGACGGCCAAACCGATCCCTATGGCACGCCGTTCTACCAACGGGTACGGCGTCTGGTGGAGTGGTGCGTACGTCGGCGCAAAACCGTGATCGTGCTCACCGTGCTGCTATTTGTTGCGTCGCTGGCGTTGTTCCGGTTCGTGCCGCAGCAGTTCTTTCCGGCTTCCGGGCGACTGGAGCTGATGGTCGATCTGAAGCTTGCCGAAGGCGCTTCGCTGGCCAACACCACCGCCGAGGTCAAACGGCTGGAAGCGATGCTCAAGGATCACGCCGGCATCGACAACTATGTCGCTTACGTCGGCACCGGTTCGCCACGTTTCTACCTGCCGCTGGATCAACAACTGCCGGCGGCGAGCTTCGCCCAGTTTGTCGTTCTGGCGAAAACCATCGAGGAGCGTGAAGCGCTGCGCACTTGGCTGATCGACACGTTGAACGAGCAGTTCCCGGCCTTGCGTTCGCGGGTCACGCGCCTGGAAAACGGTCCTCCGGTTGGCTATCCGGTGCAGTTCCGTGTCACCGGCGAGCACATCGAGGAAGTCCGTGCTTTGGCGCGCAAGGTGGCGGCCAAGGTGCGCGAGAACCCGCATGTGGTGAATGTGCATCTGGACTGGGAAGAGCCGAGCAAGGTCGTGTACCTGAACATTGATCAGGATCGCGCCCGGGCACTGGGTGTGAGCACGGCGAATCTGGCGAAATTCCTCCAGAGTTCGCTGACCGGCTCCAGCGTCAGCCAGTACCGCGAGGACAACGAATTGATCGAAATCCTCCTGCGCGGCACCGTGCACGAGCGCACCGAACTGTCGTTGCTGCCGAGTCTGGCGGTGCCGACCGACAACGGTCGCAGCGTCGCGCTGTCGCAGATTGCCACGCTGGAATATGGCTTCGAGGAAGGCATCATCTGGCACCGCAATCGTCTGCCGAACGTGACCGTGCGGGCGGACATCTATGGCAAGGAACAACCGGCAACGCTGGTGAAGCAGATCATGCCGACGCTTGATCCGATCCGTGCCGAATTGCCGGACGGCTATCTGCTTGATGTGGGCGGCACGGTTGAGGATTCCGAGCGTGGGCAGAAGTCGGTGAACGCCGGGGTGCCGATGTTCATTGTCGTGGTGCTGACGTTGCTGATGGTGCAATTGCGCAGTTTTTCGCGCACGGCGATGGTGTTTCTGACCGCGCCGCTGGGGTTGATCGGGGTAACGCTGTTTCTGCTGGTGTTCCGTCAGCCGTTCGGGTTTGTGGCGATGCTCGGGACGATCGCGCTGTCGGGGATGATCATGCGTAACTCGGTGATTCTGGTGGATCAGATCGAGCAGGACATCGCCGCCGGGCTCAAGCCGTGGCAGGCGATTATCGAGGCGACCGTGCGGCGGTTCCGGCCGATTGTGTTGACGGCTTTGGCGGCGGTGTTGGCGATGATTCCGCTTTCTCGCAGTGTGTTTTTCGGGCCGATGGCGGTGGCGATTATGGGGGGGTTGATTGTTGCTACTGCTCTGACGCTTTTGTTTTTGCCGGCGTTGTATGCGGCTTGGTTCAGGGTTCGCAAGGAGTCTTGATTTGGTTTGGTGAGCTTGGCGGCCTTTGGGCCGACCAGACTCTTGGGGTTTTGGGTGAATATCCGTTTCTGCGGGTGTTGCGACTGGCGGTTTCGCCCTTACGGCGAGTCCCTTTTGCAAACGCCCAAAAGGAACCAAAACGCTGCGCCCCGGCGTTCGGCCCCTCGCTGGGGCTCGGGGTTCCTTCGTTCCGGGATTCATCCGGGGGCATCGCCTCCGGTTTGCTTCGCTGCACCTCCTCTCGATGTGTTCGACTTCGTCGAACGGCGCTACGCGCCTCCCCCCCGGATAAATCCCTCCACTCAGCCGGCCGAAGGGGCCGGCACGTCAAGAGCGGTACTCGAGCTAACGCTCATTGTGGTTTACGCCTTTATTTGCTCGTTGTAGGAGGGGGTGTTCTCTCCTACATGTTTTTCAGACGCCTCCGATATTGAGTCGCTGTGTTTGCAGTGCTGTACTCGAGGCTGTTTTTCAGCCTTGGTTGAGCAGCGTTGATGAAGAAACCGCCGGTATTGAAAGGTCGGGCCGATCCGGTCTTTGAGTTGTTGATGCGCGCGCCTCACAAGCAGCGTCTGGCGGACTATCTTGCGTTGCTCAAGCCGCTGGATGATCAGGGGCGGTATCTGCCTTTTGAGGATCTGCGGTATCGCTGGGCCAGCGGGCTGGATTCGCGATTGTGTTGGGCGTTGGTCAAGAAGGCGCGGGCCGCTCAGTACATTCATCTTCTGCCTTTGGGGGAGCCGGCCCAGTGGGGAAAGTTTGTGCCGACGCCCACCGCGCAGAAGGCCCTTTCAGTGGTTGATCGGCAAACCACGACGGCGTCGCTGGAGTACATGACCAGCCAGATAGGCGAGCGGGCGCATTTCAGTTATTTGCTTAACGATTTGATCGAGGATGAGGCGATCAGCAGCAGTCAGCTGGAAGGCGCCGCGACTACTACCCGTGTTGCCAAGGACATGCTCAAGCAACGGCGCCAGCCCCGGACGCCGGATGAGCGGATGGTCATGGGTAATTTCCGGATGATGAATTTCGCTTGGGAAAAACGTTACGAGCCTTTGAGCGTGGAGTTGATTGCGTCGATGCATCGGGTCGGTGTCGAGGGTATTGATGACGAGCAGTACGACCCCGGGCTTTTCAGGACCAACGATGAAGTGGTGGTGCAGGACGGCGAAGGGAATACCGTCCACTCGCCACCGCCTGCCGCCGGATTAGTGAGGCGACTGGATTTGCTCTCGCAGTGGATCAATCAACCACAGGGTTCACCTCAGCAAAAAAACTACCTGCATCCGCTGATCAAGGCGATCACGCTGCACTTTGCCCTGGGCTATGAACATCCCTTTCGCGATGGCAACGGGCGGGTCGCCAGGGCGCTGTTTTACTGGTTCATGTTCAAGCACGAGTTTTCGGCGTTCCGCTATATCGCGATCAGTCTTTTACTGCGCAACGCGCCGGTAAAGTACGGGCGGTCGTATTTGCACAGCGAGGCTGATGAGCTCGACCTGACGTACTTCATCGAGTTTCAGTGTTCGGTGATTCTGCGGGCGGTGGAGGGGTTTACCGATGTGTACCGCAAGAGTGTGGCGTACAGCGAAGACTTCGAGCGCTGGCTGACCTGTTCGGGCTTTTTTGATCGGCTGACAGAGCGGCAGCGGGCCATTTATCAGGTGGCCAGGAGCGGGGTGGCGAAGGAGTTCACGGCGGGGAACGTCAAGGAGCATCTTGGTTGTGCCTACAACACAGCGGTGTCGACGTTGAGCGGGTTGGTTGAGCTGCAGGTTTTCGAGAAGAAGAAAATGGGGCGCGAGTGGGTGTACTTTTTACGTGTTTCCGCTGGTGGCGGATTGAACAACAGGAGTGAGACAGCTCACTCCCGTGTCGTGTCGGTTTAGAGCGTACCAAACACTTTCTTCGCCAGACTCGTCGCCGCAGCGGCCGGGTTCTTGCGGATGGTTTCTTCCTGTTTGCCGATCATTTCGAACAGGCCGTTGAGCGCTTGTTCGGTCACGTAGCTTTCGATGTTGGCGCTTTTCGCATCCACCACCCCGAAGGTCGCGGCCTGGCCGGCGAAGGCGTTGTATTTCTGGGCTACGCCGACTTTGTCGGTTGCCTGTTTGACGATCGGCAGGAACTTGGTGCGGATCTGTTCGCGGCTGGATTTGTCCAGGTATTGGGTGGCGGAGTCGTTGCCGCCGCTGAGGATGCCTTTGGCGTCTTCCACGCTCATTTTCTTCACGGCGTCGACGAGGATCGGCTGGGCCTGGGTGACAGCGGTTTCCGCGGCCTTGTTCATGGCGGTTTCCAGTTCTTCAACTTGAGCGCCCATGCCGAAGGCTTTCATCTTGCCGGCGACTTTGCCGAGTTTGCCCGGCAGTTCGATCTTCACGTCCGGGTTGTTGCTGAAACCGCCCGGGGTGCCGAGTTGTTTGACGGCCAGTTGCGCGCCCTGGGTCAGGGCGTCCTTGAGGCCGCCGGTGGCGTCGCCTTGCGACAGGTCGCTTAGGGACAGGGCCAGTGCGTTGGCGGAGATCATCAGGCCCGCGCACAGGCCGGCGAAGCGAAGGGTAGGGCGGAGCATGGCGGCTTCCTTGTTCGGAGAGGGTTAGCGTGCGGCGTCGACGCGGATCTTCAGCGGCTGCGGATCCTTGCCATCGAGCTGCACGGTATGGTTTTCAGTGGTTATGAACATCAGCTCGCCGTTGACTTCGATGCGCGCGCTGACCGAGTAGCGGTGGCCGGGTTTGACCTGGGCCGGATCGTAGCTCAAGTGGAACGGCAGCGGCACCTGGCCTTTGACCGGGCCTTTCTGTTCGTCGAGTACCACGGCCGGAGCGTCGGCCAGCGAAACGTCCTGCAGGCTTACGCTCAAGGTCGCACTGGGTGGCAGGGCGATGCGTTGCAGGTAGAACACTTCGCCGTCGAGGCTGACCTTGCCGGCCGGTGAGGTCGACTGGCAGGCGCTGAGCAGCGTGGCGGCGGCAAGCAGGGAAAGTTTTTTCATCGGAGATCTCCGTATCGACGGCGCCAGAAGAAGCCTGGCGCCTGTAGGAATTTAGTCGCTTTGCACAGGGGCGGCGGGCTGATCGGCCGCATCTTCACTGCGGTGCAGTGCCACCTGACGGATCGACAAGCGAATCTCCGCCGGCAGCACCCGTTTGGCTGCGCCTTCGGCCAGTTCGCCGAGCAGTTCGTGGTAGCTCAACTTGCCGGCTTCGTCGCGACGCAGTACGTCGAGGTCGAGCAGGGTCTGGATGAAGTGGCGGAACAGGCTCTTGTCGAAGAACTCCGGTGCGTTCAGGCCATGCAGGATCGACAGGCGCTGGGCCATGACCGTGCACAGGTCTTCCAGTTCTTCGGCGCTGATGCTGTTCTGGCCGCTGTTGAGCAGCAGGGAAACGGTCATGTAGAAGCGTTGCAGGGTCTGGGCAATGCTCTTCGACAGCAGGGTCAGCAGCACGAAATGCCGCGAGCTCGGTGCCGGGCGCAGGTACACGTCTTTTTCGAAACGCAGCAGGCCCTGTTCGACGAACGCTTCCAGCCACTGATCGATGACTGCATCCAGTTCGTCCAGGGTCCAGCGGATGAACAGCTCCGATTGCAGGTACGGATACAACGCGCGGGTGTAGCGCAGGATCTGTTCGCGGCTCATGCGCGAGGTGCTCTGGAAGAAGCTCGCCAGTAGCGCCGGCAGGGCGAAGATGTGCAGCACGTTGTTGCGGTAGTACGTCATCAGGACGGCGTTCTGCTCGTCCAGATAAAGGATCTTGCCCAGCGCATCGTTCTGCTCGGACAGCAGATCCATGTCCTTCACGTGTTCGATCAGCGCGCGGCCATCGCCTTCCGGCAACGTGGTGTGCGGCGAGTAAGGGACCTTGCGCAGCAGCGCCAGATACAGATCCAGCACCCGCGCCATGGCCCGATCATCCAGCGCCAGGCGGGTGGTCGAGAGCAGCGCCAGCGCCACCAGGTTGACCGGGTTGATCGCCGCCGCTTCGTTCAGGTGCTGTGCGACTTTCTCGCCGAGGCGGTTGGTGGTTTCGTTGAGCCACGCCGGCTTGTACTGCGGGCCGAGTTCCTGCTGACGCCAGTCCGGCTGTTCGCTGTCGAGGAATTCCGCCAGTTTGATCGGCTCGCCGAAGTTCACCGCCACTTGGCCGAAGCGCTGCTTGAGTGCGCCGATGACTTTGAAGATGTCGAAGATCGATTCTTTCTTCTTGCTCGCGCCACGCAATTCACCGAGGTAGGTGCGGCCTTCGAGCACGCGCTCATAACCGATGTACACCGGCACGAACACGATCGGCATCCGCGACGAACGCAGGAAGCTGCGCATGGTGATCGCCAGCATCCCGGTTTTCGGTTGCAGCATGCGCCCGGTACGCGAGCGACCGCCCTCGACGAAGTATTCGACCGGGAAGCCTTTGGTGAACAGGGTGTGCAGGTATTCGTTGAACACCGAGGTGTACAGCGGATTGCCCTTGAACGTGCGGCGCATGAAGAACGCGCCGCCACGGCGCAGCAGGCTGCCGATCACCGGCATGTTGAGGTTGATGCCGGCGGCGATGTGCGGCGGGGTCAGGCCATTGCGGAACAGCAAGTACGACAGCAGCAGGTAGTCAATGTGGCTGCGGTGGCACGGCACGTAGATCACTTCGTGACCCTGGGCGACCTTCTGCACGCCTTCGATGTGGTTGACCTTGATCCCGTCGTAGATCTTGTTCCAGAACCAGCTCAGCACCACTTCCAGAAAACGGATCGCGGTGTAGGTGTAGTCCGAGGCGATCTCGTTGCCGTAGCGCAGGGCTTGGGCCTTGGCTTTTTCCGGGGAGATGTTCTCGCGCTCGGCTTCGTCGAGGATCGCTTGCTTGACCAGCGGCTGGTTGAGCAGGCCTTTGACCAGGTTGCGGCGGTGGGAAATGTCCGGACCGATCACTGCAGCCTTGAGGTTGCGGAAGTGCACCCGCAGGATCCGCTGGGCCATGCGCACCGTGCGCTCGTGGCCCTTGTTGTGTTCGATCAGTTCGCGCAGGTGGATCGGTGCGGAGAATTGCACGCGGGTCTTGCGCCCCAGAATCATGATGCTCAGAAGGCGACGCAGACGCCCGGTGACGGCCCAGCTGTCGGCGAACAGCAGTTTCCACGGGCTGTTTTCGCTGTCCGGTGACTGGCCCCAGAACACGCTGACCGGAATGATCTGCGCGTCTTCGGTAGCATTCTGGCTGAGGGCGCTGACCAGTCGGGTCAGGGTCGGCGGCGCACCGCGCTTGTCCTGGCGGCCGAGCCAGTCGGGATCCGGCGTCAGGTAGAAAAACGCCGCCGGTTCGATCAGCGAACCCACGGACACCGGCAGCACCGGGCGCGGCAGGCCGGCCTTGGTGCACTCGGTGTCGACCACCGCCAGATCGGTCAGCGATGGATTTTGCAGGACGTAGAACACCGGACGACTGCGGTCGAGGTTGAGGGTGAACGACGACTGATTGATCGTCTCGGAGCGAACCCAGAGATACAACAGTCGGCGCAAGGTGCCAAACACAAGACGGCGGAACGGGGAACGGGTCATACGGCTTCTGCGTGAGTGGATAAACCGAGCGTTTGCTCGGGCGGTCGACAGTTTGCCGTATTGGGCGAAAATCGGCAAAAAAGCGGCGAAGTAATCTCCTGTTGAGAGTTTTGCCGCCTGTCATATACTCGGCGATCTGTCGCCGGGGCCCTTTTATGGACGTCGGACGCAGGCTGACGTTCCTCGAAGGCTTTCCTGCGAAAAGCCTGTTCAATAATAAAAAAGGAGTATGAACAGATGGCAACACGTGAAACCGGCAACGTGAAGTGGTTCAACGACGCCAAGGGCTACGGCTTCATTCAGCGCGAAGACGGGGTGGACGTGTTCGTGCACTACCGCGCGATCCGCGGCGAAGGCCACCGTTCGCTGACCGAGGGTCAGCAGGTTGAATACGCGGTGGTGGAAGGGCAGAAGGGGTTGCAGGCTGAAGACGTTGTAGGCCTGTAAGGGAGGACCTGCGGCCAGTCTCGAGCTACAAGCTTCAAGCGGTCAGGCTTGCAGCTTGAGGCTTGCAGCTCGAAGCTGCTTTTATGCAGTTTTCCAGGTGATCTCTTCTTCACCATCGGCGCTGATCCGGATCCAGCGATCCGCCGTCTCTTCACCTTCTTCCTCGACCCACGTCCCCGGTGCGCAGCGCACTTCGACGTTCAGCGCAGCGAACGCGGCGCGGGCGCAGGCGATGTCGTCGTCCCATGGGGTCGCATCGCTTTCCAGGTACAGGCTGTTCCACTTGCCCACGGCTTTCGGCAGCCAGGTCACCGGGATGTTGCCGGCCTTGCACTTGTAAGTCTGGCCTTTCTGTACCCAGTCGCTGCACGGGCCGAGAGCGGCGCCCAGCCAGGCGGAAATGGCCTTGTGGTCGACGTCGGCGTCTTTCAGGTAAATCTCGATGTCCGGTTGGCGCATGGATATCCTCACTGCGGGTCTGAAAAATCCATTCGCGGATTTAGCCGGCCCCGGGTCGTTGCCCGAGACCAAAAGTTATTGAAGAACGAAATAATCGTAGCGCATCGAGACCGTGGTCACGAACGGCTCGGGCTGTTCGATCACCGCCGCGCGGCGCTCGGCACTGGCGCGCCAGCCGTGGGGCGTCATCGCCAGCAGGTTGGCGCGATCCTCGGGCTTGTCCAGCGTCAGTTTGAATTCCAGGGTTTCACTGTGCGCCAGCGCCATGCCTTCCGGTACCAGGGCCAGGTGCTTGTCGTCGGTGTATTCGCGCACTTCGTCGTACAGGCGTTCGCGCAGTTCCATCAGGTGGCCGCTGGTCGGGCCGACTTTCATCAGACCGCCGCCGACGCTGAGCAGGCGTTTGGCTTCTTCCCAGTCCAGTGGACTGAAGACGCTGGCCAGAAACTGGCAACTGCCGGCGGCCAGTGGCACCCGGGCCATGCTGGCGATCAACCAGGTCAGCGCCGGATTGCGTTTGCAGGCGCGTTTGACCGCTTCCTTCGAGATATCCAGCGCGTAGCCGTCAGCATCGGGCAAAGCCTGGGCGATCTGCGCGGTGTAGTAACCCTCGCCACAACCGATATCGACCCAGCGCGCCGGCGCATAACTCGCCGCCAGCTCCGCCAGACGCTTGGCCACCGGCGCGTAATGCCCGGCGTTCAGAAAGTCGCGGCGGGCCTCGACCATCGCCTGATTGTCGCCGGGATCGCGGCTGTTCTTGTGTTGCACCGGCAGCAGGTTCAGGTAACCCTGGCGCGCGCGGTCGAAGCGGTGGCCGGCGGGGCAGACCACGCCGTTGTCCACCGCGTTCAGCGGTTCACTGCAGATCGGGCACGCGAGCATCAGGCGAGCAACTTGATCAGGGTCTGGTAGTAGATCTCGGTCAGCACGTCGAGATCGGCCGCCAGCACGCGCTCGTTGACCTGGTGGATGGTTGCGTTGACCGGGCCCAGTTCAACAACCTGCGTACCCATGGTCGCGATGAAACGACCGTCGGAGGTGCCGCCGCTGGTGGACGCCTTGGTCTCGCGGCCGGTGATGTCCTTGATGCTCGACGACACCGCGTCGAGCAGCGCACCCGGCTCGGTGAGGAATGGCAGACCGGACAGCGCCCAGTCGATGTGCCAGTCCAGGCCGTGCTTGTCGAGGATGTCGGCGACGCGTTTCTGCAGGCCTTCGACCGTCGATTCGGTGGAGAAGCGGAAGTTGAACACCGCCACCAGATCGCCCGGAATCACGTTGGTCGCGCCGGTGCCGGAGTTGACGTTGGAAATCTGAAAACTGGTCGGCGGGAAGAAGTCGTTGCCGTGATCCCAATGCTCGGCTGCCAGCTCGGCCAGAGCCGGGGCAGCGAGGTGGATCGGGTTCTTCGCCAGATGCGGATAGGCCACGTGGCCCTGCACACCGCGTACGGTCAGTTTGGCGCCGAGGGAGCCGCGACGACCGTTCTTCACCACGTCGCCCACCAGCGTGGTGCTCGACGGTTCACCGACGATGCACCAGTCCAGACGCTCGTTACGGGCGGCCAGACGCTCGACCACGGCCTTGGTGCCGTGATGCGCCGGGCCTTCTTCGTCGCTGGTGATCAGGAATGCAACCTTGCCCTTGTGATCCGGGTAGTCGGCGACAAAACGCTCGGCTGCCACAGTCATCGAGGCCAGGCTGCCTTTCATGTCCGCTGCGCCACGGCCGCAGAGCATGCCGTGCTCGTCGATCACCGCGTTGAACGGGTCGATCTGCCAGGCCGTCACCGGGCCGGTTGGCACCACGTCGGTGTGGCCGGCGAAGCACAGCACCGGGCCGTCGTCTTTGCCGTGAGTCGCCCAGAAGTTATCCACATCTTCGATGCGCATCGGTTCCAGCTGGAAACCGGCATCGCCCAGGCGCTGCATCATCTGCTTCTGGCAATCGGCGTCGACCGGCGTCACGGACGGACGGCGGATCAGGTCGATGGCGAGTTGGAGGGTCGGCGAAAGGTCGGCATGGGCCGTCATGGAAAACTCCGAAAGCTGGGGGGCAAGGCGCGCAAAATGGCGGTTATCTTAAAGCAAAACGGCGACCATTGGCCGCCGTTTAGTGCATCGGTGAGGATTTAGACCACCGGTGCCGGTTCAGGCGCCGCCGAAGGTTTTGGCAGCGACGACAGGAACGCCATGATCAGCGCCGCCACGTACGGCAGCGACTGCACCAGCAGCATGGCCACCCAGAAGCGCATGTCGTTGCTCGGAATGCCCTGCACCAGGAAGATCCCCAGTGCCGCGCCCCACAACAGCAGCATGATGAACAGCTCTTCCCGGGCCTCGGAAATCGCCACCCAGAAACCATGGTTGTCGGCGTTTTTCGGGGTGCGGAAGAACGGAATGCTGCTGGTGAAGAAGCCGTACAGCACCGCTTTGGCGATGGTGTGCGACAACGCCAGACCGGCCAGTGCGGCGCAGAACGCATCCTTGAGGTTCACGCCCACGGCGCGACGGTAGAGGAAGATGATCTTGCCGACCTTGAACACGAACAGCGCCAGCGGCGGGATCGCGAAGATCAGCAGCGGCGGATCGACCCGTTGCGGCACGATGATCATCGCCGCCGACCACAACAGCGCGCCGACGGTGAAGAAAATGTTCATGCCGTCCGCCACCCACGGCAACCAGCCCGCGAGGAAGTGGTAACGCTGGCCGCGCGTCAGTTCGGTGTCCTTGCCGCGCAGCAGGCTGCGGGTGTGGCGCTTGATGATCTGGATCGCACCGTAGGCCCAGCGGAAACGCTGCTTCTTGAAGTCGATGAAGGTGTCCGGCATCAGACCCTTGCCGTAACTGTCGTGGTAGTACGCCGCCGACAGGCCTTTCTCGAATACCCGCAGACCGAGTTCGGCGTCTTCACAGATGCACCAGTCGGCCCAGCCCAGTTCTTCCAGAACCGAACGACGGGTCATGGTCATGGTGCCGTGCTGGATGATCGCGTCGCGGTCGTTGCGGGTGACCATGCCGATGTGGAAGAAGCCTTTGTATTCGGCGTAGCAGAGCTTCTTGAAGGTGCTCTCGTTCTGGTCGCGGTAATCCTGCGGCGACTGCACCACGGCGATTTTCGGGTCGGCGAAGTGCGGCACCATGTGCTTGAGCCAGTTCGGGTGCACGCAGTAGTCGGAGTCGATCACCGCGATCACTTCGGCGTCCTTGGCGGTATGCGGGATCAGGTAGTTCAGCGCGCCGCCCTTGAAGCCGGCCAGGGGCGAGACGTGGAAGAACTTGAAGCGCGGGCCGAGCGTTTCGCAATAGTCGCGCACCGGTTCCCAGACCGCCGGGTCCTTGGTGTTGTTGTCGATGATCAGGACTTCGAAGTCCGGGTAGTCGAGGTTGGCCAGGGCGTTGAGGGTCTGTTTGACCATCTCCGGCGGCTCGTTGTAGCAGGGCACGTGGATCGAGACTTTCGGACGGTAATCCGAATCGCCGACTACCGGCAGGAATTCACGCCGGCGTTTGTGAATCCACACCGCTTCGGCCAGTTCGTGGGCCTCGGTCAGCAACACGATGAACACCCCGAGCGCACCGAGCGCCAGCAGGAAACCCACCGTCAGGCTGAACCACGTGCTGTATTGCTGGCTGTAGTCGTAACCGATCCACACCAGCACCGAACCGCACAGAAACGCGATAAAGGTCAGGAAGGTACGGCCGCGCTGACGCAGGGCCGAGCCGTCGATCATCAGCAGGGTCAGCGACAACAGCGCCAGCACCACCGAGCCGATGGCCAGCACGCGCCATTGCGGGATCGCCACCACCGGGCCTTCGAAGTTGAATTTCTGCTGGCGCGCGGCGTTGAACACGCCCCAGTAGGCGCCGACCGAACCTTCGTCGCTGGCCTTCCACGGCTGGTCAAACGCTTCGATCACGAAGTAGTTGAAGCCCTGGCGGTTGAGTTTGTTGACCAGCGTGCGCAGGTAGATCGCCTGATCCGCCGGCGACGCATCGGCGCCACCGCGCATGCGGCCGTTGCTCGGCCAGCCCACTTCGGACAGCAGCAGCGGCTTTTTCGGGAACATCTTTTTCAGGTCGCGGGCGCGGTCGAAAACAAACTGCCCGGCCTTGTCCACCGGAATGAATTCCCAGTAGGGCAGAACGTGGGCGGCGATCAGGTCGACGTGCTTGGCCAGTTCCGGGTGTTCTTCCCAGACGTGCCACTGTTCGGAGGTGGTCACCGGCACTTTCACCGCTGCGCGCACGCGGTCGAGCAGCACGCTGAGTTGTTCGGCGGTGATTTCCTTGCGGAAGATCGCTTCGTTGCCGACCACTACGCGAACAACGCTGCGCGAAGTGTTGGCCAGTTCGATGGCGCGGGTGATTTCCCGCTCGTTGCGCTCCTGGTCGGGGCTGATCCAGATCCCCAGGGTCACGCGCAGACCGAACTCTTCCGCCAGTTTCGGGATGTCCTGCAGGGAACCGTCGACCGAGTAGATGCGGATGTTGTCCGTCAGCTTGCTCATGATCTCCAGGTCGCGGCGCATTTCATCGTCGGACGGATACTGATCCTTCTGTGGGAACTGTCCTTGCTGGAACGGTGAATAGGAGAAACCGGAGATCTGCTCCGGCCAGTTCGGCGCGGAGACGGGGCGGTTGATCAGCGCCCAGAAACCGGTGAACAGGGCGGCGATTGCCAGAACCACCACCAGGTTGAGTCCAAATTTACGCGATGACATAGCTGTGTCGGGTTCCAAAGGCTGTGGAACGAAGGGTCGGCTGGTTGACGCCAAGAGGGCGCGCATCCTACACCGGCAGTTCGCCAAGTCCTACAAGAGACAGGGAAATGCCGGACGTTGGGCAATCCAACCTGACTTAAGTTCTTTCGTTTCAGCGTGTAAGACAAATCTTTGTTACGTGCAGCTTTAATTAAAGCAGGCGCGTTCGCCGTTCATAGCGCAAAGATGCTCTTGGCCGCCGACGGCCCTATAATGCGCGCCGGTTTTCAGGGTAATGGTCATGAGTACAGAAGATCCGCGGTTTGCAGGCATCGCCCGTTTGTATGGCATCGAGGGCCTCGAGCGCCTGCGTGCAGCCCACGTGGCGATTGTCGGCGTTGGCGGCGTCGGTTCCTGGGCGGCGGAAGCCATGGCCCGTTGCGGGGTGGGCGAGATTTCGCTGTTCGACCTCGACGACGTCTGCGTCAGCAACGCCAACCGCCAGTTGCACGCGCTCGACAGCACCGTCGGCAAACCCAAGGTCGAGGTGATGGCCGAGCGTCTGCGCGGGATCAACCCGGACTGCAAGGTGCACGCCGTGGCGGATTTCGTCACCCGCGACACCATGGCCGAATACATCACGCCGAACATCGACTGCGTGATCGACTGCATCGACGCGGTCAACGCCAAGGCTGCGCTGATTGCCTGGTGCAAGCGCCGCAAGATTCAGATCATCACCACCGGCGGCGCTGGCGGGCAGATCGATCCAACGCTGATTCAGGTCTGCGACCTCAACCGCACCTTCAACGACCCACTGGCCTCGAAAGTGCGTTCAACGTTGCGCCGCGATTATGGTTTTTCGCGCACCGTGACCCGCCATTACAGCGTGCCGTGCGTGTTCTCCACCGAACAACTGCGCTATCCGAAACCGGACGGCAGTATTTGCCTGCAGAAGAGTTTTGTCGGCGACGGCGTGAAGCTGGACTGCGCCGGCGGGTTTGGCGCGGTGATGATGGTGACGGCGACGTTCGGCATGGTCGCGGCGACCAAGGCTGTGGACAAGATTGTGGCGGGCGTGCGGCGCCCGGCGGATCGGGTCAAGCCTCAGGCCTGACCAGTGACCGATCGTTCACACGCTCTACGTCGCCGATCGTTCCCACGTCGAGGCGTCGAACCGTCTGCGTGGGAATGCCTCATTGGACGCTCTGCGTCCGCTTCGGCATGGGACGCAGAGCGTCCCGAACTGATCGTTCCCACGCGGAGCGTGGGAACGATCAGTTCGGGGCGAGTTCACGCATCCGCTGCAACACGGCATTCAAGCCATTGCTGCGCGACGGCGACAACTGCCGCGACAGTCCCAACTGATTGAACCAGTCCGGCAGATCCACCTGCTGCAGCTCACCCGCGGTCAAGCCGTTGACCCGCAACAGCAGCAACGCCACCAACCCGCGAATCATCCGTGCATCGCTGCTCGCCGTGAACTGCCAGTGGCCGTCGCGCAATTCGCCAACCAGCCACACCTGACTTTCACAGCCGTGTACCCGATTGGCGTCGCACTTGTCCGCATCGCTCAACGGCGGCAGACGATCCCCGAACTGCATCAACAATCGCGCCCGCTGTTCCCAACCAGCCGCGTTCTGAAATGTTTGCAGCGCTTCGGCGGCCTCGATCGGCAGGCTCATCGCAACAGCTCCAGCGCCTGATCCAGCGCTTCAAAGAACCGCTCCAGATCTTCGGAATCGTTGTACAGCGCCAGCGACACGCGAATCGCCCCGGCCAGTTCGAAACGCTTGAGCAGCGGCATCGCGCAGTGATGCCCGGCACGCACGGCGATGCCCTGTTCGGTCAACAAGTGCGCCAGATCGGCGTTGTGCACGCCTTCGACGACAAAACTGGCCAGCGCCAGTTGCGGCTTGCCCAGCAGACGGATGCCATTGCGGGCGGCGAGGCCTCGCAAAAGGTAATCGTGCAGCGCGGCTTCGTGGGCGGACACGGCGTCCTGATCCAGACCCGCGAGGTAGTCGAGGGTCGCACCGAGGCCGATCACACTGGCAATCGGCGGTGTTCCCGCCTCGAAGCCCAATGGGGCAGGGCGGAAGCGCGCGTCGTGATAGTTGGCTTCCAGCACCATCTCGCCACCGAACTGCCACGGGCGCAGTTGTTCGAGCGCTGCGTTGCTTCCGAACAGCACGCCAAGGCCATCGGGGCCGTACAGCTTGTGGCTGGAAAACACGTAAAAGTCGCAACCCAGCGCCTGCACGTCATGCCGGCCATGGACCACGCCTTGAGCGCCATCAACCACGGTCAGGGCGTTGTGCGCCTTGGCCATTGCCAGCAATGCCGGCAACGGTTGCCAGGCGCCGAGCACGTTGGATAACTGACTGACCGCCAGCAAGCGAGTGCGCGGGCCGATCAGGTGAACGGCGGCGGCGAGGTCGATCACGCCGTCATCGTCCAGCGGCAGGATTACCAGCTTCAGGTCGCGACGTTGCGCCAGTTGCTGCCAAGGCAGCAGGTTGGCGTGATGCTCCAGGGCGCTGATGACAATTTCATCGCCCGGATGGAAAAGATGTTCCAGGCCATAAGCCAGGAGATTCAGCGCACTGGTGGCGCCGTGGGTGAAGATGATCTGCCCGCTGTCACCGGCATTCAGCCACTGGGCAACCTTCAGGCGGCTGTCCTCGAACGCCTGCGTGGCGTGGGCACCGGGCAAGTGCTGGGCACGGTGAACGTTGGCCGCGCCATTGGCGTAGTAATGCGCCAGCGCGTCGAGCAGGGCCTGGGGTTTTTGCGTGGTGGCGGCGTTGTCCAGGTAAGTCTGGTCTTGCCGTTGCAGGGCGGCGATGGCCGGGAAATCGGCACGCCAGGGGGAGGGAATCATCACGGTTTCAAGCCCTGGTGAAGATGGGCGGGTTAACGCCGAACCCTGTGGGAGCGGGCTTGCCCGCGATGGCGATCGTTCGAACGCCATGGCAAACGGGCCGGCTCCCTCAGGTGAGCTTCTGGCGCTTAGTTGTGAGCGTGCAGCGCTTCGTTCAGTTCGATCGCCGATTTGTGGGTCTTGCATTCCACAGCGCCGGTTTCCGAATTGCGACGGAACAGCAGGTCGGTCTGACCGGCCAGTTCACGAGCCTTGACCACTTTGACCAGGTTGTTGTGTTCATCCAGCAGCGCCACCTTGGTGCCGGCGGTCACGTACAGGCCTGACTCGACGGTGTTGCGGTCGCCCAGGGGGATACCGATACCGGCGTTGGCGCCGATCAGGCAGCCTTCGCCGACCTTGATCACGATGTTGCCGCCGCCCGACAGGGTGCCCATGGTCGAGCAGCCGCCGCCCAGGTCCGAACCCTTGCCGACGAAGACGCCAGCGGAGACGCGGCCTTCGATCATGCCCGGGCCTTCGGTGCCGGCGTTAAAGTTGATGAAACCTTCGTGCATCACGGTGGTGCCTTCGCCCACGTAGGCGCCCAGACGCAGACGTGCGGCGTCAGCGATACGCACGCCGGCCGGTACCACGTAGTCGGTCATTTTCGGGAACTTGTCCACCGAGAACACTTCCAGCAGCTCGCCGCGCAGACGGGCTTCGAGTTGCAGCTCGGCCAGCTCGCTCAGGTCGATCGCGCCCTGGCTGGTCCAGGCCACGTTCGGCAGCAGCGGGAAGATCCCGGCCAGGCTCACGCCGTGCGGCTTGACCAGGCGATGGGACAGCAGGTGCAGCTTGAGGTAAGCCTCAGGAGTCGAAGTCAGTTGCGCGTCTTCGGCCAGCAGGGTCGCGACCAGCGGCTTGTGGCTTTCGGCCAGGCGGGTCAGCAGCTTGCCTTGCACCGCGTCGATGCCTTTCACGGCTTCAGCCAGTTGCGCAGCTTGTGCGGTGGTGAAGGTGATGGCCTGGTTGCCTTCGGTGTAGCCGAGGATAGGTGCAACAGCGGCGACCAGCTCAGCCGAAGGGTTCAACAGCGGCTGGGCGTAGAACACTTCCAGCCATGCGCCTTGACGGTTCTGGGTGCCGACACCGAAGGCAATACTGAACAGGGAGTTGGACATGTGAATACCTCTACAAAAAGTGACGGGCTGCTTACTTGAGCGCGGCCGCGTAGATGTCTGGCTTGAAGCCAATCAGGGTTCGGTCACCGAGATCGAGCACCGGGCGCTTGATCATCGAGGGTTGAGCGAGCATCAGTTCGATGGCTTTCGACTGGTCGAGATCGGCTTTGCGTTCGTCGTCGAGTTTGCGAAAGGTCGTGCCTGCGCGGTTCAACACCGTTTGCCAGCCATGCTCGTCGCACCATTGGGTCAGGTGCTCGCGGTCAATGCCGGCGGTCTTGTAATCGTGGAAGTCATAGCTGACAGCGTGTTCATCGAGCCAGGTGCGCGCCTTTTTCATGGTGTCGCAGGCTTTGATGCCGAAAAGGTGCAACGTTTTGCTTGAAACGGTCAAGGAATTGCCCCCTTTACAGGTGCTGGAAAAAAATGGTGTCGGATTATGCCATGACCAGACGGTTTCGCGGCGCCGAGGTTGCTTTTGCTGAGGGGGCTGCGACATAGGTGCAACGGTCACGCACAGCCTAAGCGGCTAATATGGCAGTTCAACGCTGTCGATTGTCCGGGATTTCCGCTCTATGCAAACCGCTTATACCGTCCTGATTCTGCTGATGCTGGTCAGTGTCTCGCGCCTGATTGGACGGGTGATTCCGCTGCCGCTGCCACTGGTGCAGATCGCCGCCGGCGCCTTGTTGGCCTGGCCGACTCTCGGCCTGCACGTGGCTCTTGATCCGGAGCTGTTCCTGTTTCTGTTCCTGCCACCGCTGCTGTTTTCCGATGGCTGGCGCATGCCCAAGCGGGAATTGTGGCGTCTGCGCGGGCCGGTGCTGACACTGGCGGTCGGGTTGGTGCTGTTTACCGTGGTCGGGGCGGGCTACTTCATTCATTGGCTGCTGCCGACGATTCCCTTGCCGGTGGCCTTTGCGCTGGCGGCGGTGCTGTCGCCAACGGATGCCGTGGCGGTCTCGGCCATTTCGCAGAACCGCTTGCCCACGCCGCTGATGCACATGCTGCAGGGCGAGGCGTTGATGAACGATGCATCGGGCCTGGTGACGTTCAAGTTCGCCCTGGTCGCGGCGGTGACCGGTGCGTTTTCCCTGGCCAATGCCAGTCTGACCTTCGTGCTGGTGGCGGTCGGCGGGCTGGCGGTCGGTGTGGCGCTGAGCTGGTTGGTCGGCCGGTTGCGCGCCTGGATGATCGCCCGGGGCTGGGACGATCCGGCGACCCACGTGGTGTTCATGTTGCTGCTGCCATTCGCCGCTTACGTGCTGGCCGAACGGCTCGGCGCGTCGGGCATTCTTTCGGCAGTGGCAGCGGGGATGATGCAGAGCTGGCTCGATCTGCTGCCGCGCCAGACCAGCACCCGGTTGCTCAACCGCAGTGTGTGGTCGTTGCTGGAATTCGCCTTCAACGGCCTGATCTTCCTGCTGCTCGGTCTGCAACTGCCGGACATCATTAAAGCGGTGGTCAGCCACGAGACCTCGTTGTGGCCGACCCTGTTCTATCGCTGTCTCGATGTGGTGGCGATCTTCCTGGCGTTAGTGCTGTTGCGCTTTATCTGGGTGCAAAGCATCTGGCGTCTGTCGGTGCTGCTGCGCCGTCTGCGCGGCAAGGGGGATCTGACGCAAGTGCCGACTGCCCGTTCCTGCTGGCTGCTGACCGTTGGTGGCGTACGCGGTGCGGTGACCCTGGCGGGTGTGATGTCGGTGCCGATGCTGATGGGCAGCGAGGCGTTCCCCGAGCGTGATTTGCTGATCTTCATCGCCGCCGGGGTGATCCTGTTGTCGCTGGTGGCGGCCTGTATTGCGCTGCCGTTGCTGTTGCGCGGCATCGAAAAAAGTCCGGACGACAAGCGTCGTCAGGAAGTGCGCGACGCCTGGCGCAAGACGGCGGAAGCGGCGATTCACGCGCTGGAGATCGAAGAGGTCAGCCCGCAGGACGCCGCGCAAGCCGCACTGGCGGCCGAGCTCAAGGCGCGCATCATGTCCGAGTACCGCCACCAACTGGAGGTGTTCAACGATTCGGCCGAAGCCCAGGCGCTGGCGTTCCAGATGGATCTGCTGGAACGCCGCTTGCGCCTCAAGGCGCTGCGCGCGCAGCGCCTCGAGTTGTACAGCCTCAGTCGTCAGCACCAGATCGGTGATGACGTGCTGCGCGAGGTGTTGGGCGAACTCGACTTGAGTGAGGCCAACCTGGGCCAGGTCAAATAGGCAAAACGTTACTTGGGATAAAGCAACCTCATCAGGCGTTTGTCTTTCTTGCTGATCTTGCGGTTGATCGGCACCTCCCAGTTGCCCACCGTCAAGGTGTTGGCCACGGGGTGGTGCATGATCGACCTGCGGTCGTAGGAGGTGTAGATCGCATCCAGCGTGTCGAAGGAGGCGAACAGGTTTCGGTCGACCTGCGCCTCGGTCAGCGGGTTCATCTCGCGATTTTTGTAGAACTCATACACCTTGGGTTTATCCCACGGAATTTTTGCCTGTGGGTGTTGGTGTTCATGCAGCGCGCCCAGCGCATGCCCGAACTCATGAATCACGATCACTTCAAAGTCCTGGTGGTCCGGCTTCACGCCCAGATTCATGGTCGGATAGTCCGGATGAATCAACAGCGCATCGGTGCCCAGCATTGAGCTGTTGTCATTGTTGTTAGTGGCAATGCGGATATCGCCTTGCCGGTCATCGACGAATTCGAACGTGAGGTTGATGTACGGCAACCACTGGCTGGCGGCGTCGATGATCTTGGTCCTGTGCTCGGCATCGGGCGCGTCCATGAAGGCGATTTTCAGTGTGCGGCCGTTGGCCCACAGCTTTGAATAGTTGACGACGGAGCGCTTGCGGCGAGTGCCGGTCGCGTTGCCGGCGTTGGCCGGGTTTTCATTGATGGCGGCTGTGTAGGCCGCCTGATCGTCGGGCCATTGATGAAGTTGGCAATCGAGCAGTTCTGTCATTTTTTTCACTTCTTCCATGAAGTCAAAGGTCGGTTTTTGGTGGTGCGCAGCGAGCGGCGCCGCCCAAGACTAACGTCTGGCCAATAGGAGAGTGAGGTAGAAACAGGAGGGCAACTGTTACGTGATATTTGATTGCCCGTGCCGGATTGCCCGGCACGGGCGTTCAGACATTACTTGTGGCGCAGGACGAAATCGCGGATGCGCTCGGCAGCCTCGACGCACTCGGCCAGCGGCGCAACCAGCGCCATGCGCACGCGCCCGGCGCCCGGATTGACGCCATCGACGTCACGGGACAGGTACGAACCCGGCACCACGGTCACGTGCTCTTCGGCAAACAGATCCCGGCAGAACGCGGCATCGTCACCTTGCACATTCGGCCACAGGTAGAAGCTGCCATCCGGGCGCTGCACGTCCATCACCGGGCTGAGAATCGCCAGCACGGCGTCGAACTTTTCGCGATACAGCGCACGGTTGGCGCGTACATGCACTTCGTCATTCCACGCAGCGACGCTGGCCAGTTGGGTCTGAACCGGCATCGCGCAGCCGTGGTAGGTGCGGTACAGCAGGAAGCCCTTGAGGATGTCGGCATCGCCGGCGACAAAACCGGAGCGCAGGCCCGGCAGGTTCGAGCGCTTGGACAGGCTGTGGAACACCACGCAGCGCTTGAAGTCCTGGCGACCCAGTTCGGCGCAGGCGCTGAGCAGGCCTGGCGGCGGGGTTTGTTCGTCGAAGTACAGTTCGCTGTAGCACTCGTCGGCGGCGATCACGAAGTCGTATTCGTCGGCCAGGGCGATCAGTTTTTTCAGCACATTGACCGGAATCAGCGCACCGGTCGGGTTGCCCGGCGAGCACAGGAACAGGATCTGGCAGCGTTTCCAGATGTCAGGCGATACCGCGTCGAAGTCCGGGTTGAAGCCGTTCTCGTCCAGGCATGGCAGGTAGTGCGGCTTGGCGCCGGCGAGGAACGCCGCGCCTTCGTAGATCTGATAGAACGGGTTCGGGCTGACCACCAGTGCGTCGTCGCCACGGTTGACCACGGTCTGGGTGAAGGCGAACAGCGCTTCACGGGTGCCGTTGACCGGCAGTACGTTGCGCGCCGGGTCGATCCAGCCGCTCGGTACGTTGAAACGACGTTCGCACCAAGCCGCGATGGCTTCGCGCAGGGCCGGAATGCCGAGGGTGGTCGGGTACACCGCCATCTGATCCAGATTGTTGGCCAGCGCCTCGGCGACAAAGCTTGGCGAGCGATGCTTCGGTTCGCCGATGGACAGCGCGATCGGGCGCTTGTCCGGGTTTGGCGTAACGCTGCCGAGCAGGGCGCGGAGCTTTTCGAACGGGTAGGGCTGAAGCTGGGACAGAGCGTTGTTCATCGGTGCGGGATCTCGTGCAAAGCGGTTGAATCCGGGCGCGCAATCAAATGCTGATGCGCGACAGTTTGATATCGGGTTCCTGATTGACGCTCAACTGTTCGACGATGGCATCCTGCAAACGGCTGCACAGCAGCGGGTCGGACAGCGGTTGATTGTGGGCGTCGGTGATGAAGAACACGTCTTCCACCCGCTCGCCCAGGGTGGCGATCTTGGCGTTCTGCAGCGACAGGTCGAACTCGAGGAAAATCCCGCCGACCCGTGCCAGCAGGCCCGGCCGATCCGGCGCAGTGAGTTCCAGTACGGTTACCGGACGCTGGGCGTCGTTGTGGATCGTCACCTGCGGGGCGAACGCAAAATGCTTGAGCTGGCGCGGCACCCGACGCTGGATGATCGTCGGGTAATCGGCCGGGTTGCGCAGGGCTTCGGTCAGGCCGTCGCGAATCTGCTTGACCCGGACCGGATTGTCGCCGATCGAATCGCCATCGGTGTCGAGCACGATGTAGGTGTCGAGGGTGAACTGGCTGCTGGACGTGATGACCCGGGCGTCGTGAATGTTCAGGTTGAGCTGGTCCATCGCGGCCACGGTCACGGCGAAGAAGTCGTGTTGGTCCGGCGCATAGATGAAGATCTGCGTGCCACCCTCGAATTCGCGCTGGGTGGTTTCCTTGATCAGCACCAGCGGACCGCCGTCAGCCGGTTGCTGAAGGATCGCGTCGGTGTGCCAGGCCACGTCGCCGGCGGTGTGGCGCAGGAAGTAGTCATCGCCCAGTTGCGCCCACAATTGCTCGACGTCATCCGGATCGGTGCCGCCGCGCACCAGAATGTCCAGTGCTGCGCTCTGGGTCTGGCGGATCTGTTCTTCGCGATCCACCGGGTTCTCCAGGCCGCGGCGCAGGGCGCGCTTGGTCTCGGTGTAGAGCTGGCGCAACAGGCTGGCACGCCACGAGTTCCACAGCGTCGGGTTGGTCGCGTTGATGTCGGCCACGGTCAGCACGTACAGGTAGTCGAGACGGGTTTCGTCACCGACCGCCAGCGCGAAGTCATGGATTACCTGCGGGTCGGACAAGTCTTTGCGCTGGGCGGTGGTCGACATCACCAGGTGGTTCTGCACCAGCCAGACGATCAGGCGGCTGTCCCAGACCGGCAGTTGGTGACGCTGGCAGAACGCCTCGGCATCCACCGCGCCAATCTCCGAGTGATCGCCATGCCGGCCCTTGCCGATGTCATGGTACAGGCCGGCCATATAAATGAGTTCAGGCTTGGGCAGTTTGGCCATGAGCTTGGCGGCCAGCGGGAATTTTTCCGACACCTGGGTGTACTGCAATTTGCGCAGGTGCTTGATCAGGTTCAGCGTGTGCGCATCGACCGTATAGATGTGAAACAGGTCGTGCTGCATCTGCCCGACAATGAAGCCGAATTCCGGCAGATAGCGTCCGAGAATGCCGTAGCGGTTCATCCGCCGCAGGTTGCGGTGAATGCCGATCTTGCACTTGAACAGCTCGATGAACAGGCTGGTGTTGCGGATGTCGTTGCGGAAGTTGTCGTCGATCAGGTGACGGTTTTCCCGCAGCAGACGAATGGTGTCGGCGCGTACGCCTTTGATTTCCGGCTGCTGGGCCATCAGCACGAAGATCTCGAGCATGGCGAACGGCGTACGGCGGAACACGTTGTCGTTGCGTGCCTCGATGTAGCCGTCGTGCAGCTGGAAGCGCGAGTTGATCGGCTGTGGTGGCGCTTCGTCTTCCGGGGCGAGGATGACTTCCTCGAAGTGCTGGATGATCAGGTCGCTGAGCTGGGCAATGCTCATCACCACCCGGAAATACTGCTGCATGAAGTTTTCGACGGCCTGTTTGGCGTCGTCGCCTTCAAAACCCAGCAGCCCGGCAATGGTGCGCTGATGATCGAACAGCAGGCGGTCTTCGGAGCGACCGGCGAGCATGTGCAGGGCGTAACGCACTTTCCAGAGGAATTCCTGAGAGGACGCCAGCAGGGCGTTTTCACTCTCGACCAGAAAGCCTTCGCCGGCCAGGGCGCGCAGGTTCAGGGTGCCGTACTGACGGCGGGCCACCCACAGAATGGTCTGGATATCCCGTAGTCCGCCGGGCGAGCCTTTGACGTTGGGCTCCAGATTGTATTCGGTGTCGTTGTACTTGTGGTGGCGAGCCTTCTGCTCGGCGCGCTTGGCCAGGAAGAAATCCTTGCTCGGCCACATGTGTGCAGTGCTGGTGACGTCGAGCATGCGCTGGCGCAGGCGCTCGGGGCCGCAGATGGTGCGGCTTTCCATCAGGTTGGTGACCACCGTCAGGTCGGCGCGCGCCTCTTCGGCGCACTCGTCGACCGAGCGAACGCTCTGACCGACTTCCAGGCCAATGTCCCACAGCAGCGTCAGAAAGCGCTCGATGGAATCGCGGAAAATTTCGTGGTCGGCGCTGTCCAGCAGGATCAGCAGGTCGATGTCGGAATAGGGGTGCAATTCACCGCGACCGTAGCCGCCGACCGCGACCAGCGCGATGTCGGCGTCTTCGCTCCAGTCGAACTGGTCCCAGGCCTTTTGCAGGATGTTATCGACGAACCACGCCCGATCTTCGATCAGCCTGCGTATATCGCGACCGGCCCGAAAACGTGCATCGAGCACCTCGCGGGCCTGGCGGATCGCCTTCTTGAACGCCGCGATAGGACTCGCTTTCAGGGCCAGTTCAGCCTGGAACTGACCGCGGTCGAAGAGTTCGGGATCCACCTGCGGCATCGATTGGCTTTCCTTCTATAGGCTGGGAACGGTGTCTGGGTCAGGCCGAGATGCGCGGGATCGTGTCGTCGCTGCGCAGGGTGAAGATCTCGTAGCCGGTGTCGGTGACAAGCAAGGTGTGTTCCCACTGCGCCGACAGCTTGCGATCCTTGGTGATCGCGGTCCAGCCGTCGCCCAGTACTTTGGTGTCGGCCTTGCCCTGGTTGATCATCGGCTCGATGGTGAAGGTCATGCCTGCCTTCAGTTCCATGCCGGTGCCGGCGCGGCCATAGTGCAGAATCTGCGGTTCTTCGTGGAACACCTTGCCGATGCCGTGGCCGCAGAACTCGCGTACGACCGAGAAACCGTTCTTTTCCGCGTGCTTCTGGATGATTTCGCCAATGTCACCGAGGCGGCAGCCGGGTTTGACGATTTCGATCGCCTTGTACATGCATTCCTGGGTGACCTGCGACAGGCGCTCTGCCCAGACCGGCACGGTGCCGACGTGGAACATGCGGCTGGTGTCGCCGTGGTAGCCGTCCTTGATCACCGTGACGTCGATGTTCAGGGTGTCGCCATTTTTCAGCGGCTTGTCGTTCGGGATGCCGTGGCAGACCACGTGGTTGATCGAGGTGCAAATCGACTTCGGGTAGCCCTTGTAGTTGAGCGGGGCAGGGATGGCCTGCTGCACGTTGACGATGTAGTCGTGGCAGATCTGGTTCAGCTCATCGGTGGTCACGCCAGGCTTGACGTGCTCGGCAATCATTTCCAGCACATCGGCGGCCAGTTTGCCGGCGACACGCATGCCAGCGATGTCCTCGGGGGTTTTGAGGGTGACGGTCATACAGGCTCTCTCTGCGCTCGACGGCGCTTGCTGATACGAACAGGGGCGCGGCTGTTGATTTGGCGGCCCCGAAAAACGCGATTCTAACAGACCAAAGGCGCAAATCCGCGCCTGCGTGTATCGCTTCTGTCTATACAATGCGGCGCATTGTCCCGATTCCAAGGGGCTGGCGCGCATGTCCCTGACGCGATTGCAGATTCCGGGTTCCGTTTGCGTCGCCCCTGTGGTATAAAATGCGCCGCTTTCAGGGGATAGCTCCGGGAGCATTAACCCACACACGTGTCGACACGATGGCCTGGGTGCCTTTGATCCTCGGATCAATGGTTGGTCATTGGGATACGTGGAGGCCCAACCCGACTTATCAAGGAACTATCATGTCCCAAGTCAACATGCGCGATATGCTGAAGGCCGGTGTGCACTTCGGTCACCAAACCCGTTACTGGAATCCGAAAATGGGTAAATACATTTTCGGCGCGCGTAACAAGATTCACATCATCAACCTTGAAAAAACCCTGCCAATGTTCAACGAAGCTCTGACTTTCGTAGAGCGTCTGGCCCAGGGCAAAAACAAGATTCTGTTCGTCGGCACCAAGCGTTCCGCTGGCAAGATCGTTGCTGAAGAAGCAGCACGTTGCGGTTCGCCGTACGTCGATCACCGCTGGTTGGGCGGCATGCTGACCAACTTCAAGACCATCCGTGCTTCCATCAAGCGTCTGCGTGACCTTGAAGTTCAAGCCGAAGACGGTACTTTCGCCAAGCTGACCAAGAAAGAAGCGCTGATGCGCACTCGTGATCTTGAGAAGCTGGATCGCTCCCTGGGCGGCATCAAGGACATGGGCGGTCTGCCAGACGCACTGTTCGTGATCGACGTTGACCACGAGCGCATCGCGATCACCGAAGCCAACAAGCTGGGCATCCCGGTCATCGGCGTTGTCGATACCAACAGCAGCCCGGAAGGCGTTGACTACATCATCCCAGGCAACGATGACGCAATCCGCGCTATCCAGCTGTACATGGGTTCGATGGCTGACGCAGTGATCCGCGGTCGCAACAACGTTGCTGGCGGCACTGTAGAATTCGCAGCTGAAGAAACTCAGGCTGCAGCTGAGTAATCGACGCCCTGGCGTTGACTCAGTAAGCAAAAAGGGGGCTTGGCCCCCTTTTTGCCACCTCGAAAACCATCTGTCGGCAGCGCAGCTACAGCATCTGTAACGTGCAGCAGCTACAAACAGGTTCGGGAAGAATTGAACGCCCGTTCGATCGGGTGGAATGGTTGAAAACCTATCCAAGAGGAATTTGAAAATGGCAGCAATTACTGCAGCGTTGGTCAAAGAACTGCGCGAGCGTACCGGCGAAGGCATGATGGATTGCAAGAAAGCCCTGGAAAAGGCTGGCGGCGACATCGAAAAAGCCATTGATGACATGCGCGCTTCGGGCGCCATCAAGGCTGCCAAGAAAGCTGGCAACGTTGCCGCTGAAGGCGCTATCGCCATCAAGGACGACGGCAAGGCTGCCGTTCTGATCGAAGTCAACTCGCAGACCGACTTCCTGGCTCTGCAGGACGACTTCAAAAACTTCGTTGCTGCCAGCGTTGACAAAGCATTCGCTGACAAGCTGACCGATGCAGCTCCGCTGATCGCTTCTCAAGAAGCCGCTCGCGAAGCACTGGTTGCCAAAGTAGGCGAGAACGTCAACATCCGTCGCCTGGTGCGCGTAGAGGGCGACGTAGTCGGTACCTACCTGCACGGCAACAAGATCGGTGTTGCTGTTGTCCTGAAAGGCGGCGACGTCGAGCTGGCCAAAGACATCGCGATGCACGTTGCTGCAAGCAACCCTGAGTTCCTGCTGCCTTCGCAAGTCTCCGACGAAGCGATCGAGCGTGAAAAGGCTGTGTTCCTGCAGCTGAACGAAGAAAAAATCAAAGGCAAGCCAGAAAACATTGTTGAGAACATGGTCAAGGGCCGTATCAGCAAGTTCCTGGCAGAAGCGAGCCTGGTTGAGCAGGCGTTCGTCAAGAACCCTGAAATCAAGGTTGGTGAGCTGGCCAAGAAAGGCGGCGCTGAAATCGTTTCCTTCACCTACTTCAAAGTAGGCGAGGGCATCGAGAAGCCGGTCGACAACTTCGCTGAAGAAGTTGCTGCCCAGCTGGCTGCCGCCAAGCAATAAGACGGTTTTCAACTGTCGCCCGAAAGAGGCTGCCCGCTCACGCGCGCAGCCTCTTTTCAGATAGGGTTACCAATTTTTAATTGGTTTCCCCTTGGAACTGACTTACAAAGCCATGTTCCGATGGCGCTGAAGCAGCGCCAAGCTAGAGTGAACGCCAGCTGTAAACAGCTCGCAAAGAATTTTTAAAATACGCCGCAGGAGAGATTCGCAATGGCTCAGCAGGGCAGTGGTTATCAGGCTCGCTATAAACGCATTCTACTCAAGCTTAGCGGCGAGGCCCTGATGGGCTCGGAAGAGTTCGGGATCGATCCGAAAGTGCTGGATCGCATGGCGCTGGAAGTCGGCCAGTTGGTCGGCATCGGCGTTCAGGTCGGTCTGGTGATCGGCGGTGGCAACCTGTTCCGCGGTGAAGCGCTGAGCAAGGCCGGCATGGATCGGGTCACGGGCGACCACATGGGCATGCTGGCCACTGTGATGAACGCCTTGGCCATGCGCGACGCGCTGGAACGTGCCAATATCTCCGCCATCGTGATGTCGGCCATCTCCATGGTCGGTGTGACCGATCACTATGACCGTCGCAAGGCCATGCGCCACCTGAACTCCAAGGACGTGGTGATTTTCGCGGCCGGTACCGGCAATCCGTTCTTTACCACGGATTCGGCAGCCTGCCTGCGCGCCATTGAAATCGACGCCGATGTCGTGCTCAAGGCGACCAAGGTCGATGGCGTCTACACCGCTGACCCGTTCAAAGACCCGCATGCCGAGAAGTTCGATCATCTGACATACGATGAAGTACTGGATCGCAAGCTGGGTGTAATGGATCTGACGGCTATCTGCCTGTGCCGCGATCACAAGATGCCGCTGCGCGTATTTAACATGAACAAGCCGGGCGCCCTGCTGAACATCGTGCATGGTGGCGCCGAAGGCACTCTGATCGAGGAAGTCCAACAATGATCAACGAAATCAAGAAAGACGCTAAAGAGCGCATGACGAAGTCCGTTGAGTCCCTGGCTCACAACTTCGGCCGTATCCGCACCGGTCAGGCGCACCCGAGCATCCTGGAAGGCGTGATGGTGCCTTACTACGGCGCTGATACCCCGATCAAGCAAGTGGCCAATATCACCGTCAAGGATGCCCGTACCCTGCAAGTCGTTGCGTTCGAGCGCAACATGCTGGGCGCCGTGGACAAGGCCATCGGCAGTGCAGGTCTGAACCTGAACCCGACCAACCTGGGTGAGTTGCTGCTGATCAGCATGCCGGCTCTGACTGAAGAAACCCGTCGCGGTTTCACCAAGCAGGCGCGTGATGTGGCTGAAGACGCTCGTGTTGCCGTGCGCAACATCCGTCGCGATGCCAACAGCTCCCTGAAGGATCTGGTCAAGGAAAAGGAAATCAGTGAAGACGAAGAGCGTCGCGCAGCCGGCGAGATCGACGATCTGACCAAGAAGTTCGTGGCTGAAATCGACGCCAAGCTGGCCGAGAAAGAAAAAGACCTGATGGCCGTATAAGGGTCGAGCTTTAAATGGACAAGACCAAGCAGACTGCGCCGTCCGCGGTGCCGCGCCATGTCGCGATCATCATGGATGGCAACAATCGCTGGGCGAAAAAACGCTTCATGCCAGGTGTTGCCGGGCATAAAGCGGGCGTGGACGCTGTGCGGGCGGTGATCGAGGTGTGTGCCGAGGCCAAGGTCGAGGTGCTCACCCTGTTCGCTTTTTCCAGTGAAAACTGGCAGCGCCCGGCCGATGAGGTCAGTGCCTTGATGGATCTGTTCTTCAAGGCGTTGCGTCGTGAGGCAAAGCGCCTTAACGACAACAACATCAGTCTGCGCATCATCGGTGATCGCACGCGGTTTCATCCCGAGCTTCAGGCAGCGATGCGTGAAGCTGAGGCGATGACCGCCGGTGCCAACCGTTTCATCCTGCAGATCGCTGCCAACTACGGCGGTCAGTGGGACATTGCGCAAGCGGCGCAGCGTCTGGCGCGTGAGGTTCAGGCCGGGCATTTGCGCCCGGAAGATATCACCCCGGATCTGCTGCAGACCTGTCTGGTCACTGGTGATCTGCCGTTGCCCGACTTGTGCATCCGCACCGGCGGCGAGCATCGCATCAGCAACTTCCTCTTGTGGCAGCTGGCGTACGCCGAGTTGTACTTCTCCGACCTGTTCTGGCCGGACTTCAAACACGAAGCCATGCGCAATGCGCTGGCCGATTTCGCTTTGCGCCAGCGTCGCTTCGGTAAAACGAGCGAGCAGGTCGAAGCTGGAGCCCGGGTTTAATGCTTAAACAACGCATCATCACTGCACTGATTCTGTTGCCGATCGCCCTGGGCGGTTTTTTCCTGCTCGAAGGGTCCGGTTTTGCCCTGTTCATCGGGCTGGTCGTGAGTCTGGGTGCCTGGGAGTGGGCACGCCTGGCCGGCTTCACCGCGCAGGCATTCCGTGTTGGCTACGCGGCGGTGGTCGCGCTGATGCTGTTCGTCATGTACATCCTGCCGGGGCTGGCGCCATGGGTGCTGGGCGCGTCGGTGATCTGGTGGGTGCTGGCGACCTGGCTGGTGCTGACGTATCCGCGCTCCAGTGAGCATTGGTCCAGCGCCGCCGCCAAGCTGGTAATCGGTTTGCTGATTCTGTTGCCTGCCTGGCAAGGGCTGGTGCTGATCAAGCAATACCCGCTCGGTAACTGGTTGATCATGGCGGTGATGGTGCTGGTCTGGGGGGCTGATATCGGGGCGTACTTCTCCGGTCGTGCGTTCGGCAAGCGCAAGCTGGCGCCGCAAGTCAGTCCCGGAAAAAGCTGGGAGGGCGTGTATGGCGGTCTGGCGCTGAGCCTGGTCATCACCACCCTGGTCGCGCTGTTCCGTGACTGGACGGTGGCGCAGCTGTTCAAGGGCCTGATCGGTGCTGCGGTGATCGTCTTCATCTCGGTGGTGGGCGACCTCACCGAAAGCATGTTCAAGCGCCAGTCCGGCATCAAGGACAGCAGTAATCTGCTGCCCGGCCACGGTGGCGTGCTGGATCGCATCGACAGCCTGACAGCGGCGATCCCGGTGTTCGCGGTGCTGCTGTGGATGGCGGCATCGTGAGTCGCCCGCAGCAGATTACCGTCCTGGGTGCGACCGGTTCGATCGGCCTGAGCACCCTGGATGTCATCGCCCGGCATCCGGAGCGTTATCAGACTTTCGCCCTGAGCGGTTTTACCCGTCTGAGCGAGCTGTTTGCCCTGTGCGTTCGTCATCACCCGAAATTTGCGGTAGTGCCGGAAGCCGGCGCTGCTCGCAACCTGCAGGACGATTTGCGTGCGGCGGGCCTGTCGACGCAGGTGCTGGTCGGTGAGCAAGGTTTGTGTCAGGTCGCTGCTGCGCCCGAGGTGGATGCTGTCATGGCTGCCATCGTCGGCGCCGCGGGCCTGCGCCCGACTCTCGCGGCTGTCGAGGCGGGCAAGAAGATTCTTCTGGCCAACAAGGAAGCGCTGGTCATGTCCGGCGCCTTGTTCATGCAGGCGGTGCGCAAGAGCGGTTCGGTCCTGTTGCCGATCGACAGCGAACACAACGCGATTTTTCAGTGCATGCCGCAGGACTTTGCTCGCGGGCTGAGTAACGTTGGGGTCCGTCGGATTTTGCTGACAGCCTCTGGTGGCCCTTTCCGGCAGACGCCGATGGCCGAACTGGCGCATGTTTCACCGGATCAGGCCTGTGCACACCCGAACTGGTCCATGGGGCGCAAGATTTCGGTGGATTCGGCCAGCATGATGAACAAGGGGCTCGAATTGATCGAGGCCTGCTGGTTGTTCGATGCCATGCCATCGCAAGTCGAAGTGGTGATTCATCCACAGAGTGTGATCCATTCGCTGGTCGATTACGTGGATGGTTCGGTGCTGGCGCAGTTGGGCAATCCCGATATGCGCACGCCGATTGCCAACGCCCTGGCCTGGCCAGAGCGCATTGACTCGGGCGTGGCGCCGCTGGATCTGTTCGCTGTGGCGCGCCTGGATTTCGAAGCTCCCGACGAAGAGCGTTTCCCGTGCCTGCGCCTGGCGCGGCAGGCCGCCGAGGCGGGAAACAGTGCCCCGGCCATGCTCAACGCGGCGAATGAAGTGGCGGTTGCCGCGTTTCTCGACGGACGGGTTCGCTACCTGGAAATCGCGAGTATCATCGAGGAAGTCTTGAATCTCGAGCCTGTGGTGACGCTGGATGATCTCGATGCGGTGTTCGCCGCTGATGCAACCGCCCGGACATTGGCCGGGCAATGGTTGAGTCGTCACGGCCGATAGGTCTTGCAACACATGGCTTCACGCGGCACTGGACAGGATTGCGGAGAAAGTAGATGAGCGCGCTCTATATGATTGCCGGCACCCTGATCGCTCTGGGTGTGCTGGTCACCTTTCACGAATTCGGCCACTTCTGGGTCGCGCGTCGCTGTGGCGTCAAGGTTCTGCGTTTCTCCGTGGGCTTCGGCATGCCGCTGCTGCGCTGGCATGACAAGCAGGGTACCGAGTTCGTAGTCGCCGCGATTCCGCTGGGTGGCTACGTCAAGATGCTCGACGAGCGCGAAGGCGAAGTGCCGGCCGATCAGCTTCATCAGTCATTCAATCGCAAGTCTGTTCGTCAGCGGATCGCCATCGTCGCGGCCGGCCCTGTGGCTAACTTTCTGCTGGCGCTGGTGTTCTTCTGGGTGCTGGCGATGCTCGGCAGCGAGCAGATTCGTCCGGTTATCGGTTCGGTGGAGTCCGGCAGCATCGCTGCGACAGCGGGGCTGAGCGCTGGTCAGGAAATTGTCGCGATCGACGGCGAGCCGACCTCGGGCTGGGCTGCAGTCAACCTCCAGCTGGTGCGACGTCTCGGCGAAAGCGGTTCCTTGCAGGTACTGGTGCGCGAGCAGGGCTCTACGGCTGATACGCCTCGTGAACTGGCACTCGATAAATGGCTCAAGGGGGCCGACGAGCCCGATCCGATTCGCTCCCTCGGCATTCGCCCTTGGCGCCCGGCATTGCCGCCGGTGCTGGCCGAACTTGATCCGAAAGGCCCGGCCCAGACAGCCGGGCTGAAAACCGGCGATCGCCTGCTGACACTGGATGGCAAGGCGCTGGATGACTGGCAGCAGGTGGTCGATACCGTTCGTACGCGTCCTGATACCAAAATCGTGCTGCGCGTCGAGCGCGACGGTGTTCAAATCGACGTCCCTGTGACGCTGGCCGCGCGTGGCGATAAGAAGTCGCCAAGCGGTTACCTGGGGGCAGGTGTCAAGGCTGTCGACTGGCCGCCGGAAATGATCCGCGAGGTCAGCTACGGGCCTTTGGCGGCGATTGGCGAGGGTGCCCGTCGTACCTGGACCATGAGCGTACTGACGCTGGATTCACTGAAGAAAATGCTCTTCGGCGAGCTCTCGGTAAAAAACTTGAGTGGACCGATAACCATTGCTAAAGTGGCGGGCGCTTCTGCCCAGTCGGGCGTCGCTGATTTCCTGAATTTCCTTGCTTATCTGAGTATTAGCCTGGGGGTTCTGAATTTGCTGCCCATTCCTGTACTGGATGGGGGGCATTTGTTGTTTTATCTGATCGAGTGGGCGCGTGGTCGTCCCTTGTCGGATCGGGTGCAAGGTTGGGGGATACAGATCGGTATCAGCTTGGTGGTCGGGGTGATGTTGCTTGCTCTGGTCAACGATCTGGGTCGTCTGTAACGCTTCGCTGAATTGCGAATCTGCCGCATTTTGCGGCAGTTTGTTTATTGCCAGTTGGAATAAGAAAGGACTTCATGAAACGTCTGCTGCTAACTGCGGTTCTCACCGTATTGATGATCGCCGAAGTTCACGCCGAGTCCTTCACTATCTCTGATATTCGCGTCAATGGCCTCCAGCGGGTCTCCGCGGGTAGCGTCTTTGGTGCCTTGCCGTTGAACGTCGGCGAGCAGGCGGATGACCGTCGCCTGGTGGAATCCACTCGTGCGCTGTTCAAAACCGGTTTCTTTCAAGATATCCAGCTGGGCCGCGAAGGCAACGTTCTGGTGATCACTGTCGTCGAGCGTCCCTCGGTCGCCAGCATCGAGATCGAAGGCAACAAGGCGATCTCCACCGAGGACCTGATGAAAGGCCTCAAGCAATCCGGTCTGGCCGAAGGCGAGATCTTCCAGCGTGCGACCCTCGAAGGCGTGCGTAACGAGCTGCAACGTCAATACGTTGCACAAGGTCGTTACTCGGCCACCGTCGATACCGAAGTGGTCTCGCAGCCGCGCAACCGCGTCGGCCTGAAAGTGAAGATCAACGAAGGCACCGTCGCCGCCATTCAGCACATCAACGTGGTGGGCAACACGGTTTTCCCCGAGGAAGACCTGACCGACCTGTTCGAACTGAAAACCACCAACTGGCTGTCGTTCTTCAAGAACGACGACAAGTATGCCCGTGAAAAACTGTCCGGTGACCTGGAGCGTCTGCGTTCCTACTACCTGGACCGTGGCTATATCAACATGGATATCGCTTCGACCCAGGTGTCCATCACCCCGGACAAGAAGCACGTCTACATCACCGTCAACGTCAATGAAGGCGAGAAGTACACCGTTCGTGACGTCAAGCTCAGCGGTGACCTGAAAGTCCCTGAGGACCAGGTCAAGTCGCTGTTGCTGGTGCAGAAGGGGCAGGTGTTCTCGCGCAAGCTGATGACCACCACTTCCGAACTGATCACCCGTCGTCTGGGTAACGAGGGTTACACCTTCGCCAACGTCAACGGCGTGCCACAACCGCACGACGAAGATCACACCGTCGATATCCTGTTCGCTGTCGATCCGGGCAAGCGTGCCTACGTCAACCGCATCAACTTCCGTGGCAACACCAAGTCCGAGGACGAAGTGCTGCGTCGTGAAATGCGTCAGATGGAAGGTGGCTGGGCTTCGACCTACCTGATCGACCAGTCCAAGACCCGTCTGGAGCGTCTGGGCTTCTTTAAAGAAGTCAACGTCGAGACCCCGGCTGTGCCAGGTGTCGATGACCAGGTTGACGTGAACTACAGCGTTGAAGAGCAGGCTTCCGGTTCGATCACCGCCAGCGTCGGTTTCGCCCAGAGTGCTGGTCTGATCCTCGGTGGTTCGATCACCCAGAACAACTTCCTCGGTACCGGTAACCGCGTCAGCGTCGGCCTGACCCGCAGCGAATACCAGAGCCGCTACAACTTCGGCTACGTTGACCCCTACTGGACCGCCGATGGCGTGAGCCTGGGTTACAACGCGTTCTACCGCACCACCGACTACAAAGACCTCGACGTCGACGTAGCGAGCTATGCGGTAGACAGCCTGGGTGCCGGCGTGAACGTGGGCTACCCGATCAGCGAGACTTCGCGTCTGACCTTCGGCCTGTCCGCTCAGCAGGACAAGATCAAGACCGGCCAGTACACCGTTGACGAGATTTTCGACTTCGTTAAGCGTGAAGGCGACAACTACCTGAACTTCAAGGCTTCGGCCGGCTGGTCCGAGTCGACCCTGAACAAGGGGGTGCTGCCAACCCGTGGTCGTTCCCAGAGCCTGACCCTGGAAACTACCATTCCGGGCAGCGACCTGTCGTTCTTCAAGCTCGACTACCGTGGTCAGTTGTTCCAGCCACTGAGCGAAAACTACACCATGCGCCTGCACACCGAGCTGGGCTATGGCGACGGTTACGGTTCGACCGATGGCTTGCCGTTCTATGAAAACTACTATGCTGGTGGTTTCAACTCGGTTCGCGGCTTTAAAGACAGCACGCTGGGTCCACGCAGTACCCCTAGTCGTGGCGCCGGTGTGACCGGTAACGCCGGTACGTTGCGTGACCCGGATCAGGATCCGCTGCCGTTCGGTGGCAACGTGTTGATCCAGGGTGGTGTCGAGGTGTTGTTCCCGCTGCCATTCGTCAAGGATCAGCGTTCGCTGCGTACTTCGGTATTCTGGGACGTGGGTAACGTATTTGACTCCAAGTGCGAGAAGACTACCAACGCGACTGTCGGCTCGACTTCTGCCACTCAGTGCAACGACATCAGTCTGAGCAACATGGCCAGTTCCGTCGGTGTCGGCGTGACCTGGGTCACCGCACTGGGCCCGCTGAGCTTTGCACTGGCGATGCCGATCAAGAAACCGGATGAAGCTGAAACTCAAGTGTTCCAATTCTCCCTGGGCCAGACGTTCTAAGCGTCTGACCCAAGACAACGACAATGGATTTTGTAGGAGTGCATCGTGCGTAAGTTGACTCAATTGGTTCTCCTGGCCTCCGTACTGGTGGCAGGCCCGGCATTTGCCGACATGAAAATCGCCGTCCTGAACTATCAGATGGCTCTGCTGGAATCCGACGCGGCGAAGAAGTACGCCGTGGATGCCGAGAAGAAGTTTGGCCCGCAACTGACCAAACTCAAGACCCTGGAAAGCAGCGCCAAGGGCATTCAGGATCGTCTGATGGCCGGTGGCGACAAGATGCAGCAGGGCGAGCGCGAGCGTCTGGAGCTTGAGTTCAAGCAAAAGGCTCGTGACTTCCAGTTCCAGTCCAAGGAGCTGAACGAAGCCAAGGCTGTTGCCGACCGTGAAATGCTCAAGCAACTGAAGCCGAAACTGGATAGCGCAGTGGAAGAAGTCATCAAGAAAGGTGGTTTTGACCTGGTGTTCGAGCGTGGCGCAGTGATCGATGTCAAACCTCAGTACGACATCACGCGCCAGGTTATCGAGCGCATGAATCAGCTGAAGTAACCCATGACCGTGACTATCAAGCTCGGCCAGTTGGCCGAGTTCCTCGGCGCCACCTTGAGTGGCGACCCCGAGAAGCAAATTACTGGGCTAGCCACCTTGCAGGAGGCTGGCCCAGCTCAGTTGAGCTTTCTGGCAAACCCCCAATACCGTAAATACCTGGCTGGCTCGCAGGCCGCAGCTCTTTTGCTCAAGGCTGCCGACGCGGAAGGTTATGCCGGTAATGCGCTGGTGGTGCCGGATCCGTACCTGGCTTACGCACGCATTTCCCATCTGTTCGATCCGAAACCCAAGGCTGTTGCCGGCGTTCATCCGACTGCCGTGATCGCCGAGGACGCCGTGGTCGATCCGAGCGCCAGTGTTGGTCCCTTCGTGGTGATCGAAGCGGGTGCGCGAATCGGTGCTGGCGTGACACTCGGCGCGCATTGCGTCGTCGGTGCGCGCAGTGAAATCGGCGAGGGCGGCTGGCTGGCCCCGCGAGTCACGCTGTATCACGATGTGCGGATCGGCAAGCGGGTGGTGATCCAGTCCGGCGCCGTACTTGGTGGTGAAGGCTTCGGTTTTGCCAACGAGAAGGGTGTCTGGCAGAAGATCGCCCAGATCGGCGGCGTGACCATCGGTGACGATGTGGAGATCGGCGTGAATACCGCCATCGACCGCGGTGCGTTGGCCGATACCGTGATCGGCAATGGCGTGAAGCTCGACAACCAGATTCAGATCGCCCACAACGTGCAGGTCGGTGACCACACCGCCATGGCCGCGTGCGTGGGGATTTCCGGCAGCACCAAAATCGGCAAGCACTGCATGCTCGCCGGGGGTGTTGGCCTGGTAGGGCATATCGATATTTGCGACAACGTATTCCTGACCGGGATGACCATGGTGACCCACTCGATTACCGAGCCGGGTGCCTATTCTTCCGGCACAGCTATGCAACCCGCGGCCGAATGGCGCAAAAGCGCGGCCCGTATTCGTCAGCTCGATGACATCGCGCGACGTTTGAAACAGCTGGAAAAGCGGTCCGGGGAAGTGACCCCCGACGGTAATGCTTCATCTGAAGGCTGATACCATTTCCATATCAAGTGTGCACAGCCTCTGGACTGCCTCCTTGATTTGCTAGAGGAGTGCGCGTCAGTCGCGCTCCCAATCTTTACATAGGCTTCCCCCCGAAATGATGGACATCAACGAGATTCGCGAATACCTGCCTCACCGTTACCCGTTCCTGCTGGTGGACCGGGTAGTGGAGCTGGATACGGAAGGCAAGCGCATTCGCGCCTACAAGAATGTCAGCATCAACGAACCGTTCTTCAATGGTCACTTCCCTGCGCACCCGATCATGCCGGGCGTGCTGATCATCGAAGCCATGGCTCAGGCTGCCGGGATCCTCGGTTTCAAGATGCTTGACGTGAAACCGGCCGACGGCACCCTTTATTACTTCGTCGGCTCCGACAAACTGCGTTTCCGCCAGCCAGTGCTGCCGGGTGATCAGTTGATCCTCGAAGCCAAGTTCATCAGCTGCAAGCGTCAGATCTGGAAGTTCGAATGCCAGGCTTCGGTCGACGGCAAGCCGGTCTGCTCTGCTGAAATCATCTGTGCGGAACGCAAGCTATGAGTTTGATTGACCCTCGCGCAATCATCGATCCGTCGGCCGTCCTGGCTGAAGGCGTCGAGGTCGGCCCGTGGTCGATCATCGGTGCAGGTGTGGAAATCGGCGAGGGTACGGTCATCGGGCCACACGTGATCCTCAAAGGTCCGACCCGTATTGGCAAGCACAACCGCATCTACCAGTTTTCCTCGGTAGGCGAAGACACGCCGGACCTGAAATACAAGGGCGAAGAAACCCGTCTGGTGATCGGTGACCACAACGTCATCCGTGAAGGTGTGACAATCCACCGTGGTACCGTTCAGGATCGTTCCGAAACGACCCTGGGTGATCACAACCTGATCATGGCCTATGCCCACATTGGACATGACAGCGTCATCGGCAACCACTGCATTCTGGTCAACAACACCGCGCTGGCCGGCCATGTGCACGTTGATGACTGGGCGATCCTGTCCGGTTTCACCCTGGTTCATCAGTACTGCCACATTGGTGCCCACAGCTTTTCCGGCATGGGTACGGCGATCGGCAAGGACGTCCCGGCGTTCGTCACCGTATTCGGCAACCCGGCCGAAGCGCGCAGCATGAACTTCGAGGGCATGCGTCGTCGCGGTTTCAGCGAAGACGCCATTCACGCGCTGCGACGTGCGTACAAAACGGTGTATCGCCAGGGCCTGACCGTCGAGCAGGCGCTGGCCGAACTGGCCGAGCCGTCCGCCCAGTTCCCGGAGGTCGCGATGTTTCGTGACTCCATCCAGTCGTCGACCCGCGGCATCACCCGCTGACCATGGCCAATCTGCGTATTGCGCTGGTGGCGGGGGAGGCTTCCGGTGACATTCTGGGCGCAGGCCTCATGCGGGCCCTCAAGGCACAGCACCCTGCGGTGGAGTTCATCGGTGTCGGTGGCCCGCTGATGCAGGCCGAAGGCCTGACTTCCTATTTTCCGATGGAGCGTCTGTCGGTCATGGGCCTGGTGGAGGTCCTGGGACGCTTGCGTGAACTGCTCAAGCGCCGCAAAGACCTGATCGCCACGCTTATCGCTGAAAAACCGGATGTGTTCATCGGCATCGACGCACCGGATTTCAACCTCAATATCGAACTCAAGCTGCGTCAGGCCGGAATCAAGACCGTGCACTACGTCAGCCCGTCGGTGTGGGCGTGGCGGCAGAAGCGGGTGCTGAAGATCCGCGAAGGCTGCGACCTGATGCTCACGCTGCTGCCGTTCGAAGCCAGATTCTACGAAGAGAAGGGCGTACCGGTGCGGTTCGTCGGCCATACACTGGCCGACACCATTCCACTGGAGGCCGATCGCTCTGCTGCGCGGGCCGAACTCGGTCTGCCGGACGGTCCGCTGGTGGCATTGATGCCTGGCAGCCGGGGCGGCGAAGTCAGCCGTCTGGGTGCGTTGTTCCTTGATACCGCCGAACGCTTGCGGGCCATGCGCCCGGGTGTGCGTTTCGTCATCCCGTGCGCCAGCCCCGAGCGTCGTGCCCAGCTTGAAGAATTGCTGGCTGGCCGCGATCTGCCAGTGACCCTGCTCGATGGCAAATCCCATCTGGCCCTGGCGGCGTGCAATGCGGTCCTGATCGCGTCGGGTACAGCGACCCTCGAAGCGCTGCTGTACAAGCGCCCGATGGTCGTGGCGTACCGTCTTGCGCCGCTGACGTTCTGGATTCTCAAACGTATGGTCAAGAGTCCGTACGTCTCACTGCCGAACCTACTGGCCCAGCGACTGCTGGTGCCGGAATTGTTGCAGGATGATGCGACGGTCGAGGCGCTTGCCCAGACCCTGTCGCCATTGATCGACGGTGGCGAAGAGCAGACCCGTGGCTTCGACGAGATCCATCGCACCCTGCGCCTGGACGCTTCCAATCAGGCGGCTGACGCCGTTCTGAACCTGATCGGGCAAACACGATGAGCAAGACAAGCATGCAGATGGGCCTGGATTTCACCCTGGTCGCCGAAGTCGAAGAGCTGGTGGCCGGCGTCGATGAAGTCGGTCGCGGTCCGTTGTGCGGAGCGGTCGTCACCGCAGCGGTGATCCTCGATCCGAACCGGCCGATTCTCGGTCTGAACGACTCGAAAAAACTCACCGAAGCCAAGCGCGAAAAGCTCTACGATGAAATCTGCGAGAAGGCGCTCAGCTGGTGCATCGCCCGCGCCGAGGTCGAAGAAATCGACGAGCTGAACATCCTTCACGCCACCATGCTGGCGATGCAACGCGCGGTCGCTGGCCTGCACATCCAGCCGAAACTGGCGATGATCGACGGCAACCGCTGCCCGAAACTGCCGATGCGTTCCGAAGCGGTGGTGCAGGGCGACGGCAAGGTGCCGGCGATTGCAGCGGCATCGATTCTGGCCAAGGTCAGCCGCGACCGCGAGATGGCGGCGTTCGAATTGATCTACCCGGGTTACGGCATCGGCGGCCATAAAGGCTATCCGACCCCCGTTCATCTGGAAGCGCTGTCACGCCTCGGGCCGACGCCGATTCACCGGCGTTCGTTTGCCCCGGTGCGTCAGGCTTACGAAGCGCTGCAAGGCCTGACGCAGGTTTAGCGGCAAGGCTGATGTTTTGTTCGGGGCCCGGTACAATCCGGGCCTTGTTGTCTCTATGTAACTGGACAGGATCACTATGCCGGCTTCATTCGTTCATCTACGCCTGCACACTGAATACTCCCTGGTCGATGGGCTTGTGCGGATCAAGCCGCTGGTCAAGGCCCTGACCGGCATGGGCATGCCGGCCGTTGCGGTGACCGACCAGAACAACATGTGTTCGCTGGTCAAATTCTATAAAAACACCATGGGTGCCGGGATCAAGCCGATCTGCGGCGCCGACCTGTGGCTGTCGAACAAGGACCCGGATGGTCCGCTGAGCCGCATCAGCCTGCTGGTCATGAATGCCCAGGGCTATCGCAACCTGACCGAATTGATTTCCCGTGGCTTCATCGACGGTCAGCGCAACGGCATGGTCATCATCGAGCGCGAGTGGGTCGCCGAGGCCAACGAAGGCCTGATCATGCTGTCCGCCGCGAAGGAAGGCGAGATCGGCATGGCCATGATCGGCGGCAACCCCGCCGAAGCTGAAACCCTGGCGCGCGAATGGATGGCGGTGTTCCCGGATCGTTTCTATCTGGAAATTCAGCGTACCAATCGTCCGAACGACGAAGAACAGTTGCACGGTGCCGTGGCCCTGGCCGACAAGCTCGGCGCGCCGCTGGTAGCCACCAACGACGTGCGCTTCATCAAGCAGGAAGACTTCGCCGCTCACGAAACCCGCGTCTGCATCGGTGAGGGCCGGGCCCTCGACGATCCGCGGCGTTCGAAGAACTACAGCGACCAGCAGTATCTGAAAAGCGCCGAGGAAATGGCCGAGCTGTTCAGCGACCTGCCGGATGCGATCGAGAACACCGTCGAGATCGCCAAGCGTTGCAACATTGATGTGAAGCTGGGCAAGCACTTCCTGCCGGATTACCCGATTCCCGATGGCATGACCATCGACGAGTATTTCCGCAAGGTCTCTTTCGATGGCCTGGAAGAGCGCCTCAGCGTGCTGCTGCCCAAGGACACCACCGAGGACTACGAGGCCAAGCGTCAGGTCTACGTTGACCGGCTGAATTTCGAACTGGATATCATCATCCAGATGGGGTTCCCCGGTTACTTCCTGATCGTGATGGACTTTATCCAGTGGGCCAAGAACAACGGCGTGCCGGTGGGCCCGGGCCGGGGGTCGGGTGCCGGATCGCTGGTGGCCTATGTGCAGAAGATCACCGACCTCGACCCGCTGGAATATGACCTGCTGTTCGAACGTTTCCTCAACCCGGAACGGGTATCGATGCCCGACTTCGACGTCGACTTCTGCATGGATGGTCGCGACCGGGTGATCGATTACGTGGCCGAAAAGTACGGCCGCAATGCCGTAAGCCAGATCATCACCTTCGGTTCCATGGCTGCGAAGGCTGTGGTTCGTGACGTGGCGCGGGCCCAGGGCAAGTCGTTCGGCCTGGCCGATCGCCTGTCGAAGATGATTCCGTTCGAAGTCGGCATGACCCTGGAAAAAGCCTACGAGCAGGAAGAAATCCTGCGTGACTTCATCAAGGTCGATGAAGAAGCGGCGGAAATCTGGGAGATGGCGCGCAAGCTCGAAGGCGTGGTGCGGAACGTCGGTAAACACGCCGGTGGTGTGGTAATCGCGCCGACCAAGCTGACCGACTTCTCGCCGATCTATTGCGACGAGGCCGGCGACGGTCTGGTGACCCAGTTCGACAAGGACGACGTCGAGGCGGCCGGTCTGGTGAAGTTCGACTTCCTCGGCCTGCGGACCCTGACGATCATCGACTGGGCGCTGAAGACCATCAACCGTGACCGCGCCAAGGTCAACGAACCGCCGCTGGACATCGCGTTCATCCCGCTGGATGACAAGCCGACTTATCAGCTGCTGCAAAAAGCTGAAACCACCGCGGTGTTCCAGCTCGAATCCCGCGGCATGAAAGAGCTGATCAAAAAGCTCAAGCCCGACTGCCTCGAAGACCTGATCGCACTGGTGGCCCTGTTCCGTCCGGGCCCGCTGCAGTCGGGCATGGTGGATGACTTCATCAACCGTAAACACGGTCGCGCTGAACTTGCGTATCCGCACCCGGATTACCAGTACGAAGGTTTGCAACCGGTACTGGCGCCGACGTACGGCATCATCCTGTATCAGGAACAGGTGATGCAGATCGCCCAAGTCATGGCCGGTTACACCCTCGGTGGTGCGGACATGCTGCGTCGGGCGATGGGCAAGAAGAAACCCGAGGAAATGGCCAAGCAGCGCGGCGGTTTCATTGAGGGTTGTGCGTCGAACAATATCGACGCGGATCTGGCCGGTAACATTTTCGACCTGGTGGAAAAATTCGCCGGCTACGGCTTCAACAAATCCCACTCCGCCGCCTACGGCCTGGTGTCGTACCAGACCGCCTGGCTGAAAGCCCACTACCCGGCGCCGTTCATGGCCGCGGTACTGTCGGCGGACATGCACAACACCGACAAGGTCGTGACCTTGATCGAGGAAGTGCGCACGATGAAGCTGCGCCTCGACGCGCCGGACGTGAACACTTCGGAGTTCAAGTTCACGGTGAACGACGAAGGCCGCATCGTATACGGCCTGGGCGCGATCAAAGGTGTCGGTGAAGGTCCGGTGGAAGCGATCACCGAGGCCCGTCAGGCCGGTCCGTTCAAGGATCTGTTCGACTTCTGCGCCCGGGTCGACCTCAAACGCATCAACAAACGCACGCTGGACGGTCTGATCCGCAGCGGTGCGCTGGATCGCCTCGGTCCGTACTTCCATGACGAGCAGAAGGCCTATCAGGCCAACATCGACCGCAACCGCGCCGTGCTGCTGGCGGCGATGGAAGAGGCGATCAAGTCGGCCGAGCAGACCGCGCGCACCCGTGACAGCGGCCACGCCGACCTGTTCGGCGGGCTGTTCGTTGAGGAGGACGCGGACGTTTACGCGATTCACCGCAAGGCGAAAGAGCTGACGCTCAAAGAGCGGCTCAAAGGTGAAAAAGACACCTTGGGCCTGTACCTGACCGGCCACCCGATCGACGAATACGAAGGCGAAATCCGCCGTTTCGCCCGCCAGCGCATCATCGACCTGAAACCGGCACGGGACACCCAGACCGTGGCGGGGATGATCATCGCCCTGCGGGTGATGAAGAACAAAAAGGGCGACAAGATGGGCTTCATCACCCTCGACGACCGATCCGGGCGGATCGAGGCGTCGCTGTTCGCCGATGCGTTCCACTCCGCGCAGTCGCTGCTGCAGACCGACGCAATGGTGGTGGTCGAAGGCGAGGTCAGCAACGATGACTTCTCCGGCGGCCTGCGCCTGCGGGTCAAGCGGGTGATGAGCATGGAAGATGCGCGCACCAACCTCGCCGAGAGCCTGCGCCTGAAGTTGCAGACACAGGATCTGAAAGGCGATCAGCTACGCTGGTTGGGTGATTTGCTCAAGCGTCATCGCGGTGCGTGCCCGATCACCATGGAATACACCAGTCCCGATGCGAAGACCTTGCTGCAGTTTGGCGAGACCTGGCGGATTGACCCGGCGGATGCCTTGATTCAAGCCCTGCGTGACCAGTTCGGGCGAGACAACGTCTTCCTCCAATACCGTTGACCGGGAGGTGCCATCAAAGCGCCTGCCCACAACCTGAATTTTTAATCTCGACCTCAGCGCGCCTCTCCCTTAAGGTAGGGCGCGAATAGACAACCGGCCGGCCCAAGCTCATTTGGGACACGACCCAAGACGGACGCCTATGAACCCGAATTTTCTAGATTTCGAACAGCCGATCGCCGACCTGCAAGCCAAGATCGAAGAGTTGCGCTTGGTCGGTAATGACAATTCGCTGAATATCGGCGATGAGATCTCCCGCCTGCAGGACAAGAGCAAGACGCTCACCGAAGACATCTTCGGCAAGCTGACCAGCTGGCAGATCGCACGTCTGGCGCGTCACCCGAAACGTCCTTACACCCTGGACTACATCGAGCACATCTTCACCGAGTTCGACGAACTGCACGGTGATCGTCACTTCTCCGACGACGCGGCCATTGTGGGCGGCGTGGCACGTCTGGAAGACCAGCCAGTGATGGTGATCGGTCACCAGAAGGGCCGTGAAGTGCGTGAAAAGGTACGCCGCAACTTCGGCATGCCGCGTCCGGAAGGCTACCGCAAGGCCTGCCGCCTGATGGAAATGGCCGAGCGTTTCAAGATGCCGATCCTGACCTTTATCGACACCCCGGGCGCGTACCCTGGTATCGATGCTGAAGAGCGCAACCAGAGCGAAGCGATTGCCTGGAACCTGCGCGTCATGGCCCGCCTGAAAACCCCGATCATCGCCACCGTGATTGGTGAAGGTGGTTCCGGCGGTGCACTGGCGATCGGCGTGTGCGACCAGTTGAACATGCTGCAGTACTCGACCTACGCGGTGATCTCGCCGGAAGGCTGCGCTTCGATTCTATGGAAAACCGCAGAGAAGGCGCCGGATGCTGCTGAAGCGATGGGCATCACCGCCGAGCGTCTGAAAGGCCTGGGCATCGTCGACAAGGTGATCAGCGAGCCTCTGGGCGGCGCCCACCGTGATCCGGCCGCTGCCGCTGCCTCGATCCGCGCCGAGCTGAGCTCGCAACTCGCGATGCTGAAGAAGTTCGACAACGAAGCGCTGCTCAAGCGTCGTTATGATCGTCTGATGAGCTACGGTCTCTAAGTCGACCGCGCAATACCCGATGTGGGAGCGAGCCTGCTCGCGATGAGGGGTAGCATTCAACCATTGAGTTGGCTGTTGCACCGCTATCGCGAGCAGGCTCGCTCCCACATTTGATTTGTGCCAAGGGAAAGAAATGGATCAGTCGACGATTGATTTGCCTTCCAGGCTTCTGCGCAATCTCAAGCCCTGGCTCGGTGCTTCCCATTGGCGCATCGCCTTCTCCGGCGGCCTTGACTCCACCGTTCTGCTGCACCTCCTGGCCAATCTCGCCAAAACCGAATCCCTTCCGGCGCTAAGCGCCATTCATGTTCATCACGGCCTTCAGGCTGCGGCCGACGCATGGCCTGCGCATTGTCAGGCTGTTTGCGATGAACTGGCGGTGTCGTTGCAAGTGGTGCGTGTGCAGGTGCAGCCGGGGGCGAGTGTAGAGCGCGCGGCACGGGATGCGCGCTATGCGGCGTTCAGTGCGGCGACTCAGGCCAATGATGTGTTGCTGACCGGGCAGCATCGCGACGATCAGGCTGAAACGCTGTTGTTCCGTCTGCTGCGTGGCGCCGGCGTGCGTGGGTTGTCCGGAATGCCGGCCACGCGAGCGCTGGGGCAGGGCAGTCTGGTTCGGCCGTTGCTCGACGTCACACGTGCCGAGCTGGAAGCCTATGCGCAGGATCATGGTCTGCGTTGGATCGAGGACCCGTCGAATCAGGATCTGCAGTTCTCGCGCAACTATCTGCGCCATCAGGTCCTGCCGCTACTGACCGGCCGCTGGCCCCAGGCACACGCCAGCATGGCCCGCAGTGCGGCGCATCTGCGTGAGGCGCAGTGCTTGCTTGATGAACTGGCGCAAATCGACCTGGCTCAAGCGAGCTTGCCCGCTGAGTTCGAGTGGGCGGGATTGCCATCGTTGGAGTTTGCGGCCGTTGCGGGGTTGTCCGATGCCCGTCAGCGAAATGCACTCAGCCACTGGCTTGAACCTTTGACCCGACTGCCGGATACCGACCATTGGTCGGGTTGGGTCGATGTGCGTGACGCCGGCAACGATGCCTCGCCGATCTGGCGTCTGGCGGATGGCGAGCTGCACCGAAGTGCCGGCCGCTTGTGGTGGCTCAGCGGACAATGGTTGCGAACGCCGGTGGTCAGCGGCGACTGGCACGAGCCGTCGCTGGCGCTACGCTTGCCCGATAACGGACGTGTCATGTTCAGCGGTCAGACTCCCGCCGGGCCGCTGCACATCCGCTACCGGCAGGGCGGCGAGGTGATGGAACTGGCGGGTCGCGGCCATCGCGATCTCAAGCGCCTGCTCAATGAGCGCGCGGTGCCGGGCTTTGTGCGTGGCAGATTGCCGCTGCTGTTTCGCGGTGAAGAATTGCTCGCCGTGGCGAACCTGCCGGGGCTCGACGGCCATGCGCTGGAAGGCTGGCGATTGCATTGGCAGCCTTTGGACGAAGATCAAGGTTTGAGATGAAGGGGGCATTCCGGTAGACTACGCTCCCTTCTTGATACAACTTCTGTGGATTCGCCTGAATTGCAGGAGTTGCCGATTACCAAGCAGTCTTTGCTGGGCGATTCCAAAAAATGTGTAGCGAGCAACGTACCGGTGTTTTCACTTCCGGTCTGTCCCAACGCGGCGGTTTTTTTGAAAGGTGCACTGTGATTAATGCAGGTGATCGGGGGCTTCGGCCTTCCTTCGCTTTCCCCGGCGGCTCGGACCGCTTTAACGCAGACTTCTAGGGTTTTTCATGACGCGCTACATATTCGTCACGGGCGGTGTTGTTTCTTCTTTGGGGAAAGGCATTGCATCGGCTTCATTGGCGGCCATCCTGGAGGCGCGGGGGCTTAAGGTCACCATGCTGAAGCTGGATCCGTACATCAACGTCGACCCGGGCACCATGAGCCCGTTCCAGCACGGTGAAGTGTTCGTCACCCACGACGGCGCCGAGACCGACCTGGACCTGGGCCACTACGAGCGGTTCATCCGCACGACCATGACCCAGAACAACAACTTCACCACCGGCCGTGTCTACGAGCACGTGCTGCGCAAAGAGCGCCGTGGTGACTACCTGGGTGCAACCATCCAGGTGATTCCGCACATCACCGACGAAATCAAGCGTCGCATCATCAAGGGCGCTGGCGATGCCGACGTGGCGCTGGTGGAAATCGGCGGTACCGTTGGTGACATCGAATCGCAACCGTTCCTCGAAGCCATCCGCCAGCTGCGTGTGGAAGTCGGCTCCAAGCGCGCGATGCTGATGCACCTGACCCTGGTTCCGTACATCGCCACCGCTGGCGAGACCAAGACCAAGCCGACCCAGCACTCCGTGAAGGAACTGCGTTCGATCGGCCTGCAGCCAGACGTGCTGATCTGCCGCTCCGACCATCCGGTGGATGTGTCGTCGCGTCGCAAGATCGCGCTGTTCACCAACGTTGAAGAACGTGCGGTGATCTCCCTGGAAGACGTCGACACCATCTACAAGATCCCGGCCGTACTGCACGCCCAGGGTCTGGACGATTTCGTCGTCGAGCGTTTCGGCCTGCAATGCAATGGCGCCGACCTCTCCGAGTGGGAAAAGGTCGTCGATGCCAAACTGAATCCAGAGCACGAAGTCACCATCGCGATGGTCGGCAAGTACATGGAACTGCTGGACGCCTACAAGTCGCTGATCGAAGCGATGAGTCACGCCGGCATCACCAACCGCACCAAGGTCAACCTGCGCTACATCGATTCCGAAGACATCGAGAATCAGGGCACCGCGCTACTGGAAGGCGTCGACGCGATCCTCGTACCGGGCGGCTTCGGTCTGCGTGGCGTGGAAGGCAAGATCACCGCCGTTCAATACGCTCGCGAAAACAAGGTTCCGTACCTGGGTATCTGCCTGGGCATGCAAGTGGCGGTCATCGAGTTCGCCCGTAACGTGCTGGGCTGGAAAGACGCCAACTCCACCGAGTTCGATCGTGCCAGCGGCCATCCGGTTGTCGGTCTGATCACCGAGTGGGAAGACGCTACCGGTGCCGTTGAAGTGCGTACCGAAGCGTCCGATCTGGGTGGCACCATGCGTCTCGGCGCTCAGGAATGCCTGCTCGAAGCCGGCTCCAAGGTGCACGACTGCTACGGCAAGGATGTGATTGTCGAGCGTCACCGTCACCGTTACGAAGTGAACAACAACCTGCTCCCGCAAATCATCGAAGCCGGCCTGAAAATTTCCGGTCGCTCTTCCGATGCTGCGCTGGTTGAAGTGGTCGAAGCGCCGGATCATCCATGGTTCGTCGCTTGCCAGTTCCACCCAGAGTTCACCTCGACGCCACGCGATGGCCATCCGCTGTTCAGCGGCTTCGTCAAAGCGGCATTGGCTCAACACCAGAAGAAGGCGTAACCCCGATGGCACAGAAGATCATCCGCGTCGGCGACATCGAGATTGCCAACGACAAACCCATGGTGCTGTTCGGCGGCATGAACGTGCTGGAAAGTCGTGACATGGCCATGCAGGTTTGCGAAGAGTACGTGAAGGTCACCGAAAAACTCGGTATCCCTTACGTTTTCAAGGCCAGCTTCGACAAGGCCAACCGTTCTTCTGTGACCTCCTATCGCGGTCCTGGCCTGGAAGAAGGCATGCGCATCTTCCAGGACATCAAACAAGCCTTCGGCGTACCGATCATCACCGACGTCCACGAGCCTGACCAGGCCGCGGTCGTCGCCGAGGTCTGCGACATCATCCAGCTGCCGGCCTTCCTGTCGCGCCAGACCGATCTGGTCGTCGCGATGGCCAAGACCAATGCCGTCATCAACATCAAGAAAGCCCAGTTCCTCGCGCCTCAGGAAATGAAACACATCCTGAACAAGTGCGTGGAAGCGGGTAACGATCAGTTGATCCTCTGCGAGCGCGGTTCGAGCTTCGGCTACAACAACCTCGTGGTCGACATGCTCGGCTTCGGCATCATGAAGCAGTTCGAGTACCCGGTATTCTTCGACGTGACCCATTCGCTGCAAATGCCTGGCGGTCGTTCCGACTCTGCCGGCGGTCGCCGCGCCCAGGTCACCGACCTGGCCAAGGCTGGCATGAGCCAGTCGCTGGCGGGCCTGTTCCTCGAAGCGCACCCGGATCCGGACAACGCCAAATGCGACGGCCCTTGCGCCTTGCGTCTGGACAAACTGGAGCCATTCCTGGCCCAGCTCAAAGCCCTGGACGAACTGGTGAAGAGTTTTCCGACGGTAGAAACCGCGTAAACCTCAATTCTCCGGTAAAGTACCGCACGATTTGTCGCTCATGCCCTCGGGTATGAGCGTTGTCGTCTGCAAGCTGCCCGCTGCACACCACTTGCCGACGGTAAAAAGATTTCCTCTAGCTGCGTCGTTTTCGTCAACTTTGGAGTGTTTACAACAATGGCAAAAATCGTCGACATCAAAGGTCGTGAAGTTCTCGACTCCCGTGGCAATCCCACCGTGGAAGCGGACGTGCTTCTCGACAACGGCATCATCGGCAGCGCCTGCGCGCCGTCCGGTGCATCCACTGGCTCGCGTGAAGCGCTCGAGCTGCGTGATGGCGACAAGAGCCGTTACCTGGGCAAGGGCGTGCTCAAGGCGGTAGCCAACATCAATGGTCCGATTCGCGATCTGCTGCTGGGCACCGACCCAAGCGACCAGAAAGCGCTGGATCACGCGATGATCAAGCTCGACGGTACCGAAAACAAAGCGACCCTGGGCGCCAACGCCATCCTCGCCGTATCCCTGGCTGCGGCCAAGGCGGCTGCACAGGATCAGGACCTGCCGCTGTACGCACACATCGCCAACCTGAACGGCACCCCGGGTGTGTACTCGATGCCGGTTCCGATGATGAACATCATCAACGGTGGCGAACACGCCGACAACAACGTCGACATCCAGGAATTCATGGTTCAGCCGGTTGGCGCCAAGTCCTTCTCGGAAGGTCTGCGCATGGGCACCGAGATTTTCCATCACCTCAAAGCCGTGCTGAAGGCCCGTGGCCTGAGCACTGCCGTCGGTGACGAAGGCGGTTTCGCGCCGAACCTGGCTTCCAACGAAGACGCACTGAAAGTGATCTCCGAAGCAGTCGCCAACGCCGGTTACAAGCTGGGCACCGACGTGACCCTGGCTCTGGACTGCGCGGCCAGCGAATTCTTCGAAGACGGCAAGTACAACCTGTCCGGCGAAGGCCAGGTGTTCACCGCTGAAGGTTTCGCCGACTACCTCAAAGGTCTGACCGAGCGTTACCCGATCATCTCGATCGAAGACGGTCTGGACGAGTCCGACTGGGCTGGCTGGAAGATCCTCACCGACAAGATCGGCGAGAAGACCCAACTGGTCGGTGACGACCTGTTCGTGACCAACACCAAGATCCTGAAAGAAGGCATCGATAAAAAGATCGCCAACTCGATCCTGATCAAGTTCAACCAGATCGGCACCCTGACCGAAACCCTGGAAGCCATCCAGATGGCCAAGGCAGCCGGTTACACCGCCGTGATCTCGCACCGTTCGGGCGAAACCGAAGATTCGACCATTGCCGACCTGGCCGTGGGTACTTCGGCTGGCCAGATCAAGACCGGTTCGCTGTGCCGTTCCGACCGTGTTTCCAAGTACAACCAACTGCTGCGTATCGAAGAGCAGTTGAATGGCAAGGCCAAGTACAACGGTCGCTCCGAGTTCCGCGGCTAAGTTGTAAATGGTAAAAAGACACCGGATTGTGTCGGAAAAGTCGTGACAGCGATGGATTTGCCACTAATCTGATGCCTTATATGCACAAGCCTGGATATTCCAGGCTTCGTGCTATCAGATGCTTCAAAGTTTTGGCGTGGCTGTCTTTTTTCACTGGATACCTGATATTCGATGCGCAGTCCTTACTGGTTGTTTCTCGTTTTGCTCTTGCTGCTGGCCGGTCTGCAGTACCGCCTGTGGGTGGGCAATGGCAGTCTGGCGCAAGTCGCCGAACTGAATCAGCAGATTGCTGATCAACACGCCGAGAACGAAGCCTTGTTGGAGCGCAACCGGGTGATGGACGCTGAAGTCAGCGAGTTGAAGAAGGGCATGGAGACCGTTGAAGAGCGGGCTCGTCACGAACTGGGCATGGTCAAGGACGGCGAAACCCTTTACCAGTTGGCCCAATGATCGATTCCCTGCCGGCCTTCTGGGCCGTGATTCCTGCCGCGGGCGTCGGTGCCCGAATGGCCGCGGACCGTCCCAAGCAATACCTGCAACTGGGCGGGCGCACAATTCTCGAACACAGCCTCGGCTGTTTCCTCGATCACCCGAGCCTCAAGGGCCTGGTGGTCAGTCTTGCCGTTGATGATCCTTATTGGCCGAACCTGGCCAGCGCCAGCGATCCGCGAATACAACGGGTTGACGGTGGTGCCGAACGTTCCGGCTCGGTGCTTAACGCCTTGCTGCATCTGCATGCCCAAGGTGCCGATGATGACGATTGGGTGCTGGTGCACGATGCGGCACGACCGAACCTGAGCCGTGATGATCTCGACAAATTGCTTACTGAACTGGCGAACGATCCGGTCGGTGGCCTGTTGGCCGTACCGGCGAAGGACACCCTGAAGCGGGTCGACAAACACGGTCGTGTGGTGGAAACCGTGGATCGCAGCGTGATCTGGCAGGCCTACACGCCGCAGATGTTCCGCCTCGGTGCCTTGCACCGCGCACTGGCGGACAGTCTGGTGGCTGATGCTGTGATCACCGATGAAGCCTCGGCGATGGAGTGGGCCGGCATGGCGCCGCGCCTGATCGAAGGTCGTGCGGACAACCTGAAAGTCACCCGCCCCGAAGACCTCGAATGGTTGCGCCAGCGCTGGGCCAATCGTCGTTAAATCCGGTACTCCGGCCGTTCGGCCAAACCTTCCTTGAGAAAATCCACCAGTTTGCGCACCTTCGGCGACAAGTGCCGCTGCTGCGGATACAGCGCCCACACCGCCGTATTCGGCGGTTGATGCGCCTCCAGCAAAGAAATCAACGCACCGCTGTGCAGGTGCTCCAGCACGTAATAGTCCGGCAACTGACACAGCCCGACGCCTTGCAGTGCGGCATCCAGCACCGCTTGCCCACTGTTGCAGCGCCAGTTTCCTTGTACTCGCTGGGAAAATTCCCGCCCGTTTTGTTCAAGCTGCCAGATGTCCGAGCTGCCGATCAGGCAATTGTGCCGACCCAGTTCCGACAAGCTGTGTGGGCGCCCGTATCGTTCCAGGTAGGACGGCGACGCACACAGATACATGCGCCGCGGTGCCAGGCGAGTCGCTACGAGCCGTGAATCCTGAAGCCGACCAAGACGGATCGCCAGGTCCAGGCCTTCATGCACCAGATCGAGTTGGCGGTTGGTCAGTTCAATGTCGATGCGCAGTTGCGGGTAGTGCCCCATGAACCGCGTCACCAGCGGCACGATGAAGCGCTCGCCATAGGCCACGGCGCAGGTCATGCGCAGCATGCCTTTGGGTTCGCTGGTCAGGTCGCCGACCGCACGCAACGCTTCTTCGCGACCGTCCTGCAGGCGCTGGCAATGTTGCAGAAAGGTCTGGCCGGCCTCGGTCAGCGTGACGCGTCGGGTACTGCGATACAGCAGTCGCGTCTGCAAACGCTCTTCCAGTCGTACGATTTGTCGACTGATGTGCGAGGAAGAAACGCCGAGGCGTTCGGCAGCCGCGGTGAACTGGCTGCATTCGGCAACAGCGACGAACTCGTCGATACCTTCCCAGCGGTTTTCGGACATGGGGATTATCCCTATATGGCAATAATGTTTTGCTTTTGTCCGGATTATTCATCAAACAGCGCTGGGCTACACTCACCGTCTGGTTTTTTATTCAATGGATTCACTGGAGAGTCAGCATGATCAAGTCGCGCGCCGCCGTTGCCTTCGAGGCCAAGAAGCCGCTGGAAATCGTAGAAGTCGATGTCGCCATGCCCAAGGCCGGTGAAGTGTTGCTGCGCGTGGTGGCTTCCGGGGTGTGCCACACTGACGCCTACACACTGTCCGGTGCAGACCCGGAAGGTATTTTCCCGTCGATCCTCGGCCACGAAGGTGGTGCAATCGTTGAAGCAATCGGCGAAGGCGTGACCTCCGTGGCCGTCGGCGACCACGTCATTCCGCTGTACACCCCGGAATGCGGTCAGTGCAAATTCTGTAAGTCGGGCAAGACCAACCTGTGTCAGGCGATCCGCGCCACCCAGGGCAAGGGCCTGATGCCGGACGGCACTTCGCGTTTTTCCTACAAGGGCCAAACGATTTTCCACTACATGGGGACCTCGACATTCTCCGAGTACACCGTGCTGCCGGAAATCTCCGTGGCCAAGATCTCCAAGGACGCGCCGCTGGAAAAGGTCTGCCTGCTCGGTTGCGGCGTGACTACCGGTATCGGCGCGGTGATCAACACCGCCAAGGTCAAACCGGGTGACACCGTGGCCATTTTCGGCCTCGGCGGCATTGGCCTGTCGGCGGTGATTGGTGCGGTAAAGGCCAAGGCCTCGCGCATCATCGCCATTGACATCAACCCGGCCAAGTTCGAAATCGCCAAGCAACTGGGTGCCACCGACTGCGTGAACCCGAAAGATTTCGATCGTCCGATCCAGGAAGTGATCGTCGACATGACCGATGGCGGCGTCGACTTCTCCTTCGAATGCATCGGCAACGTGCAGCTGATGCGCGCAGCCCTCGAGTGCTGCCACAAGGGCTGGGGTGAGTCGGTGATCATCGGTGTTGCCGGCGCCGGCCAGGAGATCGCCACCCGTCCGTTCCAACTGGTGACCGGTCGCGTCTGGCGCGGTTCGGCGTTCGGTGGCGTGCGTGGTCGTACCGAGCTGCCAAGCTATGTCGACATGGCGCAAAGCGGCGAAATCCCGCTGGATACCTTTATCACCCACACCATGGGCCTGGAAGACATCAACAAGGCCTTCGATCTGATGCATGAAGGCAAGAGCATCCGTACCGTCATTCATTTCTGATCAATCCCGATGCCATGGCCGCCACCGCGCGGCCGTGGTTGCGTAGGAGTCCTACATGAGTCTGGAAAACATCTCCTGTCAGAAAAGTTTCGGCGGTTGGCACAAGCGCTATCGCCATCGCTCCGAAGTGCTGGGCTGCGACATGGTGTTCGCCGTGTACCTGCCGCCGCAGGCAGAGCAGGGCGGCAAGCTGCCGGTGCTGTACTGGCTGTCGGGCCTGACCTGCACGGACGAGAACTTCATGCAGAAGGCCGGTGCCATGCGCATGGCGGCTGAACTGGGGCTGATCATCGTTGCACCTGACACCAGTCCGCGCGGCCCGGATGTACCGGGTGATCCCGACGGGGCCTGGGATTTCGGTCTCGGTGCCGGGTTTTATCTGAATGCCACGCAGGAACCCTGGTCGCGGCACTATCGGATGCATGACTACGTTGTGCAGGAATTGCCTTCACTGGTTGAAGCGCATTTCCCGGCGTCGGACAAACGCAGTATCAGCGGCCACTCGATGGGCGGTCACGGTGCGCTGGTCTGTGCGTTGCGCAATCCGGGGCGTTATCAGTCGGTGTCGGCGTTTTCGCCGATCAACAATCCAATGGATTGTCCGTGGGGCCAGAAAGCGTTCTCCCGCTATCTGGGCGAAGACCGTTCGAAGTGGCGCGAGTGGGATGCCTGTGCACTGATCGCCGAAGCGGACGAGAAACTGCCACTGCTGGTCGATCAGGGTGATCGCGACGACTTCCTCGCCACCCAACTAAAACCCGAAGCCCTGCAACAAGCGGCAAAACAAGCGGGTCATCCGTTGACGTTGCGTCTGCAACCGGGCTACGACCACAGCTATTTCTTCATCGCGAGCTTCATTGACGACCACTTGCAGCATCACGCACGCGCTCTGGGGGGTGTTCTCAGTTAGTTTCCACTCCGCGCCGGGTCTGCTGTTTTGCAGGGCAAGGCGCGAGAAGCGTGGTTTGGTTGTTCCAAATAAGCTTCGAGCAACGCAGCCCTGCAAAACAGCAGGCCCGGCCCTTCGGGTTGTGCCTTAAAGCGTGCCATGCTGCGTTGCATGCCTTGGGAAGGGAACAACCATTCCCAGCGGCCTGCGCCTTGCCTGGCACGCTTTAAGGCGACAACGCGGAGGGGAAACTAATTGAGAACACCCCCCGGGTTAATGCAGGTAGAATCACGCCCTGACAAAATTCGGGGCGTTTTTTTATGCGTATTGGCCACGGCTATGATGTGCACCGTTTCGCTGAAGGCGATTTCATTACTCTGGGCGGCGTGCGAATCGCACACGGCTTCGGGCTGCTCGCTCACTCCGACGGTGACGTCCTGCTGCACGCCTTGAGCGATGCCTTGCTCGGCGCGGCTGCGCTGGGTGATATCGGCAAGCATTTCCCGGACACCGACCCGCAATTCAAGGGCGCTGACAGCCGTGTGCTGCTGCGTCATGTGGTCAGTCTGATCCACGCCAAGGGCTGGAAGGTCGGCAATGTCGACAACACCATCGTTGCCCAGTCCCCGAAAATGGCCCCCCATATCGAATCGATGCGCGCGCTGATTGCCGCGGATCTGCAAGTAGAGCTGGATCAAGTGAACGTGAAAGCCACCACCACCGAGAAGCTCGGCTTCGTCGGTCGCGAAGAAGGCATCGCCGTGCATTCCGTTGCCTTGTTGCTGCGCGCATGAACGAACTGCAACTGCTCGGCCCGCGGGCCTATGGTGACGCCCTCGGCACCGCGGTACTGAAAGCTATCGCCGAAGATTTTCAGGTCGATGAAGTGCTCGACATTCCGTTCAGCGGAGACGGAGAGCATTTGTGGATCTGGGTGGAAAAACGCGGCCTGAACACCGAAGAGGCAGCGCGCCGTATAGCCAAGGCTGCCGGCGTGCCGCTGCGCACAGTTAGTTATGCCGGTCTGAAAGACCGTCAGGCGCTGACCCGCCAGTGGTTCAGCGTGCAATTGCCGGGCAAGGCCGATCCGGATCTGTCGGCGGCGGAAAACGACACGCTGAAAATCCTCAAGACCACCCGCCACAAGCGCAAGCTGCAACGTGGCGCGCATTCGGCCAACGGTTTCACGTTGCGCCTGACCCAGTTCAAAGGCGACAAGGCTGCCATCGATGAGCGCCTGCAACTGATCGCCAAACAAGGTATTCCGAATTACTTCGGCGCCCAGCGTTTTGGCCATGACGGTGGCAACGTGGTCGATGCCCGTTCGTGGGCTGCGCGCAAGGCGCTGCCGGAGCAGCGCAATGTGCGTTCGCGACTGCTGTCGACCGCGCGCAGTTTTCTGTTCAATCAGGTGCTCGCAGCACGGGTCGCCGATGGCACCTGGCAGCGTGCCCAGGTCGGCGATCTGCTGGCGTTCACCGATAGCCGCAGCTTTTTCCCGGCCGGGGAAGCCGAATGCAGTGATCCGCGTCTGGCGATTCTCGACCTGCACCCGACCGGTCCGCAGTGGGGCGAAGGTGACTCGCCGGCGGCCGGGGTTGTCCATGATCTGGAGCAGGGGATTGCCGCACGCGAGGCGGATCTGCGCGATTGGTTGATTAATGCCGGTATGAGCCACGAACGTCGCATCCTGCGGCTGCCCATTGGCGGGTTGACGTGGCATTATCCCGAGCCTGACATTCTGCAACTGGAATTCGTCCTCCCGGCCGGATGCTTCGCCACCGTATTGGTGCGCGAACTCGTTGATCTGGTGCCGGTGGGGCAGACGGACAGCCCATGCGTATTCTGATTTCTAACGACGATGGGGTGACTGCGCCCGGTCTTGCCGCGCTTTATGCTGCGCTGGCGGATTACACCGAGTGCGTGGTTATCGCCCCGGAACAGGACAAGAGTGGTGCCAGCAGTTCGCTGACACTCGACCGTCCATTGCACCCGCAATACCTGGCCAACGGCTTTATCAGCCTCAATGGCACGCCGACCGACTGCGTTCATCTGGGCCTCAACGGTTTGCTTGAACGCGAGCCGGACATGGTGGTGTCGGGGATCAACCTGGGCGCCAACCTGGGTGATGACGTGCTGTATTCCGGGACGGTGGCAGCCGCCCTCGAGGGCCGCTTTCTTGAGCGCCCGTCGTTTGCCTTCTCGCTGGCTTCGCGGCAGGTCGACAACTTGCCTACGGCCGCCTACTTTGCGCGCAAACTGGTCGAAGCCCATTCCGGGCTCGACCTGCCACCGCGCACGGTGCTGAACGTGAACATTCCCAATCTGCCGATCGATCACATTCGCGGCATTCAATTGACCCGTCTCGGCCATCGCGCCCGTGCGGCGGCACCGATGAAGGTCGTGGATCCGCGCGGCAAGGCCGGTTACTGGATCGCTGCTGCAGGTGATGCGGAAGACGGCGGGCCGGGCACCGATTTCCACGCGGTGATGCAGGGTTACGTATCCATCACTCCGTTGCAGCTCGATCGCACCTTCAATGATGCCTTCAGAAGTCTCGACGGCTGGCTGGAGGGGCTCAATTAATGGCTCGTGAACAAGACGACAGGCTGCGCAGCGGCATCGGGATGACGTCCCAGCGAACCCGTGAGCGCCTGATCCAGCGTCTGTATGAAGAGGGCGTTTCCAACGCCAGCGTGCTGGAAGTGATCCGTCGCACCCCGCGGCACCTGTTCGTCGATGAAGCGCTGGCGCACCGGGCCTATGAGGACACCGCGCTGCCGATCGGCAACAACCAGACCATTTCCCAGCCTTATATGGTGGCGCGCATGAGCGAGCTGCTGCTGGAGGCCGGGCCGCTGGATAAAGTGCTGGAGATCGGCACTGGTTCCGGTTACCAGACAGCGGTGCTATCGCAACTGGTCGAGCGGGTGTTCTCGGTGGAGCGCATCAAGGTGCTGCAGGATCGGGCCAAGGAACGCCTGGTCGAGCTCAACCTGCGCAATGTGGTGTTTCGCTGGGGCGATGGCTGGGAAGGCTGGCCGGCGCTGGCGCCGTACAACGGCATTATCGTTACCGCCGTGGCCACCGATGTGCCTCAGGCTTTGCTTGATCAACTGGCACCGGGCGGGCGGATGGTGATCCCGGTCGGTTCGGGCGAAGTGCAGCAATTGATGCTGATCGTGCGTGAAGAAAACGGCTTCTCCCGACACGTTCTGGGGGCGGTGCGTTTCGTGCCATTGCTTAATGGCCCGCTGGCCTGAGCATTTGTTCGAAGCCGCTGAATTCCTTTCGCGCGTGCCTGTCTTACAGCGGCAGCGAGTGTTTAAACAGGACGGATCGTCTACAAGCAAACGTGTGCGCCGAGCGATAGCGCTTCTATAAAGGTAAAGCCGGTTGCGCCCGTTATACTTGCGAAGTTTCATGCCGGAATCGGTATTCCACATTTTTCAGCCACCACAAAGGGAGCGGCGGGTGAGTCTCACAGTCATTGCGCAGCGTATGGGTAACACGAGCTTTCAGCGCCTGGTGACTGGCCTTGTCTTGAGCACCTTGCTGGTCGGTTGCTCCAGCACAAAATCGAGCAACGTTCGGGTCGTCGATCGCAACAATACGGTGGCCCAGCGTCCGGTCGTGACGACCGGGCAGTATGTAGTCCGTCCGGGCGATACCCTGTTTTCCATCGCTTTTCGCTACGGCTGGGACTACAAAGCCCTCGCCGCCCGGAACAATATTCCTACGCCATACACGATACATCCGGGTCAGACGATTCGCTTCGACGGACGTACCGGTTCAACGTCGACTGCGGTCGTCAGCAACTCCGGTTCCTCAGCGTCTTCGTCCAGCAAAACCACGGTTATCCGGCGCCAGGCAAATGGCACGACCACCACCACAACCACGGGTTCCGGTGCGGCTTCGACGACGGTTGTACCGTCCGTCGCCAACAAGCCAACACCCGCTCCACTGCCTCCAGCGGGCCCGGCCCCGACCGGCTGGGGATGGCCATCTAATGGCATTCTCATTGGAAAATTCTCTTCAAACGGTAGTTTGAATAAAGGAATTGATATCGCCGGAGATTTGGGACAGCCTGTTTTAGCTGCGTCTGATGGGACGGTGGTATACGCCGGGAGTGGCTTAAGGGGCTACGGCGAATTGGTCATCATCAAACACAGCGAAACCTACGTCAGTGCTTACGGACACAACCGTCGGCTGTTGGTACGGGAGGGGCAGCAGGTCAAGGTCGGACAGACAATTGCCGAAATGGGGTCAACGGGTACAGACCGGGTGAAACTGCATTTTGAGATTCGCCGACAAGGTAAACCTGTAGATCCGCTGCAGTTCCTGCCAAGACGTTGATTTGCAGACCAGCCTGTTCCGTCACGTAGAGGGGACAGGCTCCAGCGTTGCCAAGGATAAAGGCGTCGCTTGAGCTTGGGGTCGAACTCACCAAAGGACTATAACAATGGCTCTCAGTAAAGAAGTGCCGGAGTTTGACATCGACGATGAGGTTCTCCTGATGGAGACCGGCATCGATTCGGATTCGATGTCGAATGATGAAGGGGCTGCTCCACCTTCCGTTCGTGCCAAATCCAAACACTCCGCTTCACTTAAACAACATAAGTACATCGATTACACTCGGGCACTCGATGCCACGCAGCTGTACCTCAACGAAATCGGCTTTTCCCCTCTGCTCTCCCCGGAAGAAGAAGTTCATTTTGCGCGCTTGTCGCAAAGTGGCGATCCTGCCGGGCGCAAGCGCATGATCGAAAGTAACCTGCGGCTGGTGGTCAAAATCGCCCGGCGTTACGTCAATCGGGGGCTGTCGCTGCTGGATCTGATCGAAGAGGGCAACCTCGGACTGATCCGCGCGGTGGAAAAGTTCGATCCCGAGCGCGGCTTCCGCTTCTCGACCTACGCGACCTGGTGGATCCGTCAGACCATCGAACGCGCGATCATGAACCAGACCCGGACCATCCGGTTGCCGATTCATGTGGTCAAGGAACTCAACGTGTACCTGCGGGCTGCACGGGAGCTGACGCAAAAGCTCGACCACGAACCTTCACCCGAAGAAATCGCCAACCTGCTGGAAAAACCGGTGGGCGAGGTCAAGCGCATGCTGGGCCTGAACGAGCGGGTTTCTTCGGTCGACGTCTCGCTGGGTCCGGATTCGGATAAAACCCTGCTGGACACTCTGACGGATGACCGTCCGACCGATCCGTGCGAACTGCTGCAGGATGACGACCTGTCGCAGAGCATCGATCAGTGGCTCTCGGAGCTGACTGACAAGCAACGCGAAGTGGTAGTACGTCGCTTCGGCCTGCGCGGTCACGAGAGCAGCACGCTGGAAGATGTAGGTCTGGAGATCGGCCTGACCCGGGAACGGGTGAGACAGATCCAGGTGGAGGGCCTCAAGCGCCTTCGGGAAATCCTCGAGAAAAACGGTCTGTCGAGCGAGTCGCTGTTCCAGTAAGCGTTCTGCATGCCAACCAATAAAAAGCCCCGACCCGTTCGGGGCTTTTTGTTGCCCGGCTCTGGAGTACGGCCTGGGATCTGACGACCGGTCGTCATTTCCTGGTTTTGTAGTCTCGCGGTGTAAGCCCTGGCTTACTCTTTCGTAAGTGTTCGTTATTTTTACACTGCGGAAGACATCCATTGGTCTGTTGAGTCATTTATAAGATTTTGATTTATATGGATATTTTTAATTATTAAATGCTTATGACACGAGGTTTTACTGGATCCGACCGGTTGCCCGTATCGGGGAACTCTTTAGTATCTGGGTTGTGTCGACGGATAGACACGCCCTTCAAGGAAGAGGGGAATGGACATCGCAGGACGCGATTCATCAGGACGATGAAAAGGAACACAGGGAATAGGGAAAAAATGTGGGCGGGTCAAACCGCCCCTTTTTTTGCCTGAAGAAAAGCCAAACCCGCAAAAACAAAAAGGCCCGCGAGGGGCCTTTTCATTCGAACGCGGGACAGATCAGCGTTCGAGGTCTTTGATCTTGCCTTTGACGCCATCCCACTCTTCGGCATCCGGCAGCGATTCTTTCTTCTCGGTGATGTTCGGCCAGATTTCGGCCAGCTCGACGTTCAGCTGAATGAATTCCTGCATTTCTTCCGGAACTTCGTCCTCGGAGAAAATGGCCACGGCCGGGCATTCCGGTTCGCACAGGGCGCAGTCGATGCACTCGTCCGGGTGAATCACCAGGAAGTTCGGGCCTTCGTAAAAGCAGTCCACCGGACAGACTTCTACGCAGTCGGTGTACTTGCACTTGATGCAGTTGTCGGTGACGACGAAGGTCATTTCTAATTTTCTCCTCAGGCGGCGGCAGCGTTGCCCCTTCACGGTTGGGGTCGCCAGGTTCGGGAGCGATGTCTGCCAGCCAGGCTATTAGCCAGCAGCATCCCAAACCGCGCGAGATTCTAACAGCTTGAAGCCGTTTGCGTTATATCCGGTTCGTCGGTGCTTAGATCCGGTTCTTTAGTGCATAGAGCATTTCGAGTGCACGACGCGGTGTGACGTCATCCAGATCCAGTTTGGCCAATTCATCCAGCACCGGATGCGGGAGGCTGGCAAACATGTCGCTCTGCTGCGGTGTCGCCGGTTTGCCCTTGGCGGCCGGTTTTGGCGCCTCATGCGGCAGCGCGGTATCTTCCAGGCGGCTCAGGTGCTCACGAGCACGCACAATCACTTCGCTTGGCACACCGGCCAGCTGCGCAACCGCAAGGCCATAACTCTGGCTTGCCGGCCCCGGCAACACGTGGTGCAGGAACACGATGCGTTCGTTGTGCTCGGTGGCGTTGAGGTGCACGTTGGCCACCAGCGGTTCGGCTTCCGGCAGTACGGTCAGTTCGAAATAGTGCGTCGCAAACAGAGTATAGGCCCGCAATTGCGCCAGACGCTCCGCCGCCGCCCACGCCAGGGACAGACCGTCAAAGGTGCTGGTGCCGCGACCGACTTCGTCCATCAGCACCAGGCTGCGCTCGGTGGCATTGTGCAGGATGTTCGCGGTTTCGCTCATTTCCACCATGAAGGTCGAACGCCCGCCGGCGAGGTCGTCGCTGGAACCGATCCGGGTGAAAATCCGGTCCACCAGCGACAGTTCGCAACTGGCCGCCGGCACGAAGCTGCCGATGTGCGCCAGCAGCACAATCAGTGCAGTCTGGCGCATATAGGTGGATTTACCGCCCATGTTCGGGCCGGTGATCACCAGCATGCGAGTGTTGTCGTCCAGGCTCAGATCGTTGGCCACGAACGGCGTGGTCAGCACTTGCTCGACCACCGGATGACGGCCCTGGGAGATGCGCATGCACGGCTCGCTGACGAACGTCGGGCAATTCAGGTCGAGATTCAGCGCACGTTCGGCGAGGTTGCTCAGTACGTCCAGTTCGGCCAGCGCGCCAGCGGTGTCCTGCAACGGCGGCAACTGGCTGATCAGGTCTTCCAGCAACGCCTCGTAGAGCATCTTCTCGCGGGCCAGGGCACGGCTTTTGGCCGACAGTGCCTTGTCTTCAAACTCTTTCAGCTCCGGGGTGATAAAGCGCTCGGCACCTTTGAGGGTCTGGCGGCGGATGTAATCTGCCGGCGCCGATTCAGCCTGTTTGCTCGGCAACTCGATGAAGTAACCGTGGATACGGTTGTAGCCGACTTTCAGGTTGGCGAGGCCTGTGCGGGCCTTTTCCCGGGCTTCCAGATCGATCAGGAACTGACCGGCGTTCTCGCTCAGCGATTGCAGCTCGTCGAGTTCGCTGTCGTAACCGGTTTTCAGCACGCCGCCGTCGCGGATCACCGCCGGCGGGTTGTCGATGATGGCTTTTTCCAGCAGCGCCGCCAGTTCCGGGTAAGTGCTGGTGGTGGCCGCCAGGCGTTGCAGGTGCGGCGCTTCCAGGTCAGCCATTGCCACTTGCAGTTGAGGCAACGCGCCGAGTGCATCACGCAGGCGGGCGAGGTCGCGAGGGCGGGCATTGCGCAGGCCGATCCGCGCCAGAATCCGCTCGATGTCGCCGATTTCCTTGAGCTGCGGCTGCAGGTTTTCAAAGCGATAGCGGTCGAGCAGGCAAGTGATCGAGGTCTGACGAGCAAGCAACACGGTCAGGTCGCGCAGCGGACGGTTGAGCCAGCGAGTCAGCAAACGGCTGCCCATGGCGGTCTGGCAACGGTCGACCACCGATTGCAGGGTGTTGTCGCGGCCACCCGCCAGGTTGGTGTCGAGTTCCAGGTTGCGGCGGCTGGCGCCGTCCAGCACCACGGTGTCGTCCAGCCGTTCATGACGCAGGCTGCGCAGATGGGGCAGGGCGGTGCGCTGGGTTTCCTTGGCATACGCCAGCAGGCAACCGGCGGCGCCGATGGCCAGGGTCAGGGTTTCGCAGCCGAAGCCTTTGAGGTCTTGGGTGGAGAATTGCTGACAGAGACTTTTCAGCGCCGAGTCGCGCTCGAAATCCCACGGTGCACGGCGACGTACCCCACGGCGTTTTTCGGCCGGCAAATCCTTTGGCCAGTCATCCGGGATCAACAGCTCAACCGGATTGACCCGCTCCAGCTCTGCCAGCAGGTTTTCCCAGCCCTTGATCTCCAGTACGGTGAAGTTGCCGCTGGTGATGTCCAGCACAGCCAGGCCGAACAGGCGCTCATCGCCCAGCACCGCCGCGATCAGGTTATCGCGACGCTCATCCAGCAACGCCTCGTCGCTGACCGTACCGGGGGTGATGATCCGCACCACTTGGCGTTCCACCGGCCCCTTGCTGGTGGCCGGATCACCGACCTGCTCGCAGATCACCACCGACTCGCCGAGCTTGACCAGCTTCGCCAGATAACCTTCCGCCGCGTGATACGGAATCCCGCACATCGGAATCGCCTGACCCGCCGACTGCCCGCGCGCGGTCAGGGTGATGTCCAGCAACTTGGCCGCCTTCTTCGCGTCTTCGTAGAAGATCTCGTAGAAGTCGCCCATGCGGTAGAACATCAGCTGGTCCGGGTGCTGATTCTTCAGGCGCCAGTACTGCTGCATCATCGGAGTGTGGGAGGACAGGTCGGAGACGGCTTTATTCATCGGATTGTCAGGCAACTCGTTCAAAGGTGTGGGGCAAAAGCGCGGCAGTGGCCGGGCTTTTCCGCGATGGGCGCAAGGTTACCATGGGCGGTCTGTCGGACGCAGGCATCGCGGCCGGGTGACAGCTATGTGGCGCAAAAGCTCGAGCATGCACGATTTATGCAAATCAGCATTTGTCTTCGCGAAAAACTTCAAGCACTATGCGCGTTATGCAAAAACGCAACGTATCTACCGTCTTAAGAGCACTGCTCGACCAGCACGGGATCTCCCCCACGGAGCTCCACCGTCGCACCGGCGTGCCTCAATCCACGCTCTCGCGGATTCTCAGCGGGAAGATCGTCGATCCTTCGGATAAACACATCTCGAAGATCGCCGAGTACTTTGCCGTGAGCACCGATCAGTTGCGCGGGCGCGCGGATGTTGCGCCCGCCGCCAACGGCGGACGCGACGAGTTACATTCCGAACTCAAGGACATAAGCCTGTGGGACGACGACACGCCAGTCGATGACGACGAGGTGTCGGTGCCCTTTCTTCGCGAGGTTGAATTGGCTGCTGGATCAGGAAGATTCGTCATCGAAGAGAGCGAACGCTCCAGCCTGCGCTTCGGCAAGCGCAGCCTGCGCCATAACGGTGTGCAGTTCGATCAGGCCAAATGCGTGACAGTGCGGGGCAACAGCATGTTGCCGGTGCTGCGCGACGGCGCCACGGTCGGGGTCAATGCCGGCAAATGCGGGATCGGCGACATCATTGATGGCGACCTTTATGCGATCAACCACAACGGTCAACTTCGGGTGAAGCAGCTCTATCGCCTGCCTACCGGTATCCGTCTGCGCAGCTTCAACCGCGATGAACACCCGGATGAGGACTACAGCTTTCAGGACATGCAGGAAGAGCAGATCGTCATCCTCGGTCACGTCTTCTGGTGGGGCATGTACGCCCGGTAACCGGATTCCTCGCTGACAAAACCCGCCTCGGCGGGTTTTTTTTCGCCTGTAGAAAACCGGCTAACCCTTGAATCGCGGGGCTTTCATGCATTCGCGCATTTCTTGTGCATAAATAAATGCATTTACGCATTGACTGTATATGCATCCATGCATATTCTTGCCACCAAGCCGCTCGACAAAGCGGCTGGCAACAACAGCTCTTTAGTTCCACAAGAACAGGCAGCGATGAACCGGCCTCAACGGTTCAGAGGGTTGGCAACTGACCCGGGTGTGCAGCGTAAAGCACCAGAAGCAGTTATCCGGCGGGCAGGGACCGCGGTCGGAAAAACAATTTGAATGGACTCGTACCGCGCCAGTAGCGCCGAAAAGTCAGCTCCTTCTCGTACACAGGATTGAAGGAAGGCGAAGGAGCGCATTACTGAAAAGCCCGGCGAGTTGCCGGGCTTTTTGGAATGCCTGCCCGATGCAGACAGATAAACCCAAGCCGCGATACAGGCGATCAAATAAGGATGTCAGCAATGAGTTTGAAAAAATATGCACGCGTAGTGAATGGCAAGGTCGACAACATTTTCGAAACGGTCAATCCGATCACCGAAGAGTTTCCCGGCGATCAGGTGTGGGTCGACGTTACCGCTATAGCTGGCCAGGTTGACTACGGCCACAACGCGATCAACACCGACGGTGTCTGGTCTTTCGCCCCCGAGTTTCCTTGGGGCCAATCGGCGTTGAGTGAACAACTGCGCAATGAAAAAACGCGTCGGTTCGACAACGTAATCACCCGTGTTGCCTCCGCCGGGCTGCAATACAAAGTTGATCTGGGCATTGCTACTACTGCGGAGCAACTGTACCTGAGCGCGTTCAAGGAGTACTGCGTGGCCTTCACTCAGGTCAATAAGCAGCCGGACTTTCCGGTGACCATCGTTTGGCCAGAGTTGCCGTAGGTCGCCAGAGATCAGTACTGAAAAGCCCGGCCATTTGCCGGGCTTTTTGGAATGCCCGCCTGGCGCACCCATCGCGCCATGGATCGTCAGGTTTGCACAGAACAATGCAGTGCCTGAACTTTATAAGGAGATGAAAATGAATCGTTATGTCTACGTTGGCAGTGCCTATCCCACCGGCTTTGCGATGGTTATCCAGATTCTGGATACGGAGGAGGGCCTGCCGACTGCGCCGATCGAGGGAGTATCGGGCGTATGGGTTGATGCGACAGGCAATACGACAGTTCAAGTCGGCTGGAAGGCTTTTCAGTCCTGGCAACCTAATGGCACTGTCATATTTGTTTTTGTTGAGCTGACCGACGAAGACCACCTCGCGCTCGCACGTGCCCGTCTTCGCAAGGAAATGGATGACGCCGTCGAATGGCTGAATTTCCACCCTCTGCATTACAAGCACGATCTGGGTATTGCCACGTCTGAAGAAGAGGCGAAGTTGCTCGCTTACAAACAGTACTTCGTTGCTCTTGGCGAGGTGAACAGTCAACCGGGCTACCCAGCCTCGATCAACTGGCCAGTGATCCCCTTCTGATTCCGTCATGAGCGGCAGTGCAAAACTGAGCGTGCATTACTGAAAAGCCCGGCCAATGCGCCGGGCTTTTTGGAATGCCTGCCTCAAGAGAAAACGATTGAAACCAACACACACACACCACTCATCAATCACCCACGGAGGCGTGACATGACAAACGAGCAACAAGCGTTGGCGGACATGCCGATCTGGCTGGTCATCCTCCTGGCCGTCGTGGGCGGGGTGTCCGGCGAAATGTGGCGTGCCGACAAGGAGGGCGCTCGCGGCTGGTCACTGTTGCGGCGCCTGGCCTTGCGCTCCGGCGCCTGCATGATCTGCGGTGTCTCGGCGATCATGCTGCTGTATGCCGCCGGGCTGTCGATCTGGGCCGCTGGGGCATTTGGTTGTCTCACCGCAATGGCCGGTGCCGACGTGGCCATCGGTCTTTACGAACGCTGGGCCGCCAAGCGCATCGGCGTCTGCGAAGTTCCGCCGCGCGATCCGCAATAACCCCTCACTTTCCTGTCTCGCTGCACGCCGTGCGGCGGGACTTCGCGTGGACATCAGAAAAAGGAGGTCAAGCATGCCCGCACCGATCCAGCAGCCTTCGCAACTGTTCATGGCGATGGCGACAGCCTTGCGCAACAGCTCCGAGCTGAACGTGCAGGTCGGCAGTCACGATGACTTCACGGCCCCCGGCGACAAGGCCTGGGTGCTGATCGACATCGAGCGAAATGCACCGGGAGAGCGCGCCGCCAATGGGCGCATCGCCCATGTGCTGACGCTGTCGTTGCAAGTCATTCCGGCGCTGTCCGCCACGGCGTTTGCCGCCTGTGACCTGATCGCCGCCCTGAAGAATCTGGTCACCGACAACCGCTGGGGCCTGTCCGGCGATCAATGCGATCTGCCGATGAACATCGATGGATTGCCGTCATTGCTCATCCGCGCCGACCAGCCGAACAAAGCCTGGACATTGTCTTTCAACCAGACCCTCTACTTGGGCCCGACCCTGCTGGACGACCCGCTCGGTACACCGAAATTCGCCCGCACCTGGGAAGTCAGCGACATCGACGATCCCGACCAATACACCACGCTGGAGGCCTGACCGATGTTCGACGCGTTACTGCGAATGCAGCTGGGCCCGATCATCGAACGCCTGGCCGAGATGGAAGCGGAAATCGAAGACCTGCACCGGCGTGCCGAAAGTTATTGCCGCATCGGCATCTGTCAGGAAGTCGATGCCGCCAGTAACACCTGCAGAGTCAGCCATGGCGGATTGCTGACACCGGCCATCAAGTTCTTCAACCCGAGTGCCGGCGCGCAGAGCGAGTCACGGATCCCGACGGTGGGTGAGCAGTGTCTGCTGTTCAACTACGGCAGCGGCGAAAGCGGCGCGCAGAGCGTGGCGTTGTTCGGCCTCAACAGTGACCGTTTTCCACCGACCTCGACGGTGCCGACGTTGACTCGTCGCGTCCATCAGGACGGCAGCGAAAGCGGCTACGACGACGCCACGCACACGCTGCATTGGCAAAACGGCCCGGCCGCCTTCAACGGTTCTCGCGAGTCGCTTGAGCTGAGCATCGGGCCGGCACGGCTGGCGATGACCCCGCAAGCGATCAACCTGCAACTGGGCGCGGTCGGGCTGACCATCGACGCCTCGGGCGTGCACTTCAGCGGCCCGTTGGTGGATCACCAGGGCCGCGTCATCAGCCCCTGAATCAAGAGCTTCCCATGATCGGAATCGAAAGAGACAGCGGGGCCACGGTCGACGACTGGCTGCAATTCGTGCAGCGCGCGACTCGGGCCCTGACCACGCCGCTGGGCACCCGGCAAAAACGGCCCTTGTACGGTTCGCTGATCCCCACGCTGCTGGGGCAGAACCTGGGCGACGACATCCTGTTACTCGCCCAGAGCCACGCGGCCCAGGCGTTCTATAACCCGCAAAACGGCATCGGCGATTTCCAGCCCGGCGTGATCGTCGCCACCCGACAGGGCGCCGGTTTGCTGCTGCGGTTTGCCGGTACCTGGAAAAACCGCCAACAGACTTTCGAGGTCGTGACATGAGCATGTTGATCCCCGGCCAGAATCAGTTGGCCGAACCCTCCTTGATCAAGGTCGATGCCTTCGAGGATCTGCTCGCCGAGTTCAAGACCTTCGTGGTCGAGTACGTCGGCGCACGTTCGCCGCAGAGCGCGGAAAAGCTCAAGACCAGCCTGGAAAACGAAAGCGAACTGCTGACCCTGGCTCTGGAGGCCTTTTGCGTTCGCCTGCAAACCCACGAACGCAAATACAACGCCCGCATCAAGCAGATGCTGGCGTGGTGGGCCACCGGCAGCAACCTTGATGCGCGGCTCGCGGACATGGGCCTGGAGCGCCAGTTGCTCGACCCGGGCGATCCGGCGGCATTCCCGCCGGTGCCGGCGATTTACGAGAGCGACGACGATGCCCGGCTGCGCTATTACCTGGCGCCCCATGCGCCGGCAGCAGGTTCGCGGATGCAGTATCGCCGCGAGGTGTTCACCCTGGGCGAACGGCCGACGGTGAAAGTCGAATCCACCGATGCGGGGGTTGTGAACGTCACTTACACCTTCGACCCGGACGGCCTCGCCGCACAGGTCAAGGACGGTAACGGTCGTCGCACCGCGCCCGGCGAAGTGCAAGTCACCGTGCTTGCCCGCGAGGGTGACGGGACGCCGTCCACGACTCTTCTCGAAGGCGTGCGTCGACACTTTGCACGGCCCGACGTTTGTCCCGAGACGGACAAGGTAACGGTGCAGGCCGCCGAGATTCAGCGCTACAAAATCCGCGTCGTGGCGAAGATTAATTCCGGCCCGGATTCGGGCCTGACCAAAGTCGCCGCCGAGCAGCATCTGCAAGCCTACGCCGACAGCTGCCATCGCCTGGAAGGCCGGGTCGACCCGAGCTGGATCGACTACACGCTGCACAGCGCCGGCGCCGTGCAATTGCAGATTCTTGAACCTCTGGATTCCGTTGTGTGCTCGGCGTTTCAAGCACCGTACTGCACGGCGGTAGAAGTCGAGGTGCAGACGCTATGACCGATCAGACACCGCGTCCGACCCTGCTGCCGGCCAACAGCTCGGCGCTGGAACGGGCACTCGACATCGGCTTCGGCGCACTACTTGATCGCGTTGCGCCGCCGTTTCCAGAACTGATGAACCCGGCCTCAACCCCCGTCGCCTTCCTGCCGTATCTCGCAGCGGATCGTGGCGTTGCCGAATGGAGCACCGACGCACCGGAAGCGGAAAAGCGCCTGACCGTCGAACTGGCCTGGCCCACCGCGCGCCAGGCCGGCACTCGCAAGGCGCTGGAGAACGCCGCCAAGGGTTTGCAGCTCAGGCCGGAAATCCGCGCCTGGTACGAACAGACCCCGCCCGGCGAGCCTTACAGCTTTTCCGTGCGGGCCTTCAGCGAACAACCCTACAGCGAAGAAATCGACGCCCGTCTCGACCGGCGCCTGGCGGATGCCAAGAGCGAACGGGACGTGCTGTCGGTGTCGGTCGGCCTCAGCGCCTTCGGCAATCACGTCATCGGCGCCGCGACCTTCTGCGGTGAGTTGACCACGGTTTATCCGGTTTTCCTCGAAGGGCTTGAGACATCCGGCGAGGCCTTCATGGCGGCGGCGCTGTACACCGTCGAAACATCCACTATTTATCCTCAGGGGGCCTGAATGGCTGACTATTACACCCTGCTCACCAACGCAGGGATTGCCTACGAAACCGCCTGCAAGGCGGCGGGCGTACCGATCAAGCTGACGCAGATTTCCGTCGGCGACGGCGGTGGCTCGGTCTACAACCCGGCCGCAACCGCCACCGCGCTGAAACGCGAAGTCTGGCGCGGACCGCTCAACGCGCTGTTCCAGGACGAGAAGAATCCGAGCTGGCTGCTCGCCGAAGTCACAATCCCGCCGGACGTCGGCGGCTGGTACGTGCGTGAAGCCGGTCTGTGGACCGACACCGGGATTCTCTACGCCATCGTCAAATACCCGGAGTCTTTCAAACCGGTGCTGGCCACGTCCGGCTCGGGCAAAGAGTTTTATATCCGCTCGATTTTCGAGACCAGCAATGCTTCGCTGGTGACGCTGCTGATCGATGACACGGTGGTCAAGGCCACCCGCGCTTGGGTCATGAGTTACCTCGCCGAAGAACTCGGCAAACTCGATGGCAAACAGTCGGTGCGTGTCGCCGCCACCGCCAACGTGGTGTTGAACGGCGCGCAGCAGATCGACGGCGTGGCGGTGATCGCCGGTGACCGCGTGCTGCTGCCGAATCAGACCCTGGCCAAGGACAACGGCCTGTGGATCGTGGCCAACGGCGACTGGGTTCGGGCCAACGATGCCAACGTCAGCGCCAAGGTCACCCCGGGCCTGACGGTGATGGTGGAAGAGGGCACGCTCAACGGCGATTCGCTGTGGCATCTGACCACAAATGCGCCGATTACCCTTGGCACAACAGCGCTGACATTCAAGATGCTGGCAGGGCGCACCGGGATTGCCGCCGGGACTTACAAGAGTCTGAGCGTCGACGAATACGGCCGCGCGACGGCCGGCTCGAATCCGGACACGCTGGCCGGTTTCGGCATCAAGGATTCGTACACCAAGGCTGAAGTCGAGGCGCTGATTGCCAAGGCCTCGGCATTGCCGGTGGGGTCGATTGTCGCGTTCCCGGTTGACTCGCCACCTCCGGGCTTTCTGGAGTTGGACAACAGCGTCAGGAGCAGCGCGACCTACCCGGACTTGAGTGCCTATCTGGGCGGCAAGTTCAACAAGGGGGATGAGGGCGTCGGGAATTTCCGGTTGCCGGAGGCGCGTGGGGAGTTTTTGCGCGGTTGGGATCATGGGCGGGGGGTGGATGCCGGTCGGGCGATTGGTAGCTGGCAGGCGGACGACAACAAGGCGCATACACACGGGACGGTCTATGACGTTATTGTCGATACATTCGCGCCCGGCGAGACCAGGCGTAACTTTCTTCAGCAATACAACAATATGGACGATGTTGTAACCAAGGCTTCGGGTGGAGCAGAAGCACGTCCCCGCAACCTCGCAGTGATGTGGTGCATCAAAGCCTGGAACGCTCCGGTCAATCAGGGAAACATCGACGTCGCCGCCCTGACCGCCGAGCTGGAAAAAATGAAATCGGCGGTACCGGTGGGCGCCTTGATGCCGTTCCCGGCTGGTGTAGTGCCGCCTGGCTATCTGGAAGCGAACGGCAGTCTTTTTCAGGACGCGCTCTATCCGCATCTTGCGACGTACCTGAACAAGAAATTCAACATCGTCGGTGACGACGCGAGCTATACGCGACTGCCGGACACTCGCGGCGAGTTTTTTCGTGGCTGGGATCACAACCGCGGTGTCGATCCAGGCCGTGCAATTGGGAGTTATCAGCTGGGTCAGGTTGAGGCGCACGAACACGGCGCGCGCGCTGGGTTGGGTATTACGGGCTCTGGCAGCAATGCGTTGGTGGCTTTCGCCAATACGGGCGTAGGGAGCTCGCTGCCGAGCGGCGCAGTTGCTCCGTATGGCGGCGCTGAAACGCGCCCGCGCAACTTGGCGGTGATGTGGTGCATCAAGGCCTGGAACACACCGGTTAACCAGGGAACGATTGATATCGCCGCGCTTGAGCAGCGGGTGATTAAACAGGAGTTTGGGCGCCTTCTGAATATTCAGAAATTCACGGAAAACGGCACCTACATTCCGACGCCGGGAATGAAGAAGGTTCGGATTCGTATTGTGGGGGGAGGGGGGGGATCTGGCGGCGCGTCGGCTACAACCGCTTCCCAGACTTCTGCGTCTGGCGGTGGTGCGGCAGGAAGCTATGCGGAAACGCTAATAACGGCGGCAGATATTGGCGCTAGCCAAGCGGTCATTGTAGGTGCTGGCGGAATCGCGGGCACGGCTTCGGGAACCAACGGAACTGGCGGCGGCGCAGGGGGGGCAAGTTCGGTAGGAGCGTTGCTGTCTGCGCCGGGTGGTTTGGGGTCAATCTACGCTATCGGGATAACTACTACAGCGTTTGGACTGATGGTGGGCGGTTATCCGGGTGCGTCAGCCTATGGAGGCAATATTGTCAACATGGCAGGCGCTCCGGGGACCCCCGGCATTACCGTGAGTGCGTCGACGCTGGCCGGCCATGGTGGTAGCGGCCCACTGGGTTCGGGTGGGAATGGAGCTGGCACCAACGGAGCGCTTCCGCCCGGTTTAGGGTATGGGGGTGGGGGTGGCGGTGTGGCCGTCGGCCCATCTTTGGCAGCGCGCAACGGCGCACCGGGCGCTGGCGGTGTTGCTATTTTCGAGGAATACGCCTGATGAAAAAATACGCCCTTCTTTACATGGGTAAGGCCGTTCAGTTGTTCGAAACCGACGGCGACATAAAGACGATGTTTCACCCGGATATGAATTGGATCGAATGCCCCGGCGAGGTCGAAGAGGGTTGGCTGTACGACGGCGAGCGTTTTGCGCCAGAAGGCGTTCCGGTGGTCTCGCTGGATGAACTCAAGGCCGCTGTGGCGGCTGAGCGCTTCGCTCGGGAGGGCGTCGGCATTGTCGTCGGCGGCCTGCAAATCGAAACGACACGCGACAGCCAGGCGCTGATTGCAAGCACCGGTCTTTCAGCCGTACTCGATCCTGAATATCGCTGCAACTTCAAAACAGTGAAGGGATTCGTCGAGATTGGCGCCGCGCAAATCATCGAAATTGCGAAAGCCGTGCGGGCGCACGTGCAGGCCTGCTTTGACCGCGAGCTGACGTTGTTACGCGCAATCGAGGCAGGCGAGTACCACGACGAAATGCTGACCGAGGGTTGGCCAGACTCATTGTCGCCCGATACCGCAGATCTCAAATAAACGCCCCGCATCCCCGGGGCGTTTTCTTTCACCCCTAAAACTTTCAACACCCGCCAAGCCCCTCCCAACGAGGGGCTTTCCCGTTTATGGAGAAACGAAAAATGGCAACCCGCCAAACCTACACCGTGCTCGTTCCATTCCCCACCGGCGGTGGGCACTGGTCGAGCGTCGGCCAGGAACTCGATCTGCTCGATGTCGAGGCCAGTGCCCTGCACAGCGCCGGTCGACTGGAGCTGAAAACAACTACCACCAAGGCCGTGAAGGCCGCTGCCAAGAAGGCTGACTGACTATGGCTGAGGTTCTGAACTTCGAGCACAACGGCATTACCGTCAATGCCACCGAATCCCCCGAGGCCATGGGTGGCCTGGGCGACAACGTCATCGGTCTGGTCGGCACCGCGCCGAAAGCCGATCCGCTGATTCCGCGTAACGCACCGTTTCGCATCAACAGCTTCACCACCCACGCACTGCTCGATCCGACAGGTTCGGAAGAGGGCACCCTGTACCACGCCGTTTACCAGATCCTCAAAGTGGTCAAGGTGCCGGTGTACGTGGTGATCGTCGAAGCGGGCGCGACCCCGGCTGACACCGTCAACGCGGTAATCGGCGGTGTTGAACCGGCCACCGGCCGCAAGCTCGGTCTGGCGGCACTGGGCAGCGTCCCGGAAGACCTGACCATCATCGGCGCGCCGGGCTTTACCGGCACCAAAGCTGTGGCCAGCGAGTTCGCCTCGTTCGGCAAGCGCATCAAGGCCCGTGTGGTGCTGGACGGCAAGGACGTCTCGGTCGCCGATCAGGTGCTGTACAGCCAGGAGCTGGGCGGTGCGGATCTGGGTTTCGACCGTTGCCTGGTGGTGCACAACATGCCGGCCGTGTACTCGAAAGCCGCGAAGAAAAACGTATTCCTCGCGCCATCCAGCCTGGCAATTGCCGCGCTGGCCAAGGTCAAGCAATGGGAAAGCCCGGGCAACCAGGTGACCTACGCCGAGGACGTGTCGCGGGTCGTTGAATACAACATCCTCGACACCTCCACCGAAGGCGATCTGCTCAACCGCTACGGCGTTAGCTACTACGCCCGCACCATCCTTGGCGGCTTCTCGCTGCTGGGCAACCGCTCGATCACCGGCAAGTTCATCAGCTACGTCGGTCTGGAAGACGCCATCAGCCGCAAGCTGGTGAAAGCCGGCCAGAAAGCCATGGCCAAGAACCTGACCAAGTCGTTCATGGATCAGGAAGTCAAACGCATCAACGACTGGCTGCAAACCCTGGTCGCCGACGAAACCATTCCCGGCGGCAGCGTGTATCTGCACCCGGAACTCAACAGCGTCGAGAAGTACAAGAACGGCACCTGGTACGTGGTCATCGACTACGGCCGCTACGCGCCGAACGAACACATGGTTTATCAACTCAACGCCCGCGATGAAATCATCGAGCAGTTCCTGGAGGACGTTCTCTAATGTTTACCAACCGCGTAAGACAGGCCATCGCGGCCACCCTGCAAGGCCTGCCGTTGTCGGCGACCGTGGAGGAATTCACTCCGCCGAAGATCGAATTCGATGTGGAAGAGATGCGTGGCGGCCGTTTCATCGTCGAAGAAATGGCCAAGGGCGGCAAAGCGCTCAATGCCAAGTTGACCCTGCAAGGCATGGGCACCGAAGTCATGCTCGCACTGGGTGTGAAGCTGGGCGACGACATCCTGCTGAACGTGCGTGAAGGCGGTCAGGATCAGGATGGCAACACCTGGTTCACCTACCACACCGTCGGCGGCAAGCTGAAATCCCTGGAGGAAACCGCGGTGAAGATGGGTGAAAAACCCAAGACCAACCTGGAGCTCTCCTGCCGCACCTACAACCGCCTGGAAAACGGCGTGCCGGTGATCGACATCGACGTGCGCACCCAGAAGTTCGTGCTCAACGGCGTCGACATCCTCGGTGATGCCCGTCGTGCGGTGCTGATGCCGTAAGCCTCGGCCAAAGGCAATCACAAAACCCTGCGGGAGTGGGCAAACCCCGCTCCCACAAGGGACTGCAACACCCCCTCAAGAATTACCAAGGAATTCATACATGTCGTGGATGCCACCCAAGCATGACCTGCTGTCGCCGATCACCGGTGACGACGGCTCGCAGATCGAATCGATCCAGCTCAAGCCGCTGTTCTACGCCGCCCAGAAAGAAGCGCTGGAACGCGCAGGCGACGATGAAGACGACCAGTTCTTTGAACTGGCGCTGCTGGCCACCGGCTTGTCGGTCAAGGAACTCGACCAGCTCAAGCGTCCGGACTACGTGACCATCGCGCAGTACGTGCACGAATTCTCGACCCGTCCGGCGTCGTACTTTCTCGAACAGGTCGAAGACGCGGAACAGTCCGACGATCCCGATCAGGTGCAACTGCTGTTGCCGCTCGCCGTCACCGGCCGCACCGTAACTTCGCTGAGCCTGGAAATGCCGGCGCTGCGGGCCACCAAAGTGATGAAGAAACTGAAAACGGCCAAGGAACGTGCCGAATTCATCACCGCCCATTGCACCGGCCTGATGATCCCCGATCTGGCCCTGTTGAGCGTGCCGGACTGGACGCAATTGCAGGTGCGCATCGACGATTTTTTAAACCAGCCGGCGGCCTTCTTTCAGAACGCGACATCGAAGTAATCCTCGATATCGTGCCGCTCATTTACCCGGTAAGTGAGGCGGAAATTCTGGAGTGGGACGCCGAAAAGGCGTTGCGCCGCTACGACATAGCGATCACTCGCCTTGGCGTGAAACAGGAGTAGAGCGGCATGGCAGAGAGCAAATTTGCGCTCACATACGCCAATGAGAGTGGCAACGCAGCAGCCGGGTTGGCGGTGGCCGATGGCTTTGGCAAACCGCTGCAGGACTTGAATCTGACTATGGCGCTGGTCAGCGTGGATATTCGCTTGCTCACGCAGGAGCAGATTAAGCTGCGGGAACTGCTGGTCAGCCAGCAGTCGTTGTTCAAGGTCGTCACGGCGCCGCCAGCCGCCAATAGTGAGCCGAAGTCAAAACTCAAGGCGGAAATCGAGCAGCGCCCGCCACCGAAAAGACTGCAATCGGCGATGGCCAACGAGACGGCGCTGGTTGAATTGAATCAGGTGCTGCACCTGAGCACGAAATCGCTTCAGGGTCTTTCGGAAAAGAACCTGGAAATCGCTAGTGATAAACGGGTTGCCCCCAGCGGGGCTACCGGCGCGGATCTGTTGCAAGTGCAACTCGCAGGGCTGCGGTCCGGCATCAGTGATGGTCTGAAGGGCGAGCAGAAAACCGAGGCGTTACAGGATTTCTCCCGTGATGCCGCCATCAATGCCTCGGCCTTCAAGATGGATGTCAAGGCGGCTGGCGAAATGTTGTCGGGCTGGCGCACCGCTTTGAAGCTTGATCAGGTGCAGAGCCAGGATCTGGCAGACGCAACCAACTACCTTGGCAACAGTGGCCTGAACGTCAAAGCCGCGGACATCGGCTCCGTCGTTCAAAGCGCCGGTCAGGACGCCAAGGCTGCCGGGATGACACCCGAACAAGTGGCTGCACTTGCGGCGGCGTTCCTCAACAGCGGCGCTGACAAGACCGATGCCGGAGCGGCGCTGAAGAGTTTCACGACGGTTCTGGGCAAGGGAGAATCCGCGTCATCGGCGCAGCGCTCGGCCTGGGCCGACATAGGTCTGAACCCGGAGTCGCTCGCGCACGGGATGAGTGGCGATGCACCCGAAACGATCAAGCTGGTTCTGGAACAACTCAAGCAACAGCCTGAGGAGAAACAGGCTTCGCTGACTAAAACGCTGTTTGGCAACAATGATGCAATCCTCGAGTTGTTGAAGAAGCCTGAGGATGTTCAAACGGCGTTCAAGCTGGTTGCTGACAAGTCCCTGTATGCAGGCTCGGCGGGAGCAACCGCTGAGGCTTATGGCAATACATCGCAGGGACGCTGGAATGCGCTGGATGCGAGTCTAAACCGGCTGTCCACGGCAGTCGGCAATGCATTGGCCCCGGTGACAGACGGCATTGCCACCGGGCTTACTGCGGTGGTCAATGGACTGAGCGCAGCGGCCGAAACCTTCCCGTTCGTCACCGCTGCACTGACATTGCTTGGGGTGGCTGCCACGCCGTTCGTGGCGGGGGCACTGAAAACCGGCGTGTCTGCAGTGCTTGATGCGGTCTCCACGAGGCTTCTGCGCCTGGCCGCAGCACGTCTTCCGTCCGAAGTCGGCGATATGATCACCGGTGACGATGACAACGGTGGCGGTCGCAAAAAGAAACGTTCGGCTCGCAAGTCGGGTCAGGGCAAGCAGGCTAAAACCACTGCGAAAAGTGCCAAGCCCCGCACGCCCGCTGTTCGTCAAAGCCTGGGCAATCGCCTGCGCGGTGCAGCGATGAAGGTCATGCCTTCGATCAAGCGTGCGGCTGCCAGGGTCTTGCCTGCGGTGCGGAGCGCCGGTGCCAAGGTCATGCCTGCGGTGCGGAGTTTCGGAGCCAAAGTCATGCCTGCGGTGCGGAGCTTCGGAGCCAAGATCATGCCGATGCTGTCCCGGATGACACCTTTGGTGGGTAAGGTCGCTGCCCCGTTAGTGGTGGCGCACGCCGCTTACACAGGCCTGAAAGGCCTGCGTGAAGGTGATGAAAAAGCGGTGGGAAGCGCAAAAGCCGAGCTGGCAGGGGCAGCCATTGGCGCTGTGATCGGCGGGTTTGTTTTTCCAGGTGTCGGCATAGGCATCGGGAGTGCCTTGGGCGGAATGGCGGGCTCATGGCTATCAGAAAAACTCGCGGACCCGCCCACCGACAAACTCGCTGCACCGGGAGATGTCGCGAAAAACCTGGTCAACGCTCCCACTCAAAGTCAAAACCAGCAAGTCACCTTCTCCCCACTGATCCAGGTCACCTGTCCGGCACCGGACACTGCCGAGCAGATTCGCTCGATCATCGGGCAACAACTGAGCGGACAATTCCACGGCGAGTTCCTGCCGCTGTTGACCAACAACCCGCTCGCCACCCGCCGCGACGCAGCCCTGACCGATGGAGTCGCCCAATGAAACAACAAATGGCACTGGGCAGTTTCATCTTCGGTCTGTCCCGGGATTTTGCGTACAGCACGCTGTCGCGAAAATCCGAGGGTGGCTGGACCGAGTTGCAGATCCTCAACAGCAAACCCAGATCCCATCAGACAGGGCAGAAGCCTGAAACCCTGACCATCTCCGGCACCTCGATGTACGCCGTGGGGATGGAACGGCTCGATGAATTGCGTGCGCTGCAAGCACTGCGTGTACCGTTGCCGTTGATTGACGGCATCGGTCGCAACTGGGGTTTGTGGCGGATCAACAGCATCGACGAAAACCAGAGCGAGGTCATCGATGACGGCACCGCGATGGTGATCAAGTGGGTCATCGGATTGTCGGAGTTCAACAATGCGTAAGGTACGAAGCGTGGCCGGTGACTCGGTGAATATGTTGCTCTACCGCGAAACCGGTCGCAGCGATGACAGCGCCGAAGAAGCCCTGTGGACACTCAACCCGACCCTGGCCGAGCACGGCCCGATCCTGCCGGCAGGTGTCTGGGTGACGCTGCCGGAACTCGATTCGAAACCCGCCGCAATCAAACCGGTTCTGGCCTGGGATTAAGGAGGCTGCATGGCACAGGGATTTACGCCGGCGATCGAAATCTACGGCGCCCACAAGGACCTGCTGAACCAGCGCCTGATCAGTTGGGAACACATCGATGCCGCTGGAATGGAGTCCGATCAACTGACGCTGGTGCTCGATCTGGAAGGCCTTGAAGGCTTGCCGACCCTGGGCGGAACCATCGGCCTGCGGGTGGGCTATCTGGAGACCGGACTGGTCGAAAAGGGCCAGTTCAAGGTGACCCGACTGACGCCGACGCTGTTCCCACTGCGCCTGACGCTTGTCGCGACCGCCGCGCCTTTCAGCGGCAAGGACGACACCGGATTCAAGGAACGGCGCACGGCCAGTCATGGCCCTATAACCCTTGGCGGACTGTTTCGCGAGCTGGTCTCGAGACACGGATTCTCGCCGCGCGTGGATCCCGAACTGGCGCTGATCAGGATCGCTCATGTCGACCAGTCGAACGAAACCGACATGGGCTTCATCACACGCCTGGCGAAAAAGTACGACGCGGTGGCCAAACCGTTCAACGACCTCTATGTACTGGCGAAACCGGCGCAGCTCAAAAACCTGTCGGGCCAGGTGATACCGGACGTCAGGCTGTCGGTGACCCAAAACAATCGGCCGGGCGATCACGCCTTCATCAGCGCCACGCTGGAAGAAACCGCCCGCACCCAGAATCAGGGTTGCAAAACCTCATTCTGGGACGGTGCTCTCGGCAAGCTGCGGGAGGTGATCACCGGTTCCGAACCCTACAAGGTCATTCGCCAGAAACTGGCCAGCGAAGAAGAAGCCAAAGCCATCGGCGAGGCCGAAGTGCGCAAGATGCTGCGCGAGAAATACAAGCTGAAGGTCACCTGCCCGGGCGATCCACTGCTGGCAGCCGAAGGTCTGCTGGTACTCGACGATACCTGGCCGGACTTCATGCGCGGTCGCTGGTCGATTGAAAAGGTCACGGCCAGCGGCAAGCGCGAGGAAAGCTATCGCTGCCTGATCGAAGCGACCGGCCGGGATCCCGAGGCAAAAGCCAAGGACTGATCCTCCGATCTCACCGCCACACGCATCACTGTGGCCACTCCCACATCCTGGAACGCTCCCCATGAAGATCTCTCCGATCCTCACGCAGCTGCGTGCGCAATGCCCAAGCCTTGCCGGCCATATCGCGACAGGTGTCGACCTGGCGCTGCTGCAAGGCGACCCGAATCTGCCGATGCCCTCGGCCCATGTTTTACCGCTGTCGGACGTAGCTAGCGCCAGCTCTTCACAGAACTCCCTCAGCCAACCGATCCGCGACCGCTTCGAAATCATCCTGGCACTCGATGCCACGGACGCCACAAAAGCGCTGGATCTGTTGCACGACCTGCGCGCCGAACTGTGGCGTGCACTGGTGGGTTTCAAACCCGATTCCAACTACAGCGCCATCGTTTATGACGGCGGCGAAACGGTCTCGATCAACAGCAGCCGCGCGTTCTACCGGCTGCGCTTTTTTGCCGAGTTCCAGCTGGGCCGCAATCTGCCAAGTCAGCCTGCGGAGAGTTGGCACGAACGCGAACTGGACGGTTTGTCGTCCTTTACCGGGGCCACCGTGCGGGTCGATGCGATCGACCCGGCCGACCCCAACCTGAAACGCCCGGGCCCTGACGGGCGCGTGGAAATGACTTTCTCTGGAGACGTAACCCCATGAGCAACCGCATCACCGTAGTGCCGGCCCCTGGCCGTGCCGTGCCGGACCCGGAAGCCGGCGACCTGCTGCCACTGGAAGGCCGTGAAGTGCTGGACAGCGCCTGGTGGCGCCGGCGTCTGGCCGACGGCGATATCACCCTCAAAACCGCAACAGCCAAACAAAAGGGAGCCAAATAATGGCGATCGGATTCAGTAACATCCCTGCGGACATTCGTGTACCGCTGTTCTATGCCGAAATGGACAACTCGGCCGCCAATAGCGCGTCCTCGTCCATGCGTCGCCTGATCGTGGCGCAGGTCAACGACAACATCGCCCCGAGCGAAGTCGGCAAACTGGTGCTGGTCTCCAGCGTGGCGCTGGCCAAGAGCATTGGCGGCCAGGGCTCGATGCTCGCCTCGATGTACGAGACCTTCCGCAAGGCCGACCCGATCGGTGAGATCTGGTGCCTGCCGCTGCACAACGCCACCGGCGCCATCGCCAAAGGCGTGCTGACCCTGACCGGCACCGCGACCCAGGCTGGCGTGCTCAACCTGTATGTCGGCGGCGTCCGCGTCCAGGCCACTGTGGTCAACGGTGCCACTGCGGCACAAGCGGCGATTGCCCTGGCACAGAAAATCAACGCCACCGCCGATCTGCCGGTGAGCGCAGCAGCGGCCGAAGGCGTCGTCACTCTGAACGCCAAATGGACCGGCGAGAGCGGCAACGACATCAGCCTGCAATTCAATCGCCTGGGCAAGAGCAACGGTGAAGAAACCCCGGCCGGCCTGACCACCGCAATCACCGCCATGACCGGCGGCGTCGGTGTGCCTGACCAGGTTGAAGCGGTTGCTGCACTGGGTGATGAGCCGTTCGAGTTCATCACACTGCCATGGTCCGACCTGGCCACCCTCAACACCTGGCAAGCGGTCATGGACGACAGCACCGGCCGCTGGTCGTGGGCCAAGCAACTGTTCGGTCACGTTTACAGCGCCAAGCGCGGCACCGTCGGCACGCTGGTGGCAGCCGGTCAGGCTCGCAACGACCAGCACATGACCATTCAGGCGCTGGAACCGGGCGTTCCGCAACCGGTGTGGGTACAAGCTGCAGCACTGACCGCGCGCACGGCGGTGTTCATCTCGGCTGACGCCAGCCGTCCGACCCAGAGCGGCAGCCTGCCGGGTGTCGATCCGGCGCCGGCGAGCGAGCGCTTCACCCTGACCGAGCGTCAGTCGCTGCTCAACTACGGCATCGCCACCGCGTACTACGAAGGCGGCTACGTGCGCATCCAGCGCTCGATTACCACCTACCAGAAAAACGCCTACGGCCAGGCTGACAACTCGTACCTGGACAGCGAAACCATGCACCAGTCGGCGTTCATCGTGCGTCGTCTGCAAAGCGTGATCACCAGCAAGTACGGTCGCCACAAACTGGCTTCCGACGGCACCCGTTTTGGCGCCGGCCAGCCGATCGTCACCCCGGCGACCATTCGCGGTGAGCTGATCGCCCAGTACGCCAAGCTCGAACTCGAAGGCCACGTGGAAAACGCCGAGCTGTTCGCCGAGCACCTGATCGTCGAGCGCGACGTGCAGGACCCGAGCCGCGTGAACGTGCTGTTCCCGCCGGATTACATCAACGGTCTGCGCGTGTTCGCACTGCTCAACCAGTTCCGCCTGCAGTACGACGACGTCGCCTGATCGGCGCGTCTGACACTGTGATTTCAGCCCACCTTGCGTGGGCTTTTTATTTGAAGGGAGTAACACCATGGGTCAACTGATTGCAGGCACCTGCTACGTCAAGGTCGACGGTGCACAACTGACTATCAACGGCGGCTGCGAAGCCCCGCTGATGGCCGTCAAACGCGAAACCGTCGTACCGGGTTTCTACAAGGAAACCGACATCGCGCCATCGTTCAAGGTGACCGCGCTGCACACCGCCGACTTCCCGCTGAAGAAGCTGATCGAAGGCACCGACATCACCGTCACCTGTGAATTCAGCAACGGCAAAGTCTATGTACTGGCCGGTGCCTACCTGGTCGAAGAGCCCGTCTCCAAAGGCGATGACGCCACCATCGAACTGAAATTCGAAGGCATCAAGGGGACCTGGCAATGAGCGGCGCCGTGAAGCTTCAGGTTGCGATCGAAGCTCACGGCGAGCCCCTGACCGAACTCGTCCTGCGCCGTCCGACGGTGCAGGAGGTGCGAGCGATCAAGGCGCTGCCGTACAAGATCGACAAGAGCGAAGAGGTCAGCCTCGACATGGACGTGGCGGCCAAATACATCGCCGTGTGCGCCGGCATTCCGCCGTCGTCGGTCAACCAGCTGGATCTGGCTGACCTCAACGCGCTGAGCTGGGCCGTTGCGAGTTTTTTCATGAGTGCGGCGTCGGAGCCATCACCGACCTGATTTCGGTCGCCTATGACCTGGCCTGGTTCTGGAAGGTTGACCCCGAACAGATGATGGCCAGGCCACTGGATGTGCTTCGCGAATCGCTGGAGCACGCGCAACGGATCAATGCGATGCAGCAGGTGCAGTGATGGCAGAAGAAACCAAAGCTAAAGCGTCGGTGCTGCTTACAGGCATCGACGAACTGTCACCCAAACTCGGCGCCCTGCGAGTGAAGGTCGATGACTTCAAGAAAAACCTCGAACAGACTGGCCTCGGCAAACTCGACATCAGCGGTCTGTTCAAGGGCGGCAGCGTGATTACGCCGTTCGTGGACGGCATCAAATCCGCCGCAGCCTTTCAGGGCAAGCTTGCCGAGGTCAGCGAGACGGCGAAAACCGTCGACCTGCCGGACACGCCCAAAGCCGCCGCGCAGAACATGAACGTGTTCAGCGCATCCATGGAGAAGGTATCCGCTGCGGTGGACGCCGCACTGGTGCCGGCGGTGGGCGCATTGGTGGTCGGGCTGGAGCCGATGCTGACCCAGGTCGGCAGCCTGCTGGCCGACAATCCGAAACTGGTCGAAGGGCTGGCGGCGGGGGCGATTGCGTTTTCCGCCATGCAGACCGCCGTCACCGGTATGACTCAGGTGATGGACGTCATGAGCATGGTGCTCAAGACCAACCCGATCATGCTGATCGCCATGGGCGTTGCGCTGGCGGCCGGTTTGATCGTGGCCAACTGGACACCAATTTCCGCGTTCTTCACCGGATTGTGGGAGGGCGTGAAAAATGCCGGGGCCAGTGCAATGGCGACATTGCGCTCAGTGCTCGACTGGCGGCCGCTGGATGCACTGGCGGCGCTGTGGGAACCGGTCACGGGGTTCTTCTCGGGAATCTGGGACAAGGTCAAGGTCGTGACCGCGCCGGTGATCGACTTCTTCAAGTCGGTTTTCTCGTGGTCGCCCGCCGGCATGATCCTGGAAAACTGGGGACCGCTGACGGGACTGTTTTCGGCGATCTGGGAACTGCTCAAGGCCTTGAGTGTGCCGGTGATGGCGTTCCTCAGAAACCTGTTTGACTTCTCGCCAATGCAGATGATCGACAGTGCATGGGGTGGTGTGGTCCGGTTCTTCGAACCGATGTTCAGCAGCCTGCGAAAAGCCGCGCAACCGGCCAAAGAATTCCTGGTGTCGTTGTTCGACTTCTCGCCGATGCAGATGATCACCAGCGCTTGGGGCGGTGTTGTTGCGTACTTCCAGCCGGTGTGGACGACGCTGCAATCGGCCGTGCAAAGCACCCGGGATACGTTGCGGGCACTGTTCGATTTTTTCCCGATGGAAATGATCACCAGCGCCTGGGGTGGTGTTGTCGGATTCTTCGAACCGATCTGGACGGCACTGCAAACGTCAGTGCAACAGGTCAAAGGCTTTTTCACCGGTCTGTTCGAGTGGTCGCCGCTGGAGCAGATTGCGCAGTACTGGCAGCCCATCGGTGAGGTTTTCTCGGCGCTGTGGGGTGTTGTGCTGGCGCTGTCCGCGCCGGTCGTGGATTTTTTGCACGGCCTGTTTGAATGGAAACCCCTGGATCAGATCATTGAGAGCTGGGGGCCGATTGTCGGGTGGTTCGGCGAGCTGTGGCAAAAGCTGCAAACCGTCATCGCACCGATCAAGGAACTGTTCGACGGTGGCTTCGCCGGGCTGATCGCCAAGGTCACCGGCAAGGTCGAAACCCTGACCGAAGCGCAACGCCAGACCAATGCCGAAGGCAAGGGGGAACTGGCGCCGGCATTTTTCGGTGCCAGCTCGAAACCCGAGGGCGGCAGTGCGTTGCAGGGCGGCTCGTTGCCGCAATCTTCCAGCGCACTGATCCAGCAAAGCGCCGCCAACAACCGTACGCAACTCGAAGGCGGCCTGACGGTGCGCTTCGAAAACGCACCGGCGGGGCTGCGCACCGATCAACCGCAAACCAATCAACCGGGGCTGGCGCTCAATTCGCGCATCGGCTATCGCTCGCTGTCCATGGGAGGTTCCAATGAACTGGCGTGACCGTTTGTTGCCGGCATCCTTTCGCGGTGTCGGCTTCTGGATCGACCAGGCGAAAACCCCGGTCGGTCGCAAGGGGCAGTTGCACGAATACCCGCAACGCGACCTGCCGTTTTTCGAGGACCTCGGCCAGCAGGCCAAGACCCACGACCTGACGGCGTTCATCATCGGTGCCGATTGCCTGGAGCAGCGCGACAAGCTGCTCCAGGCCCTGGAACAGGGCAGCGGCGAACTGGTGCATCCGTGGCTGGGGCGCTTGCAGGTCAAGGTAGGCGAGTGCGACATGACCCATACCCGCCAGGACGGCGGGATGGTGACGTTCAGTCTGAAGTTCTACCCGGACCGACCTCTGCCGTTTCCGACGGCGACGGTCAGCACGCAAAAAGTCCTGCTGATCAAGGCCGAAGGTTTACTCGGCTCGGCGGTGGCGCGCTTCGAACAGGCGATGACCCTGATCAAGGCGGCGCGGATCGGCATCGCCAATCTGCGCAACAGCCTCACCGGCGTGTACGACGTGATCAAGGAGCAGTTGAAGCCGCTGATCGCGCAGTACAAGCAGATCACCGAGCTGGTCAGGGCCGTGAAGGAGCTGCCCAAGGAAGTGGCGGCGGAGTTCAAGGGGTTGCTCGGCGATATCAAGGAGCTGAAAGCATTCGCGAAGGAGGGCTACCGTGGCGTGATTGCCGACGTGTCCCAACAGATCGAAGCCATCCGCAAGGCCGACGCGCCGAAAATCACCACCGGCAAGGACACCAACGCCGCCGCGCAGGCGATGGCCAACCTGGTGCAGGACACCCTGATCGTCAAAGTGGCGCAATGGGTGGCCTCGATGCCGGTGGCGTCGACGCCGGTGAAACTGACCTCGACACCTTCGCTGGACCAGCAATCGAAGCAGCCGGTCACGCGTCAGGAAGTGCCGGTCACCGACGATCTGCAAACGCTGCAAAAAGAGTTGAACGAAGCGCTGCAAAAGGCCCAGGACAAGGCCGACCCCGCGCACTACCAGGCCATCGCCGATGTGAAGGAAGCGCTGATCGCGCACCTCAAGGCCGTGGCTTCATCCGGTGTGCGACTGGTCAGCAAAACCTTTCAGGAAACCTTTCCGGCAGTGGTCGTGGCCTACAAACAGTTTGGCGACGCCACCCGTGTGACCGAGGTCATTCAGCGCAACGGTCTGTCTCATCCGAGCTTCCCACCCAACGAAGTCAAAGTTTCCAGGGAGTGAGCCATGAGTGAGATGGACAACCGCGTCACGCTGACCGTCAACAACATGGAATACGGCGGCTGGAAAAGCGTGCAGATCACCGCGGACCTGGAGCGCCAGTTCCGCACCTTCAAACTCGACATCACCTGGCAATGGCCGGGGCAGACCGTGGATCAGCGGATCAAGGCCGGCGACCCGTGCGAAGTGCGGATCGGCCAGGATCTGGTGCTCACCGGTTATGTGTTCAAGGCCCCGATCAGCTATGACGGGCGGCAGATCAGCCTGAGCATCGAAGGCAGTTCCAAGACCCAGGATCTGGTCGATTGTGCGGCGCGAAACATCCCCGGCCAATGGCAGGAACAGCCGCTGTTGAACATCGTCCAGGCCCTGGCCGGGGAATACTCGCAGTTTGTGGTCAACGAAATTCCCGAGACCGCGCGCCTGAGCAAACACACCATCGTCCCGGGTGAAACCGTGTTTCAGTCGATCGACCGTCTGCTCTCGCTGTACCGGGTGTTTTCCACCGATGACGCCGAAGGTCGGCTGGTGCTGGCCAAACCGGGCAGCGGCGGCCGCGCGAGCGATGCGCTGGAGCTGGGCAAGAACATTCTCTCGGCCAATGCGCCGATGGATCACAGCCAGGTGTTCTCCGAATACAAGGTGATCGGCCAGCAGAAGGGCAACGACAAGAAGAGCGGGGCGGCGGTCAGCGAGGTTGAATCCAGCGCCACCGACCTGAGCTTCAAGCGTCGGCGCACCACGATCATCAACGAAGGCTCGCAACTGACGTTCGAACTGGCCCAGCAGCGGGCCCAGTGGGAAAGCGCCACGCGCATGGGCCGGGCGCTGACCACCACGTATCAGGTGCAGGGCTGGCGCCAGTCCAACGGCGATCTGTGGCGCCACAACACGCTGGTGAAGGTCAAGGATCCGGTACTCGGTTTCGATGGCGACATGCTGATCTCCAAGGTGACGTATTCGCTGTCGGCACAAGGCTCGGTGACCACGCTGCAAGTGGCGCCGCCGCATACCTTCGACGCCAATCCGACTCCACCGAAATAGCCACCAGCCTGACATTACCTTGTGGGAGCGAGCCTGCTCGCGATAGCGGTAGACCTGTCAGTGCAGAAGTGTCTGCCAGATCGCCATCGCGAGCAGGCTCGCTCCCACAGGTGGGCGGTGGGCTGACATTCCAAGGAAACCCTATGAGCCTACTGACACGCCTGCTGGCGCGCGGCACTGTCGTGCTCGCCAATTCGGCATCCAAGCTGCAATCGCTGCAAATGCGCCTCACCGCCGGTGAAGTGAACGACGACCTGGAGCACTTCGAACCCTACGGCTTCACCAGCCACCCGCTGGCCGGTGCCGAAGGCGTCGTCACGTTTCTCGGCGGCGACCGTTCCCACGCCATCGCCCTGGTGGTCGCCGACCGCCGTTACCGCCTGCAATCGCTGGCGGCCGGCGAGGTGGCGATCTACACCGACGAGGGCGACAAAATTCACTTCAAGCGGGGGCGGATCATCGACATCGAAACCGCCACGCTCAACATCCGCGCCAGCACCGCCGTGAACTTCGAGACGCCAGTGATCAACCAGACCGGCAAGATCGTTTCCAAAGGCGATCAAGTGGCCGGCGGCATCAGTCAGATCAAGCACGTGCACGTTGGCGTGCAGGCCGGCAATGGCCAGACCGGCGCGCCGGCGGGAGGTCAGTGATGCTTTTCAGTCAGAACCTCCACGCCGCGCTGACCCGTGCGGTGCTGATCAGCCTGTTCACCTGGCGCCGTGCCGCCGACGACGATGCCCTCGACGACGAGGAGCGTTTCGGCTGGTGGGGCGACACCTTTCCCACCGTGGCTGACGATCGCATCGGCTCACGGCTGTGGCTGTTGCGCCGGGTCAAGCTGACCCGCCAGACCCAGATGGACGCCGAGTTCTATGCCCGCGAAGCCTTGCAATGGCTGATCGACGACGGCCATTGCAGCGCCATCGACATCATCAGCGAACGCCTCGACGCCCAGCGCCTGAACCTGCGCACGGTCCTGACCCTGGCCGACGGCGAGCGCCTGGACATCAACCCCGATAACAGTTGGCAGGTGATCTATGCCGTTTGAAACCCCTTCGCTGCCGGTGCTGATCAAGCGCACCCAAAGCGACCTGGCCGGCGATTCGCTGCGCCAGTCCGATGCGCAAGTCCTGGCCCGCACACTCGGCGGCGCCGCTTATGGTCTGTACGGCTACCTCGACTGGATTGCCGAGCAGATCCTGCCCGACACCGCCGATGAATCGACCCTGGAACGCATCGCCGCACTGCGCCTGAACCAGCCGCGCAAACCGGCGCAGGTCGCCACCGGCAACGTCAGCTTCAACGCGACGGCGGGCGCGGTGCTGGACGCCGATACGTTGCTGCAGTCGAGTGACGGTCGCACCTTCAAAGTCACCGCCACCCGCACCACCGTCAATGGCGTCAACAGCACCAGCATCGCCGCGCTGGAGGCCGGCAGCCTGGGCAATGCCGAGGCCGGGCTGGCGCTGACGCCGGTGCAGCCGATCACCGGCGTAGTCGGCAACAGTTTTGTGGTGCTGGCGCCGGGACTGAACGGCGGCGTGGCGCGGGAAAGCCTGGAGTCGTTGCGCTCGCGGGTCATTCGTTCCTATCGCGTGATCCCCCACGGCGGTTCGGCCAGCGACTACGAGACCTGGGCGCTGGAAGTGCCGGGCGTGACTCGTGCCTGGTGCCGAGGCGGCTTCCTCGGGCCGGGCACCGTCGGCGTGTACATCATGCGCGACGACGATCCGCAACCGGTGCCGAATGCCGATCAACTGGCCGAAGTGCAGGCTTATATCGAGCCGTTGCGCCCGGTGACTGCCGAAGTGCATGTACGTCCGCCGGTGCAGAAACCGGTGACCTATCAACTGAAGCTGACCCCCGACACCACCGCCGTGCGCGCCGCCGTCGAAACCCAGTTGCGCGACCTGCATAACCGTGAAGCCGACCTGGGCGAGGATCTGTTGATCAGCCATATCCGCGAAGCGATCAGCAGCGCGGCGGGTGAAACCGATCACGTGCTGTCGGCGCCGGTGGCGAACGTGGCCGCGGGTGACAGCGAACTGCTCACCTTCGGGGGTTGCGTATGGCTGCCATAAGAACCGCCGCGCAATACCAGGCGCAATTGCGTGCCTTGCTGCCGAGCGGCCCGGCATGGGATCCGGAGCGCGTGCCGGAGCTTGAGGAGGTGCTGGAAGGCGTCGCCGTCGAGCTCGCCCGCCTCGACGCCCGCGCCGCCGATCTGCTCAACGAGATGGACCCGGCCGGCGTCAGCGAACTGGTGCCGGACTGGGAACAGGTGATGAACCTGCCCGACCCGTGCCTCGGCGCCACGCCGCTGTTCGACGACCGTCGCCTCGCCGTGCGCCGCCGCTTGCTGGCGGTCGGCAGCCAGGCCGTCGGCTACTACCTGGAAATCGCCAAAAGCCAGGGTTACCCCAACGCCACCATCACCGAACTCGAAGCCCCGCGCATGGGCCGTTCGCGCTTCGGCGCAGCGCATTGGGGCACCTGGGAAGCGCAGTTCATGTGGACGCTCAACACTGGCGGCCGGCTGTTGCTCGGGCGGCGTTATGGCGCGAGTTACTGGGGCGAGCGCTTCGGCGTCAATCCGGGCTCGGCGCTGGAATGCCTGATCCACCGGGCGGCACCGGCGCACACCAAGGTGCACATCAACTATGACTAGGAAGGAGTGACGGGATGGATTATCCGAAGAGTGTGCCCAGCGCCGGTCTGGTGAACGGGAAATTTATCGATGAAAACCCGCTGACCGGCAAACCGGGATCGCTGATTCCGGCAGATTGGGGCAATGGCGTGACCGATGAGATCGTCAATGTGATCAGCGCTGCGGGTCTTACGCCGAATGAAAGTGACAACACCCAACTGAAAGCGGCGATTTCGACGCTTGTCGAAAAGAACAGAAACGAATCTTTTGCCAGTAAGGAAGAAGCCGAGTCGGGTACCAGCAGCAATCGGCTGATGTCGCCGCTGCGAGTGTTTCAGGCGATTGAAAAGAAACTGGTGCAAGCGACGGAAACGCTTTTTGGCTGGGCGCGCATCGCTTCGCAGGCGCAGGTCAATGCCATCGCGGATGACGCCACGATTGTGACGCCGAAAAAGCTGGGTCTGGGCGTGGCCTACAGCTTTGGCGAAAACGGCTACGTCGTTTTACCGAGCTGGCTGGGTGGCTTCACGATCCAGTGGGTGCTCATCACGGTCAGCGTCGATAAGACCTATGAATCCAAGCCCTGGCCGCTGGCGTTCAGGAACCAATGTCGCGGGGCATGGGCAAGCTACTCGCACAGCGGAAACGCCCCCTTTTTTGATATCACCACACCTCCGCTGGTGACCTACTTCGACGCAAGCCAGGTTCAGATACTGAGTAATTCCGGCGGTACGGGTTATGTCAGTGTCCTGAGTGTGGGGAACTGACATGAAACGTTTCTACAGCCGTACTACCGGCAATACCTACCTGGCGGGTTATCACACAAGCCTGCCTGACGACGCCGTCGAAATTGACGATGAACGCTACGAGGCGGTGATCGCCAATCCGGCAGCGGGCATGGATCGATCCCACGATGAGCATGGCTTGCCGACTCTGGTGGAGTTCGCTCCGGTTTCGGATGAACAGGCTGCCAGGGACGCCAAGGCCTGGCGCGACAAAGAGTTCGAACGAGTGGTCTGGCTGCGCGACCGGCATCGGGATGAATTGGAATTGATGAAGGCCACGACACTTTCCGATGCCGACTATCAGACCCTGCTCGTCTATCTGCAGGCCCTGCGCAAATGGCCGCAGGCCAAGAAGTTTCCCTCCAAACGCTCTCGGCCAAAGAAGCCGGCATGGATGGCTCTCGACTGAACGCCTGCCGCGTTCTCGACATTTGCAATCAGCGCTTCAGGTAAAGGATTGAAATATGGATTACCCAAAAAGTGTCCCCAGCGTCGGCCTGGTCGATGGCCGGTTCGTCGATGAAAACCCGGTGGCCGGAACGCCCGGTTCCTTGATTCCGGCGGTGTGGGGCAACAGCGTTACACAAGAAATTCTCAACGTGATTACCGGCGCCGGGCTGACAGCCGCCGAGGCCGATACCGGTCAGCTGCTCAAAGCCATTCAATCGATTGTCGGAAATGGCAGTCCGATGCGTTCGGTAGTAACGCGGCTGACTGCATCCAAGGCGCTGACCGATCCGGAGCTGGGGCTGGTGCTGATCGATGGCGGATCCAGTGCCGTGACGGTGACGTTGCCGCCGGCAAACGCGGCGCTGGGTGTGCGCGATGTGATTGTTCGGCGCATGGACAACAGTGGCAACCGATTGATCGTTCAGGCGTCGGGTACCGACCGCATCCGTTTTCACACGCATCTTTCACCCAGCGGTTATCCGTTTTTGGTGTTGATGGGCGGCGGTGACTGGTGGCAGTTGCGCAGCGATGCCGCCGGTAGCTGGTGGCCGGTCGGCCGGTTTGACAACACTCCACTTGGCCGGCCGTTTTTCGAGACAACCACCTTGCTCAGTCCCGGTGGTTACGGTGCGCTCAATGGCACGGTCATGAAACGTGCCGAGTGGCCCTGGTTGTGGGACCACGCCCAGCTTTCCGGAATGTTGGGCACCGAGGCCGCGCGCGCGGGCAACGAAGGTAAATGGACGTCGGGTGATGGTGCCGCAACCTTCCGTGGCCCTGAAGGGCGCGGCGAGTTTTTGCGAGTGCTGGACGAGGGGCGGGGTGTGGATGCGGCACGTGCGATGGGTTCTTTTCAGGTGGGCTCGACGCATTCGTATGCCATGGGCGCCAATGGTGCCGGAGCGGTCGGCGCGTGGTGGTCGGACAGCCTGACGAGTTTTGGTGCCGATACTCGTGAAGAACCGCAATACGTGTCCGGGCTGTACAACGGTGGCCCGGTCTTCCCTGCCGGTACGAGTTATCAGCGGGATGCCGCCAATGCCCTGCTGCTGGCATTCAAGTCCCGCCCTCGCAACATCGCCTATCCCGGCCGTATCAAGCTCATCTGAGGTGCCTATGTTCAATTATCTGTTTGACGGCTCGGGCGCCTTGTCCGGGCCTGTCGAGTTTTTTGTGACCCCGGGCATCGGTATTCAACTGCCCAGCAATGCGGTGGAGTTGTCCTTCGAGTTGCCCGCGCCAGAAGCCGGTCGTACCTGGGCCCTGATCAACGGTGTACCGCGAGAGGTGATTGACCGGCGCGGTCCGGTTTTCCGCAAGGATGGCGGCGGGCAGCAGATCTGGAGTGAGTTGGGGGAGTTGCCCGATACCCTCACAACGCAGCCCTGGCCGGGGGAATTTCATGTGTGGCGCGGCGACGCCTGGCAAGTGGATGAACAGGCCCGATTGCTCAGCATCAGCCAGCAGATGCTTGAGCAGCGCGACACGTTGCTGCGCGACGCCGTCCTGCGCATCGCCCCCCTGCAATACGCCGAAGACATCGGCGACGCCAGCCATGAAGAGCAACTGCAATTGCTCGAGTGGAAGCTTTACAGCGTGGAGCTGAATCGCATCGAAAAACAGGCCGGATTTCCCGGCGAAGTCATATGGCCGGCGGTGCCCGGCACAACCGTAACCAACTGACTGCAGCACAGGGAACCGTGTAATGGATTATCCAAACAGCATCCCCGGCGTCGGCCTGGTCAATGGCGGTTTTGTCGATGAAAACCCGGTTGCCGGCACGCCCGGATCATTGATCCCCGCCGCCTGGGGCAACAGTGTCACGCAAGAAATTCTCAACGCCATCAAGGCCGCCGGACTGACGCCGGACGAGAGCAAAACCAATCAGTTGGCAACGGCCATTGGCGCTCTCGTCGACTTCACCAAATTGAAAAACACCCCGACCACGCTGGCGGGCTACGGCATCACCGATGCAGTGGGAAGGTTGCTGGCGGTAAGGCAGATTGATGCAGTCGGGATCACGGTTTACAAGCCGAACCCGAGGGCGAAACGGATTCGCGTTCGATTGGTCGGGGCGGGTGGATCGGGGGGCGGATGCGAACCTGTTCCGACAGGCACTCAAATTCTCGGCGGTGGTGGCGGGTCCGGCGCGTATGCGGAAAGCCTGTATGACGTCACCGCGCAAATGCTCGCCGGCGTACCGGTTTCGCTGGGCGCCGGGGGCGCTGTCAGCAACACCACGGGCCTTGCGGGCGGCGGCGCTTCCTTTGGTAGCTACATGAGTGTTTCGGGAGGTGGTGGCGGGCAGAAACTGGGGATCGTGGTCACGGGCACTTCGTCAGGATTCATTCAGGGCGGGGTAGGTGGATTACTGGCTGGAGGCAATCTCTGCAGTGCTCGCGGTATCACCGGAGGTTTCGGAATGAGCAACGCCAATTGGGGGTTGCTGTCGGGTTTCGGAGCTCCGAGTCCGTTCGATGGTGGTGGCCCTTTCAGCGGGTCAAACACCGTTGGCAATGCAGGTGTTCGAGGTTCGGGCGGCAGTGGTTCCTGCTCGGTTCACGCTTCTGCGTCAATCGTGAGCGGCGCCGGCGGCAATGCCTTCTGTGAAATCTGGGAGTACGAGTAATGGCCCGTTATGCACGTATTGAAAACGGTGTTGCGATCGAAGTGATCGACACCGGTGACTACGCGATCGAGCAACTGTTCGCGCCTGCTTTCGTCGCGGCGATGGTGCAGGTGCCCGAGGGTGTGAGCGTCGAAATCGGCGCGCCGATGCCCGAGGCGGCTCGCGCTATCGAGCCTTTGCGGGAACCGCAAAGTCCTGTCATCGCTCAACCCCCAATGGTCGAGGACAAGGAGCCTCTGGCGGCAGAGCGAGTCTGGCGCCAGTCCGCGCTCGCAGCCACCGAATGGCAAGTCACCCGCCACCGCGACGAGCAGGAACTGGGACGCGGAACAACGCTCAAGGCCCAGCAATATCTGGAGCTGCTTGAGTACCGCCAGGCGTTGCGCGACTGGCCTGGTGTCCGCGCATTTGCGTCATCCGCTTCGCGGCCGTCAGTGCCGCTGTGGCTGGCCGGCCCGATGGGCTGAAGCCGTCACGCTACCCATATTTTCAGATAAGGAGATTACCCTTGGACTATCCCAAAAGCGTACCCAGCGTCGGGCTGGTGAACGGGCAATTTGTCGATGAGGATCCTGTCGCCGGAAAACCCGGCTCGCTGATTCCCGCCACATGGGGCAATGGCGTCACGCAGGAAATTCTCAGCGTCGTGCAGGCCGCCGGCATGACCCCTAACGAGGGGAACACTCATCAACTGCTCGACGCACTGCGCAGTCCGGCGTTGTTCACGACGGCTGCACAATTTGATGTCAGTCGCTCTGCCGCGACTGCCGAGTTTGTCCAGCGGGCGCTTGGCAACTACGCCAGCGCGCGCGGCATCTCCGGCTCGACCCAACTGACCCTGGCGGATATCGGCTGTTCGGTCGGGATGGGCGGAAATGCTGCGTACACCGTGACCTTGCCGGACGCCACTGCGGTGCCCAGCGGTGCAACGATCAGCCTGCATTGCCGAAACAGCGCAGCGGTCACGGTTGCCAGTAAAACCGGTACGCAGATCAGCCCCCAGGGGGCGTATCTGGGGTCGATCACGATGAACGGCGGTGAGAGTGCGACCTTCGTCCGGGAGTCGGGTGTCTGGGTCGTTTACGGCACCGCTGCGTTGAAGTATTCGGCGCTCTATGCGTCGCAGTTCGCCACGGCCGGATATCAGAAACTTCCCAGCGGCTTGATTGTGCAGTGGGTGACCGGGGGCTCCGATGCGAATGGAATCATGACGGTGTCGTTACCGATGATGTTTCCCAATGCTGTCCTCGGCGGGATCGCCAATGAAGGCTATCCGGCAGGCTGGGGCAGTTCCAACGTCACTGTCTGGGCATTCGACGGGGCCAACTCCACGACATCGACGGTTGTTGCCAGGGTTCGCAATGTCCTGGCGTCGAGTGTGAAGGCTGAACCTGGAATCTCGGGGCGCATATTGGTTTGGGGACGATAACCATGGCTATTTATTTTCATGCACAGACACGCGGCTTTGAACTGGTCGACAGCCCCTATCCGGAACCGCCTGAAGGCGCTGTGGAAATCACCCGCGCCCAATACGCCGAACTGTTTGCCGGACAGGCAAGCGGCAAGGTCATCTGCGCCAGTGCCAGCGGTCAGCCCGTTTTGATCGACCCGGTCATCTCCCCGCAGGCACTGGCTTCCCGGGAGCGCGCGTGGCGCGACAACGTCCTGCAAGACACTCAATGGCTGGTATGGCGCGACGCTGAAGAACTGGAAGTCGGCGAGGGCACGACGCTGCGAACCGAAGAATTCAAACAGCTTCTTGCCTATCGGCAGGCCCTGCGCGACTGGCCCACTGATCCGGAATTTCCGGATGTCCAGGCTCGCCCGGTAGAGCCAGACTGGCTTGAAGGCTTGCTGCGGTCGAACGGCTGAGCCGTTGACTCATTCAATGAGGAATCAATATGGATTATCCGAAAAGCATTCCCGGCTCAGGCCTGGAGAATGGCCGGTTCGTCGATGAGGACCCCATTGCCGGAAAACCGGGATCGTTGATCCCGGCCAGTTGGGGCAACAGTGTGACCCAGGAAATTCTCAACGCGATCACGGCCGCCGGTCTGACGCCGGATGAGGAGCAGACCGATCAACTGGCACAGGCCATTCGGCAACTGGCCAAGCCCGATCCGCTGCAGCAGTTTCCTGTGCAGGTGTATCGCAAGAATCTGTTGATCAATGGTGGATTCAATATCTGGCAACGCGGCACGACCAATCAAGGGCCGAACATCGGTGGCTATGTGGCGGATCGTTTTCGATGCGACTGGAACGGCAACGCAGGTGTCAGCATTTCGCGCCAGGATTTTCCCCTCGGTCAAACGGAAGTCGTGGGTGAACCCGCTTATTTCCTGCGCTGGCAGCAGGCCACCGCAGGCACGGGAGCAACGGTGCATAAAGTCGCCCAGAGCATTGAATCGGTCAGAACTCTGGCCGGGCGAACGGCTACGGTCAGCTTCTGGGCGCGATCCGATGCGACGCGTCCTTTGCGCGTCACGATTGCTCAGCAGTTCGGAACGGGCGGTTCGGAGGGTGTAGTGAAGGTTGTCGACGTCTTTCAACTGAGTACGTCGTGGAAGAAATACAGCGCAACGTTTCAGGTGCCAACCATCGCCGGGAAAATGCTGGGCGTGAATGACTGCCTGACCTTGTCGTTCGATCTGCCGCTCAACGTGTTGCAGACCGTCGATCTGGCACAGATGCAATTGGAGGAGGGGCCGGTTGCGACACCATTTGAATACCGTCCGGCGGCGGAAGAGCTGAGCCTTTGCCAGCGTTATTTTGAGAAGTCTTTTGCTAACCGTCTGCAGATCCGTTCGAACAATGGTGCCGCAACCTGCATTGGTAACTTCACCCAGGCTGCGGCAGCCAATACCGGTCAGTACGGTATGAGCATCGATATGCAGGTGCTCAAGCGCGTACAACCTACCATCGTGCTGTATTGCCCGGGAGATGCGAGCAATCAAGTCTGGCATCAGGGCCTGATGAAGGCGTGTACGGGAACCGTTTTGCAAAGCGTGACCGAGAGAAGCTTTGCCATTGCCACTGTGACTCCTGTCGGCAGTGTTCCCGGGCAGATTTTGCAGATCGAATGGACCGCGGACGCGGAAATCTAGGAGGCAAGTCCATGAGCTATCAGCTCACATCGTCTGGCGTTCTGCGCCTGGGTGATTCAGCGTTCATTCCACAGGATCCGACCAACCGTGACTGGCTCGAGTACCAGGAGTGGCTGGTTTCCGGGGGACAGGTACTGCCACTGGATCCGCCGCTAGAGAGTGCGACGGCCAATCAGGGCATGCTGGGTTTGTTCAAGCGAATGATCCAGGTGTCCCCGGACAGCACGCTGAAAACTGAGGTAAACAATGGCTGATCAGCTTTGGTCGCCAACCGTGATTCAATCGGAGCATCCAGGGAGGATCGAGCATTATGCAAATCACTGAAGACAATCTACTCACCATCATGCCCAACGCCCGCCGCCAAGCGGGCGTTTTTGTTTCTGCACTCAACGATGCGATGGCGCGCCATCGCATCGACACGCCCAAGCGTATTGCCGCGTTTCTCGCCCAGATCGGACACGAATCGGGGCAATTGCAGTACGTGCGTGAACTGGGCAACAACCAATACCTGAGCAAATACGACACAGGCACGCTGGCGTTGCGATTGGGCAACACGCCCGAGGCCGATGGCGACGGGCAGAAGTATCGCGGGCGCGGGCTGATCCAGATCACCGGCCGCACCAACTATCGCCAGTGCAGCCTCGGGCTGTTTGGTGACGAGCGCTTGCTGGCGCTGCCGGAACTGCTGGAGCAACCGCTATGGGCGGCCGAGTCCGCCGCGTGGTTCTGGGCGCAGAACGGCCTGAACGAACTGGCGGATCAGGACCAGTTCAACAGCATCACCCGGCGGATCAACGGCGGGTTGAACGGCTTGCAGGATCGACTGGAGCTTTGGGGGCGGGCGAGGGCGGTGTTATGCCAGCCTTCGGTTTGAGCGTCTGGCGGCTGCTCGGTCTGGTGCTGCTGGCCGCAGTATCGGCAGCGCTGGCCTGGCAGTTTCAGGACTGGCGCTACGGTCGCCAACTGGCCGAGCAGGCGCGGTTGCATGCCGAAACCCTCAATCAGCTGACTTCGGCCGCTGCCACCGCGCAACAGGCCGAGCAGGACAAGCGTCTGGCCCTGGAGCAACGGCTCGCGGCCAGCGAACAAACCCATTACCGAGCACTGAACGATGCCCAACGTGATCAGGATCGCCTGCGCGATCGCCTTGCCACTGCTGATCTGCGCCTGTCAGTCCTCATCGACGCAGGCGACGCTGCCCAAGGCTGTGGTGTGCCAGCCGCCTCCGGCGCCAGCGGCGTGGATCATGCAGCCATACGCGCCCGACTTGACCCGGCGTATGCTCGACGAATTGTCGCCATCACCGGCGAAGGCGACCGCGGACTGATCGCCTTGCAGGCCTGTCAGGCCTATATCAGAGCGCTGGCTCCTGCACATTTTGAATAAGCTTGTGTATTGAAAGCGCAACCGGCTCGTGTACGGTGGTACCCATTCCATCCGATCCGGAGCGCGCCGTGAAAGAAATCACTCAACTGGCGGCCGAACTTGGCCGACGTCTGCAATTGCTCAATGCCCACGTCACTACGGCCGAGTCCTGTACCGGTGGCGGGATTGCCGAAGCCATCACCCGCATTCCTGGGAGTTCGGCGTGGTTCGAGGCGGGTTACGTGACCTACTCCAACCGCCAGAAAACTCAGCAATTGAATGTGCCGACGGAGCTGTTCGGCACCGTGGGTGCGGTCAGTCGCGAGGTGGTCGAGGCCATGGTGCGGGGCGCCCAGGAAAAAAGCCTGGCGCGGTTTGCCGTGGCGGTCAGCGGTGTGGCCGGGCCGGACGGTGGTTCGCCGAACAAACCGGTGGGCACCGTATGGCTGGCGTGGGGCGTGGGCGACCAGATTTCCAGTGAGGTCCAGCACTTCTCCGGCAACCGCGACGAAGTTCGCCGACAAACGGTGAAGGCCGCGCTAGAGGGCTTGCTGCGACTAGCGGCACGAGAAATCGAAAATCAGGGGTAGGCGATCCGTGAACGCTGTGGAATAATACTGGCTACTTATACAGGTGTTGGCCGTCAGGCCTTATTGATTACGTGAGGACTTTAATGGACGACAACAAGAAGAAAGCCTTGGCTGCGGCCCTGGGTCAGATCGAACGTCAATTCGGCAAGGGTGCCGTAATGCGTATGGGCGATCAGGACCGTCAGGCGATCCCGGCCATTTCCACCGGCTCTCTGGGTCTGGACATCGCACTCGGCATCGGCGGCCTGCCAAAAGGCCGTATCGTTGAAATCTACGGTCCTGAATCTTCCGGTAAAACCACACTGACGCTGTCCGTGATCGCCCAGGCTCAAAAAGCTGGCGCGACCTGCGCCTTCGTCGACGCCGAACACGCCCTCGACCCTGAGTACGCCGGCAAGTTGGGCGTCAACGTCGACGACCTGCTGGTTTCCCAGCCGGACACCGGCGAACAGGCCCTGGAAATCACCGACATGCTGGTGCGCTCCAACGCCGTTGACGTGATCATCGTCGACTCCGTGGCCGCTCTGGTGCCAAAGGCTGAAATCGAAGGCGAAATGGGTGACATGCACGTGGGCCTGCAAGCCCGTCTGATGTCCCAGGCGCTGCGTAAAATCACCGGTAACATCAAGAACGCCAACTGCCTGGTGATCTTCATCAACCAGATCCGCATGAAGATCGGCGTGATGTTCGGCAGCCCGGAAACCACCACCGGTGGTAACGCGCTGAAGTTCTACGCCTCGGTTCGTCTCGACATCCGCCGTACTGGCGCGGTGAAGGAAGGCGACGAAGTGGTCGGCAGCGAAACCCGCGTCAAGGTTGTGAAGAACAAGGTGGCTTCGCCGTTCCGTCAGGCCGAGTTCCAGATTCTCTACGGCAAGGGTATTTACCTGAACGGCGAGATGATCGACCTGGGCGTACTGCACGGTTTCGTCGAGAAGTCCGGCGCCTGGTATGCCTATGAAGGCACCAAGATCGGTCAGGGCAAGGCCAACTCGGCCAAGTTCCTGGCGGACAACCCGGAAGTCGCGGCCAAGCTCGAGAAGCAACTGCGTGACAAGCTGCTGTCGCCAGCCGTGATCGCCGACTCCAAGGCTTCTGCGGTCAAAGAGACCGAAGACGACCTGGCTGACGCTGACATCTGATTGCACCGATGACAACCGCCGTACTCGATACCCTCGTCGCGGTGCGGCGAACCGCCATGGACCTGCTCGCACGCCGCGAGCATGGTCGAGTCGAGCTGACGCGTAAACTGCGTCAGCGTGGCGCTCCCCCCGAGATGATCGAAACAGCCCTCGACCGTTTGACGGAAGAAGGGCTGCTTTCCGAAGCCCGTTATCTTGAAAGCTTTGTTTCCTATCGCGCCCGCTCCGGTTACGGCCCACTGCGGATTCGCGAAGAACTGAGCCAACGCGGTTTGCAACGCGCCGATATCGAACTCGCCTTGCGTGAGAGCGGTATCAACTGGCAGGAGCAGCTAACGGACACGTGGCAACGGAAGTTCTCCGGACAGCTTCCCGGCGATGCCAAGGAACGCGCCAGACAAGGTCGATTCCTGGCGTATCGGGGATTCTCGATGGAGATGATCAACCGTTTGTTCAGCGGCAGAGGGATGGACGATTAAATCGCTCCAGCTTCAGCTCAGCTTCATCTAAAAAATAAAAACGGCCCGCTATTTCGATAGCGGGCCGTTTTTTTTTGCCTTCACGTAACCTTCGACGGTTCGCGGGTGCGTTGCGCGGTCTGGGGTTTTGACTGGGCCCAGTTTTCCGGCAGGTTGATGTAGTCCACCAGTTCCCGCAGACGCCCGTGATTTCGCGCATTGAAGGCAAATGCCAGGCGCGTCAGGTGGCTGAATTGAGCCTCGTCGTGTTTTTCGCCAGCGTAGGCGTGTTGATGGAACTGATCGCTCAGGCACAGATCGGCAAAAGCCTCCTGCATATGGTCGAGGGCCTGATCGCTAAGTTTGTGATTCATGCGAATGACAAACTGGCGCTTGAGCCAGCGGCTGGAATGGAAGTTGCCGTAGAACTGGTTGATCTGCTCCACCGCCTCTTCAACGTTGTAGACCAGGCGCATCAGCTTCAGGTCGGTCGGCAGGATGTAGCGGTTTTCCTCCAATTGCTGACGGATGAAATCCAGCGCGCCTTGCCAGAACGTCCCGCCCGGTGCGTCCAGCAGAACCACCGGCACCAGGGGACTTTTGCCGGTCTGGATCAGCGTGAGCACTTCCAGCGCTTCGTCCAGGGTGCCAAACCCACCGGGGCACAACACCAGCGCGTCGGCTTCCTTGACGAAGAACAGCTTGCGGGTGAAGAAGAAATGGAACGGCAGCAGGTTGTTGGTACCGTCCACCGTGGGGTTGGCATGTTGCTCGAAGGGCAGGGTGATGTTGAAGCCCAGGCTGTGATCGCGGCCGGCACCTTCATGAGCGGCGGCCATGATTCCGCCGCCGGCACCGGTGATGACCATCATGTTCGAGCGAGCCAGCGATGCCCCGAGTTCCCGAGCCATGGCGTAAAGGGGATGTTCGACCGGTGTACGAGCCGAGCCGAACACCGTGACCTTGCGTCGTCCCTTGAACTGTTCGAGCGTGCGAAAGGCCTGTTCCAGTTCGCGCAGGGCTTGCAGGGTGATCTTGGCGTTCCAGCGGTTGTGGTCTTCCTGGGCCATGCGCAGCACGGTCAGGATCATGTCGCGGTAGATGGGGGAATTCGGGCTGTTGGGTGACACCAGGTTGAGTTGTTCTTCGACCTTGCTGATGAGGTCGTGGCCGCTTTCCTGAAAATGACGGCTGAGCAGGTCATTCGGTTGGTAAGGCATGCAACTTCTCCTTCTGCACAGAGCTTCCGGCCCTGACGTGCGACGTCAGTGCCGCGCTGCAAGAAAACAAACAGCCGGCAGCTCCTTTCCTGCCGTTAATAAAAGATCGGGAATACGTTGAATCTAGACCCTCAATGCATTTTTCGCTCACTGAGCATCGCGCCGCAAAGTCTTTGCTGGCAACTGCTTATTGCCGCTTTGCGAGGTGTTTTCACCGCTCGTCCGATGCAGCGTCGAGGGCTGAATGCTCTGATTTACTAAGTTAAAGGCGCCTTACGACAACTTTGCGTCAACGAGCGTACGCAAGGTGCACGCTATTCAAGGATTTGCGGGTGGCAAGGAGGCGGGACACATGGCCAGAGTCATTCTGGAGATCGATGCGCAGCTGTATCGATTGTTGAAAGCATCGGCCGAGACCAACCATGTGAGTCTCGAAGAGGAGTGCTGCCGACGCCTGGCGGGAGGGGAGCGCCGCTCGCGTTACTTGCAGGCCTTGTTGGCCGAGCTGCGCGCCGAGGATGAACAGCGGCGCGCCACGTCGAGATGATTACTTCTTCTTCGCTGGAGCCGCTTTCGGGCAATCCGATTCCTGGTAGCTGGCGGAGCCGATCGCCTTGTTGGTTTTCACTTCGGTGAAGTCGTAACGCATGATCGCGCCCTTGGCCATCAGCTTGCGGTACGACGGGTTGTTGCAGACCGAAGCGCCCAGCTGGAAATACACGGCTTTGGGATCGGCGCGCATTTTGTCGGCGTGGCTCTTTTGCACGCTCAGGTGATTGACCAGCGTGGTGCCTTCGACGGTGTAGCCCTGATCAAGAATGTCTTCGTTGATCGCCCGTGGCGTGCCGACGCTGCTTTGTGCGGCGACATTGCGCAGCTCTCGGTTCAGATTCTGCTCACTCAGGGATGCAGCCTGAGCGCTGAAGGACGAAGCCAGCAGAATGGCAGCGGTGGGAACGATAAGGCGCAGCATGAAACTCTCCTGGTTCAGTGACTGGTGGTTCGACCAGCCACGTGACTGTGCGTTCAGTGGCGGCGAATTATAGGGGAGCCGGTCGGGAGGGTACAGGCTTGTCCCCGTCGCTCTGGTAAACTGCCGCCCTTTATTGCCCTGCCGAGTGTCGTTCGTGTCGAGTTTTCCTGTCTGCCGGTGCCGCCTGCGATGAATCATGCCCCCAACGCCGTGGCCCGCCTGCGCGATCAGCGCGAGGACGAAGGCATCAAGCCGATCCAGGCCCGTGGCTTTCGTTCCCCGCGCTGCCGCGATTGCCGGGTGATCATCAGCCATTGCCTGTGTGCCTGGCGGCCGACGGTTGATGCGCGCTCTGGCGTTTGCCTGATCATGACCGGCAAGGAAGTGTTCAAGCCGAGCAATACCGGCTGGTTGATCGCCGACATCGTGCGCGACAACCATGCCTTCATCTGGTCGCGGACCGAGCCCGACGAGCAACTGCTGGCGCTGCTGAACGACCCGCAATGGCAGCCGTATCTGGTGTTCCCTGGCGAGTATGTCGAACCTTCGCGGGTGACCAACACCGTAGATCTCGATAGCAGCAAGCGCCCGCTGTTCATTCTGCTGGACGCAACCTGGACCGAAGCCCGGAAGATATTCCGCAAGAGCCCGTATTTCGACCGTTTGCCGATCCTGAGCCTGTTACCCGACAAACTCTCGCGCTATCGCCTGCGCCGCTCGACCCGCAGCGAGCACCTGTGCACCGCCGAAGTGGCGGCGCTGTGCCTGGAGCTGGCCGGCGATTCAGACGCGGCGTCGGCGCTGGATGCCTATTTCGATGTGTTCAGCCAGCATTACCTGGGGGCCAAGCAGCAACTGGAGGTCAATGTGTTGACGCCGGCCCACGCCGAATTGCTGCCCTATATCCGAAACGCGGCGCCAGTACCGGCCTGATCCTGGCCCATACTGCTAAAGCAGTGGCCGTGCGGCTTGACCACCCCGGCTTCGCTGGTCATGCTTGGCGCCGATTGGGGTGCGGCCAAGGTTTGAAACGCCGCTTTTGTTCGTGATTGGCGTTGAACGTGCCCCTGTGGATGCCGCTGCCGGGCGGTATCTGGATTTGCTTTGGCACGACCCGAATGCGCGGGCCTGCCATCAAAAACAGGATCATTTGAAAAATGGCCACATACGACATCCTGATTGCCGATGATCACCCTCTTTTTCGTAGCGCACTGCATCAAGCGGTGACGATGGGCCTTGGCCCGGATGTACGCATGGTAGAGGTGGCGAGCATCGCGGAGCTGGAAACCCGCCTGACCGAAAAGGCTGACTGGGATCTGGTGCTGCTGGACCTGAACATGCCGGGTGCTTTCGGGTTTTCCGGGCTGGTGATGCTGCGCGGTCAGTACCCGCAGATTCCGGTGGTGATGGTTTCGGCCCAGGAAGAAGCCTCGGTGATGGTCAAGTCCCGGGAATTCGGCGCCAGTGGCTTCATTCCCAAGTCCAGCGATCTGAGCGTGATTCAGGAAGCGGTGCGCAAAGTGCTGGACGGCGACGTGTTCTGGCCGCCCCAGGCGTTCGAGGCGGTCAGCGTTTCGGATGAAGCCAAGGCCGCCAGCGATGGCCTTGCAAGCCTGACACCGCAGCAGTTCCGGGTGTTGACCATGGTCTGCGAAGGCTTGCTGAACAAGCAGATCGCCTACGAGCTGAGTGTGTCGGAAGCGACCATCAAGGCCCACGTCACGGCGATTTTCCGCAAGTTGAACGTGCGGACCCGGACCCAGGCAGCTTTACTGCTGCAACAACTTGAGTCAATTCCGAGCCAGTAAGCACTGGCGTCTTCACGCTTTTTTGACTTTCGTTGCTCTAGCTTCCCCACTTCCTTTCGGTCGGTTATCTACTTTATGTCACCTTTCAAGGGCCAGACGGGCCTGAAACGCATCCTCAACGCTTCCGGTTACTCGCTGGACGGCTTGCGCGCCGCCTTCACCGGCGAAGCGGCTTTCCGGCAACTGGTGCTGCTCAACGTGGTGCTGATTCCGCTGACGTTTTTCCTTGATGTCAGCCGGGTCGAGCAGGCGCTACTGATCGCCGTGTGCCTGCTGGCGCTGATCGTCGAGCTGTTGAATTCGGCGGTGGAGGCGGCTATCGACCGCATCTCGCTGGAGTTGCACCCGCTGTCCAAGAACGCCAAGGACATGGGCAGTGCCGCGCAATTCGTGGCACTGAGCATGATCGCTCTGGTGTGGGCGGTGATTCTGCTTTAAGCGATGCTCGGCAGAACGATCTCGTCGCTGCGCTGCACCCCGGCGGTGAAGGCGCGGCATAGATCGAGGAATTCGCGCATGGCGGAAGTCTGATACTTCTGTTTGTGCCAGATGAAATAGAACTGCCGCGCCAGATCCAGATCCGGCGTCTCCACCGGCACCAGGCTGCCGCGCCGGAAGGCGTCACGCAGCGCCAGACGCGAAATGCAGCCAATCCCCAGACCTGATTCCACCGCGCGTTTGATCGCTTCGGTATGTTCCAGCTCAAGCCGGATGTTCAGCGCGCTGCGGTGATGCCGCATCGCCTGATCGAAGGTCAGGCGCGTCCCCGACCCCTGTTCCCGCAAAATCCACGCTTCGTGCGTCAACTCTTCCATGGTCGCGCTGCCGCGTTTGGCCAACGGATGCTGCGGGGCGCAGAACACCACCAGTTCATCCTCGACCCAGCTCTGCACTTCGATGTCCGGGTGGCTGCAATCGCCCTCGATTAGACCCAGATCAATTTCGTAATGAGCCACTTGTTGCACGATATTGGCAGTGTTCTGTACGTGCAGTTTCACCTGGCTTTCGGGGTGGCGCTGCATGAAACCGCCGATCAGCAGCGTCGCCAGGTAATTGCCGATGGTCAGGGTCGCGCCCACCGACAGCGAGCCGAAACCGGATTTGCCGTTGAGCAGGTCTTCGATTTCCTTGGCCTGATCGAGCATGGCCACCGCTTGCGGCAACAACTGTTTGCCGAGGGCGTTGAGGCTCAGGCGTTTACCGGCGCGGTCGAACAGCTGGCAGCTGGACTGGCGCTCCAGTTCGGTTATGGATGTGCTGGCGGCCGATTGCGACAGGTTGAGCAGACCCGCAGCACGGGACACGCTTTCCTGCTGGGCGACGGCGACGAAGACTTGCAGTTGACGAAGAGTAAATCGCATATCGATATAACCGATAACCCTTATCTTAATAATCCAGTTAACAGATATTGTCGGCGCTATTAGAATGCGATGCAATTGCGCACCGTCGGCATTCTTCAATACGAGCCGGGCAGGCGCAGATCAATCTCCAGGAGTCCCACGTACATGAGCAACATGAACCACGAGCGTGTCCTCAGTGTTCATCACTGGAACGACACTCTGTTCAGCTTCAAGTGCACCCGCGATCCGGGCCTGCGCTTCGAGAACGGTCAGTTCGTGATGATCGGCCTGCAACAGCCAAACGGCCGCCCGCTTATGCGCGCTTACTCGATCGCCAGCCCGAACTGGGAAGAGCATCTCGAGTTCTTCAGCATCAAGGTGCCGGACGGTCCGCTGACCTCCCAGCTGCAGCACCTGAAGGAAGGCGACGAGATCATCATCTCGAAAAAACCGACCGGCACCCTGGTGCTGGACGACCTGAACCCGGGCAAGCACCTGTACCTGCTGAGCACCGGCACCGGTCTGGCGCCGTTCATGAGCGTGATCCAGGACCCGGAAACCTACGAGCGCTTCGAGAAAGTGATCCTGGTTCACGGTGTTCGTTACGTCAACGAAGTCGCCTACCGCGAATTCATCACCGAGCACCTGCCGCAGAACGAGTTCTTCGGCGAGGCGCTGCGTGACAAGCTGATCTATTACCCGACCGTGACTCGCGAGCCGTTCGAGAATCAGGGCCGTCTGACCGATCTGATGCGCAGCGGCAAGCTGTTCAGCGACATCGGCCTGCCACCGATCAACCCGCAGGACGACCGCGCGATGATCTGCGGCAGCCCGAGCATGCTCGACGAGACCAGCGAAGTGCTCGACAGCTTCGGCCTGAAGATCTCGGCGCGTATGCGCGAGCCGGGTGACTACCTGATCGAGCGCGCATTCGTCGAGAAGTAAGCTGTTTATAGGTGACGCAGAGCGTCACTGGATGCATTCCCACGCAGACGGTTCGACGCCTCGACGTGGGAACGATCAGCCCGCATTGCCTGAGAAGGCAGCGCGGGCTTTTTCGTTTTCGCGATTCAGTCAGCGGCGGGGATGACTTCCAGGACGCGGATCTGCTCCGGCGTCGGATAGTGCCAGCGCACATCCAGATCCCAGAGCTGCGCGCCGTATTCGCGTTCGGGCGCGGGCGTCTGGTACGCCGGGCGCGGATCCTGAGCCAGGCATTGCTCGATCAACTCGACCAGGGGCTCGGCCAGGCGCTGAGCGTGCGTATGCGCCTGTTGTAGCGCCGCGTCCGTCCACTGCACGTCGATCAGTTGCGGCGCGGCACTGGCGATTCTGTTGGAGGCGTCAGCAATGATGTCGGCGTAGGGCACGTAGGGTTTGATGTCGAGAATCGGCGTGCCGTCCAGCAGGTCGATGCCGGAGATAAACAGGCGATTGGCCTCGACCTTGTCCAGCTTCACCACCGACTGGCCGATGCCATTCGGCCGGTGCGTGGCGCGGGTGGCGAACACGCCCATGGACTTGTTGCCACCGAGACGCGGAGGGCGGACTTTGAGTCGCGGCTTGTCTTCCAGCGCCTGATGGAACAGGAACAGCAGCCAGACATGACTGACCTGCTCGAGCCCCTGCACAGCGTCGCCCTGATCGAACGGTGCCACCAGTTCCAGCACGCCACGGGCGGCGGGGGCCAGTTGCGGCTGGCGCGGGATGGCGAACTTCTCCTTGAAGCAGGAGCGGACGAAGCCGATGGGGGAGACGCTGTAAGTCATGGTGTGCATTCGAAGCGGAGCAGGGCGGGCATGATAACCCGGCAGGCTTCAAGTCTGGTGCTGACAGATCTGGCGCTATCGCCGCATCGCAGCGATAGCTTCACCGCCGATGTCAGAGGCTGAACCCGCCATCCAGCGGAATGATATTCCCGGTCATGTAGGCCCCGGCAGTACTCGCCAGGCTGATCGCCAGTGCTGCCATTTCTTCCTCGCGGCCCCAACGTTTCATCGGAATCAGCGCGGTGTCTTCGGCAAGTGCCTGCTGGTCGTTGCCGATGTGCTGGGTCATCTTGCTCGGGAAACGCCCCGGTGCGATGACGTTGACGTTGATGTGCTGGCTCACCAGTTCCCTAGCGAGAATCCGCGACAGCTGATGCAGGGCAGCCTTGCTCGGCCCGTAGGCGTAGGCCTGTTCACCAAAGGAAGAAATCCCCGCCACCGAGCCGATGTTGATGATCCGCGCCGGATTGGCCGCCGACCCGGATTTACGCAACAACGGCAGAAACTGCTGGATGCAACTGAACACCGAGGTCACGTTGAGCTGCATGACCTTCTCCCAGCCCTTGACCGGGTAGCTCTCCAGCGGCGCGCCCCATGTCGTGCCGGCGTTGTTCACTAGGATGTCCAGATGCGTGATCTGTTCGCCCAGTCGCTCGGCCAGCTCTTTCACGCCTTCTTCGGTCGCCAGATTCGCCGCCATACCCAAACAAGTGCCCAGAGCACTGAGTTCTTCAGCGGTTTGATGACAGGCTTCAGCGTCACGGGAACAGACGTACACGCGGGCGCCGGCCTCGACAAAGGCCTTGGCGATCATTTTGCCGATACCGCGGGTGCCGCCGGTCACCAGGGCGGTGCGGCCTTGCAGGGAGAAATACGGGTGCATGGCGAATCCTGAGGGCTAGGGTTCAGTACACCCTAGGCCATGCGGCCAGCTTCGAGCTACAAGTTTCAAGCTGCAAGCAAAGTCAAATGCTTGCAGCTTGCAGCTCGAAACTTGTAGCTGCTTTCTACGCTCTCACGCGGAGCGTGAGCCCCTTGAGGAAATTGCGCAGCAACTGATCGCCACACGGGCGGTAGTTGGTGTGGCCTACCTTGCGGAACAAAGCGCTCAGTTCAGGCTTGGATACCGGGAATTCGGCGGCCTTGAGGATTGCGTGCATGTCGTCTTCCTTCAGTTCGAAGGCCACGCGCAGCTTTTTCAGGATGATGTTATTGGTCACCGGCACTTCGATCGGCAGCGGCGGACGGCTTTCGTCCTTGCCGCGCTTGAAGATCACCAGACCGTCGAGGAAGTGCGCGATGACTTCGTCCGGGCAGCGCACGAAGCCTTCTTCGTCTTCTTCTTTTTTGTCGAGGTACGTCACGACATCAGCCAGCGTGACGTCCAGGCCGCCAAGTTTGATGATCTCGACCACTTTCTTGTCGCTGATGTCGAGCATGTAGCGCACGCTGCGCAGAACGTCGTTGTGAACCATGTGTGCAATCCTGATCTTTTCGCTGTGGGCATCACGCGGGCGCGATGCCGGAAATGTAGGGTGGCTTGCGAGCCTTAGAATTTCTCTTTGCCGGACAGGTAGCGCCACTGGCCGACCGGCACCTTGCCGATGGACACGCCGCCGATGCGGATGCGGCGGATGCCGATGACCTTCAGGCCGACCGCTTCGCAGAACTGGGCGATGATCCCCGGCTGCGGGTTCTTCATGGCGAAGCGCAGACGGTTTTCGTTCTGCCAGCTGGCCTTGACCGGCGGCAGCTCCTTGCCCTTGTGGGTGAGGCCGTGCTGCAGTCGGTTGAGGCCGTGGGCAACCATGTCGCCTTCGACTTCGACGACGTATTCCTGCTCGATCTTGGCCGCGTCGGCGGTGAGCTTGCGCAGCACCTTCCAGTCCTGGGTGAACACCAGCAGGCCGCTGGCCTTGGGTTGCAGGTCGGCGCTGGCGGTCAGCCGCAGGAAATGTCCGCGCAGCGGACGCTTGCCGTAGCGGTGTTCTTCGCTGAGGGTTTCGGCGTTCAGCAACTGCATGGCGCTGTCGACATCCATGCCCGCCGGCACGTTGAGCAGGAGGGTCACCGGCTCCGGCGCGGTGGCCTTGGCGTCCTTGTCGAGCTCGACCTTCTGGTCGCCGACCTTGAACTGCGGCTCGTCGATGACTTCGCCGTCCACGGTGACCCAGCCGCCCTCAATGAACAGCTCGGCCTCCCGGCGGGAGCAACCGACCAGCTCGATGAGGCGTTTGGAGAGGCGAATCGGGTCAGTCATGACAGGGGCCGTAACAAAAAAGGGGTGGGCATTGTACCTGCCTGGGGCCGGTTAAGCCCGGAACGATTTTTACCGCTTGGCTTTTTGTGAGAGCGAGCCTGCTCGCGATGAGGCCTTTAGTCTCGATATCAATGTCGACTGTCAGATCGCCATCGCGAGCAGGCTCGCTCCCACAGTTGATTTCTGTCTTGTCAGCCGTGTTGCGAGCGCTGCTGATTCTGCCGCAGACGCATATGCAGCAGTGGATACGGCTGGCCCATGCCATCGACTTCCGAGCGGCCGATCACCTCGAACCCTTGCTTGAAGTAAAACCCCAGGGCCTGCGGGTTCTGTTCGTTGACGTCCAGTTCGTCGGCGTTCAGGTGCTCCATGGCGTACTTCAGCAGTTTCTTGCCAAGGCCCTGGCCGCGATGGGCCGGGTCGATGAACAGCATTTCAATCTTGCCCGCCGCGACGCCGGCAAACCCGGTGATGCGCTGATGGCTGTCCCGGGTGCAGATCAGCATCACCGCATCGAGGTAGCGGGTCAGCACCAGATTCTTCAGCAGCTCGATGTAGGATTCCGGCAGGAAATCATGGGTCGCGCGGACCGAGGCCTCCCAGACCCGGGTCAGTTCCTGATAATCGCTGAGTTTCGGCGTGTGGATGACCGAATGCTGACGCATGCCCGATAGCCTCTTTGTCATGGATGAGGGAGTCCTTCCCACCCCAAACGATAGCCGTAAAAAAGCCCCGCATCTCGTAAAAGAGAGCGGGGCTTTCTGTATTTTTCGCGCTTAGATCTGTTCGGCCCAGAGGTCGTATTCGTCGGCGTCGGTCACCTTGCACCAGACCTTATCGCCCGGCTTGAGGTTGCTGCCGTTGTCGATGAACACGTTGCCGTCGATTTCCGGGGCATCGAAGAAGCAGCGGCCGACCGCACCTTGCTCGTCGACTTCATCCACCAGCACTTCGATTTCACGGCCGATGCGCATTTGCAGGCGCGCCGAGCTGATGGCCTGCTGGTGCGCCATGAATCGTTCCCAGCGATCCTGCTTGACGTCGTCCGGAACCATTTCCAGATCCAGATCGTTGGCTGGAGCGCCTTCGACCGGCGAGTACTGGAAGCAGCCGACGCGGTCGAGCTGGGCTTCGGTCAGCCAGTCCAGCAGGTACTGGAAGTCTTCTTCGGTTTCGCCGGGGAAGCCGACGATGAAGGTCGAACGGATGATCAGGTCCGGGCAGATTTCGCGCCAGTTCTTGATCCGCGCCAGAGTCTTGTCTTCGAACGCCGGGCGTTTCATCGATTTCAGGACTTTCGGGCTGGCGTGCTGGAACGGGATGTCCAGGTACGGCAGGATCTTGCCGGCGGCCATCAGCGGGATCAGCTCGTCAACGTGCGGGTACGGGTAAACGTAGTGCAGACGTACCCAGACGCCGAGGGTGCTCAGCGCTTCGCACAGTTCGGTCATGCGGGTTTTCACCGGCGCGCCGTTCCAGAAACCGGTGCGGTATTTGACGTCAACGCCGTAGGCGCTGGTGTCCTGGGAAATCACCAGCAGTTCCTTCACGCCGGATTTGACCAGACGCTGGGCTTCGTCGAGCACGTCGCCCACCGGACGGCTGACCAGTTTGCCGCGCATCGACGGGATGATGCAGAAGCTGCAGCTGTGGTTGCAGCCTTCGGAAATCTTCAGGTACGCGTAGTGACGCGGGGTCAGCTTGATGCCTTGCGGCGGCACCAGGTCGATCAGCGGGTTGTGATCCTGCTTCGGCGGCACGACTTCGTGCACGGCGTTGACCACTTGCTCGTACTGCTGCGGACCGGTGACGGCCAGCACGCTCGGGTGCACGTCACGGATATTGCCTTCTTCCACGCCCATGCAGCCGGTCACGATGACCTTGCCGTTTTCCTTGATCGCTTCACCGATGACTTCCAGCGATTCGGCCTTGGCCGAGTCGATGAAGCCGCAAGTGTTGACCACGACCACGTCGGCGTCCTGATAGGTGGACACCACGTCATAGCCTTCCATACGCAGCTGGGTCAGGATGCGCTCGGAGTCGACCAATGCTTTCGGGCAACCCAGAGATACGAAGCCAACCTTTGGATTGGCCGGCGCAGGAGTGGTGGACATGTCTAACCTCGGTGTTTTGTGACATCGATTACCTTGTTCAGGAACCGACGGACGGGCGCTTGAACTGCGCCTCTGATCAAAAAGTGCGCAATTCTAGCGACGAGCAGCGCACTTGACCAGCTTTATGCAGGGAAATACGACGAGTGCTGCGCTATGCTTCGCGCCGTTGCGCTTTACTGAATTTTTACAGTCAAGAAAACGTCTGTTACAGGGCGTAAAAACGCGCATGCTGCACACAAAGCATAGTGCTTCATATAAGAAGCCGGTCTGGGAATCAGGAGTGTTGGATGGGTCAGGCAAGTAGTCACGCGGCAGGCGCCGAAGGTTCGGCCACCAAGCCGCTGAGCATGCTGGTCGCGGCGGTCGGGGTAGTTTACGGCGACATCGGCACGAGCCCGTTGTACACCCTCAAAGAAGTGTTTTCCGGCGCTTACGGTGTGCCCGTCAATCACGACGGAGTGCTCGGCATTCTGTCGCTGATTTTCTGGTCGCTGATCTGGGTCGTTTCAATCAAGTACATGATGTTCGTCCTGCGCGCCGACAACCAGGGCGAGGGCGGGATCATGGCGCTCACCGCGCTGGCGCGGCGGGCAGCAGCGGGGCGCAAGCGGTTGCGCACGTTGCTGGTGGTCTGCGGGCTGATCGGCGCGGCGCTGTTCTATGGCGACAGCATGATCACCCCGGCGATTTCCGTGCTCTCGGCCATTGAAGGTCTGGGCCTGGCCTTTGACGGCATCGATCACTGGGTGGTGCCGCTGTCACTGGTGGTGCTGGTCGGGTTGTTTCTGATCCAGAAGCACGGAACGGCGCGGATCGGCATTCTGTTCGGGCCGATCATGGTCACCTGGTTCCTGGTCCTCGGCGCCCTCGGCGTCTACGGTATCAGCCACTACCCGGAAGTGCTGCACGCGATGAACCCGGTCTGGGCCGTGCGCTTTTTCATGGTTCATACCGGCATGGGCGTGGCCATCCTCGGCGCCGTGGTGCTGGCGCTGACCGGTGCCGAAGCGCTGTACGCCGACATGGGCCACTTCGGTCGCAAGCCGATTGCCCGTGCGTGGTTCCTGCTGGTGCTGCCGGCGCTGGTGCTCAACTACTTCGGTCAGGGCGCCTTGCTGCTGGAGAACCCGGAAGCGGCGCGCAACCCGTTCTACCTGCTGGCGCCGAGCTGGGCATTGATTCCGCTGGTCGGCCTGTCGACCCTGGCCACGGTGATCGCCTCCCAGGCGGTGATTTCCGGCGCGTTCTCTCTGACCCGTCAGGCGATCCAGCTCGGTTACATCCCGCGCATGTACATCCAGCACACTTCCAGCGACGAGCAGGGCCAGATCTATATCGGCGCCGTGAACTGGTCGCTGATGGTCGGCGTGGTGTTGCTGGTGATCGGCTTCGAATCCTCCGGCGCCCTGGCCTCGGCCTACGGCGTGGCAGTGACTGGCACGATGCTGATGACCACGATTCTGGTCTCGGCAGTCATGTTGCTGCTGTGGAAATGGCCACCGATTCTGGCGGTGCCGGTGCTGATCGGCTTCCTGCTGGTGGACGGTCTGTACTTCGCCGCCAACGTGCCGAAAATCGTCCAGGGCGGTGCCTTCCCGGTGATCGCCGGTATCGCGCTGTTCGTGCTGATGACCACCTGGAAGCGCGGCAAGCAACTGCTGGTCGAGCGCCTCGACGAAGGCGCGCTGCCGCTGCCGATCTTCATCAGCAGCATCCGCGTGCAGCCACCGCACCGTGTGCAGGGCACAGCCGTGTTCCTCACCGCCCGCTCCGACGCCGTGCCGCACGCGCTGTTGCACAACCTGCTGCACAACCAGGTGCTGCATGAGCAAGTGGTGCTGCTGACGGTGGTCTACGAAGACATCCCGCGCGTCCCACCATCCCGACGTTTCGAAGTCGAAGCCCACGGCGAAGGCTTCTTCCGGGTGATCCTGCACTTCGGCTTCACCGACGAACCGGACGTGCCGCAGGCGCTGAAACTGTGCCATCTGGACGACCTCGATTTCAGCCCGATGCGCACCACCTACTTCCTCAGCCGCGAAACGGTCATCGCCTCGAAACTCGAAGGCATGGCCCGTTGGCGTGAAGCGTTGTTTGCGTTCATGTTGAAGAATGCCAATGGGAACCTGCGGTTCTTCAATCTGCCGCTGAATAGGGTGATTGAGTTGGGGACGCAGGTGGAGATGTAAACCGGCGTCATCAAAAAGCCCCCGTCAGCCTTGTGGCTGGCGGGGGCTTTTTCGTTTTTGTGCCGTTACATGCTTTCTGGCAGTTCTGCCTCAGATTCGGTCTTCGTTCGCGCAGGTCGCGGCATCAGGGCCTTCATCACGTCGTCGACCAAGGCCTTGCCGATTATCGTCAGGTAATGCGCGGCCCAGGCGTGGCGGTCGCTTTCCTTGTCGTAGGCGGCTTCCTCGGCGAAGGATTTGGCGAGGAACAACAGGTCTGAAGCCTGGGACAGTGCTTCGACGATGGGGACGCCGGAGCGAACGTTGAGTAACGCCTGATCCGAGCTGTAGAGGAAAGAGGTGAAACCGATGGTCGTCAGGTCTGAAGGTGATGAAGGACTTTGTTTGCTCATTGTTTCGCTCCATAAAACGAGGAGCTGCCGCATTCGTTACCACACGAATGGGTGGCAGCTGTACGCAGGGTGGTAAACCGGGGGAGCAAAGAAACCGGCAGACCCGAAGGTCTCCCACGCACAGCCGCCATGACTCGAATTGCAGGCATAAAAACACCTGAGCCGTGTTTGGAATGCTGTTGCACTTTGCCTTGCCGGGTTACCACACCCGATCACTGAAATAGTCAGCGACCTCTGGAGAGTATCCCGTCGAAAAACAGTGCAATAGGGCGGCAAAGTGCCCAAACACGAGATTAGGAGTTTGCCTACAAGGTATGCGGACGTCATCTGATATTGCGACACCAGACGTAAACGAAACTAAACGTTGATGGCGGTTTTGCGCGGCTTTGGTGCGGCAGATGAATGTGGAGTTGACGACTCGAAAAGGCCAATGAAGCAGGTGTCCACGTTTTATGGAATGTGGACACCTGGCGTTTTCAGTTTCATGAAGAGTCAAGCATTGAATGAAAAAGCCCCCGCAACCATAAGGCTGCGGGGGCTTTTTGGTGGTGCGCTTCAGATCACTCTTCCGCCACCTGCGCCGTGTTCTGGCGCTTCTCGATCAAGTCCACAAGACGCTTGGCCAGCGCCGGGTAGTTCTCGTCGAAGTGATGGCCGCCAGGCAGTTTCACTGCTTCGCCCACCGCGGTTTTGTCGGTGCAGCCGCTTTCATCGGTTTCTTCTTCACCGTAGATGCACACGACCTTGGCCGGTGGCAGCTTGGCCATTTCCGGGCCGGTGGCGGCTTCTTTGCCGGCGTTGCCGAGCCAGCCTTCGACTTCGATTTCGAAGCTGCCGGTGCGGGCGAAGGCCAGCAGGATGATTGCGTCGACGCGTTGCTGCTCGGTTTCCGGCAGGCGGTTGTAGATGGCCGGGAGGACGTCGGCGCCGAACGAGTAGCCGGTCAGGATGAAGCGCTTGGTGCCCCATTTCTGGCGGTAGTGCTGCATCAGTTCGGTCAGGTCCAGCGCGCTCTGTTCCGGGCTCTTGTGCTGCCAGTAGTAGCGCAGGGTGTCGATGCCGACGACCGGGTAGCCGATCTTGGCCATTTCTCCGGCCACGTCGCGGTCCAGATCGCGCCAGCCGCCGTCACCGGACAGGAACAGGGTCACGGTGTCCTTGGCCTGGCCGGCCGGGACTTCCACCACCGGGATCTGCAGACCACCGTTGGCCTTGTCGCCGCCGACGAGGATCTTGCGCAGTTCGTTGTTCAGCACTTGCGGCAGGTTGATGTCGTAGTCGCTGATGCTGGTTTCGGCGTTCGGTTGGTCGCGCACGAAACCGGCGCTGGTGTCGTCCGGGTTGTCGTTCCACGCCACCAGCCAGTGGCCGTGGGCGGCGGCTTTCGGCAGCAGGTGGGTGCAGCCGGGTTTTTCCAGGGCCAGGTCGACGGAGACGGCCTGGGCCTTGTCGTCTTTCTGTTCGGACAGCCAGCGCCACGCCAAGACGGCGCCGGGGCCGATGCCGCTGACCAGGGTCGCCGGGCCGTTCAGTTCACGCAAGCCGGCTTGCAGGGCACGGCTTTGCAGCAGGCAGTCCTTGGGCAGGATCACCTGGACGATCTGCGCCGAGGCGCTGCGGCTCAGGGTGGTCAGTTGCTTGTCACTGAGCTTCTGGTCGTCGTTGACCGCCACCAGCACCTGAGCCTTGGGCTTGGTGCCAGGGATGACCCGGGTCATGGCAGCACCGTCGGCCGGGGTGAGCTGTTCGAGGGTCGGTTCCGGTGCCGGGCGTTTGAGGTACCAGAAACCGCCACCGGCAATCGCGGCCAGCACCAGCAGTGCGACCAGGATGTACTTCAGGGAGCGTTGAATCATCAGCGTTTCACCAATCCAGTCAAGCCGCCCGCGATCAGGGCAGCAGTGTCGGCCAGCGCCACCAGCGGATCCAGTCCGGCGGGCACGGCCATATAACGGGGTTCCCAGTCAGGCTGGAACTTGTCTTTGAAGCGGCGCAAGCCTTGGAAGTTGTACAGCTGCTCACCACGGCGGAAAACCATCGAGCCCAGACGCTGGGTCAGCGGTGCCCCGCGCCGGGGTTGCAACCCCGACAGCGGCACCATGCCCAGGCTGAAGCGCGCGTATCCGTGACTCTTATAGTGTTGAATCAGACCGACCATCATGAATTCCATGGTCAGCTTGGGGGCGTCCGGGTGCGCGCGCATCAGGTCGAGACTGGCCAGGTCGTGGCTGTAGGTCTCGAGCAGGTTGGCGAACGCTACCGGACGCCCTTCGAAGCGAATCACCGCGATGCGGAAATGCTTCAGGTAATCGTCGCTGAAACGGCCAAGGGAGAAGCCTTTCTCGCGCACGTTCTTGCCGGTCAGCCAGGCATCGGAAATCACCTTGAGCTCATCCATTGGCGCCTGGCCCGGCTCATGGATTTCCAGTGACAGGCCATCGCGAGTGCCACGGTTCCAGGTGTAGCGCAGGTCCTTCATCTCCTTGCCCTTGGCTTCCAGGTCAAAGCGATGCAGATCGACCCGGGCTTCCTCGCCCAGCTTGATCGCGGTCAGGCCGATGTCCATGTAGTACGGCAGGTTCTCGGCGCGCACCTGATAGAACACCGGGCGGGCGTGGTGGATGTCGCACAGGTCGCGGAATTGCCAGATCATCTCGGCCCGTTGCTGGCCGGGGCCGATCGGGTCGTACAGGGCCACCAGACTGCGACCGCGGCGGGCGTACATCAGGAAGGCTTCGTCGTTGGGATGAAACAGCAGCGCCTTGTCACCGGTCAGGGCCAGGCCGCCGTCCGGTTGCGAGGAGGCCATCAGAATCTTCGAGGCGCGTTCCAGCTCATCGGGTGTCGGCAGATGGATCACCGGGCGAGCGGTGCGCAGCAGCCAGGTCAGGGCGATCACCAGTAGCAATACGGCGGCGCCGAGCAGCGAGCGCAGGCCGCGCGGGGCGTCGGCGTCGAGGGTGAACTGCCACCACAGTTGATGGCTGTACGGAACGTCCTGATAAGCGAACAGCAGCAGCCAGGTCGAAGCACCGAGTACGCACAGGCTGGCCACCAGATACAGCGGCGAGAACGGCAGTTCGGTCAGACGGCTCGGGCGGTAGAACGAGCGACGGAACACCCCCAGCAGCGCGGCGGTGAGGGTCATCAGGGTCGCTTCTTCCCAGTCGAAACCCTTGAGCAGCGAGAGCAGGGCGCCCACCAGCAACAGAATGGTGGTCAGCATCCACGCCGCCGACAACCGGCGACGCAAGCCCTGGGCGAGCATCAGGCACAGCACGCCGATCAGGCTGGCGCCAAAGTGCGAGGCGTCGACCAGGCGGTGAGGAATCAGAAAGCCGATGTGTTCCAGACGGGTGTCGATCTCTGGCGTCGCGCCGGAAAACAGCAGCACCACGCCGGACAGGAACACCAGCACCGCGAGAATCGGTGCCGCCAGACCGGAAGCCGCACGCATGGTCTGCGACTGAAACAGGCGCTGGCCTTCGTTGAGCAGCAACAGCACGCACGCCACCAGCAACGGCAGCACCACATAGATCAGGCGATATAGCAGCAGAGCGGCAGCCAGTGGAGCGGCGCCGAGCTTGTCGGCGAACGCCGCGAGCAGAATCGCTTCGAAGACCCCCACGCCACCCGGAACGTGACTGAGTACGCCCGCCGCCAGCGCCAGCAGATAAACCAGCAGGAACGCACCGAAGGGCGGCGCTTCCGGCAGCAGCAGATAAAGGACGGTCGCAGCGGCGGCGACGTCGAGGGCGGTGATGACCAGTTGCAGGAACGTCAGGCGACGACCCGGCAGGCGCAGGGTGCGACGACCGGCCCGGACCAGCAGGTTGTCCGGATAAGGTTGTTCCGGCAGGCGACGGCGATAGATGCCGATGGCCAGGATCGCGCCGAGCAGCAGCACCACGCCGGCAATCGTCCCCAACAAGGTCTCGGACAACCCCAGTGCCTGCGATGCAGCAGGCAGGTTGCTCAGGGTCGCAAGAGCAGCCAGCGGCGGCAGGGCGCAGCCCAGCGACAGGCTGGCGAACAGGGTCATGTGCGCGACTTCGGAAGCGCCCAGGCCATGCCGTGCATATAAACGGTAACGCACCGAACCACCGGACAGCATCGACAGGCCGATGGCGTTGCCGATGGCAAACGCGGTGAAGCCGCCAAGGGCCAGAACTTTCGGTGCCAGCGTCACGCGGGCATAACGACTGGCCGACCATTCATAGCCGAGCAGAATAATGAAGCCGACGACCGTCGCACCGAGGGCGCCGAGCAGGGCCGGTTTCGGCACGTCGAGAATCGAGTCGTGCAGGGCGTCGAGATCGAGTTCGCTGAGCAGATGGCGACAGGCAATCAGCGCGATGGCGAACAGCAGCAAAGTGACCGCCAGACCGATCGGCTGCCGGTATTTGCTGATCCGATCCAGCAGGCGCAGACGCTCAGGCTTGATCGGTGGGGTCGCTGTGACGGTGTCTTGTGAATCAGACGAGTTGGCGCGCATCAATCACCTCTTGGATTGTGCGCGACAGGATGGAGGTATCCAGCCAAGTAACCAATCCCTGTAGAAAAAAATAATCACAAAATACTACGCCTCTCACCGGGTATCGGCGAGGGCAGCTCCTGGATTGCAGATGCCTTGTCCGCGACTCAAGCATAGTCGCATCTCGGCGGGTCTGAAGATCCTGAACGGTTCACTGCACAGTGACAGATCATTGTTGCGAAAGGACTTTTTCCACAGATACAAAAAAGGCCACTCTTTCGAGTAGCCTTTTTTGATGTTTGGTTGCGGGAGCCGGATTTGAACCGACGACCTTCGGGTTATGAGCCCGACGAGCTACCAGACTGCTCCATCCCGCGTCTGTGTGGCGGCATTCTACAGGCGAACGGCGAGGTGTCAACCGATAATCCCGTGATGGGTCAAATAAGTGTGCAATCGCGGCAAACGGTCGCAGGGGAAGCGCTAAGTTTCGGAATCGGAACGATTTCCGCTTTGCGCGACTGGATCCGAAAAACCGACGCGCACAAAAAAGGCCAATCTTTCGATTGGCCTTTTTTGATGTTTGGTTGCGGGAGCCGGATTTGAACCGACGACCTTCGGGTTATGAGCCCGACGAGCTACCAGACTGCTCCATCCCGCGTCTGTGTGGCGGCATTCTACAGAGGAACGCCGGGGTGTCAACCTTCAATTTGGATAAAACCTCTTCAGCTTCAATCGGTTAGCGCTGACGGACGGTCTTTTCGGGGGCTGCAGGTCAGGCAGGGCAAGGGTTTCAGCTCTATTGGAGGTTGGTTTTCGATTGAGAAAATAAATTCAAAGTCCGTTTCCTACAAACTGAAAGGAACATTCATACCACTGGTGCTATATACAGGTGTCAGTGAGATACTGCCGGTCCGGCTCGCCATGTTTCCTTTTCTGTCATGACTCAGCGAAAAATCATCCACGTCGACTGTGACTGTTTCTACGCCGCCATCGAGATGCGGGATGACCCGAGCCTCGCCGGCAAGCCGTTGGCGGTCGGTGGTTCGGCGGACCGGCGCGGAGTGATCGCCACCTGCAACTATGAGGCGCGGGCTTACGGCGTTCGCTCGGCGATGTCGTCCGGGCACGCCCTGAAACTGTGCCCGGACCTGACCATCGTCAAGCCGCGGATGGACGCCTATCGCGAGGCATCGAAGGAAATTCACACGATCTTCAGCGATTACACCGACCTGATCGAGCCGCTTTCCCTGGACGAAGCCTATCTCGACGTCTCGGACAGCGCGCACTTCGGCGGCAGCGCCACGCGGATCGCCCAGGACATTCGCCGCCGGGTTTCCAATCAATTGCACATCACCGTCTCCGCCGGCGTGGCGCCGAACAAGTTTTTGGCCAAGATCGCCAGCGACTGGAAAAAGCCCAACGGCTTGTTCGTGATCACCCCGGATCAGGTCGAAGACTTCGTCAGTGGCCTGCCGGTGAGCAAGTTGCACGGGGTGGGCAAGGTCACGGCCGACAAGCTGGGCAAGCTCGGTATCAGTGACTGCCTGCAATTGCGCGAGTGGGACAAGCTGGCGCTGGTGCGGGAATTCGGCAGTTTCGGCGAGCGTTTGTGGAGTCTGGCCCGTGGGATCGATGAGCGGCTGGTGCACAACGACAGCCGCCGTCAGTCGATCAGTGTCGAAAACACCTACGATGTCGATCTGCCGGATCTGCGCAGTTGCCTCGACAAACTTCCGGAACTGTTGGAAACCCTGAAAACCCGCATGGCGCGGATCGACAGCAGCTACCGGCCGGGCAAGCCGTTCGTCAAAGTGAAGTTTCACGATTTCACCCAGACCACACTTGAGCAGGCCGGGGCAGGGCGGGATCTGGGCAGTTACCAGTTGATGCTGACGCAGGCGTTCAACCGCGGTGGCAAACCGGTGCGGCTATTGGGAGTGGGCGTGCGGCTGGAGGATTTACGCGGCGGGTTCGAACAAATGGAGTTGTTCGAGCGATAGACGGACAAAAAAATGCCCGAAGCAGGTTCGGGCAATTTTTCAGGGGATTCAGTTCGGCCCCGGATCCGCCACCAGACGCCCCGCATCCCGGGTCAGGGACTTGAGGAATTCAGCTTGCAACTCGGGATCGTTGCGGGTCAGTTCGATCAGGCTTTGTTCCAGTTCACTGGCTTCTTCTTCCAGACCCAGTTCCGACAGACGCTTGACCCGGTGCACCCATTGGCTCACTTCGTCGTCTTCCAGATCGTCGTAGATCAGCCCGTGAGCTTCCAGCAGCTTGCCGCGCAGGTGACTGCTGATCGCCAAAGACGAGTCGGAATGCACGTCATCCTTGCCGTCTTCGACGCTGATCTGCAGTTTGTCTACATGATTGAGGTCGTTTTCGGCGAACGGGCTGTCCAGCAGGTTCAGACGCAGCACGCCGTTGCGATCGGTGGTCATGTCGAAGGTCTGCTTGCCGGCCTTGACCTGAACCGGGCGCTCGCTCCACGGCAGGCTCGAATATTCCGTGCGCTTGTCGCGCTGGACTTCGTCGATACCGGCCAGGTTCTGTTGCGCGCGACCGTTGGATTGCACGTTCATGAACGGGTTGAGCCCGGCGAAACCGTAGCTGAGCCAGTCCCGTGTCACGCTGTCGGGCAGATTGCCGAGGGCAAACACGTTGACCACGTTCGCGCCGACGCCGCCGACCACCGCGACCGCGCCCAGCGGGATCTCGTAGATCTCCCGCCATGGCTGGTAAGGCGTGTAACGGTCGTAATGGCGGGTAACCTCGAACTCGGTGACTTCGAAAGTCTTCTGTTCGTTGATCTTCACGCGCCGTTGCGGCAGCTCAAGCACCTTGGGCTCGCCGACATCGATCTGCAGGCTGTGATCGAGCAGTTTGCGCTCGACACGTTCCTCGTGCTCGCTGCGTTGTGACATGTGATTGGCACAGCCGCTGACCAGCAGGGTGCCGCACAGGGCGGCACCACCGAGGCCTAAGGTGTTTCGCTTGAACATGACGTCTCTATCTGGTTTCAGCGGCGGATACGGGCCTGAAGGAAGGACAGCACGTCGGCAACCGGCAGCGCTTGCGCCTGGCCTTCGGTACGGCTCTTGTATTCCAGGTTGCCTTCGGCGAGGCCGCGGTCGCTGACCACGATCCGGTGCGGAATGCCGATCAGCTCCATGTCCGCGAACTTGATGCCCGGGCTGGTTTTCTTGTCGCGGTCGTCCAGCAGCACTTCGAAGCCGGCCGCGGTCAGTTCCGCGTACAGCTTGTCGGTGGCTTCGCGTACCAGCTCGGTTTCATAGCGCAGTGGCACCAAAGCGATCTGGAACGGTGCCAGGGCGTCGCTCCAGATGATGCCGTTTTCGTCGTTGTTCTGCTCGATGGCGGCAGCCACCACGCGGGACACGCCGATACCGTAGCAACCCATTTCCAGGGTCACCGGCTTGCCGTTCTCTCCCAGCACTTCGCACTTCATCGCCTTGCTGTACTTGTTGCCCAGCTGGAAGATGTGCCCGACTTCGATGCCGCGCTTGATTTCCAGGGTGCCCTTGCCGTCCGGGCTCGGGTCGCCGGCCACGACGTTGCGCAGGTCGGCCACGGTCGGAACCGGCAGATCACGCTCCCAGTTCACGCCGAAGTAGTGCTTGTCGTCGATGTTGGCACCGATGGCGAAGTCGCTCATCAGCTCCACCGAACGGTCGATGATGATCGGCAGCGGCAGGTTCAGCGGGCCGAGGGAACCGGCGCCGGCGCCAATGGCGTCACGCAGTTCGGCATCGGAGGCCATGACCAGCGGGCTGGCAACGCCTGGCTGGTTGGCAGCCTTGATTTCGTTCAGCTCGTGGTCGCCGCGAATGATCAGGGCGATCAGCTTGCCTTCTTCTTCGGCGTGCACGATCAGGGTCTTGATGGTCTTTTCGATCGGCAGACCGAATTTCTCCACCAGGGCCGCGATGGTCTTGGTGTCTGGCGTATCGACCAGACGCAGCTCTTCGCTTGGCGCGGCGCGCGAGGTCTCACGCGGCACGGCTTCGGCTTTCTCGATGTTCGCCGCGTAGTCGGAACCGTTGCTGAAGACGATATCGTCTTCGCCGGACTCGGCCAGCACGTGGAATTCGTGGGAACCGGCGCCACCGATCGAACCGTTGTCGGCTTCCACCGGACGGAATTTCAGGCCCAGGCGGGTGAAGATGTTGCAGTACGCTTCGTGCATGCGGTCATAGGTGATCTGCAGCGACGCCTGATCCGCATGGAACGAGTAGGAGTCCTTCATGATGAATTCGCGACCGCGCATCAGGCCGAAGCGTGGACGGATCTCGTCACGGAATTTGGTCTGGATCTGGTACAGGTTGATCGGCAGCTGTTTGTAGCTGCTCAACTCGTTGCGCATCAGATCGGTGATCACTTCTTCGTGGGTCGGCCCCGCGCAGAAATCACGACCGTGGCGGTCTTTGATGCGCAGCAGCTCAGGGCCGTATTCTTCCCAGCGCCCCGATTCCTGCCACAGCTCGGCCGGTTGGGTGCTCGGCATCAACACTTCCAGAGAGCCGGCGGCGTCCATTTCTTCACGAACGATGGCTTCCACCTTGCGCATCACTCGCAAGCCCATCGGCAGCCAGGTGTACAGGCCCGAGGCGAGTTTGCGGATCATGCCGGCGCGCAGCATCAGCTGATGGCTGATCACGACCGCGTCGGAAGGCGTTTCTTTCTGTGTGGCGAGCAAAAATTGACTGGTGCGCATGGTTGGCCGTTGTCGGTTGCTATGACTGGAAATGACGGAGCAGTGTAACGGCGAGATCCGCCGACGTACAGAAGTGCAGCCCCGGCGCAAACCCTCTCGCCGGGTGCGAGATGTCTTACGATTCTTCCACGACGGAGGTCGGTGCAGGTTCCGGCGTCGGCGTCGGGCCTTCGCGGCGGCTTTCCTGGAACCAGTGCAGGGCGATCAGCACCAGGGTCGGAACGCCGAGCAGCGCGGTGATCAGGAAGAAGTTGTGATAACCGAACTTCTCCACCATCACCCCGGAGTAGCCGCCGATCAGGCGTGGCAGCAGGAGCATGATCGAGCTGAGCAGGGCGTACTGGGTGGCGGAGAACTTCAGGTTGGTCAGGCTCGACAGGTAGGCGACGAACGCTGAGGTGGCCAGGCCGGAGCTGAAGTTGTCGAGGGAGATCGTCACCACCAGCATCTGCAGGTTCGGGCCCATGTCGGCGAGCATCAGGAACAGCAGGTTGGTGCCCGCCGACGCGGCACCGCCGATGAACAGGATCGGCAGGATACCGAAGCGCACGATCAGCAGACCGCCCATGCCGGCGCCGACGAGGGTCATGATCAGGCCGAAGATCTTGCTGACGCTGGCGATCTGGTCCTTGGTGAAACCCTGGTCGATGTAGAACACGTTGGCCATCACGCCCATCACCGTGTCGGACATCCGATAGGTGGCGATCAGGCCGAGCAGCAGCAACGCCTGCCAGCGGTAGCGCAGGATGAAGTCGTTGACCGGTGTCAGAACCGGCGCCAGACCACGGCGCCCCATGGCCGAGAGGCACAGGCAGGTCAGCGTGGTGTAGAGAATCGCGCGCAGGAACGCCCGGTCTTCCAGCAGCAGGTCCAGCGGGCTCATGTCGCCAAACAGCACGCTGGCGAAATCGGTGTTGTAGAGCTGGGTGAACATGGCCGGTACGGAGACCAGCAAAATGATCAGCACGAACACCGACATCAACTGATGCATGAAGGTGTAACGCCCCGCCTGCAACTGGGTGCGCAACGGCACCGGCGGCTCGCGCATCAGCAGGGTGGTGAGCAGGGCAGGCACCATCAGGGCACCGAACAGCACGTAGGTGCCGGTCCAGGCCGAATGCTGGTACTTGAAGCCTGTAGAGCCGAAGCCCTCGGCGAAGAACAGCGCACCCGCGGTCGCGAGCAGGGCGGCGATCCGATAGCCGGACATATAGCTGGCGGCCAGCGCGGCCTGACGGCTGTCTTCGGCGATTTCCAGGCGATAGGCGTCGACCGCGATATCCTGGGTGGCGGAAGCGAACGCCACGACCACGGCGATGGCGATCAGCCAGGACAGGTGTTTCTGCGGGTCGCAAAAACCCATACCGATCAGGCCGAGGATTACCAGCGTCTGTGAGAGCACCAGCCACGAACGGCGACGACCCAGCTTGCCCAGCAGCGGCAGGCGCCACTGGTCGAGCAGGGGCGACCAGACCCATTTGAAGGCATAAGCCAGACCAATCAGGCTGGCGTAGCCGATCGTCTCACGGGCCACACCGGCTTCACGCAGCCAGACCGAAAGTGTCGAGAACACCAGCATGTACGGCAGGCCGGCGGCGAAACCCAGCAACAACAGCACGAGCGTCGAAGGACTGGCATAGGCGGCGAGCGCGGCGCGCCAGGTTTTACGGGGCATGGGCTGAAGTCTGCCTCAAGATTGCGAAAACAAAGCGCGCACTCTAACCGCTGTGCTCTACCGGACGCCAGCCATGGCGCCGAATATCCACACGATTGTTCAGGACGGTGATGCCTTCCATGCGCAATCGCGCCCGCTGTTCGTCCCCGGACGGGCTGCCCGCCGGCAGGCTGATCCGACCGCCGGCGCCGAGCACGCGGTGCCAGGGCAGTTTGGTGTCGCCGGGCAATTGGCTCAGGGTCCGACCGACCCAACGGGCGGCGCGCCCCAACCCCGCCAGTTCGGCCAACTGACCATAGCTGACGACTTTGCCCTCAGGCACTTGGGCGAGGGTGGAATAGAGTGCCGTGCGTCGGATTTGCGGATCGTTTTCGCAGGCATGCATCGGGTCTGTCACGTGCGCGGTTCCTGAACTTGATCGCGTTATGTGCTTAAGCGTAATCGGTGGATGGGCAATTGAGAAATGAACTCAACAGAATTAGCCGGGTCACTCCTTGTCAGGGAATTATTCCTACGGATAATGCCGACCCTTTTTTCGCAACCTTGAGTCTTCGATTCGCTTATGTTGTCCAGAACCCTGCTGTGCCTTGCTGTCTTCAGTGCGTCCACACCTTTGCTTGCCGACACCGTCTGGTTGAAGAACGGTGACAAGCTGAGCGGTAAAATCACGCTGTTCGACGGCGGCAAGTTGCTGGTCCAGACCCAGTACGCCGGGGCCGTTACCATCGACTGGAAGCAGGTCAAGACCCTGGAGAGCGATCAGGAACTGCTGGTCAAGCAGGACGCCTACAACGGCGAGAAGGCCAAGTCCCTGAGTGCTGCCGAAGAGGGCAAGGTCACCCTGGCCAACGGCGAGGCGCCGAAAACCGTGGAGCTGGCGAGCATTCAGCAGATTCTCAAGCCGAAACCGGTGGTCGAGGATCTGGTGTGGAAGGGCAACGTCGATCTGGCGCTCGACTACCAGCGCGCCGAGAAAGATACCGACGACTACGATGTCGGCTTCAAGACCACTGCTCGTCACGGCCGCTGGCGCCATATCGCCGAGGGCGAATACAACCGCGAAGTGCAAGACGACGTGACCACCACCGATAACTGGCGCGCCGAGTACTCGCTCGACCGCTTCCTCACTGATCAATGGTTCTGGCAGGGGCGGTTGAACTACAAGCGCGATCACATCGAAGAGCTGGCGCGCCAGCGCGTGGTGGGTACCGGCCCGGGTTACCAGTTCTGGGATGACGAGCTGGGAGCGTTCTCCCTCGGTTCGCTGCTCAACCGAACCGATTACGAGTACCGCGATGGCAGCAAGGACAACTTCTATTCGGTCGCCATGAAGTGGGACTACAACCGCTACCTGATCGGGAAGAAGGTCGAGTTCTTCACCAATGGCGAAGTCGGCAAGCCACTCTCCGGCGTGGCCGACTACGCGCTGGATGCGGAAATGGGCCTGCGTTACAAAGTCACCGAGTGGGCGTCCCTCAACCTCAAGGCCGAACGCGACATCATCAGCGGCACCGAGGACGCGGATCTGAGCAAGACCCGCTACACCGCCGGCTTCGGCGTGGCCTGGTAAGCAACGCAAAAGATCGCAGCCTTCACGGGCTGCGATCTTTTTTGCGCCCGGAAAAACAGACGCCCACAAAAAAGCCCCGCTTTTGAGGGCGGGGCCTTTTTCTAAAGAAGCTACAAGTTAGATAACTTGTACTTCTTCAGCTTGCATGCCTTTCTGACCGCGGGTAGCGATGAAAGAAACCTGTTGGCCTTCTTTCAGGCTTTTGAAGCCGTCGGATTGGATAGCTTTGAAGTGAACGAACAGGTCGTCACCGGATTGTGGAGTGATGAAGCCGAAGCCTTTTTCATCGTTGAACCACTTAACGGTACCGGTTTGGCGATTAGACATGGTGTAACTCCTTGAACAAAGATAACTGCGACTCAGGAAGAACCCTGGCCGAGACTGAGTGCAAAGAGCAGGAAAAATTCTTGTAGATGGTTGGATCGAAATTCAACATATCGTGTAGAGATTCTCAGTGACACAAGCAGCACAGTGGCGCCACCTTAACCCTTTTTCCGGAACGTGCCAATGCTTCTTGCGAAGGTTTCTCTGTTTTAGGGATCGACGGTGTGACGGTTCGTCGCGAAGCCGCGTAAATCCCGCACGTTCGGCGAGAATTGCACCCCGCACTTTGAACCCGGCGGCGCGCCCGGTAAGATGCCGGACAGATTTTTTCCACCTCGCTATTCAGGACACCCGCCATGAGCATCAAATCGGACAAGTGGATTCGCCGCATGGCGCAGGAACACGGCATGATCGAGCCGTTCGTCGAGCGCCAGGTACGTGGCAGCGACGACAGCCGTGTGATCTCCTACGGTGTGTCGAGCTACGGCTACGATGTGCGTTGCACCAATCATTTCAAGGTGTTCACCAACATCAATTCGGCCATCGTCGATCCGAAGAATTTCGACGCCGGCAGCTTTGTCGACGTCCACAGCGACGTCTGCATCATCCCGCCAAACTCCTTCGCCCTGGCCACGACCGTTGAATACTTCCGTATTCCACGCAACGTCCTGACCATCTGCCTGGGCAAGAGCACCTACGCCCGCTGCGGCATCATCGTCAACGTCACCCCGCTCGAGCCGGAGTGGGAAGGCCAGGTGACCCTGGAATTCTCCAACACCACCAACCTGCCGGCGAAGATCTACGCCAACGAAGGTGTGGCGCAGATGCTGTTCCTGGAATCCGATGAGGAATGTGAAGTCTCCTACAAGGACCGTGCCGGCAAGTATCAGGGCCAGCGTGGCGTGACCCTGCCGCGTACCTGATCCGTCCATCCGGCAGTTACCGGGAATTCTTCGGCGGGTAGACACTCTATGAGGTGTACTGCCCGTTTCGCGAACAGCGGGACGGGCCTTCGCCGAGGAGTGCTCCATGAAGATCGATCCGCAAATCACTGCCGAACTGGCAAGGCTCGAGCCCAATCAGGTTGGCGTAATGGCCTGGTCGTTGTTGGCACACCCCCCCATCACCACGGCCGGCGGAATCCCTCACCAGCCCGATCCCGATACCCCCAACGAAGAACCGACCGAGCCCGGCGAACCTACGTTGCCGGACAAACCGCCACCCGCGCCCGTCGCCTGATTGAACGTATGGCCCGTCGGCTGAATCCTGAACAGGACGTCAGCCGACGGGCCATATTTCGTTGTCGCCAATGACGAAGATCCGACAGCTGTCTTCCTTCTCTACCGGATAACCGCCGGTGAAGGCGCCGAAGGCCGGCAACAGGCTGATGCGTTCCCCCAGCCTGAAACACGCCAGCCGCAAACGCTGGCGCCCCTTGCCGATCAATCGATAAACCGGGTGTACGTGCCCTGCGAGGACATGCCGTTCAGGGTGCGGATCCGGCTCGTGCTGCAGCGAGAAGGGACCCAGCAGCATGGGCTCCGGCACCACCCGGATGTTCAGCGCTACCGGTGGATCGCCCGCGCGCTTGTCGTGATTGCCGCGAATCAGTGTCATCGGCAGATCGGCATGACGCGCCCGCCACTGCGCCAGTGCCTGCAAGGTGCCGGGTGCATGGGAGCCGGGTCCGTGCAGGAAATCCCCCAGGAAAATCAGTTGCCGACATGGCAGCTTTGCCAGCAACTGCTCGATCACGGCGATATTGCTCGTCGTGGTGCCCTGCGGCACCGGCTGTCCCAGGCGACGATAAGCGGCCGCTTTGCCGAAATGCACATCGGCAATCAGCAGCTTCTGCTGCGCCGGCCAGTACAGCGCCTTTTCCGGCAGCAACCAGAGGTCTTCGCCCGCCAGGCGCACGGGGTAGGGCGCGTTCATCAGGATTGGCCCTTATCGGCGGTGTTCTCCAGATCGCCGACCATACGCCGGATGCGGTCAGCGAGTTTTTCCGAGCTCATGCTTTCGCGCATGCGTTCCACCAGCAATGGAAAGCCGAGCGGTGTCGGACGTTTGATCAAGTGCATATCGAGTTCCATCCGGTTGATTCGCTCCAGTGTCTGCTCCAGCCGACGAATATCCAGTTCTTCCCGCAGGACTTCTTCCCCGGCCTGGGCCAGCAGCAGATTGTCGGCGTCGTATTGTTTGAACACTTCGAAGAACAGCCCGCTGGAGGCCTGGACCTGACGGGTACTTTTCGGCGCGCCGGGGTAACCGGCGAACACCAGTCCGGCAATCCGCGCGATTTCCCGAAACCTGCGCAGCGCCAGTTCGCCCGCGTTGAGGCTGGCCAGCACATCCCTCAACAAACCCTCGGGACCGAGCAGGGCGCCATCCAGTTGCACAGACCAGTCAACGGGCGTGGCGCTGAGCAATTCCAGTCCGTAATCGTTGACCGCAATCGAGAAGGTCACCGGCAGGCGCTGGCTCACCCGCCACGCCAGCAGGCTGGCCAGCCCCAGATGCACCTGACGTCCGGCAAACGGGTAGAGGAAAAGGTGCCAGCCTTCGCGGGATTTCAGCACTTCGGCCAGCAGATTGTTGACGGTCGGCAGGCCTGACCAGCGCATCTGGGTTTCCAGCAGCGGTCGCAAGGCCTGCATTTCCGGGCCGGCAAACTCGCCTTGTGCCGCCGCGCTGAACCGGTTGACCACCGCTTCGGCCAATTCATTGGAGAGCGGCATGCGTCCACCATTCCAGCGCGGTACGGCGGCTTTTTTCGCCGTGCTGCGTTTGACGTAGGCGGTCATGTTTTCCACCCGCACCAGTTCCAGCAAGCGCCCGGCGAACAGAAAACCATCGCCGGGTTTGAGGCGTGCGATAAAACCTTCTTCAACACTGCCCAGTTGTTTGCCGCCACCGCCCTTGCTCCAGAACTTCAGATGAATGCTGGCATCGCTGACGATGGTGCCGATGCTCATCCGATGGCGGCGCGCCAGGCGGGCATCGGGGACGCGCCAGATCCCGTGTTCATCCGGCTCGACCCGGCGGTAATCCGGATACGCCGTCAGCGACATCCCGCCGTGACGCACGAACGCCAGCGCCCAGGCCCAGTCGGCGGGTGTCAGGTCGCGATAGGCCCAGGCGCCACGGACTTCTTCGTACAGCTCATCGGGAGCAAAGCCACCGCCCAGGGCCATGCTGACCAGATGTTGCACCAGCACATCCAGCGGTTTGTGCGGTGACAGTCGCGGTTCGATCCGCCGCTGTGCCACGGCATCGCCAGCGGCCGCAGCTTCGATCAGCTCCAGGCTGTGGGTCGGCACCAGGGTGACCCGCGACGTTCGACCGGGCGCATGCCCCGAACGTCCGGCACGCTGCATCAGCCGCGCCACGCCTTTGGCCGAGCCAATCTGCAGCACCCGCTCCACGGGCAGGAAATCCACCCCCAGATCCAGACTTGAAGTGCAGACCACGGCTTTGAGCTGGCCATTCTTCAGCGCTTGCTCGACCCAGTCGCGAGTGTCGCGGGATAGCGAGCTGTGATGTAGCGCGATCAATCCGGCCCAGTCCGGCCGCGCTTCCAGCAAGGCCTGGTACCAGATTTCCGACTGCGCCCGGGTGTTGGTGAACACCAGGCTGCTGGCGCAGACGTCCAGTTCGGCGACCACCTGCGGCAACATCTTCAAGCCGATATGCCCGGCCCAGGGAAAACGCTCGATGGCCGGTGGGAGCAAGGTATCGACCTTGAGCGACTTTTCGCTTTGCCCCTGAATACTGACGCCACCGCCCTGTGGGATCAGCACCTGTTCGGCGTGGGACTGATTGCCGAGCGTCGCGGAAACGCCCCAGACGATCAGCCCCGGCTGCCAGCGCCGCAGGCGGGCGAGGGCCAGTTGCAATTGCACGCCGCGCTTGTTGCCGAGCAATTCGTGCCACTCGTCCACCACGACCATGCGTAGCGTCGACAGCGCCGTTTGCGCGTCGGCACGGGCGAGCATCAGGGTCAGGCTTTCCGGGGTGGTGATCAACGTGGTGGGCAGGCGCCGGTTCTGCCGGGCGCGTTCGCTGCTGCCGGTGTCGCCGGTGCGCAGGCCGACGCTCCAGGGGATCTGCAGATCGTCCAGCGGCGCTTGCAGGGCGCGCGCGGTGTCGGCGGCCAGCGCCCGCATTGGGGTGATCCACAAGACAGTCACCGGTTCGGCGGGCGGTTTGCGTTTACGGGTGGTTTCAGCAACAGGCCCGGAGCGGGCAAAGCGATTGAGCGCGGCAAACCACACCGCGTAGGTTTTACCGGCGCCGGTGCTGGCATGCAGCAGGCCGGATTCGCCACGTTTGACCGCGGCCCACACCTGTTTCTGAAAGGCGAACGGCTTCCAGTCGCGGGCGCTGAACCAGTGTTTGGCGAAGTCGGTGGAGGTGCCCATGCCGGCGACGTGTGCTCTGAAGATGTTCCTTCAATGACCGCGCCGACCGGGCAATAGTTTTACTTGAGATTGCCGCTGAGAAATTGCTTCAGGCGTTCGCTCTTCGGATTGCCCAGCACTTCTTCCGGCGCGCCTTCCTCCTCCACCAGCCCTTGATGCAGGAACAGCACCTGGCTCGACACCTTGCGGGCAAAGCTCATTTCGTGGGTGACCATGATCATGGTCCGACCTTCTTCGGCCAGGCCCTGAATCACCTTGAGCACTTCGCCGACCAGCTCCGGATCGAGCGCCGAGGTCGGTTCGTCGAACAGCATGACTTCCGGCTCCATCGCCAAGGCTCGGGCAATCGCCACCCGTTGCTGCTGGCCGCCGGAGAGGAACGCCGGATACTGATCGGCCACCCGTGCCGGCAGACCGACCTTTTCCAGATAACGCCGGGCGCGGTCGTCGGCTTCCTGTTTGCTGCAGCCCAGCACCCGGCGCGGGGCCATGGTGATGTTTTCCAGCACGGTCATGTGGCTCCACAGGTTGAAGTGCTGGAACACCATCGCCAGCCGTGTGCGCAGGCGTTGCAGTTCATCGGCGTCGGCGACGTGCATGCCGTGGCGGTCGGTGACCATGCGGATCGCCTGGCCATCGAGGCTCATCGCGCCGTCGTTGGGTTGTTCGAGAAAGTTGATGCAGCGCAAAAAGGTGCTTTTGCCCGAGCCGCTGGCGCCGATCAGGCTGATCACATCGCCGGTCCTGGCCTTGAGCGAGACGCCTTTGAGCACCTGATGGTCGCCATAGCTTTTGTGCAGGCCTTCAACGGTCAATTTGTACATGGGACAGGGATCCTCAAGGCGAAAGTAGATAGCCGCTGCGATAGGCTTCGGCGCCCGCGACGTGGGCGATCACCATCCCGGCGGTGGCCATGCGCCGCAGCGAGCGGGCATAGAGCAGACCGGAAGCGGTGCAATGGACTGGCGTGACCCGGTCACTGATCGGGTCGATGATTTCGGCGATTTTCTGCCCGGCTTCCAGCCACTGGCCGGGCGTGGCGCTGTACACCAGCAGCCCGCCGACAGGAGTGGCCACCGGTTCCACACCGGCCAGCGGTGTGGCGGGATGTGGCAGGGCCGGCAAGGCTTTGGGTTCGCCGACGATGGCGCCGAAATGGATCAGGTAATCGATCAGCGCCTGGCAATCGCGACTGGCCAGCGGATGGGTGACATCCCCCTGGCCGCGCAACTCGACGGTGACCGAAAAGCTGCCGAGCGGAATTTCGAAGTGTTCGCCGAAGCGCTCCTTCAATTGCCACCACAGCAGGGTGAAGCACTCGTCGAACGACTGGCCGCCGGAGTCGGTGGCCAACAGGCTCGCCTGGGATTCGATATAGCGCGCCAGCGGCTCGACCTGCGACCAGGCCTCGGGCGTGGTGTAGAGGTGAACCACGGATTCGAAATCGCAATGCAGGTCGAGCACCATGTCCGCATCGCAGGCCAGCCGTTGCAGGGTCAGGCGCTGGGATTGCAGCTGAGTCGTGGCGGTGTGGCGGGCGAGGGCGTTGCGCAGGCTGGACCGGATCAGCTCAAGGTTGCGCTGCGGGTCGTCGCACAGCTGTGTTTCGATCTCGTTGCCGATTTCTTCGCTGAGGTCGATGAACCAGCGGTTGAAGTTCTGCCCGCTCTCCAGTTCGTAGCGGCCCAGCGGCACATCCATCAGCACCTGTTCGAGGCCGACCGGGTTGGCTACCGGCACCAGCACGATTTCGCTGCGCAGGCGGCCGGCAGCTTCCAGCTCCGCCAGACGCTGCTTGAGGTGCCAGGCCACGAGCATGCCGGGCAGTTCGTCGGCGTGCAGCGAGGACTGGATGTAGATCTTGCCCTGGGCCTTGTCCGGGCCGAAATGAAAGCTGTGGATCTGTCGAGCGGTCCCCGGCAGCGGGGCCAGCAGGTCGTGTATCTGATGACGCATCTCTAAAGGGTCCTAGTGGGTCGGGCCGAGGAACGCCAGCCATCGGCGTTCGGCAAGACGGAACAGGCCGACCAGCGCAAAGGTGATGGTCAGGTAGATCAGCGCGGCGATGCCGAACGACTGGAAGGTCAGGAAGGTCGCCGAATTGGCGTCCCGCGCGACTTTCAGGATGTCGGGGATGGTCGCGGTGAAGGCCACGGTGGTCGAGTGCAGCATCAGGATCACTTCGTTGCTGTAGTACGGCAACGAACGGCGCAGCGCCGACGGCATGATCACGTAGGCATAGAGCTTCCAGCCGGTCAGGCCGTAGGCCTTGGCTGCTTCGACTTCGCCGTGGTTCATGCTGCGGATAGCCCCGGCGAAAATCTCCGTGGTGTAGGCGCAGGTGTTGAGGGCGAAGGCCAGGATCGTGCAGTTCATCGCATCGCGAAAGAAACTGTCGAGCAGCGGTTGCGCACGCACGGCGGCCAGGCTGTAGATCCCGGTGTAGCAGATCAGCAATTGGATATAGAGCGGCGTGCCACGGAACAGGTAGGTGTAGAACTGCACCGGCCAGCGAATGTAGAAGTGCGGCGAGACCCGGGCGATCGACAGCGGAATCGACACGATAAAACCGAAGAAGATCGAGGCGCTGAGCAGCCACATCGTCATCGCCAGCCCGGTGATGTTCTGGCCGTCGGTATAAAGGAAGGCTTTCCAGTATTCCTGCAGGAGTTCGATCATCGTACGGCCTCCCGGGCACCGGCGGCGTAGCGGCGTTCGAGCCAGCGCAGAATGAAGTTCGAGGCACTGGTGATCAGCAGGTAAATCAACGCGGCGAGGACCAGGAAGTAAAACAGTTGATAGGTGCTTTTACCGGCGTCCTGCGCGGCCTTGACCAGATCGGCCAGACCAATGATCGAAACCAGCGCGGTGGCCTTGAGCATCACCATCCAGTTGTTGCCGATGCCCGGCAGGGCGAAGCGCATCATTTGCGGGAACACCACGAAACGAAAGCGCTGGCCGCGCTTGAGGCCATAGGCGGTGGCGGCTTCGACCTGCCCGCGCGGCACGGCGAGAATCGCCCCGCGAAAGGTTTCAGTGAAGTACGCGCCATAAATGAAGCCCAGGGTCAGCACCCCGGCGCTGAACGGGTCGATCTCGATGTATTCCCATTCCAGGTAATCGGTGAGCGTCGTCAGCCAGGTTTGCAGGCTGTAGAAGATCAGCAGCATCAGCACCAGGTCCGGCACCCCGCGAATCAGCGTGGTGTAGAGCTGGGCGGGCAGGCGCAGCAGTTTGACTTTTGACAGCTTGGCACTGGCGCCGAGCAGGCCGAGCAACACGGCCACCAGCAGCGACAACGCCGACAATTTGATGGTCATCCAGGTGCCTTCCAACAGCAAAGGGCCAAAGCCCTTGAGGCTGAAGGCGGAGAGCCCCAGATTTTGCAGGAGGTTTTCGAACATAAATCAGCAACCTGACTGAATGAAAAAGGCGCCCATCGAGGATGGGCGCCGGGGCATTATTTGCCGCTGTACAGATTCAGGTCGCCAAAGTGTTTCTTTTGAATCTCGGCGTATTTGCCATCATCGTGTAACGCTTTGATACCTTTATCCAAAAGCGCTTTCAGCTCGGTGTTACCTTTCTTAATACCGACAGCGGTCTTGGCTGGCAGCAAGTGGTTGTCGACCGGCTTGCTGACTTCATAATCAGCACCTTGCGGCGACTTCAGAAAGCCCAGTTCGGCCTGCAGCATGTCCTGAATGCCCGCATCGAGACGGCCGGAAGTCAGGTCGGAATACACCTGGTCCTGGTTCTGATAGGCCTGGGTCTTCACGCCGGCCTTGTCCAGCACGGCTTTGGCATAGGCTTCCTGGATGGTGCCTTGCTCGTAGCCGACGGTTTTGCCTTTCAGCGAAGCGACGTCGTCGGTGATGCCCGAACCTTTTTTCGACACGTAGGCCGTCGGGCCGGAGAACAGCTCGCTGGAGAAATCGATGACTTTTTCACGGGCTTCGGTAACGGTCATCGACGAGATCACGCCGTCGAATTTATTGGCCTTGAGGCCCGGAATCATACCGTCGAAGTCACTTTCGACCCATTTGCACTTGACCTTCAGCTCGGCGCAGATCGCGTTGCCCAGATCGATGTCGAAGCCAACCAGGCTGCCGTCTGCCGCTTTCGACTCGAACGGTGCGTAGGAAGGGTCAACGCCAAACCGCAGTTCTTTGTATTCCTTGGCCAGCGCGGAGCCGGCGGCCATGCACAACGCCAGTGCAGAAAGGGTCAGCAATGCTTTTTTCATTATTCAATCCCTAAGAACCAATATGAGCGCTTGTGGCGCGGAATGATTGTTACTGGAGCGCTTACGACTTATAGAAAGTAGCAATTTCCGAACCAGAGTCCCGAACAAGTGTTTTAAAAGGTGTAGCAAGTGCATGCCGGGGCCGGTCAGTGCACGAAAACGGGCACGCCGGAAAAGCTGCACCAGGTTGGTTCGGGGGATCGTTCCCACGCTCTGCGTGGGAATGCAGCCCGGGACGCTCCGCGTCCCAAAGCGGACGCAGAGCGTCCATTGAGGCATTCCCACGCGGAGCGTGGGAACGATCGGGGTGAGGGGGGAGTATCGGGGGAAGGGAATCAGACCAACAGGTTCTGCAAGGTCGCCAGGCTGTCGGCCTCGTCCACGGTTTTGTCCTGGCGCCAGCGCAGCATGCGCGGGAAGCGCACGGCGATGCCGCTCTTGTGTCGACGGGAGAGGGCGATGCCTTCGAAGCCCAGTTCGAACACCAGGCTCGGCTTGACGCTGCTGACCGGGCCGAATTTTTCGACGGTGGTCTTGCGCACGATGCTGTCGACTTCGCGCATTTCCGCGTCGGTCAGCCCGGAATAGGCCTTGGCGAAGGGCACCAACGCCCGGGCACCGGAACCGGGCGGGCCGTCCCACACCGCAAAGGTGTAATCGCTGTAGAGGCTCGCGCGGCGACCATGCCCGCGCTGGGCGTAGATCAACACCGCGTCGACGCTGAACGGGTCGACCTTCCATTTCCACCACACGCCCATGTCCTTGGTCCGGCCGACGCCGTACATCGCGTCCCGGGCCTTGAGCATCATGCCTTCGACCCCCAGGCGCCGGGAGGCTTCACGTTGGCGGGCGAGATCGAACCAGTCGTCACCGGTCAGGGTCGGCGAAGGCAGCAGTACCGGGTTGTTGCAGTGGGCGATAACTTGTTCCAGTTGTTCACGACGCCTGGCCTGGGGCTGGTTGCGCCAGTCTTCGCCCTGCCATTCGAGCAGGTCGTAGGCGAGTATCACCACCGGCGCGTCTTCGAGGATTTTGCGGTCCAGCGACTTGCGGCCGATCCGTTGTTGCAACAGTGCGAAGGGTTGCACCGCCGGGGCTTCTGTCGACTGCAGATCGAACGCGTCTTCGGTGACCGGGCGGTTGTTTTTCCAGACTACGATCTCGCCGTCGATCACCGTGCCGTCGGGTAAACCGTGCAGGAGCGTGTCGAATTCGGGAAAACGCTCGGTGACCAACTCCTCGCCGCGCGACCAGACCCACAATTTTCCATCACGCTTGACCACCTGCGCCCGAATGCCGTCCCACTTCCATTCCACCTGCCAGTTGCTCGGCGGCCCGAGCAGGGCCTCGAAGGTTTCTACCGGTTGCGCCAGCGCATGGGCGAGGAAGAACGGGTAGGGCTGGCCGCCGCGCTGGGCGTGCTCGTCGCTGGATTCGGGGGCGATCAGTTTCAGGTAAGCGGCGGCGTTCGGCCGGTTGGACAGGTCGGTGTAACCCACCAGCCGTTGCGCCACGCGTTTGCTGTCGAGCCCGGCCATGGAAGCCAGAGCGCGGGTCACCAGCAATTTGGACACGCCGACCCGGAAGCTGCCGGTGATCAGTTTGATGCACAGCATCAGGCTCGGCCGATCCAGTTGCGCCCACAGAGCGGGCAATTGGTGGGCGAGGTATTCCGGGGTTTCACCGCGCAGGGGCAGCAGTTTGTCTTCGATCCATTCGGCGAGCCCGGCCTCGGAGGTGTGCGGGTGTTCCGGCAGCACCAGCGAGATGGTTTCCGCCAGATCGCCGACCGCTTGATAGCTCTCCTCGAACAGCCACGGCGAAAGCCCGGACACTTCGACCGCGAGTTCCCGCAGGATCCGCACCGGCACCAGTTGCCGAGGCCGCCCGCCGGACAAGAAATACACCGCCCACGCGGCATCCTGCGGTTGCGCCTGGGCGAAGTAGGCTTGCATGGCCGCCAGTTTGGCGTTGCTGGAGGTGGTGGCGTCGAGTTCGGCGTATAACCCGGCGAAGTCTTTCATGGTTGCACCTCGGCAACCGCAGGCGTGGCGGTGGAAAGCTCTTCTTCATCGTCACCGTATTCGGTGTTGAAACCTTGTGCGTCCAGCCCTTTTTCGCGCAGATGGCGCACCAGCACGCCAATCGAGCCGTGGGTGACCATCACCCGTTCAGCACCGGTCTGTTCGATGGCCCACAACAGACCGGGCCAGTCGGCGTGATCGGAAAGCACGAAACCGCGATCGACCCCGCGCCGCCGACGGGTGCCGCGCAGGCGCATCCAGCCGCTGGCGAAGCTGTCGCTGTAATCGCCGAACCGGCGCATCCAGCTGCTGCCGCCGGCCGAGGGCGGGGCGATGACCAGCGCCTGGCGCATCATCGGGTCGTTCTTTTTCACCTCGCCGGCGTAGATCGTCGGCGGCAGGTAGACGCCGGCCTCGCGGTACACGCGGTTCAGCGGCTCGACCGCACCGTGGCTGAGGATCGGCCCGAGGGTTTCGTCGATGCCGTGGAGAATCCGCTGGGCTTTGCCGAACGAATAGCAGAACAGCACGCTGGCCTTGCCGGCCTCGATGTTGGCCTGCCACCACTGATTGATTTCGGCGAACACCTGCGCCTGCGGCTGCCAGCGGTAGATCGGCAGGCCGAACGTCGATTCGGTGATAAAGGTGTGGCAGCGCACCGGTTCGAACGGCGCGCAGGTGCCGTCGGGTTCGATCTTGTAATCGCCTGACGCGACCCAGACTTCGCCGCCGTATTCCAGCCGCACCTGGGCCGAGCCGAGCACATGACCGGCGGGATGAAAGCTCAGGGTGACGCCGTGGTGGGTCAGGCGCTGGCCGTAGTCGAGGGTTTGCAGGTTGATGTCCGCGCCCAGACGCGCACGCAAAATCCCTTCGCCGGCGCTGGCGGCCAGGTAATGCTGATTGCCGCCACGGGCGTGGTCGCCGTGGGCATGGGTGATCACCGAACGCTCGACGGGCCGCCACGGGTCAATGTAGAAGTCCCCGGCGGGGCAGTAGAGGCCTTCGGGGCGGGCGATAACAAGGTCCATGGCGTTACCGGAATGGAGGGACTTGTTAGCTATGAGGTTGGCGCGAAGTCAGAAGTTCTATTGATTTTCTGAACTGTCGCATGATCGTTCCCACGCTCTGCGTGGGAATGCCTCAGGGGACGCTCTGCGTCCAGTGACGCGGAGCGTCACGGGCTGCATTCCCACGCGGACGGTTCGACGCCTCGACGTGGGAACGATCATGGGGGGTTACTTGCCGGGAGTCAGGGTCAACCGCGTCTTGCCATACACCCGGTCAAAGTTCTGCGGCTGCATCGGCAAGCCGATGTACTGGCCCTTGAGCCAAGCATCGATGCCGTTCAGGTAGTTCGGGCTCACTGGATTTCCGGATTGCCCCGTCCCGTTCTGGCCCATCAGTGGCTCGCTCTGACCGAAATCGACAATGAAACGCATCGACGGCGCACGCGTGGTGTTGAAATCCTGGCCCCAGGCAAACGCCGCGGTGTTGAGGGTGGTGTGGTCGCCGCCTGCCGCGAGCGGGCCGCGGACGGTCTGGCCGTTGGCATTCTTCCACTCGTAGCGGTGCAGTTTGCCCCACTGCCAGGCCCGGCGGTCGCCGCCCAACTGACTGTCGCCGGCGCTGATCGCTGCCGCCAGGCTGCGGGCGAGGATCGCCGGTTTGTCTTCTTTTTGCGGGGTGCGGGCGTCGTCCCAGAACGGACTGTCTTCGCGGCCCAGCAAATGATCGGCCTGGGCGGCGTAGGACAGATCGCCATTGGCGATAAAGGCTTTCCACGCCGGGCTGCTCTGCGGGCCGAGCTCGTCAAGGAAGATCTGTTTCATGCTTTCCTGCAGGAACAACTCGTAGATCGCCGCATCGGCGGAAGTCGGGCTGAGCTTGCCGTCGAAGGCCATCAAGCGGGTATAGGCTTCGCGCGCCTTACTGCGCTCGGCTTCCGGCAGTGCGTCGATCGCCTGTTTCAGCGGCTGCGCCATGCCCGGTGCTTCAAACATTTTCTTCAGTTTGGCGGCGAAGGTGGTGGTCTGGTCGTACTGCATGGCAATCACGCTGCGACTGTCATGCTTGCCGCTGCCGGCCAGTTCGGCCAGGCGCTCGCCACGCTCCGGCGCGGCCCAGGAATTGGACAGTTGCATGCCGTAGCCGTGGGGAATGACCCGCTGGTTGGCGGTGCCGAGCCAGCCCTGGGCCGGATCCTGATCGTACGGGTGCAGCATCGGGTCGGCGTAACCGTCCCAGTCGTAGCGACCTTCCCAGCCCGGCGACGGCAGCAGGCCCTCGCCTTCGCGGCGGTTGGGGAAGCGCCCGGTAACTTGCCAGCCGATGTTGCTGGCGTCAGCAAACACCAGGTTCAGCGCGATGGCGCGGATTTCCCGGCTGGCGTCCGAGGCGCGTTCCACGTTCTGGGCGCGGCTCAGATCGAAAAACGCATCGAGGGATTTGTCATCGGTGAAGCTCGGCGTCTGCAAGGCCAGGCCGAAGCCTGCGCCCTGAGCAGCGGCCTGGGCGCTGTTGAGCAGCGCGCCATGGCGGGTTTCGTACACCGCTTCGCGAATCGGCCGCTGGCCTTTGACGAAGTAGGTTTCGTTGCGCACGGCGACCGGTTGCCACTTGCCGTTGACCTCGTAGGACAACGTGCTGCCCTGACGACGGATTTTTTCCAGAAACAGGTCCTGGTTATCGCCGAGCACGCTGGTCAGGCTCCACGCCACCTTGCCGTTGAAACCGCCGAGCACCATCGGCAGACCGGCCACGGTCACGCCGGCGGCCTGGTATTTCGGCGCGCGGATCTGCACGAAACTCCACAGCGACGGCGCGGCCAGCGGGCCATGGCTGTCGCTGGCCAACAGGCTCTTGCCGCTGCGGCTGCGTTGTGGGGCGATGGCCCAGTTGTTCGACGACTGAGTGCCCAGCAGGTTGATGGCGGCCAGTTGTTCGCTGGCGTTGCTCAGCTCCGTCAGCCCCGGAATCTGCCCGTTGAGCTTGATGCCTTGCAGCTTGTCGGCCTCGGCCAGCGGCAGGTTTTCATCGGGAGCGGACGGGGTCAGCCACGCCAGTTTGTCATTGGTCACGGTCTGCGCCAGCACCAGCGAAGCGATTTCTTCCGGCAGGTTGGCCGACTGGCTGAAGTTCAGCAGGCAGAAGATCAGCGCCGAATCTTCCGGTTTCCAGTATTCAGGCTTGTAGCCGCTGGAAGCCAGATCGCCCGGCAACTTGTCGGCGTAGCGGAACAGGTAGGCGTTGACGCCCCGGGCATAGACCTCGAAGAAGCGCTTGAGCCGTGGCGACGAAACCTTGTACAGCTCGCCGGCGCTTTTCTTCAGGTTAACGGCGCGCATATAGCGGTCGGCGTCGAGCATCGACGAACCGGACATTTCCGCCAGACGGCCCTGGGCCAGCAGGCGCAGGGTGACCATCTGATTGATCCGGTCGCTGGCATGCACGTAACCGAGGGCGAACAGTGCGTCGTGGAAGCTGTTGCTTTCGATCAGCGGCATGCCCATGGCATTGCGGCGGACCGAAACGTTCTGCGCCAGGCCCTTGAGCGGCTGCACACCGGAGGTCGGCGGGAGGGTGTCCTGGGCGTTCCAGGTCTGACAACCGGTCAGGCTCAGAACACCGGCCACTGCTGCGGCAACGCCGAACCGGGGAAGAAAATGTGAAAGGGCTGGCGAGGCCATGGCAAAGCTCCTGCGGGGGTGTAGAGGCTGGGGGCGCAATAAAGCCGCTACGTTAGTGAGCAGGAGGGGGCCGCGCAAGCGGGGCGAGCGGTTATTTCTTCCCGCTCACGCAGATCGTTCCCACGCTCTGCGTGGGAATGCAGCCCGGGTCGCTCCGCGGCCCATTTCTACGCGGGCGGTTCGACGCCTCTACATGGGAACGATCAAGGCAGGTCAGGACTTCGGCGGATTGATCTTCTGCACCAGCGCGTAGGCCTTCACGGTCGCCGGGCGATCCTTGATGTGGTTGAACCAGCGCTGCACGTTCGGGAAGTCTTCCAGGTTCTGGCTCTGCCATTTGTGGGAGACGATCCACGGGTAGATCGCCATGTCGGCAATGCTGTATTCACTGCCGGCGACGAACTCGTTGTTGGCCAGTTGCTTGTCCAGCACTCCGTACAGGCGGGCGGTTTCATCGATGTAGCGCTTTATCGCGTAGGGGATTTTTTCCGGGGCGAACTGGCTGAAATGATGGTTCTGCCCGGCCATCGGCCCCAGCCCGCCCATTTGCCAGAACAGCCATTGCAACGCCACCTGGCGGCCACGCAGATCCTTGGGCAGGAACTTGCCGGTCTTTTCCGCGAGGTACAGCAGGATCGCCCCGGACTCGAACAGCGACAACGGTTCGCCGCCGTCAGCCGGTTCATGATCGACGATTGCCGGGATGCGGTTGTTCGGGGCGATTTTCAGAAAGTGCGGCTGGAACTGCTCGCCCTGGCTGATGTTGATCGGGTGCACGTTGTAGCGCAGGCCCGCTTCTTCGAGGAACAGGGAAATCTTGTGGCCGTTGGGCGTGGTCCAGTAATACAGGTCGATCATGGAAAGCTCCAAATCAGGAAAATGGCTTACGTGCGGACAGCAAACGCCGGCTTCAGGTTGTCCTGTGTGCGTTCGATAGCTTGCTTAGTCACAGGAGGTGATGCTCAAGTACGGGAAATTCAATGACCCCGCGTGAGAAAAATCGCCATGGAACTCAAGGCCAACGCTGCACTGATCATCATCGACCAGCAAAAAGGCATTCTGGAACCGCGTCTGGGTCGACGGAATAATCCGTTGGCCGAAGAACGAATCCTCGACTTGCTGAACTTCTGGCGGCGCAGCGGACGGCCGGTGATCCATGTGCAGCACCTGTCGCGCTCGCCGGATTCGGTGTTCTGGCCCGAGCAATCAGGCGTGGATTTTCAGGAAAGGTTTTTACCGCAGGAAGGCGAGTGGCTGATCCAGAAACAGGTGCCGGATGCGTTTTGTGCGACGGGGCTTGAGGCGAAGTTGCGTGAGGCGGGGATCGGGCAGTTGATCATTGTCGGCGTGGCGACGAACAACTCGGTGGAATCCACGGCGCGCACGGCGGGCAATCTGGGGTTTGACGCGTGGGTGGCGGAGGATGCGTGCTTTACCTTCGACAAGGCCGACTATTTTGGCACGTTGCGTTCGGCGCAAGAGGTGCATGCGATGTCGCTGGGGAATCTGCACGGGGAGTATGCGACGGTGGTCAGTAGTGCCGAGATTCTTGCGGCCCGATAGGGCTTTGCTGAATGTGCCGCCGCCATCGCTGGCAGGCCAGCTCCCACAGTGGGGTGTATTCCATCTGAGGGAACCGGATCCCAATGTGGGAGCAAGCCTGCTCGCGATGATGATCGATCAGGCGAAGAAAGTCTTCGCCCGAAACATCAAGCGCCGTGGCACTTCTTGAATTTCTTGCCATTGCCACAGGGGCAAGGGTCATTGCGGCCAACGTCTTTCAGGGCGTTGCGCACCGGTTCCTGGTGAGCGTGGCCGCAGTTCGGGCCGTGGACATGGCCATGGTCGTGATCATGGTGGTGATGGTCATGATCGTGGTTGCAGTCTGGGCCATGGACATGAGGTTGCTGGGTCATCGGGGTCACTCCGTAATCAAATCGGCGGGGATTATCACGCCATTGCGCGCCAGGTGCACGTAGTGAGCGATGAATAAACCGGTTTCCATCTCGCCCTCCAGTCGATAGGGAATCTGTTGATTCGGGTTTTTCAGCATTTTCACCACCTCTTTCACCTTCGGCCACAGGTTGGTACGGATCGGCACCTTGTAAAACGCGCTGCTTTTGGGGTTCACCGTGATCCAGTGTTCGTGCTCGCCTTCGGCCAGCAGCATGTCGGCCAGGTGTATGCGGTATTCCAGGCCGCGCACGGTCAGGTCGCTGTCATTGGGGTTGTCGATGCGAAAGTGCAGGATGAATTTCTGTTCCAGCAACTTGGCGCGCACCACTTCGACTTTCACCAGGTGCACGGCGGGGTCGCGGGCGTCGTCGGTAAACCAGGACGCGCAGCCGCCGACCCCCAGAAACATGAGCAGTGAGAAGACCTGGATTGTGCGCCAATGACCGAGCATGGTTTAACTCCCTTTGCTGCCCAGTCTAGCCTCAGCTGCCGAAATACCCCGCACAGCATTTCTTGAACTTCTGGCCGCTGGCGCACGGGCAGGCGTCGTTGCGGCCCAGCTTCAGTTGCACGGTCGGGTCGATGAAGTACCAGCGCCCGCTGTTCTGCACGAATGACGAGCGCTCGCGGTGGCTGTGTTCGCCCTGACCGTCATGCCAGCGCGCGGTGAAGGTGACGAACGCGTGCTCCGGCTGGCCGCCGAGCACTTCCGAGCTTTCCACGTCCAGACCGAGCCAGGTGCTCTGGGCGCTCCAGTTGCTGATCGACTGGCGATCCAGCCCCGCTTGCTGGGCGGGCAGGGTGGTGGCCACCAGATAATCGATCAGGCCCAGCACGTAGGCGCTGTAGCGCGAGCGCATCAGGGCTTCGGCGCACGGGGCCGGGTGGCCGGCGTGATAGTGACCGCAGCAGGCATCCAGCAGGTTGCCGCTGCCGCAAGGGCAAATGGCTGTACTCATTGCATTACCACCAGTATTTCCCGAAGTTTTCCGGATTGGCCCAGAACCGCGAGTTGAGCCAGTCGGGGACTTGTTTGTAGTCAAGCAGATCGTAGGTGAAGAGTGTCAGTACCTGCTCGTCACGGGCGAAGCGTTCGCTGGCTTGCAGGGCCAGAGAGTAAAAATCGGTTTCCTGCCAGCCGCTGGCCGGCAGATCCGCCAGCACGGCGATGCGGCTGGCGTTGAGGTTGCGGATCCCGCCCAACAGATTCAGGCCGTCGCGCTTGGGCAAATGTTCCAGGCAATCGACCACCAGCGCCAGGTCGAAACGGCGGGCCGCCAATTCCGCCGGCAGCGCACCGGGCGCGGCGTGCGCGACGCAGGTGTCCGGGTGCGCTTCCTTGAAGGCAGCCAGCGCCGGGAACTCGCTGGCGCCGATCAGCAGCAGACGTGCAGGGGCGTAGCGGTCGAGCAGGGCGGCCAATGCCTGCTGCGGCGTGCGGGAAGAAATGGCGACGTTCATCGAAGCTCCTCAATCAGAGCGCCAAGACTAGCCTGCCCGGGCGCCAAGGCCTAGATCTCTGTCCTGCGGGTTTGCGGCAAATTCGTCGAAGTCCCGTGAACAGGCGCACAAACAGCAATGGCCTATTGCTGGCGGAGATTAAAACTCCGGTCTTTACTCCCTGAATCGGTTCTAAGCCGATCCCTCAGGAGAAAACTAGATGAGCATAGTTCGGACAGCATTACCCTTGGTTCTGCTAACCAGTGTGTTGACTGGTTGCGCAGGTTTGCAGAAAACCGACTGGCCGACCTGTGCGGCAGTCGGTGGTGTCGTCGGTGCGGGGCTCGGTGCGACCGAAAGCTCCGCATGGGCGGGGTATGGCGCGTTACTCGTCGGCGGTACGGCAGCGGCCTATTGCTGGGTTCACGGTGACGGCGATGAAGACGGCGATGGTGTGCCGGACAGTCGCGACAAGTGCCCGGGCACGCCTAAAGGCGTACAGGTCGATGCCGACGGCTGTCCTCCACCAGCCCCTGCACCAGTGGTCGAAGAAGCTGTAGTGGTCAAGGAAGAAACCATTGTCATCCGCGATGTTCACTTCCAGTTCGACAAGGCCACGCTGACCCCGTCCGACAAACTGGTCCTGGATAAGGTCGCTTCGCGCCTGAAACAGGAATCCAGCACGGCGCAACTGACCGTGACCGGCCACACCGACAGCGTCGGCAGCGATGCCTACAACCAGAAACTGTCGGATCGCCGCGCGCACTCGGTGGTCAAGTACCTGGTTGAAAGCGGCGTACCGCAAAGCAGCTTCGTGTCGGTGACCGGTGCCGGTGAAAGCCAGCCGGTGGCAGACAACAAAACTGCTGACGGTCGCGCGCTGAACCGTCGTACCGAAATCAAAATCAACCGCTAGCCCCCTCGCATCCGCGGCTTGTGCAGTCGCGGATGCGGGTCTTTACTCCTGTGTAACCGGTATGGGCCGGTGACACAGGAGCTTTAACGATGAGTGTTCTTACAAGGTCCGTCTTGCCGGTTCTGCTGCTGGGCAGCCTGTTGACCGGTTGCGCCACCCACAGCGATGGCACCGCTCCCCTCAATCAACGTACCTGGCCGATCTGCAGCCTTATTGGCGGACTGGTCGGCGGCGGTCTCGGCGCGCTCGAAAGCAGCGGTTGGGCCGGCGGTGGCGCTGCGCTGGGGATCCTCACCGGCGGATTGATCTGCTATGCCCAGGATGGCGATGAAGACGACGACGGCGTGTTCGATCGCCGCGACCGTTGCCCCGATACCCCGGCCAACACACCGGTTGACCACCGTGGCTGTCCGCTGCCGCAATATCCGGTCACCGAGAAACCCGCCGAACCGGCCCCGCAAACCGAAGTCATCACCCTCAACGATGCCGGCAACGTGTTGTTCGATTTCGACAAGTCGGATTTGAAACCGGCCGCAAAAAGCCAGCTCGACACGTTGATGGACAAACTGCGCAATGCCGATGTGGTGAGCATCAAGGTCATCGGCCACACCGACAGCAAGGGTTCGGATGCCTACAACCAGGCACTTTCGGAACGTCGCGCCAGCAGCGTGGCGGAATATTTGCTGAGTCAGGGCCTGGCGCCGAACAAACTCACCAGTGAAGGGCGCGGCGAGAGTGAACCGGTCGCCGATAACAATACGGACGAAGGGCGTGCGCAGAACCGTCGGGTGGAACTGCACATCAATCGTTAGGATGAGTCTGTAGTCCGCAGGCTAGAGCTGTCGGTCGATGAACGTCATCGAACCGGCAGCCATCCGGCGGCAGTCCGCATTTTTTCATTTTCCCCTCTGGCTTATCCCCTGCAGAAGCCGTTACTGTGCGCCCAAAGAATAATTCGCAACACGGGGGAGCGTATGAAGGTGTTCTGTGGGCTGGGGCGATTGTTGACCCTGCTGTTCTGCTGCGTGGTGCTGGCCAATCAGCTGGTGCCGTTTGTTCATCCGCTGCACCTGCTGGTCAATCTGGCCGGCGGTCTGCTGCTGGCGATCCACGTGCTCGAAGTGCTGCTGTGCAACCGCAGCCTCAAGGGGCGTCCGCACCCTTGGCGTGATCGTGGCCGCATCCTGTTGTTCGGCGTATTCCACCTGCAAACCATCCCGGCCCCGGCCGCTCCGGAGGCTTCCCATGCGTAAACTCTGCCTGCTTGCTGCATTCATCAGTCCCCTGGCCTGCGCCCAGGTGGTCAGCGTCGAAACCAACTCGCTGATGCGTCTGCCGAACACCGCCAGCACTCTGCAACTGGAGAAACTGGTGGTCGCCGATTACGGCACTTTGCTGATTCCCTCGAACGTGACCGAACTGAGTGTCGGCGAATTGCAGCTGGGCCATGAAGCGCGCATTGCCATCGTGCCGAGCGAACAGGCGCTGGAGATGAAAGTCAGCCGCGCCGAACTCGCCGAAGGCAGCCAGATCACCGCCCGTGGCGCACCGGGCACCTACGAAAAAGCTGCCCGCGCCGGGCGCAATCTGAATCTGCAGTTCAAGGCGTTGAACGCGCCGAAACTGGTGGTCGATGCCCGTGGCGGCACCGGTGCGCCGGGATTTGTCGGGCTTGATGGCGCCAACGGTCAGGAGCCGGGTTGCACCTGGGGTCAGGCGGGACACGGTTTTGATGGCAGCAACGGCAGCGATGGTCAGCCGGGTGCACCGGGCGCGCTGGTGCGACTTGAAGTACCGCGCGAGTTTCCGGCCGAGCTGATCAAGGTCGAAGTCGCCGGCGGTGCCGGTGGCCCGGCCGGTCCTGGCGGCAAACCGGGGGCGGGTGGCAAGTCCAAGGGCTGCCTGGTGTATCGCGCCGACGGCGGCAAGAGCGGCAAGCCGGGGGCTGACGGGCAGCCGGGGCCTGCGGGTGCGGCGGGGTCTGTCACCGTACAGCGCCTGTAATCGATTGCTCCCACCCTCTACGTTGATCGTTCCCACGCTCTGCGTGGGAATGCCTTTAGGGACGCTCCGCGTCCAGTGACGCGGAGCGTCACGGGCTGCATTCCCACGCAGAGCGTGGGAACGATCAGGTAAAACGCGCTTGTCAGAACGAGGGGCGCGCAGCAGCCACGGCCACCAGCAGCACCCCGATCAGCAGGTTGAACCCGACCACCTTGCGAATCCGCCCCAGCACTGCCGCACCCGCCGGCCAGTCCTTCGCCTGCACCGCCGTGCGCAGTTCCGGCAGCATCAATGCCTGAATCCGGATGAACAACGCGGTCATCACCACATACAACCCCATCATCACCTGCACATAGCGCGGTGCGTTGTCGAAGGCGATGTGTTGCAGGTGCAGCATGCCCACCCCGGTCACCGGCAGCAGAATCACCGCTCCCCACACCCAACGAAAAAAACCTTGAAACACTTCCACCCAGAGCGTCAGGCGCCCGGGACCGTCCAGGGCCTTCATCGCCGCAGGGCGCAGCACCATCCAGGCGAAAAACATACCGCCGACCCACACCAGCGCGGCCATTACATGGATGGGGTAAACGAGGCTAAAAGGTGTCATTGGGGTACTCCGTTCTGCGCGGGATCGATTCGCGGGGTATGATAGCCGCCGAACCGAACCACTGAAAATTTATCCAGCGTTTTTTGCGCCCGACACTCAATGATCAGCACTGAACTCAAAACCACGATCCAGGGCGCCTACTCGCGTTTTCTAGAGGCCAAGAGCCTCAAACCGCGTTACGGCCAGCGCCTGATGATCGCTGAAGTCGCCAAGGTCCTCGGTGATATCGACACCGACGACGAAGGCCGGCGCAGTGGCGACCCCGCGATTGTCGCGGTGGAAGCCGGCACCGGTACCGGCAAGACCGTGGCCTACAGCCTGGCGGCGATCCCGACCGCCAAACTGGCCGGCAAACGCCTGGTGATCGCCACCGCCACCGTCGCCCTGCAAGAGCAGATCGTCTACAAGGACTTGCCCGACCTGATGCGCAACAGCGGGCTGAACTTCAGCTTCGCCCTGGCCAAGGGCCGTGGCCGCTACATGTGCCTGTCCAAGCTCGACATGCTGTTGCAGGAAGGCCACGCACAGACCGCCACCGCCCAGTTGTTCGAAGAAGAAGGCTTCAAGATCGAGGTCGATGAGGCCAGCCAGAAGCTGTTCACCAGCATGATCGAGAAACTCGCCGGCAATAAATGGGACGGCGACCGCGACAGCTGGCCCAACGCGCTGGAAGACGCCGACTGGGCGCGCCTGACCACCGATCACAGCCAGTGCACCAACCGTCATTGCCCGAACTTCGGCCAGTGCGCCTTCTACAAGGCCCGCGAAGGTATGGGCAAGGTCGACGTGATCGTCACCAACCACGATATGGTGCTGGCTGACCTCGCACTGGGTGGCGGGGCCGTGTTGCCAGACCCGCGCGACACCATTTATGTATTCGACGAAGGCCACCACCTGCCGGACAAGGCCATCGGCCACTTCGCTCACTACACGCGCCTGCGTTCCACCGCCGACTGGCTGGAAACCACCGCCAAGAACCTCACCAAACTGCTGGCCCAGCACCCGCTGCCGGGCGATCTCGGCAAGCTGATCGAGCAGGTGCCGGAGCTGGCGCGGGAGATCAAGACCCAGCAGCAGTTCATGTTCACCGCCTGCGAACAGATCGCCGACTTCAAGCCCGGTGAAGATGTCGAAGGCCGCGAACGTCCGCGTCACCGCTTCATCGGTGGGGTGATTCCCGAGCACATGCGCGAGATGGGCATCGAGCTGAAAAAAGGCTTCGCCCGCCTCAACGACCTGTTCACCCGCCTGACGGATCTACTCAAGGAAGGCATGGACGGCGAGGTCAACATCGGCATCGCCAGCAATCAGGCCGAGGAATGGTATCCACTGTTCGGCAGCCTGTTGTCCCGTGCCTCCGGCAACTGGGAACTGTGGACCGCGTTCACCGCCGAAGACCCCGAAGACAACCCGCCGATGGCCCGCTGGCTGACCCTGGCCGAAAGCGGTTCGCTGTTCGACATCGAGGTCAACGCCAGCCCGATCCTCGCCGCCGAAACCCTGCGCCGCAGCCTGTGGAACGTGGCCTACGGCTGTCTGGTGACCTCGGCGACCTTGACCGCCCTCGGCACCTTCGACCGCTTCCGCATGCGTGCCGGCCTGCCGAAAAAAGCCGTCACCGCCGTGGTGCCGAGCCCGTTCCATCACGCCGATGCCGGTGTGTTGCGGGTGCCGGACCTGAAGGCCGACCCGCGGGATGCCGCTGCCCACACCGCCGCGATCATCCGCGACCTGCCGGAACTGGTCGAAGGCTCGCGCGGCAGTCTGGTGCTGTTCTCGTCGCGCAAACAGATGCAGGACGTGTTCGACGGCCTCGACCGTGACTGGCGCAAGCAAGTGTTCATTCAAGGCAACCTGTCGAAACAGGAAACCCTGAACAAGCACAAGGCGCGGGTCGATGGCGGCGATTCCAGCGTGTTGTTCGGCCTCGCCAGTTTTGCCGAAGGCGTGGATTTGCCGGGGGCCTACTGCGAACACGTGGTGATCGCCAAGATCCCGTTCTCGGTGCCGGACGACCCGGTCGAGGCGGCGCTGTCGGAATGGATCGAAGCCCGGGGCGGCAATCCGTTCATGGAAATCTCGGTGCCCGACGCCTCGCTGAAGCTGGTCCAGGCCTGCGGCCGTCTGCTGCGTACCGAAGAAGACCGCGGCACCATCACCTTGCTGGATCGGCGGCTGGTCACCCAACGCTACGGCAAGGCGATCCTCAATGCGTTGCCTCCTTTCCGTCGTGAAATATCCTGAGACATCGGTGGGCAGTTTTGCCCGCCGCGCTGTCTATCTCTCTGTCACTGCTTTTCCATTGGCCCTTGCGGGTCGTTAGGGAGAATTCCGTTCTCATGATTCGTCGTTCGTTGCCTGCCGTTTTTGCCCTGGTTTTCGCTGCGCCTTTATTCGCGGCACCTGCCGGCCAGCAGACCCTGTTCAACTTTGTTCGCCCCGCCGATGTGGTGAAGGTCGCGACCGAAAACGCCGACCTGCCGCAAGCCAACGCCGAGCAGACTCCCGAGGGTGAAGTGCTGCGCCGGGTGACGTTCAACCCGACGGCCCGCCCGACCTTGCGTCTGTCCCCGCAGACCGGTGCCTGGGACTGGTCACAGTCCGGCATGATGAGCCTGCGTATCCAGAGCGCGATGAACTGGGCGGTGACCGTCTACGTTCAGATCCAGAGCAATGACGGCAAGACCCTGGTCAGCCGCGTTGACCTGCCGGCCGGCCCGGCGCAGACCTTGCTCGTGCCGTTGACCGCGACCTCGCCACTCAGCCAGGGCATGAAAGCCGGCCCGGTGATGCCGATGACGATCGATGGGCAGCGCATTCTGCTGGCGAGCAGCAGCGGTGAGCTGGATCGCAGCCAGGTGGTATCGGTCAGCCTGTCGATGGACCAGCCGAAAGCCGCGCAAAGTCTGTTGCTCGAGCGCTTTGGCGTGCAGGACGAGGGCGAGGTGATCAAATCCGCCTACGGCAATCTGGTGGACGCCTATGGCCAGTCGACTCGCGGCAAGTGGCCGGAGAAAGTCGCCAATGACGAACAACTGAAATCCGCCGCCGCCAAAGAACAGCAACAACTGAACACCTGGCTGGCCGAGCGCGAAAAATCCTCGCTGGACAAGTTCGGTGGCTGGAGCAAAGGCCCGGCGTTCAAGGCCAGCGGTTTCTTCCGCACCGAGAAACGTGACGGCCGCTGGTATCTGGTGACGCCCGAGGGCCATCCGTTCTATTCCCTGGGCGTGAACACCGTCAGCCCGGAGGTCAACCAGACCTACGTGGCCGGCCGTGAATGGATGTTTGAATCCCTGCCAAAACCGGAAGAGCCGCTGGCCAGCCACTTCGGCGAGGGTGATAACCGTGGCGGCAACGGCGCCGATCAGGGCCGTGGCTACAACTTCGGGCGTTGGTACGACTTCTACGGCGCCAACCTTCAGCGTCTGTATGGTGAGCCGTGCACCCCGGACAGTGGCAACAAGGCCGGAGTGGCCGAAGCCGCCAAGGCCGGGGCCGCTGAAGAAGCGGCGACCAACGCCAGTGCACCGGTAGCCGCCTCCGAACAGCCGAAATCCGGGGTTGCCGAGTCGGCCGCGACAACCGGGCAAAATGTCGCGACACCGTGCAAAAACACGGTCGACGAACAAAAGTGGGCCAGCCACACCCTTGATCGCCTGCAAGCCTGGGGCTTCAACACCATCGGTAACTGGAGCGCCCCCGCCCTCAGTGACGCCGAGCGCATGCCGTACACCTTGCCGCTGTCGATCGTCGGCGATTACACCAGCATCAGCACCGGCACCGACTGGTGGGGCGGCATGCCTGACCCGTTCGATCCGCGTTTCGCCATGGCCACCGAACGCGCCGTGGCGATTGCCGCCCGCGATCATCGCGATGATCCGTGGCTGATCGGCTACTTCGCCGACAACGAACTGGCCTGGGCCGGCCCCGGCGATGATCCGAAATCCCGTTACGCGCTGGCCTACGGCACCTTGAAAATGACCACCGACGTTCCGGCCAAACGCGCGTTCCTCAAGCAGTTGCGCGACAAGTACCGCAATCAGGCGGGGCTGTCGAAGGCCTGGGGCATTGATCTGCCGGCGTGGGAATTGATGGAAGACCCGGGTTTCGAGGCGCCGCTGCCGAACCCGGAGCATCCGGAAATCGAGGCCGACTTCAAATACTTCCAGAAGGTCTTCGCCGATACCTACTTCAAGACCATTTCCGACTCGCTGAAATGGCACGCGCCGAACCAGTTACTGCTCGGTGGCCGTTTCGCCACCAGCACCCCGGAAGCCGTGGCGTCCTGCGCCCAGTATTGCGACGTGCTGAGCTTCAACATGTACACCCTGCAACCGCAGGACGGTTATGACTTCGCCGCGCTGCGCAACCTCGACAAACCGGTGCTGATCACCGAATTCAACTTCGGCTCCACCGACCGTGGCCCGTTCTGGGGCGGCGTGACCCCGTTGAGCAAGGAAGAAGATCGCGGCCCTGCCTATGCCAACTTCCTCAAACAGGCGCTGAGCGAACCGTCGATTGTCGGCGTGCACTGGTTCCAGTATCTGGATCAACCGGTGACCGGGCGCCTGCTCGATGGCGAGAACGGTCACTTTGGTCTGGTCGGGGTCACTGATCTGCCGTTTCAGGGCTTTGTCGAAACAGTGCGCAAAAGCAACCTGGCGACCGTCGATCAGTTGAGCAAAGAGGCGCAGAAAGCGGCTGCCGCAGCGGACAAGGCCGGCCACGAAACCGAAGGCGGCCGCAAGGCTGACGCCGGCAAAGGCCCGGGGCATGGCGCAGGCCACACCGGCGGGCATTCCGGCAACGGCCACTGATCAATACGAAACGTGAAGACCGCCCGGCCCGCAGCGGTTCCCAAAAGCCTCACGGGCTGGAACAATGCGGGCCACTTTGTAGAGCGTTTTCGCGGGGGAGTTGCGGGTGCAGATTCAGGGACATTACGAGCTTCAATTCGAAGCGGTGCGCGAGGCCTTCGCCGCACTGTTCGACGATCCCCAGGAACGCGGCGCCGCGTTGTGCATCCGGGTCGGCGGGGAAACCGTCCTCGACCTCTGGTCCGGCACCGCCGACAAGGACGGCGCCGAGGCCTGGCACAGCGACACCATCGCCAATCTGTTCTCCTGCACCAAGACCTTCACCGCGGTCACCGCGCTGCAACTGGTCGCCGAAGGCAAGTTGCAGCTCGATGCGCCGGTCGCCCGTTACTGGCCGGAATTCGCCGCCGCCGGCAAGGAAACCGTCACACTGCGCCAACTGCTTTGCCATCAGGCCGGTCTGCCGGCCCTGCGCGAATTGCTGGCACCGGAAGCGCTGTACGACTGGCAAACCATGGTCGACGCCCTCGCGGCCGAAGCACCGTGGTGGACGCCGGGCACCGGTCACGGCTATGCCGCGATCACCTACGGCTGGCTGATCGGCGAATTGCTGCGGCGCGCCGACGGTCGTGGACCGGGGGAGTCGATCGTCGCGCGGGTCGCCAAACCTTTGGGGCTGGATTTTCATGTCGGTCTGGCCGACGAAGAATTCCATCGCGTGGCGCACATTGCCCGTGGCAAAGGCAACACTGGCGACGCCGCCGCCCAGCGCCTGCTGCAAGTCACCATGCGCGAACCAACAGCGATGAGCACTCGGGCCTTCACCAATCCGCCGTCGGTGCTCACCAGCACCAACAAGCCGGAATGGCGCCGCATGCAGCAACCGGCGGCCAACGGCCACGGCAATGCGCGCAGTCTGGCCGGGTTCTACGCCGGTCTGCTCGACGGCAGCCTGCTGGAAAGCGAAATGCTCGACGAACTGACCCGTGAACACAGCCTCGGCGAGGACAAGACCTTGCTGACCCGCACCCGTTTCGGTCTCGGTTGCATGCTTGATCAACCCGACGTGCCGAATGCCACTTACGGCCTCGGCCCGCGTGCATTCGGGCATCCGGGTGCGGGTGGTTCCATCGGTTTTGCTGATCCGGAGCACGATGTGGCCTTCGGATTTGTGACAAATACCCTTGGGCCGTATGTCCTGATGGATCCGCGCGCGCAGAAGCTGGCGCGGGTACTTGCCACTTGTCTGTAAAGCGTCGTCCGAGGTTCCAGGGCCGGAACCTCATGGCGAATTTCGTTTCAAAGCGTCTGTTTATCCGGGCGAAAGTCCTCTGATTGTTCACTAATTATTTTTGTGGGTTTCCAATGTCGTCCAAACAAACTCTCGCCCTGGCCCTGTGTTTCGCAATGACCGGTTGTGCACAGACTCCGAAGAACGACGCCGATGGCGGCAGCTGGTGGCCGTTCGGTTCTTCCGACAAAGTCGCAGCCAAGGAGCCGGCTCCGGCGCCTGCGCCGTTGAAACCGGCCGCCACCGCGCCGGTGGCCAAGGCTGAGAGCAGCAGTCCGTGGTACTGGCCGTTTGGCTCGGACGACTCGGCGGCAGCCAAGCCAGAAGTGAAAGCTGAAGCCAAGCCCGAAGCAAAACCGGTCGAAGTCGCCAAGGCTGAGGCCGACAAGGGCGGCAAATGGTGGTGGCCGTTTGGCGGCAAGGAGCAGGACACGGCCAAAGTCGTGCCGATGCCCGATCCGAAAGTCACTCAAGCCTGGCTGGATGATTACGAACCGCGCCTGCGCACCGCGATCAAGGACAGCAATCTGCAACTCGAACGCCGTGAAAACGTGCTGGTCGTGACCGCGCCGGTGGAAGGCTCGTTCAACCCGGATCGCCCGGCCATGCTGCTGCCAGTGACTCTCGGCCCGTTCACCCGCGTGGCGAAAATCCTCGAAGCCGACCCGAAAACCGCCGTACTGGTGCTCGGTCACAGTGACACCACCGGCGCCGCTCCGGCCAACGTCAAGTTGAGCCAGGAACGCGCCCAGGCTGTGGCGGCGATCTTCCGCCTCAGCGGCCTGCAGCGTGATCGCCTGATGTTGCGCGGCATGGGTTCTGAAGCACCGCGTGCCGCCAACGACAGCGTTGAGGGCCGTGCCCTGAACCGCCGTGTCGAACTGCTGGTGACTCCGCAAAACACCATGGTCGCGCTGCTGAGCAAATACAACATGCCAGCACCTAAGCCGGTGACCATGGTCGCCGCCCAGGACGTCAAGCCTGCCGCCAAACCGGTAACCCCGGCGCCGGCTGCGAAGAAGGCCGCCGTACCGGCCACCAAAAAGGCTCCGGCCAAGAAAGCTGCTGCCAAGGCTCCAGCGAAGAAGGCCCCGGCCAAGGCTCCGGCGAAAAAGACCGCACCCGCCAAAGCCGCTGCAACCGACAAGAAAGTCGCTGCGACCGATACCACCAAAAAGTGATCCGCTAACGAAAAGGAATGCGCCGTGACCCAGTCTCTGGCAGATATGCGTCGTGATTACACCCGGGACGGCCTGACCGAGGCGCAAGCCCCGGCCGAGCCCTTTGCGTTGTTTCACCAGTGGTTTGCCGAAGCGGTGAAAACCGAACAGGCGCCAGTGGAAGCCAACGCGATGACCCTGGCCACGGTGGATGCGGACGGCCGTCCGCATTGCCGCATTCTGCTGCTCAAGGGGCTGGACGAGCAGGGCTTCACCTTCTTCACCAACTACGAAAGCGCCAAGGGCCAGCATCTGGCGGCGAACCCGTTTGCTGCCATGACATTCTTCTGGCCGACCCTGGAGCGCCAGGTGCGGATCGAAGGGCGGGTGGTGAAGGTCACGCCCGAAGAGTCGGATGCGTACTATCAGGTGCGACCGCTGGGGAGCCGACTCGGCGCCTGGGCGTCATCGCAGAGCCGGGTGATCAACGGCCGGGGTGAACTGGAAGACTTGCTCAAGGCGACCGAGCAACGCTTCACCGACACTCAGCCTCACTGCCCGGAACACTGGGGCGGTTACCGCCTGCTCCCCGAGCGCATCGAGTTCTGGCAGGGCCGCGCGAGCCGTCTGCACGATCGCCTCAACTACCGTGTGCAGGGCGCCGACTGGATTCTTGAACGTCTGGCACCCTGAGCAGTCTACCGAGCGGGATAGCCTGCCGCAGCGGCCTCAAGCCACTTCGGCAGGTCCCGGCGCTTGATCTTCTGCGCCTGAGCCTGCTTCAGCCGTTCGAGCATGAAGGCGCGTTTGCCTTCATCCTTGCCGGCCAGTGACAATGCCAGATCGCGATCCATCCAGCGTTTGATCCGCACATACAGCCACCAATGAAAGTACAGGCCGGCGGCTGTGGTGACGACAATGATGAAGTAATCCATGGAAATCCTTGGGTCGGCGGCGCAGGAAATGGAATTTGGCGCTACTGTTGGGTGAGTTCGCGGGCGCCTGTACCGGGCCTGAATGAAAGCAACTTAATCCGGGCGACGCCGTGACAGGCGTCAAGCTGCGGAGTTTAATGAATACCTGTCCTTTGGAGTTGATGCTATGCGTAAGTCTGTTCTGCTGGTTGCTTCCTTTTCCACGATGGCGATGTTGCTGACCGGCTGCCAGTCGAGCCTGACCGGTGACTCCTACTCCCGTGACGAAGCGCGTCGCGTGCAGACGATTCGCATGGGCACCATCGAATCCCTGCGTCCGGTGAAAATTGAAGGCACCAAGACCCCGATCGGCGGCGCTGCCGGTGCAGTGGTTGGCGGCGTCGGTGGCAGCGCGATCGGCGGCGGCAAAGGCAGCATCGTTGCAGCCGTTATCGGTGCCGTGGCCGGCGGCCTGATCGGTTCGGCCACCGAAGAAGGCCTGACCCGCACCCAAGGTGTTGAAATCACCGTACGTGAAGACGACGGCAGCATGCGCGCCTATGTGCAGCAAGTGCAGGAGAATGAAGTGTTCCGCGTGGGTGAGCGGGTACGGATTTCGACCGTTGGCGGGACCAGCCGCGTTTCGCACTAATCGCAAACGAGCGGTAAAAGAAAACCCCGATCAGGTGACTGGTCGGGGTTTTTCTTTATATGTTCACGAGCTCGCACGAGTACCAATGAAGTATTCCAAGCCTTGCGGAAAGTCGACTTTAAGTAGCTCAGCTGCCTGTCTGACCTGACTCTCTGTCATCTCCAGCTCTCCTGGTTCTATTTCCTCAAGTGGTTTGGATTCAGTGATTTGCGCTAACGCTTGGCTCAATCCGTAGTCTTTGACCTTAAGCTCGAATTGCAACGAGTCATCCTGTTTCTCATCGGGGAAAAATCCGGTGATCGATAAATAGCGCATCTCTTTCTCTTTAGTGAGTTATTTGGGAGTCGTTCTGCCTGGCTTTGCTTTTTTTGTTCGCTCTCCGGTCAAATGATTGAATTCTCCCAAATGAATTCCCAGCTTGTCGTACAGCTCAATAGCGCCGGTTTTGGAGTCCCATTCATATATCCGGCCTTTTCCATCAAGCCAGCGGGCTCTCTTTTTCCCACCACCTCGTACTGAGGCCTTTGACTTCACCCTTTGAGTGTCGGGGAACGCAGGAAGTGTTTCGGGATCATCGTAGTACTTATGGTCTCCAGGTTTGCTGACAACAATGTACAGCGGCTTAACCCCGGACTCCGCCGGAAACACCAATATGAAATCCCGATACTCCGGCGGATAAACCGGATTCACCAGAATCCCGTCCGCCGCTTTCGTCGGCGGGTACACCCAGATATGCGGCGCCTGCGGAGCAGCCTCCAGTTCCGGAATACCAAGAATGTCGGAACCATCCACGGCAGGCGTCCAGACCAGCTCAACACCTTCACCAAGGTCTGCGACAAACCGGCTATCGCGTGCAGCGAACTGCACAACATCAACCATCTCCCAATCGCGATTCTTGCCGGTGTAGAAGTCGTAGCCCTTAAGGCTGCCATCGGCCTGCTGTTCAACGCGCAAGCGCACACGGGTTCGGGCCTGTTTGAGGGCGAGCAACTGGTCTTCGGTATAGAGCGCGCTGTCGCCCAGGTTCGAGGGCACGAACATCGCCACCAGCCCGAGCAACGGACTGATGACAGCGGCGGAGGCCATCGCGGGCAATGCCTTGAACGCCTCACCGGCAAGGGAAAAAGTGCCCAGCCCCGCAGGAATGGCGGTGCCGCTGATTTTCTTGAGCTCAACCCCGCCGCTGCCATCGGCTTCCCGGCCACCGAGCAAAATCAGCTCGCCGTAATCCTTCAGGCTGTCAGTCGGCACCATCCCCGAAGGATTCGAGTAATCGATGATCGCGTCCGGCAACTTGCAGGACTTGGCAAATACGCAGCCCGCGCACCGGCTCAGGCTTGTTCGCCGCCACCTCACGGCTACGCTCGAAGGCGTCCTGCCTCGCTAGCATGGCGTCGTACTTGTCTTGTCGTTCTTGCTGATCGGCTAGTTCGGTGGCCGTCATGTAGCGGTAGGTAACGTGATGCCCGTCGCCTGCCGGTGGGTTGGGAACCCGGGGAATGTCCTTTTGACCAGCCACTAATTGTCCTTTCGTTCATGCATCGGCAACCCCTCGCAAGGGGCTGCACGACGTTAACGAAGCAGGAAAATCGTGGCTGTAGGACGTATCTCTAAAGACGTGGGGATTGTTCGCTACGGCTATCGCAGCGCGCTGTTCTTTCTGCTCGCCGCCAATGTCACCGCATAACCGATCAATGCCGCGAACACCGACCCGGTGAGAATGCCCATCCGGTCCATCCCGGCGTATTCACTGGCGCCCGGCACGAAGGCGAGGGAGCCGACAAACAGGCTCATGGTGAAGCCGATCCCGCAGAGGATCGCCACGCCCAGCACCTGGCCCCAGTTGGCGCCTTGGGGCAGGGCGGCGATGCCGATTTTTACGGCGAGCCAGGTCAGGCCGAACACGCCGAGGGTCTTGCCCAGCAGCAGGCCGACGGCGATGCCCATCGGGACATGGTGGGTGAAGCTTTCGGCGGTGACGCCAGTCAGCGACAGGCCGGCGTTGGCGAAGGCGAACAGCGGCAGAATGCCGTAGGCGACCCACGGGTGCAGCGCGTGTTCGAGGGTCAGCAGCGGCGAAGGCTCGGCATTCTTGGTGCGCAGCGGGATGCAGAACGCCAGGGTCACACCGGCCAGCGTCGCATGGACACCGCTCTTGAGCACGCAGACCCAGAGGATCAGACCGATGATCATGTACGGCCCGAGCTTGACCACGCCGAGCCGGTTCATCGCCACCAGCGCCGTGATGCACGCCGCCGCCAGGCCCAGCGACAGGGTCGAGAGCTCACCGGAGTAGAAGATCGCAATGATCACGATGGCACCGAGGTCATCGATGATTGCCAGGGTCATCAGGAACAGCTTCAGCGACACCGGCACGCGCTTGCCGAGCAAGGCCAGTACGCCAAGGGCGAAGGCGATGTCGGTGGCGGTCGGAATCGCCCAGCCATCCAGGGCTGCGGGATTGTCACGGTTGAGAAACCAGTAGATCAGCGCCGGCACCAGCATGCCGCCGATGGCCGCCGCGCCGGGCAGGACGATCTGCGACGGTTTCGACAGCTGGCCGTCGAGGACTTCGCGCTTCACTTCCAGGCCGATCAGCAGGAAGAACAGCGCCATCAGACCGTCGTTGATCCACAGCAGCAAGGGTTTGGCGATCTTCAACGCGCCGATCTGCGCCACCACCGGGGTGTCGAGCAGGCCGTTGTACAACCACGACAGCGGCGAGTTGTTAATGATCAGAGCCAGGATGGCTGCGGCGATCAGTAACAGACCGCTGGCAGCTTCCAACTGAAAGAAACGCGTGAAAGTGCTACGCAGAGGCAAGGTCGCTCTCCATCGATAAAGTCAAAAGGTGGCACACCCTAACCCGTACCGTTAGTTGTTAAAACAAAAGTTATATTCTTTTTTGTTATATATGGTTACAGGCATCGGCCCCCACGTGCAGGAGAGCCTAGCAGTTGCCCAAGGGATTGAAGTTCAGCTGTATCTGTCGGTGCCGTAGGTTTTTTCCTAAGCTTGGGGGCTGAGCCTGTAAAGGCACTTCTGCCCGATTCAACGAGAACGACAGCCATGAGCGACAACCGACAGTGGGCCCGCGAAGCCATCCGGATCATCGAAGCGGACTTCCAGCGCAGCGCCGACACCCACCTGATCCCCTTGCCGCTGCCGGGTTTTCCGGGCATCGAGTTGTATTTCAAGGACGAGTCCAGCCACCCGACCGGCAGCCTCAAGCATCGACTGGCCCGTTCGCTGTTTCTCTACGCCTTGTGTAACGGCTGGCTCAAGCCCGGCGCGCCGGTGATCGAGGCGTCCAGTGGTTCGACGGCGATTTCCGAAGCGTACTTCGCGCGGATGCTCGGCCTGCCGTTCATTGCGGTGATGCCGGCGACCACTTCCAAGGAAAAGATTGCGCAGATCGCCTTCTACGGTGGCCAGAGTCATCTGGTGGATGATCCGACCCAGATCTACGCCGAATCCGAACGCCTGGCCCGCGAACACGACGGTCACTTCATCGACCAGTTCACCTACGCCGAACGCGCCACTGACTGGCGGGCGAACAACAACATCGCCGAATCGATCTTCCAGCAAATGCGCTACGAACAGCATCCATGCCCGGCCTGGCTGATCTCCAGCCCCGGCACCGGCGGTACCACCGCGACCCTCGGGCGTTACGTGCGTTATCGCCAGCACTGCACCCGCGTGCTGTGCGCTGATGCCGAGCGTTCGGTGTTCTTCGATTTTTACCAGACTGGCGACGCGAGTTTGCGTCTGGACCACGGTTCGCGGATCGAAGGCATCGGCCGGCCTCGGGTGGAGGCGTCGTTCCTGCCCAAGGTGATCGACGCGATGGTCAAGGTGCCGGATGCGTTGTCGCTGGCGGCCATGCATTACCTGGCGCAGCGTCTGGGCCGGCATGTGGGCGGGTCGAGCGGCACCAACCTGATCGGCGCGCTGATGGCGGCGCAGCAGATGAAAGCGGCGGGGGAGTCAGGCTCGATCGTGGCGATCCTGTGCGATGGCGGCGAGCGCTATGCGGACACCTATTACGATCAGGCGTGGCTCAAGGCGCAGGGCTATGAGCTGGAGGGATTGATGGCGGCTGTAGCGGCGAGTGCCGAGAGGGGTGAGGCGCTGCCGACCTCGGTTCTGCGCGCCAATATTTGATACACCCGGAACCTGATGTGGGAGCAAGCCCGCTCCCACAATTTTCCGGTGTCAGGCCTCGAGACCGAGGATGTCACGCGCCACTGCTTCCGCAATCCGAATCCCGTCAACACCCGCCGACAGAATCCCGCCCGCATAACCCGCGCCTTCACCGGCCGGGAACAGCCCTTTGACGTTCATGCTCTGCAGCGCCTCGTTACGCGTGATGCGCAGCGGTGACGAGGTGCGGGTCTCGATTCCGGTCAGCACTGCATCGTGCAGCGAATAACCGCGTATCTGCTTCTCGAACGCTGGCAGTGCTTCGCGGATCGCTTCGATGGCGAAGTCCGGCAGGGCAAGGGCCAGATCGCCCAGGGCCACGCCCGGTTTGTACGACGGTTCGACTTCGCCCAGTTCAGTCGAAGGAATGTCGTTGATGAAGTCGCCGACCAGTTGCGCCGGTGCCTTGTAGTCACTGCCGCCGAGGATGAAGGCGTGGGACTCCAGACGTTCCTGCAACTCGATCCCGGCCAGCGGGCCGCCCGGATAATCGACTTCAGGAGTGATGCCGACGACGATGCCGGAGTTTGCGTTGCGCTCATTACGCGAGTACTGGCTCATGCCGTTGGTGACCACGCGGTTCGGCTCGGAGGTCGCCGCCACCACGGTGCCGCCCGGGCACATGCAGAAGCTGTAGACCGAACGGCCGTTCCTGGCGTGGTGCACCAGTTTGTAGTCGGCGGCGCCCAACTTGGGGTGACCGGCGTACTTGCCCAGACGCGCGCGGTCGATCAGCGATTGCGGGTGCTCGATCCGGAAACCCACCGAGAACGGCTTGGCTTCCATGAACACGCCACGGCTGTGGAGCATGCGGAAGGTGTCGCGGGCACTGTGGCCGAGGGCCAGGACCACGTGTTTCGAATGCAGGATTTCGCCGCTGGCCAGCTCGACGCCGACCAGTTGGCCGTCTTCGATCAGCACGTCGGTGACGCGTTCCTGGAAGCGCACTTCACCGCCGAGAGCGCGGATTTCTTCGCGCATGGTCTCGACCATGCCGGTCAGACGGAACGTACCGATGTGCGGTTTGCTGACGTAGAGGATTTCTTCCGGCGCACCGGCCTTGACGAACTCGTGCAGGACTTTACGGCCGAGGAATTTCGGATCCTTGATCTGGCTGTACAGCTTGCCGTCGGAGAACGTGCCCGCGCCGCCTTCGCCGAACTGCACGTTGGACTCGGGGTTGAGCACGCTTTTGCGCCACAGGCCCCAGGTGTCCTTGGTGCGCTGGCGCACTTCGGTGCCGCGTTCGAGGATGATCGGCTTGAAGCCCATCTGCGCCAGCAGCAGGCCGGCGAAGATCCCGCACGGACCGAAACCGACCACGATCGGGCGCTGGCTCAGGTCGCTCGGCGCCTGGCCGACGAATTTGTAGCTGACATCCGGCGCCACGTTGACGTTACGGTCGTCGGCGAACTTGCCCAACACTTTGGCCTCGTCGCGCACTTCGAGGTCGATGGTGTAGATGAAGCACAGTTCGGAGGACTTTTTGCGCGCATCGTAGCTGCGCTTGAACAAGGTGAAGTCGAGCAGGTCATCGCTGGCAATGCCCAGGCGTTGCACGATGGCAGCGCGCAGGTCTTCGTCGGGATGGTCGATCGGCAGCTTGAGTTCGGTGATTCGTAACATGACAGGATCCGGTTCGCGGGGCGCACAACTGCGCCAGGGCGTTTGAAGGCGGCGATTATAAGCCGCATCGGCCGGATCCCGTGAGGGTAAAACGATCAGTCGTTGCGCGAGCCGCCGAAATACCCGCAACCGCGCTGTACCTGGCCGTCGATACGCAACTCGGCGCTCATGTGCTGCACGCTGCCGGTGCTGCTGTCGACGCAGCGCTGCGGCGCCACCCACAGTTCGATGCGCTGGTTGTTGGCTTCGCTGCTGAGGTTGAAGCGGCCATCGCCCAGTTGTTCTTCGACGTAAGGCACGGCGAGCGGCGGCTGGCCTTCGCGGTCGATGACCAGGCCCTTGCCGCTGACTTTTACGTTCCATTCCGGACCATGGCCGGCGGCGCGCAGGATCAGCTGTTTGAAGTTGGGATCGTCGCAGGCAGTGCCGGAGCGTTCGACGCGATAGAGCTGGGTCAGGTCGAGGCGGTCGCCGGCGATCTTTCCGCGCACGTCGGCGAACAGTTTGCCCTGCTCATCGGCCAGCGTGGCGGCCTCTTGCAGGACGCTGGTGCCGCCGATGTCATTGACTACGTATTGGCGCTGCTCGCCGCAGGCCTGGAACACCAGTTTGCCGTCGGCAGCGGTCAGTTGCCCCTGCATCCGCGTCTGGCCGACGTGGGAGGCGCTTTCCCGCGCCCCATCGAACAACTGGCACGCGGCAAACAACGGGAGCAGGGCAACAACGATCAGGGAACGGGCAACACGCATCTTCGGCTCTCCAGACAAGTGCCGCCACGTTACGCAGGCTGACCGTTCATCACAAGGGTTTAGCCCACGTGAAATGTCTGACCTGTCTGCAAGCCTTCGACACTCTTGGCGTAGGCCAATGCCACATCCGCCGCAGGAACCGGCTTGTAGCCACGGAAGTACGGGGCGTAGCTGCCCATGGCTTCGACCAGCACGGTCGGGCTGATCGAGTTCACGCGCAGGCCGCGTGGCAGTTCGATGGCGGCGGCGCGCACGAAGCTGTCCAGCGCGCCGTTGACCAGTGCAGCCGAGGCGCCGCTGCGGATCGGATCGTGGCTGAGCACGCCGGTGGTGAAGGTGAACGAGGCGCCGTCGTTGGCGAATTCGCGGCCGATCAGCAGCAGATTGACCTGGCCCATCAACTTGTCTTTCAGGCCGAGGGCGAAGCTGTCTTCGGTCATGTCACCCAACGGGGCGAAGGTTACGTTGCCGGCGGCGCAGACCAGCGCGTCGAACTTGCCGGTCTGTTCGAACAGCTTGCGGATCGATGCGCTGTCGCTGATATCCACCTGCAAATCGCCGCTGCTGCGACCGATACGAATGACTTCATGACGCTGCGACAGCTCTTTGTCCACGGCCGAACCGATGGTGCCGCCCGCGCCGATCAACAGAATTTTCATCGTGATTGCCTCAAGTGATTGAACGAGGTTTCAGTCTAGAGTGGTTTTTTCTGCGGATAAGCGCACTAATGGGCAACCTTTGGTTTTCAAATGGAAACAATCCATGAGCGAGATGGATGATCTGGCGGCGTTCGCAGTGTTGATCGAAGCCGGCAGTTTTACCCTGGCGGCGCAGCAACTGGGATGCAGCAAGGGACAGTTGTCCAAGCGCATCAGTCAGCTGGAGGCGCGGTTTTCCGTGGTGTTGCTGCAACGCACCACGCGTCGGCTGAGCCTGACAGCGGCCGGCGCGGCGTTATTGCCACAGGCTCAGGCACTTGTAGTCCAGGTGGAGCGGGCGCGTCAGGCTTTGGCGCGATTGAAGGACGACATGGCCGGCCCGGTGCGTATGACGGTTCCGGTGTCGCTGGGGGAAACCTTCTTCGACGGTCTGCTGCTGGAGTTTTCCCGGAAATACCCTGAAGTGCAGATCGAACTGGAGCTGAGCAACAGCTACCGAGACCTGTCCCGCGAAGGTTTCGATCTGGCGATCCGCACTGAAGTGGCCAATGACGAGCGACTGGTGGCCAAGCCGTTGCTGGCCTGGCAGGAAATGACCTGCGCCAGCCCTGAATATCTGGAGCGCTTTGGTGAGCCGCTGACGCCGCAGGCGCTGGCCGAACACCGTTGCCTGCTCAACAGTCACTACAGCGGTCGCGAGGAATGGCTTTATCACCAGCAGCACGAACTGCTGCGGGTGCGGGTGTCGGGGCCGTTCGCCAGCAATCACTACAACCTGTTGAAGAAAGCCGCTCTGGCTGGCGCCGGCATTGCCCGCCTGCCTTCCTATCTGCTGCAGGCGGAATTGGCTGACGGCCGATTGCGCTGGCTCCTTCGCGATTTTCAGACCCGCCGCATGCCGATGTACCTGGTGCATCCGTACCAGGGCGGGTTACCGAAACGCACCCAAGTGCTGGCGGATTATCTGATCGGCTGGTTCAAGCTCAGCGGCGAGGCGCTGGACCGGTTGTAGTGCCGGGCGATCAGGTGATCGATCGACACTTTTCCCGGCCCGGTGGCCATCAGGTACAGCAACACCGCCATCCAGGTGCCGTGGGTCGGGTAGGCATCCGGATACACGAACAGTTGAATGGTCAGGGTCATGCCCAGCAATGCCAACGCCGAAAAGCGCGTGGCGAAGCCAATCAGGATCAGGACCGGGAAAAAGTGCTCGGCAAACGCGGCCAGATGCGCGGCGATTTCCGGCGACAGCAGCGGCACGTGGTACTCGCTCTTGAACAGCGGAATCGTCGAGTCCGCCAGATGCGGCCAGCCGAACTCGAAGGTGCCATCGATCAGGTCGACGGCCAGCCCTTCGACCTTGGTCTGCCCGGATTTCCAGAACACCGCTGCGATGGAAAAACGCGCGATGAAAGCGATCAGACTGTGGGGGATTTTTTCCAGCAGCGCGATGGCGCGGACAATGAGGCTGTTCATGACGACACCTTTGGATGGAAATGAGTGATGACTTGGCGACTGATCAGCAGGGCGAGGGTCTGGCTGAGGTCGAAGGCCTCGGCGGATTCCAGAGCCTGCGTGAGTGACAGGCCGGCCTTGAGCTGGCGAATGAACTGGCTGGCGCCGAGCTCCACGGCGAACACCTCGACCTCCAGTCCGTTGCGCAGGATCAGCGCGTGTTGGGCGTGATTGAGATCGATCCCGGCCAGGGTCGCGTCGTGCTGATGCGCGGCCCAGATGTCCACCACGGCGAAGTTTGAATCGAGCAGATACAGCGAAGGGTGCACGCCAATGCGCAGTTCATTCAGCGCATCGGCATCTGCGAATACGGCAGCGATCCGCTCCTGACTCAGAGGCAACGCATCGGCCGCGTGATAGGCCAGCGTACGCAGGCGTTCCAGCCTTGCGACGTCGGCCAGATAGGGAACGCTCGAGGCTGGTTCGAAGCCTCTGAGGAAATCCTCCAGCTCACTGCCGTAGTCGCTCATCAACGGACTGTGGGGCGGACGGCTTTGCACGAAAATTCCGGCCATGGCCCGGAAGAATTCGTCCCCCACCAGCTGCATCACCACGGGATAACTGTCGGCCAGTGCATTGATCAACGAACCCTGCACGTTGTTGCGGTACACCGCGAAACGGCTGGCCGGATCGGCGCCGTTGGCACTGCACAAACCCTCGGGGCAGGGCAGGTCGATATCGAGCAACGCTGCGCTGAATGCGGCTTGAGTGTTCATGGCCGACCTCCCGCGCACAGCAACAGCTCATCGGCCTGCTGCGCTTCCGCCAACAGCACGTTGAGGGCCGGCACCTGATTGTCCCGTTCGATCAGCGTCGCCACCGGGCCGACACGTTCCAGCGCTTGCCGGTACAACGACCAGACCGCTTGATCGATCGGCGCACCGTGATCGTCGATGAGCAAGCGATCACCGAGGCTGTCGGAGTCTTCGGCAAACCCGGCCAGATGTATCTCGCCCACCGCGTGCAGCGGCAGTGCATCGAGGTAAGCCAGGGGATCGCGTTGATGGTTGATGCACGAGACGTAGACATTGTTCACGTCCAGCAACAGCCCGCAGCCAGTACGCCGGATGACTTCGCGGATGAAGTCCGCTTCGTCGATTGTCGAGCGCTCGAATGCCAGGTAGGTCGCCGGGTTTTCCAGCAGCATCGGACGTTTGAGGGTGCTTTGTACCTGGTCGATGTGGTCGCAGACGCGGTTCAGCGTCGGCGTGTCGTAAGCCAGGGGCAGCAGGTCATTAAGGAACACCGGGCCATGGCTCGACCAGGCCAGGTGTTCGGAAAAGGAGTGGGGTTGATAGCGCTCGATCAGCGCGGCCAGGCGTTTGAGGTGCTGGACATCCAGCGGGCCTTCGGCCCCGATGGACAGCCCGACCCCATGCAACGACAGCGGATACGCGTCGCGGATCAAACCCAGAAAATGGTGAAACGGGCCGCCGGCCACCATGTAGTTTTCGGCGTGGACTTCAAAGAATCCGATGTCCGGACGTGAATCGAGCACTTCGCTGAAGTGCTCGCTCTTGAGCCCCAGCCCGGCACGGGACGGGAGCCCGGTGAGGGCTGCCCGAGTGCGGCGCAAGGCATGGTCGCGGGATGTGATCATGATCGACACTCGGGCGGCTCCCGGATCAGGACTTGGCTTTGAACGCTTCGAGCTGACCGAAACCGGTCGGCGAGGTTTTGCTTTCGGTGGTGGTGCAGGTGCCTTTCGGAACCAGCTTCCAGGCGTTGGCCTGATGATCCATTTTCGCGGTGCCGGCACAGGTGGTGCCCGCGCCTGCGGCGCAATCGTTCTTGCCTTTCATGGCCACGCCGAAGCATTTTTCCATGTTGTCGTCAGCGGCGTGGGCGGTGGAGACGGCAGCGATGCTCAGGGCGGAACCGAGGGCCAGAACCAGGGCGGTGGCGGACAGGGTGCGGGTGGTAGCAGTCATGATGTTTCTCCGGTTTGAACTTGGGTTTGAACAAGCGATTGCGCTTGCTTGCCCCACTAGAGAAACGACTCGGCGATGCGTTACAGCGATCGGTAAAAGTTTTTTGCCGGGCACAAAAAAAACGGCCCGAAGGCCGTTTTCTGTTTGAAGCGATCCATCAACCGCCGAGGTACGCCTCGCGTACTTTCGGGTCGGTCAGCAGCGCTTCTCCGGTGCCTTGCATCACCACCCGGCCGTTCTCCAGAACGTACGCACGGTCAGCGATTTTCAGCGCCTGGTTGGCGTTCTGCTCGACCAGGAACACCGTCACACCGTCCTTGCGCAGCTGTTCGATGATGTCGAAGATCTGCTGGATGATGATCGGTGCCAGGCCCAGCGACGGTTCGTCGAGCAGCAGCAGTTTCGGCTTGCTCATCAGCGCACGGCCGATGGCGAGCATTTGCTGTTCGCCGCCGGACATGGTGCCGCCGCGCTGGTTGAAGCGTTCTTTCAGGCGTGGGAAAAGTCCGAGAACCTTGTCCATCTGTTCCTGATAGTCGCCCTTGTCGGTGAAGAATCCGCCCATGGACAGGTTTTCTTCGACGGTCAGACGGGCAAACACCCGACGACCTTCCGGCACCACGGCGATGCTCTTGCGCATGATTTGCGACGAGTCCTGGCCGACCAGTTCCTCACCCATGTAGCGGATGCTGCCGCTGTGGGCCTGCGGCGAACCGCACAGCGTCATCAGCAGCGTGGACTTGCCGGCACCGTTGGCGCCGATCAGGGTCACGATCTCGCCCTGGCGGACTTCGACGTTGACGCTGTGCAGCGCCTGGATCTTGCCGTAGAAGGTGGAAACGTTTTCGAACTGCAGCATTTACGCTTCCCCCAGGTAGGCTTTGATCACTTCAGGATTGTCGCGGATCTGTTCCGGCGTGCCGTCGGCCAGGGGCGTGCCCTGGTTGATTACGACGATGTGGTCGGAAATGCTCATGACCAGTTTCATGTCGTGTTCGATCAGCAGCACGGTCACGTTGTGCTCTTCACGCAGCACGCTGATCAGCGCCTTGAGGTCTTCGGTTTCCTTCGGGTTCAGGCCGGCGGCCGGTTCGTCGAGCATGAGGATCCGCGGACGGGTCATCATGCAGCGGGCGATTTCCAGACGACGCTGCTGACCGTAGGCCAGGGTGCCGGCGGGGCGGTTGGCGAACTCTTTCAGGTTGACCTTTTCCAGCCAGTACTCGGCGAACTCCATGGCCTCGCGCTCGCTCTTGCGAAACGCCGGGGTCTTGAACAGGCCGGACAGGAAGTTGGTGTTCAGGTGACGGTGCTGGGCGATCAACAGATTCTCGACCGCCGTCATGTCCTTGAACAGGCGCACGTTCTGGAAGGTGCGCACCACGCCTTTGAGGGCGATCTTGTGGCCCGGCAGGCCGTGGATCGGCTCGCCGTCCAGCAGGATGCTGCCGCCCGATGGCTGGTAGAAACCGGTCAGGCAGTTGAACACGGTGGTCTTGCCGGCGCCGTTCGGCCCGATCAGTGCCACCACCTGTTTTTCCTTCACGGTCAGGGCCACGCCGTTGACCGCCAGCAGGCCGCCGAAGCGCATGCTCAGATTTTCGACTTTCAGGATCTCGCGGCTCATTTGCGCAGCTCCATGTGAGGACGTTGCATGGGCAGCAGACCTTGAGGTCGCCAGATCATCATCAGCACCATCAGGGCGCCGAACATCAACATGCGGTACTCACTGAACTCACGCATCATTTCCGGCAGCAGGATCATCACCACGGCCGCGAGAATCACGCCCAACTGCGAGCCCATGCCACCCAGCACCACGATGGCGAGGATGATGGCGGACTCGATGAAGGTGAACGATTCCGGCGTCACCAGACCCTGACGGGCGGCGAAGAAGCTGCCGGCGAAACCGGCGAAGCTCGCGCCCAGGGTGAACGCCGAGAGCTTGATCACGGTCGGGTTGAGACCCAGCGCGCGGCAGGCGATTTCATCTTCACGCAGTGCTTCCCACGCACGGCCGATCGGCATGCGCAGCAGGCGGTTGATGATGAACAGCGCCGCCAGCGCCAGCAGCAGGGCAACCAGGTAGAGGAAGATCACCTTGTTGATCGAGTTGTATTGCAGGCCGAAATACTCGTGGAAGGTTTGCAGGCCTTCCGCAGCCTTGCGTTCGAAGGTCAGGCCGAAGAACGTCGGTTTCTCGATGTTGCTGATGCCGTTCGGGCCGCCGGTGATGTCGGTCAGGTTACGCAGGAACAGGCGGATGATTTCCCCGAAACCGAGGGTCACGATCGCCAGGTAGTCGCCGCGCAGACGCAACACCGGGAAGCCGAGCAGGAAGCCGAACGTCGCCGCCATCAGACCGGCAATCGGCAGGCAGATCCAGAAGCTCAGGCCGTAGTAGTGCGACAGCAACGCGTAGCTGTAGGCGCCGACGGCGTAGAAACCGACGTAACCCAGGTCGAGCAGACCGGCCAGACCGACCACGATGTTCAGGCCCAGGCCGAGCATCACGTAGATCAGGATCAGCGTCGCGATATCCACTGCGCCGCGGGAGCCGAAGAACGGCCACACCAGCGCACCGATGATCAGCGCGATGATGAAGTAGCGCTGGGTGGAAGGCAGGGTCAGGAAGTTGCTGGCCTTGGCCGGGATCAGCGGCATGCCAGGCGAAGAACGCCACGCCTTGCTGATCTGCTGGTTGAACAGCACTCGCAGGAACATCAGCACCGAGCAGATGGCGATGGTCGCCAGAATGGCCGGGCTGGTGTTGTGCACTTCCAGGTTGATGCCGACGATGGTCAGTTTCAGACCCAGTACCGGATAGGCCACGGCCCAGACCAGCAAGGCGCTGAACAGCGCCTGTTTAAGATTCCTAGTCATACTTTCTCAACCTCCGGACGGCCCAGAATGCCGGTCGGACGGAACAACAGCACCAGAACCAACAAGCCGAAAGCCACGACGTCCTTGTACTGGTCACCGAAGATATCGGCGCCAAAGGCTTCCGCCACCCCGAGCACCAGCCCGCCGAGCATGGCGCCGGGGATGCTGCCGATCCCGCCCAGTACTGCGGCGGTGAAGGCCTTGAGGCCGACGAGGAAACCGGCGTTCGGGTTGATCACGCCGTATTGCATGCTCAGCAGCACGGCCGCGACGGCCGCCAGCGCAGCACCGATGACGAAGGTCAGGGCGATGATGTTGTTGGTGTTGATGCCCAGCAGGTTGGCCATCTTGATGTCTTCGGCGCAGGCGCGGCAGGCGCGGCCCAGGCGAGAGCGGGAGATGAACAGCGTGAGGCCGAGCATGGCGATCAGGGTCACCACGAACACCACGATTTGCATGTAGGAAATCAGCACTTCATGTGCGCCACCCGGGCCGAAGGCGAAGTTGCCCGGAATCAGGTTGGGGATTGCTTTGTCCTTGGAGTCTTGCGCCAGCAGAACCGTGTTCTGCAGGAAGATCGACATACCGATCGCGGAAATCAGCGGGATCAGACGGTTGCTGCCGCGCAACGGGCGGTAGGCAATGCGTTCGATGCTGTAACCGTAGGAACTGGTGACGACGATGCTGGCGATGAACGCCACGGTCATCAGCAGCGGGACGCTTTCGAGTCCCATCATGGTCAGCCCGGCGATGGCGATGAACGCCACGTAGGAACCGATCATGTACACCTCGCCGTGGGCGAAGTTGATCATTCCAATGATGCCGTAGACCATCGTGTAGCCGATGGCGATCAGGGCATACATGCTGCCAACGTTCAAGCCGTTAACCAGCTGTTGGAAGAAGTGATAGATGTCAGGCATTACAGCGCTCCTAAAAACCTGATACGCATTTCACTGGTGGAGTCATTTTCCCGCCCGGTCCCGTGGATCTTTATCCACTTCGAATCCGGGTTTTGCCAGCGAACCGCTGATGACGGTTTTGAGATTTTCAGGTGGGGAGACTGGCGGATCACGCCAGCGCGGCCCAATACATTCGTAAAACAAAGCCCACGGCACGCCGTGGGCTTTATTGGCAGTCAGTCAGGCAGCGCCTTACTGAGGCGACACTTCGGTTTTAGGTTTGCCGTTGTGCCACTCGTAAACCACGAATTTGAAGTCCTTCAGGTCGCCCTTGTCGTCGAAGCTCAGGTCGCCGGTAGGTGTCTTGAAGGTGCCTTTGTGGATGGCTTCAGCCACCTTGGCAGCATCTTCGGACTTGGCAGCCTTGATACCTTCGGCAATCACTTCAACGGCCGAGTAGGACGGGAACACGAACGGACCGCTCGGGTCTTCTTTCTTGGCCTTGAATGCATCGGCCAGGGCCACGTTGGCCGGATCCTGGTCGAAGGACTTCGGCAGGGTCACCAGCAGGCCTTCGGAGGCGTCCTTGGCGATCTGGGTGATCGAGTCGTTACCCACGCCTTCCGGACCCATGAATTTGGCTTTCAGGCCTTTTTCCTGGGCTTGACGCAGGATCAGGCCCAGCTCCGGGTGGTAGCCGCCGTAGTAGACGAAGTCGACGTTGGCTTGCTTGAGCTTGGCGATGATCGCGGAGAAGTCCTTGTCGCCGGCGTTGACGCCTTCGAACACGGCAACCTTGGTGCCTTTCTTCTCGAGGGTGGATTTGACGGCGGTGGCGATGCCTTCACCGTACTGCTGCTTGTCGTGCAGCACGCCGACGATTTTCGGCTTCACGTGATCGGCAATGTAGTTACCGGCGGCAGGGCCCTGGGCGCTGTCCAGACCGATGGTGCGGAAGACCATTTTGTAACCACGGTTGGTGATGTCCGGGCTGGTGGCAGCCGGGGTGATCATGATCACGCCTTCGTCTTCGTAGATGTCCGAAGCAGGCTGGGTGGAGCTGGAGCACAGGTGACCGACCACGAACTTGACGCCGTCGTTGACGACCTTGTTCGCAACCGCTACCGCTTGTTTTGGATCGCAGGCGTCATCGTATTCAACGGCTTCGAGCTTCTTGCCGTCGACGCCGCCCTTGGCGTTGATCTGTTCGATGGCCATTTTCGCGCCACTGAACTGCATGTCGCCGTACTGGGCTACTGGACCGGTTTTAGGGCCGGCGATACCGATCTTGATGGTGTCAGCTGCGAACGAATGGCTGGCAACCCCGGCCAGAACCATAGCGGCAAACAGTTTGGAAATCTGCTTAGTAGCCTTAGTCATAGTGCTCCACTCTTACTGTTGTATTTTTTTAGAGTCCTGACGCCGTAGCAGCAGAACCGGGACAGATATCTGGGCGATACCCTCCGGAAAAGCCCCCGGCAACTGTACCGGTACAGTGTAGAGCGCCGGTTGTTGGCCTGGGAAGCTGGCGCCAGGGGGCAAAACCTGAGGGTGTCGCTTTAATGAAAGAAAAAGACAGAATTGCGGCGGGACGTTCAAAGGGCTTATGCCCCAATCATCAGCATTCCTTGGCGTTCCTGCTCTTTTCGTTCGGTACGGCCTTTTGCAACCGGGTTTTTCTGCCGGACCACCGACGTTATCATTCGCGCCGATTTCTTTTCCGGACAGTCCCATGAATCAAGAACCTAGCACCCTCTATGCCAAGCTGCTTGGTGAAACCGCATCTATTACCTGGAAAGAGTTGGAGCGCTTCTATGCCCAGGGTGCCCTATTGTGGGTCGACGCCGGCCTGGATTTGATCGCGGTCGCCGAGGCCGTGGCATCGGATCATGGCGAGAAAGTCGCTGCCTGGCTGGCCGAAGACAAGGTCGCCAAGCTGTCTGAAACGCGGGCGCTGGATATCTTCGAGCGTGATCCCGAGATGTGGGCGGTGGTAGTCCGGCCGTGGATCCTGGTCCAGGAAAGGGCAGTGGTTTAATGGTTTGCACTTTGTTGGTGCTAGCTGTGATCGCGAAAAAGTGTGTAGCGGAGTAGCGTGATGGCCGATTGCCGTAGAGAAATGCCACAGGCGGGGGTGGCATAACGGTGACGTAAACGTAACGGGCACAGTTCAGTGAGCAGCCTGACGGCTGCTTAATTGTTTCGGGATGTTGGAAAAACTGAATAAACCGGGAATTTGAGCGCCTTATCGCGAGCAGGCTCGCTCCCACAGGAAATGCATTCCATTGTGGGAGCGAGCCTGCTCGCGATGGGGGCGCCTCGATCTGGTGTCAGACCGAGTAAGACTTGCCAGTATGGTTATTAAGGGAAATAACCTTGGTCTTGCCGATCCGGTGACGGTAGATCTCGCGCAGGTACTTGATCGACTTCTTCACGCAATCGCGCGACAGGCGAATGTCATTGATCGAGACAAACTTCTCTTTGTCGTTGATCAGTTCGCGGTACTTCTTCTCATACATCGGCTTGATCGCGTACCAGTTGGTATCGAGGATCTTCGCCGGGTTCTCGAATTCGTTGAGCAGGTCGTCGATGCGGTCCTCATCGAACTCTTCCTGAATGATGAAATCGAGGATCGAATTGTCCAAGGTCTCGTCGAATCGGTACGGGGTCTTGGCGAAGCAACGCTTGATGAACGCCACGATCAGCGTCAGGAAGTCGTCCGACAGGCACGGACTCTTGGCGATAAGGGTGGTCAGCGACAAGTTGGCGGACGCACCGATCACCAGCGCATAACGCTTGAGCGTGGTGTTGGGGAACAGGCTGTTGAGGTGAGTCTTCAACCGGTTCAGGTCCATGTACGACAGCTTGTAGTCTTTCGGCAGCGAAACGATCGAGACCACCGACGAGCAGTTCTTGAAGAAGTGCAGGTCGTGCAGCGCGGCCGCGTCGTAACCGGAATTCTTGTACTGCTCAAGCGAGGCGCGATAACGCTTGGACTCGATCGGCAACAGGCTGATGCCTTCGATGGCCTGGGTCACTTTATTGAAGTGCGGCAGGTCGATCGAGCGGAAGAACAGGTCGTCGATGTTCAGGCGCTGCGGCTCTTTGTCGAACACCTTGAACTTGTCGCTGCTCGGCGGCGGGGTTTCCGGCACCACGGATTCGGCGTAGGCAATCGCCACCGGGCCGGCCAGACTCATGAACAGGTCGTTGGCGTCCAGGCGAATGGTCTCGCCGATGTCGATGCCGGCGCGACGGAAATAGTTCTGGTCGTAGTCGGTCGTGACCGCCTGGGCCGTCAGAATGTTGAAGATCTGCTGCGAGATGTATTGGTTGGCGTGCTTCTCCATCGCATTGACATCAATGTTCTGGATGTTGCCGTCATCGCTCTCTTCGGCGTAACGCATGATGTCGTTGGAAATCAGCATCATCGCGTTCCATGGGCGGATACGGCCCATGACGCTGGCTTCGCTGCTGTCTTCGTTGGCGAAGTTGTACGAGAAATCCCATTCTTCCGAGAGGTATTTGCACAGCAGACGACCGGCGTTGATGTGCAGCGCCTCGGACATTTCGCTGCGGTGATCGGAAATGTTCGGCAGCACGCAGATGCCGCTGGTGAAGATCGGTTCGAACACGAAGGAATGACCGCTCTTGCCGTCATGCTCGTCCATCGGCTTGGTGTCGAACGTCTTGTTCATGTACGAGTGCTGCTGGGCCAGGCCGAATTCCGAGGCCATGCCCGAACCGGTACCACCGCCGGCACTGAAGATCGAGAAATACAGGCGCGACTGGTTGGCCTTGATGCCGCAGCTGTCGATCAGGTACGAGTGGATCATTTTCCAGTCGGGGCTGGAGAAACGCTGGGTGTCCTTGTTGAGGATGATCTTCGCCAGGTACTGGCCGAGGATCGGCGCGTTACCGGCGCCACCGGCGTGGACTTCCGACAAGTCCATGATCTTCATCTTGCTGTAGTCGCGCAGGAAACCGCTTTTTTCGCCCTTGCGCGAGAAACGGATGCGTCCGGCGATGTCCTTGTCGAGGTCGCCGAGCATCACCAGCGGTTCCACCAGGAACACCGGTTTGCTGCCCTTGTTCGGGCCGATCCGCAGGTTGGTCTTGATCCACTGGGCCGGGCTGTAGCCCTTGTCGGCCAAGCGACGATCGCTCGAAGGGCGATCCTCGTTGTTGAATTCGTTGAGGTAGAACTTGCGCGCGTTGTACACCAGCTCCGCCACATCGAGGGCGATGTTGGAGCCGCAGCGACCGAGGCCGATCAGGCACACCGACGGGAATTCCTGATCGTTGTGCTGTTCGTTGTCGCCTTCCAGGTGCGGCGGGCGCGGGAACACCAGGTCACGCAGGCCATCGAGGTTGTCGAGGATGCGGTCTGTGTTGGTTTCGGTGAAGTACAGGTATTGCTGGGTACCCAGCGGGCGCGAGGGTGGCAATGGCTTCATCGGGGCAGGGCTGTTCGCCGCAGGGCTCAGAGTCAGATCGGATACCGCAGTGGCCGGATTGTTTTTAGAAGTCATTGTGCGCCATATACCTGGACTGGTTGGATCAACGACCGCTGTCGTCGAGCCTCACGGAATGGGAATCTCGCGTCTTTTTTCTGCGCGTATTTGGCCCGTGCGTCAGGGTTATGGCCTGAGTGTCGCGCGGGGGAATCCTTTCCTGATTGATGATGGATCGGCCATTATTCGGCGATCTTTAATCAAAAGGAGGCTAAATGATGTCAACGCGACCTTCGTTGGGATTTGCCGGAATCGGCCTGATGGGCCTGCCGATGTGCCGCCGTCTGCTGGCCGCCGGTTATTCGCTGACCGTGTGGAACCGCAACCCGGCCAAATGCGCGCCGTTGGTTGAGGCCGGCGCCCGGCAGGTGGCGACCCCCGCTGAACTCTGTGCACAGGCTGACGTGGTGATGCTGTGCCTGGCCGACACGGCGGTGGTGCGCGAAGTGGTGTTCGGTCCGGCCGGCGTGGCTGAGGGGGCGAAACCCGGTCAGTTGCTGGTGGATTTTTCCAGCCTTGAACCGACGGCCACCCGTGAAATGGCCGCCGAACTGGCCGACAAGGCAGGCATGGCCTGGCTCGATTCGCCGGTGTCCGGCGGGGTGGTCGGGGCCGAGGCCGGCAGCCTGGCGATCATGGTGGGCGGTGATGCAGCGGATCTTGATCGCGTACGACCGGTACTGCTCGAACTCGGGCAGCGCGTCACGCACATGGGTGGCGTCGGCGCCGGTCAGGTAACCAAGGCCTGCAATCAGATGATCGTCGCCTGCAACGCTTTGGTGATCGCCGAAGTGGTGGCGCTGGCCGAGCAGGCCGGGGTCGATGCCAGCCTGATTGCCGAAGCGCTGGCCGGTGGTTTTGCCGATTCGAAACCGTTGCAGATCCTCGCCCCGCAAATGGCCGAAAGCCTTTTCGAACCGGTGAAGTGGCACGTGCGCACGCTGCTCAAGGATCTGGATACCGCGGTGAAATTTTCCCGGGAAACCGGCTCGGCCACACCGATCAGCGGATTGGCCGCACAACTGATGCGCCTGCATGGGGCACAAGGTTTTTTGCAGAAGGATCCAGCGACACTGGTGCAAATGTACCGCGCGCCAGACTCAGCGGATTGAGCACGTGCGCGTGTTTGCGCTGGTTGATTTCCTCCAGCACCGGGCGCAGTTCGGCCAGTGGCACCGGGCGGCTGAGCAGGTAGCCCTGAATGAAGTCGCAGCCCGAGCGCTCAAGAAACTCGTATTGCTCCAGGCTTTCGACGCCTTCGGTGACCACCTGCAAATGCAGAGTGTGCGCCATGACGATGATCGCCTGGACGATTTCCATGTCGGCGGTGGCCTTGGGAATGTCGAGGATGAACGAGCGGTCGACCTTCAGGGTGTTGAGCGGCAGGCGCTTGAGATAGGCCAGCGACGAATAGCCGGTGCCGAAGTCGTCGATCGACAATGACACGCCGAGGGCGCGGATCTGCCGCAGCAGCACCAGGGTATTGGCGATGTTGCCCATCAAGGCGTTTTCGGTGACCTCCAGTTCCAGCCGTTCCGGGGCGACCCCGGCGCTGCGCAAGGCGTGCTCGATTTCATTGGCCAGTTCTTCCCGGGCCAGATTCAGCGGTGAGCAGTTCCAGGCGATCTTCAGCTCTTCACAGCCATGGCGCGACAGCTCGCCGAGATCTTCACAGGCTTTGCGCAGGACCCAGTTGTCGAGCTCGGCAATCAGGCCGTTGTTTTCGGCGATGGCAATGAAGCGATCCGGGGTGAGCAGGCCGTGTACCGGATGCTGCCAGCGGATCAGCGCTTCGAGCTTGGTGACCTTGCCGGTCTTGAGTTCGAAGATCGGCTGGTAATACAGCAACAGACCGTTCTCCTGACGCAGCGCGTGGCGCAGTTCTTCCTCCAGTTGCAGTTCGAGGCTGGCGCGGTTTTTCAGGTTGGAATCGAAAAAGTGCACGCCGTTGCGCCCGGCGCCTTTGGACTGGTACAGCGCCAGATCCGCATGCTTGAGCAGTTCATCGCAGGTCGAGCCGTCCTCGGGAAACAGGCTGATGCCGATGCTGGTGGTCATCACCATGCGTCGTCCGGCCAGTTCGATCGGTTCTTTCATCTTGAGCATGATGCGCTGGGCCAGATTGCGCGCTTCTTCGCGGTCGCGCAGGCCGATGAGGATGCAGAACTCGTCGCCGCCGAATCGCGCCACCACGTCTTCATGGCTGCGCACCGAGCCCTTGATGTGCTGGGCGATGACCTTGAGCAGTTCGTCGCCGGCGTCATGGCCGAGGCTGTCGTTGATGCGTTTGAAGTGGTCGATGTCGAGAAACATCACCGCCAGCATCCCGCCTTCGCTGGTTTTCTGGCTGAGTTTTTCAGCGAAGATCTGATTGAAGCCGCGCCGGTTGATCAGGTTGGTCAGGGCGTCGTAGTTGGCCACGTGCTGCAGCGACATGCGCGCCTGATCGAGCTGGCTGAGCAGGGCGTTGACCCGGCGCAGATCGTGTTCCTTGTTCTGCAGCTTCTTGTCGGCCAGCGCGGCGCTGATTGCGCTGCCCAGGATCAGCAATGTGATCAGGGCGACGGTGAGGCCCAACTGCAAGTGACTGGATTGCGACGCCAGGGTCGGCAATTGCCCCTCGGGCAGCACCAGTTGCAGCGCCGCCATGCCGGTGAAATGCATGCTGAGGATGCCGGCGCCGAGAATCAGCGCGGCCAGGTATTTGAGCATCTGGATGTGCAGGCCACTGCCTTCGCGCAAGTTGCCGGCGACCCACAACGCCGCGAAGCTGGCGCCGATGGCGATCACGATCGACGACAGGAACAGGGTGGGCTCGTAGTAGGCCGTGGCGGCGGATTCGATGGCGGCCATGCCGACGTAGTGCATGCCGGCGATGCCGAGGCCGATGACGATGGCGGTCTTGAGGTATTGCAGCAGACTCGGCTGCGGATGGCTGAGGGTGTGCATCGCCAGCCAGGACGCCAATAACGCGATCACCAGAGAAAACAGGGTCACGGGCAGGTCGTACTGAATGTCGATCGGCGCCTGGAACGCCAGCATGCTGATGAAGTGCATGGCCCAGATGCCGCCGGCCAGGCAGGTTGCGCCGATCCAGCGCCACAGGCGTTGCGAACCGGGCTCTTCAGCGTGGACGACCCGTTCGGCCATGTCGAGGGTGGCAAAACTCGCGGCGCAGGCAACCAGATAGGCCACCAGCACCAACAGGGGATTGTGTGTGCAATTGAGGATGAGCTGCCCGCTCTCCGGCTGCTCGGCAACAAATTGCAAACCAAGCCACTCCATAGCATGCCCCGTCTCTGAATACGTCCTTACTGCGTCATCAACGCAGGCGAATGTTTGCAGTATAGAGGCGGTTTTTGCCGTGCAAGCGGTAGTGGCACATTGGCGCTAATGATTTCGGCATTAGCGTCATAGCGTTTGGCTCTAAGCGTTGAAGCGCCTGAATTCAGGCGACTTCGTTCCAGTGCGGTTGCAGCGGTGGCAGGCCGAACCGGGCACGTGCCTTGTCGCAGTCGGTATTCTGTTCGCCGTTTTCCCACGACGCTTCGAACTCCCGGCAGGGGCTGGAACGCTTGTCGTAGATCGTGCAACTCACGGCTGTTCCGACTTCGCCTTCCAGCGCGGTGCAGCGCGGCGCCTTGCGGTCGGTGCCGATCATCGCGACCCGGCTGGGCGTGATCTGGGTGACCAGTTCATCGGGTACGGTCCCGCCGGAGGATGCGCATTCACCCCAGAAAAATGACACACGAAAATGGGAACAGCAGGCACCGCAATTCAGACACGGACTGACTTCGGACATGGGCGGGATATCAAAGGGGTTGATCGGCAGGATCCGGACGGATCCGGCGGCCATTCTAGGCTTCGCCACGGCGTTGGGAAGGGGGGCGAGAAAGTATTTTTTCATTGCCGGATTTTTCTGCAAAACCCCCGGTTTTCGGGGGATTCGAAGCATTTCAAGGGCTTACGTTTCGTTACACGGCCATGGCCCGTCATCAGGCTGGCGAATGATCACAGACAGCCCCGACGAGCGTGACTAGATTGCAGGTTCCGGGCTCGATGCGTTGGCAGTGAAGCCCTCATAACAATAAAGAGACGGACCCATGCAGAACTCGACCCAAGCGGCGAATGCCTGGCGCATTCTGTTCCTGCTGTTCCTTGCCAACCTGTTCAATTTCTTCGACCGGACCATTCCGGCGATCATCATCGAGCCGATCCGCATGGAATGGCACCTCAGCGATTTTCAGCTGGGGATCGTCGGCACCGCGTTCACTCTGGTTTACGCGATTGCCGGATTACCACTGGGCCGCCTGGCCGACACCGGTTCGCGCAGCAAACTGATGGGCTGGGGCCTGGCGACCTGGAGCGCGCTGACGGCGGTCAACGGTCTGGTCGGCAGTTTCTGGAGTTTCCTGCTGGTGCGCATGGGCATCGGCATTGGTGAAGCCAGTTACGCGCCCGCCGCCAACTCGCTGATCGGCGATCTGTTCCCGGCCCATCGCCGGGCCCGGGCCATGGGCATTTTCATGCTCGGCCTGCCGCTGGGGCTGCTGCTGGCCTTCTTCACCATCGGCTGGATGGTCAAGGCGTTCGACAGCTGGCGCGCGCCGTTCTTCATCGCCGCCGTGCCGGGGCTGGTACTGGCGGTGTTCATGTTCTTCATCAAGGAACCCAAGCGCGGCGCGGCGGAAACCGTGCAGGTGTCCCAGGAGAAAGTCGACAAACCGATCCGCCGCGTCCTCGCCGTGCCGACCTTCCTGTGGCTGGTGATGGCCGGGCTGTGCTTCAACTTCGCGACCTACGCCTGCAACTCGTTCCTGGTGCCGATGCTCCAGCGCTATTTCCTGATGCCGTTGCAGGACGCGGCGGTGGCGACCGGGGTGATCGTCGGTGTGACCGGATTGATCGGCCTGACCCTCGGTGGCTGGATCGCCGACAAGATTCACCAGCGGGTGGCTAACGGGCGACTGCTGTTTGCCGCGTTCAGCCTGATCATCTCGACCCTGTGCACGGCGTGGGCGCTGCATGCCGGGCGCATCGAGATCGGGGTGTTTGTCGCTGTGTTCAGCGTTGGCTGGCTGTTCGCCTACAACTTCTACACCTGTGTGTACACGGCGATTCAGGACGTGGTTGAACCGCGACTGCGGGCCACGGCGATGGCGCTGTTCTTTGCCGGGTTGTATTTGCTCGGTGGCGGCTTGGGCCCGGTGGTGGTCGGTGGTTTGTCGGATCACTTCGCCAAGTCGGCGATGGCCTCGGCGGGCGCCGAGCAGATGACCGAAGCCTTCAAGGCCGTCGGCCTGCATGATGCGATGTACCTGATTCCGGTGGCGCTGTTCCTGACCATGGTGTTCCTGTTCCTCGCCTCGCGCTGCTTTGTGCGGGATGCGAAGCGGATGAAGGACGGGATGGTGGCGGTGGTTGAGCCGCAGAGTCAGGCCGTTACCGCTTGATGACCTGCATCGCCTGATCGTTCCCACGCTCTGCGTGGGAATGCAGCCCGGGACGCTCTGCGTCCGATTCGAGAACTGGAACGCGGAGCGTCCCTTGAGGCATTCCCACGCGGAGCGTGGGAACGATCAGTGAGGGGGGCAGACAAAAAAAGGCCCGCATCGCTGCGGGCCTTTTCGTTTTTGGCGATGGAGCAGGGCAGTTTAGCCCGCCACCAGCACCCGGATCGCTTCCAGTCGCAGCGCGGCCTTGTCGAGCATCGCCAGACCTTGTTCACGCTGCTTGCGCAGGGCATCCAGTTCGCTGTCGCGCACGGTCGGGTTGACCGCTTGCAATGCGGTCAGGCGTGCCAGTTCTTCGTCGGTGTCGGCTGCCAGACGGCGGCGGGCCTCGGCGACGCGCTCGGCGTGGCGCGGGGTGACCTTGTCTTCACCGGCGTTGATCCGTGGCGTCAGCTGATCGCGCTGGGCCTGGATGAACTTGTTGGCGCTGGCGCGCGGCACGCTTTCCAGTTGATCGTTCAAGGTCTCGAACGCCACGCGCGATGACAGGTCGTTGCCGTTGGCGTCGAGCAGGCAGCGCAGGGCGGCCGGCGGCAGGTAACGGCCCAGTTGCAGCGAGCGTGGGGCAACCACTTCGCTGACGTAGAGCAGTTCCAGCAGCACGGTGCCTGGCTTGAGCGCCTTGTTCTTGATCAGCGCAACGGCGGTGTTGCCCATCGAACCGGACAGCACCAGATCCATGCCGCCCTGCACCATCGGGTGTTCCCAGGTGATGAACTGCATGTCTTCGCGTGACAGCGCCTGGTTGCGGTCGTAGGTGATGGTCACGCCTTCGTCGTCGCCCAGCGGGAAACTGGCGTCGAGCATCTTCTCGCTCGGCTTGAGGATCAGGGCGTTTTCCGAATGGTCTTCGCTGTCGATGCCGAACGCGTCGAACAGGGTTTCCATATAGATCGGCAGGGCGAACTGGTCGTCCTGTTCGAGGATGGCCTCGACCAGCGCTTCACCTTCGCCGGCGCCGCCGGAGTTGAGTTCCAGCAGGCGGTCGCGACCGGTGTGCAGCTCGGCTTCCAGGCGCTCGCGCTCGGTGCGCGCCTCGTCGATCAGCGCTTGCCACTCGCCGTCGTCGGCCTCTTCGAGCAGCGGCAGCAGGCGCGAGCCGAACTGATGCTGCAAGGCGTTGCCGGTCGGGCAGGTGTTGAGGAATGCGTTCAGTGCTTCGTGATACCACTGGAACAGGCGCTCTTGCGGGCTGGTTTCCAGGTACGGCACGTGCAGTTCGATGATGTGCTTCTGGCCGATCCGGTCGAGACGACCGATCCGCTGTTCCAGCAGGTCCGGGTGCGACGGCAGATCGAACAGCACCAGGTGGTGGGCGAACTGGAAGTTGCGACCTTCACTGCCGATTTCCGAGCAGATCAGCACCTGTGCGCCGAACTCTTCGTCGGCGAAGTAGGCGGCGGCACGGTCACGCTCGAGGATGTTCATGCCTTCGTGGAACACCGTGGCCGGGATGCCGGAGCGCACGCGCAGGGCATCTTCCAGGTCCATCGCGGTTTCGGCGTGGGCGCAGATCACCAGTACTTTGGTGCGCTTGAGCATCTTCAGCTGGTCGATCAGCCACTCGACGCGCGGGTCGAATTTCCACCAGCGTTCTTCTTCGCTGGCGTCCGGCTGGGCCTGGAAGCTGACTTCCGGGTACAGCTCGGCGTGTTCGCCCAGGGGCAGTTCGAGGTATTCGTCCGGGCATGGCAGCGGGTACGGGTGCAGTTTGCGCTCCGGGAAACCCTGCACGGCGGCGCGGGTGTTACGGAACAGCACGCGGCCGGTGCCGTGGCGGTCGAGCAGTTCACGCACGAGGCGGGCGCTGGCTTCGGTGTCGCCATCGTTGACGGCGGTGAGCAGGGCTTCACCTTCGTTGCCGAGGAAACCGTGGATGGTCTTGTGCGCGGCCGGCGACAGGCGACCCTTGTCCAGCAGCTCCTGAACGGCTTCGGCCACCGGGCGATAGTTTTCGCTCTCGGCGCGGAAGGCGGCCAGGTCATGGAAACGGTTCGGGTCGAGCAGGCGCAGACGGGCGAAGTGGCTGTCCTGACCGAGTTGTTCCGGGGTAGCGGTGAGCAGCAGCACGCCGGGAATGACTTCGGCCAGCTGTTCAACCAGCGAGTATTCCGGGCTGACTTTCTCTTCGTGCCACACCAGGTGGTGGGCTTCGTCGACCACCATCAGGTCCCAGCCGGCAGCGAACAGGGCGTCCTGCGCCTTTTCATCGTCGACCAGCCACTCCAGTGCCACCAGGGCCAACTGGGTGTCTTCGAACGGGTTGGTGGCATCGCTTTCGATGAAGCGTTCTTCGTCGAACAGCGCGACCTGCAGGTTGAAGCGGCGGCGCATTTCCACCAGCCATTGGTGCTGGAGGTTTTCCGGCACCAGGATCAGCACGCGGTTGGCGCGGCCCGACAGCAACTGGCGATGGATCACCAGACCGGCTTCGATGGTCTTGCCCAGACCCACTTCGTCCGCCAGCAGTACGCGCGGCGCGATGCGGTCGGCGACTTCACGGGCAATGTGCAGCTGGTGGGCGATCGGTTGCGCACGCACGCCGCCCAGGCCCCAGAGCGAAGACTGCAACTGGCGGCTGGTGTGTTCCAGAGTGTGATAACGCAGGGAGAACCACGCCAGCGGATCGATCTGCCCGGCGAACAGACGGTCGCTGGCCAGGCGGAACTGAATGAAGTTCGACAGCTGGGTTTCCGGCAGGGTGACCGCTTCGTTCTGTGCGTTGAGGCCGTGGTAGACCATCAGGCCGTCGACGTCGTCGACTTGCTGGACGGTCATCTTCCAGCCTTCGAAGTGAGTGATCGAATCGCCCGGCGAGAACCGCACGCGGGTGAGGGGCGCATTCCGTAGCGCGTACTGGCGAGTCTCGCCAGTGGCCGGGTAAAGCACGGTCAACAAGCGGCCGTCCTGTGCCAGAACGGTGCCTAAACCAAGCTCTGCTTCGCTGTCACTGATCCAGCGTTGCCCCGGTTGATACTGCTGCGCCATGCTGCCTGACTCCCACCTTGAAAAAGCGGGCTATCTTAACGGAATGAGGGCCCGAGGCCAAAGGATAAGGAGCGGTAACGAGCTTTTGGCTGCACGCTGCAAGTAAGGCAAATGTGGTCATCTGTCAGTTTTACGCAGGGCCGGGGCACCTGTGAGTGCCAACCCGGTCACAAGTTTGCGACAGATGGTTCAAGGCAACCTCGCCCCAGCCGATAGCTTGCTGACAGGAGACCCTTCATATGCTGCCACCGATGCTCCCCCTGAGCGCCGTGCCGATCACCTCCCAGCAGGATCCGATCCGCCAGCGACCGGACATTCCCCCTGTGGTGCCGGTGCAGGAAAGCTCCAACGAAAGCACCATCGACCTGCAAAAGCGCGACCCGGAAGAGGACGGCTATCTGCTGCGCGAAGAGCAGCGCCGCCAGCAGGAACGCGATCGCCGCCGCCGCGAAGCCGACGACGACCCCGAAGCGCACCTCGCCGTTCCCGGCACCGAACTCAATGCCGACAACACTGTGCCGGTGGCGCCGCTGATGGACGATCAGCCGCGTCAGGGGCTTTGGGTCGATATCGAAATCTGAGGCCGGGCGGCCAGCTCCGTCAGGTTTTCCAGCAACACGTCGATCTCTTCTTGTGTGTTCAAGTAGCTCACCGCCACCCGCGCAATATTTGTCAGCCCGCGCGCCTGCATGTCCAGCGGCGTGTAGGCCACGCCATTGGCGCCGATGTTGATTCGTCGTTCGGCCAACGTCTGTTTCAGCGCCACGCTGTCCCAGCCTTCGAGCGTGAAGGCGATCAGCCCGGATTGTTGATTGGCCGCGCCGAGGTCCCGTAGCGTCAGTCCGGGAATCGCCTTCAGGCGTTGGCGCAATTCACTGCTCAGCTGTTCGATCCGTTGGCGGATGGCGATCGCGCCGAGGCGGTTGTGCTCCTCCAGCGCATTGGTCAACCCCGCCAGCAGGGCCAGCGACACCTCGCTGGTTTCAAAGCGCCGCGCGTCGTCACGCAGGGTAAATCGCTTGCCGTCCCACGGCGCCGACAATACATCGCGTTGCACGGGGAGCAGCCGTTGCAGAAATTGCGGCCGAATGTACATCAACGCCGTGCCGCGCGGCCCGCGCAGGAACTTGCGTCCGGCACCCTTGAGCACGTCGCACTGCAAGGCCTGGACATCGCAGGGCAACTGTCCCAGTGCCTGGCCGGCGTCGACGAAATAAGGGATGCCGTGGCGCCGCGCGACATTGCCGATCTGCGCGGCGGGGTTGATCAGACCGCCGTTGGCCGGCAGCCAGGTCAGGGCGATCAGGCGTACCTGGCCGTCGATCATCTGCGCCAGGGCTTGCGGGTCGACCGCGCCGTGGGCGTCACAAGGAATCACTTCGAGCCGCGCGCCGGCCTTCACCGCTTCGGCCATGCACGCCAGGTTGCCGGCCCATTCATGGCGACCCACCAGAATCCGTTCGCCGGGCTGCCACGGCCCCAGCGCGTTGAACGCCTGGCTCCAGGCCGCCGAGCCGCTGCTGGCGAAGGCGATGTCTTCGGGCTGGGCGTTGAGCAGGGCGGCGGCCGCATTGCGCGCGCGTTCCTGGACCCGGTTGTCCGCTGACTCCATCGGCCCGCCGAGTGCTTCGCGTTGCAGCTGTTCGATCACCGCATCGAGGGTGGCCTGGCTTGGCAGCGAGGCGCCGGCGTGGTTGAAGTGGATCACCTGGGCGCAGCCGGGCGTGGCGGCGCGCAGACGCAAGATGTCGTCGATGTTCACGGCTTGAGCTCGAAGATCGCGTCGATTTCCACCGCGACGCCGGCCGGCAGGCTCGCCACGCCGACCGCGGTGCGCACGTGTCGGCCCTTGTCGCCGAGGGCGTTGACCAGCAGATTCGAGGCGCCGTTGGCGACGACGCCCTGAGCCTTGAAGTCCGGCGTGGCGGCCACGAAAACCCCGAGGCGCAGGATGCGCACCAGCTTCGACAGGTCATCGCCCAGCGCATGGCTCAACTGGGCGAGCAGGCCCAAGGCAGCCAGTTCAGCGGCGTTGGCGCCTTCTTCGTCGGAGATCGCTTCGCCCAGTCGTCCGATGAACGCAGGTTTGCCGTCGAGCAATGGAATCTGCCCGGAGATGAACAACTGGTTCTGGCTGACCACGTGGTTGACGTAATTGGCGATCGGCTGGCTCGGCTCGGGCAGGCGCAGGCCGAGTTGTTGCACGCGTTGGCTGAGGGAATCGGTCATGGGAAGTCCTCCTGAGTGAGGGCTTCAGCATGTTGGGGCGAGCGAAGGGCGACAAACGGATAGATTTAATCCGACGCATCCAAAAAGCTCATGCGTTCGCGGTTTCCTCCAGCCATTCGCAGAAACTCTGCGCCGCCGGCGTGGGCGGGCGTTGCGGCGTGACCAGCCAATAACCGATCTCGCCGAGCATCGGCGGGGTGTCGAAGGCCGGTACCAGCGCGCCTTCCTTGATCCGCCGTTCGATCATTCGCTGGCGACCCATGGCAATGCCCTGACCGGCGACGGCCGCTTCGACGACGATGTTGTAGTCGTGGAGCATGACGCTGGGCACATGAGCCAGATCGATGCCGCTGTGTTGCTGCCAGTCGATCCATTCGAACGGCTGGTGCGACTTGGCCATCAGCAAGGGGCCGTTGGTCACGCCTTTGGCCTTGAAGGCCGGGCTGCAGACTGGCGTCAGGGTTTCAGCCATGAACCGCCGGGCCTGGACTTTCGGCCAACCGCCCTTGCCGTAGCGGATCGCCAGATCCACCTCGCCGGCATCGACGTCGGCCAGTTGCACGGCGGGCAGCAGTTCGACATGGATGTTCGGGTATTTCGCGTTGAAGTCCGCCAGACGCGGCGCCAGCCACAAGGTGGCGAAGGAGGCGAGCAGGCCGATGCGCAAGGTGGTGGGGCGCTCGCCGCGCAGGTCGTGGGTGGCGGCGGCAATCGCGGCGAGGGCCGGCTCGATCTGCCGATAGTAATGTTCGCCGGCGGCCGTCAGATCGATCGCCCGGGTGCGGCGCACGAACAGTCGCTGATCGAGGAATTCTTCGAGTTTGTGTACCTGATGGCTGATCGCGCTTTGGGTCACCGACAGCTCATCGGCAGCCTTGATGAAACTCAAATGACGGGCCACGGCCTCAAAGGCACGCAAGGCCATCAGCGGTGGCAGGTCCTGATGCAGGGGCACGGCGCAGATCCTTCGGGTTCAGGGCGAGGCGCCGATTGTGCAAGCAAATCCGGTGGGCGGTACATGAAATGTTGTAGAGGGTTCAGGTGAGTGGCTGGTCAGCGTTCGCGCCAGGCCGCATTATTGGCGCAGTCCTGCCGTTGAAGCGGCAGTTGTGATTCAGTCCAAGCGATGCACCGAACGCCATGAGCCAAGACGACAAGCTGATCGACCTCAACACCGAACGCGCCAAGCGGGTTCATGACCTCAACGAGAAGCGCCTGAATGAAGTGCGCCAGGCTTTCGAGCAGGCCATGCCGTTGGGTAAACCCAAGAAAAAGCCGAAAAACAAACCGAAAAAGCGTTGATCTCCCCTGCATCCGTTGATGCAGGTCAGTTATTTCCCTTCCTTTCCTCCTCTCTGTGACCGGCATTGATCCCGGTCAATTCCTGCGCCTGCCTGATTGGTTAACTTAGTTCCATCGCAGCAAAGCAGGGGCCAGGAGGCCAGTCATGTTTTTCGATAACGTGGTGTTTGCCGGGGTCCTGACTGTGGGGCTGATGGTTCTGTTTTTTGCAGGGTTTGGATTTTTTATCTGGAAGGATGCGAACAAGCGCAAGAAGCCTTGATTCTTCCGGGTTTGATGAGCACGCAAGGCATTTTGGGCAACTTCGGTTGCCCTTTTTTTTGTGTCTTGGCGGCCTTTGGGCCGACCATGCTCTTGGGGTTTTGGGTGAATATCCGTTTCTTCGGGGGGTGCGGCTGGCGGTTTCGCCCTTACGGCGAGTCCCTTTTTCAGACGCCAAAAAGGAACCAAAAGGCTGGGCCCCGGCGTTCGGCACCTCGCTTTGGCTCGGTGTTCCTTCGTTCCGGGATTCATCCGGGGGCATCGCCTACGGTTTGCTTCGCTGCACCTCCTCTCGATGCATGCGGCTTCGCCGCACGGTCGCTGCGCTCCCACCCCCGGATAAATCCCTCCACTCAGCCTTCCGATGGGGCCGGCACGTCAAGAGCGGTACTCGAGCTAACGCTCATCGTGTTGAGTGGTTAGAGGCGAAAAGCGACTGCTTTTGCTTTGATCGTTCCCACGCTCCGCGTGGGAATGCAGCCCGGGACGCTCTGCGTCCCATTTCTGGAAGCAACAAAAAAGGCGTGATCCTCTCGAATCACGCCTTTTTCATTTCAGCGGTCTATCAGCTACCCAGCGCCTTCGATGCCAGCCAGAACAGGCCGGCCGACAGGGCCACGGTGGCTGGCAGGGTCAGGACCCAGGCCAGCAGGATGGTTTTCACCGTGCCGCCTTGCAGGCCGCTTTTGTTGGCGACCATGGTGCCGGCCACGCCCGAGGAGAGGACGTGGGTGGTGGACACCGGCAGGCTGAAGATGTTGGCCATGCCGATCAGGCTGGCGGTGGTGATCTGGGCCGACATGCCTTGCGAGTAGGTCATGCCTTGCTTGCCGATCTTCTCGCCGATGGTCAGTACCACGCGTTTCCAGCCGACCATGGTGCCCAGGCCCAAGGCCAGGGCGACCGCCAGAATTACCCAGAACGGGGCGTATTCGGTGGTGGTGGTCAGGTCTTTGCGCAGTTTGTCCAGGTCAGCCTTTTCACGCGGGGCGAGGCCTGGCAGTTTGCTGACTTTCTTCGCAGTGTCGTCCAGGCAGAGCAGGTAACGACGCACTTCGATGCGGCTTTCCGCGGACAGCGAGTGGTAGTCGGCTACGCCTTTGAGGGTGTCGAGCAGGGCGGCGATGGTCGGTTCGGTCTGTTGCGGGTTGCAACGGAATTTCTCCGGCAGGTCGCCTTCCACGCTTTTGCCCAGGGCCAGGAATTCACCCAGGGTGTCGGCGTTGCGCTTGTAGAACTGGCTCAGGTGCAGGGTCGCGTCGCGAGTGCGTTCGATCTGGTAGGTGGTGCTGTTCAGGTCGAGTACGAACTGCGCGGGCACGATACCGATCAGTACCAGCATGATCAGGCCGATGCCTTTCTGGCCGTCGTTGGAACCGTGCACGAAGCTCACGGCCATGGCCGAGATCACCAGGACCAGGCGGTTCCAGAACGGTGGGTGCTTCTTGTCGTCGATCTTGCGGCGCTGTTCCGGCGTCTTGTGCATCTTCGACAGCGGACGCCACCACTTCAGGCCGATCAGCACCAGCGCGGCGATCAGGAAGCCGGCCATCGGCGAGAACACCAGCGAGGCGCCGATATCGATCGCTTTCTGCCAGTTGACGCCGTCAGCCAGTGGAATTTCGTTGATCAGGGCGTTGGCCAGGCCGACACCGAGGATCGAACCGATCAGCGTGTGCGAACTGGAGGCCGGGATACCGAAGTACCAGGTGCCCAGGTTCCAGGCGATCGCGGCGGCGAGCAGCGAGAACACCATTGCCAGACCATGGCCGGTGTTCACGTTGATCAGCAGTTCTACCGGCAGCAGGTGCACGATGGCATACGCCACGCCAACGCCGCCCAGCAGTACGCCGAGGAAGTTGAACACGCCCGAGAAGAACACCGCCAGATGAGGCGGCATCGCTTTGGTGTAGATAACAGTGGCTACCGCGTTAGCGGTGTCATGAAATCCATTGATGAACTCGAAGGCGAGGACAAATGTCAGGGCGAGCAGGAGGCTCACAAGCACCCAGGCATCCAGTCCGCTGAATAAATCGATCATGAAGGTTTTCTGACCCGGTCATAAGGGGGCGCGATTATGCCAGAAAAGACTGGAAATCGATCCCCTACCTGCTCATCGGTAACATTCTTCAACGAATTAATTTGTGTCAGGGGGCATTACCCAAGCTTTTTGCAGGGTTTTGCAAGGTGTTGATTTGGTTGATAAAAATTTGAGACGCCGGCGGATTCGCCAGTTGTCGGGAGGGGACTGAAACTTGTGTGAAATATCTGAGAAATGCGTCTGACATGCTCCAGACCTGTGCAATACAGGGGAGTTGGCCGCTGCCCGCGGGTAGCGGGCGCGCAAGGCATCGTCAGTCCACCGTGCTTGTAGCCCGGTGAGTACGCTTACCTTCGGAAGGTGCAAAGGACGGCTTCAAGGCTCTTCGGCTTTGAGTTCCTCTTCCATTTTTTTCAGTTCTTGCTGAAAGACCTGATCCTGAACGGTAGGGCGTTTACGCCAGGCTTTGCGTTCTGGTTCGGGCTGGGCGGCGTAGGTGGTGACTTCCCCGCCGTAAACTTCCTTGTAACGTTGTTCCTGGCGCTCAAGTTCCGCGCGCAGTTCGTCTTTCGTCACAGTGCTACCTGTATGAGTTGAGATAAATGTCTGGTGAAACGCACTGCAACGAATCATTTAACCGGTTCATCAACAAGCGCTTGCCCGGACAGGCAGCGGTGTTGTCGGGAAGACGGTCAGGACTTCCATGTTGCAGGCGGCTACGGCACCAGATTAAAACTGACGCAGCATCAGTTTCCTGTTTCAGCGAGCGCGCTGGCGGTGCATGAGTAATGAGCGTCAGGCGCTGGCCGGGGCCGGCAGCGATGGACATCGCGCCAGCGGGTGGCACCGTCGGCAAATAAGAGCGCGGTGTCACTGAGGTGCATTATAGCGGCCGAATCGGGATTGACTATCTTTGCCAAGTTAAAAACGGTTCCGGATGTGTGATTGTTTTGTGACGTGCAACTTTCATCAATAGTTGCATCGCCGTTGCGCAGTGTTTGATTTCTGGCGCCATTTAGTCGGACAACTAAGGCGCTTAAACCACACCGGCGTTCCAAGTTCAAATCTGTTCCGCACAACCCAAACGAGTAGGTGAGGGCGATTGCGATTATCGGTCGACGGTTCGATAATCGCCCGGTGTTGGCGGTCTGTCGCTTGTGTATCTGCCAGCGAGCCGCTTGTATAGCCGTTGATCCGAACAAGAAAAAAAGGACCTGACATGAACGATCAAATGCGCAATTCCTTCACCTCGGTAGCGCCGCCGATCGTCGCTTCGCCGGCCAAGCGTATCCAGGCCCTGACCGGCGACCCGGATTTCATGACCTCCCTGGCCCGTGGCCTGGCGGTGGTGCAGGCGTTTCAGGAGCGCAAGCGCCACCTGACCATCGCCCAGATCAGCCATCGCACGGAAATTCCCCGCGCCGCCGTGCGCCGTTGCCTGCACACACTGATCAAGCTCGGCTACGCCACCACCGATGGGCGCACTTATTCGCTTCTGCCGAAAGTGCTGACCCTCGGTCACGCCTATCTGTCGTCGACGCCGCTGGCGGTCTCGGCCCAGCCGTATCTCGACCGCATGAGCGAGCAACTGCACGAGGCCTGCAACATGGCCACGCTGGAAGGCGACGACATTCTCTACATTGCCCGTTCGGCCACCACCCAGCGTCTGATTTCGGTGGACCTGTCGGTGGGCGGGCGCTTGCCGGCGTACTGCACGTCGATGGGGCGAATCCTGCTGGCGGCGCTGGACGACACCTCGCTGCGAGAATATCTCGACCACGCCGAACTGGTGGCCAAGACCAGCCGCACGATTCACACCCCCGACGCCTTGCTCGAATGTCTGCAGGAAGTCCGGCAGCAGGGCTGGTGCATCGTCGATCAGGAACTGGAACAAGGTCTGCGTTCGATTGCCGTGCCGGTGTATGACGCTTCCGGCCAGGTGGTGGCCGCGCTCAATGTCAGCACCCACGCCGGTCGTGTCAGCCGTACCGAGCTCGAGCAGCGCTTTCTGCCGGGCCTGTTGAGCGCCAGTCGCGACCTCAGTGCGCAATTGTTTGCCTGATGAAGCTGTTCGATAAACGCACAGAGTTGCGTTTATCGAATTGACGCTAAAACCCCCGGATCATTAATGTCGCGGCAGCGTCATCCGGCACGAATGTGAATGAGCCCGCCGGATCGTCGACTCCCATAATAATGACAAGAGGCAACTTCCCATGCGCACGTTCCCCGACTGTCGCCGCTCCCGTTCCTGTTGCCGGTATTAGCGCAACGCCTGATTTCTTCCTTATATAGTTGTGACCGTGCCGCTCTCTGGCCGGCCGCCGTTCGACTGCGTTTTCTTGCGTGGAATAAAAATAATGAACCAGCCTCAGTCCGCTGTAGGTCACTGCCTCGACGTGCAGTCCTTCATCAACGCCCAACCGATCTCGCGCTATCAGTGGCGAGTGGTGATCCTGTGTTTCCTGATTGTGTTCCTCGATGGCCTCGATACTGCGGCCATGGGGTTTATCGCGCCGGCCCTGTCCCAGGACTGGGGCATCGACCGCGCCAGCCTCGGCCCGGTGATGAGTGCCGCGCTGATCGGAATGGTCTTCGGTGCGCTGGGCTCCGGGCCATTGGCTGACCGCTTCGGGCGAAAAGTCGTACTGGTCGGCGCGGTTTTTCTGTTCGGTGCTTTCAGCCTGGCGTCGGCCTACGCCACCAATGTCGATCAGTTGCTGGTGCTGCGTTTCCTCACTGGTCTGGGACTGGGCGCCGGGATGCCGAACGCCACCACGCTGCTGTCGGAATATACCCCGGAGCGCAAGAAGTCCCTGTTGGTGACCAGCATGTTCTGCGGCTTCAACCTGGGCATGGCCGGTGGCGGGTTTATTTCGGCCAAGTTGATCCCGGCATTCGGCTGGCACAGTCTGTTGCTGATCGGCGGGATCCTGCCGCTGATCCTCACCGTGGTGTTGCTTCTCTGGCTGCCGGAGTCGGCGCGTTATCTGGTGGTGCGCAATCGCGGCACCGACAAGGTGCGCAAGACTCTCGCACCCATTGATCCTGCCATCGTCGCTCAGGCCGCGAGTTTCAGCGTGCCGGAACAGAAAACCGTGAAAGCGCGCAACGTGTTTGCGGTGATTTTTTCCGGCACCTACAGCGTCGGCACGTTGCTGCTGTGGCTGACCTACTTCATGGGTCTGGTGATCGTGTACCTGCTGACCAGTTGGCTGCCGACCCTGATGCGTGACAGCGGCGCGAGCATGGAACAGGCGGCGTTTATCGGCGCGCTGTTCCAGTTCGGCGGAGTGTTGAGCGCGGTGGGCGTAGGCTGGGCGATGGACCGCTTCAATCCGCACAAGGTGATCGGCATTTTCTACCTGCTGGCCGGGGTGTTTGCCTACGCGGTCGGGCAGAGTCTGGGCAACATCACGCTGCTGGCGACGCTGGTGCTGGTGGCGGGCATGTGCGTCAACGGTGCGCAATCGGCGATGCCGTCGCTGGCAGCGCGGTTTTATCCGACGCAGGGCCGGGCGACGGGGGTGTCTTGGATGCTCGGGATCGGCCGGTTTGGCGCGATTCTCGGAGCGTGGATGGGCGCGACCCTGCTGGGCCTGGGCTGGAATTTCGAGCAAGTGCTGACGGCGCTGGTGGTTCCGGCGGGCCTGGCCACGGCAGCGGTGGTGATCAAGGGTCTGGTCAGTCACGCGGACGCGACCTGAGTTTCATTGCAGGATCGTTCCCGCGTCGAACTGGCCGCAGAGGTTGCTCCGCGTTCGGCTCCGGAAGGGACGCGGAGCGTCCCGGGCTGCATTCCCACGCAGAGCGTGGGAACGATCAGTGACGGAATGATAGGCAGATAACAATCTGTTCGATAAACGAACACTCAGTCGATTATCGGATTGTTTGGCGAAAATCAGCGGCTTAATCTTCAGTGACTCCGGCGCAGAACCTCGCGCCTTTTTATTCACTGGCGATTCATTACAAAAACGGGAGCCCGCTCCATGGCTGAGATCCTTTCGCTGCACGACGCGGTGAAGCAATTCGTCAACGACGGCGATACCGTCGCGCTCGAAGGCTTCACTCACCTGATCCCTACGGCGGCGGGTCACGAAATCATTCGTCAGGGCAAGAAAGATCTGACCCTGGTGCGGATGACGCCTGACCTGATCTACGACCAACTGATCGGCGCCGGCTGTGCACGCAAGCTGATCTTCTCCTGGGGCGGCAACCCTGGCGTGGGTTCGCTGCACCGTCTGCGCGACGCGGTCGAGAAACAATGGCCGCACGCGCTGGAAATCGAAGAGCACAGCCACGCCGACCTGGCCAATGCCTACGTTGCCGGCGCCTCCGGCCTGCCGTTCGCGGTGTTGCGGGCCTACGCCGGTTCCGACCTGCCGAAGGTCAACCCGCTGATCAAATCCGTGACTTGCCCGTTCACCGGCGAAGTGCTGGCGGCGGTGCCGTCGGTGCGTCCGGACGTGACCGTGATCCACGCCCAGAAAGCCGACCGTCAGGGCAACGTGCTGCTGTGGGGCATTCTCGGTGTGCAGAAAGAAGCCGCACTGGCCGCCAAGCGTTGCATCGTCACCGTCGAAGAGATCGTCGACAACCTCAACGCCCCGATGAACGCCTGCGTGCTGCCGACCTGGGCCTTGAGCGCGGTCTGCCATGTACCCGGTGGCGCGCATCCATCCTACGCCCACGGTTACACCGAGCGTGACAACCGCTTCTATCAGGCGTGGGATCCGATCGCCCGCGACCGTGAGACGTTTACCGCGTGGATCAACGAATACATCCATGGCTGCGCTGACTTCAGCGAGTTCCAGGCCAAGTTGGCCGCTGCTTCGGAGGCCAAGTAATGACTTACACCACCAATGAAATGATGACCGTCGCCGCGGCCCGTCGCCTGAAGAACGGCTCGGTGTGCTTCGTCGGCATCGGCCTGCCGTCGAAAGCCGCCAACCTGGCGCGCTTGACGTCGTCGCCGGACGTGGTGCTGATCTACGAGTCGGGCCCTATCGGCGCCAAACCCAGCGTATTGCCACTGTCGATCGGTGACGGCGAACTGGCGGAAACCGCTGACACCGTCGTACCAACCGGTGAGATTTTTCGCTACTGGCTGCAGGGCGGACGCATCGACGTCGGTTTCCTCGGCGCAGCGCAGGTCGACCGTTTCGGCAACATCAACACCACCGTGGTCGGCGACTATCACCAGCCGAAAGTGCGCTTGCCGGGTGCCGGCGGTGCGCCGGAGATCGCCGGTTCCGCCAAAAGCGTGCTGATCATCCTTAAACAGTCGGCGCGTTCGTTTGTCGACAAACTCGATTTCATCACCTCGGTCGGCCATGGCGAGGGCGGCGATTCGCGCAAACGTCTGGGCCTGCCGGGCGCCGGGCCGGTCGGGATCATCACCGACCTGTGCATCATGGAACCGGAAGAGGGCACCCACGAATTCGTCGTTACTGCCCTGCATCCGGGCGTGACCCGCGAGCAAGTGGTCGCCGCTACCGGTTGGGCCATCCGTTTTGCCGACAACGTTGACACCACCGCCGAACCGACCGAAGTCGAGCTGACCGCCCTGCGCGATCTCGAAGCCCGCACCGCAGCGGCCCACGGCCAGGCACCGGGAGAAGCATGATGCGCGACGTTTTTATCTGCGATGCGATTCGTACTCCCATCGGCCGTTTCGGTGGCGGTCTGGCGGCTGTTCGCGCCGACGACCTGGCCGCCGTGCCGATCAAGGCCTTGATGGAACGCAATCCGTCGGTGGACTGGAGCGCCATCGACGAAGTATTCCTCGGCTGCGCCAACCAGGCCGGTGAAGACAACCGCAACGTCGCGCGCATGGCGCTGCTGCTGGCCGGTCTGCCGGAGACCGTGCCGGGCGTCACCCTCAATCGCCTCTGCGCGTCGGGCATGGATGCCATCGGCACCGCGTTCCGCGCCATCGCCAGCGGTGAAATGGAGCTGGCGATTGCCGGTGGCGTCGAGTCGATGTCCCGCGCACCGTTCGTGATGGGCAAGGCTGATGCGGCGTTCTCGCGCAACATGAAGCTGGAGGACACCACCATCGGCTGGCGTTTCATCAACCCGTTGATGAAGGCCCAGTATGGCGTTGATGCGATGCCGCAGACCGCCGACAACGTCGCCGACGACTACGAAGTTTCCCGCGAGGATCAGGACGCTTTCGCCCTGCGCAGTCAGCAACGTACGGCCGCTGCCCAGGCTGCCGGCTACTTCGCCGAGGAAATCGTCGAAGTACGGATCGCCCACAAAAAGGGCGAAACCGTGGTCAGCCAGGACGAACACCCACGCGCCGATACCACGCTTGAAGCCCTGACTAAACTGAAACCGGTCAACGGCCCGGACAAGACCGTCACCGCCGGCAACGCTTCGGGCGTCAACGACGGTGCCGCCGCGCTGATTCTGGCCTCGGCCGAAGCGGTAAAAAAACACGGCCTGACCGCTCGCGCCAAAGTGCTCGGCATGGCCAGCGCCGGTGTTGCGCCACGGGTGATGGGCATCGGCCCGGTGCCGGCGGTGCGCAAACTCACCGAACGCCTCGGCGTTGCGGTCAGCGATTTCGATGTGATCGAACTCAACGAAGCCTTCGCCAGCCAGGGTCTGGCGGTATTGCGCGAACTGGGGCTGGCGGACGACGCGGCGCAGGTCAACCCGAACGGTGGCGCTATTGCCTTGGGCCACCCGTTGGGCATGAGCGGCGCGCGGCTGGTGCTGACTGCGCTGCATCAGCTGGAAAAGACCGGTGGCAAGAAAGGTCTGGCGACCATGTGCGTCGGTGTCGGCCAGGGTCTGGCCCTGGCCATCGAACGCGTCTGACGCAAGCCGTGACGAAAAAGAACAGAGGAAAGCGAAATGACTGACAAGCCTGGTTACCGCCGCCCGCAGGAAGGCACCCAGCCGCCGTACCTGCACCCGACCTATCAATCCACCAATCTGCGCTCGCCGTCCAAGCCGTTGGTGTTTCTGCCGCACTCGCTGTCGGAAATCACCGGGCCGACCATCGGTGCCGAGCGTGTGGCCGATACCGACAACGATTTGACCGCCCAGCATCAGGGCGAACCGCTCGGTGAGCGGATCATCATTCACGGGCGTGTGCTCGACGAAGACGGTCTGCCGGTGCCGGGGATTCTGGTGGAGATCTGGCAGGCCAACGCCGCCGGTCGCTACAACCATGCCCGTGACCTGCACGACGCACCGCTGGATCCGAACTTCACCGGCACCGGCCGCACCGTGACCGACGCCGACGGCTGGTATCAGTTCCAGACCATCAAGCCCGGCGCCTATCCGTGGGGCAACCACCACAATGCCTGGCGTCCGGCCCATGTGCATTTCTCGCTGTTCGGGCCGAGCATCCTGACGCGCCTGGTCACGCAAATGTATTTCCCCGGCGACCCGCTGCTGGCCTACGACCCGATCTACAACTGCGTGCCGGACACCTCGGCCAAGGAACGCCTGATCGCCGCTTTCGATCTGGAAAAAACCATTCCGTCCTACGCCCTCGCTTATCGCTGGGACATCGTGCTGCGCGGCCGCGAAGCCACGCCGATGGAGAAATGAGATGACCCTGACTGCGACCACGTCCCATACCGTCGGGCCGTATTACCACATCGGCCTGACCTGGCTGAACCGTGAAAACCTCGCCAACGAACTGACCCTCGGCCAGCGTGTGGCGATCACCGGGCAAGTGGTGGACGGCAACGGCGATGTCGTCAACGACGCCATGCTCGAAGTCTGGCAGGCCAACGCCGCCGGCAAATATGACCACCCGGAAGACGAGCAGGCCAAGCCGCTCGACCCGAATTTCGAAGGCTTCGGCCGGGTGCCGGTGGATGCGGAAGGGCGCTTTCGTTTCACCACCATCAAGCCGGGCACGGTTGAAGGCCTCAAGGGCTCGACCCAGGCGCCGCATTTGGTGGTGCTGGTGTTTGCGCGCGGGTTGGTGAAGCACTTGCTGACGCGGATTTACTTCGAGGGCGATCCGGCGAACGTCAATGATCCGCTGCTCGAATGCGTACCGGCCGAGCGCCGCGATACGTTGCTGGCGAAGCCGGACGCGGCGGGTGTCTATCAGTGGAATGTGATCCTGCAGGGCACTGATGCCGAGACGGTGTTCTTCGATTACTGAACCGGATACTGATCGTTCCCACGCTCTGCGTGGGAATGCATACCGTGACGCTCCGCGTCACATTGGACGCAGAGCGTCCATGGCGGCATTCCCACGCGGAGCGTGGGAACGATCAGAGATCGGGTCTGGCTGGTGATCCAATGTGGAACGGGGCTGTTGCAAAGTGTGTCTAGACTCTCACTGTCCCTATCGAGTGAAAAACAATGACAACCCTCACCTCCCATTACACCGGTGAAGAGCGCAGCAAGCGCATCTTTGCCATTGTCGGCGCGTCGTCCGGCAACCTCGTCGAATGGTTCGACTTCTACGTCTACGCCTTCTGCGCGATCTATTTCGCCCCGGCGTTTTTCCCCTCCGACAACCCCACGGTGCAGTTGGTCAACACGGCAGGCGTATTCGCCGCCGGGTTCCTGATGCGACCGATCGGCGGCTGGATTTTCGGCCGGGTCGCGGACAAGCACGGGCGCAAGAACTCGATGCTGATCTCGATCCTGATGATGTGCTTCGGCTCGTTGCTGATCGCCTGCCTGCCGACCTACAAGGACATCGGCGTCTGGGCGCCGCTGCTGCTGTTGTTCGCGCGTCTGCTGCAAGGCCTGTCGGTGGGCGGTGAATACGGCACCACCGCGACCTACATGAGCGAAGTCGCGCTCAAGGGCCAGCGCGGGTTCTTCGCCTCGTTCCAGTACGTGACCCTGATCGGCGGGCAACTGCTGGCGGTGCTGCTGGTGGTGATCCTGCAACAGTTCCTCTCTGAAGAAGAATTGCGTGCCTACGGCTGGCGGATTCCGTTCGTGGTCGGTGCGGCCGCCGCGCTGATTTCGCTGTTCCTGCGTCGCTCGCTGAAAGAAACCACCAGCAAGGAAATGCGCGAGAACAAGGACGCCGGCAGCATCCGTGCACTGTTCCGCGATCACAAGGCTGCGTTCATCACCGTGCTCGGCTACACCGCCGGCGGCTCGCTGATTTTCTACACCTTCACCACGTACATGCAGAAGTACCTGGTGAACACCGCCGGCATGCACGCCAAGACCGCCAGCTACATCATGACCGGCGCGCTGTTCCTGTACATGTGCATGCAGCCGCTGTTCGGCATGCTCGCCGACAAGATCGGCCGGCGTAACTCGATGCTCTGGTTCGGCGGCCTCGGCACGTTGTTCACAGTGCCGATCCTGCTCAGCCTGAAAAGTGTCGGCAGCCCGTTCCTGGCCTTTGTGCTGATTACCGTGGCGCTGGCGATCGTCAGTTTCTACACCTCGATCAGCGGTCTGGTGAAAGCCGAGATGTTCCCGCCGGAAGTCCGCGCCCTCGGCGTCGGCCTGGCCTATGCGGTGGCCAACGCGATTTTCGGCGGTTCGGCAGAATACGTGGCCCTGAGCCTCAAGGCTGGCGGAATGGAAAACGCGTTCTACTGGTATGTCACGATCATGATGGCCGTGGCGTTCCTGTTCAGCCTGCGCCTGCCCAAAGAAGCGAAGTATTTGCACCACGATCTTTAAACCGATGCGCGCGGGCCATAACGGCCCGCGCCGGCAAGGACTGTTTATGACTCAGCGACCGGGCAATCAGTTGTTCGATGCCTACTTTACTGCCCGCGATATGCGCGACGTGTTCTGCGATCAGGGCCGGGTGCAGGCGATGCTCGACTTCGAAGCGGCACTGGCCCGGGCCGAAGCACGCGTCGGGTTGATTCCGGCGGGTGCTGTCGCGTCGATCGAAAACGCCTGCCGCGCCGGGCTGTTTGATTTCGCAGCACTGAGCGAGGCGATTGCCACGGCCGGCAATTCGGCGATTCCACTGGTGAAGGCGTTGGGCAAACAGATCGCCGCGACCGATGCCGAAGCCGAGCGCTATGTACATCTGGGTGCCACCAGTCAGGACGTGATGGATTCCGGGCTGGTGCTGCAATTGCGTCAGGCGCTGGAATTGATTGAAAGGGAGCTGGCGCAACTGGCCGACGCCCTCGCCATTCAGGCGCAGCGCCACGCCGCGACGCCGCTGGCAGGACGTACCTGGCTGCAACATGCGACGCCGGTGACGCTCGGCATGAAGATCGCCGGTTGGCTCGGTGCGATCACGCGCAGCCGTCAGCGTCTGCGCGAGCTCAAGCCACGGCTGCTGGTGCTGCAATTCGGCGGCGCGTCCGGCACCCTCGCGGCGCTCGGCGAACAGGCGTTGCCGATCGCCCGGGCGCTGGCCGAAGAACTGCAACTGACCCTGCCGGAACAACCGTGGCACACCCAGCGCGACCGCATCGTCGAGTTCGGCGCGGTGCTCGGTCTGATCGCCGGCAGCCTCGGCAAATTCGGCCGCGACATCAGCCTGTTGATGCAGACCGAAGCGGCGGAAGTGTTCGAACCGTCGGCGCCGGGCAAGGGCGGTTCCTCGACCATGCCGCACAAACGCAATCCGGTGGGCGCGGCGGTGTTGATCGGCGCCGCCACCCGCGTTCCGGGGCTGGTCTCGACGCTGTTCAGCGCCATGCCTCAGGAGCACGAACGCAGCCTCGGTTTGTGGCACGCCGAATGGGAAACCCTGCCGGAGATCTGCTGCCTGGTGTCGGGCGCACTGCAACAGGCGCGGCTGCTGGCCGACGGTCTGGAGGTCGATGCCGCGCGCATGGCCCGCAACCTGGAACTGACTCAAGGTCTGGTGCTGGCCGAAGCAGTGAGCATCGTGCTTGCGCAACGGGTCGGCCGCGACACCGCGCATCATCTGCTCGAGCAATGCTGCAAACGAGCGGTGGCCGAACAGCGTCATCTGCGAGCGGTCCTCGGTGACGAGCCGCAGGTGACCGCCGAACTGAGCGCAACCGAACTGGATCATCTGCTCGATCCCGCCCATTACCTCGGTCAGGCACAGGTCTGGGTCGAGCGGGCAGTGGCCGAACACAACGCATTGTCTGACTGAAAGGAGAGGGCTGTGGCTTTCGTTCAACTCGCCGATGGCGAACTGCATTACACATTGGAAGGCCCGGTCGATGCGCCGGTGCTGGTGCTGTCGAACTCGCTGGGCACCGACCTGCACATGTGGGACGTGCAGATGCCGGCCTTCACCGAACATTTTCGCGTGCTGCGTTTCGATACTCGCGGGCACGGCCAGTCGCTGGTGACGCCGGGCCCTTACAGCATCGAGCAACTGGGCCGCGACGTGCTGGCGTTGCTGGATGCGCTGCACATTGAACGCGCGCATTTCTGCGGTCTGTCGATGGGCGGCCTGATCGGCCAGTGGCTGGGGATCAACGCCGGCCAGCGGTTGAACAAACTGATCGTTTGCAACACCGCGGCAAAAATCGGCGATCCGTCGGTGTGGAACCCGCGCATCGAAACCGTGCTGCGTGACGGCCCGGCGGCGATGGTCGCGTTGCGTGATGCATCGATTGCCCGCTGGTTTACTCCGGACTTTTCGGCAGCCAACCCGGCAGCCGCGAAGCAGATCACCGACATGCTGGCCGGGACCAATCCTGAAGGTTACGCCGCCAACTGCGCAGCGGTGCGCGATGCGGATTTCCGCGAGCAGTTGGCGTCGATCACGGTGCCGCTGCTGGTGATCGCCGGTACCGAAGATGCGGTGACGCCACCGTCCGGCGGGCACTTCATCCAGGAGCATGTGCGCGATGCCGAGTACGCCGAGTTTTATGCGGCGCACCTTTCCAACGTTCAGGCCGGCGACGCGTTCAGCGACCGTGTGCTGACATTCCTGCTGGCTGACTGAAGGAGGATTTTCGTGGACGAGAAACAACGTTACGACGACGGCATGCAAGTGCGCCGCGCGGTGCTTGGCGACGCTCATGTCGATCGCAGCCTGACCACGCTGACCGAGTTCAACTCGGAGTTCCAGGAGATGATCACCCGTCACGCCTGGGGCGACATCTGGACCCGCCCGGGCCTGCCACGCCACACCCGCAGCCTGATCACCATCGCCATGCTGATCGGCATGAACCGCGAAGGTGAACTCAAGTTGCACCTGCGGGCGGCGGCCAACAATGGCGTGAGTCGCGGCGAGATCAAGGAAGTGATCATGCAGAGCGCGATCTACTGCGGGATTCCGGCGGCGAATGCGACCTTTCATCTGGCCGAGTCGGTGTGGGATGAGCTGGGTACCGAATCCCGCGAGTGATCGTTGAACTCAAGGGATCGCAGTCTTCAACTGGCTGCGATCCTTTGAAAATCACACCTTGGCGACAATGAAAATCCGCTTGAACGCAAACAACGTATGGCCATTTTCCTCCTGCGGATAGTGCGTATGCACCCGCATCAGGTAGTGATAAATAAAGCGCGCCTGTTCCTCTGACGTCAGTCCCTGCATCACCGGCCGCAGCGCCGACACCTTCACCCAGTCATAAACCGGCGACTTGCCGTCGACCACCTGCAATTGCTCTGTTTCCCAGATATCCAGTGACTGGGTCAGCGGGGCCAGCAGCCGGTAGTAAGCCTCCAGCGACAACAACGGCCGCGCGGCCATGCGCTGGCGCAATTGTGCAGTGCCGATGGGGCGACCGCAGGGTCCGGCGTCGTCGAGGGTGTCGAGCATCAGCTGATACCACAGCGCATCACGCCAGTCCGGCATGTGCGCGGCGAGGCACCCGCCAGGGTTTATGTGGCCGAGCAGACGGGGCAGCAGTTGCTCATGGTCGTCGATAAAGTGCAGCACGGCTGCGGCCAGCAGCAGGTCGGCCGATTGCTCGGGTTGCCAGTCGAGCAGGTTGCAATGCTGCCACGACGCCTTGATCGGCAGGCTGCGGGCCTGATCGAGCATCTGTGCCGAACTGTCGATGCCCCGCAACTGCGCACGCGGCCAGCGTTCGGCCAACAGTCGCGTGGCAATCCCGGTGCCGCAACCGAGGTCATAAATGCGCTGAGGATTGTCCAGGTCTACGCGGCCGAGCAATTCAACGACCGGTTGTTGCCTGAGACGGAAAAACTGCTGGTACGCCTTGGCGTCCCAGTCGGAGCAGGGCTTGCCCGGCGTTTCGAGTTTTACGCTCATGAGGTGATCCTCTCTGGCGAGTTAAAGTTGTCTTCCGATGACGTTGAGCGCTTTCAGGACAACGGCTACTCCTTTGCGTGTATCGCTGTCGTTCAACAGTTTGAGCAGTGCAACGGCGCTTGGTGCCTGGTGGTGCGCAGCGACTTCAGCCTTCGCCAGACGCAGAGCATTGGCCATCTCCCAACTGCAGGCTGCCGCCTGTTCGACCAGCAAGGACAGCTTCTCCACCATGGCTTCATCCAACAGGTCGACCAGATCCGACAGCAGGGAAAGCAGATCGATAATGTTCTCCAGCCGTCCGCCATCAATCAATGGCTGTAGTTTGGCCATCAGGGCGGTGTAGCCGGGTGTGGCCGACAGGGCTTCAGACTCTTTCATCAGCAATCACTCCTCCCTGTGCAGGGTCAAAGCATTCCACGGGCCACCGCCCAGTACAGACCGCGATTGAAGCTGTTGCGCAGCAGACCCCCGAGTTTGGTCGGTGGCGTCGGCAGTACGTCACGGCTGTAGTCGTACCAAAGCGGCATTCCGGCATTCAGGCCCATTTGCGCAACGGCCTGAACGCGACCGTCATAGGCACTGATGGGGTGCCCCAGACGGATTTCGGCGGCGATGTTGTTGGCGATCACCGGTGCCTGGTTATGGCAGGCGCCTCCGGCCTTGCTCACTGGCAGGTCAACGGTGTCGCCGATCACATAGACCCCCTCATGGCCATAGACCTGCAGCGTTTCGTGGTTGGTCGGCAACCAGCCTTCGTTGTTGGGTGCCTGGGAAATTCCGGACTCCAGCACCGCATCCACGGCGCGGATCGGCGGGGTTGCCATCAGGATGTCGAACTGTTCGTCCGCGCCTTCATGGGAGTAGGCGATTTTTGCGTCGGGATCGACCTGGCTCAGAGTGAAACCGCGCCGATACTGGATGCCCGCTTTGTCGAAAATGCCCGGCAGGATCTCTCCGGTCGGGCGTTGCAGGAACAGACAGTTGCGCAACAGCTGGGCGGTAGTCGGGTAGGTGTAGATGATCTCCACGTTCTTGCGAACACCACGACGGCACAGAAAATCATGCAGCATGAGTGTCGTTTCTACCGGAGCAATACCGCATTGGTGCGGCACATTGGGAGTCTGCGGAAAAGACACGGTAATGAAAATCCGACCTTTTTCAATCGTGCTCAGACGTTGCGCCAGTTGGCGCGCCGGTTCGTATTGATAGAAATGGTCGCCGGCCTCTTTCAACCCTTCGATGCGTTCCGGAGCGGGTACACAACCGGTGGCGATGACCAGAAAGTCGTAGACAAAAAACTTGCCGCTATGGGTTTTGAGGCGCTGGTTGTTGAAGTCGAACCGTATGACCTTTTCAACCTGAAAGTCGATTTCAGGGCGCAACAACGAGCGTTCCGGGCGTTTGAGTTCTTCTTTGAAGAACTGGTTGAACGCCACGTACATGAACGCAGGTTTGTAGTAATGATCGGGGTATTCCGACAGGAGGATGATCGAGACTTCGTCGCGCAGGATTTCGGGATACAGCTTGCCGACCAGTTGATTGGCCAGCATGGTTCCGCCTACGCCGCCACCGACGATCACTATTCGCTTTTTCATACCTGACCTCCATGGTCAAGGTGTGCTTCGCGTACGGCATCCGGAGATAACGGAAGGTAAATGACTCCTACTGCAGGCTGGAGAATAAAAAGTACCACTCAAATGTAACCGGGTCTTGGTGGCTTGCCAGACTCAAATGACCAGCGGTCAAAGACGGCGCTCGCCGGGAGCGCCGTTTTCACAGTCACAGCAAACTGATCGGATAACTGATAATCAGGCGGTTCTCGTCGAACTCGTTGTTGCTGAAGTCGCGGCGCATGGTCGAGTTGCGCCATCTGACGTTCAGGTTCTTCAGCGCGCCGCTCTGCACGGTGTAGCCCAGTTCCGATTCGCGGCCCCATTCCTTGCCGTCGGTGATGGTGCCGGTGTGCACGTTGTCGCCGCTGATGTAACGGTTCATCAGGGTCAGGCCGGGGATGCCCAGGGCAACGAAGTTGTAGTCGTGGCGGACCTGCCAGGAGCGTTCCTGCGCGTTGTCGTAGCTGGCGTTGTAGCTGTCGTTGGCCAGGGTGCCGCCGCTGGTGCCGTTGACGCGCATCCAGGCGCTGTCGCCGGTGAGTTTCTGCAGGCCGACGTAGAAGGTGTGGCCACCGTATTTTGCGGAGAACAGGCCTGACCAGGTCTTGTTGTCGAGTTCGCCGGCGCGGGCGCTGCCGTCGTCCTTGCCGTAGAAGAAACCGAGGTTGGCGCCCAACGTCCAGTCGCCGAGCGGCTGGCTGTGGATCAGGTTGACGTATTGCTGGCTGTAGATGTCCTTGAGCTCGGCGTTCCACAGGCCGATCTGGGTGCGCTTGTCGTTGAACACGTATTCGCCGCCCTGAAAGTTGAAGCGATCGGAAGTGAACGCGGCTTTGCCGGTCATCGACATGTCGCTCATGCTGCTGTCGTCGCGCGGGCTGTTGGCGCGGAACTGGCCGCCGTAGAGGGTCAGGCCGTCGATTTCCTTCGAGGTGATCTGGCCGCCGCGAAAGGTCTGCGGCAGCGAGCGGCCGTCGTCCGAACGCAGGATCGGCAGCACCGGCATCCACTCGCCGACCTTCACTTCGGTTTGCGACAGCTTCGCCTTGAAGGCGACGTTGGTGCGGCCGAAGTTGTCCGCCGGGCGTCCGTCATGATCCAGCGGCAACAGTTGCGTGCCGCCGGTGCCTTTGCCGCCATCGAGCTTCACCGAGTACAACCCCAGCACATCCAGACCGAACCCGACGGTGCCTTGGGTGAAACCGGATTTGGCGTCGAGGATGAAGTTCTGCGTCCACTCTTCAGCCTTGCCCTGAGCCTTGGTCGGGTTGGTGAAGTTGCGGTTGATGTAGAAGTTGCGCAGGTTCAGGTTGACCTTGGCCCCGTCGATAAAACCGGCTTCTTCAGCCGCAGCGGGCAGCGCGATGCCGGCCAGGGCGAGGGCGATCAGACCGGGAAGTGCGTAGGGCGCAGGGGAGGTTGTCATGGGCTCGGGTCTCTCTTGTTTTTTTGGGGCAAACGGGGGCGCTGCGGCCGTTTTTCAAGGCGCAGACATTCGATGGATTCAGAGGCGAAGCGGCGGCGATCAGCCGGGAGGAGCAGGGCGCGGGAGCATGGTGTCGAACCTGTTGTTATTGGTTTTGTGGCTCGAATGGTGCGGGGCGCGGGCGAGGCGATTCAATCGGCGAAAGTGAAATTTGGGCGATTATCGAACGCAAGATTTGCGGGCAACAAAAAGCCCACCAAACGGTGGGCTTCTTGTATTCAGCAGATGATCAGAACAACTTCATCTTCGGCGCTTCTTCTTTGAGCGGCTCGTTCTGCGCGGTCTGCGCATTCCAGCCACCGCCCAGGGCCTTGTACAGGTTGACCGCACTGGTCAGCTGCGCGAGGCGGTCGGTGATCAGCGATTGTTGTGCGCTGAACAGCTGACGCTGGGCATCGAGGAAGGTCAGGTTGCTGTCGACGCCAATGCGATAGCGACGTTCGGCCAGGCGGTAGTAGTCCTGGTTGGCCTGAACGAAATCACGCTGAGCCTGCAACTGCTCGGTGTAGGTCTGGCGCGCGGCCAGGCCGTCGGCGACTTCCTGGAAGGCCGTTTGAATGGACTTCTCGTAGTTCGCCACGCCAATGTCCTTCTGGATCTTGGCGTAGTCGAGGCTGGCGCGCAGGCTGCCGGCGTTGAAGATCGGCAGGTTGATCTGCGGCTGGAACAGCCACGTGCCCGAACCGCCCTTGAACAGGCCGGACAGGTCCGGGCTCAGGCTGCCCGCGTTGGCGGTCAGGCTGATGCTCGGGAAGAACGCTGCACGGGCCGCGCCGATGTTGGCGTTGGCGGCCTTCAGGTTGTACTCGGCCTGCAGGATGTCCGGACGGCGTTGCAGCAGATCCGACGGCAGACCGGCCGGTACGTCGGCCAGCAGGTCATCCGACAGCGGCTTGGCCGCTTGCAGGTTGGCCGGGATGCCGGTGCCGAGCAGCAGGGTCAGGCTGTTTTCGTCCTGGGCGACCTGGCGGGTGTAACGCGCCAGTTGTGCCCGGGCGTTTTCCACCGAGGTGCGTGACTGCGCCAGGTCCAGCGCCGAGGCCACACCGACTTCGTTGCTGCGACTGGTCAGCTTGTAGCTTTCCTCGAAGGCACCGAGGGTGTCCTGGGTCAGCTTGAGCAGTTCCTTGTCGGCCTGCCAGGTCAGGTAGGCGTTGGCCACGCTGGCCACCAGGCTGATCTGGGTGCTGCGGCGCGCTTCTTCGGTGGCGAAGTATTGTTGCAGCGCTTGTTCGCTCAGGCTGCGAACCCGACCGAACAGGTCGAGTTCGTAGGCGCTGATGCCGACGGTAGCGGAGTAGGAACTGCTGATGGCCGCTTCACCGGTCTGCGACGCACGGGCCGGAACCCGCTGGCGGCTGCCGCTGGCATTGGCCGACACGGCCGGGAACAGATCAGCACGCTGGATGCGGTATTGAGCCGCGTAGGCGTCGATGTTCAGCGCCGCGACGCGCAGGTCGCGGTTGTTTTCCAGGGCGACCTGGATCAGCTGCTGCAGGGCCGGGTCATGGAAAAACTGCTTCCAGCCCTGTTCGGCAGCGGCCTGCGCCGGTGCCTGGGCCGGCGAGTACGCCGGGCCCTGCGGGTATTGGCCCGCCACCGGTGCTTGCGGCTGCTGATAATCCGGTATCAGCGAGCAACCGCTCAGCACGAAGGCGGCGACTGCGATGGAGAGTAGCGACTTGCTCATTGGCCAGCCTCTTTAGGAGTTTCTATGGCGTCATCCTTGCCAGCGTTTTTGCGCTGACCCATGGACGACACAGTGACGAAGAACAGTGGAACCCAGAATATCGCCAGGATCGTCGCGGTGAGCATACCGCCAATCACGCCGGTACCGATCGCGTGTTGACTGCCCGAGCCTGCGCCGGTGGAGATAGCCAACGGTACAACACCGAGGACGAAGGCCAGCGACGTCATGATGATCGGTCGCAGACGCATGCGGCAGGCTTCAATCGCCGCATCGCGCAGACTGCGTCCCTGCTCGTGCAATTCCTTGGCGAACTCGACGATCAGAATGGCGTTTTTAGCCGCCAGACCGATGGTCGTCAACAGACCCACCTGGAAGTACACGTCGTTCGACAGACCGCGCAGGCTGGTGGCCATCAGCGCACCGATGATCCCCAGCGGAACCACGAGCATGACCGCGATCGGAATCGACCAGCTTTCATACAGCGCCGCCAGACACAGGAACACCATCAGCAGCGACAGGGCGTACAGCGCCGGAGCCTGCGAACCGGACAGTCGTTCTTCGTACGACAGACCGGTCCACGAGATACCCACACCGGCCGGCAGTTTCTTGGCAATCGCCTCGACTTCGGCCATCGCTTCACCGGTGGAGTAACCCGGCGCCGGGGCACCGAGGATCTCGACCGCTTCAACGCCGTTGTAACGCGCCAGCTTCGGCGAACCGTAGATCCACTCGCCCTTGGCGAACGCGGAGAACGGAACCATGGTGCCGGCGGCGTTGCGTACGTACCACTTCTTCAGGTCTTCCGGGCTCATTCGCGAGTCTGGCCGGCCCTGCACGTACACCTTCTTCACCCGACCGCGGTCGATGAAGTCGTTGACGTAGCTACTGCCCAGCGCAATCGACAGGGTGTTGTTGATGTCGGAGATGGTGATGCCCAGGGCACTGGCCTTCTCGTCATCGATTTCCAGCTGGAACTGCGGTTCATCGTTCAGACCGTTCGGACGGACCTGCGTGAGCACCTTGCTCTGCGCGGCCATGCCGAGGAACTGGTTGCGTGCAGCCATCAACTTCTCGTGACCGATACCGGCGCGGTCCTGCAGGAACACGTCGAAACCGGTGGCGTTACCCAGCTCCAGTACTGCCGGCGGGGCGAAGGCGAACACCATCGCATCGCGGAAGCTGAAGAAGTGCTGCTGGGCGCGGGCGGCGAGTTTGAACACGCTGTTGTCGGCGTTACGTTCGTCCCACGGCTTGAGCATGATGAACGCCATACCCGAGCTCTGGCCACGGCCGGCGAAGTTGAAGCCGGTCACGGTGAACACCGAGGCTACTGCGTCGCCTTCACCGCCGTCCTTGGTCGGACGCAGCAGGAATTCACGCATTTCATCCACCACCACCTGAGTACGCTGGGCACTGGAACCGGCTGGTGTCTGCACCTGGGCGAACAGAACGCCTTGGTCTTCTTCCGGCAGGAACGCGGTCGGGATGCGGGTGAACAGCCAGATCATGCCGACCACGATCAGCAGGTACGCCAGCAGATACGGCGCCTTGCGCGACAACATGTTGCCAACACCGCGCTCGTAGCTGTTGACGCCACGGTCGAAGTTGCGGTTGAACCAGCCGAAGAAACCTTTTTTCGGCGTGCCGTGCTCACCGTGCGGAATCGCCTTGAGCATGGTGGCGCACAGCGCCGGGGTGAAGATCAGCGCGACCAGTACCGACAGCGCCATGGCCGACACGATGGTGATCGAGAACTGCTTGTAGATCACACCGGTGGAGCCGCTGAAGAATGCCATCGGCAGCAACACCGCCGACAGCACCAGGGCGATACCGACCAGGGCGCCCTGGATCTGGCCCATGGATTTTTTGGTCGCTTCCTTCGGTGACAAGCCTTCTTCGCTCATCACCCGCTCGACGTTTTCCACCACGACAATGGCGTCGTCCACCAGCAAGCCGATGGCCAGCACCATGCCGAACATGGTCAGGGTGTTGATGCTGAAACCGGCCGCTGCGAGGATGCCGAACGTACCGAGCAATACCACCGGCACGGTCATCGTGGTGATGACGGTGGCGCGGAAGTTCTGCAGGAACAGGAACATCACCAGGAACACCAGCGCAATCGCTTCGACCAGGGTGTGAACCACGCCTTTGATCGACTCGGTCACCACCGGGGTGGTGTCGTACGGGAACACCACTTCCATGCCTTGCGGGAAGAACGGCTTGAGGTCGTCAATCGTCTTGCGCAGTGCCTTGGCGGTGTCGAGAGCGTTGGCGCCGTTGGCCAGTTTCACCGCCAGACCGGACGCCGGGCTGCCGTTGAACTGGGCGCTGATCGCATAGTTCTCGCCACCCAGGCCGACGTCGGCGACGTCTTTCAGACGGACCTGAGAGCCATCCTTGTTGACCTTGAGCAGAATCTCTTTGAACTGCTCGGCGGTCTGCAGACGGGTCTTGCCGATGATCGTGGCGTTCAGCTGCTGGCCCTGCACGGCAGGCAAGCCACCGAGCTGACCGGACGACACCTGGACGTTCTGCGCCGCAATCGCGGTTTTCACGTCGACCGGGGTCAGGTTGAAGTTGTTCAACTTGGCCGGGTCGAGCCAGATGCGCATTGCGTACTGGGCACCGAAGACCTGGAAGTCACCGACACCGGCGGTCCGCGAGATCGGGTCCTGCATGTTCGACACGATGTAGTTGGACAGGTCGTCCTTGGTCATGCTGCCGTCACGCGACACCACGCCGATCACCAGCAGGAAGTTCTTCACTGCCTTGGTCACGCGGATACCCTGTTGCTGCACTTCTTGCGGCAGCAGCGGGGTGGCCAGGTTCAGCTTGTTCTGGACCTGGACCTGCGCGGTGTCGGAGTTGGTGCCTTGCTCGAAGGTCGCGGTGATGGTCATGCTGCCGTCGGAGTTACTTTCCGAGGACACATAACGCAGGTTGTCGATACCGTTGAGCTGCTGCTCGATCACTTGCACCACGGTGTCCTGAACCGTCTGTGCCGAAGCACCCGGGTAGGTCACGGAGATCGCAATGGCCGGTGGCGCAATGCTCGGGTACTGGTTGATTGGCAGTTTCAGGATCGAAAGTGCCCCGACCAGCATGATCACCAGGGCAATTACCCAGGCGAAAATCGGACGGTCGATGAAAAATTTTGACATGGATTACTCCCCTTTGCCGCCGGCGGCTTTGTCAGCTGCCTGAGCGGGGGCCGGGTTCTTCTTGCCGACGTTGGTCGCTTCGGTCGGTTTGACCTCAACACCCGGTTTGACGAATTGCAGCCCTTCGGTGATCAGACGATCGCCAGCCTTCAGGCCATCTTCGACCAGCCACTGGCTGCCGACGGTGCGGCTGGCCTTGAGCTGACGCAGTTCGACCTTGTTGTCCGGACCGACGACCAGCGCAGTCGGGGTGCCCTTGAGGTCGCGGGTCACGCCTTGCTGCGGCGCGAGGATCGCGGCGCTGTTCACACCGGCCTGCAACTGCGCGTGGACGAACATGCCCGGCAGCAGGGTGTGATCCGGGTTCGGGAACACGGCGCGCAGGGTCACGGACCCGGTGGTCTGGTCGACCGACACTTCGGAGAATTCAAGCTTACCGTCGAGTTTGTACTGGCTGCCGTCTTCGAGGGTCAGCTTGACCGCAGCGGCGTTGTCGCCGGCCTTCTGCAGACGACCGCTTTCCAGTTCGCGGCGCAGTTCCAGTAGTTCCACCGAGGACTGGGTGACGTCGACGTAGATCGGGTCCAGTTGCTGGATCACGGCCATCGCATCGGTCTGGCCGCTGCTGACCAGCGCGCCTTCGGTCACCGAAGAACGGCCGATGCGACCGGAGATCGGTGCGTAGACCTTGGTGTAACGCACGTTGATCTGCGCGCTTTGCAACGACGCTTCCGATTGCAGGCGGTTGGCTACGGCGGTGTCGTATTCCTGACGGCTGACGGCCTGCTCGTCGACCAGTTGCTTGTAGCGGTCGGAGATCGACTTGGTCGAACGCAGGTTGGCTTCGGCGCTTTTCAGGGTCGCTTCATAAACCGACGGATCGATCTGATACAGCTGCTGGCCGGCTTTGACATCGCCGCCTTCCTTGAACAGACGCTTGAGAATGATGCCGTTGACCTGCGGACGAACTTCGGCGATGCGGAATGCACTGGTGCGGCCCGGCAGTTCGGAAGTCAGGGTAAAGGCTTGTGGTTGCAGGGTGACGACGCCGACCTGAGGAGGTGGTGCGGCGGGAGCCGCCTCTTCCTTTTTACATCCGCTGAGCAGCGATGCCAGGGCGACGGCAGTGACCAGAGCGGTAACAGCTGGCTTGAATTGCATGAAGATCCTCGGGTCAGGCGCGCGAAAAGCGCACAAGAAGTGTGGAAGGGTAAAAAAGGGTTACCGGGTGGATAAGTAGCTTGCTAATGAATATACTTACGTTCATGGTTGTTTGTAAACACCTTGGCGTCGTATCCACCCTGTTACAAAAGTCGTCGCAAGGTCTGAAATTGTAGGCCGGGGAGCCGATCCGCGAGAGATCGACCCTTTTTTATTCAGCGGATATTCAGCCATCCCTGAAACATCCTGTTTGAGGTTTTACTGCCATGGTCCGTCGTACCAAAGAGGAAGCTCAGGAAACGCGCAGCCAGATTCTCGAAGCGGCCGAGAAAGCCTTCTATGAGCGGGGCGTGGCGCGCACGACGTTGTCGGATATCGCGACCCTGGCGGGGGTGACGCGAGGTGCCATCTACTGGCACTTCAGCAACAAGGCAGATCTGTTGCAAGCCATGCTCGATACTCTGCATGAGCCGCTGGACGAACTGGCCAAGGCCAGCGAAAGCGAGGACGAACCTGATCCACTGGGCTGCATGCGCCAATTGCTGATTCATTTGTTTCATCAAGTTGCACTGGATCCGAAGACCCGGCGTATCAACGAAATTCTGTTTCATAAGTGCGAGTTCACCGATGAAATGTGCGATCTGCGTCAGCAGCGCCGGACCGCCAGCCTCGATTGCAATGTGCGGATCGCGCTGACACTGAGTAACGCGGTCAATCGTGGGCAGTTGCCGGCGGACCTCGACACCGCCCGGGCAGCCATCAGCATTCACGCCTATATCGACGGCCTCCTTTATGGATGGCTCCTGGCGCCAGACAGCTTCGATCTGTACGCCGAGGCGGAGCGTTGGGTCGATACCGGGCTGGACATGCTGCGCTGGAGCCCCAGCCTGCGCAAATGAAACAAAATTCGTTATTGGTCCGTGGGTGTCAACCGTGATGTTGAAAATGAACGGTGCTTCACGCACGGTGCGGTAATGGGCTGCTTTTATATACGCACGTTCACTTGATTGACAGATTGCTAGCTCAGTATTTTGTAGGAATTTTGTGTCTGGAATGTGAGAGAGGGTAAGTGCCAGGCAATCAATCCTGACGTGATCCCCTATTGGAGCTGCGTCAGGCCTACGATAAACAAAAAAGCCCCGACTCTTTTGAGTCCAGGGCTTTTTTCGTATTTCTGTAATTGACGAATACTGTCGGTAGTCGATGTGGCCGACCGTGGAGCATCCTTGAGTGCATACCGCTTTACGATCAAAGGGATCTTTTTACTTGAATGGTTGCGAACTAAGTAATCTCGGTTCACAACAGCCCAATAATTGGTTATACGGGCGGTCGTGCTTAACCTAAGTTGATCACTATGGCATAGCTGTAAGGACGAGCGGACTGGTGCCGGGTTATATGAGATTTGACGGTGAGTGGTTCTTTACCAATAGAACGAACGTTATGTTCGCGGTTGGGGATTATTTTCGTGTCAAAGGCGAACGGTTCATAGGGGGCCGTTAACTTTACTGAGGTTGTGAAATCAAAGGCTTGCTTTTCACCGGAGTAAGTAAACGCATGTCCGACGGGAGTTGATCTTCGCCGTTTCGCCCCACCAGAAAGCGCTGGAGGCGTACTGCGTAGTATGAACTGCATGTATTGCCAAGGGTGGATGACCAGATCCTCTCCTTGGAGTCCACTGGTATCCCAGCTGCATTGAGTGAGTGAAAATGTTTCCGAAGTTCCATTGTAAATATTAATTAGAATACTGTTATTGCCTTCGTGTTTAATCGTATTCCAGGTTTTTTCTTCCTGTTGTTGAGCTTTTTTGATAACGGTTTGAAATTCGTCTTCAAGTTCTAAGTGAGTAGTAGTCTTGTTGTGTTCGTCGTCGGTGATGTTGAAAAGTACAGTGCTTAAAATACTGGCGGCGACTGGATTAATTAAATAGGTTGAGCTTGATAAAATGGAAGTTAAAGTAGTGTTTTCAAATGTTTTGATTTGAGTTTCTTCATGGTTGTTTTCGTCTTTTGAAATGGTGTCGTTTGTTGTGTCATTCATGACGGTTTCTCTTTTTGTTTAGTTGGAGGGTGCGAAAATAACAGTGCCAAGGTCGAAGTGCATGCGATCTATGTAATGGTTTATTTCGCAAGTAGTCGCCCCCCTGATAAACAAAAAGCCCCGGCTCTTGCGAGTCCGGGGCTTTTACATTGCAAGGCGTAGTGATTACAACGTTGGGTAGTCGATGTAGCCGACCGGGCCCTTGCCGTAGAACAGTTCTGGACGCGGTTCGTTCAGCGGAGCATCGGCCTTCAAACGAGCCGGCAGGTCAGGGTTGGCAATGAACGGGATGCCGAATGCCACGGCGTCAGCCTTGCCCTCGGCCAGCCATGCGTTGGCGCTGTCCTTGGTGAAGCGCTCATTGGCAATGTAGGCGCCGCCGAAGGCTTCCTTCAGTTGTGGGCCGAGGCTGTCGGCACCTTCTTTCTCGCGGGAGCAGATGAAGGCGATGCCACGCTTGCCCAGTTCGCGAGCGACGTAGGTGAAGGTCTCGGCCAGGTTGTCGTCGCCCATGTCATGGGAATCGGCACGCGGTGCCAGGTGTACGCCGACACGACCGGCGCCCCAGACTTCGATCGCCGCGTCGGTCACTTCCAGTAGCAGGCGGGCACGGTTTTCCAGGGAGCCGCCGTAGTTGTCGGTGCGCTGGTTGGTGCTGCTTTGCAGGAACTGGTCGAGCAGGTAGCCGTTGGCGCCGTGGATTTCCACGCCGTCGAAACCGGCGGCCTTGGCGTTTTCTGCACCGACGCGGTAGGCGTCGACGATGTCGGCGATTTCAGCGTTTTCCAGTGCGCGCGGGGTTGGATAGTCGGCCAGCGGGCGAACCAGGCTGACGTGGCCTTTAGGCTGGATGGCGCTCGGTGCAACCGGCGTTTCGCCGTTCAGGTACGACGGGTGGGAGATCCGGCCGACGTGCCACAGTTGCAGGACGATCTTGCCGCCGGCGGCGTGAACGGCCTTGGTCACGTTGGTCCAGCCGCGCACCTGGTCGTTGGACCAGATGCCCGGGGTGTCCGGGTAGCCGACGCCCATCGGGGTCACCGAAGTGGCTTCGCTGAGGATCAGGCCGGCCGAGGCGCGTTGTACGTAATACTCGGCCATCAGCGCGTTCGGTACGCGGCCTTCGTCGGCGCGGCAGCGGGTCAGCGGCGCCATGATGATGCGGTTGGACAGCTCGAGGTCGCCCAGTTTGATCGGATCGAAAATTGTTGCCATGAGATACAACCCTCGTGAGGTAAGTGAGTGAATCAGTTAGCGGTGGCCAGCTCGGGATTGCCGTTCTGGCGGAATGTGATCAGGGTCACCAGCAGCGCGAGGACCGCCAGCGCAGCAGCGGCGAGAGGCACGCTGGTCAGGCCGTAGCCGTGGGCGATGACGCTGCCGCCGACCCAGGCACCGAGGGCGTTGCCGACGTTGAAGGCGCCGATGTTCAGGGTCGACACCAGGTTCGGTGCGGCCTGGCCGTAGGTCACGACGTTCACTTGCAGAGCCGGCACGGCGGCGAAACACGCGGTAGCCCAGAGGAACAGGGTGATTTCGGTGGGGATCAGGGCGATGCTGGTCCAGGTCAGGACGGTGGAGGTCACGGCCATGGCGATGAACACGCCGATCAGCGTCGCGGCGAGGCCCTTGTCGGCTAGTTTGCCGCCGATGATGTTGCCGACGGTCAGGCCCAGGCCGATGAGCATCAGGGTCCAGGTCACGCCACGGGGCGAGACGCCGGTGACATCGCCCAGCAATGGAGCGACGTAAGTGAACAGGGTGAATACCGAGGCGGCGAACAGCGCGGTCATGCTCAGCGACAGCCAGATGCCGGCGCCCTTGAGGGCGGCCAGTTCGGCACGCATGTCGAGTTTTTCTTCGTCACGCTTGGCCGGCAGGAAGCGGATCAGGCCGATCAGCGCGATCACCCCGATCACGGTCACTGCCCAGAAGGTTGAGCGCCAGCCGGCTTCCTGACCGAGGGCGGTGCCCAGCGGTACACCCAGCACGTTGGCCAGGGTCAGGCCGGTGAACATCAGGGCCACGGCCGAGGCGCGCTTGTTCGGTGCCACCAGGTTGGCCGCCACCACCGAGCCGATGCCGAAGAACGCACCGTGGCAGAGGGCGGTAACCACTCGGGCGAACATCAGCACGTTGTAATCAGTGGCGATGGCGCAGAGCAGGTTGCCGATAATGAAGATGCCCATCAGCGTTACCAGTGCAGCCTTGCGCGGCAGTTTTGCAGTGGCCATTGCCATGAACGGTGCACCAATCGCCACGCCCAGGGCGTAGCCGGTCACCAGCCAGCCGGCACCGGGAATCGACACGCCGAGGTCAGCCGCCACATTGGGCAGCAGGCCCATGATGACGAACTCGGTGGTGCCGATGGCGAAGGCGCTCAAGGCGAGTATGAGTAGCGAGAGGGGCATCGTTTAATCCTTTTGGCTGGCTGACGTTAAGGGTCAGAGCTCTTTGCTGAGGGTGCTGAGGAACGCCTGGATCACGTCCTCGTTGCGTTTGAAAAAGTGCCACTGGCCGGCCTTCTGGCTGCTGATCAGCCCGGCCCGTTGCAGGGTGGCCAGGTGGGCGGAGACGGTCGACTGCGACAGGCCGCAGCGTTGATCGATCTGCCCGGCGCAGATGCCGTACTCGTGGTTGTGGATCTGTTCCGGAAACTGGGCTTTCGGGTCTTTCAGCCAGTTGAGGATGTCTCGCCGTACTGGGTGTGCCAGGGCTTTTATTATTTCGTCGAGGTCAATGTTCATGGCTGGGTGCTCGTGATGTGTGTAGCGCTATATCGCGATGAGGCGAACTTTATATCGGTACTTCGCGATACACCAATATGAATTTGATCTGATGACCGCATAAATCGGTATATCGGGTTATAACGATATGTGAGGTGTAAACAATTGCGGGCGCGGTGCTAAGCTGCGCCCATGAACTATCTCGCACATTTACACCTCGGTGGCCAGCGCCCCGGTCAACTGCTCGGCAGTCTGTATGGCGATTTCGTCAAAGGGCGGCTGCAAGGGCAGTTCGAGCCGGAGATCGAAGCGGCGATTGCCCTGCATCGACAGATCGACGTGTTCACTGATCGCCATCCATTGGTGGACGCTTCACTGGCGCGGTTTTCGACGACTCGCCGCCGTTACGCGGGCATCGTTCTCGACGTGTTTTTCGACCATTGCCTGGCGCGGGACTGGACGCAGTACGCCGACCGTCCGTTGGGCCAATTCACCACCGACGTTTACCGCGTGCTGTCCAGCGAGCGGCAATTGCCCGAGCGCCTGGCGAAGATCGCCCCGCACATGGTGGCCAATGACTGGTTGGGCTCGTATCAGGAGTTCGAAGTGCTGGAGCAGGTGTTGCGTGGAATCTCCCGGCGCCTGACCCGACCCGAAGAGCTGGCGGGGGCGATGGAGGAGTTGCGGCGGTTGTATGAACCGTTGAGCGAAGACTTTCGTTTGTTCTACCCACAGCTGCAGGACTTTGCCGGCCGGCAGCTGTAGATAGATGTCGCCGATCAGGCCGCTATCAGATCGCGGGCATGTTGTGCTTCGACCGGTTTGAGCACATCACCGAACAAGGCTTTCTGCACCGCTTGCTGGGCCTCGTACGCCAATGCCGCGCGCTCCCGACCGTGGCAGGCAATCGGCTTGAGCAGATGGATTTCGACATCGCCGCAGTCGTTGCTGAACAGGCGCATCAGGTGCGACAGCAGATCATCGTCACCAATGAACGGCGCCAGCGAATCGATCTTGCCGTCGCGCAGGTAACGGATCGCCACTGGTTGCAGCATCACCTCGGAATCAATCGCCGCCGACAACAGGCGACCATGAAAGGTGCGCAGCGAACGGCCATCGGTGGTGGTGCCTTCCGGGAACATCAGCAGCGGATGAGCGGTTTGCAGGTGACGGGTCATCTGCTTGCGGATCAACTGGCTGTCGCCCGATCCGCGACGGATGAACAGGCTGCCGGCCTTCGCCGCGAGCCAACCGGCCACCGGCCAGGTGCGTACTTCGGCCTTGGACAGAAACGACAGCGGCGTGAGCATCCCGAGCAGCGGAATGTCGGTCCACGAAACATGGTTGCTGACCCACAGCATCGGCTGCTTCGGCAGCTCACCATGCACGGTCACGCGAAAGGGCAGGGCATTGCTCAAACGCGCCATGAAAAACCGCGACCAGCGCTGCCGACGCTCCATCGAATGGGCCAGCCCCAGACGTTCGAATAATCCGAAGACACTGGCCATGCTCAACCCCAGTGTCACCACCAGCAGCACTCGCGCGATCCGCGCGTACACCCGCAGCCGGCTCATTACACGGCCGCCTTGAAGTGCTTGGCGTAGCGCGGGCAGAGTTCGTCGCGCTTGAGCAGGATGAACACGTCGGCGACCTGGAAGTCTTCGTCCCAGCACGGCTCGCCGCAGATCTTCGCACCCAGGCGCATGTAGGCCTTGAGCAGCGGCGGCATTTCGGCGATCACGTTCGACGGAATGTCGAGGCTTGGCAGCGGATTCTTCGGTTCGGCGCGCAGGTGTTCGGTGCACAGATAACGCTCGCGCAGGCGCTGCATGATCGCGTGGGCCTGCACGCCGCCGTCCTGCATCGGGATGCTCGCGCAACCCATCAGGTAGCTGTAGCCGCCCTGATTCAGGACTTCGGCCAGTTCGCCCCACAGCACGGCGATGGTGCCGCCGTTGCGGTAGGCCGGGTCGACGCAGGTGCGGCCGATTTCCAGGATCGGGCCTTGCAGACCGGCGAGGCCGTGCAGGCTGAATTCTTCTTCGCTGTAGAACTTGCCCAGGCTGCTGGCGGCGGTGTGATCGAGCAAACGGGTGGTCGCCACCAGGCGGCCGGTGTTCAGGTCACGCACGCCGATGTGGCTGCAGTGAACATCATAGTCATCCATGTCCAGACCCAGCTCCGCGCCGTTCAGCTTGGCGTTGAACTCGCCGCTGAACACGTTGAAGCGCAAGGCCTGGGCTTGCTGCAAGGCCTCGGCGCCGATCAGGCGTTCGGCTTGCAGGCGGCGTTCATTGCCGGTGTCGCTGATGCGGGCGATCTGAGTCATGTGAATCTCCGTACGGGCCTTGAACCCGTCATGGGTTGCAGCCGATCGACTTTCTTTATGCAGCCGTGTTGTGCAAAGTCAGGCTATGTAGCCCCGGTGTCATCGCCATGAATGTTTGGTGATGCTTATATGACAGCCCACGAGGAGCCTCTGATGACCTGGTCGACCCTGCTGGAATGCCGCGAACGCCTGCCCGCCGTTGCCGATCTGGCGGAGGGCTTCGCCACGTTGCTGCAGCAACTGGGCAGCGTGACGCCGTTCGAACTGGCGGTGGCGGGAGGGCGGCGGATGGCGACGCCGGGGCTGGCGTTTCTGGTGGGTTATCAGGCGGCGCTGCGCATGCTCTGGCCGAGCGCGCCGCCGAGCCTCGGTGCGATGTGCGCGACCGAGCAGCGCAGCCTGCGCCCGGCGGACATGCAGACCCGGCTCACGGATCTGCGCCTCACCGGGCAAAAGGATTTCGTCACCGCCGGCGATGCGGCCGACTGGCTGCTGATCGCCGCGCGCAGTGAACAACCCGGCGAATCACCGCGCCTGAGTCTGGCGGTGGTGTACCCTGGCGAACCCGGCGTGCGGGTGGAAAAACTCCCGGCGCTGCCGTTGATGCCGGATATCAGCCATGGCCGGTTGCATCTCGACGATGCGTTGTGCGAGTTGCTCGCCGGGGACGGTTGGGATGCTTATGTCAAACCGTTCCGCACCCTTGAAGACGTTTACGTGTTGAGCGCAATGACCGCGTGGCTGTACGGCGTCGCTCAGGACAGCGGCTGGCCGCAGCCGCTGCAATTGCGCCTTCTGGCGCTGCTGGCCGGGTGTTCGGAAGTCAGTCGTCAGCCGCCGAATAATCCGGCGGGGCATGTGTTGCTCGGCGGATTGTTTGCGCAGTTCGACGGGCTTAAAACGGAAGTCGATCAGGCCCTGCGCAACGGCAATCCTGAGTGGGCGGCGATGTGGCAGCGCGATCAGTCGGTCATGCAACTGGCGGCAGGCGCGCGGGCCAAGCGTCTGGCCAAGGCGTTGGCGGCAAACCAAAACACATCTGTCATGAACGCCGGCTAGTCTTCTCAGGTTCATCCCCAGAGCCCTCACCATGTTCAAAGGCCTGTCCCTGTTTCTGCTGCTGATCAGCTTCACGGTTCAGGCCGAACAATGGCCGGGCGAGCAATGGCCGACCGGCGCGAAACTCACCGGCCCAGCCGTCGAGGCACTGGAGGCCTATGCCTTCCCGACCCGCGATGACAACACCCGCAAAGGCATCCGCACCGATGCCTTGCTGGTGATCCGCGACGGCCAGCTCATCTACGAACGCTACGCCGCCGCGACCACCGCCGACACCCCGCACCTGACCTGGTCGATCAGCAAAAGCCTGATGGCCACGGTGCTCGGCGTGGCGTACGGCGAAGGCCTGTTCAAGCTCGATGACCCGGCCGCGAAATATTACCCGGTGCTGGAAAAACACCCGGCCATCACCCTCAAGGATCTGCTGCACTGGGCCTCGGGCATCGACTGGCAGGAAGACTACGAATACGCCCCGCTGAAATCCTCGGTGGTGGCGATGCTCTACACCCGTGGCCACCGCGACATGGCCGCCTTCACCGCCGATCACGACCGCTACGCGCCAGCGGGGCAGGTGTTCCGCTATTCCAGCGGCGACAGCAATCTGTTGGCGGCGGCGCTGAAAACCATCGTCGGCCCACAGCGTTATCCCGACTATCCGTGGACAGCGCTTTTCGATCCCCTGGGCATCCGCCATGCCACGTGGGAAACCGACGCCACCGGCACCTTCGTCGCCTCCTCCTATGCCTATATGACGGCCCGGGATCTAGCGCGAATCGGCCTGCTGATGGAACGGGACGGACGCTGGAACGACCGGCAGCTGCTGCCCAAGGATTGGGTCGCCTTCAACCGCCAACCCTTTTCCGGCTACAAAGCCCATCAGGACGAAGCCGTGCCCGGCGGCCAGTGGTGGCTCAATCGCCCGGCAGACGGCGCCGCCTCGCCATGGCCCGACGCACCACCCGACACCTTCGCCGCCCTCGGCCACTGGGGCCAGGCGCTGTACGTGATCCCGAGCGAAAAACTGCTGATCGTGCGCTACGCCGATGACCGCGACGGCAGCTATCGCCACAACGAATTGCTCAAGCGCGTGCTCGGGGCGGTGCGGCCATGAAACTGTTCAGACGCATCCTGCTGGTGCTGCTGGTCGTGCTGCTGGGCTGGGGCTGGCACGAGCGCGAAAACCTGTGGGCCTTCCCGGACATCATCAGCGCCTACACCGCCAAGGAATATTGTTCGTGTCGCTACGTGATGAACAACGACGCCGAGTATTGCCGGGGCTACGTGAAGCAGTGGCTGCCCAGCGAACTGACCGATGACCGCACGCAAAAAATCGTCACCGCCAGCGGCCTGGGACGCAGCAACAGCGCCCAATGGTTAGGCGAACGCCAGGGCTGTCGCCTGCAACACTGATCCGGTTCCACCCTGTGGAACCACATTCGATTGTCCTCTCGCGTGTCTCGCGGTTATCTGGCGGTGAGAACGACCTGCCGTTCACGTGTCGTGAAACAACACCGAACAAAAAGACCGGGAACACCCGCGCGAGGAGATCCGTCATGCCCCGACATCAGCACATTCTGGCCTGGCTCAACGATGTGGCCAGCGACCTGCACGCCACTCGCCAGGACATTCACGCCCACCCTGAACTCGGTTTCGAGGAAAGCCGCACCTCGGCGCTGGTCGCCAGGTCGCTGGAAGAGTGGGGTTATGAAGTTCACACCGGGGTCGGCAAGACCGGCGTGGTCGGCGTGCTGCGCAACGGCAGCAGCACACGCAAGCTCGGGCTGCGGGCCGACATGGATGCGCTGCCGATCATCGAGAACACCGGCGTCGCCTACAGCAGCCGGCATCAAGGCTGCATGCACGCCTGCGGCCACGACGGGCACACCGCGATGTTGCTCGGTGCGGCGCGTTATCTGGCGGCGACCCGCCAGTTCGACGGCACCCTGACGCTGATTTTCCAGCCCGCCGAAGAAGGCCAGGGCGGGGCCGAAGCGATGCTCGCCGATGGCCTGCTCGAACGCTTCCCGTGCGATGCGCTGTTCGGCATGCACAACATGCCGGGCCTGCCGGCGGGGCATCTGGGCTTTCGCGAAGGGCCGATGATGGCTTCGCAGGACTTGCTCACCGTGACCATCGAAGGCGTCGGCGGCCACGGTTCGATGCCGCATCTGGCGGTGGATCCGTTGGTGGCCGCAGCCAGTGTGGTGATGGCTTTGCAAACCGTGGTCGCGCGCAATATCGATGCGCAGCAGGCGGCGGTGGTAACGGTCGGCGCATTGCAGGCCGGCGAAGCGGCGAACGTGATTCCGCAACAGGCGATCCTGCGCCTGAGCCTGCGTGCACTGAACGCCGAAGTCCGCGTTCAGACACTGGACCGCGTGCGCTCGATCATCGAGTCCCAGGCCGAAAGCTTCGGCTGCACCTCGACCATCGAACACCGCCCGGCCTACCCGGTGCTGGTCAACCACGCCGCCGAAACCGAGTTCGCTCGTCAGGTCGGCGTCGAACTGGTGGGCGCCGATGCCGTCGATGGCAACACTCCGAAACTGATGGGCAGCGAAGACTTCGCCTGGATGCTCCAGCGCTGCCCCGGCGCGTACCTGTTCATCGGCAACGGCGTGGCGCGGCCGATGGTGCATAACCCGGCGTACGATTTTAACGATGACATTCTGCTGACCGGCGCGGCGTATTGGGGCGCGCTCACCGAGAGCTGGCTCAAGCCGGCCTGATTTCTTCACTTTTTGCTGCCGCTGGAAAGCAGGTGCGCATGTGCCTGCGTGGTCAACCCACAGCTTCTGGAGAATCCCCATGCAGACTTCGAACGCAGGCGTTTCGCGCACCCGGCAAGTGGTCGCCGCCGTCATCGGCAACGCCCTGGAATGGTACGACTTCATCGTTTATGGCTTTCTGGCGAGCATCATTGCCCGGCAGTTTTTCCCGTCCGACGACGACTACGCCTCGCTGCTGATGGCGCTGGCGACCTTCGGCGTCGGCTTTTTCATGCGCCCGGTGGGCGGCATCCTGCTCGGCATCTACTCCGACCGCAAAGGGCGCAAAGCCGCGATGCAGATGATCATCCGCCTGATGACCGTGTCCATCGCCCTGATCGCGTTCGCGCCGAACTACGCCGCCATCGGCATGGGCGCGCCGCTGCTGATCGTGGTGGCGCGAATGCTTCAGGGCTTTGCCACGGGCGGTGAATATGCGAGCGCCACGGCGTTTCTGGTGGAGAGCGCACCGGCCCATCGCAAGGGTTTGTACGGCTCGTGGCAACTGGTCGGGCAATGCCTGGCGGTGTTCAGCGGCGCGGCGATGGTGGCGCTGGTCACGCACCTGTTTTCCCCCGAGGCGCTGGACAGTTGGGGCTGGCGGATTCCGTTCGTGCTCGGCCTGTTGATCGGCCCGGTGGGCTTGTGGATTCGCAAGCACATGGAAGAACCGGAAGAATTTCTCGAAGCGCGCAAGAAAGCCAAAGGCGCAGCACCGGGCCTGTGGCAGGTGCTGCGCGAACATCGCCGCAGCCTGTTGGTGTCGATGGGCCTGGCGTGCGGCGCGACGGTATCGTTTTACGTAGTGCTGGTGAACATGCCGACCTTCGCCCACAAGAACCTCGGCCTGCCGTTGGATCAGGTGTTGCTGGTGCAGATGCTGGCGGTGGGGTTGATGACCGTGGTGATTCCATTGTCCGGCGCGCTGTCGGATCGCCTCGGTCGGCGGCCGGTGCTGATGGCCTTCACCCTGGCGTTCTTCGTCATGGTTTATCCGCTGTATGTGTGGGTCGCGGCAGCGCCTTCGATCGAGCGCTTGCTGGTGATGCAACTGCTGCTGTGCGCGGCGATTGGCGGGTTCTTCGGCCCGGCTCCGACGGCGCTGGCCGAGCAGTTTCCGATTGAGGTGCGCTCCACCGGCGTGTCGGTGGCCTACAACGTGGCGGTGATGGTGTTCGGTGGTTTTGCGCCGCTGATCGTCACCTGGCTGAGTAAAGTTCTGAACACCCCGGTGGCGCCGTCGTTCTATGTCTTGTTCGCTTGCCTGCTGACCCTGCTCGGTACTTACTGTTTGCAGGAGGCTCCACGCGCGAAGAAATCCGTTGCGCTCAACCTGGGAGTGAAGCCGTGAGTCCGTTGGCCATTGATCCGATTGTCGCCCTCGACGCCGATGCGCTGTCCCGGGCGATCCATGCCCGCAAGGTGTCGTGCCGCGAGGTGATGCAGGCGTATCTGACGCACATCGACCGTTTCAATCCGGCGGTCAACGCGCTGGTCTCGCTGCGCCCTCAGGACGTGTTGTTAAGCGAGGCCGATGAGTGTGACCGGCAACTGGATCGCGGCGAGTCCCGAGGCTGGATGCACGGCATGCCCCAGGCGATCAAGGATCTGGCGGCCACCGCCGGATTGCGCACGACCCTCGGCTCGCCGCTGTTCGCCGAGCAAGTGCCGCAGCACGATGCGATCAGCGTGGCGCGGGTTCGCGACTGCGGCGCGATCATCATCGGCAAGAGCAACGTCCCGGAGTTCGGCCTCGGTTCGCAGACCTACAACAGCGTGTTCGGCACCACCACCAACGCCTACGATCCGGGCCTGATCGCCGGCGGCAGCAGCGGCGGGGCGGCAGTGGCGCTGGCCCTGCGCCTGCTGCCGGTGGCCGACGGCAGTGACATGATGGGCTCGCTGCGCAACCCGGCGGCGTTCAACAACGTGTTCGGCTTCCGACCGTCCCAAGGCCGCGTGCCCCATGGGCCGATGCCGGAAGTGTTCGTCCAGCAACTGGCCACCGAAGGCCCGATGGGGCGCACGGTCGCCGACGTCGCGCGATTGCTCTCGACCCAGGCCGGCTACGATCCGCGGGTGCCGCTATCGCTGGCCGATGAACCACGGGACTTCAGCCTGGATCTGCAACAGGACTGCAACGGCCTGCGCCTCGGCTGGCTTGGCGATTACAACGGCTATCTGCCGATGGACGACGGCGTGTTGAGCCTGTGCGAGTCGGCGCTGGCGGATTTCAGTGCGCTGGGCTGTCAGGTCGAGGCCTGCCAGCCGGACTTTTCCATGGAGCGCCTGTGGCAGACCTGGCTCACCCACCGGCATTTTCTGGTGCAGGGCAGCCTCGGCGCGGCGTATGCCGATCCGCAAAAACGGTCATTGCTCAAACCCGAAGCGCAATGGGAAATCGAGGGCGGTCTGCGTCTGACCGCTGCCGAGGTCTATCAGGCGTCGGTCGCGCGCAGCGAGTGGTATCGCGCGTTGAGCGAGTTGTTCGAGCGTTACGATTTCCTGCTGCTGCCCACCGCCCAGGTGTTCCCTTTTGATGCACAGCAAGCGTGGCCGCGAGTCGTCGGCGGGCAGACCATGGACACCTATCACCGCTGGATGGAAGTGGTAATAGGCCCGACGTTGGCGGGGTTGCCGAGCATCAGCGTGCCGGTGGGTTTCAACCCGGCCGGGTTGCCGATGGGCCTGCAAATCATCGGCCCGGCCCAGGCGGATCGGGCGGTGCTGCAACTGGCCTACGCTCATGAACAGCTGACCCGCTGGGTCGAACGGCGACCGCCGGCATGCCTGCAATCGGCCTGAGCGGCCCGCATCTTGCTGCACGAAGTGATCTTTCATCCGCATCCATGGAGGTCGAACACATGGGCAGCAAGGCAGACACCGGCAGCGTGCGCTCGGTCGAACGGGCGCTGGCCATCGTCGAGTTGCTCGGCGAGCATCAGGCGTTGGGGCTTGAAGAGTTGCACTACCTGACGACTCTGCCCAAGGCCACCGTGTCGCGGATGCTCGCGACCTTGCAGGAGCAGGGCTGGATCTATCGCGGCCTCAGCGACCGCCGCTACCGGTTGTGCGCCAAACGGCTGTTCGGTGATCGTCAGCAACGTTTCAAACGCCACCTGGTGGAAAGCGCCGCGCCGATGCTGCTGGAGCTCAGCGAGCGCACCGGGCTGGTGGCGGATCTGTCGTGCTTCGATGGCGAACGGGTTGAAGTGATGGAAAGTGCGATCCCGCAGGTGTTGCGCAAGCGCTATCCAACGAACTGCCAGATCGTCGGCCATCACGCCAGCCTGTTTCATTCGGCCATGGGCCGCGCGTGCCTCGGCGAACTCGACAGCCAGGACGTGAAACGTCTGGCCGAGCGCGAACAATTGGCGGATGACGGTGTATTGCAGGCCACCGAACAAGCCTTGCATCAGGGTTTCGGCCAGCGCACCGAAGGTTATTGGGAATACCCGGTGCGCCTGCCGTTCCTGATTCGCGCGGTGGCGTTGCCGATTTGTGCGCAAGGGCGGCTGGTCGGCAGCATGGCGCTGCACTGGCCGATGGATCAGGCGCCGGTGGAACGGGTGCTGAGCCTGCACCTCAACAGCCTCGCGTCGACCATCGGCGAGGTGCAGCAGGCATTGGCCTGAGTGTTTGCACAGACTGACAGTTTGCAATAACGCCAAGGCCAGTTAAGGTTCGTGCACGTTTATCGGCCCCACGAGTTTTCAATGTTCAACCGTTCTCTGTGCAACGCCTTCGCCGGTCTGCTGCTGGGCGCCGCTGCGCTGCCGGCCCAGGCCAACTGGTATCTGGACGGCGAGTCGTCGCGGCTGTCGTTCGTCAGCACGAAAAGCGCCAACGTGTCCGAAGTGCAGCGCTTTCTGGTGCTGCACGGCAAGGTCGATCCCGACGGGCGCGCCGTGGTCGAGGTCGAGCTGGACTCGATCAACAGCGGCATCCCCCTGCGCGACGAGCGCATGCGCAAGGAGTTGTTCCAGATCGAACAATTCCCCGAAGCGACCATCACCACCCAGATCGACCTGCGCCCGATCAACGATCTGGCCCCCGGCGCGCAGCTTGAATTGCGCCTGCCGCTGACCGTCAACCTGCACGGCAAACAGCATGAATACCCCGCCGAGCTGCTCGCCACGCGCCTCGATGACCGACGCTTTCAGGTGGTGACCCTGGAGCCGCTGGTGATCAGCGCCGAGGATTTCGATCTGCTGCCGGGCCTGGAAAGCCTGCGCAACATGGCCGGCCTGTCGGCCATCAGTCTGTCGGTGCCGGTGGGTGCGGTGCTGATCTTCACGGCGCGCTGACATGCGCGGCGCGGTGTTTCCGTGGCGTGATGGCAATCGCTTCGAGCTGTTGATTGACGGCCCGCAATTCTTCCCGCGCATGCTCGACGAGATTGCCCGCGCCCGCGAGCAGATCGAACTGGAGCTGTATCTGGTGGAGGCCGGTGCCTGTGCCGAAACCATCGTGCAGGCGCTGGTGCTGGCGGCGGAGCGGGGCGTGCGGGTGCGTTGTCTGTTCGACGATTACGGCAGCCTCGCCTTCACCCTCACGCTGCGCCGGCGGCTGACCGGGGCCGGGGTCGAGCTGCGTTTTTACAACCGGCTGAACTGGCGGCGCTGGGTCGGCAATTTCTATCGCGATCATCGCAAGCTGTTGCTGGTCGACCAGCGTCTGGCGGTGGTCGGCGGCACCGGGGTCACCGACGAGTTCTGGACGCCGGGCCACGACACCAGCGAATGGCACGAGGTCATGGTGGAAATCACCGGCCCGCTGGTGCTCGACTGGCAGTTGCTGTTCGACCGCCAATGGATCGCCAACCGCCATCGCCGGGCCTGGAGGCCCAACGCGCATTTCGGCCTGCCACGGCTGCCGCGCGTGCCGGACACGGGCGAGGGCATGGGCCGCGTGGCCTACGCCGACGCCCGCCAGCATCGCGACATTCTGCAATCGCTGTTCCGCGCGCTGAACAGCGGCCAGCAGCGGATCTGGCTGGCCACACCGTACTTTCTGCCGACCTGGAAAATCCGCCGCTCCCTGCGCAAGGCTGCCGCCCGTGGCCTCGATGTACGTCTGCTGCTGACCGGGCCGCGTACCGATCATCCGTCGGTGCGTTATGCGGGGCATCGCTACTACCCGCGCCTGCTCAAGGCCGGGGTGAAAATCTACGAGTACCAGCCGTGTTTCCTGCACCTGAAAATGGTGCTGGTGGACGATTGGGTCAGCATCGGCTCGTGCAATTTCGATCACTGGAATCTGCGCTTCAATCTTGAGGCGAATCTGGAAGCGCTGGACCCGTCACTGACGGCAGCGGTGGCGGCGAGTTTCGAGAAGGACTTCGGCCTGAGTCAGCAGGTGAGCCTGGAGGAATGGCGGAAACGGCCACTGTGGCGGCGGGTGAAGCAGCGGGTGTGGGGCTGGGTAGATCGGGTGGTGGTCAACTTGCTCGACAGACGCGGCTAAGCGCAATTGATCGTTCCCACGCAGAGCGTTGATCGTTCCCACGCTCCGCGTGGGAATGCAGCCCGGGACGCTCCGCGTCCCAAAGCGGACGCAGAGCGTCCATTGAGGCATTCCCACGCGGAGCGTGGGAACGATCGGTTACAGGTTTTGCAGCGCTTGGCTAATTACAGCAATTCAAAGCTCTGCTGCGTCACGTCCTGGGAATCCAGGCCGATCTGCACGTTGAACTTGCCAGGCTCGGCCGCGTACTTGAGCTGGGCGTTGTAGAACTTCAGGTCATCTTCGGTGATGGTGAAGTGCACGACTTTCTGCTCGCCGGCCTTGAGCATGATTTTCTGGAAGTTCTTCAGCTCCTTGACCGGACGGATCATCGACCCGGTGACGTCCTGGATATACAGCTGCACCACGGTTTCGCCGTCACGCTTGCCGGTGTTCTTGACCATGACACTGGCGTCGAGCTTGCCAGTGGCGTTCAGGGTGGTCGAGGACAGCGCCATGTCAGTCAGACTGAAGTTGGTGTAGCTCAGGCCGAAACCGAACGGGAACAGCGGCCCGGTGGTGTCATCGAAATACTGCGAGGTGTAGTTGCCCGGTTTGCCCGGCGTGAACGGCCGGCCAATGCTCAGGTGGTTGTAGTAGGTCGGGATCTGGCCCACGGAGCGCGGGAAGGTCACCGGCAGTTTGCCCGACGGGTTGTAGTCGCCGAACAGCACGTCGGCGATGGCGTTGCCGCCCTCGGTGCCGCTGAACCAGGTTTCCAGAATCGCGTCGGCCTGTTCCTTCTCCTCGAGGATGGTCAGCGGACGGCCGTTCATCAGCACCAGCACCAACGGCTTGCCGGTGGCTTTCAGGGCACGGATCAGCTCGCGCTGGTTTTCCGGGATGTTCAGGTCGGTGCGGCTCGACGATTCGTGGGACATGCCACGGGACTCGCCCACGGCCGCGACCACCACGTCAGCATTCTTGGCGGCTTTCACCGCCTCGTCGATCAACACGTTGGCCGGGCGTGGGTCATCGACCACTTCCGGGGCGTCGAAGTTGAGGAAGTTCAGGTAGTCGAGCACCTTCTTGTCGCTGGTGATGTTGGCGCCACGGGCGTAGATCAGGTTCGCCTTGTCGCCGATCACATTGCTCATGCCGTCGAACAGGGTCACCGATTGCGCCGGACGACCGGCGGCCGCCCAACTGCCCATCATGTCGATCGGGGCCTTGGCCAGCGGGCCGACCAGCGCAACTTTGGCGGTTTTCTTCAGCGGCAGGGTTTCGTTCTGGTTTTTCAGCAGCACCAGGCTGCGACGCGCCACTTCACGGGCGTCGGCGCGGTGCAGGCGACTTTCGGCGTAGGTGTCGGCCGGATCGTCTTCAGCCTTGCCGATGCGCAGGTACGGATCCTTGAACAGGCCCATGTCGTACTTGGCGGCGAGCACTTCACGCACCGCGTTGTCGATGTCTTTCTGTTCGATCTCGCCGGACTTGAGCAGCCCCGGCAGCTCTTTGCCGTACAGGGTGTCGTTCATGCTCATGTCGATGCCGGCCTTTATCGCCAGCTTCGCCGCTTCACGACCGTCGCGGGCCACGCCGTGCTTGATCAGCTCGAAGATCGCGCCGTGGTCGCTGACCGCCAGGCCCTTGAAGCCCCAGTCCTTGCGCAGCAAGTCGTTCATCAGCCAGGTGTTGGCGGTGGCCGGGATGCCGTTGATCGAGTTCAACGCCACCATCACGCCGCCGGCGCCAGCGTCGATGGCTGCGCGGTACGGTGGCAGATAGTCCTGGTACATCTTCACCGGGCTCATGTCGACGGTGTTGTAGTCGCGACCGCCCTCGACCGCGCCGTACAGGGCGAAGTGCTTGACGCTGGCCATGATGCTGTCGGCCGCGCTCGGGGTCTCGCCCTGATAGGCCTTGACCATGACTTTGGCGATGCGTGAGGTCAGGTAGGTGTCTTCACCGAAACCTTCGGAGCTGCGGCCCCAGCGCGGGTCGCGGGAGATGTCGACCATTGGCGCGAAGGTGATGTCGAGGCTGTCGGCGGCGGCTTCCTTGGCGGCAACGCGCCCGGACTGGCCGATGGCGTCCATGTCCCAGCTCGACGCCAGGGCCAGCGGAATCGGGAAAATCGTACGGTGACCGTGGATCACGTCGTACGCGAAAAACATCGGGATCTTAAGACGGCTACGCATGGCAGCGTCCTGCATCGGACGGTTTTCCGGGCGGGTGATCGAGTTGAACGTGCCGCCGATGTTGCCGGCGGCGATCTCTTTACGAATCAGCTCGCGGGGCATTTCCGGGCCGATGCTGATCAGGCGCAACTGGCCGATTTTCTCGTCGAGGGTCATCTGTTTCATCAGATTACTGATGAACGCATCCTTGTTTTCCAGGGGGACCGGGGTCGTGGCGGCCAGTACTTGATGACTGGCCAGGCTGACGAACAGGCCCAGCAAACACAGCTTCTTCATGAATAGTTTTCTCAAGGGCCTAAACGGCGTTACAACACCGGCCAGCCAAAATGTAGGGAGCGACTATTGTTGTTCGGGTGCTGATTCAGAAAACGACAGCCGAATGTACGTCGAACGTTTCGGCGACGTGATCGCGCAGGGCCTCTTTTTAGCCCATCGGCCCGCCGCAATCCAGTGGCGGGGGCGATTATGCCCCAACCGTCGGCTGAGAATGTTTCGCGATTCATTATTCATGAAATGTGCAAGGGAGCACCCGTCCGATGAATGTCAGTCCTGTCTACCGCTCGCGTTTGCAGGTCGCCACCCTGCTGGTGCTGGCCACGTTGTTGACCGCCTGCGGCATCAACAACATCCCCACCCTCGACGAACAGGCCAAGGCTGCCTGGGGCCAGGTGCAGAACCAGTACCAGCGGCGCGCCGATCTGATCCCCAATCTGGTGGAAACCGTGAAGGGCTATGCCAAACACGAGGAAGCAACCCTGACGGCGGTTATCGAGGCGCGGGCCAAGGCGACGTCGATCCAGGTCGATGCCAGCACTCTCGACAATCCGGAAAAACTCAAGCAGTTCCAGCAGGCCCAGGATCAGCTGACCGGTGCCTTGAGCCGGTTGATGGTGGTGTCCGAACGCTATCCGGACCTGAAAGCCAACCAGAACTTCCTCGCCCTGCAATCGCAACTCGAGGGTACGGAAAACCGCATCGCCGTGGCGCGTCGGGATTTCATTCTGGCAGTGCAGAAGTACAACACCGAGATCCGCACCTTTCCCGGTCGTCTGTGGCACAGCGTGATGTACAGCAATTTGCCGATACGCGAGACCTTCGAAGCCACCAGCCCCGGCGCGGACAAGGCCCCGGAAGTGAAGTTCTGACCCGGTGATGCCCATGCGTGTGTTGAAGATGGGCCTGGTGCTGATGCTGTGGCTGTTTGCCGTCAGCGCCCGGGCCGAGTTGACCTTTCCGGCGCTGACCGGGCGGGTGGTGGACGAGGCGCAGATGATCGAGCCGTCGGTGCGCACGCAACTGAGCCAGCAGTTGCAGGCCCACGAGCAGGCGACCGGCGAACAGTTGGTGGTGGTGACGTTACCGAATCTGCAAGGCGCCACCATTGAGGACTATGGCGTCGAACTCGGCCGGCATTGGGGCATCGGCCAGAAGGACAAGAACAACGGCGCCCTGTTGATCGTCGCCCGGGACGAGCGCAAATTGCGCATCGAAGTCGGCTACGGGCTGGAGGACCGGCTGACCGACGCCCAGAGCTCGGTGATCATCCATCAGGTGATCACGCCGTCGTTCAAGGCCGGCAATTTCAGCAAGGGCATCAGCGACGGTGTGGCGGCGATGCTGGTGGTGCTCGGCGGCAATCCGCTGGACGAGCCGTCCACGGTGTATGAATCGGCCGGCGATCCTGCGGATGATTTTGTCTCGCGGCACCCGGCATTGTTCGTATTTCTGGTGATGTTGTTCATCCTGACTGTTTTTGTCTGCCAGATGCTCGGTATCCTTCCCGCCGGCCGGGGCGGCTCCGGAGGAGGGGGCGGCTTCGGTGGCGGTGGATTTGGCGGCGGCGGAGGCGGCGGGGGCTTCAGCGGCGGCGGTGGCAGTTTCGGCGGGGGCGGGTCCTCCGGCGGCTGGTGATAACAATAATGAGCAGGCACTTCACGACATGGCATTACTGACTGAACACGAACAACGCAAGGTCGCCGAGGCCATCGCCCGGGTCGAGCGCGACACCGACGCCGAACTGGTGACGGTGCTTGCGGCCCGCGCCGACGACTACGCGTACATCCCGCTGCTGTGGGCCAGCCTGCTGGCGCTGGTGGTGCCGGGGATCGTGCATTACCTGACCGGCTGGCTGACCATGCACAGCCTGTTGCTGGTGCAGTGGGTCAGTTTTGTCGTGCTGTGCCTGGTGTTTCGCCTGCCCAGGGTCACCACTCATCTGATCCCGCGCCACGTCCGGCACTGGCGCGCCTCGAACCTGGCGCGGCGGCAGTTTCTCGAACAGAACCTGCATCACACGGTGGGCAGCACTGGCATGCTGATTTTTGTCTGCGAGGCGGAGCGGTATGTGGAAATTCTGGTGGATGAAGGGATTTCCAAAAAGCTGGATAACAAGAGCTGGGACTCGATTGTCGCGACGTTTACCGAGCAGGTGCGGCAGGGGCAGACGTTGCAGGGGTTTGTCACGTGTATCGAGGCGTGCGGCGAGTTGCTCAAGGTGCATGTGCCAGTGACGCAGGTGAGGAATGAGTTGCCGAATCGGTTGGTGGTGTTGGGATAAGCCGTTCGGGAAATTAGCCGTGCCCTCGAACGCCATCCCCCCTAAACTAGCGCCCATTCCCGATTTGCCCGTCCGAGGCCGCTTTTTCCCATGTCCGTTACCGCTCCCTCCGCATCCGCCAAACCGGCGCCCGATCACCACACCCGGTTCATCGAGCTACTGCAAACCAGCCTCGAACTGAATGGTTTCATCAAACTGGTGCTGGCCAAGTACGTTGGTGAAGAAGCGGATCTGCAGCGGATCATCATCAAACCGGTGACGGTCAAGGCGCAGCCGTGCCTGTCGTTCGTTTACCGCTACAAGACCCGCGACATCACCAAGAACCTGCCGCTGGACGAAGCGGTGGCGACGATTGCCGGGCTGCTGCCGGCGGCGTTCAAAAATGCGCATTTGCTGGCGCTGACGGACGAAGCCCAGCTCGAATACAGCAAAAAGGGCAAGAGCTCGCTGTTCATGAGCAAACCCCAGCAATTGCGTGAAGTGCCGTCCGCCGAGCACAACCGCGAGAAAAACCGCTTCCTCGATCTGAACCGACCGTTCCTCAAGGATCTGGGCGTGACCAACGCCCAGCATGAGCTGATCCCGGCGATGTCGCGCAAGTGGAAGCAGATCAACAAGTTCATCGAAGTCTTCAGCCACGCGCTGACCTCGTCGCCGCTGGCCCTGGACAAACCGGTGCGGGTAGCGGATTTCGGTTCGGGCAAGGGTTACCTGACGTTTGCCATTCATGACTATTTGCGCAACACCCTGAAGGCCGAAGGCGAAGTCACCGGCGTCGAACTGCGTGAAGAGATGGTCAACCTGTGCAACACCGCCGCCGCGAAGCTGGAACACCCAGGGCTGGTGTTCAAGTGCGGCGATGTGCGCAGCGTGGCGCCGAGCGACCTGGATGTGATGATCGCCCTGCATGCCTGCGACATCGCCACCGATTACGCGATCCACACCGGCATCCGCTCCGGCGCCTCGATCATCATGTGTTCGCCGTGCTGCCACAAACAGATCCGCTTGCAGATCCAGAGCCCGGCGCTGCTCAAGCCGATGCTGCAATACGGCCTGCACCTGGGCCAGCAGGCGGAAATGGTCACCGACAGCTTGCGTGCGCTGTTCCTTGAAGCCTGCGGTTACGAGACCAAGGTGTTCGAGTTCATCTCCCTGGACCACACCAACAAGAACAAGATGATCCTCGCCGTGAAGCGCGCCGAGCCGGTGGACCCGACTCAGCTGCTGGTGAAAATCCAGGAATTGAAAGCGTTCTACCAGATCAGCGAGCACTGCCTCGAAACCCTGCTGCTCGCTGACGGTTTGCTGAAGCTCAAGGCTTGAGCTGAACCCCCGCCGGTAACGTGCCCGGTTGAGCCGGGCGCACCGCGGTCTTGCGCCCGAGCATCACCGTCGCGATCACGCCGCAGGCGAACAGCCAGGTGATCGGCTCCACGTGTTCACCGAAGAACAGCGCGGAAAACGCGATGGTGAAGAAGATCTGCAACAACTGGATCTGACTGACCCGGGCAATGCCACCCATCGCCAGCCCGGCGTACCAGGCGAAGAACCCCAGAAACTGCGAAAACAGCGCGACGTAACCGAACGCCCACCAGGTTTTTGCCGATACCGCGCCCTGATGCTGCAACGCCAGGTACAGCACCGGGCCGATCAGCAGCGGCGTCGACAGCACCAGCGCCCAGCAGATCACCTGCCAGCCGCCCATCTCCCGGGCCAGGCGCCCGCCCTCGGCGTAACCCAGACCACCCACCGCAATCGCACCCAACATCAACAAATCCCCGGCCTGAATGCTGCCGGCACCGGTGTACAACGCGTATCCCAGCACCAGCGCACTGCCCAGTGCGGCGCAGGCCCAGAAGGCTTTTGAAGGACGTTCATGGGACAACCACGCGGCATAAAGCGCCACGCACAACGGCTGCAAACCGTTGACCAGCGCGCCATGGGAGGCCGGCAAGGTCTGCATGGCCCACGCCGACAGCACCGGGAAACCGAGGATCACCCCGGCGATCACCAGGCTCAGGCCTTTGACTTGCTTCCAGGTCGGCCACTTTTCCCGTTGCCATAACAACAGCGCCGCCGCCGGAATCGCCGCGACCAATGCACGGCCCAAGCCGTTGAGCAGCGGGTGTAATTCCTGCACCACGATGCGGGTGAAGGGCAGGGTAAGGCTGAAAATCACCACGCCGAGCAGGCCGAGGGCCATGCCGGTGTTTTCGCGCGAAGACATTGAGGGCAACTCGATTCGAAGGTAACGGGAAGGTGTCTTCATCTAGCCACAAACCACGGCAGTCGGGCTGTTACAGCTGAGCGCAGAGTTATCCATACAGTTTGCGAACGCCATCGCGGTCCTTGGGCTACTGTGAATATTCCTGCGCATTCACCAGAGGAGTCCTGCCCATGGCCGCGAAAAAGATACTGATGCTGGTCGGCGATTACGTCGAAGACTACGAAGTGATGGTGCCGTTCCAGGCCCTGCAAATGGTCGGTCACACCGTGCATGCCGTGTGCCCGGACAAGGCCGCCGGCAAGACCGTGCGCACCGCGATCCATGACTTTGAAGGCGACCAGACCTACAGCGAGAAGCCCGGTCACCAGTTCGCCCTGAACTTCGATTTCGCCAAGGTCGATGCCAAGGATTACGACGCCTTGCTGGTGCCCGGCGGGCGTGCGCCGGAATACCTGCGGCTGAACGAAAAAGTCCTCGAACTGGTGCGTGCTTTCGACAAGGCCGGCAAGCCGATTGCCGCCGTCTGTCACGGCGCGCAACTGCTGGCGGCGGCGGGGATTCTCGAAGGTCGCGAGTGCAGTGCTTATCCGGCCTGTGCCCCGGAAGTGCGCCTGGCCGGCGGCACCTACATCGACATCCCGGTCACGGACGGCCATGTCCAGGGCAACCTGGCCACTGCGCCCGCCTGGCCGGCGCACCCGAAATGGCTGGCCGGTTTCCTCGGGTTGCTTGGAACCAGAATCACCCTGTGACACATCGAAAAGGAGAAACACCATGTCCGGATGGTATGAGTTGAGCAAAAGCAGCAACGGCCAGTACAGGTTCGTACTGAAAGCGGCGAACGCCGAAACCATTCTGACCAGCGAGCTGTACACCAGCCGCGCGGCTGCCGAAAACGGCATCGCCTCGGTGCAGGCCAACAGCCCGCTGGACGAACGCTACGAGAAAAAATCGACGAAGGACGGTCACCCCTACTTCAACCTCAAGGCGGCCAATCACCAGATCATCGGCAGCAGCGAATCCTATTCATCGGACGCGGCGTGTGCCAAAGGCATCGCCAGCGTCAAGGCCAACGGGCCGTCCAAGGTGATCAAGGACAAAACCCTGCCGGTGCTTTGAACCACCCATGACGTTCAGTCGCCAAATCCTTGGCGACTGAATTCTGGCTATGTGCCATCATTTCGCTTATCCTCCGCCGCCAATCCATGGAAGGGGCGCCGAGATGACTCTTTCGCGGAATTTTTGAACAACTGCCGCCAGAGTTTTCCCACTGATGATCCGCCTTTTCGCTGTCCTGACCCTGCTGCTCGGCTTGAGCGGCTGCTATAGCCTGTCCCCGACCCAAATCGATGATGAACTCGCACCGAGTGCCGATTCCGGCACCGCGTATCTGGTGGGCGTGGTCGGCATCTGGCCAAAAGCATCCTATGCGGCCCAGGAACAGATGCTGCTGATCCGCAAACGTGGCAGTGACGAATTCGCCAGCGCGCGCCTGCACAACGAGTTCTATGCCCGTACCGCACGAGACGTGCGCGAGACCGGTCGTGGTATCGGCACGCTGTTCGTGATGCCGCTCAAACCCGGTCGCTACGAGATCTACAACGTGCGATTCGATCGCGGCAGATCGGTGTCCTGGAGCCGTGAGGACTTCACCATCGGCATGCAGCTTGAAGCGGGCAAGGCTTACTACATCGGTGACTTCCGTGCCGGCTGCGTGTCCCCCAGCGACAGCACCTGCCTGTTTCTGCACAGCGATCATCTCGAACGCGACGCCGCGCTGGTCCGCGCCAGGTATCCGCAAGTACCCGGCCTGCAACGACTGGACATGCCGAACCTGTACACCGCCACACCGTTTATTCGTGAAGAGAACGGCACCAGCGCCTCCGTCTACAAAGCCATGCTCTCGGGGAAATTCTAATGCTCATCAAACGTCTGCTTCTGGGCTTGCTTCTGCTGCTCGGCGGCTGCCAGGCCACCCATTCGCTGAAGGCGCCGGACGTCGATTACAGCAGCCAGCAATTGCCGGCCATCAACGTCAGTGTGATCGGCATGCCGAGCTGGATGCTGCGTGACGAGCTGCGTCGGCGTGGCACCTTTGAAGAAGTGAAGGCCGGCCGCAGCGAAGATGGCTACAACGTTTTGGTGATTGCCAACAGCGATGTCGGCGGGATTCAGCCGCAGATGCTTCTGAGCGCCTTTACCCTGTTTCTGGTGCCGGTGCCAGTGAGTTTCGACAGCACGGTGGTGTTCAGCCTCAGCCATGGCAAGCAGATACTGGGCGTCTACACCGTGAAGAACCACACCGAATCCTGGCGCGGCGCATTCAATGCCTCGGGCGGTCAGTTCGAACACATGCGCTTGATCAGCGACACGTTCATCGCGCAGATTCTCAAGGATCAGCCGTTCCACCGCGAAGCCATGAAGCGCGCCGCCAGCCTCTGATCGACGGCCACAAAAAATCCCGCCCGGCGTAAACCGGGCGGGATTTTTTTCGTTCAACGCAAGGTGTTCAGCAAGGCCTGCAATTGCGTACGCCCGGCCTCAGCCAGCGGGAACACCGGCAAGCGCGGATCGCCGACTTCCAGACCGGTCAGGCGCAGACCGGCCTTGATCGTCGCCGGCAAGCCGCCCTTGAGGATGAAGTCCAGCAGCGGCAACTGGCGGTAGAACAGCTCTCGCGCCTTGCCGAGATCCCCCGCCAGTGTGGCTTCGTACAAATCCAGGTTGAGCTGCGGGATCAGGTTCGGTGCCGCCGTGCACCAGCCTTTGGCCCCTGCAGCGAAGGCTTCCAGCGCCAGCGGGTTGCAGCCGTTGTAGAACGGCACCCGGCCTTCGCCCAGCAGTTGCAGCTTGTGCATGCGCTGGATGTCGCCGGTGCTCTCCTTGACCATGGTCACGTTTTCCACGCCGTTGACGATGCGCAGAATCAGCTCCACCGACATGTCGGTGCCGCTGGTGGCCGGGTTGTTGTAGAGCATGATCGGCACGCCGATGCTGTCGCCGATGGCGCGGTAGTGGGCGAGGATTTCCGCCTCGGTGAGTTTCCAGTAGGACGTCGGCAGCACCATCACCACGTCGGCGCCATGGGCTTCGGCGAAGCGTGCGCGGCGCACTGCTTTGGCGGTGGTCAGGTCGGACACGCTGACCACGGTCGGCACGCGCTTGGCCACGTGCTTGATGCTGAATTCGGCGACCTGGTCCCACTCCGCATCGCTCAGGTAGGCACCTTCGCCGGTGCTGCCCAATGGCGCGATGGCGTGGACGCCGCCGGCGATCAGACGGTCGATGGAGCGGCCGAGGGCCGGCAGGTCGACGCCTTCGCCATTGGCGCCGAACGGGGTGATGGTGTAGCCGATGATGCCGTGAATGTTGGACATGAGAGTGCTCCGCAAGGATGAGGTGTTCAGTTCAGGCAATCGGCGTGCTGCCGCAGGTTCTGCCGGGCGTAGTAGTTGAAGGCCGCGGCGTGGCGTTTGGGTTTCGAGACCCAGTCATGGGCCTCGCGGCCGAGCTCGGGAATGATCGGTTTGATCGTCCCGGCGGCCATTGCCAGCAGTTGCAGTTTGGCGGCGCGTTCGATCAATTGCGCGATGACACAGGCTTCCTCGATGGTCGTCCCGGTGGACAGCTGTCCGTGGTGGGAAAGCAGGATCGCCCGTTTGTCGCCCAACGCCCCGGCAATCAGTTCGCCTTCTTCGTTACCCACCGGCACACCCGGCCAGCCTTCAAGGAACGCGCAATCGTCGTACAGCGGGCACAGGTCCATGTGGGAAATCTGCAGCGGCACTTCCAGCATCGACAGCGCGGCAATGTGTGTCGGGTGGGTGTGGATGATGCAGTTCACGTCCGGTCGGGCGCGGTACACCCAGCTGTGGAAACGGTTGGCCGGGTTGGCCATGCCGTGGCCTTCGAGCACTTCGAGGTCTTCGTTGACCAGCAGCAGATTGCTCGCGGTGATTTCATCGAAACCCAGGCCCAGTTGCTGAGTGTAGTAAGTGCCTGGCTGCGGGCCACGGGCGGTGATCTGCCCGGCGAGGCCCGAATCGTGGCCGTTTTCGAACAGGATCCGGCAGGTCAGGGCCAGCTTTTGCCGGTCTGTCCACGTATTATCCGCCAGGGTTTTTTGCATCTGGGTCAGCGCTTGCTTGACCAGTTCGTCTTTGGGTAGTGCTAATGTCTTCGCCATATCCGTGTCCTGTGGTGGTTGCCATGTATGACACTTACGAGGCTATATGACACTTTGTGTCATTGGCAAGGACAAATCGTCTTTCCTTTGCTGGATTAATCGCTTCGCATGTCTATCCGTTTGAAATTATTGAGAAAAAAACTTGGCGTAACCCTTGAGGCGCTGGCCGAGAAATCCGGCATGACCAAGAGTTATCTGTCGAAGGTCGAGCGCGGGTTGAACACACCGTCGATTGCCGCCGCGCTGAAACTGGCCAAGGCGCTGAACGTGAAAGTCGAGGAGCTGTTCTCCGAAGACAACGTCAGCCTCGACGGCTACAGCCTGGTGCGCAGCCATGAGCGCCAGTCGCTGGCGGCCAACGACCACAGCCCCGGTTATGCGGTGCTGGCCCATCAGGTCAGCGAACGCAGCCTGCTGCCGTTCATCATTTACCCGCCGAGCGAATTCACCGACAAAACCTTCAAGGAACACTTGGGCGAGGAATTTCTGTTCGTCCACGAAGGCCAGGTCGAAGTGGACTTCGTGAACGAGCGGGTGCTGCTGGAACGGGGCGATGCGCTGCACTTCAATGCGCAGAAACCCCATCGCATCCGCTCAGTGGGCGAGGTGCAAGCGCAGTTGCTGGTGGTGGTGCACAGCGGCGAGGAGTGATCAGACCTCGACCGGCACCGACAGCTTCGGATGGCCCAGCGTATGGCTCTTGGAATCAAAGAAGCGCAACTCGACACCCGTGCCCTCGAACACCTTGGCGTAGTGGCGTTTCTGGTGCTGGATGAACGCCGCGCTGCGCGGGTAGATCGAGATCGCCACGGTCTTCGGTTTCGCCAGACGCAGGGCGCGCACGAGGTGGCTGTCCTGCTCGCCGAGGGCGTGGCCGAAGATGCACAGATTGTCGCCGTGCTTGAGTAACTGGTCGTAGCAGAACGACAGGTAATCGGAACTGCGAATGGTCTTGAGCTTGTCGGCGCTCGGCCCTTCGTTGACGAACAGCGGCACGTCGTCGAGCGTCTTGATCGTGTTGTTGATCGCGAAACTGCCGAGCAGCGTGCCCTCGGTGGCGGTCAGTTTGCGCGCGGTGCCGTCCTGGTTGCGCACCAGATGCAGGCCACCGTGCAGGTACAGCAGACGCGGTTTGTCCGTGCTGCTGTCGCACAGATCGAAACTCGCATCCGGGCCGTTGAACAGGTCGTCGATCGCCTCGGCCTGATGTTGCAGGGCCCAGTAATTGAGCAAATCGTAATTGGTGGTGAACACCGTGCGATAACGCGCCAGTTCACTGTTCAGGGTCGCCAAAGTCGAGGCTTCGATCAGCCGCCACGGGATGTGTACCGCGTGCACGGTGTTGATCAGCGCTTCCTTGATCGCGTAGTAGCGGTTGCGCGGTGCGGCCGAACTGACGGCCAGCGCCTTGTTGACCCGGCTGGTGGTTTTCAGCGCGCCGAGCACCTGCTCGAAGCTGCGCGTTTGCAGGGCGTCGAACACGCTCAGTTCCGACGGGGTCAACGGTTTTTCTTCCACCGTGCGTGCGTTTTCGAACAGCGAGTCGTAGCCGAAATCGTCCCACACCGCGCGACTGGCGCCGTTGCCCAGCAGCAGGCCGCTGAAGTCGGTGGTGGCGCGCAACGCGTTCCAGTCTTCGAGGGTGGCGTCGACATCCAGAAAATCGGTCATTGCAGGGCACGTCTCAAAACAAAGGGCAGATGGACGGCGACTTTATCACGAGCGGGCATTGAGCCAGATCAACATCCGCCGTGACCGATCGGTCGATCCTGTGTGCATCTGCCGAATTGCACGAGTCGATTCGGCCCCAGTCAGGAGACGCGCCATGAGCAGCACCTTTTTCATTCCCGCCGTAAACATCATGGGCAGCGGCTGCCTTGACGACGCCATGAACGCGATCCGCAACTACGGTTTTCGCAAGGCGCTGATCGTCACCGACGCCGGTCTGGCCAAGACCGGCGTGGCGACGATGATTGCCGAGAAACTGGCGATGCAGGACATCGATTCGGTGGTCTTCGACGGCGCCAAACCCAACCCGAGCATCGCCAACGTCGAGGCCGGACTGACGCTGCTCAAGGACAGCCGCTGTGATTTTGTGGTGTCCCTCGGCGGCGGTTCGCCCCACGACTGCGCCAAGGGCATCGCGTTGTGCGCCACCAACGGTGGGCAGATCCGCGACTACGAAGGCGTCGATCAATCGACCAAGCCACAACTGCCGCTGATCGCCATCAACACCACCGCCGGCACCGCCAGCGAGATGACCCGGTTCTGCATCATCACCGACGAAACCCGCCACGTGAAAATGGCCATCGTCGACCGCAACGTCACGCCGCTGCTGTCGGTCAACGACCCGGCGCTGATGGTCGCCATGCCGAAAAGCCTGACCGCCGCCACCGGCATGGACGCACTGACCCACGCGATCGAAGCCTACGTCTCCACCGCTGCCAACCCGATCACCGACGCCTGCGCACTGAAGGCGATGACCCTGATCAGCAACAACCTGCGCCTGGCCGTGCGCGACGGCAGCGACCTGGCCGCTCGGGAAAACATGGCCTACGCGCAGTTCCTCGCGGGCATGGCGTTCAACAATGCGTCCCTCGGCTACGTGCATGCGATGGCGCACCAGTTGGGCGGTTTCTATGATCTGCCTCACGGGGTGTGCAACGCGGTATTGCTGCCGCATGTGCAGACATTCAACGCGCAGGTCTGCGCCGATCGTCTGACCGACGTGGCCCACGCCATGGGCGCCGACATTCGTGGTTTCAGCCCGGAGGAGGGTGCAAAAGCCGCGATCGATGCGATTCGTTGCCTGGCCAGGGACGTGGAGATTCCCGGTGGCCTGCGTGATCTGGGCGCCAAATGCACCGACATCCCGGTGCTCGCCGCCAACGCCCTGAAAGACGCCTGCGGCTTCACCAATCCGCGGGCGGCGGATCAGCGGCAGATCGAGGAGATTTTCCGCAGCGCGTTTTAAGCGGGCTGACGATCGGGCGTTAACCTCGTGCAGAGCACCGCGCCAAATGCCAGAACGCAGCACAGCATCGATAGCGGCCACGCCTGCGGACTAGCGAACAGGCTGGCCACCGCGCCGATCAGTGCAGCCATCAATTGGTGGATGAAACCGCTCAGGGCCATCGCGTAAGCGCCGGCAATCGGCGCGCCATCGTTGGCCCGTGACAGGCTGATCGGATAGTTCAGCGACTGGCCGAACACGGCAACGCAATAAGGCAGCCAGAGCAGCCAGGCCATCGAGCTGGCCACCAGACTGCCGGCCAGCATCACGCCAGTGCCGGCCATCACCAGGCTGACCCCCAGTGTCATCAACCGGTGCTGACCGATACGCAGTACAAAGCGATTGACCCCCAGCGCCCCCAGAAAATATGCGGCGCTGATCGGCCAGCCCAGCAACCCGTATTCCGTCGCCGACCAATTGAACGGGCCTTGCAGAATCACTGGCGCAGCGCTGTTGAACGCGATGATCACGCCATAACCCAGACCGCCCGCAAGCGCCGGCAGCAGAAACGCCCGATGGATCAGGATCGTTCGATAGACCGCCCAGGGCGAAGCGGTTGTGGGCGCTTCGACGAGTTTCGGGAAACTCAGGCGCGAGACTATCGCGGCCATCAACAGGCTGACCGCGCCCAGCAGATAAAAGATCGCCTGCCAGCCCAGCGTCACCTGAATGAGCGAACCGGCGTATTGCCCGATCCCGAGCGCGACAACGAACGAAATCGAAATCCACGACAACGCCTTCGCCAGCAGATCCCCCCGAAAGCTGTCTCGAATCAGCACCCGCGCCATCACCGAAATGCCGCTGGCGCCGATCCCCTGAAGCAGTCGCAGCAGCAGGAATGTCTCCAGCGTCGAGCCCAACGGCAGAGCCAGATTCGCCGCGCCATAAATTCCCAGCGCCGCCAGCAGCACCGGCTTGCGGCCGATGCGCTGCGCCAGACTGCCCCACAGCAGCATCGGCAGCGCCATGCCGATCAGGTACAGCGACAAGCCCCAGGCCACCTGCGTCGCACCGACCTGCAAATACCCGGCTATCTGCGGCAACGCCGGCAGGTAAATGCTCATGCCCAGTTGGGCGAGGAACACGGTGGAACAGGTGATGAGCAGGATGAGGCCGGGGTTCATAAGTCGTCCGTGAAGGTTCAGCGGTGGCGATCGCTACCGTGAGTCATTAACAGGTCGGTGATCAAATCACAGAAGTGGTGGATCAGTGTCGATTCCATGTCGGCGCGCAGCGTAACGCGGATCGCGGCTTTGCCCTGGGCTACCACCGGGAAAAACACGGCGCTGGTGAAAAAGCCGTGTTCGGCCAGTTCAATGGCGATTCGATTGGCCAGGGCGGCGTCGCCACAGTTGATCAAGCGGATGGCCATGGAGCTGCCGTGCTGTTCGGTGCTCAAGAGGCTGTCGAACAGGCGAATATTGGCCTGGAGCCGAACCTGCAAAGCCCTCAGTTCTGCACTGCGATGCACCTGGATCGACGCCAGGCCCGCACCGATGGCCGCGCAATTGAGACTTTGCGACCAGTTGCTTGGCCCGCCGTAACGCTGAATCAACTTCCTCTGCCGTTCATTCCCGAGCATCACCAGGCCGCCGCTGGCCCCGAATGATTTGGCCAGAGATGCGACGATCAGACAGTCCTCTTCCAGCGCCGGCATTCTTGGTCGTACCAGACCGGCACCGTTGCTGCCGACTGCCGACAACGCGTGGGAGTCATCGAGATAAAGAAACAGGCCGTAACGCTCCTTCAGATACAACAGACCGTCCAGATTGGCAACGCCACCCATGCTGTAGGCACCGTCGGCGACATAGGCGACGGTGGAGTGGCGCTGGCACACCGATTCGAGAAAATCCATGTCGTTGTGGGGGCAGGTCAATACCTGGGTCTCGTCGGCGCAACTGGCCTTCAGGTGATTCATCGAGTAATGGGCCAGGCGATCAAACACCATCACCGGCGGGCGGTTCTGGGTGAACACGCCACTGGCCAGCAGCGGCAGGATACCGGCGCTCGCGGCGCTGCAGGACAGAGTGGTCAGACACACCGCGCCAAACAATTGCGACAACTCGCTTTCGTATTGCTCGAGCAGCGCCAGTTTGCAGCGGTTTTTCGAGTTGGCAACGCGCAACGTACCGGTTTCACGCAGCGCCGTGATGGCCCCCTCAAGCAGCGCGGGGTGGTGATCGAGACCCAGATAGGAGGTGGTGCAGAAATGATGGAACTGGCGCCCGTGCTGATCGAGCAAGTGATTACAGCCTTTGACCTCGACGTTGAGGGCGGCGATTTTTCCAGCTTCCGCAGCCTCCCAATCGTGGTCTGCCAAAGCGATGACCTTGCGGTAATTGGAGAAAGTGTTGGCGGATTCCGACAGGTGATTCATAGGCAGCTCTCCTTGAGCAGGGCAATCCATGGGGTGTTGCAAATTGTGTGTGTTGCCAGACTTTACAGAGAGCTATGCAGGGTCAGAATCGGCCGCGTCCGATAGCATTGACGGCTGTTGGAGATTTGCTTGTAGGGCGAAGCCTTGCCGGGCTGTGAGACGATGAAAAAAACGACAAACCCGGCGCGTCAGTGCCTACGCCCGAACCCTTATCCAACGGCTGTGGCGCTCTTTTCCAGCACTGGGGAGAACTGAATCAACAATACTCCCGCCACCAACAACAGCGCGCCGAACAGGCGCGGCAATGTCAGGTGCTTCTCCACCAGCCCGAACAGGCCGAAGTGATCCAGCACGATTGACGTGATCATTTGCCCGGCCAGGGCCAGCGCCAGAAATCCCGAGGCCCCCAGCTTTGGCAGCAACACCACCGCCAGGGCGACGAAGCACACCCCGAACGCCCCGCCGGTCCACATCCACAGCGGCAGCTTGCCGAGCGGGGCCAACGACGGCAGTGGCAAGCGCAGGACGACAATCACCGGCAACAACACCAGCACGCTCACCACCAGCGAGGTGAAAGTCGCCCACAGCGGATGCCCCAACCCCCGCGCCAGATTGATGTTGATCGCACTCTGAAACGGCACCACCGCCCCGGCGAATACCGCCAACAGCAGCAATCCGACCCACTGCATCGTTCCCATGATCGTTCTCCGGCAAGGTTTTGCTGGACTGTAGGGTATTCGTCGCGCAGATTTAAATTCTGTTTTGGTATCCGGAACATGCATCGAATGAATGATCTGCGCCGCATCGACCTCAACCTGCTGGTAATCCTTGACGCCTTGCTCGGCGAGCAACACGTGACCCGCGCCGCCGAGCGTCTGCACCTGAGTCAACCGGCGGTCAGCCACGCATTGGCGCGTCTGCGCGACTTGCTCGGTGATCCATTGTTGGTGCGTGCCGGTTCGGGGCTGATGCCCACCGCGCGGGCGCTGGAGCTGGCGGCGCCGCTGGCCGAAATTCTGGCCCAGGTGCAATCGCTGCTGGCGCCGAACACCTTCGATCCGGCCAGCGCCCGTCGGACCTTTCGCCTCGCGATGTCGGACTACGGCGCGGCGATCATCCTGCCCGGGTTGATTCGCACCTTGCGCGCGGAAGCACCGGGCATCGACCTGCAAATCAGCCATGCCAGCCGCGAAGGCATGGTCGAAGGCCTGCTCAATGGCGACATCGACCTCGCCGCCGGCGTACTCCCCGAATTGCCCGGCGAACTGCGCAGCACGCCGCTGTTCGAGGAACGCTACGTGTGTTTGCTCGATCGCCACAGCCTGCCGGCCGACGGCCAGCTCGACCTGCCAACCTATCTCTCCCGTCCCCATGTCCTGCTGGAAATGCGCGGCAGCGGCACCCCGGAAATCGAACGCACCCTGACCGCCCTGCGCGAACGCCGCCGCGTCGCCATCAGCCTGCCGCACTGGAGCGCCGCGCCGCGGTTCATCAGCGGCACGGACCTGATCCTGACCGTCGCTTCGCGGGCGTTGAATGAGGTGGATGAAGAATCGCTGATCGTCGTGCCGCCTCCGTTCGAAATTGCGCCGTTCACGTTTGTATCGGCATGACACAAGCGGCGGGGTGGGGATCAGGCGTTGAACTGGTTGAATCGACGGATTGAGCAGGGGATAGTGCGCGGCTGAAAAACATCAAGGAGCGGGGCGTGACAGTGAAGTCTGGGGTTGTTGTGGGGCTGGCGCTTTGTGGGGCGCTGATGGCGGGGCAGGTGTTGGCTGATTGTGTGCCTGCGCCGGTGGCGGGTGATCTGGATTTCTCCGTGTGCAAGGAGTGGCCGGCGTATCCGGGGTTGATCATCAGCGCGAATGCGAAATTTGAGCGCAGCTCCGTGCCGGAGAGCACCGACACGAGCGGCACCTATGATTTCAATTTATCGGTCTTGAAAAGCGACCAAACGAAACCGGTTGCCACTTATCACCAGGCCTCCGCTTTCTTCTCGGGTGGGGTGGCATTGCGAGATATCTCGCTTGATACCGCACGCTACAAACTAACCCCAGAAGTACGGGCGTTTGGCGTTCGCGTGCAATTCACCAATGCCTCTCGCCTCAACCCGCTTGAAGAAACGCACCTCTCTCTTTATGTGAGAGAGGGCGATAAGTTACGTCCCGTGCTAAGTCAATTAGTGGTTTATGAGTACGGCGGTGAATGGGACGGTGATTGCGCCGGCGAGCGATATGAGACGACCAGAACGGTAGAAATCGCCAAGACCAGCTCCCATGGTTATGCCGATCTGATCATCAAAACCAAGACGACAGGGACGACCAATGTCGTCGAAGGCGACACTTGTGAAGATAAGATCAGTGTCAGCAGCCCTGAACTGACAACCCTTCGCTACGACGGAAAATCATACGTTTTGCCTAAAGGTTTCAAAGCCATCGAGTGATACAGAGCCAACGCGACTTATTTCAAGGAAGAACAATGTTCACTCCAACTCGACTTTTCATCGCCCTCGGCTTGCTGGCCATCACCGCACCAGCCCAGGCCCAGGTTTCCTGCGTCACCAAGGATTACAACGACCAGTCATTGGCACGCTGCAAGGCATGGCCGGCGTTCAAGGATCAGGCGATTGCCCTCAAATCCACCTACGTGCCGGATGCTGGTAGTGACGATGCCGGTGTGTTTGATCTGGATCTGGCGATCATCGACACCAGCAACTGGAAGACGCTGGCGACGTATGCGAAACCCGGTGCCTACAATTCCGATGCCATTCGTTTCACCGATCTGCTGGTCGATACCGCTCGCTATCGGCTGGCCCCGGATGTTCGCGCGTTCGGGCTGCGGTCAAAGTTCTCGCACAATTCAAGCGCCATTCCCTACGAAAAAACCGACCTGACACTTTATGTGCGCGAGGGTAATAAACTGCGCCCGGTACTTGATGGCCTGGTGGTCTACAAGAACAACGGTGAGTGGCTTGAAAACTGTGTGGGTGAAGGTCAGCAAATTCGCCGAACCGTGGAAATCGGCCCGACCAGCCACAATGGTTATTCCGACCTGATCGTCACCTCAAGCGGCACGGCTATGAAAACCGTCAAGGCCGGCAAGGAGTGCGTTTCCCATGATTCCCCACTGAAGAAAACCCAAATCACCCTGACCTACGACGGCAAGCAATACTCCATCCCCGAAGACCTCCGAGGTTACTGACCGATGCTCACCGGCCTCAATCACCTGACCCTCGCTGTCACCGACCTGGACCGCAGCCTCGCGTTCTACCGCGATATGTTGCAGCTGCGAGTCGAGGCCACCTGGGACGCCGGTGCCTATCTGTCGCTCCCGGGCCTGTGGTTGTGCCTGTCCCTCGATCCGAAGCGCCATCCCGAACCCGCCGCCGACTACACCCACTACGCTTTCAGCATTGGCACTGCGGATTTCCCGCTGTTCGTACAGCAGCTTCGCGCCGCCAACGTGCAGGAATGGCGCGACAACCGCAGCGAAGGCGCGTCGTTCTACTTCCTCGACCCGGACGGGCACAAACTCGAAGCCCACGTCGGCGACCTGGCCTCGCGTCTGGCCGCGTGTCGGCAAAAGCCCTACGCGGGCATGGGTTTTTTCAACGAGTCGTGAATATTCACAAACTGCTGGGATAGACTGGCGGCCACGTTTTCCGGGACTTGCAGGTTTTCCATGACTCCATCGTTGCTAATGGCCGTGCTGGCCTCGGGTTTCATTTACGGCATCACGCCGGGGCCGGGTGTGCTGGCGGTGTTCGGCATTGGCGCCGCACGTGGGCGGAGGGCTGGGGCGGGGTTCTTGTGCGGGCATCTGCTGGGCGACGTGATCTGGTGCAGCACCGCGCTGATCGCGATTGTCGGCGCCCGGGAAATCGGCAGCACCGCGTTCGATGTACTCGGCGTACTCAGCGGCCTGTACCTGTTCTGGCTCGGCTGGCGTGCGGTACGGGCCAAGCGCAGCAACGGCGATCAACCCCAGGGTGCGGCGCGTCAGCCGTTCTGGCACGGCATCCTGTTCGGCCTGACCAACCCCAAAGCCTACCCGGTGGCGGTGGCGACCTTCACCGCGCTGCTGTCGAGCCGCGCCGAACTGCTCAACTGGTCGATGCTGCCGATGCTGATCGCCTTGAGTTTCCTCGGCGGATTGTTCGCCTACGCTATCCTCATTGGCATCGTCGGGGCGCGGCAGGTGCGTACGTTGTACCAGCGTCATGAGCTGGCGATCACCCGGTTGTGCGGGATCATGTTCATCGGTTTTGCCATCAACGCGCTGGTGCATGCACTGCCGGGGTTGATGCCGAACAAGGCTTGAAATCGATCGCAGGATGCGAGGTCGGGGTCAGGGACGGTGGATCAGCGCTGCATTGTCCGGACACCTTTTCTGAACCATGGAAAGCCGAAATTCCGCGCCGTTGGCGAGTTACATCGATCTGTTGCTGGACGCCGTCTGTGCCGTGGACAAGCAGGGCCGTTTCGTTTTTGTCAGCGCAGCCTGCGAGCGGATTCTCGGCTACACGCCTGACGAGCTGATCGGCCAGTCGATGATCGACTACGTCTACCCGGCCGACCGTGAGCGCACCCTGGCTGCCGCGAACGACATCATGGGCGGCGAACCCAAGCACAATTTTGAAAACCGTTATGTGCGCAAGGACGGCAGCGTCGTGCATATCCTGTGGTCGGCGCGCTGGTCGGAGGTCGACCAATTGCGCATCGCCGTGGCCCGGGACATCACCAAGCGCAAACTCGCCGAATCTCGGCAGGCGGCGCTGTACGCCATCTCCGAAGCGGCCCATGCGGCGGAGGATCTGCTGGCGCTGTTCAAGCGCATCCACCTGATCATCGGCGAGTGGCTGCCGGCGCTGAATTTCTCCGTGGCGCTGTACGACGAACACTGTGCGCAACTGAATTTTCCCTATCACGTCGACGATGACGAGTTGCAACCGGAACAACCCGGCACCGTCACCGGTCGCCTGTGTGCGGAAGTGATCCGCAGCCGCCAGCCAATCCTTTTGACCCCGGATTGCCCCCACGCGCCACCGGAGTTCGCCGCGCTGGTGGCCGGGCAGCAATCGCCGTGCTGGCTCGGCGTACCGCTGAGCTCGAAAGACCGCACCATCGGCGCGCTGATCGTCAAAAGCCTGCCCGGTGGCGAGCGCTACACCGAACGCGACAAGGAACTGTTGCAATACGTCTGTGCCCAGGTCGCCACCGCCATAGAACGCCAACAACTGCACGCCCGCCTGCGACGCATGGCGCAATACGATCAACTGACCCAGTTGCCCAACCGCGAACTGCTGCGCGAACGCCTCAAGGCTGCTCTGAACCATGCGCGGGAACAGTCCGGGCACATGGCCCTGCTGTACGTCGATCTGGATCGCTTCAAACAAGTCAACGACACCTTTGGCCATGCGGTGGGCGACATGCTCTTGCAGGCGGTGGCCAACCGGCTCAAGGGCTGCGTGCGCGAGACCGACACCGTGGCGCGGATTGGCGGCGACGAATTCGTGGTGCTGCTGCACAGCGTCCACGCCGCCGACGATGCCGACAGCGTGGCGGAAAAGATCCGACAGGTATTGGTGCAACCCCTGCGCCTGGACGGGCACAACCTGCACATCGAACCGAGCATCGGTGTGGCGCGGTATCCCGAGCATGGACGTGAGGAACAGCAACTGTTCCGCCACGCCGACCAGGCCATGTACGCTGCCAAACGTTTGAATCATCGGGCGCTGGACCACTGACTGGCAGCTCACCGTTCGTCGCGGCGACGGCAACTTTTCTAAACCTTTGGCGGTCAGGAAATTCTCAATCTAGGCGGGCACCTGCTCGCCGCGATCAAATACCAAGGGGTAGAGAATCATGCCTAATTCAAGAAACTCGAACTCGGGAAACTTCGCCAACGATAAGACCAAGGCGTCTGAAGCCGGTCGCAAGGGTGGGAAAACCACCACCACGACGGTCGACAAAGAGCCTAAAACCGAGATGGGCCGCAAGCCTGCTCAAAAGTCGAAGTAGTCGGTGAAGGTTGTTTTGATTGAGAGGCGGGGGCGCAAGCTCCCGCTTGAATCTGCAAAGAAGGAGGGCGCGACCATGAGCCGGATGGCCACCCGAGTACGCCACATCAGTTTTGTCAGCCTGCTGGGGTTGTTCGCCAGCAGCGCGTTTGCCCAGTCGCCCGCCGACTTCATCAACGAAGCCTCGGCCAAAGGCATGGCCGACATCGAGGCTAGTCGTCTGGCGCACAGCAAGGCCGAGTCCAAAGAGGTCAAGGACTACACCATCCAGGTCATCAACGACCGCACCACCGCCAATCAGCATCTGGCGAAAATCGCCAAGAAACTGGACCTGCCGGTGGCGCCTCGCGAAGAAGTCGCCGACAAGGCCAAGACATTGATGCCGGAGGTCAAAGAGGGCGCCAGCTTCGATCAGGCCTACGCTGCCAGCCAGGTCAAAGCCACGGAAGAGGCCATTCAGCAGATCCAGCAGGAGGCTCAGACCACCGACGTGCCGGAGATCAAGGCGTTTGCCGACGAGACCCTGCCAAAACTGCAGAGTCATCTGGAAATGGCCCGAGCCCTTCAGGCCAGTCGCTGAATCCGCAGCAATGAAAACGGCGCTTTTTTAGCGCCGTTTTTTTTTGCCTGTCAGCATTCATTCAGATCCTGCTTCGGCTTGCTCTTGTCCCCCAGACCTTCGAGGTCAAACACCTCATTCTCACCCATCGCCCGGTAATGCCGACGCAGCGCCTCCAACTGCTTGAGATCCAGCGACTCCAGCCCGAGCATCGCGTTCTGCGCCTCCTTGTTCACCCGCAGCAGTTCATCGAGTTTCAAATGCAGGATGTCGGTGTCGCGGTTCTGGGTGTTCTGGATCAGAAACACCATCAGGAACGTGATGATCGTGGTCGAGGTGTTGATGATCAGTTGCCAGGTGTCGTTGTAATCGAAAATCGGCCCGCTCAACCCCCAGAGCCCGATCAGAATCAACGCCCCCATGAACGTCTTGGGGCTGCCGGCCCAGAGGGCGAGCTTCTGGGAGATTTTTGCGAATTTCATGGTTGTGTTCCTTGTGGGGGGCGCTTGAAATTCAGACATCGGAGGGGGGCGGAAAATTCTACTTACAGAGACGTGCTGTCTTTGAAACTTGACTGTTCCAGGTCCCGGTTTTGAACACTTTTGGAAGTGGGAACTTTCTTTGTATGGGTTTGCGTCTAGGATGAAATGGCAGTCAATTTGCCAGCATGCGAGTGCACGGATAGAAACCCAGTCAGAGGCCGCTCATGGAATTCTTCGAAAAGTTAGCCAGTCTTGCCGCCAAAGTCCGGTTGCAGAGCGCTGCAATCCAGACGGAAGAAGCGACAAAAAATGCGTTTGTCATGCCTTTCATCAGTACTGTTCTGGGTTACGACGTGTTCGACCCGACAGAGGTGACGCCGGAATTTGTTTGCGATATCGGCACGAAGAAGGGCGAAAAAATCGATTACGCCATCATGAAAGAGGGCGAAGTGCAGATCCTCATCGAGTGCAAGAAAATCGGCGAGCCACTGCACATCAATCACGCCTCGCAGCTGTTCCGTTATTTCCACGTAACCAGCGCTCGAATCTCCATCCTCACCAACGGCCAGGTCTACAAGTTCTTCACTGACCTGGATGCGCCGAACAAGATGGATGAAAAACCCTTCCTTGAACTGGACCTTCTGGACATTGATGAATATTCGGTGCCAGAACTTATCAAGCTCACCAAGTCTGCGTTCGACGTTGATTCGATCATCAACGCGGCGGGTGAGCTGAAGTACGTCAGCCAGATCAAAAAAGTTATCGCCTCGCAAGTCAGCAAGCCGGATGACGATTTCGTCAAAGTGTTTGCTTCGCGTGTCTACGACGGAGTCATTACGCAGAAGGTGCGGGATCAGTTTCACGAACTGACGAGAAAAGCGGTCGTTCAATTTCTCAATGACCAGATCAATGACCGCCTCAAGTCGGCCATGAGTGGTGCGATCCAGCCGGCGCTAGCGTCTATTCCGGCCGCGTCTGGAGGGACGGATCCAGTAGATCCCCGTGACGAATCCGACGATAAGGTTTTGACCACTCTGGAGGAACTGGAGGGGTATCACATTGTTCGTGCATTGGTTCGATCTGTGGTCGATGCCAAACGAATCGTTCAGCGCGATACACAGAGCTACTTTGGCATCCTGCTGGACGATAACAACCGAAAGCCGATTTGCCGCCTGCATTTCAACCGTTCGCAGAAGTACATCGGCATTTTCGACGAGGAGAAAAACGAAACCCGCCATCCCATTAACTCCGTGGATGATATCTACGAGTATTCAGATCAGTTGAAACAGACTGTGGGCTATTACGACTAGTGTGGGATTTTCCAAAGAACCGGCCATCGGCCGGTTTTTTTATGCAAGCGAAGTCCGCGAAAAAGGTGCTTGCCGCAGTCACGTCTTAAGTCGGATAGGGGATGCGCAGGGAGTCGATGTATCGTAGGGAACCACTGCAAAAGTCCTTACAGGAGAACGCAATGACCTGGTCCGCCAAGCAATACGTCACTTTCGAAGATGAACGCACCCGCCCGGCCCGCGACTTGCTGGCGGCAATTCCCACGCCCGAGGCGCGTTCCGTGGTGGATATCGGGTGTGGTCCGGGCAACTCGACCGAGTTGTTGGTGGAGCGTTTTCCGGGGGCGAAAGTGCAGGGGCTCGACAGTTCGCCGGACATGATCGATGCCGCGCGCAAGCGTCTGCCGCAGTTGCAGTTCGCGGTGGCGGACATCGATAAATGGGCGGATGCAGGGCCATTCGATGTGATCTTTGCCAACGCCGTTTTGCAGTGGGTGCCGGATCACGCGACGTTGCTGCCGGCGCTGGCGGGCAAGTTGGCGCAGGGTGGCAGCCTGGCGATTCAGATGCCGGACAACCTCAACGAGCCGTCCCATCGGTTGATGCGCGAAGTGGCTGCCAACGGGTCGTGGGCCAGCAAACTGGCGGGCGCGGCGGGGCAGCGGACCGAGATGGCGGATGCCAGTGCCTATTTCTCGATGCTGCGGCCGCATTGCGCACGGGTCGATGTGTGGCGCACCACGTATCACCATCAGCTGGCGGGCGGGGCTTCAGGCGTTGTCGAGTGGTTCAAGGGCAGCGGTTTGATTCCGTTCCTCAGTCCGCTGACGGAAGCGGAGCGGGCGGACTATCTGGCGCACTATCTGGCGGAGGTCGCGAAGGCGTATCCGGCGCTGGCGGACGGTTCGGTGTTGTTGCCGTTTCCGCGGTTGTTCATTGTCGCCACACGTTGAAATGAAAAAGGGCCGATTTGATCGGCCCTTTCTTTCGCGGTCAGCGCTGTACGGCGACCAGCATCATCATCGGCCGCACGCGTTCTTCGGCGAGGGCCGGTTGCGCGGCCACGTCTGCATCGCTCGGGCCCCATTCGTTGACGTGTTGAATCGTGAACCCGGCGTCGATCAGCGCGTTAAGCAGCCTCCCGACCGTGCGGTGCTGCTTGATCACCCCGTCGGCCAGCCAGTTGGTCACCCGCTCGCCTTCCATCTGATAACTGTCCAGCGGCCAGCGCTTGTTGCCTTCGCTGTCGATCAGCCAGCCCGGATTGCGCGGTGCCATGAAGATCGGGTGCTCGATGGAAAACACGAAATGCGCTCCGGGTTTAAGTGCCGAATGCAGGTTGGCGAACAGCCCCGAAAGATCCTTGATGTAGTGCAGGGCCAGTGAGCTGTAGGCCAGATCGTAAGTGCACGCAGGCAAGTCGAGGTGTTCCAGGTCGGCACGTTCGTAGCGGATGTTCGCGGCCGAAGTAGTTTCCTTCGCCCGCTCGAGCATTTTCTCCGAGACATCCAGACCCAGCACTTGGGCAGCGCCGTGTTCGCTGGCCCAGCGGCAGAACCAGCCGTAGCCGCAGCCCAGATCCACCACCTGTAAACCGTGCAGGGAGGGCAACAAGGCTTTCAGCGCCGGCCATTCCGGCGCAGCATCGAGGCCGCCGATGGAGCGGTTCATCTGGCTGTAGCCGTGGAAAAATTCGGGGTCGTCGTAGATGTTCTGGGTCATGGATTGCTGCTCTTTTGAATTTGATTTGGGTGGCTCGCAGGCCACGGATTTGAATCCCTCGAAACGTGAAGGCGCGTATTCGTCGATGGCCGCGCAGGGGGAGGGTGGTGGGTGATGGGGAAATGCTAGCGGGTCGTGGCGAGTGTGAGAACCGGGGGAGTGTTGGGGATCTGTAAATGTGGTTTTTCGATTCAGGATGTTTAAAGAGTTGGCCCTGTTTACTGAACCTTCCCACAAGGTTTTCAGGTTGTCCGTCGGAAGTGCGGGCTCTAGCCTGTAAGGGTCGCTGATGAATCGGCGATCGGGATTGGAACCCCGGCGACTTCCCAAAAAAGCAAAAGCAGCTTTCATGACGTATGCTTGCCCGCCTTCATGGTGTGCACTCTGTTATGGCGGCTGTGCGCGAGAGACTTCGAGTCTGTCGGGCTTTTGGCTTTTTTCGCCCGGGTTCCAACTCGCGTACAGCTGCCACCTCTTCGATTGGAACCGAGTAGGTCAGCTCCACCTATCGACTAGAAAGAAGCCATTATGAAGAAGCCAACCCCGAATCCCCCCGAAGTCGAAACCGACCCAACATCCCCGTACGTCTCGATCGACTGCAGAAAACTCCACGACGCCGCCAACCGCGCCCTCGATCATTACCTCTGCCCCGGCGCCCATGTCATGGGCACGAACAACCAACCCGACCCGATGTACTTCGCCAACCCGGCCTACGACACCGAATCCCTGCTGGCCAACGCCAGCGAATCACTGGGCTCGGCATCCGAGATGCTCAACAACTTCGCCGCCACCCTCGACCCCACCCACCGCAGAACCGCGATAGGCATTGCGCAACTGGTGATGCTGGGTGAATTGGCGGTGAATCAGGCGCTGGATCATGTTGAGGTGAAGGACTGAATTGCAGCTGTTTTGGCAGGCATAAAAAACCGGTCACGCGACCGGTTTTTAGTTTCATTTCAACCTGGCTGCAAAGCGTCGAGTGTTGTCGAAGTCCGTATCGGGCGAGTATTCGAGTCAGTATTTCAGACGCAATGCTTGTGTGGGTGACAGAGTTCAGCCCAATAAATAGCAAAATATAGTGAAATCTAAGGGTGTATAGGGATATCTGCTATACAACGATATATTCGTGTAGAGACAAGCATTTGTGAGGCTTTCATGGATCCATACCGTAATCCATTCGCTCCAGGCGCAGGCAGCAGACCGCCTGAGTTGGCAGGACGCGACACAATCCTTGAGGCAGCCAGGATTTCATGTGGGCGAGCCATCAACGGACGAAGCGCCCGATCCATCATGCTTCTTGGATTGAGAGGCACGGGTAAAACGGTACTGCTGAACGAGATTGGAAAAATTGCGAGGGAAGAGGGACTTCTCGTTTCAAAAGTAGAGGCTCCGGAGCGTGAAAGTCTTGCACGCCTTCTCTTTCCTGAAATGCGGAAAGTCATGCGCTCACTTTCTGCAGTAGAAACTGCCAAGCAAATTGCGACCCGTGGACTGAATGGTTTGCGCGGTTTCGCCTCTATTTTCAAGATCGATATCGCAGGCGTGGAGATTGGTGTCGAACCGGAGCCAGGATTCGCTGACAGCGGGGATCTTCAATACGATCTTCCAGACCTTTTTGCCGTGATAGGTCAAGCCGCGCAAGCTGCAGGCAAAGGCTGGATTCTTCTGATTGATGAAGTTCAGTACCTTTCCGAAGCAGATTTATCTGCGCTTATTGTGTCGATCCATCACATGTCTCAAGAAGGGCTGCCGGTACTTCTCGTCGGTGCTGGTCTTCCCCAGGTTGCTCGTTTGGCAGGCGAAGCAAAATCCTACGCAGAGCGGCTTTTTCTATACCCTGCGGTTGATGCGCTTGATCAAGTATCTGCAATTCAAGCAGTTCAGAAGCCAATCGCGGATGAGGAGGCTTCGATCGAACTCGCAGCACTTGGCAATATTGTTGATCGGACGAGAGGGTATCCTTTCTTCCTTCAAGAGTGGGCATCCACTGCTTGGAACAACGCTGAAGGACCTGAAATCACAGTCGAAGATGTGGACCATTCATACGCGGAGACGTTGGCTTCTCTTGATGCGGGCTTTTTCAGGGTGCGCATTGATCGACTGACAAAGTCGGAAGTGCAGTTCGTGAAGACGATGTCGGAGCTCGGGGATGGCCCCTATGCAATGGCCGATATTGCGAAAGCGATGGGGCGTACACAGTCATCGCTTGGTCCGACTCGTGCCAACATAATCTCTAAAGGAATGATCTACAGCACAGATCACGGCTACTTGAATTTCACCGTCCCACTTTTTGCGGAATATATGCGTCGACAAGGATGAACCGGTCTCAGACGCGAGACTGAGACCAGAATGCGCGACTGATCCCGCGTGAAAGTGGAAACCGCTGGCTGCTTCTAACTCCAACAGTTTGGGGCTTATCTCGGTTTAGTCGGGATAACTCACAATTAAATGGAGTTAGCTGCAGTTGAGGTTACGCGTGCACCATTGTTGAGTGTGTTCTGATTCATTCGGCTTGCTCCAGATCCCAGACACAAAAAACCGGTCATCAAGACCGGTTGGATGCAGGGGGGATACTACTGCGGCACCGCGAACACCGCACTGGCACGGGCAACCATTCGATCACCGACATGCAACCCAACAGTGGCAAACGCCAGCTGCCGTCCTTTTTTGGAGTGCTCAACGCGTACCTCAAGCCACTCATTGATCTGCACCGCGCTGAGATAGTCCAGTGTCATACTCGCCGTGATCAATGGCAGGGGAGGGTCGCTGGAGAATGCCATGGCGTAACCCATGCCGACATCCGCCAAAGTCGCCAATACACCGCCATGCAACGTGCCCCGTCCGTTGGCATGTCGTGAGTCTGTCCGCAGACCGATTTCAAGTTGCAAGCCACTGCCTCTGGTATAGATCGGGCCAAGCAAGTCGAGCAGCGGACTGCTGCGGGTCAGCGGAGTGAAGCCCTCGGGAATAGCGGTGTCGTTCATGGTCGATCCCTCTTCCGGTTGGTTACCAGCTTATTTAGCCTGGATACGGAGCGTTGCTTATGAGGGTTTAATCCTGATTTCGCCGTCGGAGAAGGATCATGCGTATGGGGAATTTGCAGCGATAAGCTGATCACGATGGAGCAGTAGGGGGCAGGGTTGTTTCGACGGTAGCGATCTTTGGATTTACTAATGAAAACTCAAATCCCGGACACAAAAAAACCGGCCATCAAGGCCGGTTTTTTCTGTTTGCGCATCCCCCGTCAAACCACAACGCAGGACATAAATTCGATTGGAGCGGGTGAAGGGAATCGAACCCTCGTTATCAGCTTGGGAAGCTGGAGTAATGCCATTATACGACACCCGCTCAGAGCGGCTGACTTTGTACCAGACTCGGCCACGGATTTGAAGTTTTCTTTGCACGCGAACTACGGAAAGTCCTGAAACAGAGCCGAAATCGGTCAATCGCGGGCAAGCGCTGCGGGCTGGAGGACGGCTGAATCTCAGCCTCGCAGGCTTGCTCGCGACGACACTGTTTCAAATGGCCAATGCATGGTGATCCTGGACAAACTGGTAACGCGTTCGGCTGGCCTGTTGCGCCGGTTTCAGGAAACCGAGCAGGGCGTTCTGGCTGTCCCGGCAGGCGGATTTGTGTTCCATGTCGAGGAAGTGCCCGGTGGCCTGCAGGGTAGTGAAGGTGCTCTGCGCGACATGGTTGCCGAACAGTCGGGCGTCTTCGGCGGCGGTGTATTCGTCCCATTCGCCGTTCAGGAACAGCACCGGTACGTTGATTTTCTTCGCCGCGTTCAAATAGCACTGACGGTCGCTGTGCAGCACGTCGTTGATGTGGAAATGCATCTGCCCGTATTCGTGCTCGGCCAGGCTGCTGACGTGGCGATAGTTGAAGCGCTTGAACAGCGACGGCAGGTGTTTGCCGATGGTGTCGTTGACGAGGTGCCCGACTCGGTCGCCGTCGCGTTTGCCGAGGCATTCGACGCCGCGTTCGAGGTAATCAAGCATGTGCGCGTTGATTACTGGCGAGAACGAGCTGATCACGGCTTTTTCAATGCGCCGAGGCTGATGCGCGAGGGCGACCATGGTCGCAGCGCCGCCCCAGGAGAACGACAGCACGTGTTCGGCCGCGAAGTGATCGATCAGCTCCAGCAGGATCAGACCTTCGACTTCTTTCGTCAGATGTTTCTCGTGGCGGTTGTGGACTTTCGACTTGCCCGCGTAGGGCTGGTCGTAGCAGACCACGTTGAATTGCGGGTGCAGATTTTTCACGGTTTGTGCAAACGACGCAGTCGTGGCCATCGAGCCGTTGACCAGGATGATGGTCTTTTCTGCGGCGTCTGCGCGATAGAACTCCGTGTAAACCCGATACTGACCCTGTATATCCAGCACAGCGATTTCTGGCCTCATGTCATAAGACTCCTGGCAAGCAAGCGGGTATGCGCGCAAATGAGATTGCACGAGCTTTGTGACAGGTAGGCATATGCCTGGAATTTTGTGGCCCATGTCGATCCGGTACGGCAGGTCGACGGGTGTTGTTATTGGCGGGCAGTCTGCCGGCTGAGGCGCAGCCCTTGAGGGCTGTCTACCGACAAAAAGTTTCTTGGATGTTATGTGTGACTCATCGGTCACAATTTGGCCGACGACCTGATTCAAGCAGGGGGATCCGGATCGCGCAAGTGCCGTTGGTAAATTGTTCGACAACTTCTGCTGAGCGGTCGGCTGCTTAGAACAAATGAATCTCTTCGGTGCGCAAAGCGCGGTACTCGCCCGGTTTTAGCGCGTGATCGAGCGGCAGCGGGCCCATGGATTCGCGGTGCAGGCGCAGCACTTTGTTGTTGAAGTGGCCGAACATGCGCTTCACCTGATGGTAACGACCTTCGACGATGCTCAACCGCGCAGTTCGCGGGCCGAGCACTTGCAGCTGCGCCGGTTGGGTGGTCAGGTCCTCAAAGGCGAAGTAGATCCCCTCGGCGAACTTGATCGCATATTCCGGGCCGATCTCCTGTTCGGTCTCGACGTAATAGACCTTCGGCAGTTTGGTCTGCGGCTGGGTCAGGCGCCGCGACCAGTTGCCGTCATTGGTGATCAACATCATCCCGGTGGTGTTGAAATCCAGCCGCCCGGCGATGTGCAGGTCGTCTTTGTCCGGCTCGTGGATCAGGTCGAGCACGGTCGGATGCTCGGGATCGCGGGTGGCGCTGACGCAGCCCTGCGGTTTGTACAGCATGAAGTAGCGCGCCGGTTTGCCGGGTTGCAGCACTTCGTCGTCGACCTCCACGCGGCTGAACTCAAGGACTTCGCTGTGGGGATCGCTGACGACTTTTCCGTCAATGCGCACGCGCTTTTCCACCAGCAACAGGCGAACCTGCTTACGGTTGTAGCGGGGCAGGTTACTCAGGAAACGGTCGACGCGCATGATCAGGAATCGGCAGGAAGCGGGCCGCGCATCTTACGGGATCGACGGCCTGGCCGCTTGCAGTTGCGCCTCGACCTGAGCGCAGCGTGGGCACAGGCAGGACTTGTCACGCAGTTCCGCCGGCAGGGCTTCGAGCACTGCCGGGTCAATGGAAACACCGTAGCACCAGCAGGCACGGTCGGCGGTGCGCGGGTCGGCCAGGGTGCAGTCGTTGCGCGCGCCGCAGGCCGGGCAGAGGTCAGGTTTGTTCATGAGTGTCAGGCATAGGTCGAGTGAGGCATTTCCACGCAGGTGCGGTTACGGCCGGTCTGTTTGGCCCGGTACATCGCATGATCGGCCCGGGACAGCAGACTGTGCAAGGTGTCATCCGGTTGCAGGGTGGTGGCGCCGATGCTGACCGTCAGATTCAGGCTGTGACCGTTGTAGGCATATTCATGCTGTTCGACGTGCTGGCGGATCTTCTCGGCAATCTTCTGACCGGTCTCGCCGTCGGTGTCTTTCAACAGAACGATAAATTCCTCACCGCCCCAACGGCAGACGATGTCGGAATGCCGCAGGCAACTTTGCAGGTCCCGGGCGAACCCGATCAGCACCTGATCGCCGGCCATGTGCCCGTAGGTGTCGTTCAAAACCTTGAAGTGGTCCAGATCCAGCAGCAGCGCGGTCAGCGGTTTCGGCTCACGGTGCGCTTCGTGCAGCGCTTGCACGGCGAGCAGGTCGAAGCCGCGGCGGTTGGGCAGTTCGGTGAGGCTGTCGAGGGTGGCCTGGGCGTGGATTTTTTCCTGATAGCGGCGGATCAAGCGGTTGACCAGGGCCAGCACGATCAACGTCACCAGCAGGCAGATCAGCAGGTTGAGGTACAGCGACTGGCGGATTTCGCTCAGCGCGCCGTCTTCGCGTTTATCGACAAACAGGTACCAGTTCAGCTCCGGAATGAACCGCACGTTGAGGAAATGCCCCTGGCCATGGGTGGAATATTCATAGCTGCCGCTGTGGGGTTTGGGCAATTGGCTGACCAGGCCTTTCATGCTGTCGAGGTCGGTCAGGCTTTTCCCGACCCGCGCACTTTCCGGCCCGCCCTCGGCGCCGGTCAGCACCAGTCGGCCGAAGGTGTCGACGAAGTACACACTGCGTTGATAGCGCTGCTGGTACTTGTCGATCAGCTTGATCACCGCATCCACCGTCAGCCCCACGCCAGCGGCGCCGATGAAGCGATTGTTGTAGTCGTAGACCTTGTAGTTGATGAAGAAGGTCATGTTGTCTTTGTTGGCCAGGTCCGGGTCGACGTTGATCTCGTACGGATCCTTCATGTCGCGCACCCGGAAGTACCAGGCGTCGCGCGGCTCGTCGATTTTCACCTGCTTGAGCACGCCCTTGGCGTGGTAGTAAGTGTGGGTGCTGTTGGACACGAAGAACGCGGTGTAGGCGCCGTAGTGGGTCATGACCTCGTCGAGGTAGCGGGTCATCTGGTCGCTGTCTTTCTCGCCGTTCACCACCCAGTCGCGCATGAAGGTGTCGCGGGACATCATCGAGGAAATCAGGATCGGTCTGACGAGGTCTTTCTGGATTTCCGAGTACACCGTGTCGGATGTCAGCGGCAGTTCGGTGTTGACGATGTTGTCGCGGATCGACGCCCGTGAGGCGTAGTAGCTGAGCAGCGAGGTGGCGAGGAAACCTGCGCCGAGCAGGGCGATCAGGGTCAGTACCAGCGAACGTTGGGAGTGAAACGCAGATCTGAGCGGCATTGGCAATTCCGTTGACAGTGACCCGATGGGCAGCATTCTAGTGGCACGGCGGGGAAAAGACTGCGGGATTTGTGCCTGAAATGCGGGGGGATCAGCCGGGCAGGGGTGTCTGGAGAATGGCTCGCTCATCCAGCCCCCTCCCGGAACGAAAGGAGGCCGGTTTTCGAATCAGTTTCCGGTTTGCAGATACGCGCGCCACCCACCCAAGTGGCTGATATCGATTGCACCTTCCAGGCCGTAGGGTTCGCAGATGAAACCGCTCTCCCAGCGGCCATCCGCCAGTTGCACCTTGCCCAGGCCCAGCGGCGCCGGGATGCCGGTCAGGAACGAGCCCAGCTCACGGCTCGGCAATTCCCAGACTTCCACCTCGATGGCCACGCCACCGTCGGCCACGCGCAGCATGCCGGGGCGCAACGGCGGGCCACCGGCCAGGGCATAGAGTTTGTAGTCCTTCGAGCTGTAAGTGGCCTCGATCAGGCGTGCGCCGCGTTGCCGCAACTGCCAGTTCAGGGCCAAACCGTCCAGATGCGCACCGCAGACCACCAGTCGCGCACGGTCATGGCGCGCCGGGTTGTTCGGCGTCGGCAGCGCACGATCCTGCTGGCGCTGCAAGGCATCGGCCACGCCCAGCAGATACTGATCGGTGAACGCCCGGCCAAACAGCGTCACACCCCACGGCAGCCCGTTGGCCATGAAACCGCTGGGCACGGCGACGGCGGCGTAATCGAGCAGGTTCATGAAGTTGGTGTAGTAGCCCAGTTCGGAATTGCGCAGCACCGGTTCGGCGTCGAGTTCCGCCAGCGTCACCGGACGACCGATAGTAGGCGTGAGCACGCAGTCGAGTCCTTCCAGCGCTTTATCGCAAACGGCTTTCAGCGCTTGCAGGCGGTATTGCGCACGGAACGTCTGCACGCCGCTGACGGCCGGTGCTTTGGCCAGCACCGCGCGGATCACCGGCAGCACTGCTTCGGGATTTTCTTCCATCAACTCGCCGGCCACGCTGTAGCGCTCGGCCACCCACGGCCCTTCATAGAGCAACCGCGCCGCTTCGAGGAACGGCGACAAGTCCAGTTCGACCGCTTCACCGCCCAGAGCTTTCAGACGGTCGATGGCGTCGCCGAACAGCTGCGGGCCTTCCTCACAGCCGAAAAATTCCAGGTCTTGCGCACGCGGTACACCGAAGCGAAACGGCCGAGGCACACCGAACGCGGAGCCGTCGTTCCATGACGGATTGCTGCGGCTGTATTCGTCCCGTGGATCGAGGCGCGCGGTCAGCGCCAGTAGCTGACTGGCTTCCCGCGCCGTTGCGGTGAACGTGGTGACGCAGTCCAGCGTGCGACAGGCCGGCAGCACGCCGGCGGTGGAGATCAGGCCTTTGCTGGCCTTCAGTCCAACCAGATTGTTCAACGCCGCCGGCACCCGGCCGGAGCCGGCGGTGTCGGTGCCCAACGCGAAACTGGCTACACCGAGCGCCACGGCCAGTGACGAACCGGCGCTGGAGCCGCCCGACGGATACTCCGGCAACACGCTGTTCGGGCAAGCGCCATAGGGCGAACGGCTGCCGTTGAGGCCGGTGGCGAACTGGTCTAGGTTGGTCTTGCCCAGCGGGATCGCCCCCAGCGCCAGCAGTTGCTCGACGATGGTCGCCGAACGCTCCGGCACATAGGCGAACGCCGGGCACGCGGCGGTGGTGGGAATGCCGGCGAGGTCGATGTTGTCCTTGATCGCGAACGGCACGCCATACAACGGCAGGCTGTCGAGGTCGCGACCGTCGAGGGCGGCCAGATACGGTTCCAGTTCTTCGACGCTGAGCAAGTGGATGAACAGGTGGTAGTCCGGGTTCAGCGCCGCCGCTTTGTCCCGCAGCGCCAGCAGCAATTGCCGCGGTGTGGTGTCGCCATTGCGGTAGGCCTGGCGCAGGGCATCGAGTTGCAGATTCATGGGTTGATCCTTTGGCAAATGGTTTCAGTCGAGTTCCAGCACCACGACCCGTTGTCCGGCACGCACCGCCGATCCCGGCTGCACGCGAATGTCCTGCACCACCCCGGCCATGGGCGCGAGCACGGGGATTTCCATCTTCATCGACTCCAGAATCACCAGCACATCACCGGCCGCCACGCGGCTGCCGACCTCGACCTGCACCTGCCAGAGGTTGCCGGCAATGTGGCTGTCGATACTTTGCTGGCCGCTGGTCAGCGGTGTGTCTTCGCTGCTGTCCGGCACGGCTTCTTCGCTGTCGAAGTGCGCCTGGCCACTGGCGATCCAACGTTCGCGCTCCGCCTGGAAGGCACCCTGTTGCTGCGTCCGGAAAGCGTCGATGCTCTCGGCTTCGCGTTGCAGAAAAGCCTGGTAGTCGGCGAGGTTGAGCTGGCTGTGTTCGATGTTCAACTCGAAGCGGCCGAGGGGAAAATCCCGGCGGATGCGCAGCAGTTCTTCGGCGCTGACCGGGTAGAAACGGATCTGATCGAAAAACCGCAGCAGCCACGGTTTGCCGTCGAACGCGGCGACTTCGCGATAGCGGTTCCACATCTGCAAGGTGCGCCCGACAAACTGGTAACCGCCGGGCCCTTCCATGCCGTACACGCACATGTAGGCGCCGCCGATGCCCACCGAGTTCTCGGCGGTCCAGGTGCGTGCCGGGTTGTACTTGGTGGTCACCAGCCGATGGCGCGGGTCGAGCGGCGTGGCGACCGGCGCACCGAGGTAGACGTCGCCGAGGCCCATCACCAGATAGCTCGCGTCGAACACCGTGCGTTGCACCTCGTCGAGGTTGGGCAGGTCGTTGATGCGGCGAATGAACTCCAGGTTGCTCGGGCACCACGGCGCGTCCTTGCGCACGGTGGTCATGTATTTCTCAATCGCCAACTGGCAGGCCGGATCGTCCCAGGACAGCGGCAGATGGACGATGCGCGACGGTACTTGCAAGTCCTGGGCGGCGCACACCGCATCCCATTCACCGGCGACGATGCCGAGCAGATCGGCCAGCGGCAATTGTTCGGGCTGGTAGTGGATCTGCAGCGAACGAATGCCCGGTGTCAGGTCGATCACGCCGTGCAGGTTTTTGCCTTCCAGCGCCTGCATCAGGGCATGGGCGCGAAAGCGCAGGACCAGATCCAGTTCCGGCGCGCCGATTTCCAGCAGCAGATGGGTATCGCCGGATACACGCCCGACCAGCCGCTTGTCGTCCTGACCCAACTCCAGAACCACAGGCGAAACCAAGCCATGTGGGAGCTGGCTTGCCAGCGATGGGGCCCGAGCAGACACCGCGTCAACTTCATCGCTGGCAGGCCAGCTCCCGGAGGCATCCCATTTCAGGGCGAGATCGCGGGCAGTCTTGAGATCGACCGGCTCAAACTGCACCCTGTCCCCGGCCTTCAGTTGCCCGAGCTGCCAGAGATCCGCTTCGATCACGGTCACCGGGCACACGAAACCGCCAAGGCTCGGGCCGTCCGGACCGAGAATCACTGGCATGTCGCCGGTGAAGTCCACCGCACCGATGGCATAGGGGTTGTCGTGAATGTTCGATGGATGCAGCCCGGCTTCACCGCCGTCGGCGCGCACCCATTCAGGCTTTGGCCCGATCAGGCGCACGCCGGTGCGGCTGGAGTTGAAATGCACTTCCCATTGCGTGGCGAAGAACGTGTCGATGTAGTGTTCGGTGAAATATTCCGGCGCGCCGTGGGGGCCGTAGATCACCCGGATCCGGCGCACGGCGGGCAATTCGCTGACGTGATGCGGGGCCAGGGTCTGCCCGACGCTGCGGTCGCTCAGTGGGGCTAGGTGCAACACGTCCCCGGCGCGCAGAGCGCGCCCGCCATGACCGCCGAACTGACCGAGGGTGAAGGTGCTTTTGCTGCCCAGATAATCCGGCACCTGCAGGCCGCCGCGCAGGCACAGGTAGCTGCGGGCGCCAGCGTCGAGCAAACCGCCGAGATGTAACTGGCTGCCTGCTTCAATCAACAGCACGGTGTTCATCGGCACCGCTTCGCCGTCGAGGGCCAGCGCCAACGGTGCCCCGGTCACCGCCACCACCGCGTCGCAATTGAAGCGCAGCAGCGGCCCGTTCATGGTGATTTCCAGTGCCGCCGCGCCTTCGTCATTGCCCAGCAAGCGATTGCCCAGGCGCAACGCGCGGCTGTCCATCGGCCCCGAGGGTGGCACGCCGACCGCCCAGTAACCGAGGCGACCGGGGTAGTCCTGGACGCTGGTCTGGGTGCCGGCGCTCAGCACTTCAAAGGTGTTGGCTCGATACACCAGACCTTCCAGGCAACGGGTCCAGGGCTGGCCGCTGGCGAACGGTGTATCGAGCAGAATCTGCCGCAAGTAGTCGCGGTTGGTTTCCACGCCGTACAGCAGGCTGTCGCCGAGGGCCTGATGCAGATCGGCGCGGGCCTGTTCGCGGGTCGGCGCCCAGCTGATGACTTTGGCGATCATCGGATCGAAGTAGGGCGGGATCTCGCAACCGGCCTCGACCCAGGTGTCGATGCGCAGTTGAATGCCGTTGGCCGCAGGAAACTCCACAGCGGTCAACAGCCCCGGACTCGGCTGGAAATCTCGCCCCGGATCCTCCGCATACAGCCGTGCCTGAATCGCGTGGCCTTGCGGTTTCAGGCCTTCAAATAACTCGGCCAGCGGCGGCAAGTCACCGGCCGCCAACTCGACCATCCAGCGCACCAGATCAACGCCCCACACCTGTTCGGTGACGCCGTGCTCTACCTGCAACCGGGTGTTCACTTCCAGAAAATAGAAGCGCTGCGCATCGCTGTCGAAAACGAATTCGACGGTGCCGGCGCTGCGGTAATTCACCGCTTTGGCCAGTTTGATCGCCGCCGCGCACAGCTCATCCGCCATGCTGTCGGGCAGGTTCGGCGCCGGGGTTTCCTCGAGGACTTTCTGGTTGCGTCGCTGCACCGAGCAGTCGCGCACGCCAAGGGCGATCACTTCGCCATGGCCATCGCCGAACACCTGGACTTCCAGATGCCGTGCACGCTGGATGTACTTCTCGATGAACACTCCGGCATCGCTGAAGTTGTTCTGGCCGAGGCGCTTCACCGCCTCGAACGACTCGCTCAGTTCGCTGGCGTTGCGGCACACGCGCATGCCGATGCCGCCACCGCCAGCGGTGCTTTTGAGCATCACCGGATAACCGACCTCTGCGCCGGCAATCAGCGCGGCGTCGAGGCTGTCGAGCAGTTCGGTGCCTTCGAGCATCGGCACGCCGTGCTGTTTGGCCAGCGCGCGGGCGGTGTGCTTGAGGCCGAACACCCGCAGCTGTTCCGGAGTCGGGCCGATGAAGGCAATGCCCTGGTTGGCGCAGGCTTCGGCGAATGCGGCGTTTTCCGAGAGGAAGCCGTAGCCGGGATGGATCGCTGTGGCACCAGTGGCTTTGGCGATGGCGAGGATCTTTTCGACGGCCAGATAGGTGCCGGCCGCTGCGCCTTCACCGAGGCTGTGGGCTTCGTCCGCTTGCAGGATGTGCAGGCTGGCGGCATCGGCTTCGGAGTACACCGCGACGCCTTCGACGTGCAGTTCACGCAAGGTGCGCAGAATGCGGCAGGCAATCGCGCCACGGTTGGCAATCAGGACTTTTTCGAACATGGAGAAACCCCCGGAGTCCGCGCTGGGTGCGGGCTCGACTGGGAGGCGGGCCGTCCCGCCGTTTTTGTTCAGGCGCCAGGGTCGTCCCCGACGGCGAAATCACTTCACTTTTTCAGGCACTGGCCCGAGCGCGCCTGGCACAGGGCGAAAAGCCAACGGCGCAGACGGGCGAATGTCAGTTCCATACCAGCAGCTCCGCAGGCGTCGGGTTGTAGGCGTTGCACGGGTTGTTCAATTGCGGGCAGTTGGAGATCAGCACGATCACGTCCATCTCCGCGCGCAGGTCGACGTATTTGCCGGGGGCGGAAATCCCGTCTTCGAAGGTCAGGCCGCCCTCGGCAGTCACCGGCACGTTCATGAAGAAATTGATGTTCGGCCCGATGTCACCTTTGCCCAGCCGACCGTCATGGGCGCAGGCGCGCAGGTAGTTGTCGCGGCAGCTGTGCATGTAGCGTTTTTCCAGGGCGTAGCGCACGGTGTTGCTCTCTTGCGCGCAGGCGCCGCCGAGGGTGTCGTGGCGGCCGCAGGTGTCGGCGATGATGGTCAGCATCGGTTTGCCAAGGTTGGAATACAAAACGCTGCCGGTGCTCAGGTATACGCTGTTCTGCCGGCGCAAAGTGCGTTGCACGTCGTAGCGCTCGCGGGGATCGGCGAGGCTGTAGAACAGCGTATCGACCGCCTGGTTGCCCTCAAGGTCGAGGATGCGCAGGGTCTGGCCGGCCTTGACCTCCATCAGCCAGGGTTCGCCGGCCGGGATGGTGGCGCGGTACACCGCAGCGTCGGGTTGTTTTTGCGAAGTGGCGATAGCAACTGACATGGCGATGATCCTCAGGCGAACAAACGGTCGGTGTTGATAAAGCCGCGCTCGTTCTCCGGGCGCGAGGTACGGCAGTGCTCGGCGACGCTGGCGTCGGCGTTCATCCAGCTCAGCTTCAGTGGTTTTGGCGCGTAGTCGGGCGACGGGTCCATCGGGTGTTGCAGGGCAGTGAGGACGACGAGGGTGTCCATCGGTGCATACAGCTCGATGTAATCGCCGGCCTTCGAATGGCCTTCGACGAAATGGAAGCGCCCGGCTTCATCGACGTTGACCCGGCTGAACAGGTTGAGGGTCATCAGCAGGTCGGACAGGCCCAGCCCCCACTTGCCGAGTTCCACCAGCAGGTTGTCGGTGCCGTTGCGAAAGAAGCCGTTGCGCAGTTCCTGATAGCGGCCCTGACCGTATTTTTCCGTGACTTCCTCGGCGCACAGCACACCGCCGAGGCTGTCGCTCCAGCCGCAGGTATCCGCCGTGATTGCCGCCAGCACGCGGCCCATGTCCGAGTACAGGCAATGGCCGGTGGTGAGCTTGGCGGTGTGTTGGCATTTGAGGCTGTCGGGCAGGTTCAGGCGTTCGGTTTTTTCGTTGGCGTTGAGCAAGGTCAGGCTGACGTTGGCCCCACCGCGCAGGTCGGTCAGACGCAGCAGTTGCCCGCGCTTCAAGACGAAGGAGCGGTGGCCGCCGCCGGGCAGGGTTTCTTCGGCGAAGGGTGGAAACAGTTGGGTCGAATCAGTCATGGGAGCAGTCCTCTCAGGCAATACGAAGCGTGCCGGCCAACGCGGCGGGCAGGGCGTCGACGGCGGCGCGTTGGGCGCGACGGTCGCTGTTCAAAGGGATGTCGTAGGTGATGCGGGCGCCATAGGCGCCGGGGGCGTGCGGGTCGAGGCGGACCTTGTCGAACACCAGCAGGCGAGTGCCGAGGCTGAAGCCTTCGGACAGGTCGTGGGTGACCATGAACACGGTCAGTTGCGTTTCGCGCCACAGCTCCAGCAGCAGCGCGTGCATGTCCTTGCGAATGCCCGGATCGAGCGCGCCGAACGGTTCGTCGAGCAGCAAAACCCGCGGTTTCATGATCAGCGCCTGGGCGATCGCCAGCCGCTGTTGCATGCCGCCGGAGAGCTGCGCGGGGTACTTGTCCAGCGCATGGCCGAGGCCGACTTTTTGCAGCAGCGCCGAAGCCTGTTCGCGGGCGTCTTTTTTCGCGCTGCCGAACAAGCGCCCGAGCAGTGGCGCCCGGGGCAGTTCGAGGCCGAGGGCGACGTTGTCCAGCACGCTCAGATGCGGGAACACCGAGTAGCGCTGGAACACCACGCCACGGCTGGCATCCGGCTCGCGCGCCAGTGGCTGACCGTCGAGCAGAATCTCGCCGCGACTGGCAGTTTCCTGCCCCAGCAGCAGGCGCAGGAAGGTCGACTTTCCGCAGCCCGAAGCACCGACCAGCGTGCAGAACTCGCCCTCGTTGACGTTGAGGTTCAAGCCTTCGAGCACCACTTGGTCGGCGTATTGCTGCCAGACGTTTTTCACCGTGATGAAGCTCATTTGGCGGCCCCCTCATACCAGGGGAATGCCCGACGGGTCAGGTATTTGAGGCCCCAATCCATCAGCCAGGCGAGCAGGGTGATCCAGACCACGTACGGCAGGATCACCTCCATCGCCAGGTAACGGCGCACCAGGAAAATCCGGTAGCCCAGACCGTCGGTGGAGGCGATGGCTTCGGCGGCGATCAGGAACAGCCACGCCGAACCGAGCATCAGCCGCAGCGAGATCAGCAGACGCGGCAACAGTTGCGGCAGCACCACACGCAGCATCAATGTCCAGGTCGAGGCGCCGAGGGTCTGGGCCTTGATCAGCAGTTCGACGGGGATGTCCCGGGCCCGTTGTTCCAGATCACGGGCGAGGGCCGGGGTGATACCGATCACGATCAGCATCACTTTCGACAGCTCGCCGAGGCCGAAGACGATGAACAGAATCGGCAGAATCGCCAGCGGTGGCACCATCGACAGCACCGTCAGCAATGGCGACAACGGTGCGCCGAACAGCGGCAGGGTGCCGGCGGCCATGCCCAGGCATAACCCGGCCAGTGCCGCGATGCCGAGCCCGATGGCCAGGCGTCGCAGGCTCGACGCGGTGTCTTGCCAGAGCAGGTATTCACCGGTGCGGCTGTCGGCGTTGAAGGCCAGGCGTTTCACCGCATCGGTCATCTGCACCGCACTGGGCAGCAGCTTGTCGTTGGGATTGTCCGCCAGGCGTTCGGCCGAGCCCATAAAATAGGCGAACAGCACCAGGGCGAACGGCAGGATCACCAGCAACAGGCGACTCGGGCGATCCGGGTGGCGATTGATCAGGCGCATGGCCAAATCCTCCGTGGCTTACAGCTTGGCGTCAGCGGCCATCTGCACGTAGGTCGGATCGAAACGCAGCTTGAGGTTGCCGGTATCGCCGCTGGTCACGCCGTTGGCGAACGCCATGCCGACCGCGCTGGTGTCTTTCGCGCCTTCACCGAGCAAACCGTGCTGGAACGAGAACTCGGCGACCCTGCGCATGGTTTCCGGCAGTTGCTTGCTGGTGGCAAACGCCAGGGCTTCTTTCGGTGTGGCGAACAGTTTGGTGGTGTCCAGTTGCGCCTGGAATCCGGCCAGGTCGGTGCCCGAGGCCTTGGCCATGTGCTCCAGCGCGGCTTTGCTCGCAGCGTTTTTCGCGTTCATCAACTCGACCACTTCGAACCAGGCACCGGTCAGTGCCTTGCCCAGCGCCGGGTTGTCTTTGAGGGTGGCGCTGTTGACCACCATCATGTCCATGATTTCGCCGGGGATCTGGCTGGAGTTGAAGACTTCGGTCACGCCCGGTTTGGCCTTGATGTCCGAAAGCATCGGGTTCCAGGTGGTGACGGCGTTGACCTGTTCGGTGTTGAAGGCGGCGGAAATGTCGGCGTCGGAGGTGTTGACCACTTTCAGGTCTTTTTCGGTCAGATCGACCGAGTCCAGCGCGCGGGCCAGCAGGTAATGCGAGACCGACAGTTCGACCAGGTTGACGTCCATGCCCTTGAGGTCGGCGACTTTCTTGCCTTCGCCCTTGAGGACGATGCCGTCGTTGCCGTTGGAAAAGTCGCTGACGATCAGCGCGGTGCTGTCGACGCCGCCAGCGGCCGGAATGGTGAGGGCATCCATGTTGGTCATGGTGCAGCCATCGAACTGGCCGGCGGTGTATTGATTGATCGACTCGACGTAATCGTTGAGTTGCACGACATCAATCTTGATCCCGTACTTCTTCGCCCATTTGTCGACGATGCCCTGGCTGCCGGCGTATTCCCATGGCATCCAGCCGGCGTAGATCGTCCAGCAGACGCTGAAGTGGTCTTTCTGCGCGGCGGGGGATTGAGTGCTGATAAACGCGGCGAACGCGGCGGCGAGCAGGGCGGGCAAACGTAGTCGGGACATGGTGGCTTCTCCAGTTGATCGAGGGCGGACAGGAAGGCAACGCGGCACCGCGAACGGTGGCTTGTCTCCCGGGCTTTTGTCCCGCCGTGTAACCTCAACTGGAGGTCGCCAACTCTCGGACCAGCCACTCGCAGATGCGAGCCGGAACCCTAGTCAGCCATTGCAAATTGTGGTGCCGCGAACCTGTGATGACTCCTGCACGGGTTTGTTAAAGCGAGAGGCGTGCCAAGTTGCGGCGAGCCGTCTGCTATGTGGGTTGTGGGTGGAGGGGCTCAGTTCGCAGATGCGGGCGACGCTTTGTGTTGGTGCGCGCTTGCACCGTGATGCAGCGCGATAGCCGCTGATCCGATGCCCGAGAGGGTTGGGCACTCGCTGCCGGTCAGCCAGTCAAATCTGATGTCAGCCGGTCTGTGCCGACTGCTGTCACAGGTCTTTCAGGAGGCCGCCATGCGTATTTCAAGATTGCTGCGTCGGGTGCTGCTGGGAGCAGTGCTCGGTCTAGGGCTGTCCGGCTGTTACTACTACGCCGGCGGTTACGATGTTTACTCCACGCCCTACTACTATCCCGGCTATTACTCGCCCTATTACTACGGTGGATATTACGGTCCGCGTTACTACGGTGGCGCTCGCTATTACTACGGCGGCCATGGCTATCGCGGCGGCTACGGACGGGGTTATCACGGCGGCGGATACCACGGTGGGCACCACTAATCAGCGGCTGAATGACGGCGTTTCTGTATGAACAAGGTTTCATCAATCACTTGTTTCAAGTTGTTGCAGAAACGCACCGGATGCCGAAATCGCTGTCAGATATTTCGTCAGTCGCCGAATGAAAGACTGACGCCTGCCAGCGTCGCTGGTGTGGCTACCCGCGGTCCAGGAGGCCGCCATGTATCGCCGAATTCTTCTGTTTACCGTGATGCTTTTTTCCCTTGGCGGATGCGTCCCTTATTCCTACGGAGATGGCTACTACAGCTCAGAGGTCTACACATCGCAGGCACCTTCGTATTACAGCGGTGGCACTTATTACAGCGGCGGCAGCACGTACTACTCGGCGCCGCGCTACTACCAGCCAGCACCGCGCTATTACCAACCGGCTCCACGCTATTACTCGGCGCCTCGTTACTACCAACCGGCCCCGCGCTACTACGAGAACCGTCGCTGGCACGGTCATGATCGCGGACGCTGGGACGACCACCGTCGCGGTGGCTGGGATGACCGCCGGGGTCGTGGCAACTACGACCGTCACAGTGGACGTGGCGATTACAACCGGCACGGCAACCGCTGGTAACCCCCCGCAAAAAAGCGGCGCATTGAGCGCCGCTTTTTTTGTGCCTGTTTTTTTGCAATGCGTGTATCGCACCATCTCCTAGGAGGTTCTCGGAACCCTCCTACAGTTTTATTTCTGGGCATTTGTTAGCGTTTGTATGCACATGTTGATGTTGAAAAACTTCAATTTCATGGAGGTGTATAAGCGCGGGATATTGCTCGGATATGAATCTTCTTATCATTCATCAGAATTTTCCCGGTCAATTTCGTCATGTGGCGTTGGAAGCATTGCGCAGGCGTCTGGGCGTCATTGCAATTGGACGCGATACAGCGCCAGGTATTGCCGGGATAAAGTTATTTCGATATCGACCATCAAGGAAGATGACTAATGGCGCTCATGACTATTTGCATAAATATGAAGAAGCTGTTTCGGACGGGCAACAAGTTCAACGAATACTGAAGAGGATCAGTCAGGCAGGCTTTTGGCCTGATGTAGTTCTCGCTCATCCTGGGTGGGGTGAATCGCTATTCGTCAAAGATGTTTACCCCGATGTGCCGCTAGTTCATTTCTGTGAGTACTATTACCGAGCGCACGGGGCCGACTCTGGTTTTGATCCTGAATTTCCCTGTGCGATGGACGCGACTTCAAGGCTTTGAGTCTTGAATTCGATGCATCTCCTGAATGTTGAACAGTGTGATGCCGGGATTGCACCTACACAATGGCAGCGCGGTCTTTTTCCTAATACATATCAGTCTAAAATCCGCGTCATTCACGAAGGCATTGTTCAATTTGCCGAATCAGAAAAGGTCGAATCTGTAACGCTGCCGAGTGGGCGCGTGATAAGAGCAGGTCAGCCTATCTTGACTTATGTCGCCAGAAACCTGGAACCTTACCGAGGCTTTCATGGTTTTATGAGATCCATTCCCTATATTCAGGAAAAGTGCCCGAGCGCGCAGGTCATTGTAGTGGGTGGGGATGATGTCAGTTATGGGCGGATGCCCATTGGATACCCGAACTGGCGAAGCAAGATGGTCGCCGAGGTGGATGTTGATATTTCCAATGTTCACTTTGTTGGGAAGTTGCCTTATCAAACATACAGGTCGGTTCTGAGTCTTTCAAAGGCTCACGTGTATTTGACATATCCGTTTGTTTTGTCTTGGTCTCTGTTGGAAGCAATGGCATCTGGCTGTGTTGTCGTAGGTTCAAATACCGCTCCCGTGCAGGAAGTTATCGAAGATGGAATCAGCGGGATACTTGTTGATTTTTTTGACGCTGAAGAAATCGCCACGGCAGTGTGCAGGGTTTTAACGTCTTTCGCTGGTTTTGAGTCTATGAAGGATGCGGCGAGGTTGAAGGCAAGCGAATTCGATGTGGTTAAAGGAGTAAGCGGTTACTTTGGAGTGTTTAAGGAGTTGATGAGGTGAGTTGTTTCAAGTGATGTGATTGGTCATTTTAAAATGGAGATTTGAAATGCTTAAGATGTCTCGCAAGGAAGTTTTTCGCCAGTGCAGAAGGGGAATTAAATATGGAGTGTTACTAGCGATCTGTTATTGGGTCGTTGATTTCTGTATTCGATGGGAGGAGGCCGCAGTAGCGCGCGAGATTTATCAGAAGAAACAAGGGGCGTGCAGCAGGAAGCTGGCGGGTATGGAGCAGGTCCCGATACTTGGCGGCAGCCTGCTGGATCGTACAAGGATTCCCGGGTTCTATTTTGGATCGACTTTAAGGAGCGACGGTTCCTGTATTGCCGATCTTCTTGATGGGGCATTCTGGTGGACGGGAAAAGAACTGGTTCCTGTGTATGAAACTCTTGGGGTAGAACCACCCACCAGCTGGACGCATTTCCACGTTACCGCCAGGCTTTTCACAAGAAGGGATACCACGGCACCGCACAACATGGGCGGGCGGCATGTGAATTGGCCGGATGAACTGATTGTTAAGCTGAAAAATTATCCAGGCCTGGAACTTTGGCTTACCGCATCACCACCCAGTATCAAAAATGAATTCTCTGTTCGAACGTTTGTTATGCACGACTGGCGCCGGCGTGATGGAACACCACGGACGATAAATTGTGATGGTTTGAATTCGCCAGAATCTAAAGCTTCGGCCAGTGGTTTGAGTAAAGCATATCTTCTGAAAATGAGTAAGGAGCAGCTGGAGAATTTGGAGTTTGGTAGTTTGCGTGCGTACTGTACGGTCGAGTTGCATAGTTTTGACTTTACAGGTGGGGATGGCCGTATACATTTGGGTACAGAAGGATTACGGGGCGCTCCTGAAGCGCTTAAGTCTGTTAGTGACTATCTTTCACGTTCAATTATTACAGGGAAGTAAATATGACTTATATATTCAGCGATTTGGAAAAGACGGCAATTTTGCAGGCTGCAAATGTTTGTGATGGGATGGAGTTCAATGTCGAGCGGCAAGAGTATCGTGCTGTGGCGGTAGAGGGGCGAAGCTGTGCTGTACTTTACCGCGTATTGTCAAATATTTTGGGTGAAAAATTTTAGATTGTTCTGCGTTCGATGAGAACGTAATGGGTATTTTTAAAAATGCCAAACTCTGGCTCGATGTAGCAATTGATGCGAATGGCGGGGTGGGCGCTTACTCTACATTGATCCGAGCCTACACCCTGCGGCAGGGGGAGTTGAGGCTAAATAAAAAGTTTAGCGATTTCAAGATGCAAGAGTCATCTAATCAGGTGGCTGTCAATTTCATGAATGCGCTGATAAAAGGGTCCGTTGAACATGATTTGGCGCCATGGGCTGTGCCCTCCATAAGCCAAATTGCAGCAATCGATGCGAGCGCTATTGGTAAAGTATTATTTCGTGAAGATGTTGGTGACATTGATACAGCTACCAGTCGTAATGCGGGATGGTCTGGAACAATCGGCTTTAGTCTGCTGGGTGGAGAAAGACCCTATGAAACCTGGCGATTGATCTCCGCGGGTGATCCGGACTCCCACATCAAAGGTAATCATGACCTCGCCAAGTTCAATAGGCTGGACGATCTAAAGAATATTCTGTTTGCCGTGGACTCATACAGTGTTGCATTGCAGGCAGTGATTAAAAACTTCGGGTCGAATATGGTTGAAAGCCTGTTTTCAGTCCTGCCCGAACAGATAAACATCGCTCTTGCCAGTGGCAACATCAATCCGCTGATTCAGCATGTGGTGAAAGGTACGCCCATCTCACCTATTGTCAGCTTGATATTGCGATATAACCTGAATGATTTCTTTGACATGCTCAGGCGAACCTACGACGGAAACTCGGCCGCCACGCCTACCACCGACGAAACCTTCGCCTCCAATGCCTACACATTTTTCTCCGCACTTTCTCCGTCTCAATCGCAAAGCATCGTTACCAGAACCATTGGCGAGTATGGCAGTGCCAAGGACTGGGCAACGTTGGCCAGTCAGGCAACGCCAATCGGCGCCGCGTTACGCAATTCCCTCAAGCAACTAAGCGAAATCGTGATTGAGCGGGCCGACGGTTTTTCCGGACGCGAACTGGAGCTTTACGATCCCGAAACGGGGGAGGGTTTCATCACTGAGCAGTGGCTTGCTGATCGCTCGGAAATGCTGGCCCGGCTGATTGCCCGAACCAATGGATCGTTCGGTCGAAATACTGTCCAGACCTTTTCCTATTCGGATTTGGCTTCGGGCAAACAGGGTGCCGATTATTTGATCAGTGGGCCGGGAGAAGATTGGCTTTACGGCGAAAACGGTCCCGACACTTACATAGTTGAAGCGCATGATGGCGCAACCACCATTATTGCCGACGTGCTTAATCCTGTTTTTTTGCGTCCCGAGGTTGGAGTCTCTGGGTGGCATGAAGAGTTTGCGGGGCTTGATGTTGATACAGTCGTTCTTCCGGAAGAGGCGAAACCAGATAAGTTGAAGCTAACCTAGGGCGCTGTGTTGGTTGAGACGGTAAATATCGAACTCTCACCCGCCCCACCACGTAGCGCTCATCGTCAACCGCCTCGGGCCCAGATGTTGTACACCACACTCGATATCGAATGGGGCGGAACTCAAAAAGTACGAATCGTTTTGCCCAATCCGGATGACATCGGTGGTTCCGGTATTGAACGGGTGAGGTTTTCTGACGGGTCGAGCATCAGTTTTAAAGATCTCGTTAGCCGATTAGGCATTGCCCCCGATACTTATCATCATGGCATCACCGTTCAGTACGCTACTCAGGTTAAGTCTTTTCGAGACAACCGTTTTCTACCGCTCGTGGGCGGTCGCGGTAATGACACCCTCAGCGGCGCTGGTGAAATAAGAGGGATGCAAGGAGATGATCTGCTCGGCGGTGGTTCAGGCGATGACGTGCTTTACGGTGGGCCGGGCAATGACACCTTGTCCGGTGGCGGGGGCAATGATGTTTATAAATATGATGGTCTCGGACGAGATCTGGTAGTCAATGCCGGTGGCGGAACCGACGGTATAGACTTTTCGGAGGTCGGACTGTCGATTGATCAACTCCAGTTTCACCGTGAACGGGATGATCTCGTCATCGTAGTGAGTTATGGCATGTCTCCAAAGATACGTGTCTCCGAACACTTTTCAGGAGGCGATGCCGCTATCAGCTTCATCAGTGTTCAAGGAGAAGAGAGAGCTGTTAAGAATTACACTGCGAACCAGCTCGCTGAGCTTTTGCACCCTCTACCTCCCTTACGGGACGTAGAGGACATCTTGCCGAGAAATGATGAGGAGGCGTTGCGGGCAATGAAGGAAATAATCGCGTTTTACGAGTTGAATGTTTGATCGCAGATAGTTTCGCAACGGGCTCAAACTTCCCGCGACAGAGCTTAGGAGACTGCCATCGCGGGCAATGATCGGTTTTAGTATTGCGACAGATCCGCCAGCGGATGCCGCCCCTCCCACACCTTATGAAAGTGCGCCTCGACCACCGCGTCCGGCACCCGGGCGATGTCCGGCCAGTGCCAGTGCGGTTTTTGATCCTTGTCGATCAGCCGCGCCCGAACTCCTTCGCTGAACTCCGGATGCCGGCAGCAATTGAGACTCAGGGTGTATTCCATCTGAAAGACTTCGGCCAGCGACATGTGGCGGGCGCGGATGATCTGTTCCCAGACCAGATGCGCGGTAAGCGGCGAACCTTCACTCATGGTTTTCGCGGCACGGGCAATCAACAGATCGCTGCTGTCGCGATGCAGGCTGATGGCTTTCCAGGCGCAGGTCACGTCGCTGACATCCAGCCATTCATCGATCTGCTGCCGACGCGGCAGCCATTGCGCCTCAGGCATCTGCGCCACGGCTTCCTGCTGTAACGCCTTGAGCAGGCTGTTGAGCTGCATGGCGGTCTGTTCCTGCCAGTTCAACTGCAACAAACCGTCGATCAGTTCCTGCTGCTGTTCGTCGAGCAGGAAACGGTCGGCCAGATCCAGATCGATCGCATCGCGACCGTTCATGTGCGCGCCGGTCAAGCCAAGGAACAAACCGAGCTTGCCCGGCAGCCGCGACAGAAACCAACTGGCGCCGACATCCGGGTACAGGCCGATGCTGATTTCCGGCATCGCCAGTCGACTGCTCGGCGTGACGATCCGGATGCTCGCGCCTTGCAGCAGGCCCATGCCGCCGCCGAGCACATAACCATGGCCCCAGCAGATCAACGGTTTCGGATAGGTGTGCAGGCTGTAGTCCAGACGGTATTCAGCGTTGAAAAACTGTGCGGCCAGCGGCGGCACCTCACCGGGATGGGCCCGGCAGGCTTCCACCAGGCTGCGGACTTCGCCGCCGGCGCAGAAGGCCTTGGCGCCGTTGCCGCGCAGTAGCACGCAGACGATTTGCGGATCCTTGGCCCAGGCGTTCAGTTTGTCGCTCAGGGCGTGGATCATCGGCAGGGACAGCGCATTGAGCGACTTTTCGGCATCCAGCGTGGCCACGCCGATGCGCGCGCCGTCGGTGCCGGTGAGTTCTTCGAAGTGCAGATTCATCGTGACCTCGATCGGGAATTTGAACGATCAGTATGATCGCTGTGTGGGAAAGTGCCGGATCTGCGTCAGATCAATTGACAAGCGTGGTCGGCTTTCCTAGGGTTCGCCCCATTGTTTTTGCCGGGTATGACCATGACTGCTGACGACCGTATCAAACTCGAACCGAGCTGGAAGGAGGCACTGCGTGCCGAATTCGACCAGCCCTACATGGCAGAGTTGCGCACTTTTCTGCAGCAGGAGCGGGCGGCCGGCAAGGAAATCTATCCGCCGGGCCCGATGATCTTCAACGCGTTGAACTCGACGCCGCTGGACAAGGTAAAAGTGGTCATCCTCGGCCAGGATCCGTACCACGGCCCGGGCCAGGCCCACGGCTTGTGCTTTTCGGTGCAACCGGGCGTGCCGGCGCCGCCATCGCTGGTCAACATCTATAAAGAGTTGAAGCGCGACCTGAACATCGACATCCCCAATCACGGCTATCTGCAGAGCTGGGCCGATCAGGGTGTGCTGATGCTCAACACCACCATGACCGTCGAGCGGGCCAACGCCAATGCGCACAAGGACAAGGGCTGGCAGTTCTTCACGGATCGGATCATTGAAGTGGTCAGCCAGAAACAGCCGCATCTGGTGTTCATGCTCTGGGGCGCCCATGCGCAGAGCAAGCAGAAGCTGATCGATGCCACCAAACATCTGGTACTGACCTCGGTGCACCCGTCGCCGCTGTCGGCTTATCGCGGTTTCCTTGGTTGCGGGCATTTCAGCCGCACCAATAAATTCCTGGAGCAGAATGGCGAAGCGCCGATTGAATGGCGCCTTCCGTCGGTGGTCTGACGTTCAGGGCTGGCGGCTAATTTCGTTCCCACGTCGAGGCGTCGAACCGTCCGCGTGGGAATGCCTCAATGAGCGCTCTGCGTCCGCTTTGGGACGCGGAGCGTCCCGGGCTGCATTCCCACGCAGAGCGTGGGAACGATCAAACACCGGCTCAGGTTTCGGGATTACGGTTCCAGTATTTGAACAACGGTTCCGCCAGAAACAGCACGAACAACAACCGCATCACCTGCATCGCCGTCACCAGCGGCACCGACAGTTGCAGGGTTTCCGCCGTCAGACTCATCTCGGCGATCCCGCCGGGCATCATGCCCAGGGTCAGCGATCGTAGATCCAGATGGGTCAGCGCACTCAATCCCAACGCCGCCAGTGTCGCGATCAACATGGTCAGCGCCGTGCCGATCAACGTGCGTCCCATGAACGATGGTGCGCGGCGGAAGAACTGGCGGTTGAAGTGACAGCCCAGACCGCTGCCGATCAGCCACTGGCCGATCTGACTGCCGCCATTGGGCAGGCCGATGTGCAGATCCCAGCCGATGCTCACTGCCGCGCTGACCAGCAGCGGGCCGAACAGCCAAGGGTTGGGTTGACGCAGACGTTGCCAGAGCCAGGCGAGCAGGCCGCCCGCCGGAAAAAGAATCGCCAGCCAGCGCCAATCGACGCTGCCGGCGTGTGAAATCGGGGTGCCGTCACCCAGCAGATACTTGAACGCCGCCGGAACACACAACACCACCACCAACACCCGCAGACTCTGCCCGGCCGCGACATGGCTGAGCAGCGCGCCGTTGCGGGCGCCGAGGTTGACCATCTCCCCGGAGCCGCCGGGCATGCTGGAGAAAAACGCTGTGGCGCGATCCTCGCCGGTGCGGCGCATCAGCCACACGCCGACCACCGCCGAGAGGCTGGTGACCAGCGCGCCGAAGAAGATCAGGCCGAAGTGGCCGAGCACCTGTTCCATCACCAGCGGGGTGAAATGCAGGCCGATGCCGATCCCGACGATCCACTGGCCGCACTTGCGGCCGCCAGGGATTTCGGTCAATTGCCAAGGGGTCAGGCAGCGCACCAGGATGATCGCCAGCAACGAGCCGACCATCCACGGCAGCGGCCAGCCGATCTGGCTGGCGATGTAACCGCCAAGCAGACCGACCAGCGGGGTTCCCCACCAGGTTTTGAGGGAGAGCCGATCAGACATCGGCAACGGCGCGTTGCGCGGCCGAGCGTTTGCGCCAGATGCGCAGCAGCGGCATCAGCAACATGATGGCAGTCAACACCCAGACGCCGAAGGTGATCGGGCTCGACCAGAGGATTTCCAGCGCACCGTTGGAAATCGACAGCGCCCGGCGCAGGTTCTGCTCCATCAGCCCGCCGAGGATGAACCCCAGCAGCACTGGCGACAGCGGGAAGTCCAGTTTGCGCAGGATGTAGCCGAAGATGCCGATGCCGACCATCAGGAACAGGTCGAATGTGGTCGCGTGTACGGCGTACACACCGATCCCGGTGATGATCGCGATCACCGGCACCAGAGCCCAGTTCGGCACGGCGAGGATACGGGTGAAGATGCGGATCATCGGGATGTTCAGGATCACCAGCATGATGTTGGCGATGAACAGCGAGGCGATCAGGCCCCAGACGATGTCCGGTTGTTGCTGGAACAGCAGCGGGCCGGGAGTGATGTTGTACAGCGACAGGGCGCCGATCATCACCGCCGTGGTGCCCGAACCCGGAACGCCGAGGGTCAGCATCGGCACCAGCGCGCCGCAAGCGGAGGCACCGATGGCGGTTTCCGGTGCGGCGAGGCCGCGGGCGTCGCCCTGGCCAAACTTGCCGCTGGCGCCGGCGATGCGTTTCTCGGTCATGTAGGCCACGGCGCTGGCGAGGGTCGCACCGGCACCCGGCAACACGCCCATGATGAAACCGAGCAGGCCGCAACGGATGTTCACCACGAACACCGACGCCGCTTCCTTGAAGTTGAACATCATCCGCCCGGTGGCTTTCACCGCTTCCTGGCCGCGATGGGTTTTTTCCAGCAGCAGGAGGATTTCGCTGACCGAGAACAGGCCCAGTACCAGCACCACGAACTGAATGCCGTCAGTCAGGTGAATGTTGTCGCCGGTGAAACGGTAAACGCCGCTGTTGGCGTCGATGCCGACGCTGGACAGGAACAGGCCGATCAACGCCGCAATGAAAGTCTTCAGCGGTCGGTCACCGGCCATGCCGCCGAGACAGACAATCGCGAACACCATCAACACGAAGTATTCCGCCGGACCGAAGGCAATCGCCCATTTCGCCAGCAGCGGGGCGAACAGCACCATGCCGCAGGTGGCGATGAAGGCGCCGATGAACGAACTCCATGCCGACAACGACAGCGCCACGCCAGCCAGGCCTTTGCGGGCCATCGGGTAACCGTCGAGGGTAGTCATTACGGTGGAGGCTTCGCCCGGAATGTTCAGCAGGATCGAGCTGATCCGGCCGCCGTATTCGCAACCCAGATAAACCGCTGCCAGCAGGATCAGTGCCGATTCCGGCGGCAGCCCGAGGGCGAATGCAATCGGGATCAGCAACGCCACGCCATTGATCGGGCCCAGGCCCGGCAACAAGCCGACCACGGTGCCGATCAACGTGCCGGTCAGGGCCGTGACCAGGTTGTATGGACTCAGCGCGACGCCGAAGCCCTGACCCAAATAACCGAGAGTATCCATATCAGTTCTCCAGAACGTCGAGCAGGCCGAGGGGCAGCGGTACGTCCATCACGCGGTCGAACAACACGTACAAACCAATCGCCATCAGCGTCGTGACAATGACGCTGGGCACCCAGCGCCCGCCATACAGGCGCGCCATCGGGATGCCGATCAGAATGCTGCTGAGGATGAAGCCCAGCGGTTCGAACAAACCGGCGAACACCAGCAGCAGGGCGACGCAGATCGCGATCTTGGTCAGGGTTTCGCGATCCAGCGGCGGTTCGTCCTCGCTGTGTTTGATCGGCGCCGGGCGGAACACCATGTACAGCAGCGCCAGGCCCATCAGGCCGAGCATCAGCAATGGAAACGCCCGAGGGCCCACCGGTTCGTAGGAAAAAGCCGCCTGATACGGCCACGCCATCAGTGCCAGGCCGGCACAGGCCAGCAACAGCACCGAGGCAAAAATGCGTTGAATAAGCATGAGGGAACTCCTGCCATGGCCCCGGTGAGAGGGCCATGGACGCTAGACAGAGACGATCACTGAATCAGGCCGAACTCTTTGGCCAGCACCTTGTAGTCCGCCACTTGCTTCTTGACGTAGGTGTCCAGCTCGGGACCGGTCATGGCGAACGGGAACAGTTCACGCTGATCGCGCAGCTTGGCGAAGTCGTCGGAGGCCAGCAGTTTGTCGAAGGAGTCTTTCCACCAGGCGTAGTCTTCATCGCTGACTTTTGGCCCGAGGTAGAAACCGCGCACCACCGGCCAGACGATGTCGTAGCCTTGCTCGCGCGCGGTAGGAATGTCCTTCATTTCCGGCTCGTCCAGGCGTTTCTCGGCAAACACGGCCAGCAGGCGCATGTCGCCGCTCTGGATATGCGGCATGGAGTCGGAAATGTCGGTACTGCCGACCTGGATATGACCGCCGAGCAGGGCGGTGGCGATCTCGCCGCCCCCTTCGAGGGCGACGTAGCGCAGGTCGCGCGGGTTGATCCCGGCGGCTTTGGCGATCAGTGCAGTCTGCATCCAGTCCTGGCTGCCGACGGTACCGCCGGAGCCAATGACCACGGAACTCGGATCTTTCTTCAGCGCCTGCACGAGATCATCAAGGGTTTTGTAGGGCGAATCGCTTTTCACCGCGATGGCGCCGTAGCTGGTGCCGACCGCCGCCAGCCAGCGCACGTTGGTTTCATCGAACCGACCGAACTTGCCCTGGGCCAGGTTCAGCAGCGAGCCGCTGGACCACGCCACCAGCGTGCCGGCATCGGCCGGACGCTGCGCCACAACGGCGTTGTACGCCACCGCGCCGACGCCGCCGGGCATGTAAGTCACGCGCATCGGTTTGGTCAGCAGTTTTTCGTTGACCAGCGCGCTTTGCGCCAGTTTGCAGGTCAGGTCGAAACCGCCGCCGGGGGAGGCGGGGGCAATGCATTCGGGGCGTTTCGGTTCGGCCATCAGTTGGCCGGCGAACAGCACGCAACCGGCAGCGAGGGCGAAACGGCGCAGGGATCGGTTCATGAGTGTCTCCACGGGAGTTGTTGTTTTTGGGGATGTTTCAGGTGCGGCGGTTTCGCGCGCGCAGGCTAACAGGCTCAGACCCGGACGGGTTGAACGCCGCGCAGCCGACGACGGCGCTGACAAGCGAAAACGGGGAAATTCGAGAGGAAGAATGAAACGGGTCAACCTGAAGCTGTGTGGACAGCATGGTGCAGTACCTCGTTATTGTTCTTATTGGCGAAAACGCATCGAGGCGTTTTTCGAGAGCTACGTTTTGAAGCTACGGTGTATGGACAGACAAAACGGCGAAGGTCGGCAGTCGGGACCTTCGGTGAAGCGACTCTAACGGCCCAACCTTTCGCTAACCTTTCAGTATTCTTTCGCGTGTTTTCAGGCTTCACAGTGGCGGTTGCGGCTGTAAACTCCGCCGCAAAGAATGGCGTCGGCCATCCCTGAATGAGGTAGAGATCCATGCGTGTCCTGCTCGTTGAAGACCATTTGCCGCTGGCCGAAAGCGTCGCCCAAGCGCTCAAGAGCACCGGTCTGACCGTGGATGTCTTGCACGATGGCGTGGCCGCTGACCTGGCCCTGGGCAGCGAGGAATACGCGGTGGCGATCCTTGATGTCGGCCTGCCGCGCATGGACGGTTTTGAAGTGCTGGCGCGCCTGCGGGCCCGGGGCAAGAACCTGCCGGTGCTGATGCTGACCGCTCGCAGCGACGTCAAGGATCGGGTCCATGGGCTCAATCTTGGGGCCGACGATTATCTGGCCAAACCGTTCGAACTCACCGAGCTCGAAGCACGGGTCAAGGCGTTGCTGCGCCGCAGTGTGCTTGGTGGCGAACGCCAGCAGCGCTGCGGTGTGCTGGCCTATGACCTCGACACCCGGCGCTTCACCCTCGGCGATGAATTGCTGACACTGACTTCTCGCGAACAAGCGGTGCTCGAAGCGCTGATCGCCCGTCCGGGTCGAGTGATGAGCAAGGAGCAACTGGCTGCGCAGGTGTTCGGTCTCGACGAAGAGGCCAGCCCCGATGCCATCGAAATCTACGTGCACCGCCTGCGCAAGAAGCTCGACGGCCATTCGGTGGCCATCGTGACGTTCCGCGGTCTGGGCTATTTGCTGGAAAGCCGCGATGCATAAGCCCAGCAGCCTGCGCTGGCGGTTGCTGTGGAACCTCGCACTGCTGCTGGTGGTGTTGATGCTCGCCAGCGGATTGAGTGCGTACTGGAACGGTCGCGAAGCTGCCGACACCGCCTACGACCGCACGCTGCTGGCCTCGGCGCGAACTATCGCCGCCGGTCTGTCGCAGCGCGATGGCAGCCTCAGTGCCGACGTGCCTTACGTGGCGCTCGACACCTTCGCTTACGACAGTGCAGGGCGCATCTATTACCAGGTCAACGACATCAACCAGAAGTTGATTTCCGGTTATGAAAACCTGCCGGGCCCGCCGCCGGGCACGCCGAGAACCGACAGCTATCCCGCCCTGGCGCGGTTTTACGACGCGAAATATCAGGGGCAGAACGTGCGTGTGGTGAGCCTGCTCAAAGCGGTCAGCGAGCCGAACATGAACGGCATGGCTGAAATCCGCGTTGCCGAAACCGATGAGGCGCGCGTCAGCATGGCCCGCAGCCTGGCGGCCGACACCTTGCTGCGGCTCGGGATGCTGGCGATTGGCGCGTTGTTGCTGGTGTGGTTTGCGGTGAGTGCTGCGCTACGGCCGATCGAACGTCTGCGCACGGCAGTGGAAGAGCGCCAGCCTGACGACTTGCGTCCGTTGCCGCTGGTGGAAGTCCAGCATGAGTTGTCGCCGCTGGTGCGTGCGCTCAATCACTTTACCGAACGCCTGCGCGGGCAATTCGAGCGGCAGGCGCAATTCATCGCCGATGCGGCCCATGAACTGCGCACCCCACTGGCAGCGCTCAAGGCGCGGCTTGAACTGGGCTTGCGCTCGAACGAGCCGCAGACCTGGCGCGAAACGCTGGAATCCTCGGCACAAAGCACGGATCGCCTGACCCATCTGGCCAATCAATTGCTGTCGCTGGCCCGGGTGGAAAACGGCGCCCGGGCGATTGCCGAGGGCGGTGCACAGTTGCTCGATCTGAGTCAGTTGGCCCGTGAGCTGGGCATGGCCATGGCGCCGTTGGCCCACGCGCGTGGCGTGGCGTTGGCGCTGGAAGCGGACGAGCCGGTGTGGCTGCGCGGCGAGCCGACATTGCTCAACGAACTGCTGAGCAATCTGGTGGACAACGCACTGGCGCACACGCCGCCGGGCGGCAACGTGATTCTGCGGGTCACCGCGCCCGCGGTGCTGGAGGTTGAAGACGATGGGCCGGGCATTCCGCTGGAAGAGCGGGATCGGGTGTTCGAACGTTTTTACCGGCGCAACCAGCAGGTCGCTGGTTCCGGGCTGGGGCTGGCGATTGTCGGGGAGATCTGCCGCGCGCATCTGGCGCAGATCAGTCTGCACGATGGTGAACAGGCGGGTTTGAAGGTACGGGTGAGTTTTGTCGCCGGTTGATCAGTAGAACATCGACCGCGATTCTTCCAGATCGGCGCACAGCGCCTTGTTTTCCGGATCGATACCAAGCTTGCGGAACGCCGGCACGCTGAACGGATCGATGCGGGCCAGCGGATGGTCGGTGTCCTTGTGGCAATACAGGCTGGCCACTTGCACGATGTCGACGTAATCGATGTGCTGCGATTCGCGCTTGAGGTCCTGATACAGCCCCGGCAGCTCCACCAGGCGCTCCGGAAACTCCCAGACCCGCAGCAGCTTGTCGCCGAGCAACGGGTGAATGTGGTCGATCACATGATTGAGGCTGACCGGGTCGGACAGCAATTCGTAGTGGTCTTCGGCGTAGGTCAGGATCGGCAATACGCCGATCTGATGAACCAGTCCACCGAGCGCAGCCTGATCGGGCTTGAGCTGGGTGTAACGGCGGCAGAGGGCGTAGCTGACGCCGGCGATCTCCAGGCTCTTGCGCCAGACTTCGCGCATTTTCTGTTCGACCACGTCGGAGCGGGCGTGGAAGATCTGCTCCATCACCAGACCGATCGCCAGGTTGCTGCTGTAGTTGACGCCGAGCCGGGTGATGGCGGTGTGCAGGTCGGTGACTTCCTGGGTGGCGCGCAGCAGCGGGCTATTGACCACTTTGATCAGACGCGCCGACAGCGCCGTGTCGCGGCCAATCACTTTGCTCAGGTCGCTGACGCTGATGTCCGGGTCTTCGGCGGCCTTGCGAATCTGCAGGGCCACTTCCGGTAACGTTGGCAGAACCAGGTCATCGTTATCGATGGCCTCAACCAAATCCTGTTGGACCTTATCCGCCAGCTCACTCATGTCGTTTCTCTAGGGTGTTGCAACAAATGCTGCGATCAACGCTGGATTTCGCGGTCGCGATCCAGTTCGTATGGCAGGTCGAGCAAGTGCAGCGCCGGACCTTCGGCCGAGCCCAGATGCAAGTCGCCCGCTTCGGCAGCTTCGGCCTGCAACACCGCCAGCAGTTCAATATTCTTTTCGGTACGGGCGGCCAGCACCACTTCGCCGATCGAACTGCCGTGGCTCGGGGCGAACAGCGGGGTGCCGGGCTCCGGCAGCTCAGCGGCGTCCAGTTGCACGCGGTACAGGCGACGCTTGAGTTTGCCCAGGTACTGCATGCGCGCGACGATTTCCTGGCCGGTGTAGCAGCCTTTCTTGAAACTCACACCGCCGACGGCCTGCAGATTGAGCATCTGCGGGATGAACAGCTCGCGGGTGCTCGGCATGACCTGACCGATGCCGGCGCGGATCTGGCCCAGCAGCCATTGATTGAGTTCGGCTTCGGTCAATTGCGCGGACAGCTTGCCTTTGATGGTGTCGGCCTGATCGGCGGGCACCCAGAGTTCGGCACGATTAGGGGAGACGCGAATAGCGATCAGCCCTTCGTTGCGGGCCACGCTGTCGGTGTCTGCCGGCAGTTCCAGGCCCAGACTGCTCAGGACCGCATCGCCATCATCGAGGCCGAAGCGCACCCAGGAGGCGCTTTCGTCGGTCAGTTTCGATTTGGAGAACACTGCGTACTTTTTCAGGTCCGCCAGTTGCGGCTCCAGCAGCTCGCCGGCCATCGCCAGCAGCACGCCGTCGCCTTCCAGCACGATGCGGAAACTCGACTGCATCCGGCCTTTCTGCGTGCAGCGGGCGCCGAGGCTGGCCTGGGTTTCGCTCAGATAATTGATGTTGCAGGTCAGCTGGCCTTGCAGGAATTTGCCGGCATCCGCGCCGCGAACCGCGAGAACGCCTTCATGAGACAGGGTGCAGAAAAAAGCAGAATCGGCCATGGGTCATCGCAGGGTAAATAGACTGGGGCACATCATAAGGGGGCGGTGTTGAAATGGGTAGTTCATAAAGGATCGATGGTGCCCGACCAAAGCCGACTGTTCGGGCCGCTTCGGGCCTGTATACTTGCGGCCTATTTGAGGAGGGCTCCATGGTCGAACAAGTTGAACTGAATCGCCTCTTTTGGCACAGCCGTCGCGGCATGCTGGAACTCGACGTGTTGCTGGTGCCGTTCGTGAAAGAGGTCTACGCCAATCTGAACGAGGTGGATCGCGCGCTGTATGTCCGCCTGCTTGAGTGCGAGGATCAGGACATGTTCGGCTGGTTCATGGAGCGCAGCGAATCGGAAGATCCCGAGCTGCAACGCATGGTTCGCATGATTCTGGATCGTGTCCAGCCCAAGTAACACGTTTGAATGCCGCTGGCATGCCTCACGGCAGTTGCTGGCGGCGTATCTGTTGGCCCAGGCATTCGCGCTGGGTTCTCTGTTTCTGTTATCGATTCCATTCTGGGCTGGGTTGCTCGGGGCTTTCGCGTGTCTCGGCCATGCTGCGCGGGTGTTGCCGCGGCAGATTCTGCTGAGTCATCCCAAGGCATTTTGCGGATTGCGTCGTGACGTCGATGGCTGGCAATTGTGGAATCGGGCCGATGGCTGGCAGGCGGTGCAATTGCGCCCGGACAGCCTGGCGCTGCCGCTGATCGTGGTGCTGCGCTTTCGATTGCGTGGTGAGCGGCGAGTCAGATCGATCTGCGTGCCGCGGGATGCGCAGGCGGCGGATCTGCACCGGCGCCTGCGGGTTCGCCTGAAGTTCAGCCGGCGTAGGTGGGCGGCACCAGAATAGTGTCGAGTGCTTCGGGCAGCAGGTCCGGATAGTCGAGGGTGTAATGCAGGCCTCGGCTTTCCTTGCGTTCCATGGCGGAACGGATCATCAGTTCCGCCACTTGCGCCAGGTTGCGCAGCTCGATCAGATCGCGACTGACTTTATAGTTGCTGTAGAACTCGTCGATTTCGTCCAGCAGCAGACGCACCCGATGCTGAGCCCGTTGCAAGCGCTTGTTGGTACGCACGATGCCCACGTAGTCCCACATGAAGCGCCGCAATTCGTCCCAGTTGTGGGCGATGATCACGTCTTCGTCGGAGTCGGTCACCTGGCTGGCGTCCCAGGCGGGCAGGGCGTGCGGGATGGCGACGTCGGGCAGTTGCTCGAGAATGTCCGCCGCTGCCGATCGGGCGTAGACGAAGCATTCGAGCAGCGAGTTGCTGGCCATGCGGTTGGCGCCGTGCAGGCCGGTGAAGCTGGTTTCGCCGATGGCGTACAGACCGGGGACGTCGGTGCGGCCCTGTTGATCGACCATCACGCCGCCGCAGGTGTAATGCGCCGCCGGCACGACCGGGATCGGTTGTTTGGTGATGTCGATGCCGAAGCCGAGGCAGCGCTCGTAGACGGTCGGGAAGTGCGATTTGATGAAAGCTTCCGGCTTGTGGCTGATGTCGAGGTAGACGCAATCGACACCCAGGCGCTTCATCTCGTGGTCAATGGCGCGGGCGACGATGTCCCGTGGCGCCAGTTCTGCACGTGAGTCGAAGCGCTGCATGAAGCGCTCGCCGTTCGGCAACTTCAAATGAGCCCCTTCGCCGCGCAGGGCCTCGGTTACCAGGAAACTCTTGGCTTGCGGATGATAGAGGCAGGTGGGGTGGAACTGGTTGAACTCCAGGTTCGCCACCCGGCAACCCGAACGCCAGGCCATGGCGATGCCATCACCGCAGGCTCCGTCGGGGTTGCTTGTATATAGATAGACTTTGGCGGCGCCGCCGGACGCCAGGATCACGAAGCGTGCGCCGAAGGTATCGACTTCGCCGGTTTTGCGGTTGAGCACGTAGGCGCCCAGGCAACGTTCGCCCTCCAGCCCCAGCCGGCGCTCGGTAATCAGATCGACTGCTACGCGCTGTTCGAGCAACTCGATGTTCGGGCGTTCTTTGGCCTGGGCCAGCAGGGTCGTGAAAATCGCGGCGCCGGTGGCGTCGGCGGCGTGGATGATGCGGCGATGGCTGTGGCCGCCTTCGCGGGTGAGGTGAAATTCGAAGCCGCCGTCTTCAGTCCCGGACTGATCGTCGCGAGTGAAGGGTACGCCCTGATAGATCAGCCACTGGATCGCTTCTTTACTGTGCTCCACGGTGAAACGCACCGCGTCTTCATGGCAGAGGCCGCCGCCGGCATTCAGGGTGTCATCGACATGGGATTCGATGGTGTCGGTGTCGTCCAGTACGGCCGCGACGCCACCCTGGGCCCAATAGGTCGAGCCGTTGGCGAGGTCGCCTTTGCTCAATACGGCGATGCGCAAATGACCGGGCAGGGTCAGCGCCAGACTCAGACCGGCAGCGCCGCTGCCAATCACCAGAACATCGTGTTGAAACTGTTGGCTCATTTCAGGATTCCGCTCAAAGCGACCCGGGTCGGGGTTGGCGCAGGACAGGCGGATGGGCGAGTCGAGACAGCCACACAGCCCACTAGTATATAGAGGGGTTGGGCGGCACAATAGTCGGGCCGATATGGCATTGTGAAACTACCGTGACGAAAAAATACGGACGCTTTGTCGGGAAGTTTTTTCATCGGTTTTAGGAAAAAGCGACTGTATCGCAGATGAAACACGCTTTTTCAGCTCACGGTTGCACAATGTCGGCGCGGCACGTCTATAAATATTTGGAACTTTTGCCAAAGGCCCAAGATCAATAGACAGTTGCCCGAAACAAGGGACAGTGTCGGCTTCAATGCGGAACCTGCGGTTGGGTTCTTGCCGGCGAGCCGATGACAAGATTATTCGCGCAGCCGGTTCATCCCGCGCTGCGTTTTTCGTGCGTGCCAAATCAGAGCCCGCAGGAAACTTGCTTGGAGGGGGAGAACTTTTGCGAAAAGCCCGAGTCTATGTTTGCAAGTCCGGTCGTTTGGTCATGCAAGCCTCCTTCGAGTTTATCGAGGAGTGTTCATGCTAACCCAGGAAGAGGATCAGCAGCTGGTCGAACGCGTTCAGCGTGGCGACAAGCGAGCTTTCGATCTGCTGGTGCTGAAGTATCAGCACAAAATTCTCGGGTTGATCGTGCGTTTTGTGCACGACACCCATGAAGCCCAGGACGTCGCACAAGAAGCCTTTATCAAGGCGTATCGAGCGCTTGGAAATTTCCGCGGCGACAGTGCGTTTTATACGTGGCTGTACCGCATCGCCATTAACACGGCGAAGAACTATCTGGTTTCACGCGGCCGTCGGCCGCCGGATAGCGATGTAAGTTCCGAGGACGCAGAGTTCTATGATGGCGATCACGGCCTGAAAGATCTCGAGTCTCCAGAGCGGGCATTGCTGCGGGATGAGATCGAAGGCACCGTCCATCGAACCATTCAGCAATTGCCAGAGGATTTGCGCACGGCGTTAACTTTGCGCGAATTCGATGGTCTGAGTTACGAGGACATCGCGAGCGTCATGCAATGTCCGGTTGGTACCGTGCGCTCCCGGATTTTCCGCGCCCGGGAGGCCATCGATAAAGCCCTGCAGCCGTTGCTGCAGGAAAACTAAAGACAGCGGCGACAGCCAAGAGAGGAACGCCATGAGTCGTGAAGCCCTGCAGGAATCGCTGTCCGCAGTGATGGATAACGAAGCGGACGAACTGGAACTGCGTCGAGTGCTCAATGCGCTGGACGATGTTGAAACCCGTGAAACCTGGGCTCGTTACCAGATCGCTCGGGCAGCCATGCACAAGGATCTGTTGCTTCCACGTCTGGATCTCGCTGCGGCGGTTTCTGCTGCACTGGAAGATGAAGCGACTCCTGCCAAAGTGTCTCGTGGCCCATGGCGCAGCCTCGGTCGTCTGGCCGTAGCCGCTTCGGTGACTGTTGCCGTTCTGGCGGGTGTTCGCCTGTACAACCAGGACGAAATCGCCGGCGTCGAACTCGCTCAGCAATCCAATCAGCCAGTGTTGGCCACTCCTCAGGTCAAAGGCCCGGCGGTATTGGCAGGTTATAGTGAGAGTTCGGAAGCTACTGGCCCAATGGCCAATGGCGTATTGCAAGGTCAGCCAGGCTGGCACGATCAGCGTCTGCCAGGTTACCTGCGTCAACACGCTCAACAGGCTGCCTTGAAAGGCACCGAGAGCGCGCTGCCTTATGCACGTGCAGCAAGCCTGGAAAACCGTTAAGGGGGATCATGCGCGCCATACCTCTACTTTCGCTTCTGCTCAGCGGCTGGTTCATTGTTCCAGCCCACGCCGACGAGGCTCAGGACTGGTTGACCCGCCTGGGCCAGGCCGAGCAGCAGCAAAGCTTTCACGGCACATTCGTTTACGAGCGTAACGGTAGCTTTTCTACCCACAACATCTGGCATCGAGTCCAGAATGGTCAGGTTCGCGAGCGTTTGCTTCAGCTCGACGGTTCGGCTCAGGAAGTCGTGCGCATTGATGGGCATACTCAATGCGTTAGCGGCACCCTGATTGCGGGTCTGGGAGATTCTCCCAATTCCGCCGCTCGCCCTCTCGATCCTCAGAAGCTGAAGAACTGGTATGAGCTTGCCGTCATTGGCAAGTCGCGTGTGGCCGGGCGTGAAGCGGTGATCGTATCGCTGACGCCGCGTGATCAGCACCGCTACGGTTTCGAACTGCACTTGGACAAGGAAACGGGTCTGCCGCTCAAGTCGCTGCTGTTGAACGACAAGGGGCAGTTACTCGAGAGATTCCAGTTTACGCGACTGGATACCTCTGAAATTCCATCCGACAAAGATCTGCAAGCCAATTCCGATTGCAAGACAGTCACCCTCGACAGCGACAAGGCTTCTGCGGTCAAGACCGCTCAGGTATGGCGTTCCGACTGGTTGCCTCCTGGCTTCGAACTTACCAGCAGCTCCTCGCACAAGGATCCGGAAACCAAGACCCAGGTCAACAGCCTGATGTATGACGATGGTCTTGCACGATTTTCTGTCTTCCTGGAGCCGCTGAACGGCGCAACCGTCACCGATACCCGGACTCAACTGGGCCCGACCGTTGCCGTATCCCGCCGTCTGACAACGCCTCAAGGCGAAATGATGGTGACGGTGGTTGGCGAGATTCCAATCGGAACCGCCGAACGGATTGCCCTGTCGATGCGCAATGATGGCGCTGCAACCAGCAAGCAGTGAGCTGATTCCAGCTATCTCCACTTCGTCGTCGAGACGTGAAATGTTTGCTGAGCATTTTCATTTGCAAAACACCCGAAAATTTTTTATAGGTCAGAGCCTCTCGGCTCTGGCCTTGTTTGTTGTTCCCGGAACAAAAATGCCGGCCTGTGGTTTCCGGTGTTCCTTGCTCCATATCGCTTAACCCTGCTCGTCGTAACGGGAGCTGTATGTCGATACCAAGCTTGAAGTCTTATCTCTCCATTTTCGCCACGGTGCTGGTGCTCGGTCAGGCTGTTCCTGCAGCCATGGCGGCTGAAGCGGTCAGCCCGGCCAGCCTGCCTGATTTCACCCAACTGGTCGAACAGGCCTCGCCTGCGGTGGTGAACATCAGTACCACACAAAAGCTGCCGGATCGCAAAGTTAACCAGCAGATGCCTGACCTTGAAGGCTTGCCACCGATGCTGCGCGAGTTCTTCGAACGCGGCATGCCGCCACAACAGCGTTCTCCGCGTGGTGATCGCCAGCGTGAGGCGCAATCGTTGGGTTCGGGCTTCATCATTTCGCCGGATGGCTACATTCTGACCAACAACCACGTGATCGCCGATGCCGACGAAATCCTCGTGCGTCTGGCTGATCGCAGTGAAATGAAAGCCAAGCTGATCGGCACCGACCCACGTTCCGACGTCGCGCTGCTGAAGATCGAAGGCAAGGATCTGCCAGTGCTGAAGCTTGGCAAATCCCAGGACCTGAAGGCGGGCCAGTGGGTCGTGGCAATCGGTTCGCCATTCGGCTTTGACCACACCGTAACCCAGGGCATCGTCAGTGCCGTCGGCCGCAGCCTGCCGAATGAAAACTACGTGCCTTTCATCCAGACCGACGTGCCGATCAACCCGGGTAACTCCGGTGGCCCGCTGTTCAACCTGAACGGTGAAGTGGTCGGGATCAACTCGCAGATCTACACCCGTTCCGGTGGCTTCATGGGCGTGTCGTTCGCCATTCCGATCGACGTGGCCATGGACGTTTCCAACCAGCTGAAAAGCGGTGGCAAGGTCAGTCGTGGCTGGTTGGGCGTCGTCATCCAGGAAGTGAACAAGGATCTGGCCGAGTCGTTCGGTCTGGACAAACCGGCCGGTGCGCTGGTTGCACAGATTCAGGATGACGGCCCGGCTGCCAAGGGCGGCCTGCAAGTGGGTGACGTGATCCTGAGCATGAACGGTCAACCGATCGTCATGTCCGCTGACCTGCCACATCTGGTGGGTGCGTTGAAGGCCGGCGCCAAAGCCAATCTCGAAGTGATTCGTGACGGCAAACGCAAGAATATCGAGCTGACTGTCGGCGCCATTCCTGATGAAGACAAGGAACTGGATGCCCTGCCGAAATCCGGTGCCGAGACCAACAGCAATCGTCTGGGTGTTTCGGTTGCCGAACTGAGCGCCGAGCAGAAGAAAACCTATGACCTGAAGGGCGGTGTGGTGATCAAGGAAGTGCAGGACGGTCCTGCGGCGCTGATCGGTCTGCAACCGGGCGACATCATCACGCACCTGAACAACCAGGCCATTGGCTCTTCGAAGGAGTTCGCCGAGATCGCCAAGGCGCTGCCGAAAAACCGTTCGGTGTCGATGCGCGTTCTGCGTCAGGGTCGTGCCAGCTTCATCACCTTCAAACTGGCTGAATGATCCAGTTATCGAAGAAGTAAAAGAAACCGCCTCGAAAGAGGCGGTTTTTTTGTGTCCGGAATTTGTCTTGGCGCGGGTTTAACCCATCATGTCCTTGACCATGCGCTCCTGTTCCATCAGCTCGCGCTGGCGGGCATCGATACGCGACGACAGCGGGAAGTTGCTGCCGGCCTTGCGCTTGGCGAAGTCCAGTTGCTGGATGGCCTGACGATAATCGCCGACCAAGGCGAAATATTCGGCACGCGCCTGATGCAGGCCAATGATGTTGCCGGACAGACCACGAGTCTCGGCGACCTGATACCACACGTCCGGATCGTCCGGACGCGATTTCAACAAACCTTCCAGCGCCTTCTCCGCATCGGCGGTACGGTTTTGTTTCAGCAGCAGATCGACGCGTACCTGGTTCAGCGGATAGTTGCCCGGGTACTGACTGAGCATCCGGTCAACCCGGGACTGGGCATCGGCCAGCTTGTTGTTGGTGATGTCCAGATCGATCTGCGCCAGGTTGTAGATGATCTCGTTCGGCGATTTGGCCAGCAGTTGCTTGAGATTCTCTCGTGCCTCGTTCAGCTGACCGCCCTTGATCTGGGCGATCGCCAATCCGTAACGGGCCACATCGTTATTCGGATTATCGTCCAGTTGCGCGCGAAAGCGCTTGGCACCAAGGCCCGGCGTTTCTTCGTAGGTCAACTGCACCCGCGCGCGGATCAGTTGATAGCGCTTGCTGTCTTCGATACCGCCGGGTTTTGCCTGCTCGGCGCGGTTGCGGGTGTCGGCGATCCGCGATTCGGTGACCGGGTGCGTCAGCAGGAACTCCGGCGGTTTGGCATCAAAGCGATACTGGCGCATCAAACGCTCGAACATGGTCGGCATCGAGCGCGGATCGTAGCCGGCCTTTTCCAGGTTGAGAATGCCGATGCGGTCGGCTTCCTGTTCGTTCTGGCGCGAGAAACGCCGTTGTTCCTGGATCGCCGCCGCTTGGGTGCCGGCAATCGCCGCGATGCCAGCGTCGCCCGCGCCGGCAGCGGCGATCACGATGCCGGCCAGCAGCGCCGCCATCATCGGCACCTGCATCCGCTGCGAGGCCTCGACGCCACGAGCGAAGTGGCGTTGGGACAAGTGAGCCAGTTCGTGAGCCAGTACCGAGGCATATTCGCCCTCGGTCTGGGCATTGAGGAACAGGCCGCCGTTGACCCCGACAATCCCGCCCGGTGCCGCAAAGGCGTTGAGCTGCGGGCTGTTGATCAGGATGAATTCCAGGCGTCGGTCATTGACCTGGCTGGTTTCCACCAGCTTATAGACACTGGACTCGACGTAGTCCTTGAGTTGTGGATCGTTGAGCTGCGAAACCTGGCTGCGCAGCAATGCCAGCCAGGCGCGACCCAGTTGATATTCCTGTTGTGGTGAGACGATGGCAGAGCTGGCGTCACCGAGTGACGGCAGGTCGTCGGCGAAGCCCGGTGAGGCGAGCAGGCAAGCGAGCGTCAGCAGGGTAGGGCGCAGAAATGTCATGCACAAAGCCTTAGTCGACAAAGACCTTACTGTAGCCGGACACCGGGCTTGCGACCAGATATTCTAGGCAGCCTGACTACCTGATCCGGAGTGACGCATGACCGACGCTGTAGCCCATGACTGTGAACTGGACGCCAGTGGCCTGAATTGTCCGTTGCCGTTGCTCAAGGCCAAAATGGAGCTGAACAAGCTGCCCAGTGGCGCAGTACTCAAGGTGATTGCCACGGATGCTGGCTCGCAACGCGACTTTCGCACCTTTGCCAAATTGGCCGGTCATACGCTGCTGCGTGAAGAGGACGAGGCGGGTGTCTACCGTTACTGGCTGAAAAAAGCCTGAAACCGACCGCGTAAATGACCTAAGGAAAATTGATGTTCAAAGTGTTGCGCGACTGGATTCAGCGCTACTTCTCCGATGAAGAAGCCGTGGTGCTGGCGGTTTTGCTGTTTCTCGCCTTCACCGCGGTGCTGACGCTTGGCGGAATGCTTGCGCCGGTGCTGGCCGGGATGGTGCTGGCGTATCTGATGCAGGGGCTGGTACTCACGCTCGAACGTCTGCGCGTGCCCGGTGGGGCGGCGGTCGGTCTGGTATTTGCGCTGTTCATGGGCGTGCTGATGGTGTTCATCGTCGTGGTGCTGCCGCTGCTCTGGCATCAGTTGATCACGCTGTTCAACGAATTGCCGGGGATGCTCGCCAAGTGGCAATCGCTGCTGTTGTTGCTGCCCGAGCGCTATCCGCATCTGGTCTCCGATGAGCAGGTGCTGCAAGCCATCGAAGCGGCGCGAGGCGAGATCGGCAAGTTTGGCCAGTGGGCGCTGACGTTCTCGTTGTCGAGCCTGCCGCTGCTGGTGAACATCATGATCTATCTGGTGCTGGTGCCGATCCTGGTGTTCTTCTTCCTCAAGGACCGGGCGATGATCGGCGAGTGGGTGCGCGGCTATTTGCCGCGTGAGCGGGCACTGATCACCCGGGTCGCCGAGGAAATGAACCGGCAGATCGCCAACTACATTCGCGGCAAGGTTATCGAAATCGTGATCTGTGGCGGCGTGACCTATATCGCTTTCGTCGCACTGGGCCTCAACTACGCGGCGCTGCTGGCCCTGTTGGTCGGCGTGTCGGTGGTGGTGCCGTATGTCGGGGCCGTGGTGGTGACCGTGCCGGTGCTGCTGATTGCGCTGTTCCAGTGGGGATGGAGCGATCAGTTCATCTACTTGATGGCGGTCTACGGAATCATTCAGACGCTGGACGGCAACGTGCTGGTGCCGTTGCTGTTTTCCGAGGCGGTCAACCTGCACCCGGTGGCAATCATCTGCGCGGTGCTGTTGTTCGGCGGGTTGTGGGGATTCTGGGGCGTGTTCTTCGCGATTCCGCTGGCGACGTTGTTCAAGGCTGTGCTGGATGCCTGGCCGCGCAAGGAGCCAGTTGTAGCTCCGCTGCTTTGAAAATGAAGCGGCGCCCGCAAGGGCGCCGACAGCATCAGGCCTTGTTCAGCGCCTGAGCAGCAGCCAGTACTGCATCCACGTGTCCTGGCACTTTCACGCCGCGCCATTCCTGACGCAGTACGCCGTTCTTGTCGATCAGGAAGGTGCTGCGATCAACACCCAGGTATTCCTTGCCGTAGAGTTTCTTCAGCTTGATCACGTCAAACAGCTGGCAGACGGCTTCGTCCTTGTCGCTGATCAGCTCGAACGGAAACTCCTGCTTGCACTTGAAGTTCTCGTGGGACTTCAGGCTGTCGCGGGAAATCCCGAAGATTTCCGTGTTGGCAGCCTTGAATGCCGCGTATTGATCGCGAAAGCCCTGGCCTTCGGTGGTGCAGCCCGGGGTGCTGTCCTTCGGATAGAAGTAGATCACCACTTGCTTGCCCTTGAGGGCCGACAGGCTGACAGTCTGCCCGCTGGTGGCAGGTGCTTCGAAATCCGTAACCGGTTGGTCGATGACAACGGCCATGAAAGCTTCCTTACATTGGGTTCTGTGGGCGCCACGGTTCGATCAGTGCATCCAGGTTCATGGCGTCGGCGAAATCCAGGAACTGGTCGCGCAGCCAACTGATCTGGGTGCCGGCGGGCAGGGTCACGGTGAACGTGGCGTTGAGCATGGTGCCGCCGGTCTGCGGTGCCTGATAGGTATCGCAGGTCAGGTTTTCCAGCTCGACGTTGTGATCCATGAAGAACTGGCACAGCTCGTTGATGATGTCCGGACGGTACGCCGAAGACACGTAAGCCACGTACGGCAGGGCTTGCGGACGGTTTTCCAGGGCGGCGCTGCGCACCACGTTGACGGTGAACGCATGACGCTTGGCCAGCACCGGCAGGCTGCCTTCAAGGCGTGCCAGGGCGTCCCAGCTGCCGGAGACTTCGAGCACCAGCGCGCTGCACTCGCCGTGACGGGTCAGGCGCGAGGTGACGACCGCGCAGCGGTTTTCATGGCTGGCGCGGCACAGGACGTTGGTCAGCTCCATGGGATTGGCGCCGAGGGCACTGATGACAAGGAATTGTTCGCGAACTGTGGGGGTGGACATGCAGCATTCCTAAAGCGATGAGCGGTCGGTAGCGAGAGGGCGTTGATTGCCGGGGCAATGCCTGTCCGGAAGACCCGATTCGTGTGGCGCTACGGCTCCATGAACAAGCAAGCGTACGGCAACGACACTGGAACGGGGCCTGGGAGGCCGAAACGGGAGACTGGAACCCGGCGTACAAGCTGATCAGTACCGATCAAAGTCTGAAGGGTAGCGAAAAGCGGCGCCAAGGGGAATGGCGGCACAGTACTTCGCTTGTGCAAGCATCTTGGCGCCAGTACCATTACCGCTCTCTTTTTCCGGCAGGAGCGGTTTCATGATTGCGGGCAGTATGGTGGCACTGGTCACACCCATGGATGCACAAGGGCGTCTTGACTGGGACAGCCTCAGCAAACTCGTGGACTTCCATCTCAAGAACGGCACCCATGCCATTGTCGCGGTCGGCACCACCGGCGAGTCGGCAACCCTTGATGTAGAAGAACACATCGCCGTCATCAAAGCCGTGGTCAAACAGGTTGCCGGTCGTATTCCGGTGATCGCCGGTACTGGCGCCAACTCGACCCGCGAAGCGGTCGAGCTGACCCGCAACGCCAAAGAAGCCGGCGCCGATGCCTGCCTGCTGGTCGTCCCGTACTACAACAAGCCGACTCAGGAAGGCCTGTACCAGCACTTCAAACACATCGCCGAAGCGGTCGACATCCCACAGATTCTCTACAACGTTCCTGGCCGCACCTCCTGCGACATGCAGGCCGAGACCGTGATCCGCCTGTCCACCGTGCCGAACATCATCGGCATCAAGGAAGCGACCGGCGACCTGAAACGCGCCAAGGCGATCATCGACGGCGTGAGCAAGGACTTCATCGTGCTGTCCGGCGATGATCCGACCGCAGTCGAGCTGATCCTGCTGGGCGGCAAGGGCAACATCTCCGTCACCGCCAACGTCGCCCCGCGCGAAATGGCCGACCTGTGCGAGGCCGCGCTCAAGGGCGACGCCGAGACCGCACGGGCCATCAACGAAAAACTGATGCCGCTGCACAAGGACCTGTTCATCGAAGCCAACCCGATTCCGGTGAAGTGGGCTTTGGTCGAAATGGGCCTGATGCACCAAGGCATCCGCCTGCCGCTGACCTGGCTGAGCGCTCCTTGTCATGAAACGCTGCGCTCGGCCCTGCGCCAGTGCAACGTCCTGGTTTAATTGAGGAAGTACAACGCATGAAGCGAATGGCCGGACTTTCCGCACTTGCCTTGATTATCTCCAGCACCAGTGGCTGCGGATGGATCTGGGGCCCGGAAGGTTATTTCCGTGACCGTGGTAGCGATTACCTGGAAGCGCAACAGACTGCACCGATGCAACTGCCACCGGACGTCAGCACCTCCAAGCGTCTGGATCCGCTGCTGCCGATCCCGCGCAACGTGGCCGACGACACCGCCAAGGGTGAGTACATCGTTCCGCGCCCTCAACCACTGTCGACCGTGGCCGACGCTAGCGACTACTCGCTGCAGAAGAGCGGTGATTCGCGTTGGGTCATGGCCCAGCATCCACCGGCCGAAGTCTGGCCAGTGGCGGTGCAGTACTTTCAGGACAACGGTTTCCGTCTGGATGAACAGCGCCCGCAAACCGGCGAATTCACCACCACCTGGCAGCATTCCGACGAACTGTCCGCCGCCATGGCCAAGCGCCTGAGCGCCGCCGGCGTCAGCACCGACAGCGAAACCCGCGTGCGGGTGCGCATCGAACCGGGCGTGCAGCGCAACACCAGTGAAGTCTATGTGGTCAGCGCCGAGCGTCCTGCCGGCAGCACCGCCAGTGTCGATTTCACCAACCGTTCGGTCAACACCGGCCTCGACGCTGCGCTGGTCGACGACATGCTCGCGAGCATGAGCCGAACCTCCGAGAAGGGTGGTTCGGTGTCGATGCTGGCTTCGCGTGATTTCGATACCCCGAGCCGTGTCAGCCTGAGCGAAGACGGCAGCGGCAACCCGGTACTCAACGTCGGTACGGACCTGGATCGTGCCTGGTCGAGCGTCGGTCGTGCGCTGGAACAGGGCGAGTGGCGCGTTGAAGACATCAACCGTAGCCTCGGTCTCTACTACATCAACTTGTCCGAAAAGGCCGAGAAGAAAGACGAGAAGCCTGGTTTCTTCAGCAGCCTGTTCGGCAGCGCGCCGACCAAGGAAGAAGTTGAAGCCCGCGCCGAGCGTTATCAGGTTCGCCTGAGCAAGGTCGGCGAGAACGTTCAGGTGACCGTCGAGAAAAACATCAACACCGTTGCGCCGGCCGATGTGGCCCGCAAAGTGTTGAGCGTGATTCAGGACAACCTGGGCTGATCCAATGCGTTTTGCCGTTCTCGGCAGCGGTAGCCAAGGGAACGGCACGCTGATCGCCAGTGCTGATACGTATGTGCTGGTGGATTGTGGTTTTTCCCTGCGGGAAACCGAAAAACGCCTGTTGCGCCTGGGTGTGAACCCGGCGCAACTGAGCGCGATACTCGTAACCCACGAACATGCCGACCACGTGCATGGCGTGGGTTTGCTGTCTCGGCGCTACAATCTGCCTGTCTACCTCAGTCGCGGCACACTGCGCGGGATGCGCAAACCGATTGAACCTGCCGGTTTCGTGACCGGTGGCGAGCAACTGCAGATCGGTGCTCTGAACATCGGGGTCATTGCCGTGGCCCATGATGCGCAGGAACCGACCCAGTACGTATTCAGCGATCAAGAGCAGCGGCGCTTCGGCCTGCTGACCGACCTGGGTTCATACTGTGAGCGGGTGCTGGACGGCTATCGGGACCTCGATGCGTTGATGATCGAGTCCAACCATTGTCGCGACATGCTGGCCCGTGGTCATTACCCGTACTTTCTCAAGCAGCGGGTGGGTGGCGAGCTGGGACATTTGAACAACCATCAGGCGGCATTCCTGGTGGCCGAGTTGGGCTGGCAAGGCTTGCAACACCTGGTCCTGGCCCATCTGAGCAGCAAGAACAACCTGCCGCAGCTGGCCCGGCAATGTTTTGTCGACACCCTCGGGTGCGACCCGGACTGGCTGCAACTGGCCGATCAAGATTCAGGGCTCGACTGGCGCCACATCGCCTAGCCCATCTACTTAGCAAGCGGAGCCCATCATGGAAAAACGTGAAGAACTCTACCGCGGCAAAGCCAAATCGGTTTACAAGACCGACGACGCTGACCGCTTGATCCTGCTGTTTCGCAACGACACTTCGGCGTTCGACGGCAAGCGCATCGAGCAGCTCGACCGCAAAGGCATGGTGAACAACAAGTTCAACGCCTTCATCATGCAGAAACTCGAAGCGGCCGGTATTCCGACCCAATTCGACAAACTGCTGGCCGACAACGAAGTGCTGGTGAAAAAACTCGACATGATCCCGGTCGAGTGCGTCGTGCGTAACTACGCCGCCGGCAGCCTGGTCAAGCGTCTGGGCGTCGAGGAGGGCATGAAGCTCAACCCGTACACCTTCGAACTGTTCCTGAAGGACGACGCCAAGGGCGACCCGTTCATCAACGAATCCCACGTCGTGGCCTTCGGCTGGGGCACCGCCGAGCAACTGGCGCGCATGAAAGAACTGTCGCTCAAGGTCAACGAAGTCCTGAGCAAACTGTTCGACGACGCAGGTCTGCTGCTGGTGGACTTCAAGCTGGAATTCGGCGTGTTCAGCGACGGCTCCATCGTCCTGGGCGACGAATTCAGCCCGGACGGCTGCCGTCTGTGGGACAAGGACACCAAGAAGAAGATGGACAAGGACCGCTTCCGCCAGGGCCTCGGTGACGTCATCGAAGCCTACGAAGAAGTCGCCAACCGTCTGGGCGTACCGCTTTAATCGACGCAAGCATCTGATAGCACGGAAAAAATTTCGTCTGGGGGTTTCCCATTCAGCGAAAGTGTTGTTATGATGCGCGCCGTTGGAGAGATGCCAGAGTGGCCGAATGGGACGGATTCGAAATCCGTTGTACCTTCACCGGTACCTAGGGTTCGAATCCCTATCTCTCCGCCATACATAGAAAAAGCCCCGTAGCTGAGAAGCTGCGGGGCTTTTTCGTTTCCGATCCAGCGCAATTCGTTACCCCAACTACTTCTGCCCCAAATCCACCACCTCCCAACTATCATCCGGATCAAACCGCTTCATCGCCTTCGCCACCTTCTCCCCATCCGGTCCGAGGTCCTTCTGAAACACCTGGCCTTCATGGCTGATCATGAAGCTCATCACCCCGGTGTCGTTGTATTTCGCTGGCCACGCGATCAAGGCGAACCCGCGACTCATCTTGTCTCCAATCAGATAGCTGTAAGCGCCGCCCGGGGCTGACGGGCCTTGGGCGTCGAGGATGCGGAAGTGGTAGCCGTGCCAGTCTTCGTCGTTGATGGCCTGGCCGAAGGCGGGGCCGAGGGGGCTGATCTGGCCGCTGTCGTCTTCTGGCCAATAGAGGCCGTCGTGTTTGCCGGGGGAGCTGAAGATTTTCTGTGCGTATTCGAGGGCGCCGTCGCCGTCGCGGTCTTCCGAGGCGTAGTCCATTTGCGCGTCGTGATAGGCCAGCGCCGATTGCACCGCCGCCAGTTCGTTACGGCCGATGCGGCGGGCGCGGATTTCGACCTGCGCGGCTTTCATGTCGAAGCGCCAGCCGGTTTTGTCTTTGATGAGCGGGATGGGCAGCGTCCAGTGATCGGGCCCTACGGAAAGCACCGCCTTGCTGTCGCCGGTCTTTTCCAGAGTGTGCTGTTCGCGATATTGCTGCAGGAAGGCATCGACATCGCTGCGCTGCACGCCTTCACGGGGGATGAAACTGTGCCATTCCTCGCCCAGCAGTTCGGTCAGGCGTTTTTGGTCGGCGTGTTGCGTGCCGAGGGCTTCGACGAAGGCGTCCGCGGCTTTTTCCGGGGTTGGAAATACCTGCTGGGCCGAGGCGAAGCTCGACAATGCGAGGCCGGCCGCGAGGGTCAGGCAGTTTTTGACCAGAGAATGGATGTTCATCGACGGCCACCTCCTCTCTGACGCATGCCCCCGCCGGATGGCCGGCTGATCTGATGTCCGGCGGCGCGGGAGGTATTGGGACGTTGCGCGGAAATCTGGCTGGCCCGGCCGCGATCAGCCTGGACTCGGGTCTGAGACGGGGAGCGCGCGCCGGCGAAAGCGTTGTTCCGCGCACTGCCCGCGGCGGGTCGGGCTTGGGACGCACGGTTGTCACGTTGATTGACGCCCGGCTGGCGCGCCTCCCGCGTGTTGCCCTGAGCGCGGTCGGCGGCTCTGGGCCTGTCCGCGCCGCCTTGCATGCGGTTGCCGACATTGGCAGATTGCGCTTCGCGGACTTGATTGCGGGCTTCGCGATTGCTGGTGGCGGGACGTTCGATGCCGGCCCTGTCCATCGAACTGCGGGCCCGTTCCCGAGCCTGCGCCCGCTGCGCGTTGTCGCCGCGATAGACGTCACGCTGAGCCGCACCGTCCAGCTGCCGGCCATACTGCGCGCGGCTGCGGTTGTCACGGTAGGGCACGCCATCGCGATGCACGGTGTTGTGCTGCCATTTGTTCTGGTTGTTGGTGATCCGGTTGTTGGCGTTGATGTTGTTGTAACGGTTCACATCGATGTCGATGTCGTTATTGCCCCAGTCGCAGTCGCCCCACAACGACGCGACGACCGCCACGCCCGTACCGAAGGCCAGCCCGGCCACCAGTGCCTGACCCGGATAGTAAGCGGGCGGCGGCGGGTAATACACCGGCGGCGAGGCCGGATAAGGCCAGGTGCCGTAAGTAGTAGTCGGGTTATAGGTCGGAACGTAGACCACCTGCGGATCGGCGGGCTGAATGATGATGGTCGTGTTGTCGGCCGGCTTGGTTGACCCGGAAGAGATGGGCGGCGTTACGTTCTGCACCGTCACATTCTGATATTGATTGCTCTGTAGATTGCCCGCCGTCTGGGCCTGACGCCGCAAGCGCTGAACGCCGGCCATGAGTTCGTCAGGCTGGGCCAGGAAGGCATCCCCCAGACGTTGCACCCAGACCGGATCCTGCCCCAGCGTCGCCAAAACCTGCGGAAACGCCACCAAGGCCTGCACGCTCGGATCCCACGTCTGGCTGGCCACTTGCTTGACCGCATCATCGCCCTTGGCGTCCGGGTGGGCCTTGGACCAGGTCACGGCTTCGGCGACCTCTCCCGGATAGGTGGCGGCCATCAGCACTTGAGCGAGCAGTGGATCGGGATACAGGGCAATCGACGCGAGCATCTGATCGAGCTGTTCCGTGGTAAACACGGCATCTTTGGTCGCAGCGCTGGCAGCTGCCGGGGCCGCAGGCGCATCGGCGGCCTGCAACAAGAGCGGTGCAGTGCTCAAGGCGAGCAGGAGCGACGCGGCACGCAAGAGCGAACTGTGCATGACCTCTTCCCCACATCCAAATGGCAGGTTTGCATCCAGCGAGACATCCACGGCCAACATCGGACGCTGCGCCGTGATGGAGGATGGTTGGCGATTGGCGTTCCGTCAAAAACTGCACAGGCTTTTTCGAAATAAGCACGTTGTCTGTGACTTACTGCACGTTTCCTTGCGTTTTGCGATAAATGACTAAACTTTCCGGTTCCAGGTCATGCATTGCCAACGAGCCTGGCTGTCGTTCCAACCCGAGAGGTCTGGTCATGGCAAAGGGAAAGAAGAAAGACTCGCCCCGAGAAAAACCTGACGAACATACAAAACTGTCGAACAAGGACTACCTTGCCGAGTTGCGCCGCCTGCATATCGAACTGGTGAAAATGCAGGAGTGGGTGAAGGCCGAAGGCATCAAGATCTGCATCATCTTCGAAGGCCGCGACGGTGCAGGCAAGGGCGGCACCATCAAGGCGCTGACCGAGCGGGTCAGCCCGCGAGTCTTTCGCGTGATCGCGTTACCGGCCCCGACCGATCGCGAGAAGAGTCAGATGTACATGCAGCGCTATCTGCCACATTTGCCGGCGGCCGGCGAAGTGGTGATCTTTGATCGCAGTTGGTACAACCGCGCCGGCGTCGAGCGGGTGATGGGCTTTTGCACGGACAAACAGGTCGACAAGTTTCTCAAGACCGTGCCGCTGGTGGAGCGCGCCGTTGTCGGTTCGGGGGTGATCCTGCTCAAGTACTGGTTGAATGTCAGTCAGGAAGAACAGACCCGGCGCCTGGAGGCGCGCATTGTCGACGGTCGCAAGATCTGGAAGCTGTCGCCGATGGACCTCAAGTCCTACAGCCGCTGGTATGACTACTCCCGGGCGCGGGACGACATGATTGAAGCGACCGACACCGATTACGCACCGTGGCTTGTGGCCAACTCGAACGACAAACGTCGGGCGCGGCTCAATATCATCTCCGACCTGCTCAGTCGCATCCCCTACAAAGAGGTGCCGCGAGAGAAGGTGACATTGCCCAAGCGGCAGAAACCGGGGGGATACAAAGAGTCGGATTATCCGTTCAGGCACATTCCCGAGAGGTTCTGAAACCGCATTCGTCAAGTCGCCGGAGCTGCCAATACAGGCAGCTCGGCGTCTTGGGTTTTCCTCAGATCTCCTTGACCGGTGTCTCACCCTTCACACCTTTGATCAACTCGATCACATGCAGACAATCCGCCTTGTTCACATACGATTCGCCACTGGCGACCGTCTCGTGATTCCCCGCCCTTAATCTCCAGCGCCATTGGCCTTTACCGGTGCTCGGGGTGCCTTTGGATTGCCTGTAAATCTCGAAATACATTCAGTTCGCTCCATGCGATGCGTTTGTGCGACAACCTGTCGCTTCGACGCAAGCCTAGCGGAGCGCGGTTTTTTGGCTATCGAGGATTTGTTTCCAATCGTTCGTGAATGTTTCTGAAAGGCACGGGCCAGAGCGCAGGGATCGTCCTCCGGATTGGCCGGAACGCCCTCGTTTCACCCTTGCATGACATTCAGGGCTGCTGCTTAATACGGTGCGGCTCATGGCGTCGAACAGCGTTCGGCGACCGACAATCACTATAAAAAAGAGCAGTCCATTGACCCACTCGAATGGAACGCAGCACGCGGGCCCGGTGACGTTGTCGCTGGTAGTGCCCGTATTCAATGAAGAGGACAGCCTCGACGGCTTTCTCCTGCGCATTCATCAGGTTTTCGAGCAAGAGGCGCTCGTCCAGCTGGAACTGGTGTTCGTCAATGACGGCAGTTCCGATACGACGCTGGAACGCTTGCTGCATTGCCAGCAGAGCGATTCGCGCATCCGAATTGTCGATCTGAGCCGCAATTTCGGCAAGGAAGCGGCGTTGTCCGCCGGATTGCAGGTCGCAACGGGACAGATCGTGGTGCCGATCGACGTTGATCTGCAGGATCCGCCCGAGGTCATTTTGCAAATGATCGAGCGTTGGCGTGAAGGCTTCGAGGTGGTGCTCGGCCATCGCCTTAGCCGGCGCAACGATACTTGGGCCAAGCAAACTTCCGCCAGTTGGTTCTATCGCCTGCACAACAAAATTGCCGAACAGTCATTGCCGGAAAACGTCGGTGATTTCCGGCTGATGGATCGCTGCGTGGTCGACGCGCTACTGACGCTGCCCGAATCCCGGCGCTTCATGAAAGGCCTGTTCGCCTGGGTCGGATTTCGCACCACCCAGGTCGAGTACGAACGCCCGGAGCGGGCGGCGGGGCATAGCAAGTTCAATGGCTGGCGGCTGTGGAATTTTGCCCTGGAGGGCATCACCAGTTTCAGCACCGAACCGTTGCGGATCTGGACGTATCTGGGGGCGCTGGTCTCTCTGGTGTCGTTCGCCTTTGCGATGTTCATTGTGCTGCGCACGCTCATTCATGGCGTTGACTTGCCCGGTTACGCCTCGCTGATGGTTGCTGTGACGTTTCTCGGCGGCTTGCAGTTGATCGGCATCGGCGTGCTCGGCGAGTACCTGGGCCGCACTTATATCGAAGCGAAGCGCCGGCCGGTTTTCCTGGTGCGCCGCATTTACGAATCCAAGGACTGAAGCATGGATCTCAAGGAAACCGACATCCTCGGCGACAGCATCGGCGAGCATTGGTATTACTGCTCCAAAGCGGCCGCCACCCGCCGCCTGCTGGGTGAGGCGCCGATCAAACGAATTCTCGACGTCGGCGCCGGTTCAGGATTCTTCTCCCATCATTTGTTGACCCGCACGGCGGCGCGCGAAGCGTGGTGCGTGGACATCAGCTACCCGGCCGATTCAAGCGCCACCACCGCCGGCAAACCGGTGCATTACCGTCGCTCGATCGACAACGTCGACGCTGATCTGGTGTTACTGATGGATGTACTGGAACACGTCGAAGACGACCTCGGCCTGCTCAAGTCCTACGTCGACAAAGTGCCGTCCGGCAGTCGCTTTCTGATGACCGTGCCGGCGTTCCAGTTCATGTGGAGCGGGCACGATGATTTCCTCGAACACAAGCGTCGCTACACCCTGGGGCAATTCGAGGCTCTGGCGGGCAACGCCGGATTGACGGTGGAGCGGGGCGCCTATTATTTCGGAGCGGTGTTCCCGCTTGCGCTGGCGTCGCGCCTGATGCCCGGCGGCACTCGGGGTTCGGCACCGCGTTCACAGCTGAAAAAACACCATCCGTTGGTCAATATGCTGCTGAAAACCCTGTGCAGTCTTGAGCTGCCGTTGATGGGTATCAATCGCCTCGCTGGTCTGAGTGTCTTCGTGCTGGCGCGCAAGCCGTGACACCCACTGAAAGATCCGCCTTGATCCAGCGCGGCTTGCGCTTCGCCGTGACCGGTCTGTTTGTCACGGCGCTGCACGCGCTGGTGGCGGTGCTGTTCATCAACTTCGTCAGCCCCCTGCCTCCGTTGGCCAATGGTGTGGCCTTTATCGTGGCGACGGTGGTGTCCTACATCATCAACACCACCTGGAGTTTTTCCGCCCGGTTGCACGGCAAGACCCTGCTGCGTTTTCTGATGGTTTCGGCGGGTGGCTTTCTGTTGGCGATGTTCGTGGCCTGGGCGGCGCAGATGGCCGGGCTGCATTATCTGGCGGGTATCGGTGCAGTGGCGCTGACGATTCCGGCGTTCACGTTTGTACTGCATAACTTCTGGACGTATCGATGAAGGATTCACGCGAGCATCCGGCTCTATTTCTATTGCCCGTGTTATTGGGTGTTCTGGTGTTTTTTCTGGTAGTCGGGCCGCAGGCGCTGAACCCGCAGAACATTGCCTGGCTGCAGCAGGGCGATCCTGCAACGCATTATCTGGGCTGGGCGTTTTTCCGGCATTCGCCGTGGGTTTTTCCGCTCGGGCTCAATCCTTCTTACGGGTTGGAACTGGGCAGTGCGATCATTTTTTCCGACTCCAATCCTTTGCTGGCGCTGCTGTTCAAACCATTCAATGCCTGGTTGCCGGACACCTTTCAGTATTTCGGATTGTGGCTGCTGGCCTGCTGTGTCCTGCAGGCCTGGTTTGGCTGGAAACTGATGGGGCTGATGACGGCCAATCCCGTGATTCGACTACTGGGTGCCGGGCTGCTGGTGTTCTCGCCAGCGATGTTCTTGCGCATGGGCGGGCATCTTTCACTGGCCGGCCATTTCCTGATCCTGGCCTCGCTGTACCTGGCGCTGCTGCCAAATCTGCGCCGACGGCGCCTCGCCTGGGGAGCCTTGCTGGCGGTGACGGCATGGGTGCACGCCTATCTGCTGGCGATGGTTGCGCTGATCTGGGTGGCGGATCTGCTGGGCAAGACATTCAATCAGTCTTTGAGCCGGCGTCAGAGTGTGATCGAAGGGGGCATGCTTTTCGCCCTGGTGAGCGTGTGCTGCTGGCAGGCCGGCTATTTCAGCATCGCCGATGGCGCGGCATCCGGTGGTTTTGGTCTGTACCGGATGAATCTGCTGTCGCCCGTCGACCCGGCCGGCTGGTCATTGATCCTGCCCGATCTGCCGAAGGGGAGTGGGGACTACGAAGGTTTCAACTACCTTGGTCTGGGCGTTCTCCTGTTGATACCGCTGGCGCTGATGGCCTGGTTTCGAAACCGCCAACCCTTGCGGGATCAGGTGCGCGCACGTCCATGGCTGTTGATGGCGTTGTTCGGTTTATGGCTGTTCGCGCTGTCGAATCAGGTCGGCATCGGGGTGTGGAACCTCGGTTATCCACTGCCGAAAAGTGTTGTCGCGCTGGCCAATATCTTCCGCGCCTCGGGCCGGATGTTCTGGCCGGTTCTGTACGTCTGCATCCTGGCTGCGATTTTTCTGGTGGTGCGCGGTTATCGACCGCGTATCGCCATTGGTCTGCTCGCGGTGGCGCTGCTGGTCCAGGTCGCCGACAGCCGCAACGGCTGGATGGGGCTGCGGCAGGGAAAATGGGTGGCGCCTTCGTCGGTCTGGGCCAGCCCGATGACGGATCCTTTCTGGGCAAGTGCCGCTGCGCGTTATGCCAATGTCCGCAGCCTGATGCCACGGAATCAGGGTGAGCGCTGGCAAATGATTGCCGGTTTCGCAGCGACCCACGGGATGAAAACCGACGCGGTCTACCTGGGACGCATGAGCACTTCGGCGCTGGCGCGGGCACAGCAGAAAGCACGCGCGATGCTCGATTCGGGGCAATACGACGCGGATTCTCTGTACCTGCTGGACGACGATGCGCTGGTCGATGCCGCCAGAACCATCAACAGTGAAACCGATCTGCTGACGCGCGTGGATGGGATCGCGGTGCTGGCGCCGGGCTGGAAACGCTGTGTGCAGTGTCTGTCCGTACAGGATGAGGGGCGGCGGATGTCACTGATTCCGCTCACTCGCCCGGGGCAAGCGCTGACTTTCAATTATCGAAACCGACAACTGGCCAGCGGCTGGTCGACGCCGGAAAGCTGGGGGACGTGGACGGAAGGGCAACAGGCGAAGATCGAATTGCGGGTGTTGCCGCCGGCGCGTTCGATCGTGATCGACGCATTGGCATTCATCCAGCCCCGGCACCCCGGCCAGCGGGTGATCGTCAGTCTGAACGGCCAACAGGTACTGGAGACCCGTTTGACGCAGTTTCAAGGCAATCGCCTGGAAATCCCCATCAGCGCTCAGCTTGGTCAGCGCCTCGGGAGCGATGACCGGCTCGATATCGAATTGCAGCTGCCGGATGCCGTCAGCCCTCGGCAGCTGGGTATCAACGACGATTCGCGGATTATGGGCTTGGGGCTGAAGACGTTGACGGTGCAATGACGCCGCGTTTCGATGGACGCCGCCCTCACGGCCTTTCTACACTGCCGCCATCTGGGAATCGGGGGGGCAATGGATGAACCGCAATGAACTTCGCAAGGCCGACATCAACCTGATGGTGGTGTTCGAGACCTTGATGCTCGAACGCAACGTGACCCGGGCCGCCGAGAAACTGTTTCTCGGCCAGCCGACGATCAGCTCGGCACTCAACCGTCTGCGCACCCTGCTTAACGATCCGTTGTTCATTCGCGTCGGCCATCGCATGGAGCCGACTGCCCGCGCCGAAGACATTTATCGCCATCTCAAGCCCGCGCTCGATTCGCTGTCGGTGGCGCTGAGCCTGACTCGTGATTTCGACCCCGCCGTCAGCACCATGACGTTTCGCATCGGCCTGTCGGACGACGTCGAATTCGGCCTGCTGCCGCCGCTTTTGCGCGCCTTGCGTCAGGAGGCGCCGAGCGTGGTTTTCGTCGTACAGCATGTCGATTACTGGCGGATTCCCGACTTGCTGGCGGCGGGCGATATCACCGTCGGCATCAGCCAGACCCGCGGCCTTCCGGCCAATGCCAAGCGCAAATTGTTGCGACACATTCAGCCGAGCATCCTGCGTGCCGACAAGTCCGACACGCCGCTGACCCTCGATGAATATTGCGCACGACCGCACGTGCTGGTTTCCCACACCGCGAATGTCAGCGGCTACGCCGATGAGTGGCTGGCGGACATCGGCCGCACCCGTCAGGTGGTGCTGTCGGTGCCGCAGTACAGTTCGTTGCCGGCGTTGCTGGCCGGTACCGATCTGATCGCCAGCCTGCCGGACTACACCGCCGATGCCATGGCCGCATCCGGGCTGCTGTTCAAGGAGCCGTTCCCGTTCAAGACCCCGACCCTTGACCTGTCGATGGTCTGGCTCAGCCACGTCGACAGCGACCCGGCCGAGCGCTGGTTGCGCTCGCGGCTGGAGCAGTTCATGAGTGAGCGTCCGGTGATGTCATCGCTGGAGTGAGTCAGACGATGCTGTGTTATATGTACGACCTTTCTGCCGAACCGCTGGAGCACCGAGATGCCACATCTGCACCTGGAATACACCGCCAACCTGCCGCAACTGAACGCCGACGTGGCGTTGATCCGGCTCAACAACACGCTGGTGGGTTCCGGTCAATTCGCGGCGGAGTTCGATATCAAGAGTCGTGCCACCAAGGTTGAAACCTTCAAGGTCGGCACCGCCATGAACGAGCGCGCCTTTGTGGCGGTAAGGCTGGCGCTGCTCAGCGGTCGTTCCTCGGAGATCAAGACGCAACTTTCGCAGAGCCTGCTGGCGGTGTTGCAGGAACTGTGCGAATGGCCGGTCGGGGTCGAGGTGCAGTTGAGCGTGGAACTGCTCGACATCGACCGTGGGTCCTACAACAAGACCGCCATTGGCGTGTAGGACTCAGGCGGCTTCCAGCTCCGCGCAGGTCTTGATGATCTGCTCGCGCAGCCAGAGGTTGGCGCTGTCCTGATCGACGTTGTGGCTCCACTGCATGTCGAGGGTGAACCCCGGCAGACCATTCGGCGCCTCGCAATGGTTGAACACCGCGTCGTTGGTCAGCAAACGCTGGATACGCCGGGGCAGGGTGAGGATGAAATCGGTGCCGGTGATCATCTTCAACGCTGCGCTGTAACTGTTGGAGCGGGCGACGATCTGGCGTTTCTGCGCCTGGCGCGCCAGCCAGCCATCGACCATGTTGGTGGTCGACGTCCACGGTGTCGGGAACACATGCCGGCGTTCGGTGAAGGCTTGCAGGCTCAGGCGCGGTTCCAGCGGCGTGGCGCGTTTGTCGAAGACGCAGACCAGGTCATCTTCCAGCAGCATGCGTGATTTCAGGTCGGCGTGACTGCGATGGAAGTTCGGACCGAAACAGATCACCAGATCGAGACTGCCGTCGCGCAATTCTTCGACCGGCACGTCGGTCTCGAACTTGTGCATGTTGACCATCACCGGCAAATCATCGAAGTCGAAGCGTTTCAACATTCGCGGCAGGATCAGTTGCTCGAAGTATTCCGGTGCGCAGATGTTGAAGGTCACCGGTTGCGCCATCGGGTCGAAGGTCGGGGCGCCGGCGTGGCACAGGTTGATGCTTTCGAGGATTTTCTGCACATGGCCGTACATGCTGCTGGCCTTGTAGGTCGGACGCATGCCTGTGCGGGTGTTGACGAACAATTCGTCTTCGAAGCTGGTGCGCAGTTTTTTCAGGCAGTAACTGACGGTGGACTGACTGACAAACAGCGCCTCCGAGACATCGGTGACGCTGCTTTGCTCATACACGGCGACAAACACCATGAGATCCTGCATGTCGAGCTTTCTAAGCAAGTTACTGTTCAGCATCCGTTCTGTCTCGCTGTGCTCCTTGCGCCGAATCCGCGCAAACGTGTGCGCTTGATCGTAACGGAACGATGGTGCCAGGAGAAAGCCCTGTAGGACGTTTCACGGTCAGTTGTGGGACAGAAAGTTTTAGTAACACGACGTGCCCAATCAAACCCGGCAAAGATGGCCAGAAGCCTTTATCCAGACGGGTCGGTCAGATTAGCCATGTGCCGTGCGTAATGCCGTGGATTGAAACGCAGCACCATCAGCAGCATGAGCGCCATCACTGCTGTCAGTGACCACCACGCCCACTCGAAGCTGCCCAGTCGATCGCGAACCACGCCGGCCATCAGCGGCGACAGTGCGGCAATCAGGTAACCGATGCCTTGTACAAATGCGGTCAGCCCGCCGGCACGTTGCGGTTCGTCGAGGTGATCTAGGGACACGATCAGGCTCATCGGGAACAGTCCGCCGATGCCTAACCCGAGCAGGCAGGGCCACAGCAGACTCAGGTGCAGCGGGCTGAGGATCAGACCCAGGAATCCGGCGATGATCAGGCCGAGCAGGGCGCCAAGCACCAGGCGTCGGTCACGGCTGCGATTGGCGATGGCGGGCACCACCAGCCCGGAAATCACCTCCATGGCCGTCAGAAAACCCAGCATCAGGCCGGCGTTTTGTTCGCTCCAGCCTTTTTCCACGTAGTACGGCGCCAACCAGGCGAGCACGCAGGTGTAGGACGCGGTGCCCAGACCGAAGAAGATCGCGAGCAACCAGGCGCGGGAATTCGTGAAGAAAAATTCTTTTCTGACGACGGTCCGGATGGTGTCCGGTGACGTGGCGCGGGTTGTCCACCACACAGGAATGGCGAGCAGTGCCAAAACCGCCCAGACCGCCAGACCTGCCCGCCAATTGCCGGTCTCCACCATCACCCACGGTGCGAACGATGCGGCCAGCGCCGCGCCGCCCATGATCGAAGTGACGTAAAGCCCCATGCACAGCGCCACGTTGTCGGGAAACCGCGATTTGATCAGCGCTGGCATCAAGGCCTGGATCAGTGCAATGCCGATCCCGGCCAGCACGGCGCTGGCGATCAATCCCCCCGCCGAGTCGAGGAACAACCGCGACAGCGTTGCCACGCCAATGATCAGCAACGACAGCAGCACCGTGCGCTGTTCACCGAGGCGCTGGCTGACCGCCATGCCGAAAAACATCGCCAGCCCCATCGCCATCACCGGCAGCAGGGTCAGTAACGCTGCAAGGCTGAAACTCAGCGGCACATCGCCGCGAATGGCCGAGAGCAAAGGCCCCACCGCCGCCATCGACGGACGCAGATTGAGGGCGACCAGGATGATGCCGGGCATCAGCCAGACAGCGGGGCGGGCAGTGGCGCGAACGTTTTCCATCTTCAGACCTTTGAACCGTAGGCGGTCGATTAGGCGGGCAGGCGAGCAGGGCGGCAAATCAGAAAGTCAGGAGCGCTATCGAGAAATTCGATACGGCGTTTTCGTTGCCCGCGACTGAACCACAGCTGAATCATTCTCAAATACTCTGCAAGTTTCATGGTTATTTCATGTGCCAACTAATCGTTGGCTTCTTTTTCACAAAAAATTGATGGTTGCCTGCATAAAGTTTGTGTGGTCTGAGTCAATGAAATTTTCACAATTGACGACGGCACTTATTCCAAGGAAATCGCCACTCGCCATGTTCAAGTTAAAAGCCGTGCGCCCGGAATGGGTGACGTTGTTTGCCAGCGCCTTTCTTTTGGCCGGATTCAATTTCGTTCTCTGGCAGCACCTGTTCGATATCACCGCTGCGGACGGCAAAGGCATTGCCATGCGCATTGCGTTCGGGGTGATGATCTTCGCGGCGTATAACATCGTGCTGACGTTGCTGGCGTTTCGACCCGTGTTGAAACCCGTGTTGACGTTGTTGTTTATGGTCAGTGCCGGCGTGGCTTATTTCATGAGCCAATACGGGGTCATGATCGATGCCGGCATGTTTCGTAACTTTGCTGAAACCAATGCCACTGAAGTGCGCGATCTGCTGTCTTTGAAGTTGCTGGCTTATATCGTGTTTCTGGGTGTCTTGCCGTCCTGGTTGTTGTGGAAAGTTCCAGTCAACTATCGTCGCTGGCATCGCGAGTTATTAAGCAAAGTTGTGGTTAGTGTCGCGTCGGTCGCGCTCATTGGCGGCGTTGCGCTGGCCAATTATCAAGGGCTGTCGTCGCTGTTTCGCAATCACCACGAAATTCGCTTGATGCTGGTGCCGAGCAACTACATCGGCGCCTCGGCCGGTTATCTGCGTGAGCAGGTGGCTTCGGCGCAGCAACCGTTCGTCACGATTGGCGAAGACGCCCAGCGCAATGCCGCCGTGCAAAATCATCCGCGCAAATCCCTGACGGTGCTGGTGGTGGGGGAAAGTGCCCGGGCGGAAAACTTCGGCATCCTCGGTTATAACCGCGACACCACGCCGAAACTGGACAAGGAAGCCGGCCTGATCGCCTTCACCGACGTGCATTCCTGCGGCACGGAAACCGCCGTGTCGGTGCCGTGCATGTTCTCCAACATGGGCCGCAAGGATTACGACGCCAGCAAGGCGAAGAATGAGGAAGGGCTGCTGGACGTGCTGAAACGGGCCGGGATCGACGTGATCTGGCGCGACAACCAGTCCGGCTGCAAAGGCACCTGCGATCGCGTCACCCTGCAGGACGTCAGCAACCTCAAGGATCCGGCGCTGTGCGCCAACAGCGAATGCCGCGACGAAATTCTCTTGCAAGGCCTGCAAAGCTTCATCGACCACCTGGACAAGGACACCGTGCTGGTCCTGCATCAGATGGGCAGCCACGGCCCTGAATATTTCAAGCGCTATCCGAAGGAATACGAGCACTTCACCCCGGTATGTGAAAGCAACGCGCTGAACAATTGCAGCCGCGAGAGCATCGTCAACGGCTACGACAATACGCTGGTGTACACCGACCATGTGCTGTCGAGCCTGATCGACGTACTGCGCAGCAATCAGGACAAGGTCGATACCGCCATGCTGTACCTGTCCGACCACGGCGAATCCCTGGGCGAGTACAACCTGTTCCTCCACGGCACGCCGTACATGCTGGCGCCGGAGCAACAGAAACACGTGGCGATGCTGGCGTGGTTCTCCGACAGCTATCAGAAGTCCTACTCGGTCGACACCCATTGCCTGCAAATGAGCCGTGACAAGCCGCTGAGCCAGGACAACCTGTTCCACTCGATGCTCGGGCTGCTGGAGGTGCAGAGCAAGGTCTACCAGCAGGATCTCGACATGTTTGCCGGTTGCCGGGGCGCGGTGATCGACGGGGTGTTGGCCAAGGACTGAGCCGGCAGACTCACTCTGTAAGACTATTCTTTCCCTCAGGCAGGAGATTTCATCAAGCTCTTGCCCTGTAGAGGCGCGGAAAGCGCCGGTGGCGATATATACTGCGCGCCATTCTTGAAGGGAGAGCCGTGTGGCCATCGATATTCACTGGATTCGCGACAACGATAGCCTCGCGCAGTTTTGCGCCGAGTGGCAGCAGCTGCCGTTCGTTGCCCTCGACACCGAATTCATGCGGGTCGACACCTTCTACCCGATTGCCGGGCTGTTGCAGGTCGGCGACGGCAAACGCGCCTACCTGATCGACCCGCTGACCATCAACGCCTGGCAACCCTTGGCCGCGTTGCTGGAAAACCCGGCGGTGCTCAAAGTCCTGCATGCCTGCAGCGAAGACCTCGAAGTCCTGCTGCGCCTGACCGGCAGCCTGCCGGCGCCGCTGTTCGACACCCAACTGGCCGCTGCCTACCTGAACCTCGGGTTCTCGATGGGCTATTCGCGTCTGGTGCAGGAAGTGCTCGGCATCGAACTGCCGAAGGGCGAAACCCGTTCCGACTGGCTGCAGCGTCCGTTGTCCGACACGCAAATCAGCTATGCCGCCGAAGACGCCGTGCATCTGGCGGAGGTTTTCGTGCAACTGCGTCCGAAACTGTCTGACGACAAATTCGCCTGGGTGCTGGAGGACGGCGCCGAACTGGTTGCCAACCTGCGCCGCGAGACCGATCCGTACGAGGTGTATCGCGAGGCCAAACTGGCGTGGAAACTGTCCCGCGCCCAACTGGCCGTGCTGCGCGAACTGTGTGCCTGGCGCGAGCGCGAAGCCCGTGCCCGCGATCTGCCGCGCAATCGTATCGTGCGTGAACACTCGCTGTGGCCACTGGCCCGGACCCAACCGGACAACCTCAGCGCGCTGGGCAAGATCGAAGACATGCACCCGCGTACCGTGCGTCAGGACGGCGAGTTTCTGCTTGATCTGATCAAGCGCTCTGGCAGTGTGGGGCCTGATCAATGGCCGCCAGCCGTGCCGGAGCCGCTGCCGATCGAAGCTGCCGCGCTGATCAAACAGCTGCGGGCGCTCGGTCAGGCCGAAGCTGAGCGTCTGGGCATCGCGCCGGAACTGATGCTGCGCAAGAAAACCCTCGAAGCGCTGGTCAAAAGCGGCTTCCCCGAGGGCCCTTACCAATTGCCTGATTCGCTGCGTGGCTGGCGCCGCGAATTGATGGGCCAGAAGCTGCTCGACAGCCTGGCCACCGCCGGAGAACAGCCTTGAAACGTATTTGTTCCATTTATCAAAGTTCGAAGAAAAGCGGCATGTACCTGTACGTGCTCAAGAGCGATGCGCTGGAGCGCGTGCCGGAAGGCCTGATGGCGGCGTTCGGCAAGGCCAGGCATTCCTTCGATCTGGTGCTGACCCCCGAGCGCAAGCTGGCCAGCGAAGACATCGCCGTGGTCCTGGAAAACCTCGAAAAGCAGGGCTATCACCTGCAGATGCCACCGGCCGAGGAAGAGTACATCGAACACTTGCCCGAAGAGTTGCTGCGACGCAACGACCCGGTCTGATCCGCGAGGCCCTGTCCTGGGCCTCTGGTAACCCCTGGAACGGTTTTTACGGCGACGGCTGCCACGAAGTGGACGGCCGCCTGCACGGTTTGCGAAAGGTTTGAAGATGCGCGTTCTGATTGCTGAACACGACCACGCGATATACGCCCGACTGCTGCGTCAGGCGGCCCCGGAGCTTGAAGTGCTGACCAGTGGCGACTCCGCCGAACTGGCCCGCCAGGCTGCTGATTGCCCGGTGTGGCTGGGCCAGCCGGATCTGTTGGCGACCCTGTTGCGTCAGGGCCACCAGCCACAATGGCTGCAATCGACCTGGGCCGGCATCACGCCGCTGCTGGCCGACGGCTTGCGCCGGGATTACCGCCTGACCCGGGCGGTCGGCATTTTCGGTCAGGTGATGGCCGAGTACGTGCTGACCTACATGCTCGGCCACGAGCGCGAAGTGCTGGCGCGGCTGGTCAGCCAGGTCGAGCGCAAGTGGGACAACCGCACCGGCCAGAGTCTGGTCGGACGCAAGGTGCTGATCGTCGGCACCGGTGACATCGGCCAGAGTGTGGCGCAGTTCCTGCTGCCGTTCGGCGTCGAGTTGTACGGCATCGCCAGCAGCGCCCGCGAGCAGGCGCCGTTTGTCGAAGTCGGTTCGATGGCGGACTTGCCGCGTCTGGTCGGCGAGGTGGATTACGTGGTCAATCTGCTGCCCAACACCGAGCACACCCACGATATCTACGACGCTGCGCTGTTCAAGCAATTCAAGCCGACCGGTTTGTTCATCAACGCCGGACGCGGTGTGGCGGTAGTCGATGCAGATCTGGTCGAAGCATTGAAGGAAGGCCATCTGGCCGGCGCGGTAATCGACGTTTGCCGTCAGGAACCGCTGCCGCAGCGGCATCCATTCTGGACCGCCTGGGGCTTGTTGTTGACCGGGCACAGCTCGGCGCCGACTTCGCCGCCGATGATGGTGCAGTTGTTTCTGGATAACTTGCGGGCGTATCAGGCGGGAGAGGCGTTGCGCGGGGAAGTGGATTTCGCACGCGGTTACTGACTAGAGATCGTTCCCACGTCGAGGCGTCGAACCGTCCGCGTGGGAATGCAGCCCGTGACGCTCCGCGTCACTGGACGCGGAGCGTCCCTTGAGGCATTCCCACGCAGAGCGTGGGAACGATCAAACGGGGCTTAGAGGGTGAAATCGCCTTCAGCCGCCAGTTCGCTCAGCGGACGACGCGGGCTCGGGACTTCCCGTGCTTGCAGGTATTCGGCCAGGGTTGCCTTGTCACCCAGCTTGCCCACCGCCACGGCGGCATGCAGCGCGTAACCTTGCGGAATGTTCAGCTCCTTGCGGGTCAGCTCCTGATCGAAACCGGCCATGCCGTGGGTGTGCCAGCCGCTCAGGCTCGCTTGCAGCGCCAGATGGCCCCACGCGGAACCAGTGTCGAAGGTGTGCCACAGCGCTGGCGTTTCTTCGGTGGCGCCCGGTGCGGTGAAGGTGGTTTTCGAAATCACGATCACCAGCGCCGAAGCGTGCTGTGCCCAGCTGCGGTTGAATTCATTGAGCAGGCCCAGGTAACGCTCCCAGTTCGGCGTGTCGCGACGGGCGTAGAGAAAACGCCACGGCTGCGAGTTGTACGCCGATGGCGCCCAGCGTGCGGCTTCGAAGAAGCTCAGCAGGGTTTCTTCCGGGATCGCTTCGCCGGTGAAGGCGCGGGGCGACCAGCGATCGGTGAACTGCGGGTGAATGGCGTATTCGGCAACGCGAGGGTTGGCACTCATCGAAAGATTCCTTGCTACGTTTGAGGACAGGTTGGAAGTGAAACCCGGCGGGATCAGTTGGGCTGAACGATGGGGTTGTGGCGCAAGCCTGCAGTTCACCGGATGCGACGCGGTCGAGTGTTAATGGCATCCGGCAAAGGCCTGGTGTGACCGGCAAAGCTACTTGGCCGTGCAAAAACTGACAAGCCCCGCACAACCGGCAGTCGCCAGCGCTTGGCCCACGGGGCCTTGGGCACTAGACTGGCGGCCTTTTCACCACCTGATGTTGATGCTTGAGCCATGGCCGCCAAAGTCGAACCGTTCTGGATACGCAAAACCCTCGATCAACTCGATCACGAGGAGTGGGAATCGCTGTGCGACGGTTGCGGCCTGTGCTGCCTGCAAAAGCTCGAGGATGAAGAAGACAACAGCGTCTATTACACGCGCATCGCCTGCAAACTGCTGGACCTGAAAACCTGCCAGTGCAGCGATTACCCGAACCGCATGAAGTTTGTCCCGGACTGCATCCAGCTCACCCCGGGCCAGGCCGAAGAATTCAAATGGCTGCCGCCGACCTGCGGTTATCGGTTGGTCAGCGAAGGCAAGGATCTGCCGCTGTGGCATCACTTGGTCTGCGGTGATCGCGATGCGGTGCACCACGAACGGATTTCCCAGTCCGGGCGCATGCTGGCCGAAGGCAGCGTGCCGGAAGACGACTGGGAAGATCACCTGATTTTTCGCGCAGGCTGACGATTGACCAAGGAGCAGGTATGGCGACGGGATTGCGCCGGGCGCTGATCGTCACGCTGCTGGCGCTGAGTGCGCCGGTGTGGGCGGCGAAGAAAGTCGATCTGGATTATCAGGTACGCCTGCTGCTGCAGAGCGATCAGGCCGAAGTGCGCCTGACCCTCGCCAAAGGCGAAGCGGTGCGCAGTCTGGATTTCGACCTGGGCGATGGCAGCCACTACAGCGACTTCAAGGCTGACGGCCTATGGCAACTGACGCCGGGCAAACCGGCGCGCGGGGTCTGGCGCCCGACGGCGGACAAGGCCAGTCTGACCTACCGCGTGCGCATCAGCCACGGCCGCAAGAACGGCAGCTTCGACACGCGCATGACCCCGACCTGGGCGTTGATGCGTGGCGATGAACTGGTGCCGCCGGCCAAGCTTGATCAGCAGGATGGCATCGAGCTGGTCGCGCGCCTGCACTTCGAATTGCCCGACGGCTGGAAAAGCGTCGAAACCGCCTGGCCGCGCATCGGCAAGAACCAATTCCGCATCGACAATCCGTCACGCCTGTTCGACCGCCCGACCGGCTGGATGCTCGCCGGCCACCTCGGCAGCCGCCGCACGCGGTTGGGGGAAACCGAAGTCACCGTGGCCTCGCCCCAAGGGCAGGGCATGCGACGGATGGACGTGCTGACGCTGCTGACGTTTGTCTGGCCGCAGGTGCAGGCGGTGTTTCCGCGCCACCCGAGCAAACTGCTGATCGTCGGCGCCAATGACCCGATGTGGCGTGGCAGCCTGGCGGCGCGGGAGTCGATCTACCTCAACACGCGCTTGCCGCTGGTCAGCGAAAGCGGCAGCAGTGCTTTGGTGCGCGAACTGGCACAGGTGTTCGGGCGGATCAACGACGAACAGCGCAGCGACTGGATCAGCGAAGGGTTTGCCGAGTATTACGCCATCGAACTGGTGCGCCGTGCCGGCGGCATGAGTGACGAGCGTTATCAGAGCTTGCAGGCGAAACTCGCGAAGGACAGTCAGAAAGTCACGACCCTGCGCGGCGAGCAGATCAGCCCCGCGCAGCTGTCGAAAGCGGTGCTGTTGTTGCAGGAACTGGACGGCGAGATTCGCCTGAAGACCCGCAACAAGCGCTCGCTGGACGACATGCTGCGCGGGGCGATGCATCTGGGGACGGTGAACACCAAAGAGTTCGTGCAACTCGCCGAAAGCATTCTCGGCGAGTCGTCCAAAGTCCTTGATAGCGGGTTGCTTCGGTAGTGGTCAAACCCCGGCTTTCGGCGATTTCACCGAGTCATTGCCGGTCACGGTGGCGGTGTTGGTCGCCGCCTCGGCATTGGCCTTGAGCTTGCTCAGCTCTTCACCGGCCCGCTCGATCTTCGCCCGCACGTTGTTCATGTCCTGACGGCTTTTCTCCAGCAGGCTTTTCACCGAACTGTGGCCGGTGATGCCGCGGGCCATGGCCACGCCGCCAATCGCCACCTGAATCAGCCCGAATACGCCGCCACGGCGCAGGCCCTTGCCGACCATGATCACGCCGCCGGCCAGCGAGCCGATGCGCTCCCAGCCTTCGACGTTCTGCTCAGGACGGCTCTGAAACGGGGTGGATTCGATACGTTCGACGCGTTTGAGCTCGGTCATGATCTTTCTCCAGGCAATGAGTAATCGATAAACAAGCTGACTGCGCAGGCGGTCAGCTCGTTCCATCGGATGTGCGGCGTTTCAGCGGAATTTCGGTCCGGAGCGGGTGTTCAGGCCTTTGGCCATGCGGTCGTAGAGCACAACGTTGACCGTGGCGGCGAGGTTCATGCAACCGGTGGTCGGGATGTACACGACGTCTTCGCACCAGTCGCGGATCTCCTGATCCAGCGAGCCGTCTTCGGGGCCGAAGATGTACAGGGCGCGATCCGGATGAGTGTATTCCGGCAGCGGGCGGGCGCCGTCAACCAGTTCCACGGCAACCGGGACGCAATTGAGCGGCAGGATCTTTTTCAGGTCGTCGATGCCGATCAGCGGGATGTCGTAGTGCACGCGCTTGGTATCAGTGACGAAATCGGCGGCGCGCTCATAGCGCTTGCCGGTGTAGAACACGGTCGACACGCCGTAGCAGCCTGCGGCGCGCATCACCGAACCGACGTTTTCCGGTGATTTGGGGTTATACAAACCAATGCAGCTGTACCGTTTGTCTGCCACGAGCGGGGTGCCTTCGGGAAAAAGAGGGCGATTATACGGGGATTGGGGGAGGGCGGGCAGATTCAGGACAGATCGTTCCCACGCTGTTGATCGTTCCCACGCTCCGCGTGGGAATGCAGCCCGGGACGCTCCGCGTCCCAAAGCGGACGCAGAGCGTCCATTGAGGCATTCCCACGCAGAGCGTGGGAACGATCACATCAGAGTTGGGGAACTCAGTCTTCTTTTTTCATGAGACCGGCCAGTGCCGCAAACGGATTGTGCGTGGCCTTGGCGATTTTCGGCGTGCTCAGCGAGCCTTCGCCGAAATACTGCTGATCGGTGTAGCGCGAGTGTTCGTTGTCGTGGCAGTACAGGCACAGCAGTTCCCAGTTGGAACCGTCCTGCGGGTTGTTGTCGTGGTTGTGGTCGCGGTGGTGCACGGTCAGTTCGCTCAGGCGCTTGCCGGAAAACTCACGGGCGCAGCGGCCGCACACATGCGGGTACATCTTCAGGGCCTTGTCGCGGTAGCCCATTTCCTTGTCGCGCTGGTTGTCGGCGAGGATGCGATCCAGCTTCGAGGTGTTGGTCGGGGTGGACGAACTCATGGGTTCACCTTTGCAGAAGACTAATGACGGTTATGACGCAAGTTTAGCTCAGCCCTTGAGCTTCTCGGCAATCCAGATCGTGTGGCGCGTGCCCTTGTTGCCGTGGGCGAAGACCTGGACTTCCTCGGCCTTGAAACCGGCCTTCTTCAATTTGTCGGAAAACTGCCGGTCGGCGCTGGCCGACCACACCGCCAGCACGCCTTTGGGCCGCATCGCTTTGGCGCAGGCGGCCAGGCCTGCGGCGGAATACAGCCAGCTGTTGGCCTTCTGGGTCAGGCCTTCGGGGCCGTTGTCGACGTCGAGCATGATTGCGTCGAAACCGTTCGGCTCACTTTGCAGCACCTTGGCCACGTCTTCCTGACGGATCACCGTGCGCGGATCGAGCAGCGGGCGCCCGGACTTTTCACCGAGCGGGCCACGGTTCCACTCGACCACGCCGGGCACCAGTTCGGCGACCACCACTTCGGCACCTTTGCCCAGGTGCTTGAGCGCGGAGGCAAGGGTGAAGCCCATGCCCAGACCGCCGATCAGCACCCGCGAGTTCGGCCGGCCGGCGACCTTGCGGCACGGGATCTCGGCCAGCGCATCTTCGGAGCCGTGCATGCGGGTGTTCATCAATTGGCCGCCGTCGCCACCCTGGATCTTGATGACGAAGTCCTCGCCATACTCGAACAGGCACAGGGCGCCGCCGTTGTCAGGGATCGGCGTGGTGTCGAGCAGAACGAAACGTTTCATGGAAATCTCTACAGGGGGGAAGGCAAGCCGGCGCGTTGGGAGTAGCCTGAAGGCAGACTTCAGGCCAACGGAGACCTTGATGAAGCGCACCATTCTAACGGTCATTACCCTGGCCGCGCTCTCGATAACTGCCGTACAGGCGCAACAGACGATTCCCGTCAGCCCGACACCGCAACCGGGCTCGCCCGGTACTGCGACGCCAACCCCGTATCCGCAGATCAGCCCGGTGCCGATTCCCAAAGCCGGCCCCGGCAGTGGCGGCCCGCCGCTGGTGCCGATCGAAATGCCCAGCCCGCCGACCAAGGATCAGCCATTGCCGGGCCTGGAACAGAACGACAGCAAGCCCAAATCCCCGGGGGGCTAGATCTGCTGGGCGGCGAGCTGGCCGTCGGCCATGCGCAGGCGTTTGGAGAGGGAGACGGCAAGGGCGCGGATGATCTTGGCGGCGATCTTCGGCGCGTCGTTGAGCATTTTTTCCAGCGAGTCCTTGCCGAGGTTGAGCAACTGGCAGTTGCTCGCCGCCACACAAGTCGCCGAACGGCGTTCGCCGTCGAGCACGGCCATTTCACCGAATGCCCGACCGCTGCGCAGGGTAGCCATGGTAACGACCTGACCGTCGCCGCCGGTTTTCTGCACGGCCACCTGGCCGGTGTGGATGATGCACATGAAACTGCCGGCATCGCCTTCGCGAAAGATCGCTTCGCCTTCAGCCACGGTGCTGATGCTGAAGTAACCCGAGGCGGCGGCGAAATCCGCCAGTTGCAATTGATCGAACAGGCCGCAGTCCATCAGCCAGTCGCGGATTTCGTTGTTCAGTAGAGTGGGTTCTGACATGTCGTGCGGTCTTTTTTTGTTTTCACTGTTTCAAGGCGTTGCACAGAACTCCTGTGGGAGCGAGCCTGCTCGCGATGGCGGAGTGTCAGCCAACATCAACATGACTGACAGATTGCTATCGTCGGATCGCCGCCCGGAGCAGGCTCGCTCCCACAGGGGATTGATGTGCTATCGGCCTATCGGGTCTGGAATTAAGACCCAAGTGACCGGCGGAGTTCCTCAGGCAATGCCCAGAACCTTGAAAACAAATGCATATTCGAGCGCTACGTCACGTAATCCCTTATAACGCCCGCTCATGCCGCCGTGGCCGGCGCCCAGTTCGGTCTTGAGCAGCAATGGATTGTCATCGGTCTTGGTCGCGCGCAATTTCGCAACCCACTTGGCTGCTTCCCAATATTGCACGCGGCTGTCGTTGTAGCCGGCGATCACCAGTGTTGCGGGATACGCCTGTGCAGTGACGTTTTCGTACGGCGCATAGGCCTTGATCCGCTCGTAGACCTCCGGCTCTTCGGGATTGCCCCACTCGTCGTATTCAGTGACGGTCAGCGGCAGATCCGGGTCGAGCATGGTGTTAAGCACGTCGACGAACGGCACTTCGGCAATCGCCACACCGAACAGATCCGGACGCTGGTTGAGCACAGCACCGATCAGCAGGCCACCGGCGCTGCCACCGCTGATCGCCAGTTGTGGCGCGGTGGTGATGCCGTTGAGGATCAGGAATTCGGCGCAGGCGATGAAGTCGCTGAAGGTGTTGTGCTTGTGCTCCTGCTTGCCAGCGCGGTACCACGCTTCGCCCAGCTCACCGCCGCCGCGCACGTGGGCGATGGCGAACGCCATGCCGCGATCCAGCAGACTCAGGCGGGCGTGGGAGAACCACGGGTCGAGGCTTGAACCGTAGGCGCCGTAACCGTACAGGTACAACGGCACGGGTTTGCCAACCATTTCCCGTTTCATCACCAGGCTGATCGGCACCTGGGTGCCGTCCGGCGCGGTCGCCCACAGGCGCTGGCTGACGTAGGCGTCGGCGTCGAACGGGCCGAGCACCGGGGTTTCCTTGAGGACAGTCTGCTCGCCGGTGGCGAGGATCAGTTGCCGAACCTGAGCCGGACGATTCAACGCCTCGTAGCGCAGGCGGATGCGGTCGCTTTCGAATTCCAGGCTGTTTTGCACGTAGAGGCTGTAGGCCGCGTCCGGCAATTGCACGCGATAAGGCGCCAGACCGTGTGGGCGAACTTCGATGATCGGCAGCCCACCTTCGCGCAGGCTCAGGGTCAGGGCTTCGGCGTTGAGGGTCACGCCATCGAGCATCACCGAATCGCTGTGCGGGATCAGGTTCTGCCAGTCGGCTTCGCTCGGTGCGATGCCGGTGTCCGGCGCCTGATACAGGGCGAAGTTGATGCCGTCGCGGTTGGTGCGGATGAACCAGGTCCACTCACCATCGAGCTTGCCGTGGTCGACGTCGTATTCGTGATCCTCGACCCGTGGCGCCAGGCAGGTGAACGGCTGCTGCGGCTGATGGGCGTCCAGCGCCCAGACTTCGCTGGTGGTCTTGCTGCTCAGCGACAACAGCAATTGCTGCTCGGAGCTGGCGCGGTAGCAGTGCAGGAAGAAACGCCCGTCCGGTTCGTGGAACACCTCTTCGGCGGCCGTGCCGTCGAGGCGATAGCGGAACAGCTTGTGCGGGCGATGGGTGTCGTCGAGCACACCGAAGAACAGCGTCAGGCTGTCATTGGCCCAGGTCATGCTGCCGTCGCAGTCCTGGAATTCCAGTTCGCTGACGCGCTCGCTGGACAATTCCTTCACGAACAGCGTGTAAATCTCATCGCCCGAGGCGTCGACGCTGTAGGCCAGACGCTGGTGATCCGGGCTGATGCTGAAGGCGCCGAGGGAGAAAAAGCCGCCGTTGGCCAGTGCGTTCGGATCGAGCAGCAGTTGTTCGCGGCTTTCGTCGAGGGTCAGGCTGTCATCGGCCGGGCGCGGGCAGCGGTAGTGGCGGGCATATTCGTCACCCGCTGTGGTGCGGGTGTAATACAGGTACGGGCCCCATGGCGACGGCAGAGACAGGTCGGTTTCGAGGATCCGGCCCTTGATCTCTTCGAACAGGGTTTCGCGCAGCTCAGCCTGATCGGCGGTCTGTGCCTGCTGATAGTCGTTTTCAGCCTTGAGGTAGTCGAGCACCGCGTCGGTGTCGCGTTCCTGCAGCCAGGCGTACGGGTCGTGACCGGCGGCCTTGTGGGCAATCGGGGCGCTGATGACGTTGGCGGATACGGGCATGGAAAGCTCTCGGACATGACAAATAAGGGCAGCACGGACGGCGGGGAAGCCTGACGTGCGAAAAGTCGTTACTATAAGCGCCTCTTTGCCTGCCTTGCCATGGACACCATGACCGAGAACGACTATCTGATCGCCTGGGGCCTTTACGCCTTTGCCGCCGTGGGCTGCCTGCTGGTGTGGATGCGCATGACCCGCTGGATGTGGCGTTGGCTGCGCGAGCCGCTGCGTGTGCTGATGGCGGTGTTGCTGTTCAGCCCGACCATCATTGACCCGGTGAAGGAAAAATTTGCCCCGGCTATCGCCATCACCGTGCTGGATCTGGCGTTCAAGGTCGGCAATAACGCCTGGCGCGCCATTTCCGAACTGCTCATGTACGCCATGATCGCGTTCGGTCTGTATCTGATTTTTGTGCTGATCCGCCTGCCGATCGAACGCGCCTCCAAGGCCCGCCGGGAGCAGGCTGAAGCCGCCCGCGCAGCGGCCCGTGCCGATGACGAGCGTGACGCCGATCAACCGTTCGGCGGTGCCGGCGATGACCGCTATGGTCGCCCGCCGGTGCCGAGCAATCCGCAGCGCATGCGGGTCGAGCCGCGTCTGTAATCACGAGAGTCCGCACATGTGTGAATTACTGGGCATGAGTGCCAACGTGCCGACCGACATCGTGTTCAGCTTCACCGGGCTGATGCAGCGCGGCGGCCGCACCGGCCCGCACCGCGACGGTTGGGGCATTGCCTTCTACGAAGGTCGTGGGCTGCGCCTGTTCCAGGACCCGGCGGCCAGCAGCGAGTCGGAAGTGGCCAATCTGGTGCAGCGTTATCCGATCAAGAGCGAAGTGGTCATCGGGCATATCCGTCAGGCCAACGTCGGCAAGGTCTGTCTGTCCAACACCCACCCGTTCGTCCGCGAACTGTGGGGGCGCAACTGGTGCTTCGCGCACAACGGTCAGCTCGCCGATTTCACCCCGATCAAGAGTTTCTACCGCCCGGTCGGCGATACCGACAGCGAAGCGGCGTTCTGCGATTTGCTCAACCGGGTACGTGCAGCGTTTCCGGAACCGGTCGACATAGAAGTGCTGCTGCCGGATCTGGTCGCGGCCTGCGCTGAATATCGCAGCAAAGGCGTGTTCAACTGCCTGCTCAGCGACGGCGACTGGCTGTTCTGCTATTGCTCGACCAAACTGGCGCAGATCACCCGACGCGCACCGTTTGGCCCGGCGCGGCTCAAGGATGTCGATGTGATCGTCGATTTCCAGGCCGAAACCACGCCCAACGACGTGGTCACGGTGATTGCCACCGAACCCTTGACCGAAAACGAAACCTGGACCCGCTACGAACCGGGCCAATGGAGCCTGTGGCGACGCGGCGAATGCGTCAGCCAGGGCACGACCGAATAAGGATTGCACCCCCATGTTGCTCAGTTATCTACGGCTGGTGTTGTTTGCGGCGGGCCTGTTGATCGGTGTCCAGGTGCCGGGCTTCATCAACGATTACGCCAAGCGGGTCGAAGCGCACCTGATCGAGGCGCAGACTGGTCTACGCGGCTTCCAGGGCACCGCCGAGCAGTTTTTCAAGGGTGATATCCAGGCACTGGTCGCCCATTACCGTGCCAGCGAAGACCCGGTGTTTCGCAGCGATGCCGACAGCCTGAGCACCTTGCTCAACCGTCAGCTGGCGCTGGACAAGCAATTCCAGGCGATGCAGGGCCCGTGGTACATCCGCTTCCTGCAAGTGGTGCTGGCCGCCGACCCGGACATCCGCAAGGAAACCTGGAACGGCTACAGCTACCAGATCCTGCTGACGCCGGAAGCGATGATCTGGGGCATGAGCGGCGCGATGTTGCTGTCGTTCGGCCTTGAATGCCTGTTCCGTCTGATCGACTGGGTGGTGCTGGGCGGCAAGCGCCTGCGCCAGAGCCGGCCGATCGAAGACCGGGATGTGCGCGGGCTGTAAGACTTATGAAGATCGTTCCCACGCTCCGCGTGGGAATGCAGCCCGGGACGCTCCGCGTCCCTTCCAAAGCCGAACGCGGAGCGTCCGTTTAGGCATTCCCACGCAGAGCGTGGGAACGATCAACTTAGAACGATGTAATCCGTACCTACCTTGCGCGCATATTCCTCCAGCACCTGCTGACACAACGTCACGATCTCCTCGACCCATTCCACACCGACCCGCCACGACACCACCACCTGCAGGTTCGGCGGACGCTGTTCGATGTCAAGCAGGGTCAATTCCCCTCGCGCCAGTTCCTCGGTCACCAGTACCGGCGGCAACGCGCCAATACCGAATCCGTCGCGCAACAGACGGGTGATCGCCGACACTGAATTCACACAGTTCAAGCGTGGCGCCAGCACGCCCTTGGCCTGCATCAGCGCCAGGATGTCCTGATGCGGCCGGGAGTTTTTCGAGTAGGTGATTATGCGTTCCTGCGCCAGGTCGGCGAGGTTTTGGTAGTCGCGGTTGTAGATCGAATGGCTGGCGACGATCCAGCCAATGGGGTGGCTGGCCAGCTCCAGGCTGCGCACGCTTTCCTGGCGCACCAGATCGGTTTGCAGGATCAGATCGAGAAAGCCTTTTTGCAGCTGATCGCAGAGGTTCAGCGAGGTATCCGCCACCAGCTCGATTTCCACCCTTGGGTACAGATCGGTCATCTGCGCCACCAGCGGGCTGAGCCAGGTGTGGATCACCGTGTCCATCACCCCGATGCGCACCCGGCCGACCTTGCTCGATCGGGTCTCGATCGACTGCTTCAGCGCCTGCATCGTGTCGAGCATCTGCTCGGCATAATCCAGCACTTTCAAACCTTCGGGCGTCAGACTGACGCCGCGTGAGTCACGCAGGAACAGCTTCACCCCGAGCTCGCCTTCGAGTACTGCAATCCGGCTGGAAATCGAAGCCTGGGTGGTGAACAGCTTGTCGGCGGTCAGGCGAAAACTTTTCAGCCGGGCGACCCAGACGAAGGTTTCGAGAAACTTCAGGTTCATGGCAACAAATTTTTCTTATGTCTTGGGCGGGTTTTTATTCGTTGGACGCGACCGGGTGACGCACCCAAGAATCGACGCATCCGGTTCCCACGATAGGCGTCGTCGGAGCTTCGAACAAGACTAATAAAAGCCTGCGGAGACATGCCATGAGTGCGCCCGACACCCTCGACCTCCCCAAGACTGCGGCCCGTCCCGGCCCGTTCGACTGGTATCGCAACATCAATCAGCAGGAGCGCCGGACCTTCTGGAGCTGCAAGATCGGCTACGGTCTGGACGGCATGGACACCCAGATGCTCAGCTTCGTGGTGCCGACCCTGATCGCGATGTGGGGCATCACTACCGGCGAAGCCGGCCTGATCCACACCAGCACCCTGATCGCTTCGGCCATCGGCGGTTGGGTGGCGGGGATTCTCTCCGACCGCATCGGCCGCGTGCGCACCCTGCAACTGACGGTGCTGTGGTTCGCCTTCTTCACTTTCCTTTGCGGCTTCGCCCAAAACTACGAACAACTGCTGATCGCCCGAACCCTGATGGGCTTCGGTTTCGGCGGTGAATGGACCGCCGGCGCGGTGCTGATCGGTGAAGTGATCCGGGCCAAGGACCGCGGTAAAGCGGTGGGTATGGTGCAATCCGGCTGGGCCTTGGGTTGGGGCCTGACGGCGATTCTCTATGCGCTGCTGTTCTCGGTACTGCCACCGGAAGACGCCTGGCGCGCACTGTTCATCCTCGGCATCGTGCCGGCGGTGTTCGTGATTTTTGTCCGGCGTCTGGTGAAAGACCCGGAGATCTACCGCGAAGCCAAAGCCAAGCAAACTCTGGACAGCCCTTCGAAGTTCTACGAGATCTTCGCCCCCGGCATGCTCTTCACCACCATTCGCGCCTCATTGCTGACCACTGGCGCCCTCGGCGGTTATTACGCGATCACCTCCTGGCTGCCGACTTTTCTGAAGAACGAACGCGGCTTGAGCGTACTCGGCACCGGCGGTTATCTGGCGATGGTGATCATCGGTTCCTACGTCGGTTATGTGATCAGCGCCTATTTGACCGACCTGCTGGGCCGCAAGAAGAACTTCATCCTGTTCGCGGTCGGCTCGTTCACCATCGTTCTGCTCTACACCCAATTACCGGTCAGCAATGGCGTGATGCTGTGGTTGGGTTTCCCGCTGGGCTTCTTCGCCTCGGGGATTTTCAGTGGCATGGGCGCGTTTCTCACCGAGCTGTTTCCAACCCGGATTCGCGGCTCGGGGCAGGGCTTCTGCTACAACATCGGCCGGGCACTGGCGGCGTTGTTCCCGCTGTTGATCGGGTTGCTCAGCCAGAAAGTGCCGCTGAGTGTAGGCATCGGTGCCTTTGCGGCGGTGTCCTACGGGGTGGTGATTCTCGCGGCGTTGAGCCTGCCGGAAACCCGTGGCAAGCAACTGGACGCGCAGTAACTGATAACCTGCGGGACACTGTCTGTCCCACAGCAAAAAAAGAAAAGAACTACAGGAGTGTTCACCGTGAGCCGCCTGCTATTGAACTGTGACATCGGCGAGAGCTTCGGCAGCTGGACCATGGGTCTGGACGCGGAAGTCATGCCCTTCATCGACTGCGCCAACATTGCCTGCGGCTTTCACGCCGGCGACCCGAGCATCATGCGCAAGACCGTCAGCCTGGCCCTGAGCCACGGCGTGCAGATCGGTGCGCATCCGGCCTATCAGGATCTGGTGGGGTTCGGCCGCCGCTCCATGGCCTACACCGCCCAGGAACTGCAAGACATCCTGCATTACCAGATCGGCGCCCTCGACGGCATTTGCCGTGCCCAAGGTGGCAAAGTCAGTTACGTCAAACCCCACGGCGCGATGTACAACGACATGATGGCCAACCCGGCGCAGTTGCGGGCGGTGATTCAGGCCGTCGCGGCTTACGATCGCAGCCTGCCACTGATGCTGATGGCGACCCGCGATAACACGGCCGCGCAACAGCTCGGCGACGAATACGGCGTGACCCTGTGGTTCGAAGCCTTCGCCGACCGCGCCTACGACAGCGTCGGCCGACTGGTTTCGCGACAACTGCCGGGCGCGGTGCACCACGATTCCGAAACCATCATCGGGCAAGCGCTGACCATCGCCCGTGGCGACAACCTCACGGCCAGCGACGGCAGCGCGCTGCACCTGCAAGCCAACACTTTGTGCGTGCACGGTGACAACGCCAGTTCAGTGGCCGCCGTGCAGCGCATTCGTCAGGCCCTGAACGAGCAGAGCGCGCCATGAATCCGTGCGTGGAAGTGGTGGCGCTGGATTGTCTGATGCTGCGCCTGTTCGATGAAATTGCCGAAGCCAACATGCCGTGGATGCTCGCCGCCAGTGAGCGGTTGCGCACGGTGTTCGGCGCACATCTGATCGATCTGGTGCCGTCGTACACCACGTTGATGGTGCATTACGACCTGACCGAATTGAATCCGGGTCAGGCTCGCGAATTGATCGCCGAAGCCTTGATCGACCTGTCGCCGAACGCGCGCACCGGCGGCCAGTGTCATGTGCTACCGGTGTGGTACGACCTGAGCGTCGGACCGGAATTGAGTCTGCTGTCACAACGCAGCGGTTTGGCGGTGGAAGAAGTGATCCGCCGTCACAGTGCTCGTGAATATCAGGTGTTCGCCCTAGGCTTTGCGCCGGGTTTCGCGTTCATGGGGCTGGTGGAAGAAGTTCTCGCGGCACCACGTCTGAATACCCCACGCAAGAAAGTCGCCGCCGGCAGCGTCGGCATCGCCGAGCGGCAGACGGCCGCGTATCCGGTGGTGTCTCCCGGTGGCTGGAACCTGATCGGTCGCACGCCGGCAAAACTGTTCGACCGTGAACGCGATGGCTACAGCCTCATGCAGCCCGGGGATACCGTGCGTTTTGAAGCGGTGAGCCACGCCGAATTCATCCGCCTCGGTGGTGACGACACGCCTCTGGAGGCCCTGGCATGAGCCGACTGACGATTGATGCGAGCACACCGCTGTGCCTGTTGCAGGATGCCGGGCGGTTTGGCGTGCGCCATCTGGGCGTGACCCAGGGCGGCGCGGCGGACTGGCGGTCGATGGCCTGGGCCAACTGGCTGCTGGGCAATGGCCTGGACTTGCCCGTGATCGAAATCACCCTCGGCGGGTTCACGGTGGTGGCTGAAGAAGATTGCTTGCTGGCATTGGCTGGCGCCGACCTTGGCGCGCAGATCGACGGCGAGGCGTTGGCGCCGTGGCGCAGTTTCAAGCTGCGCAAAGGGCAGACCTTGAAGTTCACCCAACCGTTACTGGGGGCGCGGACCTATCTGGCGGCGCCCGGCGGTTTCAGTGCGCCGAAAGTGCTGGGCAGCAGTGCCACGGTGGTGCGTGAGGAGCTTGGCGGTCTTGATGGTTTTGGATTGCCGCTGGCCAAGGGCGCTTCGCTGAGTTATCAGGGCGAAACCCTGTTGATGTGTGAGGTTCCGGCGGAGCATCGACCGGACCTGCGCCTCGACGCGCCACTGGATCTGGTGCTGGGCGCGCAGATCGGTCAGTTCAGCGGGCAGAGTCTGTTCGATGCCTTCAACCGTGCCTGGACGCTGGACAGTCGCGCCGATCGCATGGGTATTCGTCTGTTGGGCACGGCGTTGCAGTATCAGGGCAAACCGATGATTTCCGAGGGCATTCCGCTGGGCGCGGTGCAGGTGCCGCCGGACGGGCAGCCGATCGTGTTGCTCAATGATCGGCAGACCATTGGCGGCTATCCGCGATTGGGTGCCTTGACGCCGCTGGCGCTGGCTCGACTGGCACAGTGTCTGCCGGGGGCGAAGGTCAGATTGCGCCCGGTGGTGCAGGACGTCGCACACCGGGAACACCTCGAATATCTACAGCGCTTTACTTGATCGTTCCCACGTCGAACGCGTCTGCGTTTGATCGTTCCCACGCTCCGCGTGGGAATGCCGCCCGGGACGCTCCGCGTCCCAGTGACGCAGAGCGTCACTTGATGCATTCCCACGCAGACGGTTCGACGCCTCGACATGGGAACCATCCGCTTACTTGGACAGAAACCGCATCCCCTCTTCCAGCCCGCGCAACGTCAGCGGATACATCTGATCCTCGATCAAGTCCCGCACGATATTGGTCGACGATGTATAGCCCCACGTATCTTTCGGATACGGATTGATCCAGATGAGCTTCTTGTACTTCTCCATGAAGCGCTGCATCCACACGTAACCCGGCTCTTCGTTCCAGTGCTCGACGCTGCCGCCAGCCTGGGTGATTTCATAAGGCGCCATCGCGGCGTCACCGATGAAGATCACTTTGTAGTCGGCGCCGTACTTGTGCAGCAGGTCCTGGGTCGACGTGCGCTCGGAAGTGCGGCGCATGTTGTTCTTCCACACCGATTCATAAATGAAGTTGTGGAAGTAGAAGTACTCCAGATGCTTGAACTCGGTCTTGCAGGCCGAGAACAATTCCTCGCAGATCTTCACGTGGGCGTCCATCGAGCCGCCGATGTCGAACAGCAGCAACAGCTTCACCGTGTTGCGCCGCTCCGGGCGCATCTGGATGTTCAGCAGGCCGGCATCCTTGGCGGTGTGGTCGATGGTGCCGTCGATGTCCAGCTCTTCCGCCGCGCCCTGACGAGCGAATTTGCGCAGGCGACGCAGGGCGACCTTGATGTTACGGGTGCCCAGTTCCACGGAATCGTCGAGGTTCTTGTACTCGCGCTGATCCCAGACTTTCACCGCTTTGCCCTGGCGCTTGCCGGCATCGCCGACCCGGATGCCTTCCGGGTTGAAACCGCCGGAGCCGAACGGGCTGGTGCCGCCGGTGCCGATCCATTTGTTGCCGCCGGCGTGGCGTTCCTTCTGTTCTTCCAGACGTTTCTTGAACTCCTCGATCAGCTTGTCCAGGCCGCCGAGGGACTGGATCTGCGCGCGTTCCTCGTCGCTCAGCGAACGCTCGAATTCCTTGCGCAACCAGTCTTCGGGGATCAGCGCCTGCAAGTGATCGTCGAGCTTTTCCAGACCGTTGAAGTAGGCGCCGAACGCACGGTCGAACTTGTCGAAATACCGTTCGTCCTTCACCAGAATCGCCCGCGACAAGTAGTAAAACTCGTCCATGTCGGCGAAGGTGACGCGCTGTTTCAGCGCGTTGATCAGGTCGAGCAGCTCGCGCACCGAGACCGGCACCTTGGCTGCACGCATTTCATTGAACAGGTTGAGCAACATGGCATCAGCCTCTTAGCGGGTGCCGCGACGGCTCATGAACGCCAGGCGCTCAAGCAGTTGCACGTCCTGTTCGTTCTTCACCAGCGCACCGGCCAGCGGCGGGATGGCTTTGGTCGGATCGCGTTCGCGCAGCACCGCTTCGCCAATATTGTCGGCCATCAGCAGTTTCAGCCAGTCGACCAGTTCCGAGGTCGACGGCTTCTTCTTCAGGCCCGGCACCTTGCGCACGTCGAAGAACACGTCCAGCGCTTCGCTGACCAGATCCTTCTTGATGTCCGGGTAGTGAACATCGACGATTTTCTGCAGGGTGGTTCGGTCGGGGAAGGCGATGTAATGGAAGAAGCAGCGGCGCAGGAACGCGTCCGGCAGCTCTTTCTCGTTGTTGGAGGTAATGATGATGATCGGACGCTTCTTGGCCTTGATGGTCTCGTCGATCTCGTAAACGTAGAACTCCATCTTGTCGAGTTCTTGCAGCAGGTCGTTGGGGAACTCGATGTCGGCCTTGTCGATTTCGTCGATCAGCAGGATGACGCGCTCTTCGGACTCGAACGCTTCCCAGAGTTTGCCCTTCTTCAGGTAGTTGCGTACGTCGTGGACTTTTTCATTGCCCAGTTGCGAGTCGCGCAAACGGCTGACCGCGTCGTACTCGTACAGGCCCTGATGGGCCTTGGTGGTGGACTTGATGTGCCAGGTGATCAGCTTGGCGCCGAACGATTCGGCCAGTTGCTCGGCGAGCATGGTCTTGCCGGTGCCCGGTTCGCCCTTGACCAGCAGCGGCCGCTCCAGGGTGATGGCGGCGTTGACCGCCAGCTTCAGGTCATCGGTGGCGACGTAGGCCTGGGTGCCTTCGAACTTCATCTGCTAATCCTCGAACGGTAACGCCGACCTGAACGGGCAGGGCGGGGGCGAAATAATCGGATGCCCGACTATAACGCGCGGCCCGGTCGACTGTGAACGCAGACGGCTTATTCAGTCTCTGAATGGGGCGTCACATGTTGACTCAGTTTCGGCACGAGGCCAGTATTCCTGGTATCGCCGATTTGGCGATAGCCTTCGGGCATGACTACCAAATACCGATTTCGCGAAAAATACCGCATTCAGTTGCGCGAGAAGGATCACCCTCCACCCCATGTTCACCTGACCGGTGGTGGAGTGGATGTGATGCTGAGCCTGGAAACCGTCGAGCTCATGATGGGCAAGGCACCGCCACTGATCGTCAAGGAAGCGTTGGCGTGGGTTTCGGCCCATCAGACGCAATTGCTGGAGGACTGGAAACGATGTTACCCATGAAGCGGCCACGATTGGCCGCAGTGCAGGCTGTTGGCGATGCTTGCCTGTCGCTGACCTTTATTGATGGCCAACGGCTGAACCTGGACTTGAGCCGCGATCTGCAAACCTATCCGGGGCTCGCTCCGCTACTGGACGCTGAAGTGTTTGCAACCGCTGAGTTGGGTGACGACGGCTGGAGCGCGGAGTGGCTGGAACCGGATATCCAGATTGGTGCCGATACCTTGTATCGGGACGCGCTCGCGCAAAATGCGCCGGACGAAAACACACGGATTTTCATGGATTGGCGCGCTCGCACCGGTCTAACGTTGAATGAGGCGGCCGAAGCATTGGGTATCAGCGCCCGCAGCATCAGTCGCTACAGTAATGGTCGGGAAGCGGTGCCGCGATCATTGGCCCTGGCCTGTCTGGGTTGGGATTCGTTGCAGGAGAAACCTGCACTGATCGCGGCAGAGGATACCGGGCGCTACATCGTCAACCGTAAAACTTAGCCCGCATCCGGCTTCGGCCGTTCATACCGGGCATTGAAGGCTTGAATGAATCCGTTGCGCAAAATCTGCAAAAACGCTTCGAACGCGCTGATATCTTGCTGATGCACGCTGCCGCTGAGTTCGACTCGGGTGGCAAACTGGTTCTTGCCCTGGTTTTTCAGCACGGTTTCCGTGCCGCCGACCAGTGCTTCCCAGATCGAGCGGAAGATCCCCTTGTTCTTGTTCTCGACATCCTGCTGCCAGTTGAAGACGTCGACGTCGCGCAGCAGCGGTTTGATGTAGCCCTTGAGCTGGCCCTTGTTGGCGGCGGCTTCGATGACCACGTCGCCGTGGCCGGCGTTGAAGTCGAATTTGCCGTAGGCCGAGGCGAAGTCGTTCATGCGCTTGAGTTCGATGTCCCGGGCCCGCAGGCGAAATTCGAAGTCTTCGAAATTGCTCAAGGGGTCGAAGGTGGCTGTGGTTTCCAGTGGGGCATGCCCCAGCAGCAGAGCCTTGCCTTCGAAGCGAGCATCGCGTTTGCCTTCTTTGTCGACCACGTTGGTCAGGTTGTAAATGCTGGCGTCGACGTTGGTTGCATTCATGTTTACCGGTGGTTTGGAGTTGAAGTTGCGAAAGCTGATCCGCCCATCGCTGATCTGCACTTCGTCGAGCGTGATAGGCAACAGTTTGCCCAGTTGCTCACGCCAGTCGGTGCCCTGACCGGTCTGGGAGTTCTGCTTGTTGGCACCACCATCGACGAAGTTCACCTGAGGTTTAAAGAATTTCACCTGCGCCACGACAGCATGGTCGTACCAAAGCGAGTGCCAACTGACAGACAGGTCGATAACCGGCGCATCGACGAATGGCACCGGCACCTTGCCGTCGGCCTTGACGATTTTCAGGCCATTGATCTTGTAGGCCCCGCGCCAGAGCGCCAGATCGACGTCGGTGATCTGGCCGCGGTAGTCGCCCATGTTGGCCAGCTTGTCATTCAGATAGTCGCGCACGAGGTAGGGCAGGGCGATGTGCAGGGCGACCAGCAACACCACAACAGTGGCGAAAATCCACAATGGCCAACGGTAGCGACGCTTCATGGCAGCAAATTCCGAACGATGTAAAGCGATTGACTGCCGCCTGCCGCAGACGTTCGGCCCGACTGGACTGACACGGGCAACAGGCTTACCTTGGAAGGCTGAATTCAACGCTGCACAAGGACCCAGCCATGAGCCGTATTTTTGCTGACAACGCCCATTCCATCGGCAACACGCCGCTGGTGCAGATCAACCGCATCGCGCCCCGTGGCGTGACCATTCTGGCCAAGATCGAAGGTCGCAACCCGGGCTACTCGGTCAAGTGCCGGATTGGCGCCAACATGATCTGGGACGCCGAAAGCAGCGGCAAACTCAAGCCGGGCATGACCATCGTCGAGCCGACCTCCGGCAACACCGGCATCGGCCTGGCCTTCGTGGCGGCCGCGCGCGGTTACAAATTGCTGCTGACCATGCCGGCCTCGATGAGCATCGAGCGGCGCAAAGTGCTCAAGGCGCTGGGCGCAGAGCTGGTGCTGACCGAGCCAGCCAAGGGCATGAAAGGCGCTATCGAAAAGGCCAACGAGATCGTAGCCAGTGACGCGGGCAAATATTTCATGCCGGCCCAGTTCGATAACCCGGCCAACCCGGCCATTCATGAAAAGACCACCGGCCCGGAAATCTGGAATGACACCGATGGCGCCATCGATGTGCTGGTGGCGGGCGTCGGCACCGGCGGAACCATCACCGGCGTGTCGCGGTATATCAAGAATACGGCAGGCAAACCGATTCTGTCGGTGGCGGTGGAGCCGGTGTCTTCGCCGGTGATTACCCAGGCGCTGGCAGGTCAAGAAATCAAGCCGAGCCCGCACAAGATTCAGGGCATCGGCGCCGGTTTTGTGCCGAAGAACCTTGATCTGTCGATGGTTGACCGGGTCGAGCTGGTGACGGATGACGAGTCCAAAGCCATGGCCCTGCGCCTGATGCAGGAGGAAGGGATCCTGTGCGGGATTTCCTGTGGTGCGGCCATGTCGGTGGCGGTGCGCCTGGCGGAAACTCCGGAAATGCAGGGCAAGACCATTGTGGTGGTGCTGCCCGACTCCGGTGAGCGTTATCTGTCGAGCATGCTGTTCAGTGATCTGTTCACCGATCAGGAGAACCAGCAGTAAGGGGTGCGTTGATTCAGGTCAGCCAGGGTTCAGGATCGTTATGTTAATAAGTGCTTTGTTGCGCAATTCTTAACACTGAATCTTGAGTCGGGCGGGTTTTTCCCGGAGCCGGTAGTGTTTATCATGGCCGGCCGCCATCTCGGGTAAATGACATGGCGTGGCGTTGTCTTATTTCAAGGAGTTGTTGATGACCTTTTCGTTAGCCGCCAAGGTGTCGGTGTTGCTGCTGTTTGTGGGCAGCATCCTCTACGTGCATTTGCGCGGCAAGGCGCGTTTGCCGGTGCTGCGGCAGTTCGTCAACCACTCGGCGCTGTTCGCCCCGTATAACGCCTTGATGTACCTGTTCTCGGGCGTGCCATCCAAACCATATCTGGATCGCAGCAAGTTTCCGGAGCTGGACGTGTTGCGTGATAACTGGGAAACCATTCGCGACGAAGCCATGCATCTGTTCGACGAGGGTTATATTCGCGCCGCCGAGAAGAACAACGACGCCGGTTTCGGCTCGTTCTTCAAGAAAGGCTGGAAGCGTTTCTACCTCAAGTGGTACGACAAACCTCTGCCATCGGCCGAAACCCTGTGCCCGAAAACCGTGGCGCTGGTCAGTGCCATCCCCAACGTCAAAGGCGCGATGTTCGCGCTGTTGCCGGGCGGCAGCCATTTGAACCCGCACCGCGATCCGTTCGCCGGTTCCCTGCGTTATCACCTTGGTCTGTCAACGCCAAACTCCGACGATTGCCGAATCTTCGTCGACGGGCAGGTCTACGCCTGGCGCGACGGTGAAGACGTGATGTTCGACGAGACCTACGTGCATTGGGTCAAGAACGAAACCGAACAGACCCGCGTCATCCTGTTCTGCGACATCGAGCGTCCGCTGAGCAATCGCCTCATGACTCGCATCAACCGCTTCATCAGCGCCTGGCTGGGCCGTGCCACGGCACCGCAGAACCTCGACGACGAGCGTGTTGGCGGGATCAACCAGGCTTACGCCTGGAGCAAGAACTTCAGCGACAAGTTCAGCGGTGGGGTCAAACAGTGGAAACGCCGCAATCCAAAGGCCTACCGCGTAATGCGGCCGGTGCTGGCGGTGGTGGTGTTGACGTTGCTGGGGTATTGGCTGTTTGGTTGAGGCTGGAATTAAAAGCATAAAAAACCGCTCGTTTGAGCGGTTTTTTGTTTTCGGAATCAGGGACGGCCAGCAAGTAAGCTTGGTTCATCGATAGCGGTGCCGGTTGCAATGATCTGTAAGAGCCGTCTTTGACTGGCTGTCAGAACCGCCGGATCAGATTCACCCCTTATTGCATGCGCTTTTTTCTTTCTGGGGGATTTTTTTATTTCTTTGCGCATATTCACACCGTGGTTGATCAATATTTGAGCGTTTTTCACAATACTAGGCTCCCTACTGTTTTGACAAGGCGACCCTCGTTATCCAAACCGAAGCCGAGTTGTTCGTAAATTGGTATTGCTCCCTGGAATGGTTCTTGAGCCTCGATCAAGCTACTGCCAATGATGCGGGCGTATTGCTCAATTGCCAGAACGGATAGCGGTGCAACACGGTTTTTCAATGGATGTGTTTCTCTTGGCCGCCCCTCCAGTCGTACGATTCGGATGCGTTGGCGACTTTTATTCGGGTTGGCGAAGCAAAGTCCGCACAGTTCAGATTCAAACCAGATTGCGATGTCGAGAGCGAGAGGTTCGCACGCTTTCCATCCAATGACTTCTTCCCATGAAAAATGCGGGCTCTCCCAACACTCAAAAGCACTCAGCGCCAACGAGTCGATGGGTTCGAAACGTACTTTCGAAAGGTCAAGCGTTGTGGGACCGGCCATCTCCAGATCAATCTGGAGTTGAGTCGTGGCAAGGCGGGCAAGCTTCCTGGCTTGCGATTTGTACAACTGATACCGCAGATGATTCCGTTCCCTTGGCATATGATCTCGCGCATTCCATGTCCCCCATCAATGGTCGTTGCAATTGCAAACGAGCCTATGCGCCTGCCTCCTGCCTGTCGCTACTGGCCCTTTGTCCAAGTCGTTGCAATCCATGTCGCGGGCTGGTTATAGTCGGCGCTCGTGAGTCGTATGACTCACCTTTCAACCCTTCAAAAAAGATCAGCCCAGATGCCTGCATCCCTCATCAACGCGGTAGTCGATTCAGCGGTCAACGCTGGCGTCGTGCCGTGCGGGAATCAGCAGCCTGTGCAGATCAGTCATTACCCTCCACCTGTCAGTAGCACGCCGGTGTGCGCAGTCGTATCACCGCCGGGCGTTGGTGTTTCGGGCTGATCAGCGTTTGCTGCTGACCCCTGTGCCCGCCTGAAAAAACCTACTGAATTTCAGCTTCGGCTGAATTGGCTATTTGCCTGACTACAGGTGGTATTCATGTTTGTCCTTTCGAAAAAATCCGCGCTCGCGGCGGCGTCCACGAGCCTGTTCGTTCTGCTGTGGAGCAGCGGGGCGATCTTCTCCAAGTGGGGGCTGGCCCACGCTTCGCCTTTTGCCTTTCTGCTGATCCGTTTTGTGATTGCCCTGTGCGGGTTGGTGCTGCTGGCACCGTTGCTCAAGTTGAAACTGCCCAAGGGCGGCAAGCCGATGCTGTATGCGATGGCCACCGGGGTGGTGCTGTTGGGGGCTTATCAGATCTTCTATCTGCTGGCGCTGGATCTAAAAGTCACGCCCGGAGTGATGGCGACCATCATGGGCGTGCAGCCGATTCTCACGGTGGTGATCATGGAGCGGCAGCGCTCGGCGAGCCGGATGTTTGGGCTGGCGTTGGGATTGGCCGGGTTGATCATGGTGGTTTACCAGGGCATCGGTCTGGCCGGGATGTCGCTGGCGGGAATGCTGTTCGGGCTGCTGGCGCTGGCGAGCATGACCTTCGGCTCGATCATGCAGAAGCGCATCACCGACAATCCCCTCGGCACGCTGCCGGTGCAGTATCTGGCGGGTCTGTTGCTGTGCGGGGTTTTCGTGCCGTTTCAGCCGTTCCACTTCGAGCACAGTGCCGGTTTCATCGTGCCGGTGTTGTGGATGGGGCTGGTGGTTTCCGTGCTGGCGACGTTGCTGCTGTACCGGCTGATCGCCCGGGGCAATCTGGTCAATGTCACAAGTCTGTTCTATCTGGTGCCGGCCGTGACGGCGGTGATGGACTACTTGATCTTCGGCAATCGCCTGGCGGCGTTGAGCGTGCTGGGGATGCTGTTGATCATCGTCGGTCTGGTGTTCGTGTTCCGTAAATCGGCCTAATAGCCGCGCATGAAAAAGGCCCGGGAGGAAACTCCCGGGCCTTTGTGCATCTGTGAATCAGCGAGTGGCGATTTCTGCCGGTTTCACCACAGCGGGTTTCAGCACCAGCCACAGCGCAATGGCGATCAATACCCCGCCATACAAGTGGGCCATCGACAGCGGCTCATCGAGAAACAGCGCCCCCACAATACGCCGAATGGCGGAATCATGAAGGTCACGGTCATCGATTTCACCGGCCCGATGGAACTCAGCAGGCGGAAGTAAATGATGTAGGCAAACGCAGTGCAGCCCAGCCCAAGGCCCAACAGCGACAGCCAGACATTCCAGCCACCCCAGCTCACCGGCGGCGCAGTGATGACGCTGTAACCGAACAGCGGCAACAGAAACAGGGTCGCACCGAGCATGCTGCCCAGCGCCGACAGACGACTGTCGAGCCCGCCGGCCTGATCCAGCCAGCGTCGGGCGAGAAACCCGGCGAAGCCGTAGCAGGTGGTCGCGAGCAGGCAGGCGACCGCGCCCATCAGCAGGTGCAGATCGAACGCGACCGGGCCGGCGCGGGTCAGCACGCCCACCCCGAGCAGGCCGAGGAACACCCCGGCGAGTTTGGCCAGCGTGAGTTTTTCACTGAAGAACAACCCGCCGATCAACACGCCCATCAACGGCGTGGTGGCATTGAAGATTGCGGAGTACCCGGCCGGAAGCACCTGGGCGGCGACCGAATACAGCGTCGCCGGCACGCCGGAGTTGATCACGCCGAGCAACATCACAGTCTTGAGCTTGCCTTTGAAATCCCAGCTGATGCGCATCAGCCCGAGGATCACCAGCAAGCCGACGGCGGCGATTGAAACGCGGAAGAATCCGGTCGGAACCGTACCGATCGCGGGAGCGATGATGCGCATGAACAGGAAGCTCGCGCCCCAGATGGCAGCCAGCGACAACATGCGGAAAATATCGACAGGGCTCACGGGCCACTCCTTCCTTGATCGGGACGAGAGTGTTGCCGAGGGCCCCGGCGATGGCAACCGCTAATCGGGCATTTAATTGTCTGATCAGATCACGAAGCGCGTGACCAGTGCGTTCAGGTCGACGGCCAGGCGCGACAGTTCCTGACTGGCGGCAGACGTCTGGGTGGCGCCGGCAGCAGTCTGGGTCGACAGATCGCGGATGGTCACCAGGTTTTCGTCGACTTCCCGGGCCACCAGCGCCTGCTGCTCGGCGGCGCTGGCGATCACCAGGTTGCGCTGGTTGATCTGCGAAATCGACGCGGTGATTTTCTCCAGAGCCTGGCCGGCGCTGTTGGCCCGGCGCAGGGTGTGGCTGGCCTGCTCGGCGCTGTTTTGCAAGGCGCCGACGGTGGCACTGGTGCCTTGCTGAATGCTGCTGATCATCAGCTCGATTTCTTCGGTGGAGTTCTGCGTGCGCTGGGCCAGCGAACGGACTTCATCGGCAACCACTGCGAAGCCACGTCCGGCCTCGCCGGCGCGCGCGGCTTCAATCGCAGCGTTCAGAGCCAGCAGGTTGGTCTGCCCGGCGATGCCGCGAATCACCTCCAGCACCTTGCTGATGTCTTGAGCCTGAGTCGCAAGGCCCTCGGCCTGTTCGGATGCGCCGAGCACCGCGCTGAACAGTTCCTGAATCGAGCTGATGGTCTCGCTGACCTGCACATGCCCGTGCTTGCTGTCCTCGTTCGACGCTTCGGAGGCCTGGGCACTGGACACCGCATTGGCGGCCACTTCATCCACCGCCGTGCTCATCTCGGTGACCGCCGTGGCGGCCTGCTCGATCTGGTCATTTTGCTGTTGCAGGCCGCGGGTGCTCTGTTCCATCACCGAACTCATTTCCTCGGCGGCGGAGGCCAGTTGCTGGGCCGACTCGCTGATGCCGCGAATGGTCGAACGCAGATTGCCCTGCATCTCGGCCAGAGCCGTGAGCAACTGCGCCGCTTCATCACGACCGTCGCTGTCGATGCGACCGCTGAGGTCTCCCGAAGCAATCCGCCGTGCGACGTTCAGCGCCTGATTGATCGGCGTGGTGATGCTGCGTGTCAGCAACCAGGCCAGCAACAACGTGGCAATCAGGGCGATGACGATGATCGTGGCGACGATCCACAGCGCCTGCTGGTACATCGCCGCCGCGGACTTGGCGGCGGCATCCGCACCTTGCTGATTGAGGCTGATCATTTGCTCCAGCGTCTTGTCGAGCACCGTGCCCTGGGGCGCCAGTTCAGTGCTCAGGCGCGCGTAGGCTTGTTCGTTTTGTCCGGCATCAAGCTGTTTGATGATCTGGTCGAGGATGCTCAGGTACTTGGCGGTGTCGGCGCCCAAGCCTTCCAGCATCGCCCGTTCCTGATCGTTGGCAATCAGGGCCTTGTGATCGTCGAGGCGCTTGAGCAATTCCTGACGTTGCGCCGTGAGAAGGCCCTTGCTGCGTTCGCGAACGGCAGCCTGAGTACTGGTGATCAGGCGCAGGGATTCGAGACGAATACTGGCAATGTTCGCCGCTGCGTCATGGATGCTTTCGATGCTGGGCATCCACGATTCCTCGATCACCGCCGCGCTCTCGCGCAAGGTTTTCATCTGGCCCAGACCAAACAGGCCGACCACCAGCAGCAGACAGGCCAGAACGGCAAAACACAAACTGGCGCGCAAACCGATGCGCAGATTCCGGATAGACATCAATGTGCTCCTTGGGGATTGGGGGAGAGGTCGTCCTCGTGGGCCGAGGATCTTGTTGTGAGGCGGGTGATGGCGGGGTGTATATCAAAGTGCCACTATCTTGGTAAGGCCAGTCGCTGGATTGAATGCACAGGCATGACAAGCCGGGCAAAAGCGCAGGCTAGAGATGTGGCTACTTAATTGGATCCGAAACCCAGACAAATCGCGGGCTGGCGCTCAACGGTGAGGAGAACCTGAAAGACGTTTATTGACCGAACGGTCGATTAAAAAAACTTTGATAAAAACTGTGTCGCTGTACAACCCGCAAGAGCATTTGGCAGAAATTGCGCTTCTCCTGCGCCCGCTTCCGTGGCTAAGCTCAGGCCTTCGAGCACAGATTCTCCAATTCCCGCAGAGGTCTCATCTATGCCGCAGCAATGGCCAGCCACCGACATCGCCCGTCTGATCCTCGATGGCTTTGACGATTACCGCGAGCATTTCCGGCGGATCACCGACGGCGCCCGGGAGCGCTTCGAGCAGGCCCGCTGGCAGGACACGCAAACGGCGTCGGCGGCGCGGATCAACCTCTACGAAGAAAAGGTCGGTGAAACCGTCGCCCGTCTGCGCGAGTACTTCGAGCCGGACACCTTGATGGACGTCACCTGCTGGCCGCTGGTGAAAAGCGCCTACATCAGCATCATCGACCTGCGCTTCGACGATGAACTGTCCGAGACCTGGTACAACTCGATTTTCTGCGGCCTGTTCAGCCACGACCTGATCAGCGACGGCTGCATGTTCATCCACACCACGCGCCCGAGCCTGCGCCGGGCCCGGGCCGCACAGACCCGCACCTATAAGCCGCAAGGGCAGATTTCGGCCATGCTCGCGAGCATCTTTGCCGATTATCGCTTCAGCGAGGCCTACGCCGATTTGCCCGGCGACTTGCAGCGTCTGGAAGCGCAACTGCGCGAGAACCTGCCGGACTGGGTGTGCAAGGACCCGGAACTGAGCGTCGAGCTGTTTTCCTCGGTGCTGTACCGCAACAAGGGCGCGTACCTGGTCGGGCGGATCTACACCAACGACGATCAGTGGCCGCTGGTGATTCCGCTGCTGCACCGCGAAGGGCGCGGGATTCAGATCGACGCATTGATCACCGACGAAGCGGAGGTGTCGATCATCTTCTCCTTCACCCGTTCGTATTTCATGGTGGATGTGCCGGTGCCGGCGGAGTTCATTGGCTTCCTCAAACGCATCCTGCCGGGCAAGCACATCGCCGAGCTGTACACCTCGATCGGTTTCTACAAGCACGGCAAATCCGAGTTCTACCGCGCCCTGATCAACCACCTGGCCAACACCGATGACCAGTTCATCATGGCGCCGGGCGTGCGCGGCATGGTCATGAGCGTGTTCACGCTGCCGGGCTTCAACACCGTGTTCAAGATCATCAAGGACAGGTTCTCGCCGTCGAAAAACGTCGACCGCGCCACGGTGATCGAGAAGTATCGATTGGTGAAAAGCGTCGACCGGGTAGGGCGCATGGCCGATACCCAGGAATTCGCCGACTTCCGTTTTCCCCTGAGCAAATTCGAGCCGGCGTGCCTGGCGGAGCTGCTGGAAGTCGCGCCGTCCACGGTGTCGCTGGAAGGTGAAACCGTGCTGATCCGTCACTGCTGGACCGAGCGCCGGATGACCCCGCTTAACCTTTACCTGGACAACGCCAACGAAGCCCAGGTGCGCGAAGCGCTGGAGGATTACGGCCTGGCGATCAAGCAACTGGCGGCGGCCAACATCTTTCCCGGCGACATGCTGCTGAAGAACTTCGGCGTCACCCGCCATGGACGGGTGGTGTTTTACGACTATGACGAGATCTGCTTCCTCACCGAAGCCAACTTTCGCCACATCCCGGCACCGCGCACGCCGGAGGACGAAATGGCCTCCGAGCCTTGGTATTCGATCGGGCCTCTGGATGTGTTTCCGGAGGAATTTCCGCCGTTCCTGTTTGCCGATGCAGCGCAGCGCAAGCTGTTCGATCAGCTGCATGGCGAGTTGTACAACGCCGATTACTGGAAGGGATTGCAGGAGGCGATTCGGGCGGGGAAAGTCATCGATGTCTTTCCATATCGGCGAAAGGGCCTTGATAACGAATAAAGCAGCCGCGAGCCGCAAGCTACAAGCCTCAAGTCAAAGACCGCATTCAACTTGCGGCTTGTAGCTTGCCGCTTGTAGCTGCTTTTCTGCGACAATCGCGTCCTTGCGCCACTAGACGACCGAATTGCGTACCCGATGACCGACGAATCGCCCTCCATCGACAAACTGCTGAAAAACCTCGATCACGCCATGCTCGCCGACCGCCACCGGCTGCGGCGGCAGTTGCTTGAGCTGCGCAAGAAACCCGACGAGGCCAAGCTGGCCCAGTGGGTGGCGCGCATGCAGGCGTCCTGCGATCAGGTGCTGGCGCGCAAGGCCAGCCTGCCGGTGATCCGTTACGACGACAGCCTGCCGATTGCGGCCAAGCGTGACGAAATCAAGAAGGCCCTGGAAAAGCATCAGGTGCTGATCATCGCCGGTGAAACCGGCTCGGGCAAAACCACCCAGTTGCCGAAAATCTGCCTGGAAATCGGTCGCGGCCAGCACGGTTTGATCGGCCACACCCAGCCTCGGCGGATCGCAGCGCGCAGCGTGGCCAGCCGGGTCGCTGAAGAACTCGGCACGCCGCTGGGCGCGCTGGTCGGTTATCAGGTGCGCTTCGAAGACCAAAGCGATTCGAACACCCTGATCAAACTGATGACCGACGGCATCCTGCTGGCGGAAACCCAGAACGATCGCTACCTCGAACGCTACGACACGATCATCGTCGACGAAGCCCACGAACGCAGCCTCAACATCGACTTCCTGCTCGGTTACCTGAAAACCCTGCTGCCGCGTCGCCCGGATCTGAAAGTCATCATCACCTCGGCGACCATCGATCTGGAGCGTTTCTCCAAGCATTTCGACGATGCGCCGATTGTCGAAGTGTCCGGCCGTACCTTCCCGGTTGAAACCTGGTATCGCCCGCTGACGCTTGAGCAGGACGAAGAGGGCAACCGTGTCGAAGACGACCTGACCGTCGATCAGGCAATCCTCGCCACCCTCGATGAAATCGCCGCGTACGAGCGTAGCGAACGCCGCAGCCCCGGCGATGTGCTGGTGTTCCTGCCCGGCGAGCGCGAGATTCGCGACGCCGCCGACATGCTGCGCAAGGCCCAGATCAAACACACCGAAATCCTGCCGCTTTACGCTCGCCTGTCACCGGCCGAGCAGCAGCGGATTTTCCAGTCGCACCCCGGCCGTCGTGTGGTGCTGGCGACCAACGTTGCCGAAACCTCGCTGACCGTGCCGGGCATCCGTTACGTGATCGACAGCGGCACCGCGCGCATCAGCCGCTACAGCTATCGCGCCAAGGTCCAGCGGCTGCCGATCGAAGCGATTTCCCAGGCCAGCGCCAACCAGCGTAAAGGTCGCTGCGGCCGGGTCGAGCCGGGTATCTGCGTGCGCCTGTACAGCGAAGAGGATTTCCTCGGTCGTCCGGAATTTACCGACCCGGAAATCCTGCGCACCAACCTTGCGGCGGTAATCCTGCAGATGCTCCATCTGCGTCTCGGCGAGATCACCGATTTCCCGTTTATCGAGCCGCCGGACGGCAAGGCGATCAGCGACGGTTTCAACCTGCTGCAAGAACTCTCGGCGGTGGATCGCAACAGTCAACTGACCCCGCTCGGCCGCCAGCTGGCGCGCCTGCCGGTGGACCCGCGCATGGGCCGCATGCTGCTTGAAGCGGCAAAACTCGGCAGTCTGCAGGAAGTGCTGATCGTCGCCAGTGCCATGTCGATTCAGGACCCGCGCGAGCGTCCGCCGGAGCGTCAGCAGGCCGCTGACCAGGCCCACGCTCAGTGGAAGGACGCCGATTCGGACTTCGCCGGGCTGGTCAATCTGTGGCGCGGTTTTGAAGAGCAGCGCCAGGCGCTGACCGCCAGCCCGCTGCGCAACTGGTGCCGCAAGAATTTCCTCAACTACCTGCGCCTGCGCGAGTGGCGCGATTCCCACCGTCAGTTGAGCCTGATCTGCCGCGACTTGCAGCTGAGCCTGAACAAAGAACCGGCGGATTATCCGAAGCTGCACAAAGCGGTGCTGGTCGGCCTGCTCAGCCAGATCGGCCAGAAAACCGAGGACGGCGATTACCTTGGCGCCCGTCAGCGGCGGTTCTGGATTCACCCGTCGTCGGGCATCGGCAAGAAACGCCCGCAGTGGGTGATGACCGCCGAACTGGTGGAAACCACCAAGCTTTATGCGCGGATGGTGGCGAAGATCGACGCCGACTGGATCGAGCCGCTGGCCGGGCACCTGATCAAGAAAAACCACTTCGAACCGCACTGGGAGAAGAAGCGCGGGCAGGTTGTGGCGTTCGAACAGATCACCCTGTTCGGCCTGATCGTGGTCGGTCGCCGGCCGGTGCATTACGGGCCGGTGGACCCGGTGGTCTCGCGAGAACTGTTCATCCGCGAAGGCCTGGTGCGCGGCGAGATTCAGTCCCGGGCCAAATGCCTGACTGCCAACAAGCAATTGCTCGAACAACTCGACGAACTGGAAGCCAAGGCTCGTCGTCGGGACATTCTGGCCGACGAGGAAACCCTCTACGCGTTCTACGACGCGCGACTGCCGGCGGAGATCCACCAGACCGCGACGTTCGACAGCTGGTATCGGGTCAACAGCCAGAAAGATCCGCAACTGCTGATCATGCGCGAGGAAGACGTGCTGGCCCGCGAAGCCAGCGAAGTCACCGCCCAGCATTATCCTGACACGCTGCACATCGGCGATCTGGAACTGGCCCTGAGTTACCACTTCGAACCGAATCACCCGCGCGACGGTGTGACCCTGCGTGTGCCGGCGCCGCTGTTGCCGATGCTGCCGCCGGAACGCCTGGAATGGCTGGTGCCGGGACTGATCGAGGCCAAGTGCATCGCGCTGGTGCGCAACCTGCCCAAGGCTTTGCGAAAAAACTTCGTGCCGGTGCCGGACTTCATCAAGGCCGCGCTGCAACGCATGACCTTCGCCGAAGGTTCGTTGCCGCAAGCGCTGGGTCGCGAACTGCTGCGCATGACCGGCGCGCGGGTCAGCGATGAAGCCTGGGCCGAAGCGGCGCAGCAGGTCGAAAGCCACCTGCGGATGAACCTGGAAATCGTCGACGGCCAGGGCAAGTTCCTTGGCGAAGGCCGGGATCTGGCCGAACTCACTGCACGTTTCGCCGAAGCCAGCCAGGCCGCACTGGCGGTGCCGCAAAGTGCGAAAAGCCAGCAACCGGTGGAGGCCAAGGTCTTCGCGCCGGTGGCGGAAAAGACTCAGCAGAAGATTGCCGGGCTGTCGATGACGGTCTATCCGGCGCTGGTGGAGGAGGGCGGCACGGTCAAGGAAGGTCGTTTCTCGACACCGGCCGAAGCCGAGTTCCAGCATCGCCGCGCCTTGCAACGTCTGCTGCTGCAGCAACTGGCCGAACCGGCGAAGTTCCTGCGCGGCAAGTTGCCGGGCCTGACCGAACTGGGCCTGCTGTACCGCGAACTGGGGCGGGTCGATGCGCTGGTCGAAGACATTCTGTTGGCCAGCCTCGACAGCTGCATTCTCGAGGGCGAAGACCCGTTGCCGCGTGATGGCGCAGGTCTGGCGGCACTGGCCGAGCGCAAGCGCGGCAGCTGGACCGAACACGCCGAGCGCGTGGCACGCCTGACGCTGGAAATCCTCAAGCTCTGGCACGGTCTGCAAAAACGCTTCAAGGGCAAGATCGATCTGGCTCAGGCCGTGGCGCTCAACGACATCAAGCAGCAGCTCAGCCATCTGGTGTATCCGGGCTTCGTCCGCGAAACGCCGATGCTCTGGCTCAAGGAGTTGCCGCGTTACCTGAAAGCGGTCGAGCAGCGTTTCGAGAAGCTGGGCGCGCAGGTGCAGAAGGATCGGGTCTGGAGCGGCGAGCTTGCCGGGCTCTGGACGCAATACCAGACCCGCGCTGCCAAGCATGCCCAGGAAGGCAAGCGCGATCCGCAGCTTGAGCTGTATCGCTGGTGGCTGGAGGAGTACCGGGTTTCGCTGTTCGCCCAGCAGTTGGGGACGAAAGTACCGATCTCCGACAAGCGGCTCAACAAGCAATGGACGCAGGTGGAACCCTAGCGAGTGCCTGATCGCTCCCACGCTCTGCGTGGTAGCGCTTCCCCGGACGCTCTGCGTCCGTTTTTGGGACGCGGAGCGTCCCTGGCTGCATTCCCACGCGGAGCGTGGGAACGATCAGCAAAAGGCGCCAAAAGCCAAGGTTTATGGCAAACTTCGCGCCTATAAACGCCGGCCCCGCGGTTTTGAGCCTTCTCAACTGCGGGCGAGGTCGGAATAAAGCGATGCCAGGTTTTTGCGTCCCTGATACGGGAATGGACCCTTTGCGTGTTGGCACGTCGGTGCCAGCACTTTCTGCCTGAACAGATTAGAGAAACGACCATGCATAACGTCGTCATCAGCGGCACCGGCCTGTACACCCCGGCCAACAGCATCTCCAACGAAGAGCTGGTGCAGTCTTTCAATACCTACGTCGCCCAGTTCAATGCGGACAACGCCGAAGCCATCGCCAACGGCGAAGTCCAGGCCCTGACCGAGTCCAGCGCCGCGTTCATCGAAAAAGCTTCCGGCATCAAGAGCCGCTTTGTCATGGACAAGGACGGCATCCTCGACCCTGCGCGCATGGCGCCACGCCTGCCGGAGCGTTCCAACGACGAATGGTCGGTGCTCTGCCAGATGGCCATCGGCGCTGCCGAACAAGCCCTGCAACGTGCCGGCAAAACCGCCGCCGACATCGACGGCGTGATTGTCGCCTGCTCCAACCTGCAGCGCGCCTACCCGGCCATCGCCATCGAAGTCCAGGAAGCGCTGGGCATCCAGGGTTTCGGTTTCGACATGAACGTGGCCTGCTCGTCGGCGACCTTCGGCATCCAGCAAGCGGCCAACACCGTGCAACTGGGTCAGGCCCGGGCGATCCTGATGGTCAACCCGGAAGTCTGCACCGGTCACCTGAACTTCCGTGACCGCGACAGCCACTTCATCTTCGGTGACGCGGCCACCGCCGTGATTATCGAGCGCGCCGATCTGGCCACCTCCAAGCACCAATTCGACGTGGTCAGCACCAAACTGCTGACCAAGTTTTCCAACAACATCCGCAACAACTTCGGCTTCCTCAATCGCGCGGCGGAAGAGGGCATCGGCGCCCGCGACAAACTGTTCGTGCAGGAAGGCCGCAAGGTGTTCAAGGATGTCTGCCCGATGGTCGCCGAACTGATCGGCGAACATCTGGAAGAGAACAAGCTCAACGTCGGTGACGTGAAGCGCTTCTGGCTGCACCAGGCCAACCTGAGCATGAACCACCTGATCGTGCGCAAGTTGCTGGGCCGCGAGGCCACCGAAGAAGAAGCCCCGGTGATTCTCGACACCTACGCCAACACCAGCTCCGCCGGTTCCGTGATCGCGTTCCACAAATATCAGGACGATCTGGCGGCCGGTTCGCTGGCGGTGCTGAGTTCGTTCGGTGCCGGTTACTCGATTGGTAGCGTGATTCTGCGTAAACGCTAAGAGCGAGTTCATTTCCTCTTAATCGCGCTGACGTTTCCTACATCCGAATCGGCGCGAACGCTGTAATTTTCGAAACTGGCGGCAGGAGAGATCCTGCCGCTATCATTTTCGGAGTCAGGAAAAGGGGATTGATGGATGGCGGTTGACGACACACAACTGCTCGAGCGGTTGTTGGCAGGTGAACAGAAAGCCTTCAAGGAACTGGTCAGCACCTATCAAAGCCCCATGCGCGCGGTGGCCTACGCGATTGTCGGCCAGCGCCATGTCGAGGAAGTGGTGCAGGATGCCTGGCTGTCGGTGGTACGCAATATCGGCCGTTTCGAGGGGCGCTCCAGTCTCAAGACCTGGCTGCTGACCATCACCGCCAACTCGGCCAAGAGCCGCTACAAACTCAATCGTCGCGAAGTGTTGCTGGATGATCTGCCGTCCCCCCACGGCACCATCGACGACAATCGTTTCTCTCCCGGCGACGGGCACTGGCTTGTCGCACCGTTCGCCTGGCACCAGGACACGCCCGAAGCGTTGCTGACAGAAGGCGAGTTGCGTGAATGCCTGGAGCATACGTTGCTCAGTCTCTCCGAACTTCAGAGCAGTGTGCTCACGCTGCGCGAGCGTCAGGGGCTGGAGCTGGAGGAGATCTGTAATCTTCTGGAGATCTCGCTCTCCAATGTCCGCGTGTTGCTGCATCGGGCACGCTTGAAGGTCTTTGCGACCGTGGAGCATTTTGAGGAGACGGGAGAATGTTGACCTGCAAGGAGCAAGTGGCGCGATCCAGCGATTATCTCGATGGCCAGTTGAGCTTTCGCGAGAAGTTGATGGTGCGTCATCACCTGATGTTCTGCCGCAATTGCCGGCGGTTCATTCGCCAGATGCGTTTGATGCAGGCGACGTTGCGAGCGATGCCGCAAAAGCCTGAAGAGGGCGTGGACGCGTTGGCAGAGCAGCTGGCAGCGCTGCGGCGCAAGGACAGTCCCTGAAAACACAGCCTGGCGCGACCGCAGCGAACGGATGATGGGGATCGCTGCGGCCGCGCCAGTCTGTTGAAGCCGCTTCAAACGATGGAACCGGATGTACAACCCATCGTTTGAAGTCTGTTGCCGGGTTGCTTAGAACTTCGCTTCCGCGTCCAGCTGCAGGGTGTTGGTGTCTGCATCACGCTGGGTACGGCTGGAGAAGTCGGCCTTGGTCAGGAAGTAAGTCGCACCGATGGCGAAGTTCTTGTCGATGTCGTAGCCGACCTTGAACTTGTGGCCACGGGAACCGGTTGTGCCGTTGGCGAAGTCCGAATCGGTGAAGGCGCCGACCACCGCGTTGCGCTGCACGTCACGATAGTTGTAGTCGAGGTTCAGGCCGAAGACTTTCGACTTGGCACCTACCAGCCACGCGGTGTCCTGATCGGTCACTGCATCGTTGTTCTTCACGTACTGACCGTAGAACGACAGCGGCATTGGCAGGCCGCCGATGTCGACCTGGCTGAAGCCTTCGTACAGACGGAATTCGTTGTCTGCCGAGTTACCGTTGACGGCCAGGGCGCACGGCGTGGAAGTGCCGGTGCAACGGCTGTCTTCGTCGTTCTGGTAGGCGTAGACGCTGCCGCCCAGGGTCAGTTTCAGGTTGTCGGTGATGGCGAAGCGGCTGCCCAACTGGCCGGCGGTCAGGCGCAGGTCGTGACGGAATTGCACGCCGTCGCCGTCGACGTTGTCCTTGAGGTTGTAGTTGCCCAGGCTGCCGAACAGCTCGACGCTGCTGCCCAACGGATACTTGTAGGTAACGGCCAGACCTTCCGGGTTGATGTCGCTGTCCCAGATCACGTCGCCCATGCTCACCCACGGTTGCAGCATTTTGCCGCCGATGATGTGCAGGTTCTTGATCTGATCCGGGTGGTAGTCGATGTAGCCCAGGTCGAGCCAGATTTGCTTCTTGTCGAAGTAATTGTCCTGGTCCTGGTTGGTCGAACGGGCGTCGTCGCCGCCGCCGGTGGCGATACGGATGCCGGTGTCGACTTGCGGGTTGATCTCGGTGTACGCACCCAGACGGGCACGGATGCGCTGGCGATCCTTGTCGCGGCCGCCGTTGTTCGGCTCGCCATCGATCTTGATGGTTTCCTGACGGATACGCACGTCACCCTTGAACTGGGTCTTGGCGGCCCAGGCCAGTTTCTGGTCGAAACTGCTGAGTTCGTTGGTTTTCTTCGCGGTCGCCGCGATTTGCTCGTTGGTCTCCTGCTGCGCCTGCCGCGCGATTTGCTGGGCCTTCTGATCCTTGGCCAGTTCGGTTTGCAGTTCTACGTACTGCGCCTGGGAAATCGAACCGTTAGCCTTGAGCATGTCGAGCAGTTTGGCGTCGACTGCGGCACTGGCCGGAACACTCATGGCCAGCAACAGGCCACCGCACAGGGCCGCCGCAGTTTTCGTGGAAGCAAGACGCATAGCAATCTCCGAAGATGAAGGGGATGGCTGAACCATCCTGGGCACAACCGACGGTTTGACGGTCGGAAAACAGTGTCCGGGTAGAACCCGGCGCTCTAAAAACAGGCGCCAGTATCGCGATGGTTTATGACAGAGCAGTGGCACGATGATGGCAGGTTGATGACGATACAAAGCTGCCGTGAACTATTGATTTAGAGCGCTGTCGCGTAATCGGACGTGGGCAACGCCCCGCCGATCAGCGATACTCGCCGGGCGTTCACGCCCGAAAGTGGAGAGGAAAATGCCGCTGCAACGTCTGCACAAACTGTCGGAAATTCCAGCGTCCGACTGGGATGTTCTGGTACCGCAAAACCAGCCGTTTCTGCGCCATGCCTTTCTGGCTTCGCTGGAGGACAGCGGCAGCGTCGGGCCGCACACGGGCTGGCAAGCGGAGCATTTGCTGCACGTCGAAGCGGGGCGCGTGATCGCCGCGTTGCCCGGTTATCGTAAGTGGCACTCCTACGGCGAATATGTGTTCGATCACGGCTGGGCCGATGCCTGCGCTCGGGCCGGCATTGATTACTACCCCAAGTTTTTGAGCGCGGTGCCATTCAGTCCGGTCAGCGGCCCACGGTTGTTGGCAGCGAATGTCGAGGACGGATTCGAACTGCTCAAGAGCCTGCCGGGGTATCTGGAAATCGAAGAACTCTCCAGCGCCCACATCAACTTCACCGACGCGTTTACCGATGCCGCCATGGCCGAGCAGCCGGGCTGGCTGCAACGCATCGGCTGTCAGTACCACTGGCAGAATCGCGGCTACCGCGACTTTCAGGACTTTCTCGACGTGCTCGCCTCGCGCAAGCGCAAGCAGATGCGCAAGGAGCGCGAGCAAGTGGCGGGACAGGGCTTCGAGTTCGAATGGCTGGAAGGCCGCGAACTGGACGAGACGCAGTGGGATTTTGTCTACGCCTGTTACGCCAACACCTACGCGGTACGCCGGCAGGCACCTTACCTGACCCGGGAATTCTTCAGCCTGCTGGCCGAGCGCATGCCGGAATCGATCCGCGTGGTACTGGCCCGGCAGGGCTCACGGCCGGTGGCGATGGCGTTCAGCCTGGTGGGCGGCGACAGCTTTTACGGGCGTTATTGGGGATGCCTGGCCGAGTTCGACCGGCTGCACTTCGAGACCTGTTTCTATCAGGGTATGGATTATGCGATTGCTCAGGGTTATCAGCGCTTCGATGCCGGTGCCCAGGGCGAGCACAAGCTGATTCGTGGCTTTGAGCCGGTGATTACCCATTCCTGGCATTACCTGCGCCATCCGGGATTGAAAGCGGCGGTCAAAGACTTCCTGCACCAGGAGCGCGCCGGTGTACTGGCCTATGCGGAGGAGGCGAGGAGCGCCTTGCCGTATCGGCAAGCCTGATCCTCGCCGACACCCTCAGCTGTCTTCCTTGCCCAGCCAGCGATAGAGCACGCCGCCGACCACCGCACCCAGCAACGGCGCGACCCAGAACATCCACAACTGGGCGATGGCCCAGCCGCCGACCATCAGCGCCGGGCCGGTGCTGCGGGCGGGGTTGACCGAGGTATTGGTGACCGGGATCGAGATCAGGTGAATCAGCGTCAGGGCCAGGCCGATGGCGATCGGTGCCAGTCCCGCCGGAGCGCGTTTGTCGGTGGCGCCGAGGATGATCACCACGAACATGGCGGTCATTACCAGCTCGGTGACGAAGCCGGACGCCATCGAGTATTTGCCCGGCGAGTGCTCGCCATAACCGTTTGAGGCAAGGCCTGCGGCGATGTCGAAGCCTTCCTTGCCGCTGGCGATGTGGTAGAGCAGGGCCGCTGCCAGAATCCCGCCGATCACCTGGGCGATGACGTAGGCAGGCAGTTCCTTGGCCGGGAACCGACCGCCGACGACCAGACCGACCGACACGGCCGGGTTGAGATGACAGCCGCTGATGTGGCCGATGGCAAACGCCATGGTCAGCACCGTCAGACCAAAGGCCAGGGCCACCCCCAGCACACCGATTCCCAGGGGTGAAGACGCGGCAATGACCGCACTGCCGCAACCGCCCAACACTAACCAGAACGTACCCAACAACTCAGTGACTGAACGTTTGAACAGAGACATGAGAGTGTCCTTGATAGACGTACTATCGAGACTGGATCGAGTGGTGCTTCCTTGCAGATTTACGACAGGTTCCGTTCCGGAGCCTTGGGTCAGTACAGCAGGGTTCATGCGAATTTCCAGCAGGCGATAAAAAACCGCCAGAGCCCATAGTTAAAGGGCTCTGGCGGTTTTATCTCACGTTGATCGTTCCCACGTCGAGGCGTCGAACCGTCCGCGTGGGAATGCCTCAGGGGACGCTCCGCGTCCAGTGACGCAGAGCGTCATGGGCTGCATTCCCACGCGGAGCGTGGGAACGATCAGAAGCGCGGTTCAGTCGATGCCGACAAACCCTCCGGTCTGGTGCGCCCACAACCGCGCATACAACCCGCCATGGGCCAGCAGTTCGGCATGGTTGCCGCTTTCGGCGATCTTGCCGTTTTCCAGCACCACCAGCCGGTCCATGCGGGCAATGGTCGAAAGGCGGTGGGCGATGGCGATCACGGTCTTGCCCTGCATCAGGGTTTCCAGGCTTTCCTGGATCGCCGCTTCGACTTCCGAGTCCAGCGCCGAGGTCGCTTCGTCCATGATCAGGATTGGCGCGTCCTTGAGCAGCACCCGCGCAATGGCGATCCGCTGACGCTGACCACCGGACAGCTTCACCCCGCGTTCGCCGACATGCGCGTCGAATCCGGTGCGTCCCTCGGCGTCCGACAGCAGCGGAATGAACTCATCGGCACGGGCCTTGCGCACCGCTTCCCAGAGTTCGGCGTCGGTGGCGTCGGGCTTGCCGTACAGCAAGTTGTCGCGGATCGAGCGGTGCAGCAGCGAGGTGTCCTGAGTGATCATGCCGATGCGCGCGCGCAGACTTTCCTGGCCGACTTCGGCGATGTTCTGGCCGTCGATCAGGATCCGCCCGCCCTCGACGTCGTACAGGCGCAGCAGCAGGTTGACCAGGGTCGACTTGCCGGCGCCGGACGGGCCGATCAGACCGATTTTCTCGCCCGGTTTGATGGTCAGGTTGAGGTCGCCGATGATGCCTTTCTTCTTGCCGTAGTGAAAATCCACGTGCTCGAAACGCACTTCGCCACGGGCCACGGCCAGCGGTTTGGCCTGCTCCCGATCGGTGACGCTGACCGGTTGCGAGATGGTCTGCAGACCGTCCTGAACCATACCGATGTTTTCGAAGATGCCGGTGACCACCCACATGATCCAGCCGGACATGTTGACGATGCGGATCACCAGGCCGGTGGCCAGAGCAATCGCGCCGACGCTGATCAGCGATTGCGTCCACAGCCACAGGGCCAGCGCCGTGGTGCCGACGATCAACAGGCCGTTCATGGTGGTGATGGCCACGTCCATGCTGGTGACCACGCGGCCGGCCAGCTGGGCTTTTTCGGTCTGTTCCTGAATCGCCTCGCGGGCGTAATGCTGTTCGAAGTTGGTGTGGGCGAACAGCTTCAGGGTGGCGATGTTGGTGTAGCCGTCGACGATCCGGCCCATCAGTTTCGAGCGCGCATCGGAGGCTTCCACCGAGCGGTCCTTGACCCGTGGCACGAAGTAATAGAGCGCGCCGATGTAGGCCGCGATCCACGTCAGCAGCGGGATCATCAGGCGCCAGTCGGCCTCGGCGAACAGCACCAGCGAACTGATCGCGTAGATCAGCACGTGCCACAGCGCATCCACCGCTTGCACGGCGGAATCGCGCAGCGAGTTGCCGGTCTGCATGATGCGCTGGGCAATGCGCCCGGCGAAGTCGTTCTGGAAGAAATTCAGGCTCTGCTTGAGCACGTAACTGTGGTTCTGCCAGCGGATCAGGCTGGTCATGCTCGGGCTCAGGGTCTGGTGCACCAGCATGTCGTGCAGCGCCAGGAACAGCGGGCGCAGCAGTAACGCTACCATCGCCATCCACGCCAGTTCGACGCCGTGCACCTTGAAGAAGTCGACGTTCGGCGTGCCCTGGGCGAGGTCGATGATGCGGCTCAGGTAGCTGAACAGGGCCACTTCGATCAGTGCACCGAACAGGCCGACGATCAGCAGGGCGACGAAGCTCGGCCAGACCTGCTTCAGGTAATAGGTATAGAAGGGCAGAACGCGGTCCGGCGGAGACGCCGTCGGGGCGTCGCGGAATATGTCGATCAGTTGTTCGAAACGGCGATAGAGCATCAGATAACCGCCCGGAGCACGGGCTCTCCTTTTATCAGTGTGAGCGGCGTGACATCAGGTCAGCGCCGCTCGATATGCCCTGTAAAGCTTAGTCGATGCGCTTGGCCGACTTGATGATCACAGGGTCGACCGGCACGTTTTGCATGCCCTGTTTGGTGGTGGTCTGGGAGTTGACGATGATGTCGACCACGTCCATGCCCTTGACCACTTTGGCGAACACCGCGTAACCGGCGTCACGGCCCGGATCGAGGAAGGCGTTGTCGGCCACGTTGATGAAGAACTGGCTGGTGGCCGAATCCGGGTCGGAGGTACGGGCCATCGACAGGGTGCCACGAACGTTATGCAGACCGTTGCTGGCTTCGTTCTTGATCGGGGCCTTGGTGTCTTTTTGCTGCATCTGCTGGGTGAAGCCGCCGCCCTGGGCCATGAAGCCCGGGATCACGCGGTGAAAAATCGTGTTGTTGTAAAAGCCGCTGTCGACGTACTCGAGGAAGTTCTTGGTACTGATCGGCGCCTTGACCGGGTCCAGTTCGATTTCGATCTGGCCGTTGGTGGTGTCCAGCAGCACGTGCGGCGCTTTTGCCGGCGTGGCAGCCATCAGGTTGGCAGCGAACAGCAGGGTGCCGGCGGCGAGGGCGAGTTTTTTCAGCATGGGTCAGTGATCCTGAGGGTGATTATCGGCTGTGGCGAGGAACTCCAGCAGCGTTTGATTGAAGCGTTCGGGCTGGTCGAGCGGGGTGGCGTGGCGCGAATCGGCGATTACCACCAGCCGCGCATCGGGCAGCAGTCTGACATAGGTTTCTTTCAGCGAAACGGGGGTGTAGTCCCGGTCGGCGCTGACGACGAGGGTTGGACAGGTGACCCGGGAAAGTCGTTCCTGGACCCCCCAGCCAACAATCGCATCGAAGCTGGCGAGATAAGCACGTTTGTCGTTTTTTGCCCAGCGCTCTGCCATCTTCTGGCGCAAATCGGCCTGCTCCGGTTTGGGGAACAGCTTGGCGCCAAGGGCCTTGCCGATGGTGGCGAGGCTGAGCAGGCGCATCAGGCTCCAGCGCTTGAACCACTGCCAGTAATCGTCGCGGCTGCGCACCTTGACCTCGGGCGCGCTGTTGACGATGGTCAGGCTCTTGAGCATCCGCGGCTGATCGACGGCGAGCTGAAAGCCGATCATGCCCCCCATGGACAGCCCGGCGTAGTGCACCGGGCCGAGCTTCAGGTGCTCGATCAGGGCGACGATGTCGGCGCTGAAGCCGGCGATGCTGTAGCGCTCGCGGGGTTTGTCGGAGCGGCCGTGACCGCGCACGTCCGGGACGATCACCCGGTAATGCGCGGCTAGGGCAGGAATCTGCATTTCCCAGTCCAGAGTGCTGGAGCCCAGACCGTGAACCAGCAGCAACGGATCGCCGTGGCCATATTCCTCGTAGTGCAGGTTGCAACCTTCATGCTCGAAATACGCCATCGGTGAACTCCGTGTCAGGCTTGTTCGGGGGCGGCGAACGGTGCGTCCAGCGGCAGGGTGTCGAAGGTGCGCAGCAGTTCGATGAGGATTTGCGTCGCTGGGCCCAAGGGTTTGTCCTTGTTCGAATACAGATAGAAACTGGAGTTGCGGTTGCCGCCTCTGTCCAACGGTAGCAGCTTGAGCGAGCCGTCTTTCAGTTCCCGCTCGATCATGTGGCGTGGCAGCCAGGCGAATCCCAGGCCACTGCTGACGAACGTCGCAGCCGTGGCGAGACTGCCGACGGTCCAGCGCTGCTCGGCGCCGAGCCAGCCGACGTCCCGAGGTTGCTGGCGGCCGGAGTCGCGGATGACCACTTGCATCTGGGTTTCCAGGTCTTGAAAGCTCAGCTCGCGGTTGAGCCGATGCAGCGCATGATCAGGATGGGCGACGGCGACAAATTCGACATCGCTCAATTCCGCGCCAAGATAACCGGGAATGCTCAGCCCGGTGATGGCCAGATCGGCCACGCCTTCGAGCAGCACTTCTTCGACGCCCGACAGCACTTCCTCACGCAGACGCACCCGGCAGCCACGGCTCTGCGGCATGAACGCGGTCAATGCGCGCACGATACGGGCGCTCGGGTAGGCGGCGTCGACCACCAGCCGTACTTCGGCTTCCCAGCCCTGCTCCATGTGATGGGCAAGGTCTTCCAGCTGGCTGGCCTGTTTCACCAATTGCCGCGAGCGGCGCAGCAGGACGCCGCCGGCTTCAGTCAGCACGGCCTTGCGGCCGTCGATGCGCAACAGCGGCACGCCGAGCTGATCCTGCATGCGGGCGACGGTGTAACTCACCGACGATTGCGAACGGTGCAGGGCCTCGGCGGCCTGGGCGAATCCGCCGTGGTCGACCACGGCTTGCAACGTTCGCCATTGATCAAGGGTCACGCGGGGCGCTTTCATCAATAGCTCCTCTTGTCCTAAGCTGGCGGTCCCTCATGGAGACTGCCGAATGAAAAAATTCTGTTGTGTGTTGCTGGCGCTGCTTCCGCTGACTGCGTTCGCGTACCCGATCGATGTGGAAAAGGACCTCAACGGCCTGAAGATCGACTACAACGCGTTCGACACCGATAACGACATCGGCTCCATCCAGGTCAACAACTACGGTGACGTCGACGCGACCTGCAAGGTGGTATTCACCAACGGCCCGGAAGCGCCGCGCACGCGCAATATCGAGGTGGCGGCGGGCAAGCATAAAAACGCCACGGCCAAGTTCACCCGGACCATCATCAAGCTGCGCATAAAGCTGAGCTGCACCCCGAAATAGCGTCACGGGCCTGTGGGAGCGGGCTTCCACAGGCTACGGCTTGCATCTAAACGAATTTTTCGATGCTTTGCAGCAATTATTTGCGCTTTTTCATCGATACGGCACTGTTTAACCTTCACTCCATCGACTTACAACATTCTCGGATGGAGGCTACACAACATGTCCCGCGTTCTGATCATCGAAAGCAGCGCCCGCCAGCAAGACTCGGTTTCCCGTCAACTGACCCAGACCTTCATCAGTCAGTGGAAAGCGGCGCATCCGGCCGATCAGATCACCGTGCGTGACCTCGCCGTGAACCCGGTACCGCATCTGGACATCAACCTGCTGGGCGGCTGGATGAAATCCGCCGAGCAGCGCAACGACAGCGAGCAGGCCTCGCTGGACCGTTCCAACGAATTGACCGATGAATTGCTGGCCGCCGACGTGCTGGTGATGGCGGCGCCGATGTACAACTTCGCCATCCCGAGCACCCTGAAAGCCTGGCTCGACCACGTCTTGCGTGCCGGCGTGACCTTCAAATACACCGAAACCGGCCCGCAAGGCCTGCTCAGCGGCAAGCGTGCCTACGTGCTGACCGCTCGCGGCGGGATCTACGCCGGCGGCCCGGCGGATCATCAGGAACCGTACCTGCGTCAGGTGATGGGCTTCATCGGCATTAACGACGTGACCTTCATCCACGCTGAAGGCATGAATCTGGGCGGCGACTTCCAGGAGAAAGGCCTCAACCAGGCCAACGCCAAACTGTCCCAGGTCGCCTGATATGTTAATCGCCAGATAATCGCCGATTGTTCTAGTGACCTGGCGCAACCCCTTCAAGGCTCTACGCGCATCGAACCTCCCTTTGCACTTGTTGCTCCTGAGTGCTGTAGCCCGATTGAACGCTTTAGCGAGATCGGGCTTTTTTTTGCCCGGGATTTAGCGATGGCTGGCAAAAACCGCTATCGTCGCCGCCATTCGAAATCGAGGCGAGCATGGGCTATCTACTTTTTGTCACGCTGATCCAGGCGTTTTCCTTCAGTCTGATCGGCGAATACCTGGCCGGTCATGTCGACAGCTACTTTGCGGTGCTGGTGCGGGTGGTGCTGGCCGGGCTGGTGTTCATCCCGCTGACCCGCTGGCGCTCGGTGGAACCGGCGTTCATGCGCGGCATGCTGCTGATCGGCGCGTTGCAGTTCGGCGTGACCTACGTCTGCCTGTACTTGAGTTTCCGCGTGCTGACGGTGCCGGAAGTGCTGCTGTTCACCATCCTCACGCCATTGCACGTAACGCTGATCGAAGACGCGCTCAACCGACGCTTCAACCCGTGGGCGCTGATCGCCGCACTGGTGGCCGTGTGCGGTGCAGCAGTGATTCGCTACGACCGGATCAACCCGGACTTCTTCATGGGCTTTCTGCTGCTGCAACTGGCCAACTTCACCTACGCCGCCGGGCAGGTGCTGTACAAGCATCTGGTGGCAAAACACCCGAGCGATCTGCCGCACTACCGGCGCTTTGGTTTCTTCTACCTCGGCGCACTGGCGGTGGCGTTGCCGGCGTTCCTGCTGTTCGGCAAATCCAATTTCCTGCCCGAAGCACCGCTGCAATGGGGCGTGCTGGTGTTCCTTGGTCTGGTCTCCACCGCACTCGGTTTGTACTGGTGGAACAAAGGCGCGTGCCTGGTCAACGGCGGCACCCTGGCGGTGATGAACAACCTGCATGTACCGGTTGGGTTGCTGCTGAACCTGCTGATCTGGAATCAGCATGAAGAACTCGGGCGGTTGTTCCTCGGTGGCAGCGTGATTCTGGCCGCGGTGTGGATCAGCCGGTTGGGGATTCGCAAACCGGCGCCAGTTGCCCCACCAGAAACTCGATAAACGCCCGGGTCTTCTGCGGCACCCGCCGCGCTGACGAATACACCGCGTTGATGGTGATCGCCGGGGCTTGCCATTCGCACAGCACCGGCACCAGCCGCCCGGCCGCCAGCGCCTCTTCGACGATGAAGTCCGGCAGCAGCGCAATGCCCATCCCGGCCTCGGCCGCTTGCGCCAGCAAGTCACCATTGTTGGCGTGCAACGGCCCGGTGACGTTGACGCGCTGGGTCTCCTTGCCGTTGCACAGTTGCAGGCTGACGCCACTCTGCAGATAGCCGTAGTTCAAGCATTGATGTGAGCGCAGATCCTGCGGAGTCTGCGGCGTGCCCGCCCGTTCGAGATAAGCGGGGGAGGCGACCATGATGCGCGGCGCTGGCGCCAGTTGCCGGGCGATCATGGTCGAGTCGGGCAGGCTGGCGATGCGGATGGTCACGTCGAACCCGCCGCGCACCGGATCGACCTGCTGGTCGCTGAGCACCAGTTGCAGCTCGATGTTCGGGTGCTGCTCGTGGAACAGCGGAATCAGCTTGCCCAAGCGCCGCAGGCCGAACGACATCGGTGCGTTGACCCGCAACACCCCGCGCAATTCACCCACCCCGTCTCGCGCCCGCTGCTCGGCCTCGTCCAGTGCCGCAATCACTTCCCGCGCCGCTTCGAAATACTCGGCGCCGGCCTCGGTCAGGTGCAGGCTGCGGGTGGTGCGTTGCAGCAGTTGCACGCCGATGGCTTCTTCCAGTGCCTGAATCTGTTTGCTGACTTTCGAGCGGGGCACGTCCATGGCCCGGGCGGCGGCTGCAAAGCCATTTTCGCCGACCGTCACCACGAAGGCGCGCATGCATTCGATGCGATCCATGATTGTCCCTATTTTAGAATCAATGATTCTCGATTTTAGGGAATTGTCCCTTTATCGGCTAGCCCCTAAAGTGACATCCAAGCCGAGACAACAACGCCGAAGACGGCAAGCCGCCTCGACTCACCAATACCTGATCGAAACTTTGAATCGACATCAAAAGGAACGCGCCATGTCTATCCGTGAACTGCTGAACCCAACCAACTCCGCCCTGATCCTGATCGACCACCAGCCGCAAATGGCTTTCGGCGTACAGTCGATCGACCGTCAGACCCTGAAGAACAACACCGTCGGCCTGGCCAAGGCTGCCAAGATCTTCAACGTACCGACCATTTACACCTCGGTCGAAACCGAAAGCTTCAGCGGCTACATCTGGCCGGAGCTGCTGGCGGTACACCCTGAGCAGAAGCCGATCGAGCGCACCTCGATGAACTCCTGGGAAGACAAGGCGCTGGTTGACGCGGTGAAGGCCACCGGCCGCAAGAAGCTGATCATCGCCGCGCTGTGGACCGAGGTCTGCCTGACCTTCCCGGCTCTGGAAGCTTTGGCTGAAGGTTACGAGGTGTACATCGTCACCGACGCGTCCGGCGGCACCACCAAGGAAGCCCACGACATGTCGGTACAGCGGATGATTCAGGCCGGCGCGGTGCCGGTGACCTGGCAGCAAGTGCTGCTCGAGTACCAGCGTGACTGGGCGCACAAAGACACCTATCAGGCAGTGATGGACCTGGTGCTGGAACACAGCGGCGCGTATGGCATGGGCGTCGACTACGCCTACACCATGGTGCACAAGGCACCGCAGCGGCAGGCCTGATAAATCGGCGGGACAAAAAAAGACGCAACCTGGGTTGCGTCTTTTTTGTTGAGCTCAAGAAAGCTCTACATCAGATGTTTTTCGGCTTCCGGAATATGGCTCGCGCCAAGGACTGCCGGCAATATCCCGGAACGCAAATCCCCACCACTCGGCTGCTGATACAGGCTCAAGCCAAACTCCGGCAGCACCGCCAGCAGGTAATCGAAAATATCCCCCTGGATCCGCTCGTAATCGGCCCAAACCGTGGTGGTGGTGAAGCAGTAGATTTCCAGCGGAATGCCCTGGGCGGTGGTCTGCATCTGGCGGACCATGCAGGTCATGTTCGGCTGGATCTCCGGGTGGCTCTTCAAGTAAGCCAAGGCATAGGCGCGGAACGTACCGATGTTGGTCATGCGCCGACGGTTGGCCGACATCGCCGCGACATTGCCCTGCGCCTCGTTCCAGGCCTTGAGCTCGGCTTTCTTGCGGCCCATGTAGGCGGTCAGCAGGTGCACCTGGGAGAGTTTCTCCTCTTCATCGTCGCGGATGAAGCGCACACCGCTGGCGTCGATGAACAGGCTGCGCTTGATCCGCCGCCCGCCGGACTGCTGCATGCCGCGCCAGTTTCTGAACGATTCGGACATCAGGCGCCAGGTCGGGATCGAGACGATGGTCTTGTCGAAATTCTGCACCTTGACCGTGTGCAGGGTGATGTCGACCACATCGCCATCGGCGCCGACTTGTGGCATTTCGATCCAGTCGCCGACCCGCAGCATGTCGTTGCTGGTCAGTTGGACGCTGGCGACGAACGACAGCAGGGTGTCCTTGTAGACCAACAGGATCACCGCCGACATCGCACCCAGACCCGACAGCAGCAACAGCGGCGAACGGTCGATCAGGGTGGCGACGATGATGATCGCGCCGAACACGTACAGGACCATTTTCGCCAGTTGCACATAACCCTTGATCGAGCGGGTGCGGGCGTGTTCGGTGCGGGCGTAGATGTCCAGCAGTGCATTGAGCAGGGCGCTGACCGACAGCAGCAGGAACAGAATGGTGAACGCCAGCGCCACGTTGCCGAGGAACACCATGGCGGTCTTGCTCAGTTCCGGCACCAGATGCAGGCCGAACTGGATCACCAGCGACGGCGTCATCTGCGCCAGACGCTGAAACACCTTGTTATGGCGAAAGTCGTTGATCCAGTGCAGGGCGGGCTGGCGACCGAGCATGCGGCTGGCATGCAGGATCAGGTAGCGCGCCACTCGTCCGAGTACCAGCGCGATCACCAACAACAGGAGCAGTGCCAGGCCGGCGTGCAGGAGCGGGTGCTGATCGAGGGCACCCCAGAGGTCTTGGGCGTTGAGCCAGAGCTGTTTGAAATCCATGAGAGAAACGATTCTTCTGTAAGACGCGACGGGCGATTAGAGCATTTAAGACGCTGTGTATTACCGTTGGAGACAAATCGAGCAACAAAAAAGCCACTGATTACCGTGGATTTCACAAAGAAACTCGGCCTGAGCGCTCGAAACCGGTAACCTATGCAGCTGATTTTTTGCATATCTTCGAGGTAGCACCCGTGTTTTCCCAATTCGCCCTGCACGAACGCCTGCTCAAAGCCGTGGCCGAGCTGAAATTTGTCGAGCCAACGCCTGTGCAAGCCGCGGCCATTCCGCTGGCGCTTCAGGGGCGTGACCTGCGGGTGACGGCGCAAACCGGTAGCGGCAAGACCGCCGCTTTTGTCCTGCCGATCCTCAACCGCCTGATCGGCCCGGCCAAGGTTCGCGTCAGCATCAAGACCCTGATCCTGCTGCCGACCCGCGAGCTGGCCCAGCAGACCCTTAAGGAAGTCGAGCGCTTTTCGCAGTTCACTTTCATCAAGTCCGGCCTGATCACCGGCGGTGAAGACTTCAAGGTCCAGGCCGCCATGCTGCGCAAGGTGCCGGACATCCTGATCGGCACCCCGGGCCGGATGATCGAGCAACTGAACGCCGGCAACCTCGACCTGAAAGAAGTCGAAGTGCTGGTGCTCGACGAAGCCGACCGCATGCTCGACATGGGTTTCGCCGAAGACGTGCAGCGTCTGGTCGACGAATGCCCGAACCGTCAGCAGACCATGCTGTTCTCCGCCACCACCGGCGGTTCCGGCCTGCGCGAGATGATCGCCAAGGTGCTGAACAACCCCGAGCACCTGCAGCTGAACGCGGTCAGCCAACTGAACGACACCACCCGTCAGCAGATCATCACCGCCGACCACAACCAGCACAAAGAACAGATTGTGAACTGGCTGCTGGCCAACGAGACCTATCAGAAGGCCATCGTCTTCACCAACACCCGGGCCATGGCCGACCGCATCTACGGTCGCCTCGTCGCTCAGGAATACAAGGCGTTCGTGCTGCACGGCGAGAAAGACCAGAAGGATCGCAAACTGGCGATCGACCGTCTGAAGCAGGGCGGCGTGAAAATCCTGGTGGCTACCGACGTGGCGGCCCGTGGTCTGGACGTTGACGGCCTGGATCTGGTGATCAACTTCGACATGCCACGCAGCGGCGACGAATACGTGCACCGCATCGGTCGTACCGGCCGTGCCGGCAACGACGGTCTGGCGATCTCGCTGATCTGCCACGGCGACTGGAACCTGATGTCGAGCATCGAGCGCTATCTGAAGCAGAGCTTCGAGCGCCGCACCATCAAGGAAGTCAAAGGCACCTATGGCGGACCGAAAAAGGTCAAGGCCTCGGGCAAGGCCGTCGGTGTGAAGAAGAAAAAGACCGACGCCAAGGGCGACAAGAAGAAAACTGCCGCCAAGACCCCGACCAAGCGCAAGAGCGCCAACCGTCCGAAACCGGACGCTCTGGTGAGCAGCGACGGCATGGCTCCGCTGAAACGTCGCAAGCCGGAAGCGCCAGCGGCTGAGTAAGCCGTTTCAGGCAGGCAAAGAAAAACCCGGACATGGTCCGGGTTTTTTTATTGCCAGGGTTTATCAACTGCCCAGCAGGCCGGTGGTGTCGGCATCAAAGCGCCGCTTGGCCTGATCGGCTGCCGGTTTGAGCTGTGCGAGCAGGGCGGCCTCGCTGTACAGCCCGGTCAGCGCCAGCTCTTTTGGCGTTGGCTCGATCGGGATCAACACGTCTTCGCCCGCCGCGTGCAGCCAGATCGCCACAAGGTGCAGCGCCGACACAAACAGCATCCGCAGCTCAACGGTTTTGCCCTTCAGTTGCGGTGATCGCTCCGCCAGTTTCAGCGCATCGACCGTAGCGCTCGCCAGGTTGCCGTGGTTCAGCGAGGCGAACTCGACGTGACCGCGTACTTCGGCCAATTGCGCATCGGCAATCGACACACCGCCGGAAAACACCAGGTAATGCCAGTCGCCGACTCGGGCGTTTTTCAGGCCTTTGCCCTGGCTCAGGTCGTCGAGACTGAGCGAGTAGCCGCGATAGGCCTCGCTGAGGCTGATCCCGGCAGGCGCAGCACTGACGAACTGGTGATTGACGCCGAAGCCCTGAGTCTGCAACGCGGCCTGCAGGGCCGGGCGCAAAGTCTGTACGCCGTTGGAAGGCGCCTTTGGATAAGTCAGTTTCATGATGCCGCCCCCTGGTTTTTCGCCGTGAAGTAGGTGTGGGTCCAGTTGCCGCCGCCGTTGTAGGAACCGGGGAAGGAACTCAGCGCGCGGGTCGAATAGCCGTAGATCGAGTCCGCGACCAGCACGTAGTTGCCGTTGGTGCCGTAGATCGCCAGGAAGTGCGCACCGCCACCGTACCAGGCACAGCGCAGGCCGATCGGGCGACCCATGTTGATCTGGTTCTGGATGGCCGACATCTGTAGCGAGCCCGAATTCATGCCGTTGAAACTGCGGGTGATCTTCAGCGCTACGTCCAGATAGCCGTACACGTTGCACGGCCCCGGTTGATTGCAGCAATTGCGATCCAGCGCGGCACTGGCAACGGCGCATTGGGTCCAGGACCCGGTGCCGTAATAATTGCCGACCGAGGCGGAAGCGGCGGCCCAGCACCAGTTGGTCTGGGTCTGTTGCTGCATGATGAAGTTCAGGCTGGCGGCCGCGAGGGCGCGTTGTTGAACAGCTGCCTCGACCTCGACCAGTTGCGGGTCGAGCAGATGGCTGATCAGACATTCGGGCAGGGTGTTGCCAGTGAATGCCGTTGTCTCAGTGGTTAACATTTTTCAATCCTCCATGAATGAAAACAAACGTTCCGCGTTTGCGGGATAACGCTATTGCCGAGCGATCGGTGCTAAAGGGTTGCCATCTCCGATGGCCGGTTCCGATCAGGCTCGGGGTAACCCTAGGTGTGAATATGCATTTGTGCAAATAACAAAATGCACCAATGCAAATTTAAGGACAAAAGAAAGCAGGCCTTGGTATCGATCCAGCCGGATCGATACCAAAGCCTGCCGTTGTCTGCGCGGGTGCTATCCCTCGGTTTTCTTCTCGGCCGAACCCAGTTCCTTCAAGCGCTGATCGATCAACTGGCATTTGTCCGGCAGATCGGCAGAGGCCGTGCCCAGGTCCATTTTCTGCAACTCGGCGTTGATCTCCTTGGCCTTGGCCGGGTTTTGCTCGGTGAGCTTCGCGACTTCTTTGGCCAGTTGCTCGCGTTTGGTGGTGGCTTCTTCCGGCGTACAAGCCCAGACGGGCAGGGCGCAGGCGAGCGTGGTGGCGAGGGTGAGCTTGAGCAGGGTTTTCATGGGGGCAGGCCTCAGTTCCGGTTAAGGCGGGTTAACCGGTTGAGGGTTTTCAACCGTGAAAAGTTCAGTGTGTTAGGGGCTCAGTCTCCATGGCAGCAACTGGATTTCGTTTCTCCCTCATACCGGTCATGGTGCCGCACCCATTCCATGATCTCGTCCTCATTGCGGCCCTTGGGCGTGAGGTCGAGGTAGTTGTAGGCGCCGACCAACAGGTCGAGGCCGCGGGCATAGGTTGAGTAAGTGTGGAAAATGTCGCCGTTGTCGGCGCGATAAAACACGCTGAGCCCGGGCATTTCTTCCTCGACGCTGTCGGTCTTTTCGTAGTTGTACGTAGCCTTGCCTGCCTCGACATCTTCAGCGCGGGCGCACACGCCAAAGTCGTAGTTGAAATCGCAACCGTCCGACGACACCCAGTCGAATGTCCAGCCCATCCGCCGCTTGAAGGCCTGGAATTCGGCGAACGGTGCGTGGGACACCGCCACCAGCGCAATGTCGTGATGGGCCAGGTGTTGGTTGGCGCCGTCGATGTGGTCGCTGAGGAATGAACAGCCCGGGCAGCCTTCCTCCCAGCCCTTGGCGAACATGAAGTGGTAAACGACGAGCTGGCTGTGTTTGCCGAACAGGTCGGCAAGTTTCAATTCGCCGTTCGGGCCCATGAAGCGGTAATCCTTGTCTACCTTCACCCAGGGCAGGGCGCGGCGTTTGGCGCTGAGCCGGTCGCGTTCCCTGGTGAAGGCCTTTTCATCGGCCAGATGCTGCTTGCGGGCGGCGAGCCATGCTTCGCGCGACACCACCGGATGATTCTCAACGTTCATGATGATTTCTCCTGCGGGGGTTGAAACCGTCTGTCTCAGACTAGTCGTTCAACACCCCGGGAAATCGACAGACCGCCGGTCGGTCGGGGCGCGGAATAATCCTGAACGCTGACGCAGCGCCCCGGTCACAACCTGTGAACGCGCCAAAAAATCACGCGCACCGGAGGTTGAATCAGGATGACGACTTATAACTGGGATTTGATTGAGCGCCTGCTGCATGAAGTGCAGAACGGCGCGGGCCACAGCTTTGCGCCACGGTCTTTTGCCGAAGACTATGCGGCGGAAAAAGCGGCGGCGGGCGAGCCGATCGAGAATCTGGATCACCTGAAAACGCTCGCCTGCGACTACGAAAAACTGCTGCTGGAGCGCGGCTACATCGAGCCCCGTGGCGAAGATGAAGGCAGTACCGGCAACAACTTCAGCCTGACCCCGCGTGGTTCCAGCCTGTTGAGCCTGATCGACAGCAGCATTCCCGGCAACGATCATCCGCGTCAGGTGCTCGATGAGCAGGAAGATGCGCTGGATGAGCTGACATTCGATGAGGTGGCCTCCAAGGCGCAGATTGCCTGAGGCTTTGCACAAAAAAATGTGGGAGCGATTTTGCTCGCTCCCACACGGGTTTTTCAGTGATCTCAGCTTTTTTGCGCAGCCTTCAGGCACTTCAAATCATTGAAGTCCTTGCGCACCCCCTCGATTTTTTTCAACAGGCGCTGTCTTTGCTGCGGCGTGCTCTCTGCCATCAGATCGACGAACAGCGAACGGGCTTGCGCCTCGGTATTGGCGTAGGCCTTTTGGTAATCCGGGGTCCATAAACGCTCGCGATTGACCAGAAGGGTCTCGATCCGCTGTGGGAATTCAGGATCTTTGCGTTGCGCGACTGCCGCGCTGAACTGCTTCTGCCAGTGGGCGCGGTTGGCGATCCACTGGGTGTTCTGATCGCCCAGGGCGGTCGACCAAGCCATCACCCGCTGTTCCTGTTTGGCGCTCAATGGGCCGAGCCAATCGTTGAGACGCTTGTCCATGCGCGCGCCTCGTTCGGCAATCTGCTGCGCCAGTGGTGGCTTGAGGTATTCCTGCTGGCGCTTTTGCAGATCCTTGGCAAAGGCGTCGTTCATTTCAGCGACTTGCCGATCATCCAGCCCTTGCAGCAACTCAATCGCCGACGGGGTGATTTCCCGGGCGGTTTCGGCGATCGCCTGCTTGGCTTCTGCGGTGCGGGCCTGGAGCGCGGCGTCGGTGACCTGATTGGTCTCGACCATGGTTTGCAGGCGATCCAGCCAATCGAGATAACCCGGCAATTGCGTGGTGCAATGCCAGTTCAAGTGTTCCTTGAGTCGCTCGTTGAACCAGTCCTTCTGCTCGCCGTTCATGTCCAGGTAGTCGCTGAGCGTCCACGGAATGATCACGTCGAGGTTGCGATAAGCCAGGCCGACACGGCTACAAGCGCCGAGGGCAAGGGTCAGGATCAGTAGAATCGCGATGCGTTTTAACCAGCTAGACATGGGCGAGTCCTTGCGAAAGCCAGCCTTGAGGGTCTGATTCTCATGTGAACACAGGATGGCCCCGGCAGTTCAGCCCATCAAAAGAACGGGCGTTCGGCCTTAAGCGTGACCAGCCCGTCGCACTGACTGTTATGCCCGGAATAGGCCGAGCAATCGCTGCCGCTGAGGCTCGAATTGCTGTAGATCAGGTCGAGATCGATGCCCATGAACGGCCGGGAAAGTTTCACCGACCAATCGGTAAAACTGCTGACATAACCCCCGTCCACCGAGACCGGCGTGTTGAGCTGATGGGTGGTGTATTTCATGCTGATCCCGATGCCGAACGGCTGATTGCCGCCCAGGTCGGCAAACAGGGTGTTGTTCTGTTTATCCGGATCGTTGCTCAGGGCGATGCCGATCCGGCTGCCGAGCAGGGTCAGGCCACCGAACAGTTCCTGGCTGTCGAGGGTGTCGACCTTGGGATAGCTGTAATGGATCATCCCGACTTCGTAACCGAGGGTCTGATCGAAAGGTTGTTTAAAGCCGACGTAGGAGTCGATTTCGAGATTCTTCCCCGGCGTGAGGCCCATGCTCGGGGCGTACTGGCCAACATACAGGCCGCTGTCATGGCTCAGATCCAGACCGCCGTGGAACGAGCCGACTGCGGAAGGTTTGACCAGCCCCTGGGCCATGCTGCGGCTGGGCGTGGTGCCGAGCTTGAGGTCGAAGTCACCGAGTTCACGCTGGAAAATCTGCGCGTGCGCGGCCGTGCTCGCCAGCAGGCCTACAAGCAATAAACAGGATGATTTGAGCATGCGTCACTCCTTGAGCAGCGAGCGCAGGGCGATAAAGCCTGCTGAAACGCTTGATCCAGACGCGTGCAAGGATACCGGCGAATGATCGGCATCGAGGGCCGTTCGTCGATTTCTGCTGTTTTACAGGTTTGATTAAACGCGAGAGAGGTCTTGCGAGGGATCCGGTCCAGACGCTTCGAAGCTCAAAGCGCCTTTGGACTGGTGTGCTGCGGGGTGTTACTTCTTGCCCAGGCTGATCTGCTTGGACGGGCCGAACGTCTGGCCGCTGACGCCCTTGGCAATTTGCTGGATTTCGCCGCCGGACTTGAGGAATGCCGCGATCTGATCGTTGATCGATTCGCTGGTTTCAACGGCTGGAGCTGGCTTTGCTTTGCTGGAGGATGCTTTTACACGCATGGCGGCCATTAACCTGTAGAAAAGTAACTCGGCCAGGCATCGTACAGGAATAACTTGACAATTGCTTGGTAAATATCCCCCGGAATAACCCACCGTGCAGGTGGATTATTCGTGATTAATTATTCGAAATATCCCGCTAACCTGCTGTTTTAAATAACAACATTTAGCCGATTCCATGATGTTCGGCGCTGTCGGGAACGCGTGATAGCCGTCACGCTGGCCTGACGAGCGGCGTCCATCCAACGCGAAATCCAGGAGAATCAAGGCTTCCCACAGATTTTCGCGCGGCCGGCCGATCGGACGGCCAACCAGCACGGCAAAACCGGGTAGAATGCCGCCCACGCAATGAGGGTATTGGAAATGGCTTTAGTCGGGCGTTACAACAGTTTGCAAGTGGTTAAACACACTAACTTCGGTTTATATCTGGACGGCGGTGCCGACGGCGAAATCCTTTTGCCCAACCGTTATATCCCCAAAGATATTCCCAGCGAAGATGAAGACTGGCTCAATGTTTTCATTTATCTGGACAGTGATGACAAACTTATTGCCACCACTGAAAAACCAAAAGTTCAGGTCGGTGAATTTGCCAGTTTGAAAGTTGTTGAAGTCAACAGCATCGGCGTGTTCCTTGATTGGGGCCTGCCGAAGGATCTGCTGCTGCCTTACTCCGAAGAAAAACGCCAGTTGACCGCCGGCGAGTACTGCGTGGTGCATGTCTACCTCGACAAGCACACCCGCCGCATCACCGCCACCGCGCGCCTGGATCGTTATCTGGACAAGACCCCGGCCAACTATAGCGCTGGGCAGGAAGTTGATCTGCTGGTCGCCGAAGCCACCGACATGGGCTTCAAGGCAATCATCAACAACAAGCACTGGGGTCTGATTCACAAGAATGAAATCTTCAAGTTCATGCGTTCCGGCATGCGCGAGAAAGGTTTCATCAAGGAAGTGCGCGCCGACGGCAAGATCAGCCTGAGTCTGCAACCGGTAGGGCAGGAAGCGGCCAGCAGCCTCAACTCGAAGATCCTCGCCAAGTTGCGCGAAAACGATGGCACCCTGGCCGTCAGCGACAAGAGCGATCCGGCACTGATCAGCAGCCTGTTCGGTGTCAGCAAGGGCAATTTCAAGAAGGCCATCGGTTCGTTGTACAAGAACGGTCAGATCGTCATTCATGCCGATCGCATTGAACTAACCTGAGTCTTGCGTGGCCCATGTTGCATGGGCTTACTTGAGATCGGCAGATGAAAAAAGCGTTGATTGCCTACGTTGCCACACTGCTGGCGTTTCTTCTGCTCGACGGGCTCTGGCTCGGCGTGCTGATGGCGCCGACCTATCGTGAACTGCTCGGTTCGCTGATGCTCGAAAAACCGTTGCTGGTGCCGGCAGCGGTTTTTTATTGCCTGTACGTTTTCGGCTGCGTGGTGTTTGTGGTGCTGCCGTCGCTGACCTGGCAACGCGCCGCCCGCATGGGCGCGCTGCTCGGGCTGGTGGCTTATGGCACCTATGACCTGACCAACTGGGCGACATTGCGCGGCTGGTCGGCGCAGGTATCGCTGATGGATTGGGCCTGGGGGACGTTTGCCACGGCGCTGGCCTGTACGGTCGGGTTTTGGGCCGCTCGCCGAGGCTGACGGCGGGCATGACGCAACAGGGCAATTGCATGTCTTTGCCGGGCGGCAATTTCTGTCCGACTGGTTGATAATCCCTGCCATCCTTTCTCGCCCCGGACAAAGAGCCGGGGCTTTGTTTGACCATTGGAAAAACTGCCATGTCGTGTGTGTTCGAGGTGTCGAGGTGAGCGCCAGTCGGCGCAGTGCCGACGGGTTTGCCCTGCAAGTGATGATCGGCCTGTGCCTGATCTGGGGCGTGCAGCAGGTGATGATCAAGTGGGCGGCGACCGACATTGCGCCGGTGATGCAGGCGGCGGGGCGGTCGGGAATTTCCGCGTTGCTGGTAGGACTGCTCATCTGCTGGAAGGGCGGCTGGGATCAGGTCGGTGCTACCTGGCGCGGCGGCTTGCTGGCCGGTGCCTTGTTCGGTCTGGAGTTCCTGTTCATCTCCGAAGGCTTGCAGTTGACCACGGCGGCGCACATGTCGGTGTTCCTTTACACCGCACCAATCTTCACCGCGCTGGGTGTGCATTTCCTGTTGCCGAGCGAGCGTCTGCGCCCGGTGCAATGGCTGGGGATTTTCCTCGCGTTCGTCGGGATTGCCATTGCATTTGCCGGTGGCGTGTCGTGGGACAACCTCGACCGCCGCATGTTGATGGGCGATGCCCTCGGCGTGCTGGCCGGTGCCAGTTGGGGCGCGACCACCGTGGTGGTGCGCGCCTCGCGTCTGTCGGAAGCGCCGGTGACCCTGACCCTGTTCTATCAACTGATCGTCGGCTTCATCGGCCTGTTGCTGATCGCACTGCTCAGCGGCCAGATCACCCATGTCAGCCTGACCGTCGTGGCCGTGGGCAGCGTGCTGTTCCAGGGGCTGGTGGTGTCGTTCTTCAGTTACCTGACCTGGTTCTGGCTGCTGCGCCGTTATCTGGCGGCCAACCTTGCGGTGTTTTCTTTCATGACGCCATTGTTCGGCGTGACCTTTGGCGTGGTGCTGCTCGGCGAAGAACTCAGCCTGAACTTCATCATCGGCGCCGTGCTGGTGCTGCTCGGCATCACCTTCGTCAGCGCGGAACAGTGGGTGCGTCGGCGCCTGCGCAAAGCCCTCGGCCAGCCGTAACCGATTTGCACGCCAGACCGCCGGCAATCAGCAGACCGCTGCCGGCGATCACCAGCGCCGGTTGCAGGCCACCGCTGAAGTGGCTGCTGACCGCCGCCAGCAACGGCCCGCTGAGCTGGCCGACGGCGAAGCACGCAGTGAGCAGGCCGGCGTTGCGCTGGGTGGCGTGGGGCGCCAGTTCCCGGGAGCGTTGCATCACCAGTTGCATGCAGGCCAGGAACGGCGTGCCGCACAGGATCACGCCCAGCGCCAGACCAAGGCCACTGCCCAGCAGACAAGCGAACATCCCGACAGCCTGCAGCCACAACGTCGCCATCAACCAGTGCCGGGTGGTTTCCGGATCGTGCCGACGCAAACTCACCAGCAGCACACCAATCGCAGCGCCAAGGCCGAAGCACGGCCAGAACAGATCCGCCTGCCATTGCCCGTGAAACTGCGCGTTGGCCATCTGCGACAGAAACGTGGCCGGAATGATGTAGCCCACGCCGTACAAGGCATACACCACCGCCAAACGTCCAATGCCACGATTTGACGAACCGACCGCAGTCGGCGCGGCCGGCACGCCGACACCCGGTTGTGGCAGGATCCGCACGATCCCCAGCAGCGTCACCAGCGCCACGGCGGCGTAGATCAGCCACAGGGTGGCGGAAGTCTGCTGCGCCAGATGTGAGAACAGCGCCAACAGCCCAGTCAGAAAAATCCCCAACCCCGGCCCGGCAAACACCAGCGCCCCCAACCGTGGACGACCCGCCGCCGCAGCCAGCGGCTGACTCAATGCAGTAATCATCACCAGCACCCAGGCGCTCGCCACTCCGGTGCCGAACCGCAGCAACAGATGCGACCAGAAGCCGTTGGCCCAGAACGACGCCAGTGTCAGCAACACACACAACCACAAGCCACCATGCAGGCGCCGCTGCACCTGCTCGGGCCGGCGGGAAAACATCGCGTCCACCGCACCGAGCAGATAGCCGAGGTAGTTAGCCGCCGCAATCAGACCGGCGGCGGTCAGGTCGATCTGCCCTTCACTGAGCAGGTGCGGCAGTTGCGGGGTGAGGGCGAAACGCCCGATGCCCATGGCCATCATCAGGGCAATGAAACAGGCGGATAAGCGAATCAGCGGTGACATGGTCTGAATTCCGTTGGAGGTTCAATGACCGTCAGGCTAGGACTGATTGACTTTCTTTAAAATTGAATAATAGTGAGAAACTTGTTCTGTTCAGGAGAAAGGTTGTGGAGTTCAGCCAATTGCGGATCTTCCAGGCCGTTGCGGAAGAGGGCTCGATCACCCGCGCCGCCGAACGTTTGCATCGGGTGCCGTCGAACCTGTCGACACGGCTTAAACAACTGGAGGAGCAACTGGGCGTCGAACTGTTCGTCCGTGAGCGTCAGCGTTTGCAGTTGTCGCCTGCGGGAAAAGTCCTGCTGGACTACACCGGCAAACTGTTCGCCTTGCGCGATCAGGCCTGCGCGGCGGTGATGGGCGGGCAGCCGGCGGGGGATTTCGTGCTCGGTACGCTGTACAGCACGGCGGCGATCCATTTGCCGGCGCTGCTGGCGCGCTATCACAAGCAATATCCGGCGGTGAATCTTCAGGTGCAGTCCGGGCCCAGTGGCGAGTTGCTCGAAGGCCTGCTCACCGGGCGCCTCGACGCCGCGCTGGTGGACGGCCCGCCGCAACTGGCCGGGATCGACGGTGTGCCGTTGTGCAACGAGCGACTGGTGCTGATCAGCGAGGCCGATCACCCGCCGGTGCGCAGCGCCAAGGATGTCGAAGGGCGCGCAGTGTTCACCTTTCGTCATGGCTGCGCCTATCGCGCACGGCTGGAAGCGTGGTTCGCCCACTACCAGGCGGCGATGGGCCGGGCGATGGAAATCGAGTCCTATCAGGGCATGCTCGCCTGCGTGATTGCCGGCAGCGGTGTGGCGCTGATGTCGGAGTCGATGCTCGCCAGCCTGCCGGGGCGCGAAAGCGTGGCGGTGCATCCGCTGGCCGAACCTTTTGCCAGTGCGACAACATGGCTCATGTGGCGCCGGGGCATGGTCGGTGCCAACCTCAACGCGTGGATTGAACAGCAGCAGGCGCTCTATCCCGTGGCTGGCGAGGACGTGCGGGAAACGGCTTGAACGAACGGTCAGGGATTTGGATCAATTCAGTAACAGATCATTGCGGATTTGGCCGAGCATTGCGTAGGACTTCGGACTATTATCAGTGCGAAGCGGCCTCAGAATTCCGGACGCTCAGCACCACCCTGAAGGGGGCATGACGATGAAAGAGAAAATTCAAAACTGGCTGCACGATTTGGGTGTTGCCCTCGGCTTGATCGAACCGCCTCTGCAACCGGTCCCGATTCGCACCGATGACGAACAGCGTCGGCGTCAGCCACGTCGGCGGTAATGCCCCGCTTTGAAGGATCAAAGGATTTAAACGACAAAAGATCGCATCCGGCCGTCGCTCCATGGAGTGGCGGCCGGGTGCGATCTTTTGTTTTCAGTGACGCCCGATTTCCATCAGAAACCGGCTCAGGTCATTCACGGTTTTCGCAGTCTTGAGCATCCGGTCCTCTTCGGCGGTGAAGGCCGTCAGTCCGAATTCATCTTCCAGATGGAAGATCAGATCCTCGATATCCGCTTTTTCCAGCCCCAGTTGCGCAAGGCTGGTGTGGTCGTCGAATTCACGATTTTCCAGCAGGCGCAGGATGAAGCGGTGCACGGCAGCACGCACGGCAGCTCTTCTCATGGCAGATTTTTATTGTGGTTGATCTGACTGAAGTACAGCAGGCCTCAGGCGTGCCGGCGCAACCATTCGTCAATCATCCCGCGCAAATGCGCCCCGGAAAAACTGCCGAAGTGCCCGCCATGCACCGTGCGGATCTTCAGCCCCTGCAAGCGCCGCAGGCTGGCAGCGTAGTCGTCGAGGTTGGAATGGTAGGCGTCTTCGATCAACGGCCCGTCGTAAATGATGTCGCCGCTGAACAGGGTTTCGCTGGTCGCTTCATAGAGGCTGATCCCGCCCGGTGAATGCCCCGGCGTGTGCAGCACCTGCAGCGTGCGATTGCCCAGGTCCAGCACATCGCCGTCCTCGACAAAACCAGTGGCCGGCGCAGCCTTGACCCGATATTCGGCGTAGCACAACGGGCAATCCGGGTGCGCGTCGAACATGTCGTCGCCGACGAAGGCCCGGCTCAGATCGTTCTCGCCATCCGGCGCTGCCAGAATGTTCGCCTCGGCGGGATGCACCAGTCGTTCGGTAAATTCGTGATGCCCGGCGATGTGGTCGAAATGGCAATGACTGGCCACCGCCACCAGCGGCCGTTCGGTCAGCCACGGCAGTTGTTCGCGCAGGCTGACCAGCCCGGAACCGCTGTCGAGCAACAGATCCTTGTCCCGGCCCTGAACGTGCCACAGGTTGCAGCGATAGAACGGGCGGATGAACGGCTCGTGAATCAGCCGAATGCCGTCGCTAAGGTGCTGCACTTCGAACCACTGATCGCGAGAAACAATCTTCATAAGCACTTTCCTTGAGACGAAAAAAACGGGTGTGGCAACCGACGCCACACCCGCCGAAGAAAGTTGTTGCTACCGCTTCAGCTTAGATCGCGCTGGCCACCACGTTTGGGCGACGGGACATCAGGCTGACCACCACAAAACTCACCAGCCCCACAGCCAGGCTGTAGTAGATCGGCGTGTTGGCATCCAGACCATCCTTGAACATGAACAGCAGGGCGGTGGCGAAGCCCAGGCCCATGCTGGCGATGGCGCCGGCGGTGGTGGCGCGTTTCCAGAAGATCGCACCGATCAGCGGGATCAGCATGCCGCCCACCAACAGGTTGTACGCGAGGGTCAGGGCGCTGATCACGTCGTTGACCACCAGCGCGATGCCCAGCACCACGACACCGGTCAGCAGGGTGAACAGGCGGTTTACCCCCAGGCTCGACTGTTTGCCGCCACGCAGTTTCGGCAGCAGGTCTTCGGTCAGGGTGGTGGCAGCGGCGAGCAGACCGGCGCTGGCGGTGGACATCATCGCGGCCAGGGCAGCGGCGATCACCAGGCCACGGATGCCATCCGGGAGCGACAGTTTGACGATGGCGGCGAAGGCGTTGTTGACGTTGTCCAGATCCGGGATCAGCACGTGCGCCGCCATGCCGATCAGAGCACAGGCCAGACCGTAAAGGATGCAGTAGATGCCCGCGAAGCTACCGGCGTACTGAGCCACTTTTTCGTTCTTGACGGTGAACACCCGTTGCCAGATGTCCTGACCGATCAGGATGCCGAAGAAGTAGATCATGAAGTAGGTGATGATCGTGTCCCAGCCGATGGTGGTGAAGCTGAAGGCGGTGGCCGGCAGTTTCAGCACCAGTTCGTCCCAGCCGCCGACGCGGTACAGGCAGATTGGCAGGAGGATGAACATCAGGCCGACGGTCTTGATGATGAACTGGACGATGTCGGTCAGGGTCAGCGACCACATGCCGCCGATGGCCGAGTAGATCACCACCACGCCACCGCCGAGCAGTACCGAGATCCAGAACGGCAGGCCGAACAGCACTTGCAGCACGGTGCCGATGGCGAGGATCGAGGTCACGCCGATCATCAGCGCGTAGGCCAGCATGATTGCCGCGCTGGCCGAGCGGGCCATCGGGTTATAGCGTTTTTCCAGGACCTGGGTAACGGTGTAGATCTTCAGTTTCAGCAGCGGCTTGGCGAGGAACAGGTTCAGCGCCACGATGCCGCAACCCAGTGCCGCGCACAGCCAGAAACCGGAGATGCCGTGCACGTAGCCCAGGCGCACGGTGCCGACGGTGGACGCGCCGCCGAGAACGGTCGCAGCCATGGTGCCCATGTACAGGCTCGGGCCTAGGTTACGCCCGGCGACCAGGAAGTCCTCGTTGGTCTTGGCCTTGCGCATGCCAAAGTAGCCGAGCAAGAGCATGCCGGCGGCGTAGATGAGGACGACGAATAAATCCAAAGCCATGATGGCGTGTCTCCGATTGTCTTTTTTATGGTGAAACAAAATTGGTTCTATGAGGCTGCCCTTGTGGGAGCAAGCCCGCTCCCACAAGGTTGATCAGGCAGCCTGACGCAGCGCCGCTTCAGCCGGCGCATGCGCGCCTTTGCTGCGGGGATCCTTCGGGCCGTAGACCAGCGCCGGCTCCGGGAACAGGCTCAGCAGCATCAGGTACATCACCGAGGCCAGCCCGAGGGTCACCAGCAGGCTGATGTCGATGCCGCCGGCCAGCTCACCCAGCGGACCCACGAACTGCCCCGGCAGGTTGACGAAGCACAGGCCGACCGCCGCGCTCGGGATCCACGCGCCCAGGCCGCGCCAGTTCCAGCCGTGGCTGAACCAGTAGCGCCCGCCTTGCTCACCGCGAGTGAACACTTGCAGGTCGTCCGGGCAATAGAAGCCGCGACGCACCACCAGGCCGATGATCATGATCACCATCCACGGAGTGGTGCAGGTGATGATCAGCACGGCGAAGGTCGACACGCTCTGCACCAGATTCGCCGCAAAGCGCCCGATGAAGATGAAGGCAATCGACAGCACGCCGATCAGCAACGTCGCCTTGACCCGTGAAAGCAGACGCGGGAACACGCTCGACATGTCCAGCCCGGTGCCATACAGCGAGGTGGTGCCGGTGGACATGCCGCCGATCACCGCAATCAGGCACACCGGCAGGAAGAACCAGCTCGGTGACACCGCCAGCAGACCGCCGACGTAGTTGTTGGCCGCGATGTAGTCCGGCGCCTGGATCGCCACAATGGTCGCGGTGGTCAGGCCGAACAGGAACGGGATGAAGGTGGCGATCTGCGAGAGCACCACCGCCGCCATGATCCGCTGACGCGAAGTTTCACGCGGGATGTAGCGGGCCCAGTCGCCGAGGAACGCGCCGAAGGAAATCGGGTTGCTCATGGCCACCAGCGCGGCGCCGATGAACGCGGCCCAGAAGCCCGGCTGGCCGAGGCTGACGGTGCCGGCGTAGTGCGAATCGAACGGGCCGGCGAAAGCGAAGATGCCCAGCAGGAACAGCAGGCTCGCGCTCCACACCGCGACCTTGTTCACCCACAGCAGGAAGCGGAAGCCGTAGATGCACACGGTCAGGACCAGAATCGCGAACAGACCGTAGGCCAGGCCCAGGGTCAGGTCGGTTTCCGGCAGGCCGATCAGGCGTTTTGCACCACCGATCAGCGCATCCCCCGAACTCCACACCGAGAGCGAGAAGAAGGCGATGGCGGTCAGCAGCGACAGGAACGAACCGACGATCCGCCCGTGCACGCCGAAGTGCGCACCGGACGACACGGCATTGTTGGTGCCGTTGAGCGGGCCGAACAGGCCCATCGGTGCAAGGATCAGCGAGCCAAGCAGCACGCCCGAGACAATCGCCCAGACGCCCGCCTGAAAGGACAGGCCGAACAGCACCGGGAAACTGCCGAGCACGGCGGTGGCAAAGGTATTCGCGCCGCCGAAGATCATGCGGAACAAGTCCACGGGACCGGCGGTGCGTTCGTTGTCCGGGATCTGTTCGACCCCGTGGGTTTCAATCTGCGTAAGGCTTTGATCGTTGTTGTTGTTATTCATGATCTGCTCCGATCATAAAGGCGCGCCTCATCGTGTGTGAGGCGTCACCTGTTTGGCTAAGGGGATGGCAGCCCTTCCGGCATTGCGGACAAATGTTCGTGACAGGCCAGCCAAAGGCCTTGTTGTTCTAGGCTCGACGCTTGTTTTCTGAAAACAATCGTCTCGCGCTCCTGGCTGAAGTGTTGCTCCCCTTGCATGCGCAGCTCGGTGGCCACGTCATGGATGAAAATCGCCACGTCACCCTGCAGGCTGACGAAGGCGTTGCTCGAGGTGCAGGACAGCACCTCGAAGCCATCCTCGGCGCGCCAGTTGTCCCACAACGCCTGATAGGCATCGCGCGACAGCAGGGGCTGTTCGAGGGTGTAGAACACAAAGCTCGCATCGGCGCTGAACGCGCCGAAGTAGGCTTCGCGATCGTTGCGGGCGAAGGCGGACACCAGAGCGGCGGCCGCTTTCAGAACCTGATCACGTTCGTTCATGACCCGACCCTCAGCGGTGGACCACGCCCGGCAGTACGCAGAGCATTTCGTACAGCAGGTTGGCGGCCAGCAGCGAGGTGTTGCCGGTGGTGTCATAAGCGGGCGAGACTTCTACCAGATCGCAGCCGATCAGGTCGAGGCCCTGACAGCCGCGAACGATTTCAATCGCCTGAATGGTCGTCAGACCACCGATTTCCGGGGTGCCGGTGCCAGGCGCCCAGGCCGGGTCGATGCCGTCGATGTCAAAGCTCAGGTACACCGGGCCGCCACCGACTTTCTCGCGCACTTCGGCCATCAGCGGCGCCAGCGACTTGTGCCAGCACTCTTCGGCCTGAACGACGCGGAAGCCCTGATCGCGGCTCCAGTTGAAGTCGTCGGCGGTGTAACCCTGCGCCCGCAGACCGATCTGCACCACGCGGTCGCAGTCCAGAAGACCTTCTTCGACCGCGCGACGGAAGGTCGTACCGTGGGCGATTTTCTCGCCGAACATGTGATCGTTGACGTCAGCGTGGGCATCGATATGCACCAGACCGACCTTGCCGTGCTTTTTGTGGATGGCACGCAGGATTGGCAGGGTGATGGTGTGGTCGCCACCCAGGGTCATCGGGATCACGTTGTGCTCGAGGATGTTGTCGTAGGCTTCTTCGATGATGCGCACGGCGTCGAGCAGGTTGAAGGTGTTGATCGCCACGTCACCGATGTCGGCAACCGACAGCGAGTCGAACGGCGCAGCGCCGGTGGCCATGTTGTACGGGCGGATCATCACCGATTCGGTGCGGATGTCGCGCGGCCCGAAGCGGGTGCCGGGGCGCAGCGAAGTACCGATGTCCAGCGGCACGCCAACGAAGGCGGCGTCCAGACCGGCAGCGGTCGGTACATGGGGGAGTCGGAGCATGGTGGCGATGCCGCCGAAGCGCGGCATTTCGTTGCCGCCCAGTGGTTGGTGAAGAATCTTGTCCACGGGTAGGGCCTCATCGTCTTTGTTTTATTTATGTCGGCACGCCGTATTCGCAAGGTCACGGGCACCGCTGTGGGCCGATTCTGCGAAATGTAGTGAGGCGGAAGAATCGCTACGGGCAAATACTTAGTTCAGAAATTTCTAAACTAATGCGAGGGAGATGGATAGACTTCTCGCTGATCGTTCCCACGCAGAGCGTGGGAACGATCTATGGGGAACGATCCTTGGAGTAGACATGGCCAACGCTTTACCCGACCTGAAACTTTTGCGCATCTTCGTCAGCGTCGTGCGTCATCAGGGGTTTGCCAACGCGCAGCAGGAACTCAACCTGTCGACCTCGGCGATCAGCACCTACATGAGTCAGCTCGAAGCCGCGCTGGGTCTGGTGCTGTGCCATCGCGGGCGCGGTGGTTTCAGCCTGACCAGCAAGGGCGAGCTGTTCCATCAGGAAACCCTGCGCCTGCTCGCGGAGCTTGAAGGTTTCGAGCAATACGCCGCCGCGCTCAAGGGCGAATTGCGCGGCACCCTCAACCTCGGGGTGATCGACTCCACGGTCAGCGACAAGGCCTTGCCGTTCGCCGAAGCCATCGGCGCCTACAGCCAGGAACACCCGGCGGTGCATCTGCATTTGTCGGTGATGAGCCCGTATGAGCTGCAACTCGGCGTGCAGGACAATCGTCTCGATCTGGCCATTGGCGCGTTTTCCACGCGCATGAGCGGTCTGGTGTACATGCCGCTGTATCGCGAGCAGCACTGGCTGTATTGCAGCAACCGGCACCCGCTGTTCAACGAACGGCGGATTCCCGAGCAGGTCATCACCCAGCAACGCATGGTCGGGCGCGGTTACTGGAGCCAGGCCGAACTGGCGCGCCACGGTTTCAAACACAGCGCCGCGACCGTGGAAAGTATGGAGGCGCAGCTGATTCTGGTGCTGTCCGGCGCCTACATCGGTTACCTGCCGGAGCACTACGCCCAGGCCTGGGCCGACAAGGGCGACCTGCGGGTGCTGCTGCCGGCCACCTTCGGCTATCAGGCGCCGTTTTCCATGATCATGCGCCGTGGCCGCAGCCGCGAGCCGCTGATCCAGACTTTCCGCGACCTGCTCAAAGCGCAGCTCAATCAGGCATAAGACAATGTCCAGACCCCAATGCCCGCGCTGCCTGCGCCCACAAACCCATTGCCTGTGCCCGCTGATCCCCAGCCTCGACAGCCGCACCCGGGTGTTGCTGTTGCAGCACCCGAGTGAGGTCAATCACGCGCTCAACACCGCGCGGCTGGCGGCGCTTGGGTTGAACAATGCCGAGCTGATCGTCGGTGAGGTATTCGAGGATTTGCCCGCGCTGCTGAATCGGCCGGGGTATCGGGCACGGTTGTTGTTCCCGGCGGACGATGCGCAGCCGATGCAGGCTTACGCCGCATCGGATGAACCGCTGTTGCTGGTGGTGCCGGACGGCACGTGGCGCAAGGCGCGCAAGATGTTGCACCTCAATCCGTTGCTGGCGGCGTTGCCACGGGTGACGTTGGCCCAGGGCGGGGTTTCGCGGTATCGGCTGCGCAAGGCTCCGGAGCCAGGGGCGTTGTCGACGATTGAGGCGATTGTTCAGGCGTTGCAGACGCTGGAAGCGCCGGCCTCGTTCGAGCCGTTGCTTAAACCGTTCGAGGCGCTGATCGAGGGGCAGATTGCGGCGATGGGGGAGGAGACTTTCCAGAAGAATCACGGAGGCTGATCGGACGGATACTGATCGCCTGATCGTTCCCACGCTCCGCGTGGGAATGCCGCCCGGGACGCTCCGCGTCCCTTCGAGACGGTGACGCAGAGCGTCACTGGATGCATTCCCACGCAGAGCGTGGGAACGATCAACGTGAGAGCGATCAATCACTAGCGCTCGCGCATCGCCTCGGTCCGGGCTTTCAGCACCGGTTTGAGCAGGTAATCCAGCACGCTTTTCTCCCCGGTAATGATGTCCACCGTCGCGACCATCCCCGGAATGATCAGCAACGGTTTCACATCCCCGCCCAAATGGTTTTTGTCGGTGCGCACCTGAATCAGGTAGAAGCTGTTGCCCTTGTCATCAGTGATGGTGTCGGCGCCGATCAGCTCAAGCTTGGCGCTGAGCCCGCCGTAGATCGTGTAGTCGTAGGCGCTGAACTTGACCATGGCTTTCTGGCCCGGATGCAGGAACGCCACGTCCTGAGGGCGGACCTTGGCTTCGATCAGCAGGTTGTCTTCCAACGGCACGATTTCCACCATGTCGCTGCCCGGCTGCACCACGCCGCCGATGGTGTTGACCTTCATCTGCTTGATCACCCCATGCACCGGCGAAGTCACGGTGGTGCGGCTGACGCGGTCGTCGATGGCGATGCTCGACGCGGTGATTTTCGACAGGTCGGTGCGTTTCTCGTTGAGCTCTTTGGCCGCTTCGGAGCGGAAGGACTGTTCCGATTCGTCGATCTTGCTGCGGATCTCGGCGATGGCCGATTCGGCGCGGGGAATGGCCAGTGTCGTGGCGTTCAGGGAACCGCGGATTTCCACCGCACTGCGCTTGAGCCGCAAGATCTCCACCGGCGACACGGCACCGGTCTTGACCAGCGGTTCGGACATGTTCATTTCCTGATTGACCAGTGCCAGGCTCGAACTGTATTGCCCCTGTTTCGAGCGAAACTCCGCCAGCTCCTGAGTTTTCTGCCGCAGCTGTTCGCTAAGGGTTCTCTGTTCGCTGGCCAGCCGCCGCTGCCGTTGTTCATACAGCGAGCGCTCGTCCTCGGCCACTTGCGGCGCCTTGGCGATCACTTCATCCGAGAGCTTGAACGGCCGGCCCTCTGCTTCGGCGGACAAGCGTTCGACCTGCGCGGTCAAGGCATAACGATCGGCCTCGCTCTCACCCTTGTTCGACAGAAACCGCGTGTCGTCCAGGCGCAGCAGTTTGTCGCCCTTATCGACCATTTGTCCTTCGCGCACGAAGATCTCGGTGACGATCCCGCCCTCCAGGTTCTGGATCACCTGGACCTTGCTCGACGGAATCGCCTTGCCTTCGCCCATGGTCACTTCCTGCAACACCGCGAACTTGGCCCAGACCAGCGCACTGATCAGCAGCGCCGCCGCCAGCCACACGGTGATGCGCGACCAGCGTGGCGAATCCTGCAGCGAGGCACCGGCGGTTTCCGGCATGAATTCGGCTTCGGCGCTTTTACCGAAGCTGTCGAAATAACCGCGGGGTTTTGAAGGTGAGGAAGCAGACATGGGGTAACTCCTAGACCGCTGCCGAGCCGACCCGGCCCTTGCGCAACGCATCGATGACCGCTTCTTTCGGACCGTCGGCGACGATCCGGCCGTTGTCCAGCACCAGCAACCGGTCCACCAGGCTCAGCATTGAAGTGCGGTGGGTGACCAGCAACAAGGTTTTGCCCTGCACCCAGCCGTGCAGCTTCTGGCGCAGGACGTCTTCGCTGCTGTTGTCCATGGCGCTGGTGGGTTCGTCGAGCAGCATGATCGGCGGGTCGAGCAACAGCGCCCGCGCCAGCAACACTGCCTGGCGCTGGCCGCCGGAGAGCAATTGCCCGCGCTCGCCCACAGGCCGGTCGAAGCCTTGCGGGTGCTGGCGGGCGAGCTCGGTGACGCCGGTCAGTTCGGCCACTTCGAGCATCCGTGAATCGCTGATGTAGCGGGCGCCGAGGGTCAGGTTGTCGCGCAGGCTGCCGGCCAGCAGCGGCAGGTCGTGGGCGACGTAGCCGATTTGCTGGCGCAGGTCGGCGACATCCAGTTGCCGCAGGTCGAGGCCGTCGAGCAGAAACTGGCCTTCGTCCGGTTCGTAGAAGCCCATCACCAGTCGCGCCAGGGTGCTTTTGCCGGAACCGCTGCGGCCGATGATGCCGATCCGCTCGCCGGGTTTGACGCTGAAGCTGACGTTGTTCAGGGCCGGGGCGTTCTGACCGTTGTAGTGGAAGGTCACCGCGTTGGCGTCCAGCGCACCTTGCAGTTGCGTGCGCTCCAGCGGCCGCTGTTTGCCGTCGCGTTCCTGAGGCAGGGACATCAGCGCGTCGGTGCTTTTCATGGTCAGTTGCGCTTGCTGGTAGCGGGTGATCAGCCCGGCGATCTGGCCCAGCGGCGCGAGCACGCGGCTGCCGAGCATGTAAGTCGCCACCAGCGCGCCGACGCTGAGGTTGCCGGCGATGATGCTGTAGACCCCGGCCACAATCGTCGCCATCCCCGAAAACTGCTGGATGAACAGCGTGCCGTTGGTGGCCAGCGCCGAGAGATTACGGGCATGGCTGTCGAGGCGGGTGAGGGCGCCGTGGGTGCTCTCCCATTTGTGCTGGCGCTCGCTTTCGGCGCTGCACGCCTTGAGGGTTTCCAGGCCACCGAGGGTTTCGATCAGCAACGCCTGACGCTCGGCGCCGAGGCTCAGGCTTTTCTGCACGGTGTCGCGCAGGCGGACCTGAATGATCATCGCGAACACGATCGTGATCGGAAACGCCAGCAGTGGAATCACCACCAGCCAGCCGCCGAGCAGGCCGATCACCACCAGCATCAACACCACGAAGGGCAGGTCGATCAGGCTGGTCAGGGTCACGGCAGTAAGGAATTCCCGCAGGCCCTGAAAGTCGTGAATGCTCTGGGCGAATCCGCCGATGGTCGCCGGCCGGGCCTTCATCGACATGCCGGTGATGCGTTCGAATAAAGTTGCGGAAAGGATCACGTCGGTTTTCTTGCCGGCAGTGTCCAGCAAGTGCGCGCGCACCACCCGCAGCACCAGTTCGAAACCGGTGCCGATCAGCAGCCCGATGGCCAGCACCCACAGGGTCGACGTGGCCTGGTTCGGCACCACGCGATCGTAGGTCTGCATGACGAACAGCGGCACCATCAGGCCCAGCAGGTTGATCAGGAAACTGGCGAGGATCGCGTCGCTGTAAAGCCATTTCGACAGCTTCAGGGTGTCGCGAAACCACGCCTGCACCCGTGGCACCAGCGGCGAGCGCAGGTCTTCCAGTTCATGCCGTGGCCGGGCGAACAAGGCCTGGCCGCTGTAGTGTTCGGTGAGTTCTTCACGGCTGACCCATTGCTCGCCGCCGTCGGCTTCACTGGGCAGGATCAGCGCCTTGCCGTCTTCGCTAAAACGCCGCAGCACTGCCGTGCGCCCGTTGCCCAGCAACAACAGCACCGGCAGGTTCAGCGGTGAAATGTCCTTGAGTTCCCGGCGCAGCAAGCGCGCCTGCAACCCGGCCCGGGCTGCGGCGCGGGGCAGCAGGTCCAGGCTCAGGCGTTGTTTGTCCAGGGGCAGCCCGGCGCTCAGGCTGGCGCGACTGACCGTCGCGCCATGCAGTTTGCAGAGGATCAACAGACCGTCGAGCAACGGGTCATCGAAACTCAGCCGCGGATCGATCCCGGTGTTACCGGGTTGCATGCTGGTCATATTGATCGCTCCCGTTGAACTGGCTCGGCTATCCACATCAACCCTGTGTTGATCGTTCCCACGTCGAAGCGTCGAACCGTACTGATCGTTCCCACGCTCTGCGTGGGAATGCCTCTAGGGACGCTCTGCGTCCAGTGACGCGGAGCGTCACGGGCTGCATTCCCACGCAGAGCGTGGGAACGATCAAAACGATCAGGTTGCGGCCTTCGGCAGCGCCCGCACGCGGAACTACTTCAGTTCAGGCAAGCGCGCTTCGTTCTTAACCTCGGTCGCGGCAATCGCATCGGCCGGCAGCACCACCCGTTGCTTGCTCAACAACTGGCCCATGTTCGCCAGCACGCGGTACATCGAGTATTCCTCGGTGTAGCGGATTTCGGTGTAGCGACGGTTGGCGTTGTACAGCTCGTTTTCACTGTCGAGCACGTCCAGCAGGGTGCGCTGGCCGAGGCCGAACTGATCCTGATACGCAGCGCGCACACGCTTGGTGGTCTCGGCGTATTCGCGGGCGGTCGGGGTCTGTTTCCTGGCGTTGAGCATGGCGTTCCAGGCCAGGTGAATGTTCTCGTTGAGCTGACGCAGGGCGTTGTTGCGGATGTCCATCGCCTGGTTGATCTGGTGCGCGTCGGAGGCCAGTCGCGCCTTGTCGCTGCCGCCACGGAACAGGTTGTAGTTCATCACCACGCCGACCCGCCATTCGTTGTCGTGGCCCTCGTCACCCTGCACGTTGTTGTTGGCGCCGACGGCGGCTTCTGCGTCGAAGCGTGGATAGAACGGCGACTTGGCGACTTCGTACTGACTCTCGGCCGATTGCACGTCGGCCTGGGCGGATTTCAGATACGGGTTGTTCTCGACCATGCTCTGCTGGGCTTCGGGCAGCGTGGCGGGCAACTCGCCACGGGTCGAGGTGGGGGTTTCCAGTTCATCCGGCATGCGCCCGACCACGCTGTAGAAGTTGGATTCGGCATCCGCCAGATCGACTTCGGCGGTGTCGAGGTTGTTCTGCGCCAGCGCCTTACGGGCCACCGATTGATCGGAGTCGGCGGTGCTGCCCACCCCGCGCTCGGTGCGCAGGCCGATCTGGTCGTTGACCCGCAAGTGCGCCTGCAGGTTGTTCTTGGCCAGGGTCACCAGTTCGCGACGCTTGAGCACTTCGAGGTAGACCTCGATGGTGCGCAGGGCCAGATCCTGGGCGGTGCCTTGCGCGTAATAGGCACGCGAGTTGGAAACGCCCTTGGTGCGCTCGACTTCGTTGGCGGTGTTGAAACCGTCGAACAGCATTTGCCGCAGACGCAGCTCGGACTGGGTGTAATTGAGGATTTCGGTGTGGTGGTTACCGAAGGCCCGGGTGTTGGTGTTGTCGCTGTAGCCGCGCCCGTAAGCAGCGTTCAGATCCACCGACGGATAGAAGCCGCCCTTGGCGACCTTCACCTGTTCATCAGCCGACAGGCGCGCATCCACGCGCGAGGCCAGTTCGGGGTGGGTGGCGATGGTGCTCTGAATCGCCTCGGTGAGGTTCATGGCCTGGGCTTGAGAAGTGCAAGCCATGGCCAGCAAAACCGCGCTGCAGAGGGGGGTTAGTACGCGCATGGGTGCATCTCCCTGAGTCCTGATGGTGTTTCGCTGTCGCCAATTTATTGACGATATTTTTAGTAAAAAGCGTTTCATGCCTGTAACAACAGAGCTAAGAACATCCTGAAGCGTAGCTAAGAAAAAATTTTCATAAGGGTTATGCCAAAAAAAACTTATGCGGTTCGCCAAATCCAGCACATTGTTCCACTCGAAAGCCTTTGTTTTATGCGCTTTAGGGAGCACAGAAAGGCTTGAGGAAAGTTCCACTCACTTTGCGACATACGGCGAAGTACTGCTAAAGGGGAGGGACGCGTAGCGGCTGATGAGCGACAGATTTTTGTCACTCGGGTGATTCACCACCGTTACGTAGCGCTAGTGGGCCTGCTGCAGTGAACAGAGATTCCAAGTGCCTGATGGCGCTGGCATTTCTGGATTTGCGCAACCTGCGAAACGAACTGTCGAGGTGCGAGCGTCGCCCCGACAACCCGCTTGAGCCATGGGCTGCTTCGCGAACCAGCGCCGACGGTGGTCGGCAGCGGAGGAATGCACATGGCAACGCTCATCGGGATCGTCACTAAAGTCATTGGTCAGGTTTTCGCTCAGTCGGCGGACGGCTCTCGTCGCGCACTGGTCGAAGGCGATCGGCTGTTTGCAGGGGATCAATTGATCACCGGGGCGCAGGGGGCGGTTGCCGTTCATCTGCAAAACGGCCAGGAACTGACCCTCGGCCGCGACAGCAGCCTGACCATGACCGGCCAGTTGCTCGCCGATCAGGCGGCTCACGTCAATGCACCGGAAGCGGTGACCCCGAGCGAGTCGCAACTGACCGACGTCGAACAGATCCAGAAAGCCATTGCCGCCGGCGATGACCCGACCCAATCGGCCGAAGCGACGGCGGCGGGCCCTGGAGCCACCGGTGGTGCGCCGGGCGCATTGGGTGGCGGCCACAGTTTCGTGTTGTTGACTGAAGTGGCGGGCCGGGTTGATCCGGTCATCGGTTTCCCCACCGCCGGTTTCAATGGCATTCCCGAGTTTCCCGAAGAACGCCACAACGCGGTGATCAACAACGGTGACGACACCGCGCCGATCGCTCCACCACCACCGCCAGTCAACAATCCGGTCACACTCACCGGACTGTCGGTTGCCGGTGGCGAATTGAATCTCAACGAAGCCAATCTGCCCGACGGTTCCGCCGCCAACCCTGGCGCGCTGACCCAGACCGGCAGCTTCACGGTGTCGGCGCCGGACGGTCTGAGCAGCCTGAGCATCGGCGGCATCAACGTGATCGTCGGTGGTGTGCCGATCGGTTTCCCGCAATCGATCACCACGCAACTGGGCAACACCCTGACCATCACCGGCTACAACCCGGCCACCGGCACGGTCAGTTACAGCTACACCCTCAACGGCAACGAAACCCACGCGGCGGGCGACGGTGCCAATAACCTCAGCGAGCAATTCACCGTGATCGCCGGCGACAGCAATGGCGACACCGCCACCGGCACGCTGGACGTCAACATCACCGACGACGTGCCGAAAGCGTTCGATGACAACAATGGCACGGCATCAGAGACCCAACTGACCCTGACCGGCAACGTCCTGACCAACGACGTGCAGGGCGCCGACCGCGTACCTGTCGGCGAAAACGCCGGCCCGATCACCCCCGGGACCTTCATCGGCACTTACGGCACGTTGGTGCTGAATGCCAACGGCACCTACACCTACACGCTGAATACCAGTGATGCGGACTTCAAGAATCTGCATGGCGGTGGCAATGGCACCGAGACTTTCACTTACACCCTGACCGATGCCGACGGCGACACCAGCACCGCCAACCTTGTGCTGCAGATCCACAACAACGACGATCCTGTGGTCATCAACGGGTTGAACGTCGAGGGTGGTGAACTCACCGTTTACGAGAAAAACCTCGGCGACGGTAGCGCCCCGGATTCGGGAGCCCTGACCCAGACCGGCACCTTCACCATCACCGCGCTGGACGGCGTCACCACGCTGACCATCGGTGGCATTGCCGTGGTCACCAACGGTGTAGCCGCAGGCTTCCCACAATCGGTGACTACGCCACTGGGCAGCACACTGACCATCACCGGGTTCAACGCTGCAACCGGCGTCGTCAGCTACAGCTACACGCTGGTCGACAACGAAGCGCACTCAACTGCCAACGGCGCCAACGTACTCAATGAGCAGTTCGCCGTGACCGTGGTCGACGACAACGGCACCACCGCCAATGCCACGCTGGACGTGAACATCGTCGACGACTTGCCAAAAGGCGTGGACGACAGCAACGCCGGCACCGCCTCGGAAACCAATCTCACGCTGAGTGGCAACGTCCTGACCAACGACGTGCAAGGCGCCGACCGCGTACCTGTCGGCGAAAACGCCGGCCCGATCACCGCAGGCACTTTCACCGGGACTTACGGCACTCTGATGCTGAACGCTAACGGCACTTACACCTACACCCTCAACACCAGCGACGCCGATTTCAAAGCGCTGCACGGCGGCGGCAACGGCACCGAAACCTTCACCTACACCATCACCGATGCTGACGGCGACACCAGCACCGCCAACCTGGTGCTGCAGATCCACAACAACGACGATCCGGTAATCATCAACGGCCTCGACGTGAATGGCGGTGAACTCACCGTCTACGAGAAAAATCTCGGCGACGGCAGCAGCCCCGATGCTCCAGCCCTGACCCAAAGCGGCACCTTCACCATCACCGCGCTGGACGGCGTCACCACGCTGACCATCGGCGGCATTGCCGTAGTCACCAATGGCGTGGCAGCAGGCTTCCCGCAATCCATCGTCACTCCGTTGGGCAGCACCCTGACCATCACCGGTTTCAACGCCGCCACCGGTGTTGTCAGCTACAGCTACACCCTGGTCGACAACGAAGCGCACCCGAATGCCAACGGCGCGAATGTGCTCAACGAGCAATTCGCCGTGACCGTGGTCGACGACAACGGCACCACCGCCAACGCGACACTGGACGTGAACATCGTCGACGACCTGCCAAAAGGCGTGGACGACAGCAACGCCGGCACCGCTTCGGAATCCAGCCTCACCTTGAGCGGCAACGTCCTGACCAACGACGTGCAAGGTGCTGACCGTGTACCAACCGGCCCGAATGCCGGCCCGATCACCGCCGGCACCTTCACCGGGACTTACGGCACCCTGGTATTGAACGCCAACGGCACTTACACCTACACGCTGAACACCAACGATGCGGATTTCAAAAACCTGCACGGCGGCGGCAACGGCACTGAAACCTTCACCTACACCATCACCGATGCCGACGGCGACACCAGCACCGCGAACCTGGTGCTGAACATCCACAACAACGACGATCAGGTGTACCTCAATGGCCTCGACGTCAACGGTGGCGAGCTGACTGTCTACGAGAAAAACCTTAGCGACGGCACCAGCCCCAACACCCCGGCACTGACCCAGAGCGGCACCTTCACGGTGACAGCCCTCGACGGTCTGCAAACCCTGACCGTGGGCGGTATCGCCGTGATCACCAACGGCGTCGCGGCCGGCTTCCCGCAATCGACCGTCACCCCGCTGGGCAGCACGCTGACCATCACCGGTTACAACCCGGCCACGGGCGTTGTCAGCTACAGCTACACCCTGGTGGATAACGAAACCCATCCGACCGCCAACGGCGCCAACAGCATCACCGAGAACTTCAACGTGGTGGCGACGGACACCGACGGCAGCACCGCCACCGGGCAAATCAACGTCAACATCATCGACGACCTGCCGACCGCCAAACCCGACGCGACGTCGGTGCAGGAGGGCGGCACCGTCAGCGGCAACGTGCTGGACAACGACATCGGCGGCGCCGACGGCCCGGCAGCCAGTGGCGCGGTAGTGGGCGTGCGCGCCGGCTCCGACACCTCGACCTCTGCCATCGGCGGCCTCAACAGCAACATCAACGGCACCTACGGCTACCTGACCCTCGACGCCAACGGCAACGCGGTCTATCACAGCAACCCGAATGCCGTCAGCGGCCCCGGCGCGGTGGATGTGTTCACCTACACCGTGCGCGATTCCGACGGTGACGAAAGCACCACCACCATTACCATCGACGTCTACAACAGCAAACTGTGCGCGGTCAGCGACACCGACGTCACCGTCTACGAAAAAGCCCTCGATCTGACCAAGGACGGGCAAGACCTGGCCCCTGGCACGGTCACCGGCAGCGATCCGACCAGCACCGGGGAAACCGCGTCCGGCACGCTGGTCGGCTCGGTCACCGGCGCGGTCGGTGCGATCAGCTATGCGCTGGTCGGCAGCGCCACCGGCAACTACGGGCAGATCGTGCTCAACCCCAACGGCACGTACACCTACACCCTGACCTCACCGGCCAGCACCACCCCGCACGCCGACGACGGCGCCAACACCCTGACCGAAACCTTCACCTACCAGGCCACCGATTCGCTGGGCAACGTCGTCACCAGCACCCTCGTGGTCAACATCGTCGATGACGTGCCGAAGGCGATCAACGACAGCAACGCCAGCACCGCATCGGAAACCCAGTTGACCCTCAACGGCAACGTGCTGACCAACGACGTGCAGGGCGCCGACGTGGTGGCAACCGGTCCGAATGCCGGCCCGATCACCCCCGGCACCTTCACCGGCACTTACGGCACCCTGGTGCTGAATGCCAACGGCACGTACACCTACACGCTGAACACCAACGATGCGGATTTCAAAAACCTGCACGGCGGTGGCAACGGCACCGAGACCTTCACCTACACGCTGACCGATGCCGACGGCGACACCAGCACCGCCAACCTGGTGCTGAACATTCACAACAACGACGATCCGGTGGTCCTCAACGGTCTCGACGTGTATGGCGGCGAGCTGACCGTTTACGAGAAAAACCTCAGCGACGGCACCAGTCCCGACACCCCGGCGCTGACCCAGAGCGGCACCTTCACCGTCACCGCCCTCGACGGTCTGCAAACCCTGACCGTGGGCGGCATCGCCGTGATGACCAACGGCGTGGCGGCCGGCTTCCCGCAATCGACCGTCACCCCGCTGGGCAGCACGCTGACCATCACCGGTTACAACCCGACCACCGGCGTGGTGAGTTACAGCTACACCCTGGTGGATAACGAAACCCACCCGAACGCCAACGGCGCCAACAGCATCACCGAGAACTTCAACGTGGTGGCGACCGACACCGACGGCAGCACGGCGACCGGGCAGATCAACGTCAACATCATCGACGACCTGCCGACTGCCAAACCCGACACCGGCTCGGTGGCGGAGGGCGGCACGGTCAATATCAGCGTGCTGGGCAATGACATCAGCGGCGCAGATGGCGCGGCGATCGTGGTCGGCGTGCGCGCCGGCGGCAACACCGCGACCTCGGCCATCGGCGGCCTCAACAGCAACATCAACGGCAACTACGGTTACCTGACCCTCGATGCGGCCGGCAATGCGGTCTATCACAGCAACCCGAACTCGGTGAGCCCGCCGGGCGCCACCGACACCTTCACCTACACCATCCGCGACAGTGACGGCGACGAAAGCACCACCACCATCACCGTCAACGTCGCCGACAGCAAACTCGTGGCCTCGACCGATCAGGACGTGACCGTCTACGAAAAAGCCCTCGACCTGACCAAGGACGGGCAAGACCTGGCCCCCGGCACGGTCACCGGCAGCGACCCGGGCAACACCGGCGAAACCGCGACCGGCACGCTGGTCGGTTCGGTCAGCGGCGGCAGCGGGGCGATCACTTACACCCTGGTCGGCAGCGCCACCGGCACATACGGGCAGATCCAGCTCAACGCCGACGGCACCTACACCTACACCCTGACCTCGGCGCCGAAAACCACGCCGAACGCCAACGACGGGCCGAACACCCTGAGCGAAAGCTTCACCTACAAAGCCACCGATGCGCTGGGCAACAGCACCACCAGCACCATCGTGGTCAACATCGTCGACGACGTGCCAAAAGCGGTGGCGTCGGATCGTTCGGTGGCGGCGGTGGAGATCGACTCCAACATCCTCATCGTCCTCGACATCTCCGGCAGCATGGCCGATGCCTCCGGCGTGCCGGGCCTGTCGCGGCTGGAACTGGCCAAGCAGGCGATCAGCGCCTTGCTCGACAAGTACGACGATCTGGGCGATGTGAAAGTGCAGCTCGTCACCTTCAGCAGCAACGCCACCGACCGCACTTCGGTGTGGGTCGATGTCGCGACGGCCAAGACCCTTCTGGCCGGCCTCAGCGCGGGCGGCGGCACCAACTACGACGCTGCCGTGGCAACCATGTACAACGCGTTCAACACCTCGGGCAAACTCACCGGGGCGCAAAACGTCGGCTATTTCTTCTCCGACGGCAAACCCAACGAGGGTGACATCGGCACCGCCGACGAAGCGACGCTCAAGGCGTTCCTCGATGCCAACAACATCAAGAACTACGCGATCGGCCTGGGCAGCGGCGTGAGCAACGCCAACCTCGATCCGCTGGCGTACGACGGCATCACCCATACCAACACCAACGCGGTGGTGGTCACCGACCTCAACCAGCTCAACTCGGTGCTGTCCGGCACCGTAGAGGGCGCGCCGGTCACCGGTTCGTTGATCGGCGAGGGCGGTACCTTCGGCGCCGATGGCGGGTTCATCAAATCCATCGTGGTCGACGGCACCACCTACACCTATGACCCGAAAGCCAACGGCGGCCAGGGTTCACTGGTCGCCAGCGGCGGCGCCAACCACGGCACGTTCAACACGGTGAACAACACCCTGAGCATCGCCACCAACAATAGCGGCACCCTGGTGGTCAACCTCGACACCGGCGACTACAGCTACACCTCGCAAAAAACCACCGCCGTGGTGATCACCGAGAACATCGGCTTCACCCTCAGCGACAACGATGGCGACCTCGCCAGTTCGACCCTGACCGTGAAAGTGATCCCCAACGCGCCTCCGGTGGCGGCGGATGATCACATCATCACCAACGTGCTGTCGGGCAACATCGTGGTGCCGGGCGAGCTGTTGCTGGCCAACGACACCGACCCGAACGGCGACACCCTCAACGCCACGCCGACCTCGTTCAACACCGGCTGGATCTCCAGATCGGCAGACTTCACCGGCAGCGGCGCGATCAGCTTCACCGGCACCAATGCCAACACCGCCGCCAACCAGAACCTGGCCAACGTGCGTAACTCGTTCAGCGCCAACGCTGCGACCATGACCGCCGTGCTGGTGGTCAGCGGTTACCTCGGCGCGGTGACCAACACCAACGCCAACGATGAAGACCGCATCACCGTCAACCTGCGCCAGGGCGAAACCCTCAACCTGGACCACAACCTGGCGGCCGGTCACATCACCATGGAGTACTCGATCAACGGCGGCGCGTACATCGCCCTCGCGGACGGCCAGACCCTGACAGCGACGTCCGACGGCGTCTACCAGATCCACATCACCAACATCAGCAACACCACGGGCAACAACGTCAACGCGGCGGAAAACTACCAGCTGACCATGACCCTCAACTACGCCGGGGCCCACGACATCACTCCGGACTACCACGGCACCTACACCGCCAACGACAACCACGGCGGCAGCGACACGGCGAACGTGACCATCAGCTATCAGGACGGCCACACCCTCACCGGCACCTCGGGCGATGACGTACTGGTGGCCGGCACCGGCGACAACATCATCAACGCCGGCGACGGCAACGACGTGCTGACCGCAGGCTCCGGCAACAACGAACTGCACGGCGGCGCTGGCAACGACTTGCTCTACAGCGGCCCGGGCAACGACCTGCTCGACGGTGGCACTGGCATCGACACCGCCAGCTACGCCCATGCGACCGCCGGGGTGACGGTCAACCTCGGCCTGCTCGGTGCGCAAAACACCATTGGCGCCGGCACAGACACCCTGACCGGCATCGAAAACCTCGTCGGCTCGAACTTCAATGACACCCTCACCGGCGACAACAATAACAACGTGATCAACGGCGGCCTGGGCAACGACATCCTCAATGGCGGCGGGGGCGATGACCTGCTGATCGGCGGGATGGGCAACAACACCCTGACCGGCGGGCCGGGCGCTGACACCTTCCAGTGGCTCAAGGGCAACAGCGGTCACGACCTCGTCACCGACTTCACCCCCGGCACCGACAAGCTCGACCTGTCGCAACTGCTGCAAGGTGAAAACGGCACGTCGGCGTCACTGGATGACTACCTGCACTTCACCGTCACCGGCAGCGGCGCCTCGCTCATGACCAGCATCGACGTCAGCGCCATGGCCGGCGCCACGCCGAACCAGACCATCGACCTGGCCGGCGTCAACCTGGCCAGCCACTACGGGGTGACACCGGGGGCGGGTGGTCTGATTGCCAGCGGGCACGACACGGCGACCATCATCAACGGCATGCTCAATGATCATTCGTTGAAGGTGGATACGGTTTGATCTGAACGCTGAAACGACAAAACCCGCCGCCCCGATCAAACGGGACGGCGGGTTTTTCTTTGCGCGTAGATCGTTCCCACGCTCCGCGTGGGAATGCAGCCCGGGACGCTCCGCGTCCCAAACAGCGGACGCAGAGCGTCCATTGAGGCATTCCCACGCAGAGCGTGGGAACGATCAGGCGGCGATCAGGCTACAGCGGACGCCTCAGCCTTCAACTCCAGATTATCCAGCGCCCGATTCACCGCCAGCTCCCCCAACATGATCAACTGCGCAATCCCCAGCAACACATGCCGCTGCGGGCCGTCCACCAGCCCGGCGAAGTCATTGGCCATGATCTTGGCCGAGGTCAGGGTTTCGCAGGCATCGGCCAGCAGTTCTTCGCTGTCGATGCCGGGGGCGATGAGGTAGCGGGTGTTGGGTTTGAGCAGCGGTTTGCGGGGGAGCAGCGGATTGAGGTAGTGATCGAGGGCGCGTTCGGCGGCTTCGTGGAATTTCTTCGAATCGAGGGTTTCGTAGGGGGATGTCGAATCGACTTCCGGCGGGTTTGGCGTAGGTTTGATCATTGTGAAGCTCCTTGAGAAATGGAGCCGTCATCCATCGCTGCTAAACGAAGAGGGTGGCGGCTGAACGCGGGTTAGCAGACCAGGCTCAAGGATCCCGGCGCACCGAAGTGCCCCACGTCAGCCGCCATAAAAAACATTGGCGACACCAACGTGCCTTGAAGTTAACCGGGCTGCTAAACCCGATCGCTGTTTTTCAGCGACCGCCAAACAATAGAACCCGCCCCCAAGGCGCACAAGCCGGCGGATTCTGGCGGATGCGTAGGCAAAGGCGCAAGGTTGCGTGGCTTTGCGGACATGTTCTTAAACATGATTCAACTGGGTGTCAGGTTGAAAGGACTGAGTTGCGCCATCGCCCCTTGTCAGGATTTGCGCAACGTCTTCTGCCGCAAGATATAAACCGTCACCAGCACCGCGCTGGTCAACATGAACCCCCGGGCCCAAGGCAGCGGCACCAGGTAGCACGAGAACAGAATGCTCGCCCACATCAGCCCGATCGCGTAGACCTTGCCCTTGAGCGGAATGCCGTTGCCATCCAGGTAATCGCGGATCCATGGCCCGAGCCGGGGATGCTCGACCAGCCATTGATAGAAACGCGGAGAGCTGCGGGCGAAGCAGGCGGCTGCCAGCAGCAGGAAGGGGGTAGTGGGGAGAACAGGCAGGAAAATCCCGATCACCCCCAATGCCACGCTCAGCCAGCCGATGGCCAGCAGGATGTAGCGCAACATCAGGGAGCGGTTGCCTATGGGATTGTCCATAGGCCGGATCTTAGTGGTGACGTGGCTTGAGGATCGCCGGTTTTTCGTCGGGCGCCTGGCACAGCAGGTACAGCGCGGTCAGGGCTTCCGGGATCTGCACGATCATGTCGTCCATCAGGTTGGCGTCCTTGGCGATGTCTTCGAACTCGGGCTGTTCGTCGAACAGGCCCGAACCGACCATGATCGGCAGGAGCATTTCGCTGACTTCTTCTTCGGCGGTTTCGAACCAGGCCGCTTCGCGCAGGAACACGCCTTCCATGAAGCCGATGCACCAGCCGCGCAGTTCGGAATCGTCCGGGTCGTCGCCCAGGTCCAGTTCGCATGGCAGCTCGAATTCTTCGTCCGACGCCAGTTGGCGGGCGATGTGGGCCTTGAGTCCGATCAGCGTGGCTTCGATCTCTTCACGCTGCGCTTCGCTGCTGTAATGCGGCTCTTCGGCGAACAGGGCGTCGATCCATTCACGCTCCGGCACGTCTTCGGCGCAGATCGACAGCGCGGTCAGGTAACCGTGAGCGGCCACGTAGTCCAGCGCCTCTTCATGCAGCTCGTCGGCGTCGAGGAAGACTTGCAGGCGGGTTAGTTGCTCGGCGAAGGACATTAAAGGGCTACCTTGGGGGAATAAACAATGCGGGAATTCTAGGCCTTCTTGAGCCCTCAAGCCAGCCGCACGGCAGATTTGCCCGCACAAGCTTCTTATCGGCGGTGCCCTTTGCCGGGGAGGGCTCGGGTATACTGCCGCGCTTTGCGATCCCTGCCGGTGTCGCGGCTGATTATGTACGGCGCATGCAATGCACGCTTACGTTTTGTTTAAAGCAGCCTCGGCTGTCTTGAACCAGCCTGTGCAGGGATGTTTCGGTGGATTTTTGGAGTTTTTATGCTCGAACAGGCTCAACGCGTCCTCAAGGACATCTTCGGCTACGACAGTTTCCGTGGCCGTCAGGGTGCAATCATTGAGCGCGTGGCCAGTGGCGGTGATGCCCTTGTGCTGATGCCGACCGGCGGTGGCAAGTCCCTGTGCTTCCAGGTGCCGGCGCTGCTGCGCGATGGCCTGGCGGTGGTGGTGTCGCCGCTGATCGCGCTGATGGATGATCAGGTCGCCACCCTCGAAGAGCTGGGCGTGGCCGCCGCGGCGTTGAACTCCACCCTGAGCGCCGAACAACAGCGCGACCTCGCCAACCGGATCAAGCGCGGCGAAGTGAAAATGCTGTATCTGGCGCCGGAGCGGCTGGTGCAGCCGCGCATGCTGTCGTTCCTGCAAGGCTTGAACATCGCCCTGTTCGCCATCGACGAAGCGCACTGCGTATCGCAATGGGGCCATGACTTCCGCCCGGAATACCTGCAACTGGGGCAGTTGGCGGAAATGTTCCCCGACGTGCCGCGCATTGCCCTGACCGCCACCGCCGACAAGCGTACCCGCGAAGAAATCGTCACCCGCCTGCACCTGCAGAATGCCGAGCGTTTCCTCTCGAGTTTCGACCGGCCGAACATCTTCTACCGCATCGTGCCCAAGGAGCAGCCGCGCAAGCAGTTGCTGGCGTTCCTGGCCGAGCGGCGCAGCGATGCCGGCATCGTCTACTGCCTGTCGCGCAAGAAGGTGGAAGAGGTGGCCGCGTTTCTCACCGAGCAGGGTTTCCCGGCGCTGCCGTACCATGCCGGTCTGCCCAACGATCTGCGTGCCTATCACCAGAAACGCTTCCTCAACGAGGAAGGCCTGATCATGGTCGCCACCGTGGCGTTCGGCATGGGCATCGACAAACCCAACGTGCGCTTCGTTGCTCACCTCGACCTGCCGAAATCCCTTGAGGCGTATTACCAGGAAACCGGACGTGGCGGCCGTGACGGCCTGCCGGCGGACGCGTGGATGGCCTACGGTCTGCAAGACGTGGTGATGCTCAAGCAGATGCTGCAGAACTCCGAAGGCGACGAGAGCCACAAGCGTCTGGAGCAGCACAAGCTCGACGCCATGCTCTCGCTCTGCGAAGAAACCCGCTGCCGCCGTCAGGCGCTGCTGGCCTACTTCGACGAAGACATGCCCGAGCCGTGCGGTCACTGCGACAACTGCACCGACGGCGTGCAGACCTGGGACGCCACCGAGCCTGCGCGTCAGGCGCTGTCGGCGATCTACCGCACCGGCCAGCGTTATGGCGTCGGCCATCTGGTGGACGTGCTGCTGGGCAAGGACAACGAAAAGGTCCGCAGTTTCGGCCATCAGCACCTGTCGGTGTACGGCGTCGGCAAGGCGCTGAGCGAGAGCGAATGGCGCTCGCTGTTCCGTCAGTTGGTGGCCCGTGGTCTGGCGGATGTCGATCACGAAGGCTATGGCGGCCTGCGATTGAGTGATACCTGCCGGCCTTTGCTCAAGGGTGAAGTGACCCTTGAACTGCGCCGCGACCTCAAACCACAGATCACCGCCAAGAGCGGCAGCAAGAGCCCGGCCAGTCAACTGGTGCGCGGCGAAGAACGCGAACAGTGGGAAGCCTTGCGCGCCCTGCGGCGCAAACTGGCGGAAGAACACGGCGTGCCGCCGTACGTCATCTTCCCCGACTCGACCCTGCTGGAAATGCTCCGCAGCCAGCCGACCTCGCTGGCGGACATGGCCCGGGTCAGCGGCGTCGGCGCGCGCAAGCTGGAGCGTTACGGCGAGGCCTTCCTCGAAGTGCTCGGCGGCGAGGCCGAGGCGCCGAAAGTGGTGGCCGACGTGCGTCACGAACTGATCACCCTGGCCCGCGCCGGCATGACGCCGTTGCAGATCTCCGGTCAATTGCAGTGCTCGGAAAAGAACGTCTACGCCATGCTCGCCGAAGCCATCGGCAAGCAGCAGCTGTCGCTGGAACAGGCGCTGGATCTGCCGGAAGACCTGATGGGCGAAGTGCAGGATGCTTTCCTCGACGGCGAAGGCGAGTTGCCGTCGGTCGCCGAAGTGGCCGAGCTGTTTGCCGGTCGAGTGCCTGAAGGTGTGCTGTATTGCGTACGGGCTGCGCTGCAATCCGAGTTTGAAATGTGAGAGGGCGTTTGTGCCAACCGCTATACCGATGTAACGATTCAGTACAGGACGCCTCTTGCCTATAGCCAAATGTCATGCTTAGCTGACTAATAATTAGTTTTTCTCTATTTGTTCAGTCTAATCATGAGTGTTTTATGCCGTTAACCGATCAACACCGTTTTGGCATGCAATTGGCCCAGATGTCCCGTGGCTGGCGTGCCGAACTGGATCGCCGGCTGGCCGGTCTGGGCTTGTCCCAGGCACGCTGGCTGGTGCTGCTGCATCTGGCGCGTTTCGAAGAGGCGCCGACTCAGCGGGAGCTGGCGCAGAGCGTCGGCGTCGAAGGGCCGACCCTGGCCCGTCTGCTCGACAGCCTGGAAAGCCAGGGCCTGGTGCAACGCCAGTCCGTGATGGAAGACCGCCGGGCGAAAAAAATCGTGCTGTGCGCACCGGCCTTGCCGCTGATCGAGCAGATCGAAACCATCGCAACACAATTGCGCAAGGAATTGTTCGAAGGCGTCGACGAGGCGGATCTGAAGGTCTGCATGCGGGTTCACGGGCACATTCTGGCTAACCTGGAAAAGTCTTGAGGCATAACCGCGTGCCGTTTTTTTGAGAGATCGCGCTGGGCGGACTATAAGAACTACTGGGCAATATCGTGTTCGTACCGGATGTGCGAACGCATAGAAGTCGGTTTTGCTTATTCAAGGGATGCTCATGCTCGGAAGTCGGCACGTGGTAAAGCGTTGCGCCAACTCGCTGCTGGTGGCCGGTGTTCTCACCTGGTCCACCGCCTCATTGGCGCTGGGGCTCGGTGACATCACCGTGCATTCAGCCCTCAATCAGCCGCTCAAGGCTGACATCGCGCTGGTGGATGTCGGGGGCGTCAGCGAAAGCGAACTGGCGGTTCGTCTGGCCTCGGCGGACGAGTTTGGCCGCGCCGGCGTCGAGCGCGTGTTCTTTCTCAACAACCTCAAGTTCACCCCGATCCTGCGCGGCAATCGCAACATGATCCGGGTGACTTCGACCAAACCGGTCAACGAACCCTTTCTGAATTTCCTGGTGCAGCTCGATCAGCCCAACGGCCACCTGCTGCGCGAATACACCGTGCTGATCGACCCGCCGGGCTCACCGGGAATTGTTCCGGCCACCGACGAGCCGACGGCGCGCGCGCAATCCTCGGAATTCCCGACCCCCGAGACTCCCACCGCAACTACGCCGGCCAAACCTGCTGCGCCGGTGCAGCCACCGGCTCCGGTCGCCGACGCGCAGGCCGAGCAACTGGCGGCGAGCATTCTGCAGAACCAGCAACTGCAAAAAACCATCGATGCATTGAACGTGAAGCTTCAGGCGCAGGAAGTGCTGATCGCTGACGGCAAGAAACAGCTCGGTGATTTGCAGGCCCATCTGATTGAAGTGCAACAGGCGCCGCCGGCACCTGTCGCACCCGTGGCGCCTGTGCCTGCGCCGGTCATTGCCCCGGTTGAGTCCCCGGAGGATTCACTCAACTGGCCGCTGCTCGGCGGACTGCTGCTGGTACTGGGATTGCTGGTGGCAGGGCTGTATGTGCGTCGGCACCGCCAGCAGGAACAAGGGGCTGAGGCGCCGACACCGTTCCTGCCGGTTCGAAACGAACCCCCGGTCGACGACGCCGAACCGATGCAGCCGAGTGCCGTTCACAGTGCTGTCGAACATCGCGAGGAACACGCCAACGGCGATGTGCTGGAAGCGGTCGGCATTTATCTGGCCTACGGACGCTTGGGCGAGGCTGCCGGTCTGTTGCGCGATGCGTTGCAGCGGGAACCGGAGCGCATCGACCTTGGCGTGCAGTTGCTTGAAGTGCTGGGGCGGCAGGGCGACACGCCGATCTATGACGAGCAGGAAAACCGCCTGCGCCAGCTCGGGGTCGAGGATCAGCGCTTGCAGGAGATTCGCGCCCGCTACCCGAAACTGGCCAGCGCCGCACCTCTGGCGGCAGCGGCTCCGGTGATTGCTGCGCTGCCGATCGAACCCCCTGTGGAGCCGGAACCCGAAGACAATTTCGAACTGAACCTGGATCAGCTCTCGATGGCGTCGAGTTGGGATCTTGAGGAGACTCGCTCCACCACCGACGCACCTGAACAGGCGCCATCAACGCTCGGCTCCGATCTGCAGGTACTGCCACAGGATTTCGAACTGCCGGAAACCCTGCCCGACGACGCTGAAACCGCCGAACTGGAATGGATCGCCGAGCCGGAAGCGCAGCCGCTGGACGAGGACTTTCTCAACGAATTTGGCGATCCCGGCACGTCGCTCTCGCTGGAGCCACTGGAGCTGCAGGCGCCGGAATCCGAACCCTCGGACGCCGCAAACGCCGGCAAACTCGAACAGGCCCAGACCTGCATCGACGACGGCGATCTCGACAGCGCCATTGCCTTGCTCAACGAACTGCTCAAGGAAGCCGACGAACCCCTCAGGCAAACGGCGCGCACGCTGTTGGCGGGGATTCGCTGAGCGCCGTCAGAAGGTCTGCCCGAGGTTCAGGTACACCGCCTGCTCATCCGCATCGTTCAGTCCATAGCTGAAGTTCAGCGGCCCCAGCGGCGTATCGAAGCCGATGAACACGCTGGCGGCGTTGATGTAGCCACTGTCGAACTCGTTGTCGTTGTTCCACGCCCGGCCGCGTTCCAGCGAGGCGCCGGCGTACAGCGGGAAGTCCAGCGGCAGGTACGAGCGCGGGGTGAGACGGCGGTAATACACCGCGCGCATCAGACTGACGTTCTGCCCGGAGATGGCGTCCTCGCGGAAACCGGACAGTTGCCGGGCGCCGCCGAGCAGGAAACTGGAGGTCACCACGTTGGCATCGTCCAGCGTTCGACCGTAACGACCGCCCAGGATCAGCGTATCCGGGCCGCTGCTCATGGCCTTGTCCAGTTTGAATTCCCACTGCCGGTAGCGCGTGTCGGAACCCAGGCTCGGCTCGAACTGCACCAGGGTCAGGCCGATGTCTTCGCCTTCGTGGGGGTAGTAGACGTTGTCCAGCGAGTCGAAGGAGTACTTCAGCGCATAGAACCCTTCGTTGAAGTTTTCGCTCGGCAGGTCCTGATCGCCGATCCGTACATCGGCCTTGCCCCAAGCCTCGCCGACGCCGAAACGCACTTCGCCGCTGTTGCCGATCTGCCGGCCGACATTCAGGCCGAAGCCGTAGCGCTCGACGCGATACTGGGCGATCGGATCGTTGTCCAGCACCGAGTCGACGTTTTGTGCGGCGAACGACGCATAAGGCGCCACGAAGTAGCGAGAGCCTACGTCCAGCGGTTGATAGAACTCGCTGTATAACTCTTGTTTATCGCCGATCTGTGCCCGGGTCAGCCATTCCGCGCCGAGCCGGTTGATGCCGTTCATGCGGTAACTGGCGCCGAGGTTGAAGGCGCTGTCACCGCGCATGTCGTCCGACAGGCTGAGGCCGACCCGCAGGTAATCGGTGCCGGTGCGCTTGCCGCGCGCGCTGATCACCAGCGTGTGATCCGCGCCCTTGTGCACCACGCGGTATTGCACCTGCTCGAAATAATCGAGGCCGTACAGGGTGCCCATGTCGGTTTGCAGGCGACCCAGATCCAGCGGTTCGCCGATATGCTGGCGGATGTAATAGCGGATCACGTCATCGCCGACTTTCGAGTCGTTCTCGACCTTGATCGCAGTGATGATCGGCGTGCGCTGGCCCGGCGCGCGGGCAGCGTTGAGTTCGGCGTCCTGCGACTGCACGGGTTTGAGACGCGCGAGGCGCACGTTCAGGGCCTGGGTTGCGCGGTAGCCGGCGTCAATCATCTCCTGGCCGCGACCGAAATCGGTGGAACCGAAACTCGCCAGCGGCGGCTGGATCAGCACGTCGTCGGGATGCAGGGTCGCCAGTTGCTCTTCGGAGTTGCGTCGGGTCATCAGGGTGATCGACTGGTTCAGCACATCGACCACGGTCACCAGTTGCTTGCGGTTGCGCAGTGGGGTGCCGATGTCGACCACGATGGCCACGTCGACGCCCATTTCCCGCGCCACATCGAGGGGAATGTTGTCGGTCATGCCGCCATCCACCAGCAATCGGCCGTCGAGTTCGACCGGGGCGAATACCGCCGGGATCGACATGCTGGCGCGGATCACCTGGGGCAGATGGCCCTTGCGGAACACCACTTTTTCGCCGTTGGCGATGTCGGTGGTCACGGCGCGGAAGGGGATCGGCAGTTTGTCGAAATCCCGGGTGTCGCTGGTGTGGGCCAGCAGGCTTTCGAGCAGCAGCGCGAGGTTCTGGCCCTGGATCACGCCCAAGGGCAGGCCGAGGCTGCCGTCGTCGCGAAAGCTCAGCTTCTGTTTCACCAGAAAATCGCGGTCGTCCTGCTTGCGCCGGAACGGTACGTCTTTGCGGGGCGGGGCGTCGGACAATGCCTGCTGCCAGTCGATGGTCAGGGCGAGTTTTTCCAGCTCGTCAATCTTGTAGCCCGAGGCGTACAGCCCGCCGACCACCGCGCCCATGCTGGTGCCGGCAATCGCATCGATCTTGATGCCTTGTTCTTCCAGCGCCTTGAGCACGCCGATGTGCGCCAGGCCACGGGCCGCGCCACCGGATAGCACCAGTCCGACTTTCGGGCGTGTGGTCTCACTGGCATGGACGCTGACACCAGCGAACAGGGGGAGGAAACCAAGCAGCAGGCAGATCAGAAGACGACGCATCGTGATTCTCGGGGCGAGCGATAAAGCCGGCTATTATAGCGGCGCCCTCTGGCTCAGGAGTTTCAGCAATCATGACCGTCACAAAACCGGAAATCGTCATCACCTATTGCACGCAATGCCAGTGGCTGTTGCGCGCCGCGTGGCTGGCGCAAGAACTGCTCAGCACCTTCGGCGACGATCTTGGCAAAGTGTCACTGGTGCCGGGCACCGGCGGGATATTCCACATCACCTGCAACGACGTGCAGATCTGGGAACGCAAGGCCGACGGCGGTTTCCCCGAAGCCAAGGTGCTCAAGCAGCGGGTGCGCGACCGGATCGACCCTGACCGCGACCTCGGCCACAACGACCGTACTCAGTGAGAGGCGGCTTCGGCCGCGACGGTTTTCTTGTCGCTGCTGCCTGACAGCCGGCTCGACACCACGATCGCAACGATGATCAGCACGCCGCCGATCAGCATGCGCAGGGTCGGATCTTCATCGAACAGCAACCACGCCACGGTAATCCCGTACACCGGCTCCATGGCAAACACCACTGCGGCGGTGCGCGCCTTGATCACCGCGAGACTGGCGACGAACAGACTGTGGGCGACGCCGGTGCAGAACACCCCGAGCAGACCGATCCACAACCAGTCGATGGCCCGTACTTCGCTCAGTTGCGGCGCCGCCACCGGCAGCAGACACAACGCCACCACCACGTTCTGACACAGCGCTGCCTGCACCGCCGGGATGCGTCCTGAGCTGGCTCGGTTGGTCAGGGACAACAGGGAAAACAGCAGGCCGGACAGGATCGCCCAGAGCAGGCCGGTGGTCGCGCCGCTGGCCAGATCGAAGGCGGGGGTCACCAGCACCAGTCCGACACTGACCAGCACCACCAGCACGATTTCATTGATGCGGATGCGCTCGCGAAAGATCAGCCCTTCGAGGATCACCGTGAAGGCCGGGAAACTGGCGAAACCCAGGGTCGCGATGGCAACGCCCGCGACCTTGACCGCAATGAAGAAACTCACCCAATGCCCGGCCAGCAGCACGCCGCTCAGGGCCAGGCGCCGCCAGTCGACGGCCTGCAGTTTCTGCCAGCCGCCCTGTTGGGCGAAGCGGGCGAAAAACGCCAGGGCCAGCACGGCAAACGCGGCGCGCCCGAACACGATGACGGCGGGCGTTGCGGCCGCGAGTTTGCCGAAGACGCCGGTCAGGCCGAACATCAGTGCGCCGATATGCAGGGCGCCGAGGGCGGTACGGGGAGTCATTGCAGTCCTTTTTCCAAACACCATTACAGGCACACATTGAAGCGTGTCACGGCGCAAAAGTCTGTCGGCAGGCTATCGACTTTTGTCGTCAGCCTCGCGTCGCAATTGTGTAGGAGACGTACCGAACTCACGCAGGACGGCGGCCGAGAACGCGCTTTGCGAGTTGTAGCCGACCCGGCTGGCCACTTCACCGACGGGCAGCGTGGTGTTGCGCAACAGCGCCACGGCTTTGTGCAGCCGGCGAGTGCGAATGTAGTCCATAGGCGTTTGCCCGCATTCGGCGACGAACCGCGCATGCAACCGGGCGCTGGACAATCCGGCGACACGCGCCAGATCCGCCACTTGCAGCGGATAGGCCGCGTACTGCTCGATGTGCGCGTCGAGTGCCGCGTAGGGCAGGCGGCGCGCGACGATCTCGGCGGGTGGCACGTGGTTCAGGCTCGCCAGCAGCAACACCGCGCCCTGTTGCGCAATCAACGGATCGTCCACCGGACTGTTCGCCAGCCAGTTGACCAGTTGACCTTGCCCGGCATCCAGCGACAACCGCGCGGCGTTGTCCAGCAGACGGCGGCTGGCATCGGCGTGATTGCCCAGCGAGCGCGTCAGCCATTGTGCGTCCGGCACATCCAGCACCAGACAACGGCTGCCCTTGGGACTGCCGCACGCGTGATGCGCGCCGGCGGGGATCACCACGAAGCTCTGCTGCAAGACCTGGCTGCCGTGCCCTTCGACTTCAAAATCCAGCGCGCCGGACAGGCCGAACACCAGTTGTGCGTGGTCGTGGCTGTGGGCGATCAGGTCGTGGCTGTAATGGCGCAGGGTCAGGATCGGTTGCATGGCGGTCTCCGGGCGAGCCGCCAGTCTACACCGGCACAGGGGCGACGCGTTTGTCACACGACTGACGCACACCTGTCATGGTCGATTAACCGGGCGCGCGCACAGTGGCGAAAACATCGCAGAGGGTTGCCCATGACCAGCGCCGAGCTCGCCAGACCCAGCCGTAAACAACGGGTTCGCACCCTGTGGATCTCCGACGTGCACCTGGGCACGCGGGATTGCCAGGCCGAGCATCTGTCGCAATTTCTCAAGGGCTACCACGCCGACAAGATCTACCTGGTCGGTGACATCATCGACGGCTGGAAACTGCGCGGCGGCATGTACTGGCCCCAGGCGCACACCAACGTGATTCGCCGTTTGCTGACCATGAGCAAGCGTGGCACCGAGGTGATCTACGTCACCGGCAACCACGACGAATTCCTGCGCCGCTATTCGAAACTGATTCTGGGCAACATCCAGCTGGTCGACGAGGCAGTCCACGTCACCGCCGATGGCCGGCATCTGCTGGTGATTCACGGCGACCAGTTCGACGTGATCACCCGTTACCACCGCTGGCTCGCGTTCCTCGGCGATTCGGCCTACGAATTCACCCTGACCCTCAACCGCTGGCTCAATCACTGGCGGGCGAAATACGGTTACGGCTACTGGTCGCTGTCGGCCTATCTCAAGCACAAGGTGAAGACGGCGGTCAGCTTTATCAGCGATTTCGAGGAAGCCATCGCCCACGAATGCGTGAAGCGCGAGTTGCACGGGGTGGTCTGCGGACACATTCACCACGCCGAGATCCGCAAGGTCGGCGAGGTGGATTACCTCAATTGTGGCGATTGGGTGGAGTCGTGTACGGCGCTGATCGAGCACTGGGACGGCACGATCGAGTTGTATCGCCTGGCCGATGCGCAGGCGCGAGAGGCCGAGTTGAAAGCGGCGAAGGTTGCCGAGCTGGTCTGAGTTTTCAAATCGATTCAGGCCGGGCTGTGCTCTTCCATCGCCGCCTTGTAGATCGAGTTCTTCGGCTGGGCAAACAGCCTTTCCATCATCGGCTCGAAGAAGCTCAGCGGCAGGGTGTCGTACTCGGGGTCGAACGCCGCCGCGTCGTATTTGGCGCAGAACTCCGCGGTCGCCAGAAACTGCGGGTGCTCGCTGAACTGCTCGCGCAGGTGCCGATCCATGCCCAGGTGATGGAAGAAGTAGTAGCCCTGGAAGATCCCGTGCTTTTCCACCATCCACAGGTTCTCGGCACTGACGAACGGCTTGAGGATGGCGGCGGCAATGTCCGGGTGATTGTAGGAACCGAGGGTGTCGCCGATGTCGTGGAGCAGGGCGCAGACCACGTATTCCTCGTCGCGCCCGTCGCGAAAGGCGCGGGTCGCGGTTTGCAGCGAGTGGGTCAGGCGATCCACCGGGAAACCGCCGAAATCGCCTTCTAGCAGTTTCAGGTGGGCCATGATCCGGCCCGGCAACTGACGGGCATAGGCGCTGAAATCCGCCGCAATGATCGCCCAGTCGTCCGGTGTGCCGTCCTTCATGTGGGTGAAACGGGCATTGGCATTCATCGGCAATCCTCTTGGTCGGAATTTCTAGAACGGCACGCGGCCCAGGATCATGTCGCGGTACATGACGAAGTCGCCGAGCAGGCTGTAGAACGGGTGCTGGAAGGTGGCCGGGCGGTTTTTCTCGAAAAAGAAATGGCCGACCCAGGCAAAGCTGTAGCCCGCCAGCGGCAACGCAAGTAAAAGCAGCCAGGCGCCCTTGGCGATGGTCAGGGCGAGAATGAAGATCACCAGCGTCGTGCCGATGAAATGCAGGCGACGGCAGGTGCTGTTGCTGTGCTCGCTGAGGTAATACGGATAGAACTCGGCGAAGCTGTTGAAAGGCTTGAGGGTTTCCACGACTGCGATCTCTGTGGCTATTGTTCTGATTGCAAGTTGTTCGGCGGGTAGCTTATTTGAGTCTAGAGTGATCAATGGCGTCGGCCAGTGACAATCGGCGCCACTTTACTATCCTTGGGAAATCGGCCGTAGTATGCGGCTCACCATGTCATCCAAGAAAAAACGCCATGAGCGAACGAACGACATCTGCAAGCTGGGCGATGGGGATTGTCAAGGCACTGGAAATGGACGGCCTGGATTGCCGGGTTCTGTTCAGACAGCTGGGGCTCGACTACGCGGCGCTGGAGGATCCGGACGCGCGCTTCCCACAGGATTCCATGACCCGACTCTGGCAACGGGCGGTCGAGCTGTCCGGGAATCCGGCGATCGGCCTGAACATGGGCAAGGTGGTGCGGCCGGCTTCGTTCCATGTCGCGGGCTATGCACTGATGTCCAGTAATACGCTGGCGGAAGGTTTTCAGCGTCTGGTGCGTTATCAGCGGATCATCGCCGAAAGTGCCGATCTGAGTTTTCGCCTGCTCGATGAAGGTTATGCGCTGATTCTGACGGTGCACGGCGATCATCTACCGCCCACCCGGCAAAGTGCCGAAGCTTCGCTGGCCTGCGCACTCGCGCTGTGCGGCTGGCTGACCGGGCGCACGCTGCACCCGCGCAAAGTGCTGGTGCAGGGCGACGAACCGGATGATCTCGAACCCTACAAACAAGCCTTCCATGCACCGCTGGTGTTCAACGCGCCGTATGACGCGCTGATCTTCGAACGGGCCGACATGGAAGCGCCACTGCCCACAGCCAACGAGGCGATGGCGTTGCTGCATGACCGGTTTGCCGGGGAATATCTGGCGCGGTTTTCCGAAAGCCGCGTGACCCACAAGGCGCGCCAGGTGCTGTGCCGCCTGCTGCCGCAGGGCGAACCGAAGCGCGACACGGTTGCGCAGACCCTTCACTTGTCCCAGCGCACCTTGCAACGACGCTTGCAGGAGGAGGGCACCAGTTTTCAGCAGTTGCTCGACGACACTCGCCGCGAACTCGCCGAGCAATATCTGGCGCAGCCGAGCATGACCTTGCTGGAGATTGCCTACTTGTTGGGGTTTGCCGATCCGAGCAATTTCTTCCGCGCCTTCCGCCGCTGGTTCGACACCACGCCCGGCGATTACCGGGCGCGGCTGCTGGAAGCGCCGAACGCGATCAGTGACGCCAGAACGCCGGAATACACAGTACAAACACCGTAATGATCTCCAGTCGGCCGAGTAGCATGCCGAACGACAGAATCCACTTGGCCGCATCCGGCAGGCTGGCGAAGTTGCCGGCCGGGCCGATGGTCTCGCCCAGGCCGGGGCCGACGCCCGACACGGTGCTGGCGGCGCCGGTCAACGCCGTCATCCAGTCCACGCCCAGCAGCGACAGCAGCAGGGCGATCACGCAAATGGTGATCGCGAAGAAGAACGAGAACGTCAGAATCGACCGGACGATCTCTTCGTCGAGGCGATGACCGTTGTACTTCTGCTTGATCACCGCGCGAGGGTGAATCAGCTGGTTAAGGTTGGCCTTGAGCAAAATGTAGGCGACCTGGAAACGGAAGATCTTGATCCCGCCCGCCGTCGAACCGGAACAGCCACCAACGAAGCCCAGATAGAAGAACAGCATCAGCGAGAAATTGCCCCACAGGCTGTAGTCCCCCAACGCAAACCCCGTGGTAGTGACCACCGACGTCACGTTCAGCGCGACATGGCGCAGCGCGTCCAGCCAATGCAGGTTGGTGGTCCACCAGTACCAGGTGCCGAGCACCAGCCAGGTCACCAGCAACATCCCGAGCAAACCCTGCACCTGTTGATCCTTGATCAGCGCCCGACGGTTGCCGCGCAGTGTCGCCACGTACAGGGTGAACGGCAGGCTGCCGAGAATCATCACCACCACCGCGACCCAGTGCACCGCCGGTTGCGTCCACTTGGCCAGTGACTGGTCGGAGGTCGAGAACCCGCCGGTGGAAATCGCCGACATCGCGTGGTTGATCGCGTCGAACGGGCTCATCCCGGCCCACCAGAACGCCAGGCTGCCGAGAATCGTGATGCCGACGTACGCCGCCACGATCAGCCGCGCCACCATGTGCGAGCGGGGCATGACCTTTTCCGAGCGGTCCGAGGATTCGGTCTGGAACAGCCGCATGCCACCGATGCGCAGCAGTGGCAGGATCGCCACCGCCATGCCGATGAAGCCGATGCCGCCGATCCAGTGCAGCAGCGAGCGCCACATCAGGATGCCGGGGGACATGTCGTCCAGGTGGTTGAGCACGGTCGACCCGGTGGCCGTGATGCCGGACATGCTTTCGAAAAACGAGTCGGTGTAGCTGATGTGCTGGGTCAGCAAAAACGGCAGCGCGGCGAAAATGCACACCACCAGCCAGCTGCTGACGGTCAGCAGGTACATGTCCCGGGGGCGCAGGTGAATGTGTTCCGGGCGACCGGGAATGACCAGCGCGAGGCCGGCGACGAAGGTGATCATGCTCGCCCAGAGGAACGACGGCAGATCGCCGGTGCGCTCGAAAATCACCAGGGTGGCCATGGGCACGACCATGGCGACGGCCAGGGTGATCAGGAAGATGCCGATGATGAAACCAATGATCCGTAAGGTCGGCAACGCCATGAAGTCCGCTCGGGCTGATGTGGGAAGGGCGCCATTCTACCTGCGGTGCAAGGCATGTAAACCGACGCGTCTGGATCACTTGCAGCTAGAATAGCCGGACATTTTTTTCAGGAGGTGGCCGATGCAGGCTCTCGACGCTTTGCTCAACCGTGTTTCCGTTCCACGACTGATCGATCCGGCCCCCACTGCCGCACAGCGCGAAGTGCTGTTCGCCGCCGCGACCCGCGCACCGGATCACGGCCATTTGCAGCCGTATCGCTTCCTGACCGTCGAAGGCGCGGCGCGTGAGCAGATGGGCGAGTTGCTGGCCGAAGCTGCACAGATGCAGGAAGGCGAAGTCACCGAAGCGATGATTGACAAGGCTCGCAACGGCCCGCTGCGGGCGCCGCTGGTGGTCGTGGTCATCGCCAAGTTGCAGGATCACGTCAAATACCCCAAGGCCGAGCAGTTGCTGGCCGCAGGCTGTGCGGCTCACGGGATTCTGCTGGCGGCTTACGCGCAGGGGATTGGCGCGGTGTGGCGCACCGGTGATCTGGCGTACTCGAAACATGTCGCCAAGGGTTTGGGCCTGACGGATGACGAAGAGGTGATTGCGTTTCTGTACCTCGGCACGCCGCAGAAAGAACCGCGGGTGGCGGAGAAGGTTGATTTGGCGGAGTTTGTCAGCGCCTGGCCGGCAAAGGCCTGACAACTAAATAAATGTGGGGCCGAGCCTGCTCGCGATAGGGGGCAGCCAGTCACATCACCATTGACTGACAAAAAGCTATCGCGAGCAGGCTCGCTCCCACATTGGTTTCACGGTTGGACAATTGCCCCCGGTACGAGAGGCAATTCAAGACTCGCCACAAATCCGCCCTGCGGGTGATTGGCCAGCACCAGCGTCCCGCCATGCCGCTCCGCCGCCCGCCGGGCAATCGCCAGTCCCAGGCCATGACCCGCAGCAGTCTGCCCCGGCGCCCGATAAAACGGTTCGCCCAACTGGCTCAGATGTTCAGCCTGCACCCCCGGCCCGTGGTCACGCACGCTGACCACGATCCGCTCGCCCTGACGTGACGCCTGCATTTCAATCGACTGCCCGACCGGGTTGAAGCGCTGGGCATTGCGCAGCAGGTTGTCCACGGCTCGTTCGATCATGGTCGGCCAGCCTATCAGATTAAGTGCCGGCTCGGCCTCCAGACGCACGGTCTGCTCTGGCGAACCCAATTGAGCGTCTTTTTGCAGGGTGGCGAGCAGGGCATTCAAATCCACCCCTTCGGCGCTGGCGTTGTCGGCATCGACTCGCGCCAGCACCAAGATTTCACTGATCAACGCTTCCAGCCGATCACACTCGCGGGTCAGGCGCGGCCAGAGTTTTTCCCGTTCTTCGGGGCTCGCCCGTTCCGCCAGTGCCAAGGCGATGCGCAGCCGTGCCAGCGGTGAACGCAACTCGTGGGACACGTCGCGCAGCAATTGGCGCTGACTGCCGATCAGGCTTTGCAGGCGGGCGCCCATGCGGTTGAAGTCGTTGGCCAGCACGCCGAATTCATCGCGACGGTTGGCCAGTTGCGCCAGGCTGTTCTGTTGATAGGTGGTCTGGCCGAGGTCATGCACCGCGCCGCGAAGGCGACTGAGCGGGCGGGTGATGGAAAACGTCACCAGCAGGCTGAACAGGGTCAGCACCACCAGCGCGATACCCAGCGCACTCAACGGCCAGAGCAGGCTTTCGCGGTGCCAGGCGTCGAGTTCCGGGTGTGGGATGCGGTAGATGAACAGGTAGGTGTCACCGCTTTTGTCGCTGGTGAATTCGTCTGTCAGACGGCGCCAGGGCAGGCGTCGGTCATCGTTGTTCTGCCGCGCCTCGAAGGCCGCCGCGCGCCGAGGGAAGGTGCCGCGCACCACCGGGTCGCCGCTTTCGTTCAGCACTTGCACGTCGATGTGGTACTGGCGTTTGCGCTGTTCGAGGATGTCCTGGGCGGCGTCTTCGCCCTGGGCTTCGTAGGTCTGTGTCCATTCGGCGGCCAGGGTGTTGAGGCCCGGATGGCGGCTGAGGATCCACGCGTCCTGGTTGAGCATGTGCCCCAGCAGAATGGAAAGCCCTGCAACCAGAGCGATGGCCAGCCAGAAGCTGGCGAGAATACGCCAGAACAATGAACGCACAGAAAATCCTCAAACAAAGAAAACCCAACGGCGGTGAGCCGTTGGGTCGGGGCGTGACGCTAGAACATTATTGCGCCTTTTGCGGCTGTTGCGCTTTCCAGGCTTTGAACTCGGCCCATTCGGCGCGACGTTCGGCCTGTTTCTTCTGGATCTCGTCGAATTTCTTCTGTTGATCCGGTTTCAACACGGCGCGGACATCGGACTCGGCCTTCTTGTGGTTGGCCGCCATCTCGTCTTTCATGGCTTTCTGGTCGGCTGGCGAGAGTTTCTCCAGGTATTTTTCGACCGTCTGCTTACGCTCGTGCATCTGCTCGCCCATGATCTTGCGGATCTGCTCGCGCTGTTCGCGGGACAGGTCCAGCTGGCTGTACGGGCCTTTGCCGTGCATGCCGTGCATCTGACCGCCATGGCGCGGGCCGTCCAGCGGGCCACCCATCGGACCGCCATCCTGTGGCATGGCCATGGCGACGGTCGGCAGGGCAGCGGCAAACATCAGAGCGATAAGAGTCTTGCGCATGGTGAATCTCCTTTGTCTCGTTCCCGGTACGTTCCGGATGAGTACAGATTACGGAGATCAAGGTCAGCGGCGGTCAGCGCTGTGTAAAGCTTGGGTAAACACGCTTTCGCGCCGACCTGACAAAACTGACAGACGATCAGAGGCTGTAGTAGTAGCCACGGCTGCGCAGGGCAACGATGCGCGGGCGGCCGTCGGGGTGCGGGCCGATCTTTTTGCGCAGGTTGCTGACGTGCATGTCCAGGCTGCGGTCGTACAGCGTCAGCTTGCGGCCGAGGGCGATCTGCGCCAGTTCCTGTTTGTCCAGCGGCTCGCCCGGTTGCTTGAGCAGGGCTTCGAGCAGGCGGCTTTCGGAGACGGTGAGGGTGAATTCCTTTTCGTCGATGCTGACCACGCCGCGCACCGGGCTGAAGCTCAGGTCGCCCAGCTCGAGCTGGGTCGACACGGCGGCCGGATGACTGCGGCGCAGCACGGCGCGCAGGCGGGCGGTCAGTTCGCGCGGATCACAGGGTTTGGCCAGGTAATCGTCGGCGCCCAGTTCCAGGCCGAGAATCCGGTCCAGCGGCTCGCCCCGGGCCGAAAGCATCAGCACCGGCAGGTCGGCGTGATCGCTGCGCAGTTGCTTGAGCAGTTCCAGACCGCTGCCGTCGGGCAGCATCACATCCAGCACCACGGCCGCCGGCGCGGTTTCGGCCAGCGCCTTGCGGGCGCTCTGACCATCGTGGCAGGCCCGGACCTGAAAGCCTTCCTGGCTCAGCCAGCTACTCAGGAGTTCACACAACTCCTGGTCATCATCAATCAGTAACAGCTCGCTCATGACTCACTCAATTTAGCCATTGCCGACGTTTTCGGCTTGCTCCACTGGCAAAGATACCGCAGAGCAGCGCCAATAGCGCTACCCCGGCCCCGGTGACGAACCATTGCTGCTGTTCGGTCAGCAGGCGCGGCAGCGGGCTGGCCTGGGCTTCCTTGAGTTGCAGCTTCAGACGCTGGTTCTCCTGGCGCAACCGGGCGAGCTGGGCGCTTTCGCGGGTGTTGTCGGCATTTTGCAGTTGTTTGCTCAGTTCTTCCCGTTGCTGCTCGCTGGCCTTCAGGCGCTGCTGCAACTCGGTGATCTGGCTGCCGGCGCTCAATGAAAGCGGCGTGGAGCTGTTGCCTTCGGTGCTTTCTTCACCATGGGCGGGCGCCATGATCGACAACGTGACCAACATCAGACACAACGGACCCTTGCGCATCGCGACTCCTGTTTCCAAATGGATATTGGGCAGGTTGTCGGCCGGCAAACGAGAATAATGAGCGATTGAGAACGCGATGAACCGACAAGGTTCATCGCGCTGAGGGCTTTTGCGGGGGAGGTTACGGCAGGACTTGCTTGAACGGCTTCACGACAACATTGGCGTAGACGCCGGCGGCGACGTACGGGTCGGCATCGGCCCAGGCTTGCGCCGCGCTCAGGGAGTCGAATTCGGCGACGATCAGGCTGCCGCTGAAACCTGCTGCGCCCGGATCATTGCTGTCGACCGCCGGGTGCGGGCCGGCCAGCACGATGCGGCCTTCGCCCTTGAGCACTTGCAGGCGTTCAAGGTGTGCCGGGCGCGCAGCGAGGCGGGCTTCCAGGGAGTTGGCGACGTCGGTGGCAATGATGGCGTAGAGCATGTCAGTCCTCGGTTTTTGGCGTTGTGGTATCGGCGTCGTGCAGGTGACGGGACAGGTAGATGCCCTGACCGACCAGGAACAGCACGGTCATGCCCAGGCTGCCGAACACCTTGAAGTCCACCCAGATGCTCTGGAAGGTAAAGGCGACGAACAGGTTGGCGGCCCCGCAGAACAGGAAAAAGGCGATCCAGGCGATGTTAAGGCGGGTCCAGACCGGATCCGGCAGAGTCAACGCGTGGCCCATGATGCGCTTGATCAGCAGGCGGTCACCGATGAAATGGCTGCCGATGAAGGCCAGGGCGAACAGCCAGTTGACCACCGGGGCTTTCCATTTCAGGAAGGTTTCGCTGTGAAAGGCCAGGGTCAGGCTGCCGAACACCAGGCAGGCGATCAGGGTCAGCCACTGGCTCTTCTCCAGCTTGCGCTGCTTGATGAAGAGCGCGCCGTACACCACCAGGGAGCTGATGATCAGCATGGCGGTGGCACTGTAAATGCCGCCTACCGTCAGTTCATGGCCGGCAACGTCGACGGTGCGTGGATCGAGTTTGTAGACGATGAAGAACAGCAGAAGCGGGATGAAATCGATGAATTGTTTCACAGTGAGAGCCAGAAGCTGGATGTGGCGGCATAATAACAAACATATGGGCGCGCGATAGCGCCAGCTGATTTGAGGTAACACATCCCCGTGAACGTTGATTTGCACTGCCACAGCACGGCCTCCGATGGCGCCCTGGCGCCTGCGGCACTGGTTGCGCGTGCGTTCGAGAACGGCGTGCGAGTCCTGGCCCTGACCGATCACGACACCCTCGAAGGCCTCGACGAAGCGCGCACGGCCGCCGAGGGGCTGGGCATGCAACTGGTCAACGGCGTCGAATTGTCCTGCACCTGGGGCGGGGCGACCATTCACGTGCTCGGCTACGGTTTTGACGTCAATGCCGCGCCGTTGATCGAGGCGATTGCGCAGTTGCACGACGGCCGTTGGCTGCGGTCTGAAGAAATAAGCCGCAAGCTCGCCCTCAAGGGCATGCCGAATGCGCTCGACGGTGCGCGGCAGATCCAGCAGGAACTGGGCGACAGCGGCAACGCGCCGGCCCGCCCGCATTTCGCCGACTGGATGGTGCGTGAAGGTTTTGTAAAGGATCGCGCCGAGGCGTTTCGCAAATGGCTCGGCGCCGGCAAGCTGGGGGACGTCAAGCAGCACTGGCCGACCCTGGAAGACACCGTCGGCACGTTGCGCGCCGCCGGCGCCTGGGTCAGCCTGGCGCATCCGTGGCACTACGATTTCACCCGCAGCAAGCGCCGAAAGCTGATTGCCGACTATATTCAAGCGGGCGGGCATGCGATCGAAGTGGTCAATGGCCATCAGCCTGCGGAACAGGTGGGCAGCCTGGCGATTCTTGCCCGTGAGTTCGGTCTGCTGGTCAGTGCCGGCAGTGATTTCCATGGCCCTGGTGGCTGGTCCGAGATCGGCCAGTACCGGCCGGTGCCGGAGGACCTTCCACCCCTGTGGGGTCGGTTCAAACATGACCCAGTTATTGCCGCCGTCTGAACAGGTAGAGAATGTGAGTCAATTTTTCCAGATTCATCCGGAAAACCCGCAAGCGCGCCTGATCAAACAGGCGGTCGAGATCATCCGCAAGGGCGGAGTGGTGGTCTATCCCACGGACTCTTCCTACGCAATCGGCTGCCAGATCGGCGACAAGAACGCCATCGAGCGCGTTCGACGCCTGCGTCAGCTCGACGAGAAACACAACTTCGCACTGATCTGCAGCGACCTGTCGCAACTGGGCAATTACGCCAAGATCGACACCGGGACGTTTCGAATCCTCAAAGCCCACCTGCCGGGGCCGTACACCTTCATTCTCAACGCCACCCGCGAAGTGCCGCGGCTGTTGCTGCATCCGAAGAAGCGCACCATCGGTCTGCGGGTGCCGAGCCATCCGATCGCGCTGGCGCTGCTGGCCGAACTGGACGAGCCGTTGATGAGCGTGACCCTGATCATGCCGGGCGATGAAGACCCGTTGAGCGACCCGTACGAAATGCGCCAGTTGCTCGAGCATCAGGTGGACCTGATCATCGACGGCGGTTCCGGCGGTATCAAGGCCTCCACCGTGATCGACCTCACGGGCGACGATCCGGAAGTGACCCGCGTCGGTTGCGGCGATCCCGCTCCATTCATGGTCGAGGCCTGAATGTCTGCAGTGGAAACCGTTGATCCCCAGGCCGGTGCCCAGCAGGAACTGCCGTTTGCCATGGTCTACGGCCAGGCCGTCACGGAAATGCCGCTGGACCTGTACATCCCGCCGGATGCGCTGGAAGTCTTCCTCGAAGCCTTCGAAGGCCCGCTCGACCTGTTGCTGTACCTGATCCGCAAACAGAACATCAACATCCTCGACATCCCCGTGGCGGAAATTACCCGCCAGTACATGGGCTATGTCGAGCTGATGCAGTCGGTGCGCCTGGAACTGGCCGCCGAGTACCTGGTAATGGCCGCGATGCTGGCCGAGATCAAGTCACGGATGCTGCTGCCCCGGGCCGAAACCGTCGAGGACGAAGAGGACGACCCGCGCGCCGAACTGATCCGTCGCCTGCAGGAGTACGAACGGTTCAAGGCTGCCGCCGAAGGCATCGATGGCCTGAGCCGGGTCGGTCGCGACGTGATCGTGCCCAAGCTCGACGCCCCGGAAGCTCGCGCGCGCAAGCTGTTGCCGGACGTGGCGCTGGAAGAAATCCTGATGTCCATGGCCGAAGTGCTGCGCCGCGGCGACATGTTCGAAAGCCATCAGGTCAGCCGCGAGGCACTGTCCACCCGCGAGCGCATGAGCGACGTGCTGGAGCGGCTCAAGGGCGGCGGGTTTGTGCCGTTCATCGAGCTGTTCACCGCCGAAGAGGGCAAGCTCGGGGTGGTGGTGACCTTCATGGCCATCCTTGAACTGGTCAAGGAATCCCTGATCGAGCTGGTGCAGAATGAGCCGTTCGCCGCGATCCACGTGCGAGCCCGAGCCGAATAACGAGTCCCGATATGAACCTGACTGAACCCCGCGAGCTGGCGTCCCTGCTTGAAGCCTTTCTGTTGGCCTCGGGAAAGCCGCAATCTCTTGAGCGCCTGTATGAACTGTTCGAGGAAGGCGAGCGCCCGGAACCGCCGGTTTTCAAGAAAGCCCTGACCCTGCTCGGCAAATCCTGCGAGGGCCGGGCGTTCGAGCTCAAGGAAGTCGCCTCCGGTTATCGCCTGCAAATCCGTGAAAAGTTCGCACCGTGGGTCGGTCGCTTGTGGGAGGAGCGTCCGCAGCGCTATTCCCGCGCGCTGCTGGAAACCATGGCGCTGATCGCCTATCGCCAGCCGATCACCCGGGGCGAAATCGAGGACGTGCGGGGCGTGGCGGTCAACACCAACATCGTCAAGACGCTGATCGAGCGCGAGTGGATTCGCATCGTCGGTTACCGCGACGTGCCGGGCAAACCGGCGATGTTCGCCACCACCAAGGCGTTTCTCGACCACTTCAACCTGAAGAACCTCGACGACCTGCCGCCGCTGGCCGAGCTGCGCGAGATCGAGGCGGAACCGGTGCTCGACTTCGACGACGCTCCGGTGCCACCGGGCTTGCAGGAACTGGCCGACGCCAGTGCCGAGCCGGAAGAGCCGAAGGAAGAAACCAGTTTCCACACCCTGCTGCTGGAACTGGACAGCATGGAGGAGGGGATCAAGACCGACTTCGACGACTTGCTGCGTGACGGGTTGGACGGCGAATCGATGCCGACCGGGGTTGAGTCCGATCCGCTCGAGCCGCCGCACGAGGGTGAGCCAGAACCTGAATTCGAGCCTGAATTTGAGCATGAACCTGAATTCGAGCACGAACCTGAGCAGGAAGACGATGTGCTCGGCGTGGCCGAAGCCCGGGAAAAACTGCTGGCCGCCGTCGCCCGGCTTGAACAGCCCGCCCCGGAACCCGCCGCCGAGGAAGAGCTGAGCGAAGAAGAAGCCGAAGCCCGCGCCCTGGCCGAAGCCATTGAAGCCGAACGCCGCGAGTTCGAGGATTGAGCATGAGCTCGACCAAGGACCCGTGCATCAGCGTCTGCAAGTTCAGCGACGACATCTGCCTCGGCTGCGGCCGCAGCAAGCGCGAGATCCGGGCCTGGAAGAAACTCGACAAGGACGACAAGCGCACCGTACTGGCCGAAGCCGCGCTGCGTCTGATCAAGCTCGGGGCCACCGGTCGGCGGAAAAAGAAATAACCTTGGCCTGATCGACTAGTCTCTGATGCGCGCGCGGCCACATCCGCGTATGATTCGCGACCCTTCGGCGATCCCTTCGCCCGAAAACCCAGATTTCAACGCTTCAGCGGCTCAATTCAGCGCCGCTGAACAGACCACACCGGGAGGTGCCCAGATGAGTGACATCAATCAGAAAGACGACCAGGAAATCGGCCCAGCAGGCGAAAAGCTGCAGAAAGTCCTCGCCCGTATCGGCGTCGGCTCGCGCCGTGACGTCGAATCCTGGATCGCTGCCGGCCGGATCAAGGTCAATGGCAAAGACGCCACCCTGGGCCTGCGTGTCGACATGCACGACGCCATCACCATTGATGGCAAGGTCATCAAGCGTGAAGAAGCCGCCGAGTCGGTTCGCCGCGTGATCATGTACAACAAGCCCGATGGCGAGATCTGCACCCGTGACGACCCGGAAGGCCGTCCGACCGTGTTCGACAAGCTGCCGCGTCCGAAAGAAGGCCGCTGGATCAACATCGGTCGTCTCGACATCAACACCACCGGTCTGCTGATGTTCACCACCGACGGTGAACTGGCCAACCGCCTGATGCACCCGTCCTATGAGATGGACCGCGAGTACGCGGTGCGTGTACGCGGCGAAGTCGATGACGAAATGATCGAGCGCCTGAAGGCCGGCGTGGTGCTGGAAGACGGCCCGGCGCGGTTCACCGATATCCAACAGGCACCGGGCGGCGAAGGCTTCAACCACTGGTATCACTGCGTGGTGATGGAAGGTCGTAACCGTGAAGTACGTCGCCTGTGGGAATCCCAAGGCCTGGTGGTCAGCCGTCTGAAGCGCGTGCGTTTCGGTCCGGTGTTCCTCAACTCCGACCTGCCGATGGGCCGCTGGCGCGAAATGAGCCAGTACGAAGTCGACGTACTGAGCGCCGAAGTCGGCCTGACCCCGGTGGCCATGCCGCAACTGAATGCCAAGAGCAAAGACAAGCTCGACCGCATGCAACGCAAGTCGTCGCGTCCGATGGCCCGTACCGAGCGCGTGCGTACCCTGCGTCCGGCCAACGGTGCGCCGATTGGCGCCGGTCCGCGTCCGGTTCGCGAGCCGCAGATCGAAGGCGAGCGTCCAGGTCGCAAACCGGCAGCGCGTCCGGATGGCGAGCGCGGTCCACGCACTCCGCGTCCGGCCAATGGCCGTACCGAGCGTGGCGAAGGTCGCGGTACGCCGGTGGCGGATCGTCCAGTCGACACCAAGCGTCCGTCCAAGCCATCGCCGAAGCGTCCAGGCATCAAGCTGGCTGACGATGACAAACCGTCGGGCAAGCGCCGTGGCGCACCGGCCGGTTCCGGTCAGCGTCCGGGTTTCGGTCGCAAGAAGCCGGAATAACGCGGTTGTAAGCTTCGAGCGGCAAGCTTCAAGCTGAAAACAGAAAACGCCAACCTCAGGGTTGGCGTTTTTTTTTGGACTTTTTATTTCTTTTTTTCGGGCGTGTTTTTCTTTTTTTTAAACAAAAAACTTAACGCCTTTCAAATAGTTAGCCAGCTAACGTCAATCACCGGACGCCTCTTCGAGGGGTCTGGAGTGGAAACTTTACGTTACGCGCTGTCAGTGGATGTTTACGAAAAAGCCCTCGCCGTCCCATGAATCGGGTGGCTTTGCCTGGGTGTAAGGAAAATCTGCCGCAGCCACGCCCGCCGGGCCTTGCGCAGCCCTCTGGCGTGCTTGTTTCAGCGTCGTTTGGAGGGTGAGATGCGCTCCATGCCTGTCGTGCAGGTGCATAACAAGAAGGAGGCGCAATGAACGCCGTTATCCATTTTCACTTCTCCACGTGGGGCGAATCTTCCATCGTCCACGCCGATGGCCTGCAAAGGCCTGACTCAAATTTTGCAGCCGCCCGGGCTTCCCGGGGTGGACACATGCAATCCCGGCAACCGACACGCTGATCCGGCGAGGTCTGGCAGCAGGGGGTTAGCGGTGTACAATGCGCCGCGTTTTAACTGTGACCCTCTGCGTAATCGCGCAAACCTCAAGGTTTATCCGCCTTGTTCACTCCGCCGCGTCACAAGCGTGTCGGGTTCGATTTCGTCACAGATAAAAACAAACAGGTGACGCATGACCGTTGTAAAAAAGCTGAATTCCTGGTGCCTGCGCTGGGGTTTGATCAAGGTTGGCTGAAATCGCAACCTTGCAGCAACGTCTACTGAACATCATCAAACCTTGCGTGAGACCTTTTTCATGAGTGGACAAAACTCGCAATCAGGCGAGCTGAAACGCGGCCTGAAAAATCGCCATATTCAACTGATCGCCCTCGGTGGCGCGATCGGTACCGGACTGTTCCTCGGCTCGGCCGGGGTGCTGAAATCCGCCGGTCCGTCGATGATCCTCGGCTATGCCATCTGCGGCTTCATCGCCTTCATGATCATGCGCCAGCTCGGCGAAATGATCGTCGAAGAGCCGGTGGCCGGTTCCTTCAGTCACTTTGCGCACAAATACTGGGGCGGTTTCGCCGGCTTCCTGTCGGGCTGGAACTGCTGGATCCTGTACATCCTGGTGGGCATGTCGGAGCTGACCGCGGTCGGCAAATACATCCACTACTGGGCGCCGGAGATCCCGAGCTGGGTCACTGCCGCGGCGTTCTTTGTGCTGATCAACGCGATCAACCTGGCCAACGTCAAAGTCTTCGGTGAAGCCGAATTCTGGTTCGCGATCATCAAGGTCGTGGCGATCGTCGGCATGATCGCCCTGGGCAGCTACCTGCTGGTCAGCGGCCATGGCGGTGAGCAGGCGGCCGTGAGCAACCTGTGGTCCCACGGTGGTTTCTTCCCGAACGGCGTCAGCGGCCTGGTGATGGCCATGGCGATCATCATGTTTTCCTTCGGCGGTCTGGAAATGCTCGGTTTCACCGCAGCCGAAGCCGACAAGCCGAAAACCGTGATCCCGAAAGCGATCAACCAGGTGATCTACCGGATCCTGATTTTCTACATCGGCGCACTGGTGATCCTGTTGTCGCTGACTCCGTGGGACAGCCTGCTGGAAACCCTCAACGCTTCCGGCGATTCCTACAGCGGCAGCCCGTTCGTGCAGGTGTTCTCGATGCTTGGCAGCAACACCGCTGCGCACATCCTCAACTTCGTGGTTCTGACCGCGGCATTGTCGGTGTACAACAGCGGCACCTATTGCAACAGCCGCATGCTGCTGGGCATGGCCGAGCAGGGCGACGCGCCGAAAGCGCTGGCGAAGATCGACAAGCGCGGCGTACCGGTACGTTCGATCCTGGCGTCGGCAGCCGTGACCCTGGTGGCGGTGCTGCTCAACTACCTGATCCCGCAACATGCGCTGGAACTGCTGATGTCGCTGGTGGTTGCGACGCTGGTGATCAACTGGGCGATGATCAGCTTCTCGCACTTCAAGTTCCGCCAGCACATGAACAAGACCCACCAGAAGCCGCTGTTCAAGGCGCTGTGGTACCCGTACGGCAACTACATCTGCCTGGCGTTCGTCCTGTTCATCCTCGGCGTGATGCTGCTGATCCCGGGCATTCAGATCTCGGTGTACGCGATTCCGGTGTGGGTCGTGTTCATGTGGGTCTGCTACGTGATCAAGAACAAGCGTGGTGCGCAACAGGCACTGCACGCAGCGAGCGCAGCCAAGTAAGCGTCGTTGCAAAAACAACAAACCCGGCCAAGTGCCGGGTTTTTTGTGCTTTCGCGGTATCCTGCGGGTTCTGATTACGGACGTTTTTCCATGCTGGTGATTTCAAACAACGTGCATCTGCCGGATGCCGAGATCGAACTGACGTACATCCGCGCCCAGGGCGCCGGTGGGCAGAACGTCAACAAGGTCTCCAGCGCCGTGCACCTGCGCTTCGACATTCCGGCCTCGTCCTTGCCCGAGTTCTACAAGGAGCGGCTGCTGGCGCTGCGCGACAGTCGCATCACCGGCGACGGCGTGCTGATCATCAAGGCCCAGCAGTACCGCACGCAGGAACAGAACCGCGCCGATGCACTGGAGCGTCTGACCGAGCTGATCCTCAGCGCCACCAAGGTTGAGAAGAAGCGCCGGCCGACCAAGCCGACGCTGGGTTCCAAGAAGCGTCGGCTCGAATCGAAGACCAAGCGCGGCAGCATCAAGGCCGGGCGCGGCAAGGTGGATTTCTAGTCTTCGCGGTACTTCGCCGTGTGGCGGTAGAGATAGACGCTCAGTGCCAGGCCGCTCAAAGAGGCGAGGGCGGCGAACAGGAAGATCGAGGCAAATCCGAAGCCCGCTGCAATCGCCCCTGCCAGCGGCCCGGTGATGCCCAGCGACAAGTCGATGAACAAAGAATAAGCCCCGACCGCCGCGCCACGGCTGGAGGCCGGCACCAGGTTCACGGCTTCCACGCCCAACGCCGGGAACACCAGCGAGAAACCGAAACCGCTCAATGCCGCACCGGCCAATGCCCAGTGCGCGTCCGGCGCCAGCCACAGCAACAGCAGGCCCAGGGTTTCCACCGACAGGCAGGCAATCGCCACGCGAAAGCCGCCGAGACGGTTGATCAGGTTGCCGAACAGCAGTCGCGCACCGATGAAGCTGGCGCCGAACAGGCTCAGGCACAGCACCGCGTTATCCCAATGCTGCGTGGCGTAATACAGGGTGATGAAGGTGGCGATGGTGCCGAAACCGATCGAGCCCAGCGCAAGTCCGCAGCCGTGCGGAAAGACGCGCCCGAGAACGTGCATGAACGGCAGACGCTCACCGGCCACGATCGGCGCGGCGGTTTTCGGCCAGGCCAGCAGCAGCCCCAGCGTGGCGAGCAGCAGAATGCTCACACCCATGCTCCACAGACCGAAACGGCTGACCAGCCATACCCCGAGCGGCGCACCGACGGCCAGCGCTCCGTAACTGGCGATGCCGTTCCACGAGATGACCTTGGCGGTGTTGGCGGCGCCGACCCGGCCGATGCCCCAACCGATCGAGCCTGACCCGACCAGACTTTCCGCGCTGCCCAGCACCAGACGGCCAACGAACAGGCTGATCAGGCTCAGCAGCGGCAGGTTGGGCGTCCACGCCGAAATCAGCATGAACACACCGCTCAAACCACAACCGGCCAGACCGATCATCACCGCACGTTTGCTGCCCTGGTTGTCGATGATCTTGCCGGCATACGGGCGGCTGAGCAGGGTGGCGAGGTATTGCACGCTGATCACCAGCCCGGCGATGACCGCGCCGAAGCCCAGGTCGCTGTGCACATAGCCGGGCAGCACCGCCAATGGAATGCCGATGTTCAGGTAGCCGATGAAGGTGAACAGGACGATGGAAACGACTTGCAGCGTGACCGCCAGGGGGCGCTGGGGTTCTGGCATAGAGGACGACATGAATTACGATCCACGGGAAGAGCAGAATAGATAGGCTGCTCATGATACCGATGCGGACGCGTCCGGGGCGGGGAAAAGTAAAACTATTTGGCCGGGGCAACCAATTGTGTGGTGACCAGGGCGGCCAGCGCGTTTTCTTCGCTGCCGAAACGGGCGAGCAGGGCGGCCTGTTTCTCGGGCGAGAGACGGCTCCAGATCTCGATCATCTTCTCGGTGGCACCGATCAGGATCTCGGCCTGTTGTTCATCGAATTCTTTGGACATGGCAACTCAGGTTTCAGGCAGTGTGGAAAGCGCATCTTAGCGCTTTCCACACGGTCTGTACGGCGGGTGTTGCTTACTCTTCGCTGTCGGCCGGACGGCTCTCGGCGGCTTCTTTCGGCTCGGGCTGTTGGGCACCGGCTTGTTGCGTGGTCGTCTGCTCAGTTTCGTGCAGGCTTGGGAAGGGGAGATTCGGAATCTCGTGCATGGTTGCGCTCCTCGCTAAGTCTGTTGATAGATCTGGTAGATCCGCGCTTTCAGAAAGCTTGCGCAGGATACAGCAAGAAAAATGACAATCAGACTTTTAAATCCATTTGGTTCGACGGGCGGGATTGTCTAGACAAGTGCGACAGGGTGACGCAGGGCGAATGCAGGGGAGAGCCTGCTCGCGATGAGTGCGCCTGATCGTTCCCACGTCGAGGCGTCGAACCGTCCGCGTGGGAATGCAGCCCGGGACGCTCCGCGTCCCTGCCGAAGCGGACGCGGAGCGTCCATTGAGGCATTCCCACGCGGAGCGTGGGAACGATCAAGACCAGGGGGAGTTATTTGCAGACGTTGGCGATCGCTTCGGCCAGCAGGTCGAGACGCGTCGCATCAATCCCGGCAACGTTGGCCCGGCCCGAGCTGACCATGTACACACTGTGATGCTCGCGCAGGTTCTTCACCTGTTCCGGCGACAGACCGGTGTAGGAGAACATTCCGCGTTGCACGCCGATGTGCGCAAAACGCTCGCGCAGACCGTGCGGTTCCAGCGCTTCCACCAGACCGCTGCGCAATTGGGCGATGCGCAGACGCATGGCTTCCACTTCGTCGGCCCAGCGGCGTTTCAGCTCCGGGTCGGCGAGGATCGTGGCGACGACAGCGGCACCGTGATCCGGTGGCGTCGACCACAGGTTACGTGCGATGTGCGCCAACTGGCTGCGGATGTCGATCAGCTTGTCAGCGGTTTTCGCGCTGACGATCAACGCACCGGTGCGGTCGCGGTACAGGCCGAAGTTCTTCGAGCAGGAACTGGTGATCAGCAGCTCGGGCAACTCGGCGGAGAACAGCCGGGTTGACCATGCATCCTGCTCCAGACCGTCGCCAAAGCCCTGGTAGGCAAAGTCGATCAGCGGCAGCAGGTCACGGCGGCGTACCACCTCCAGCACCCGCTGCCAGTCGTCGTGGCTCAGGTCGAAACCGGTCGGGTTGTGGCAGCACGCGTGCAGCAGCACCACATCACCTTTCGGCACTTCGTTGAGTACGGCGAGCATCGCATCGACGTCGAGGCGGTTGTCGCTGCCGACGTACGGGTAATGGCTGATCTTGACCCCGGCGGCCGCGAAAATCGTTTCGTGGATCGGCCAGGTCGGGTTGCTCAGCCATACGCCTTTGCCCGGCAGGCATTGGGCGATGAAGTCCGCCGCCAGACGCAGGGCGCCAGTGCCGCCCGGCGTCTGAGTGGCGCCGGCACGTTGCTCGGCGATCAGCTTCGAATCGACGCCAAGCACCAGCTCATTGATGACCTTGCCGAACAGCGGATTGCCGTGGCCACCGATGTAAGTCTTGGTGTCCTGGCTCTCGACCAGACGCGCCTCGGCGATTTTCACCGCCTCGGGGATCGGCGTCAGGCCCTGGGCATCCTTGTAGACGCCGACGCCGAGGTCGAACTTGCGCGGGTTGGAGTCCTGCGCGTAGGCCTCCATCAGGCCGAGGATCGGGTCGCCGGGCACCCGGCCGATGGCGTCGAAGTGCATTACTTGCGTCCTTCTGCAGTCTTGGCCACTTCGTCAGTGCGCGCGGCCATGATGAAGTCGTTGCGGTGCAGGCCCTTGATCGAGTGGCTCCACCAGGTCACGGTGACTTTGCCCCACTCGGTGAGCAGGCCCGGGTGGTGACCTTCGGCCTCGGAGATCTCGCCGACGGCGTTGGTGAACGCCAGCGCGTGCTTGAAATTCTTGAACAGGAAGACTTTTTCCAGCTGCATGATGCTGTCGCGTACTTCGATGTTCCAGTCAGGGATCTGCTTGATCAGGATCGGCAGTTCTTCATCGCTGACTTGTGGGGCATCGGCACGGCAGGCTTCGCAATGGGCTTGGTTCAAAGTGGACATGGTGGACTTCCTGAAATCTGAAGGTGTTTTTTTATATTGGCCGTCAAAGTCGCCACGCTAAACCAAAGTGGCGACGACTGACAGACTCACTTGTAAGCAAAAGTCGCGGGTCACGCGGCTTTCGGTTTTGGCGGAAACTTCGGTGCGTGCAGACCCAGCTGCATGCCTTGCTTGACCATGGCCATGATGTCTTCGTGGGCCAAGTCGAACAGGCGCTTGAGGTTCGGCAGGACAAAGTACAGCGGTTGCAGGATGTCGATGCGATACGGCGTGCGCATGGCTTCCAGCGGATCGAAGGCCTGATGCTCGGGCTCGTCCGACAGCGAATAAACAGTTTCTTTTGGCGAGGACAGGATGCCGCCGCCGTAGATGCGTTTGCCTTGCGGGGTGTCGACCAGGCCGAACTCGATGGTCATCCAGTACAGGCGCGCCAGGTAAACGCGTTCTTCCTTGGTCGCCTGCAGGCCGAGCTTGCCGTAGGTGTGGGTGAATTCGGCGAACCACGGGTTGGTCAGCAGCGGGCAGTGGCCAAAGATCTCGTGGAAAATATCCGGCTCCTGCAGGTAGTCCAGTTCTTCACGGGTCCGAATGAACGTGGCCACCGGAAACTGCTTGCTGGCGAGCAATTCGAAAAAGGTCTGGAAAGGGATCAGCGCCGGGACGCGGGCAACCTGCCAACCGGTGGTCTCGCCGAGCACCTTGTTGATCTCGCCCAGTTGAGGAATGCGGTCGTGGGGCAGACCGAGTTTTTCGATACCGTCCAGGTATTCCTGGCACGCACGACCCTCGATCACTTTCATCTGGCGGGTGATCAGCGTGTTCCACACCGCGTGTTCTTCTGCGGGGTAGTCGATAAAACCTTGCGCATCGGGCTCGCGGGCCACGTATTGCGTCTGCTTCATACTGCTCTCCTGCGAGGGGAATTTCGTTCTTGTTATGTCCTGCGATGGACTGAGAAATACCCCGGAACGTTTGTTGTTGCAGCAGGTTGAAGACTGGCTGAGTAGGAAAAGTCTCTTTAATTCGTAAAATTTTCGTTACGCTTCGTGCGATAAGTCGTGTTTGCGGTGACTGTCGGGTTTGAAAAGGCTTATGGCTGTCACATAATCTTGACGACTATCTTGCGCGCGGCGCAGAAAATTCCGGCGTCAGACCACCTTTTCACCTGTTTCGGGCCTTTATATGCGTATCAAAGTCCACTGCCAGAACCGCATCGGCATCCTGCGCGACATTCTCAATCTGCTGGTGGAGTACGGGATCAACGTCGCCCGTGGCGAGGTGGGTGGTGAGCATGGCAACGCGATCTATTTGCATTGCCCGAACCTGATCAACATTCAGTTCCAGGCGCTGCGACCGAAGTTCGAGGCAATTGCCGGAGTGTTCGGCGTCAAGCGGGTAGGGCTGATGCCCAGCGAGCGGCGGCACATGGAGTTGAATGCGCTGCTCGGTGCGCTGGAGTTTCCGGTGCTGTCGATCGACATGGGCGGCTCCATCGTGGCGGCCAACCGGGCGGCGGCGCAGTTGCTCGGGGTGCGGGTGGACGAGGTGCCGGGGATTCCGTTGTCGCGTTACGCCGAGGACTTCGACCTGCCGGAACTGGTGCGCGCCAACAAATCGCGAATCAACGGCATGCGGGTCAAGGTCAAGGGCGACATCTTTCTGGCCGACATCGCGCCGCTGCAATCTGAACACGACGACAGCGAAGCCATGGCCGGTGCTGTGCTCACCTTGCACCGCGCGGACCGCGTCGGCGAGCGGATCTACAACGTGCGCAAACAGGAGTTGCGCGGTTTCGACAGCATCTTCCAGAGCTCGAAAGTGATGGCAGCGGTGGTGCGCGAGGCCCGGCGCATGGCGCCGCTGGATGCGCCGTTGTTGATTGAGGGCGAAACCGGCACCGGCAAGGAATTGCTGGCGCGGGCCTGCCACCTGGCGAGCCCGCGTGGTCAGTCGCCGCTGATGGCGCTCAACTGCGCGGGGCTGCCGGAGTCGATGGCCGAGACCGAACTGTTCGGCTACGGCCCCGGTGCCTTTGAAGGCGCTCGGGCCGAAGGCAAGCTCGGGCTGCTGGAGCTGACGGCGGGCGGCACGCTGTTCCTCGATGGTGTCGGCGAAATGAGCCCGCGCTTGCAGGTGAAACTGCTGCGCTTCCTGCAGGACGGCTGCTTCCGCCGTGTGGGCAGTGATGAAGAGGTTTACCTGGATGTGCGGGTGATCTGCGCAACCCAGGTGGATTTGTCGGAGCTGTGCGCGCGCGGCGAATTTCGCCAGGATCTGTATCACCGCTTGAACGTGCTTTCGCTGCACATCCCGCCACTGCGCGAATGCCTCGACGGTTTGACGCCGCTGGTGGAGCACTTCCTCGATCAGGCCAGTCGACAGATCGGCTGCCCGCTGCCGAAACTGGCACCGGCGGCGATGGATCGGCTCAGTCACTACCATTGGCCGGGCAATGTGCGGCAACTGGAGAACGTGCTGTTCCAGGCGGTTTCGCTGTGCGACGGTGGCACGGTCAAGGCCGAGCACATTCGCCTGCCGGATTACGGTGTGCGTCAGCCGCTTGGCGATTTCTCCCTCGAAGGCGGGCTCGACGAGATTGTCGGGCGCTTCGAGAAGGCGGTGCTGGAGCGCTTGTATTCCGAGCATCCGAGCAGCCGGCAACTGGGTAAGCGGCTCGGGGTTTCGCACACTACGATTGCCAACAAGCTGCGTGAGTATGAAGTCGGCAAGGAGTCAGGCAGCGCCTAATCAGCCCCACACTGATCCCCCCCCCCACGCTGATCGTTCCCACGCTCTGCGTGGGAATGCCTCAATGGACGCTCTGCGTCCGCTTTGGGACGCGGAGCGTCCCGGGCTGCGTTCCCACGCGGACGGTTCGACGCCTCGACGTGGGAACGATCCGCGATCCGCGATCAGCAATCAGCAATCAGGGTCAGGTGTTTGCCGCCAAGCGGCATGACACCGCCGGTTTTTCGTCTTCGATACATTTCCCTCCTCCCCGCAAAATCCCTCAAGTCCTTTGTTTACCGGGTCGTGGGCCGCCAGAAAAAAGTTGGTCTGCAAATTGCTTATGGCTCAGCAGTACAGCGGTGGGCGGCAAACGTCCGGCATGCAGAGGAAAGAGTGTGGACAAGTACCTTTATGTGGCAATGACCGGCGCCAGCCAGAACGCACTGGCGCAAAAGGCTCATGCCAACAACCTGGCGAACATCTCCACCAACGGTTTTCAGCGCGACCTGGAGCAGGCGCGTTCGATGCCGGTGTTCGGTGACAGCTTTCCGGCGCGTGCGTTTGCGATGAGCGAACGGCCCGCCACCGACTTCACGCCGGGCTCGCTGGTGCAGACCGGCCGTGACCTCGACGTCGCCGTGTCGGGTAACGGCTGGATCGCCGTGCAGAACCCAAATGGCGGTGAAAGCTACGTGCGCACCGGCAGCCTCAACATCGATGCCCTCGGCGTGTTGCGTGCCGGCAACGGCATGCCGGTCATGGGCAATGGCGGGCCGATCGCGGTGCCGCCGGAGCAGCAGGTGGAAGTCGGCGAAGACGGCACCATCAGTATTCGAGCGATGGGCGAGGGCCCGCGCGTCATGGCCGAAGTCGACCGCATCAAGCTGGTCAATCCGGACATCAAGAACATGAACAAGGGCCTGGACGGTTCGATTTACACCAAGGACGGCCAGCCTGCGCCGGCCGATGCCAACGTCAAACTGGTGTCGGGTTTCCTGGAATCGAGCAACGTCAATGCCGTGGAAGAAATGACGTCGGTGCTGGCCCTGGCCAAGCAATTCGAATTGCACGTCAAGATGATGAACACCGCCAAAGACGACGACCAGGCCATGGCTCGGGTCTTGCAGATCAGCTAATTATCAGAACGTCGCGCCGTAAAACAGGCGCACGAGGAGAATCGAATGCTTCCGGCTCTATGGGTTGCCAAAACCGGTCTGTCCGCCCAGGACACCAACCTGACCACCATTTCCAACAACCTGGCGAACGTGTCGACCACGGGTTTCAAACGTGACCGCGCCGAGTTCCAGGACCTGCTGTACCAGATCAAGCGTCAGCCAGGCGCCCAGTCGACCCAGGACAGCGAACTGCCGTCGGGTCTGCAAGTGGGTACCGGTGTGCGCATCGTCGGCACCCAGAAAAACTTCACCGCCGGCAGCCTGCAAACCACCGAGCAGCCGCTGGACATGGCCATCGACGGTCGCGGTTTCTTCCAGATCCTGCAGCCGGACGGCACCACGTCCTACACCCGTGACGGTACGTTCCACCTCGACTCCAACGGCCAGATCGTCAACGCCAGCGGTTTCGCCCTGGAACCGGCCATCGTCATCCCGAACAACGCCCAGACCTTCACTGTGGGCCGTGACGGCACCGTGTCGATCACCACCGCCGGCAACGCCGCCTCGCAAGTGATCGGCAACCTGCAAACCGCCGACTTCATCAACCCGGCCGGTCTGCAAGCGGTGGGCAACAACCTGTTCCTGGAAACCGCCGCCTCCGGTGCGCCGCAAGTCGGTACGCCGGGCCTGAACGGTTTCGGTACCACCCTGCAGAACACCCTGGAAACCTCCAACGTCAGCACCGTGGAAGAGATGGTCAACATGATCACTACTCAGCGCGCGTACGAGATGAACTCCAAGGTGATCTCCACCGCCGACCAGATGCTCTCGTTCGTAACGCAGAATCTGTAATCAAGTCTATGAGGCGGCCATGAGGCTGCCTGCAACACCGTGAGGTAAGGGTCATGAAACGCTTTGTATCTGTTGTGGCATTGAGCGGGGTCGTCTCGCTCGCGGGCTGCGTCGCTCCGACGCCCAAGCCCAATGATCCTTACTACGCCCCGGTGTTGCCGCGCACACCGTTGCCGTCGGCCGCCAACAACGGCTCGATCTATCAGGCCGGTTTCGAGCAGAACCTGTACAGCGACCGCAAGGCGTTCCGGGTCGGTGACATCATCACCATCACCCTGAACGAGAGAACCCAGGCCAGCAAGAACGCCAACTCTCAGGTGGCCAAGAACAGCAAGACCGGCATCGGCCTGACGTCGTTGTTCGGCAGCAGTGCAACCACCAACAACCCGATCGGCGGCAATGACCTGAGCCTGAGCGCCAGCTATGAAGGCGACCGCGCGACCAAGGGTGACAGCAAGGCCGCCCAGGGCAACACCCTGACTGGCTCGATCACCGTGACCGTCGCCGACGTGTTGCCCAACGGCATCATCGCCGTGCGTGGCGAGAAGTGGATGACCCTCAACACCGGCGACGAGCTGGTGCGGATCGCCGGTCTCGTGCGGGCCGACGACATCGCCACCGACAACACCGTGTCCTCGACCCGGGTCGCCGATGCGCGCATCACCTACTCGGGCACCGGTTCGTTCGCCGATGCGAGTCAGCCAGGCTGGTTCGACCGTTTCTTCCTCAGCCCGCTGTTCCCTTTCTAGGTGGCTACGTTGAATTTCAGAAGCCTCATGATGGCCGCGTTTTTGTTGTCGGCGGCCTTCAATGCACAAGCCGAGCGGCTGAAGGACATCGCCAGTATTTCCGGCGTGCGTTCCAACCAGTTGATCGGCTACGGCCTGGTGGTCGGCCTCAATGGCACCGGCGACCAGACCACGCAGACCCCGTTCACCCTGCAGACCTTCAACAACATGCTCTCGCAGTTCGGCATCAAGGTGCCGCCGGGATCGGGCAACGTGCAGCTGAAAAACGTCGCGGCAGTGTCGGTGAGTGCCGATCTGCCGGCGTTCGCCAAACCGGGTCAACAGGTCGACATCACCGTGTCGTCCATCGGTAACTCCAAGAGCCTGCGCGGCGGCACGCTGTTGCTGACCCCGCTCAAGGGTATCGACGGCAACGTCTACGCCATCGCCCAGGGCAACCTGGTGGTCGGTGGTTTCGATGCTGAAGGTCGTGACGGTTCGAAGATCACCGTCAACGTTCCGTCGGCCGGTCGCATCCCGGGCGGTGCGTCGGTCGAGCGTTCGGTGCCGAGTGGTTTCAACCAGGGCAACAGCCTGACGCTGAACCTCAACCGTTCCGACTTCACCACTGCCAAGCGCATCGTCGACAAGATCAACGACATGCTCGGCCCAGGCGTGGCCCAGGCCATCGACGGCGGTTCGATCCGTGTGACCGCGCCGCTCGATCCGAGCCAGCGCGTCGACTATCTGTCGATCCTGGAAAACCTCGAAGTCGATCCCGGTCAGGCCGTGGCGAAAGTCATCATCAACTCGCGTACCGGCACCATCGTCATCGGCCAGAACGTGAAGGTGTCGCCGGCCGCCGTGACCCACGGCAGCCTGACCGTGACCATCACCGAAGACCCGATCGTCAGCCAGCCGGGCCCGCTGTCCAACGGCCAGACCGCCGTCGTGCCGCGCTCGCGGGTGAATGCCGAACAGGAAGCCAAGCCGATGTTCAAGTTCGGCCCGGGCACCACCCTCGACGAGATCGTCCGTGCGGTGAACCAGGTCGGCGCCGCGCCGGGTGACCTGATGGCCATCCTTGAAGCACTGAAGCAGGCCGGCGCGTTGCAAGCCGACCTGATCGTGATCTGAGGACGGCGACCATGGATATGCGCAAAAGCGGTCTGGTCAGCAGCAGCGATTCGGGTTCGTACTCCGACCTCAATCGTCTGAATCAGCTCAAGGTCGGCGACAAGAACAGCGATGCGAACATGCGCAAGGTTGCGCAGGAATTCGAATCGCTGTTCCTCGGTGAAATGCTCAAGTCGATGCGTTCGGCCACTGAAGCGCTGGGTCAGGACAACCCGCTGAACACGCCGGCGGCCAAGCAGTATCAGGAAATGTACGACCAGCAACTGGCGGTTTCCATGTCCCGCGAGGGTGGGGGTATCGGCCTGGCCGACGTGCTGATGCGCCAGATGTCGAAGAACAAACCGATGGCGCCGGGCGAGGCTGCGGCCGCATCCGCTGCCAAGCAGGAAGAAGCCAAAGCCAAGGCCGCTGCCGTGGCCACGCCGATTGCTGCCGGCACCGTGGCTACGAATGGCCCGTTGTCGCGACTCAATGGCGAGCGTCCGCTGTGGGCGTCGCGTTCGGTGCATGCGCCGAGCACCGAACTGACCCATCGCAATGACATGGAAATGATCAACCAGCGTCGTCTGGCACTGCCGCCGAAACTGGCGGATCGCTTGCTCGCCGGTCTGGTGCCGTCGGCCACGCCGGCGGCGACCACTCAACTGCCGCAACGCGCCACGACCGCCGCTGTCACCGGTTCCGGCCCGCTGTACAACGGCGACTGGCTGGACCGCGCCGAGGCCGATAAAGCCTCGGGCGGGCAGATGCAGATTTACGGCCGCGCCATGGCGCAGATCCCGCTGGCACCGGCGAAGAAAGCGTTCGGCAACGCCGACGAATTCGTTAACACCATGCTGCCGATGGCGCAGGAAGCCGCGGCACGCATCGGCGTCGATCCGCGTTATCTGGTGGCTCAGGCTGCGCTGGAAACCGGCTGGGGCAAATCGGTCATGCGCGCCCAGGACGGCAGCAGCAGTCACAACCTGTTCGGCATCAAGGCGAGCAGCAACTGGAAGGGCGATTCGGCCCGGGCGATCACCAGCGAATTCCGCAACGGGCAGATGGTCAAGGAGACGGCCGAGTTCCGTTCCTACGCCTCGTACAAGGACAGCTTCCACGATCTGGTGACTTTGCTGCAGAGCAATAATCGCTATCAAGATGTGCTGAAGTCGGCCGATAACCCAGAACAGTTTGTACGCGAATTGCAAAAGGCCGGTTACGCGACCGACCCGAACTACGCGACGAAGATTTCGCAGATTGCCAGGCAGATGACGGTCAATCAGAACTACGCTGCGGCCGGCGTTTCAACAACGCCCTTATAAACACAAGGTAAGGTTTGAATCATGAGTTTGCTCAATATCGGGATGTCGGGGTTGGCCGCGAGTTCATCCTCTCTGGCTGTGACGGGTAACAACATTGCCAACGTCGACACCGCCGGTTATTCACGCCAGCAAACCGTGCAGGGCACCAAGTCCTCGATTCAATACGGTAACGTGTTCATCGGTACCGGTACGACCCTGGCCGACGTGCGCCGGGTGTACAACTCCTACCTCGAATCTCAGCTGCGTACCGCCACGTCGCTCAATAGCGAAGCCGCCGCTTTCGGTGCGCAGGCGACCGCACTGGACGGCTCGCTGTCCGACACCAACACCGGCCTGACCGGCGTGCTGCAGAAATTCTTCACCTCGATGCAAGGCGTATCGACCTCGGCCACCGACGACACTTCCCGTCAGTCGGTACTGACCGGCGCGCAGGCCCTGACCAGTCGCTTCAATGCACTGGCCAAGCAGATGAACGATCAGAACGCCACGCTCAATGGCAACCTGTCCGACATGGCGTCCCAGGTGAACAAGCTGGCAACCTCGATTGCCACGCTGAACCAGAAGATCGGCGAGATCTCCACCAGCGGCGGCCAGCCGAACGATCTGCTCGACAGCCGTAACGAAGCCGTGCGTCAGCTCTCCGAGCTGACCGGCGCGCAAGTCGTTGAGCGTGGCACCAGCTTCGACATCTACATCGGTAGCGGCCAGCCGTTGGTCATCGGCAATACCACCAATACCCTGAGCACCGTGCCGCTCAAGGGTGACCCATCGCGCATGGGCATCCAGATGGATCGTGGTTCGAGCACCATCGACATCACCTCGGCGATGACCGGCGGTGAAATCGGTGGTCTGCTGACTTATCGCAAGGAAGTGCTCGATCCTGCACTCAACGAGCTGGGCCGTGTGGCACTGGTCGTTGCCGACCAGATCAACCGCCAGCAAGCCCAGGGCATCGACAAGAACGGTGACTTCGGCGCAGCGATTTTCAACAACATCAACAGTGCCGCCCTGATCAGCCAGCGCAGTATTGCCCAGTCCGGCAATAGCGCAGGTTCGGGCAACCTTGATGTCACCATCAAGGACACCGGCAAGCTGACCACCAGCGACTACCAGGTCACCTTCACCAGCGCGACCAACTACACGGTCAAGCGCTCCGACGGCACCGACATGGGTTCGTTCAGCACCACGACCACGCCGCCTCCGGTAATCGACGGCTTTACCCTGGCCCTTAACGGTGGTGCCCTGAGTGCCGGCGACACGTTCAAGGTCACCCCGACCCGCAACGCGGCGGCCAGCATCCAGACCGTTCTCACCGATCCGAAGAAAATCGCGGCAGCCGCACCGTTGACCGGCGTGGCCAGTGCCAACAACTCAGGCACCTACACCCAGCCGACGCTGACAGACGTCGTCGATATCTACAACCCGGCGTCCCAGGCGGAGCTGCAGAACGCGCTCAAGTATTCGACCCCGGTCAAACTGGTATTCGGCGCCACCACCAGCGGCAGCCAGACTTACAACATGGTTGATGCCAAGGGTGCCACGATCGGTTCCGGCGTCATCGTTCCCGGTCAGGCGAACACCCTGAACCTGAAGATCGGCATGGTCGACTCCACCGGGGCTCCGGTGATGGACACCACCGTCATCCCGAACGTGCAAAAGACCTTCACCGTGCAGACCACCGTGGGCGCGACGCCGAAGTCCGGCGAAACCTTCACCATCAACCTGACCGGCGCAGCCTCTTCGGACAACCGCAACGCCCAGGCACTGGTCGGTCTGCAGACCAAGCAGACCGTCGACACCGGCACGGCGAGCAAGGGCATCAGCCTGACCGACGCCTACAACAAACTGGTGACCAACGTCGGTACCCAGGCCGCCCAGAGCAAGTCCGACGGTGCGGCCACCACGGTGATCCTGGATCAGGCCCAGGGTGCGCGGGACTCGCTGTCCCAGGTCAACCTGGATGAAGAGACCGGCAACCTGGTCAAGTATCAGCAGTACTACACAGCGTCTTCGCAGATCATCAAGGCTGCGCAGGAAACTTTCGCCACGCTGATCAACAGCCTTTAAGGAGCCGTAATTCATGCGCATTTCCACCGCCCAGTATTACGCGACACAAGCTGCCCAATATCAGCGCAACTACAGCAAGACGGTCGCGACCGCCAACGAAGCCAGCAGCCTGCAGCGCATCAACACCGCCGCCGACGATCCGATCGGGGCTGGTCGTTTGCTGCGCCTGGGTCAGCAGGCCGCGATGCTCGATCAGTACAAAGGCAACATCGACACCACCAAGAGCTCGCTGACTGTTCAGGAATCTACGCTGACGGCCATCACCGACGCTTTGCAGCGCGCCAAGGAAATCGGGCTGGCAGCCAATAACGGCATCGCCACCGACAAGGACCGCCAGGCTTACGCCGCCGAACTGAGCCAGATCCAGCAACAAGTGCTGGGCCTGATGAACTCCAAGGACGCCAACGGCAACTACCTGTTCTCCGGCTCGAAGACCGATACCGCGCCGTACTCGCAGAACGCCGATGGCACCTACACCTACAACGGTGACCAGACCCAGATCAACCTGGGCATTGGCGATGGTTTGTCGGTGGCCACTAACACCACCGGTTGGGATGCTTTCCAGCAGACCATCAATACTGCGCGCACCCAGACCAACATGACGGCTCCGGCCGTTGATGACGGTCGCGTTGTGCTGACCAACGGTGTCGTTGGCAACGCGGCGACGTACAACTCCAAGTTCACGGCCGGCCAGCCGTACACCGTGGACTTCATCAGCAGCACTCAGCTGAAGATTACCGATGCCTTGGGCAACGATGTGACGGCCGAAGCCAGCCAGAACGGTCTGATCAGCAACAGCAACGGCGCCAACCAGACGGTCAGCTTCCGCGGTGTCGATCTGAAGCTGAACATCAATCTCAAGGCTGGTGATACCAACCCGGATGCGGTGATTGCCGGCCACAGCTTCCAGCTGTCGGCCACGCCGGACACTTTCAATACCGCACGCAGCCCGGGCAACCCGTCGACTGCGGTTATCACCGGTTCCAGCGTGACCAACCAGGCAGCCTACAACGCGGCCTTCCCGTCGGGCGGCGGTGCAGTCTTGAAATTCACCAGCGCCACCGCGTTCGACTTGTATGCGGCGCCTGTCACCGCTGACAGCAAGCCGATCTCGTCGGGCACCGTGGCTGGCGGCAACGCGACGGCGGCCGGTGTGACCTTCGCTCTCGGTGGCACGCCCGCGGCCGGTGACCAGTTCTCGATCCAGTCCAACAACCACCAGACCCAGAACGTGCTCGACACCCTGGGCCAGATGGTCACGGCGCTGAACACCCCGATCGACGGTGATCCGGTGGCCAAGCAGAAATTCCAGGGGGCAATGGAGTCGGCACTGGGCAACATCGACAGTGCCGCCAACCAGATCGGCAGTGCGGTGACGTCCATCGGTGCCCGCGGGCAGTCGCTGGATGACCAGAGCACCACCAACCAGAGCCTGCAACTGGCGAACGCCACCACCCAGGGCACGATCCGTGATTCGGATCCGGCCGAAGTGATGACCCGCCTGACCTTGCAGCAGACCATGCTGCAGGCCTCGCAGCTGGCGTTCAGCAAAATCTCTCAGTTGGGCCTGTTCAACAAGATCTGAAGCCTGAGCGGGCGCGCAAGCGCCCGCTTGCTCCGTTCGCTCTGTATCATTTGTCTTTTTCTGCGGTTTCAAAGGGCTCGCTGTTCCGGGCGGGTTCCCGCCGCTTGCGAGTCCGCCGTGAATTCACTTCCTCTTGTCAGCCTCGTCATTCCTGCCTTCAATCCGCGCTTCTTCGAGCGGACATTGAACAGTGCTGTCAGCCAGACTTACAGCCCTCTGGAAATCATCGTCTGCGATGACAGTCGGGGTTCCGAGATCGAACGCATCGTCGCGTCGGTCATCGAGCAGTCCGGCGTCGAGGTGCGCTACGTGCGCAATCCGCGCACCCTGGGAATGATCGGCAACCTCAAGGCGTGCCTGAGTCAGGCGCAGGGCGAGTTCATCAAGTTCCTGTGCGACGACGATCACTTGTATGCCGACTGCATCCGGCAGCAGGCCCAGGAGATGATGCGTGAAGAGGTCAGGCTGGTACTGGCTCAGCGACTGTTCTGGGATGCGCAGGACATCATCCTGCCCGCGCGCCTGGAAAACACGTCGTTGTCGCCGCACAGCGGTCTGTTCAAGGGCGACGATCTGCTGGGCATCTTCGAGAAATTCCCGGTCAACGTCCTCGGTGGATTCACCAACGCACTGTTCCGGCGTGCCGACGTTGAAGAGCTGTTGCCGGCGCTGACTCAGGAAGGTCACTGCTTCGTCGCGTCGCTGGATTTTGCCCTGTACGTCTGCCTGCTGCGGCGCGGCAATCTGGCCGTCTCCAACAACGTGCTCAGCGCCGAGCGGCTCTACCCGGAACGTCTGAGTGCGCAACAGCCGATGAAAGACGCGCTCGAGGTCGAGCGTGAGTGGATGCTGCAGATGCTCAAATCGCGCAGCGGCGAAGCCGCGCCGGCGCCGGGATGGGTTCGCTATGTTCCGCTGAGCAAGGCCGATGAGTCTCCGCGGGTCTGGGAAGAGCTGCCGCTGAGTCGCACCCTGGGCTCCAAACAGAGCCGTCAGGAGTGGAGTGTCGGCATCGACAGCTGGAGTTTTGCCGAGCTCTACGCGCAGTGGCTCAACTGCCGGGTACTGACCGAAGGTCAGCGCACGTTGCTGCCGGAAACCCTGGCCGGCTGGTCGCATCAACCCCGGATCGTGCCGATCGTCATCGACGGGCAGGGCAGTCGTGACAGTGTCGAACGCACACTGGCGTCGCTCGCCGCTCAGGATTATCCGCCGGAGCTGATCCTTGTCCTGTCCGCCTCGTGTACCGAAACCGAGCTGGACGGGCGGGTGTTCCGCATGCCTTTGCAAGACGACGGCATGGAGCAGATCAATGCGCTGCTGCCGCAACTGGCGGGAGCCGACTGGTTCTACCTGCTGCAGGCGGGTGATCGGCTGGTGGCGCCGGCGTTGCTGGTCATGGCCGAGCGCATCGTGCATTCCCCGTCACTGAAATGTCTGTACAGCGACGAGGGCAGCTTGCGTGACGGGGAGTCGGCAGAACCTGCGTTCAAGCCGGATTTCAACCTCGACCTGATGCGCAGCTACCCTTATGTGGGCCGGGCACTGGCGTTCGAGCGTGAGCGTTTTCTGGCGCTCGGTGGTTTTGCACCTGACTTCGCTCAGCTCGCGCCGCACGATGTGTTGTGGCGTCTGGTCGAGAGCGATGGCACACAGGTTGTCGGCCACATTGCCGAGGTCATGCTGGAGTCGCCTTTCGACCTGTCGAAGTGGCTGGCGGCCCCGGGCGTCCTCGAACAGAATCCGCGCGTGCTCGAAGCGCATCTGCAGCGTCTGGGTCTGGCCCACGACATTCGCCGTGGCAGCTGCGAGCTGCTCAATCGTGTCGACTATCATCACGCCCGGCGTCCGCTGGTGTCGGTCATCATTGTGACCCGGGACCAGACCGCCGCCTTGCAGCGTTGCGTCGAGACGCTGCTGGAAAAAACCGCCTACACCGAGTACGAGCTGCTGCTGGTCGATAACGGCAGCACCAGTGCCGAGGCGCTGGCCTGGCTGGACGGCATGGCGCAACTGGGCAGCGACCGGGTTCGCGTGCTGAGCTTCGCGCAACAGGGCAATGCAGCCGCCACGCACAACTTTGCGGTAGGGCAGGCCCGCGGCGAATACGTGCTGATGCTCAATACCTTTGCGGTGATCACCCAGTCCGACTGGCTGGACGAACTGCTCAATCATGCGCAGCGCCCGGAAGTCGGGGTCGTCGGCGCCAAGTTGTACAATCCGGACGGTTGTGTGCTGCATGCCGGCCTGATTCTGGGTATGCAGGGCGCCGTGGGATTGCCCTTCTATGGTCAGTCGCTGCAGGCGGACGGGTACATGTTCCGCTTGCAGGCGGTGCATGACCTGAGTGCGGTCGGCGGTGATTGCCTGATGATTCGCAAGGCTGTCTTTGATGCTGTCGACGGGCTCGACGAACAGGATCTGGCGCAGGCCCTCAATGTGGCGGATCTGTGTCTGCGCGTCGGCCGGGAAGGTTACCTGGTGGTCTGGACTCCTTATGCCATGCTGGCCCTGGGCGCGCGGCCGACGGCCGAGGCCACGGCAGAAGAAGAGCAACTGCAGATTCAGGAACACGAAACGTTCTACAAGCGCTGGTTGCCACTGATTGCGCGCGATCCTGCGTTCAACGTCAATCTGGCGGTGCAGGGTGTCGGTGCGACCAGCTTCAGTCTGGAGCCGGGCCTGCGTACCGGCTGGAGTCCGTTTTCGCGCAAACAGTTGCCGAATGTGCTGGCGGTGCCCATCAACGCTTCCGCCATTGGTCACTATCGCATCAGCCAACCGATGATCGAACTGGAGGCGGCCAACCGTGCCGAGGGGCGGATCTGCTACGGTTTGCCTTCGATCATCGACATCGAGCGGCAGGCTCCCGATGTGATCGTATTGCAGGGGCGCTATTCGGAAAGTGCCATCGATGAAATTCCACCGCTGAAAAACTTTTTCAACGCCCGGCGGATCTACGAGCTCGATGACTATGTCATCGATGTCCCTCATCGCAACGCGCACATTCGCAACATGCCGAACAAGCAGGAAATGGAGCGGCTGGTGCGGCGGGCGATCGGTCTGTGCGATCGGGTGGTGGTGTCTACCCAACCGCTGGCCAACGTTCTGTCGGACATGCATCACGACATCCGGGTCGTACCGAACATGTTGTCGCGGCACTTGTGGACCGACTTGCGCAGCCAGCGTCGCACCTCGAAAAAGCCGCGGGTCGGCTGGGGCGGCGGCACCAGCCACCACGGTGATCTGGCGGTGATTGCCGATGTGGTCCGTGAACTGGCAAACGAGGTCGACTGGGTGTTCTTCGGCATGTGCCCGGATGACTTGCGTCCGTACATGCACGAGTTCCACGGCGTGATCCCGCTGGATGTGTATCCGGCGAAACTGGCCAGCCTCAACCTTGACCTGGCCCTGGCACCGCTGGAGTTCCACATCTTCAACGACTGCAAGAGCAACCTGCGCCTGCTGGAGTACGGCGCGTGCGGCTACCCGGTGGTCTGCACCGATACCGAGGCCTATCAGGGTTACCTGCCGTGCACCCGGGTCAAGACCAACTCCACCGAGGAGTGGCTGCAAGCGATCCGCATGCACCTGGCTGATCCGGATGCCAGTTACCGCATGGGTGATCAGCTGCGTGAAGTCGTACTGCGCGACTACGTGCTGCGCGGCGACAACCTGCGGTACTGGGAAAACGGCTGGCTGGCCGACTGACCGGCACTGCTGAAAAAAAAGGCGACTTTCGAGTCGCCTTTTTTGCGTCTTCAAGATTCTGTTTGTATCGGTATTGATACTTTTTTCACCGCAGAGCCTCAAGAATCGGAATTTTCCTGTCGATACTTCTCTATTCGCTGACCTCGGACGGTTGCTGCTGGCGTGATCGGCTTGTGCCCGGGAGGCCGGTTTCCCGATTCAACAACAACGCAAGGAAGACGCAAATGTCAGTAGTGAATGGAACGAGTGAGGCAGATGTCCTGTCGGGCACCGATGGCAATGACGAACTCTATGGAATGGAGTCGGACGATGTGTTGCTGGCAAGTGCCGGCAATGATCTGCTGGATGGCGGTGAAGGGTTTGATACGGCGAATTATTACGCCTTGTCCTCGGGGGTGAGCGTCGAGTTCAACGATACCTCGACGACCGTCACTGCCGCTGACGGCAAGGTCGATACGCTGATCGGCGTGGAGAAGGTCTTCGGCACTTTTCAAAATGACACCTTCACCAGCAATGTGGCCGGCGTGACGCTGGAAGGCAGTGCCGGTGACGATGTGTATATCGTCGGCAGCGAAGGTGTAACGATCATCGAGGAAAACTATCTCGGCTACGACGAGCTGCGCACCAGTCTCAATACCATCAAGATGGACCCGTTCATCGAGAAGCTGACCTTTACCGGCACGGGCGACTTCAAGGGTTACGGCAATGCCAGCGACAACGAGATCATCGGTGGCACCGGCAACGACTGGCTGTGGGGCGGCGCCGGCGCTGATCACTTCGTGGGTGGCGAAGGCTTCGATACCGTCAGCTATAGCGACAGCCTTGAAGGTGTGAGAGTCCACGACTTCGAGAACTACGACGCATTGACCATCGCCGCTGGCGACACCTTCACCGGCATCGAGGCGATTCAGGGATCGAATTTCGATGACGTGGTGTATCTGCTCGATAACGCCATGATCGTGGATGGCGCTGATGGTTACGACACCGTGAGCTACCGCCTCTCCTGGGACGGCGTCAATATCGGCATTGGTCAGCAGGCAGGTGCTCCGGATGTCACGTTGGTGAACGTGGAGAAAGTCATCGGTACGCCGTTCGCTGACCACTTCACCGCCAACGTCGGCGGCCTGACCCTGGAGGGCGGCGCGGGTGATGATGTGTACACGATCAACAGCGAGGGCGTGACCATCGTCGAGCAGAATTTCCCCGGTGGCATCGATCAACTGAACACCAGCCTGTCGTCGATGCACATGGCTGCGTTCATCGAGAACATGACCTACACCGGCACTGCGGACTTCACTGGATACGGTAATGACGAATCCAACAGAATCATCTCCGGTGCCGGCAATGACGTCCTGTCGGGTGGCGCGGGCGGTGATCGCTTTGAGGGCGGAGCCGGTATCGACATCGTCAGCTACGACGACAGCAACGAAGGGTTGAGCGCCTCGCTGGGCTGGGGGCCGCAAAGCGGTATCGCGCTCTACGATACCTACGTCGATATTGAAGGGCTGCGCGGTAGCCGGTTCGATGACTTCCTGCGAGGCGACTCGGGTGACAACGTCCTCGAAGGCGGGTCTGGTAGTGACCAGATTGTGGGTGGCGATGGCAATGACTATCTCTATGGCGGACTGAAATCCGGTCTCGACACAAATGTCGCGCAGGCCGACTTGCTGTCTGGCGGTTCGGGCGATGACGTCATCGTCAGTGTCGTGAATGACCTGGGTACATTGGCCCATGGAGACGAGGGCGATGACACCGTCACGGTCAACCGCGGCGGTGCCTACGGTGATGAAGGCAATGACGTGCTGACCGGGACCGGCAGCAACTACATGCTGTTCGGTGACAGCGGTAATGACGTGCTGGTTCTCAACCTTGCGGGCCAGTCCGGCACTGGCGGCTTCGCGTTCGGCGGTACGGGTGATGACACCTATGTCGTGAACACCACCGGGCTGGTAACGATTCAGGACGAAGGCTGGGACCTCAATGACACGCTGATCCTGAATACTGTCGCCAATCTCAGCCAGCTGAACGTCACTCGCATCGGTGATGACGCCTATCTGCATGGCGCCAACGACGGCAGCGTCGGCGTTCCCGACAGCGGCGTGAAACTGCAAGGCTGGTACGCCGAGTCTGCCGGGTATCCCGGGTATGCCGGGTACAACAAAATCGAGCATCTGCAGACCGCTGACGGCAAGGTCTACGACCTGCCGGCCACGATCGATGGATTCGCGATGTTTGGCTGATTCGTCCGACTCATTGAAGTAGCTTGATGAAAGGGATGATTCCGGCAACGGAGTCATCCCTTTTTCATGTCCGGATGTCCCGCCGACGCAGGGCTGGCGGAGCTGGCGCGTTTCCTGCAAGTCCTCCTCAAATCGCCATAAAACGAGCGCTCGCGGTCATTCACCTGCGCCCGGACTGGCAAAGGTTCAGCCGCAAAGGCCTGCAACAGCGAGGCCAAGCCCTGTGACGTAGAAGAGGGGAGACGATGAAGGCAGTTATTTTGGCGGGTGGCCTCGGCACGCGCATCAGTGAAGAGTCGCACCTCAAGCCCAAGCCAATGATCGAGATTGGCGGCAAGCCAATTCTCTGGCACATCATGAAGCAGTATTCCGCCCACGGAATCCACGACTTCGTGATCTGCCTCGGCTACAAGGGCTACGCGATCAAGGACTTCTTCGCCAACTACTTCCTGCACACCTCCGACGTCACGTTCGACATGCGCAACAACCGCATGGACGTTCACCAGAACTACAGCGAGCCGTGGAGCGTCACCCTGATCGACACCGGCGAGGAAACCATGACCGGCGGCCGTCTGCTGCGTGCCGGCCGTTACCTCAAGGACGAAGAAGCGTTCTGCTTCACCTACGGCGACGGCGTCTCCGACATCAACATTGCTCAACTGGTCGACTACCACAAGGCTCATGGCCGTCTGGCGACCGTCACCGCCGTGCAGCCGCCGGGCCGTTACGGCGCCCTTGAACGGCAGGGTGATCAGGTCCTCGGCTTCACCGAAAAACCGCGCGGCGACGGCGGCTGGATCAATGGCGGCTTCTTCGTGCTGTCGCCAAAAGTGCTGTCGTATATCGCCGGCGACGAAACTACCTGGGAAGCGGAGCCATTGGCTCGACTGGCCCAGGACGAACAACTGAAAGCCTTCGAGCACGAAGGCTTCTGGCATCCGATGGACACCCTGCGCGACAAGAACCATCTCGAAGCGCTGTGGCAGAGCGGGGAGGCCCCATGGAAGCAATGGGCCTGAGTTCTGAGTTCTGGCGCGGCAAGCGGGTTCTGGTCACCGGGCATACCGGTTTCAAGGGCAGTTGGCTGACCCTGTGGCTGCAAAGCCTCGGCGCGCAGGTCAGCGGTTTTTCCCTCGATCCGTCGACCGAGCCGAGTCTGTTTGAACTGGCGCGCGTGCACGAAGGCATCAACGATCAGCGCGGCGACCTGCGTGATCTGGGCGCCTTGCTCGAGATCATCGCCGACACCGAACCGGAGATCGTCCTGCACCTGGCGGCCCAGCCGCTGGTGCGCGAAGGCTATCGCGATCCGCTCGGCACTTATTCCAGCAACGTCATGGGCACCCTCAACCTGCTCGAAGCGATTCGTCAGGTCGGTTGCGTGCGGGCCTGCGTGCTGGTGACCACCGACAAGGTCTACGCCAACAAGGAATGGCTGTGGCCGTACCGCGAGGACGAAGCCCTCGGTGGCCACGACCCTTACAGCAGCAGCAAAGCCTGTTGCGAGTTGCTGGCGCAGTCTTACGCGGCATCGTTTTTCCCGGCCGACAAGTACGCCGAGCACGGTCTGGCCCTGGCCACTGCGCGCGCCGGCAATGTGCTGGGCGGCGGCGATTTCGCCCCAGAACGGCTGATTCCCGATGTACTGAAAGCCTGGTCGGCCGACGAGCCGGTGACCCTGCGTTACCCGCAAGCCGTGCGCCCGTGGCAGCACGCGCTGGAGCCGCTGGCCGGCTACCTGCAACTGGCCGCCGGGCTCTACGAACAAGGCCCGGAATACGCCGGGGCGTGGAACTTCGGCCCGGGCGAAGCAGACATGTGCAGCGTCGGCGAAGTGGTTGAACTGCTCTCCAACCGCTGGCCTCAGGCCCGTGGCCTGCGCCTCGAAAAGAGTGACCTGCACGAAGCCGGCCTGTTGCGTCTTGACAGCAGCCGCGCTCGTCAGGTGCTCGGCTGGCAACCGCGCTGGTCGTTGCAGCAATGCCTGACCCAGACCCTCGACTGGCATCTGGCATGGCAGAACGGCGACGACATGCGCACCGTGACCCTCGGCCAACTGAACCTGTACCGGGGCGCGCTGTGAGCGAGTTTTCCTTGAAACAGCTACCGCTGGCCGGATTGTTCAGCGTCCAGCACAAGCGCTTCGAAGACCAGCGCGGGCACTTCGCCCGGCTGTTCTGCGAGGGCAGTTTGAAGGCGTTCGGCAGTGAATTTCACATCCGCCAGATCAACCATTCCTGCACCCGCGAGCAGGGCAGCGTGCGCGGTCTGCATTACCAGAATGCCAACGCGCCGGAAGCCAAGTTGATCACCTGCCTGCGCGGTGAGGTGTGGGACGTGGCGGTAGACCTGCGCCCGGACTCGGAAACCTTCCTGCACTGGCACGCCGAGCACCTGAAGGCCGGCGACGGTCGTAGCCTGTTGATTCCGGCCGGTTTCGCCCACGGTTTCCAGACCCTTACCGAAGACGCCGAACTGCTTTATCTGCACAGCGCCGATTACGCGCCGGAGCACGAGGGCGGCCTGTCGGTGAACGATCCACGGCTGGCGATTGCCTGGCCGTTGCCTGTCAATAATTTGTCAGCGCGTGATTCCAGCCATCCCGCGCTCGATCAACACTTTGCTGGAGTGCGTCTATGAACTGCCGTGGGTGCGCTGCACCGCTGAGCCTGCCGCTGATCGACCTCGGCACCTCGCCACCGTCCAATGCCTACGTCCACGCCGATCGGCTGGAGCAGGCCGAACAATGGGTGCCGCTGAAGGTCGCCGTGTGCGAGCAATGCTGGCTGGTGCAGACCGAGGATTACACCTCCGCCGACAGCCTGTTCGACGCCGAGTATGCCTACTTCAGTTCGTTCTCCAGCACCTGGCTGGCCCACGCCGAGCGTTATGTGGCCCAGATGGTCGAGCGCTTTGGCCTGACCGCTGACAGCCGCGTGGTGGAAGTCGCCGCCAACGACGGCTACCTGCTGCAATACGTGGCCGGTCGCGGCATCCAGTGCCTGGGCGTCGAGCCGACCCGCAGCACCGCGCAGGCAGCACGGGAAAAAGGCCTGGAGATTCGTGAACTGTTCTTCGGTCGCGATACCGCCACCCAGCTGAAAAGCGAAGGCTGGGCCGCCGACCTGATGGCCGCCAACAACGTGCTCGCCCACGTGCCGGACATCAACGATTTCCTCGGTGGTTTCGCTGCGCTGCTCAAACCGACCGGCGTCGCCACCTTCGAATTCCCGCAACTGCTGACGCTGATGGCCGGCGCGCAGTTCGACACGCTGTATCACGAACACTATTCGTACCTGTCGTTGACCGCCGTGCAGACCCTGTGCGAGCGCAACGGCCTGGAAGTGTTCGACGTCAGCCAGCTGACCACCCATGGCGGATCGCTGCGGGTGTTCGTCCAGCGCAAGGACGGCGAACGCCGCGCCGTGCAGCCGACCGTGCAACAGCAGTTGCAGGCCGAGCTCGACGCTGGGGTGAAAACCTTCGAGTACTACGCGACGCTGGCGCCGGCTGCCGAACGTATCAAGCATGATCTGCTGCGTTTCCTGTTGCAGGCCAAGGCCGACGGCAAACGTGTGGTCGGCTACGGCGCCGCTGCCAAGGGCAACACCTTGCTCAACTATGCCGGGGTCAAACCGGATCTGCTGGCCTGGGTCGCCGATGCCAACCCGCACAAGCAGGGCAAGTTTTTGCCGGGCAGCCGCATCCCGATTGTCGCGCCGGCGCAGATCGATATCGAGAAGCCGGATTACGTGCTGGTGCTGCCATGGAACCTGTTGCACGAAGTCAGCCAGCAGCTGGCTCAGGTGCGTCAGTGGGACGGTCGCTTCGTGATCGCCGTGCCTGAGTTGAGCGTGCTGTGAAGGTTCTGGTCACCGGGGCCACGGGCTTCGTCGGTCGTCATCTGGTCGCGGCGTTGCTGGCCCGTGGTTGCACGGTGCGGGCGGTGGCGCGCGATGTGCAGAAAGCTGCGGACATGCCGTGGATCAAGGACGTCGAGTTCGTGAGCGCGGATATTCACGCGGCGGATCTGAATGTCGCGGCGCTGACCAAGGGCGTCGATGCACTCGCGCACCTGGCCTGGCCGGGGTTGCCGAACTATCGGGCGCTGTTCCATTTCGAGCACAACCTGATGGCCGACTATCGCTTCATCAAAGGCGCGGTAGAGGCGGGCGCGAAGCAGGTGCTGGTGACCGGCACCTGCTTCGAGTACGGCATGCAGAGCGGCCCGCTGAGCGAGCAGAACGACGCGCAGCCGGCCAATCCTTACGGTTTGGCCAAACACACGCTGCACCTGTTTTTGCAACATCTGCAGCAGGAGCATCCGTTCACCCTGCAATGGGCGCGGCTGTTCTATCTGCACGGTAAAGGGCAGAACCCCAACAGTCTGCTGGCGGCGCTGGACCGGGCCATCGATGTCGGCGATGCGACGTTCAACATGTCGGCCGGTGAACAGCTGCGCGATTTTCTGCCGATTGAAACCGCTGCCGTTCAACTCGCCGCGATCCTGCACAAACGCGACTTCGACGGCACGATCAACTGCGCCAGCGGCCAGCCGGTTTCGGTGCGGTCGCTGGTTGAACAGCGCGTGCGAGAGCGCGGCGCGACCATCGGTCTGAACCTCGGCCACTATCCGTATCCGACCCACGAGCCGCTGGCGTTCTGGGCGGTGACCGAGCGCTTGCAACAGTTATTGGGAGAGCCGCAATGAGGCACGAGTTGTATCGGGTCACCGACCTGCCGGTGCTGCAGAACCGCACCTTTGCCGATCCCGAATCGGCGAAGGCATCGGCCCGCGCCGACATGTTGCTGGTGCAGGATGAGCGCAGCGGTCTGATCTTCAATGCGGCGTTCGACGCCGACAAGCTCAGCTACGACGCCGACTACCAGAACGAGCAGGCGCATTCCGGTCAGTTCCAGAAGCACTTGAGCGATGTCGAAGGCATCATTGCCCGGCACTTCAAGGGTCAGGAACTGATCGAAGTCGGCTGCGGCAAAGGCTATTTCCTGGAGCTGCTCAAGGGCCTGGGTTATCGCATCACCGGCATCGACCCGGCCTATGAAGGCGATAACGCCGACGTGATCAAGGCCCCGTTCACCCAAGGTCTGGGCCTTGAGGCGGACGCCATCGTGCTGCGTCATGTGCTGGAACATATCCAGGATCCGCTGGGCTTTCTGGCGGTGATCGCCGAAGCCAACCAGGGCGGCGGGCAGATCTACATCGAAGTGCCGTGCTTCGACTGGATCCTCGAACACCGAGCCTGGTTCGATCTGTTCTACGAGCACGTCAATTACTTCCGTCTCGATGACCTGCGCCGGATGTTCGGCACCGTGCACGAGGCCGGTCACCTGTTCGGTGGCCAATACCTGTACATCGTCGCTGACCTTGCCACGTTGCGCCTGACCCCGGAACAACCGGTGCCACGCCTGGCCTTGCCGGACGATTTCACCGCCAGCCTCGAGCGCGCGGTGCAGATCATCCAGGGTGCACCCGAGCAGGGTTCGGCGATCTGGGGCGCCTCGTCCAAAGGCGTGATCTATTCGCTGTTCCTGCAACGCGCCGGCGTGGCGGTGGATCGCGTGGTCGATATCAACCCGGCCAAGCAGGGGCGTTACCTGCCCCTGAGCGGCGCCCGGGTGTCCTCGCCGCAAGAGGCGATGGACGCCTTGCCCGAGGGCGCCAACCTGTTTGTGATGAATTCCAATTACCTCGAAGAGATCAAGCGGATGACCGGTGGACGTTACGTCTATCACGCCGTCGACAGCGCTTCGTTCCAGTGACCCTTGAGATTTTGAAAATGACCGACAACAGCATCAACAAAGCTTTCGAAGCCGAATGCCGCGAGCAGATCGCCCAACAGGGTGACGACCAGAAACTCACCGGCCTGGCCCGCGATTTCTTCAACGAATCGGCCAAGCACAAGTACAGCTACCACTTCTCGTGGATGGGCCGTCCGATCATCCAGCTGCCGCAAGACATGATGGCCATGCAGGAAATCATCTGGCAGGTGAAACCGGATCTGGTCATCGAGTGCGGCATCGCCCACGGCGGTTCGATCATCTACTACGCCTCCCTGCTGGAACTGCAAGGTCACGGCGAGGTGCTGGGCATCGATCTGGACATCCGTGCGCACAACCGCGAAGCCATCGAAAGCCACCCGATGAGCAAGCGCATCAAGATGATCGAAGGTTCGAGCATCGACCCGGCCATCGCCGCTCAGGTTCGCGCTGCCGCCGAGGGCAAGAAAGTCATTCTGGTGCTCGATTCCAACCACACCCACGACCACGTGCTCGAAGAGCTGCGCCTCTACGCGCCACTGGTTTCGGTCGACAGCTACTGCGTGGTGATGGACACCGTGGTTGAAGACATGCCGGCCGATTTCTTCCCGGATCGTCCATGGGGTCCGGGCGATAACCCGAAGACCGCCGTGTGGAAATACCTGGAAGAGAGCAAGGATTTCGAGATCGACGTTCAGCTGCAGAACAAGCTGCTGATCACCGTGGCGCCGGACGGCTATCTGCGTCGCGTTCGTTAATTCGCAACATCACCAAAGCGTTGTCTCGGCGAGTCGCCGGTTGTGGAGAGAAGTTATGCAAGGCAAGTACAGTTCTGAACTGACGCTACCGCTCAACGAGCTGTTGACCGTAGTGCTGATTACGCACAATCGTCCGGCGTTCCTGCGTCGGGCGGTGAAGTATTACAGCAGCCTGCCCTGCAGAATCATGGTGCTGGACTCCACGGCCGAGCGGCCGGAAGGCGACTTCTCCGCAGTTGATTACCACCACGTGCCGCAGTTCGCCTACTGGGGCATGCAGGCCAAGCTGGCCTATGGCGTGGAGCAACTGACCACGCCGTACATGGTGCTGGCGGCCGACGACGACTTCATCCTGCACGATTCGCTGGCCGAGTCGGTGGGCTTCCTGCAGGCGAATCCGGATTACGGCATGTGCCACGGTTACTGCATGATGTACCTGACGCTGGGCGGTGGCGTGAGCTACTACCGCCGCGACAAGAAAGTGCAGGAAGACTATGCGTCCGAACGGGCGCAGGACCGCGTCGTCGACTACATGAGTCAGTACATCCCGCCGTTCTACGCGGTCACCCGTACCGACCTGATGAAAACCTGGCATTCGGCATTGCCGCCGGGCACCAGTTTCCAGTGGCAGGAAATCGGCCATGTATATTTCCTGCTGGCCAGTGCCAAGGCGCGAATCCTGCCGATCCCGTATGTGGTTCGTGAGATCAACTATGGCAACTCTGAGCACAGCACAGAGGTCTACCACTCGCTGACCTATATCGATGCGAAATCCGTGGCCGAACGCGAAGCCTTCGCCGAGTTCCTCGCGGGTCTGCCAACCGGTATCAAAGACTTGAACGCAGAGCAGGGCAAGGCGTTTGCCCTGCAAAGTTTCGAGGCGATGGTCGACAGTCTGCAAAGCGGCCGCGCCCTGACGGCGGAGCTGATTATCCAGTCGACGTGGAACCAGGAGCTCAAGCGGCCGGACCGCCGCTTCGGCCCCCTGCAGTACGTCGAAATGCCGTTCTACAACCAGGCATTCTTCGATCGTCTGGAGCAGTTCGAATTCATGCTGCACGCGATGCCGGCCGGGCGCATTCAACTGGAAAAACTCGAGGGTGTGTGGACGCGTCAGGCGCACCTGATCCAGGCGCGCAACAACGATACCCCGGCCAGCGTGCTCGACCGTCTGTGGCAGGCCCATGATCTCAATGCGTTCAACCGCACCGTAGCCAAGCGCCTGGCCGAGCAACTGGAGCTGTCTGGCGAAAGTGAGGAAGCGCTGAAGATGCGTAACTGGATCGCACGTCTGGAAACGCTGACCGTCGCCGATCACCATCAGGTGTTCGACCAGATGCAATCCGGGCGTCTGCTCAAGTGGCTGGAGTCGCGTCAAGCCGATGCGGTGCAGATCGGGTCGATTGCCGAACATCTGGCCGTGAACGGTGGTGGTCCGCAATTCGGCATTTTCCTGCTGGATATGGATGACGACATCGACAAGTTGCAGGTCAGCCTCGACAGCCTGCTCGAAGGTCAATGCAAGGCATTTCGCATTGTCGTGTTCACCACCGGTGAAGCACCGGCGGCGACCACTGCGCAGAACACGCTGCACTTTGTCCGCGTGACTCCCGACAATCTGGTCGACAAGCTCAACCAGAGTGCTCGTCAGTCGCCTTGCGACTGGTTGCTTCTGGCTGAGGCGGGGGATGAGTTCACTGCCGGCGGCCTGTTGCGCGCCAGCCTGGAGCTGATGAACGCTGGCGGTATCAGCGCCGTTTCCACGGACGAGATTCAGCGCCGGGAAAACGGTGCGCTGATGGATGTGTTCCGTCCGGGCTTCAATCTGGACCTGTTGTTGAGCCTGCCGGGCCTGATGGCGCGGCACTGGCTGATACGGCGTGAAGTGTTGTTGGAAGTTGACGGCTACCGGGCCGATTTCAGCAAGGCGCTGGAGTTCGATCTGCTGCTGCGCATCATTGAACAGGGTGGCCTGAACAGCCTGGCGCACCTTGATGAGCCGCTGCTGATCACTCAGGCGCCGGAGCTTGAAGAGAATCCGCATGAGCGTCTGGCATTGCTGCGTCATCTGGGCAATCGCGGTTACAAGGCCAAGGTCACGTCGGCGGTGCCGGGGGTCTACCAGATCGATTATCACCATAGTGATCGCCCTCTGGTTTCGATCGTTATCCCGGCCGGGGACGATCTGTCTGCTCTGCAACGCTGCCTGGAAGGCGTGCTGTTGCGCACCCGCTATCACAAGTACGAAATCCTGATTGCAACCACGGCTTCGCAATCGGCCGAGGTCAATGACTGGCTCGGGACTTATCAGCATCCGAAAGTCAGCGTGCTGCGCGCCGATCAATCGCTCAGCACGGCCGCGCTGTGCAACGCGGCCAGCCAGCAGGCTCAAGGCGAGTTTCTGGTGCTGTTGGCGGCGGACGCGGAAGTGGTCAATCCGAACTGGCTCGACTCGCTGCTCAACCATGCGCTGCGTCCGGAAATCGGGGTGGTCGGTCCCAAACTGGTCGACCGCGACGGCAAGGTCAGCCAGGCCGGTCTGATCCTGGGCATGAACGGTGGTGTCGGCTCGGCATTCGTCGGCGAGAAACACGACGCCGAAGGCTATCTGTACCGGTTGTCCGTGGACCAGAACTACACGGCGGTTTCCAGCGTTTGCCTGATGGTGCGCAAAGAATTGTTCGAGGCTCTGGGCGGTCTGGACGACAACACGTTCGCTGCCGGCTTCAGCGATGTCGACCTGTGCCTGAAGGCCGGTCAGGCCGGCTACCTGACTGTCTGGACGCCATCGGTGCAAGTCATCCATCAGGGCGATATCGCCCAGGCTGATCAGGCACTGGCTGCATTGCAGGAAAAATGGGCGGCGGCGTTCGCTCAGGATCAGGCGTACAACGCCAACCTGAGCCTGACTGGCAAAGGCTTTGTGCTGAACGACAGCGCTTCGCTGAACTGGGCGCAATTGATCGCCTAGGCCTGGCGTACAAGGAACAGGACTCAAGTTATGGTTAATGGTAAGTCGATCTTCATCTGCAGCGGCTCCGGGCTGTTCGCCGACTCACCTGCGAAGCGTTCGGCATGATTCCCTACGGTCGGCAAAGTGTCGATGAAGCGGACATTGATGCGGTGGTCGCGGAGCTGCAATCGGACGGGCTGGTCAAGGGGTCGGCGGCAGAGCGTTTCGAACGGTCTGATATCGATGCTGTGGTTGCCGTGCTGCAGTCGGACTGGTTGACCCAGGGGCCGACCATCGAGCGTTTCGAGCAGGCAATGGCCGAGCGTTGTCAGGCTGACTTTGCGGTGGCGGTGTGCAATGCCACGGCGGCGCTGCACATTGCCTGCATGGCCGCGGAGCTGGGACCTGGCGACCGCTTGTGGACCACGCCGAATACCTTTCTGGCCTCGGCCAATTGCGGGCGTTATTGCGGTGCCGATGTCGACTTCGTGGACATCGATCCTCTGACCTGGAACCTTGATGCCGAGGTTCTGGCCAGCAAGCTCGAGACCGCCGAGCAGACGGGAACGTTGCCCAAGGTGCTGGTGGCGGTAGCGTTTTCCGGGCAGAGCTGCGACATGCGGCGAATCGCGGAATTGGCTGAGCGTTACCGCTTCACCGTGATCGAAGATGCCTCGCATGCCGTCGGAGCATCCTATGCCGGGCGCCCGGTCGGTTGCGGCGAGTTCGCAGCGATGACCGTGTTCAGTTTTCACCCGGTGAAAATCATCACCAGTGCCGAGGGCGGCATGGTCCTGACCAATCGTCCGGAGCTGGCCGAGCGTTTGCAGCGTCTGCGTTGCCATGGCATAACCCGGGATCCGCAACAGATGATCGGGCCCAGCCATGGCCCTTGGTACTACCAACAGGTCGAGCTGGGTTTCAACTATCGGATCACTGACTTGCAAGCCGCGCTCGGCCTTTCGCAAATGAGCCGACTGGACGAATTCGTCAACCGCCGCCGAGAATTGGCGGCACGCTATGAACGCTTGCTGGCGTATCTGCCTGTGACGCTCCCGAGCGCGCAAGCGGAAGCCGATTCGGCCTGGCACTTGTATGTGATTCGCTTGCAGACTGAACGTGTCGGTCTTAGCCATCGCCAGGTGTTCGAAGGATTACGCGCGGCCGGTATCGGTGTGAACCTGCACTACATTCCACTGCATTTGCAGCCGTACTATCGCGACCTGGGATTTGCCGAAGGCGATTTTCCCGAGGCTGAGCGCTATTACGCCGAAGCGATCAGTTTGCCCATGTTTCCGTTGTTGAGTGCTGAGCAACAGGATCATGTCGTCGAGCAACTGCGTCGTTTGACCCAATGAATTTCGCTGCTATGGAGGATGGGAACCTTGCACTGCGTGATCTGAGTGAGCAGGAGGAATTCTGGCAGGGCGAACTCGGCAACCAGTACGTTGACCGTAATGTCGGCCAGCCACTGGTCGCAGCACCCTGGCGATATTCTCCAGGGTGCTGGCGCGTGCCAGGCGGATCGACAACCGGGTGGAGTTGGGGACCAATGCCGGCAACAATTTGCAGGAGCTGCGTCAACTGCTGCCCGGATGCAAGCTGTTCGGGGTCCGGACCAATGCCAATACCTGCGCCAGGGCACGGTTCGCTGTTCGGTTTCCCCGGAATCGACAGTACGACTTGACCCTCAGCAAGGGGGGCTGATTCATCTGGATTCGTCGTTGCTGCCGATGGCTTATGCGTAGCTGTATGATCTGAGCAGTCGCTACATCCTGATTGCCGAGTACTACAACTCGGCACCGGTGGAGGTATCCTGTCGCGGCAACAGCGGCAAATTGTTCAAGCGATTTCGCCGGTGAGTGCTTGAATTTTATGCTGATCTGCAATTGCTGGATTACGGGGTTGTGTATCACCACGATCCACAATTTCCGGCGGACGACATCACTTGTTTCTTACTGGAAAAACGCTCTTGAGCAATGTTGCAATCATTCCTGCGCGCGGTGGCAGCAAACGGATACCGAGCAAGAATCTGAAACTGTTCGACGGTTTGCCGATGATCGTCCACTCGATCCGTACGGCACTCAAATCCGGATTGTTCGAGCAAGTCGTGGTCAGCACCGACGACGCAGAAATTGCCGAAGTGGCGATGGCGCACGGTGCGCAGGTACCGTTCCTGCGTCCGGCACATTTGGCCGATGACTTCACCGGCACTGCAGCAGTCATCGTGCATGCGCTGCAACAACTGCCGGGCTTCGATTACGCCTGCTGCGTCTACGCCACGGCGCCATTGCTGCAGACGCGTTTCCTGCGTGAGGGCTTTGAACTGCTCGAGCGTCAGCCGGAAAAGTCCTTTACCTTCTCGGTTTGCCGTTTCGGTTTCCCGGTACAGCGTGCGCTGACCCTTGACGGGCGGGGCGCTCTGACCGCGTTGTATCCGGAGTTTCGCAATACCCGCTCGCAGGATCTGCCCGAGGCCTTTCAGGATGCCGGGCAGTTCTATTGGGGGCGCAGCGCCGCATGGCTGAAAGGCGATGTCCTCTACTCCTCGGCCAGCCTGCCGGTTATTCTGCCGCGGCATCTGGTGCAGGATATCGATAATGCCGAAGACTGGCAGCGTGCCGAATACCTTCACGCTGCACTCAAGGCAGGTGGAGAACTGCAGTGAGAGTCCTGATTCGCGCCGACTCGTCGCCAACCATCGGCAGTGGTCACATTGCCCGCTGCCTGCCTCTGGCCCGGGTGTTGCGGGCGCAGGGCAGTCATGTCGCGTTTGCCTGCCGACGCTTGCCTGGCCATCGGCTCGACATGTTGCACGCCGAGGGCTTCGCGACGTTTGCGTTGCCGGATCGTTACGCCGGTGAAGACCCGGAGCAGGCCATCGAATCGATGCTGCCGTGGCAGGCGGATATCGATGCACTGGCGGCGCAACTGGAAGGGCAGCCCGGATTTGACTGGGTCGTCGCCGACCATTACGGCCTCGACCATCACTGGCAGACCGCAGCTCGTCGCTTCGCACCACGGATCGCCGCCGTCGATGATCTGGCGACCCGCCGCTACAGCGTGGACCTGTTGCTCAATCAGAACCTCTCCGGGCTCAGCGAAAATTATCAGCCGCTGCTGCCGGCCGGTTGCCGAACACTGCTCGGCCCGCGCTTCGCCATGCTGCGCGAAGAGTTCAGTGCCCCGGCCATCGAGATCAAACCTCTGGCGCGCCGGGTGCTGGTGAATTTCGGCGGCTTCGATGCGGCACGCCAGACTCATCACGCGATGCTGGCGCTGGCGGATTTTTCGGCGCTTGAAGTGGATTTCGTCGCCGGCGCCGACAACCCGGCCTGGGCAGAGATGCAGGCGTTGGCCGAAACGCGGCCGCACTGGCGGCTGCACAGTTTTGTCAGCGATTTTCATCGGCGCATGACCGAGGCCGACCTGTTTATCGGCGCCGGCGGTGGCACCAGTTGGGAACGCGCGGCCCTGGGCCTGCCGACGATCTGCATTGCGGTGTCGAACAACCAACAGGCCAACGGCGAAGTGATGGCGGCGGCCGGCGCGCATGTGTTCATGGGCGCGCGGGAGCAGGTCAGTGTCGAGCAACTGCGCGATGCCATCGGCTTTGTCGTGGGCAACTTTTATCTGCGCCAGAGCTTGGCCGAGCGTTCGCGGCAACTGGTCGACGGGCGCGGTGCGCTGCGGGTGGCGGCGGCACTGGCCGGCGCGGTGCTCAAGTTGCGTCCGGCGACGCCGGATGACGCGCAGTTGCTGTTCGACGGACGCAATGCCGAGGCGGTGCGCCGCTGGTCGCTGGACAGTGGGGCGATCGATCGGTCGCAACATGTGAACTGGCTGGGCGCGAGCCTGCGCAATCCTCAGCGGTTGCTGCTGGTGGCCGAGGCGGATGACGGCCCGGTCGGTGTCCTGCGCTACGATTTGCGCGGCTTTGAGGCAGAGGTTTCGCTGTATCTGCTCGAGGGGCGTTTCGGCCTCGGCTGGGGCAGGGCGCTGCTGGCACAGGGCGAAGCCTTTGTGGCAGCGCACTGGCCGCAAATGACCGCCATTACCGCCCAGGTCTTGCCGGCCAATCAGCCCTCGATGAATGTTTTCCGTGACGCCGGGTTCACCCAGAGTGCCTGCGCGTTCACCAAGGTTTTGAAGGAATCCCGTCAATGAGCAGTTTCAAGATCGGCAGCCGCCGGATCGGTGCCGATGCGCCGCCGTTCATCATCGCTGAAATGAGCGGCAACCATAACCAGTCGCTGGACGTCGCCTTGCAGATTGTCGAAGCGGCGGCCAAGGCCGGTGCCCATGCCTTGAAGCTGCAAACCTACACCGCCGAAACCATGACCCTGGATCTGGCGGAAGGCGAATTCTTCATCAAGGATCCGAACAGCCTGTGGGCCGGCACCTCGCTCTATGACCTGTATGAAAAGGCCCACACACCCTGGGAATGGCATGTGCCGATCTTCGCCCGGGCCAAAGAGCTGGGCATGCTTGCGTTTTCGACACCGTTCGATGACAGCGCCGTGGACTTTCTCGAAAGCCTCGACGTGCCGGCGTACAAGATCGCCAGTTTCGAGAACACCGACCTGCCGCTGATCCGTCGTGTCGCGGCGACCGGCAAACCGCTGATCATTTCCACCGGCATGGCCAGCCTCGCCGAACTCGACGAAACCGTGCGCGCCGCCCGTGAGGCGGGATGCAAGGATCTGGTGCTGCTCAAGTGCACCAGCACCTACCCGGCGACCCCGACCAACAGCAACTTGCGCACGATCCCGCATCTGCGTGAGTTGTTCGGTTGTGAGGTCGGGCTGTCAGACCATTCGATGGGCGTTGGCGTGTCGGTGGCGGCGGTGGCGCTGGGCGCTACGGTGGTAGAAAAACACTTCACCCTCGACCGTGCGGCCGGCGGGGTTGACGCCAGTTTCTCGCTGGAACCGGCGGAACTGGCCAGTCTGGTGGTGGAGACCGAGCGCGCCTGGCAGGCCATGGGCCAGGTGCATTACGGCGTGACCGAGGCTGAGCAAAAGTCTCTGGTTTACCGTCGGTCGCTGTACGTCACGACCGATATGGCGACCGGTGAACCCTTCACGGTGGCTAATGTGCGCGCCATTCGTCCCGGTCTCGGCTTGCCGCCCAAGCACACCGATGCCGTCCTCGGGCGTCGTGCGCGCCAGCCGATCAAACGTGGTACGCCGCTGGACTGGTCATTGGTCGAATGACCCGATCTGTCATCGATTCGGCAAAATAGCGTGACCTGCGAGTCATAACGCGCATCTTCACTGTATTGTAATGACCGGGGAGATGGCGCCTGGCCCGTTTTCGGTTCCAGTGATAGCCCTTTGCGCTCCCCGTGGCTGCCCGTTGTGGCGGCCGTTTTCTGTTTGTCGGCGCCCCTCGAATCCTTGCGAGCGGTGGTATTGGGCTGTTTATTATTGGGAAGCCGTAATGATTGGCATAAAAAGCATTGCGAGCTACGTTCCTGTAGCCGGCGTGGACAATTACGCACAAGGTGCAAAATTCGAGAAGGATGAAGAATTCATCCTCGGCAAGATCGGTTCGGCCTTCCTCCCACGCAAAGACGCGGAACAGGAAACCTCCGATCTGTGCGTTGAAGCGGCCAATGCGCTGTTTGCCAACAACCCTGAACTGAAACGTGAATCCATCGATGCGCTGATCGTCGTCACCCAGAACGGTGACGAAGAAGGCCTGCCGCACACCGCTGCCATCGTCCAGGACAAACTCGGCCTGCCGACCCATGTCGCGGCGTTCGATATTTCCCTCGGCTGCTCCGGTTACGTCTACGGCATCTACGCGATCAAAGGCTTCATGGAAGCCGCCGGCCTGAAGAATGGGCTGTTGATCACCGCCGACCCGTATTCGAAGATCGTCGATCCGGAAGACCGCAACACCACCATGCTGTTCGGCGATGCCGCCACTGCCACCTGGATGGGCGAAGATCCAGTCTGGGCGCTGGGCAAGGCCAAGTTCGGCACCGACGGTTCCGGCGCACCGCACCTGAAAGTCACCGATGGCGTGTTCTTCATGAACGGCCGTCAGGTGTTCAACTTCGCACTGCTCAAGGTGCCTGCGCATCTGCACGAACTGCTCGACGATTCCGGTCTGAAGGCCGATGACATCGATGCCTTCTGCATTCACCAGGGCAGTGCGGCGATTGTCGATGCCGTGGCGCGGCGCTTCGAAGGCGAGCCGGAGAAGTTCATCAAGGACATGGTCGAGACCGGTAACACCGTGTCATCCAGTGTGCCGCTGCTGCTGGAAAAACACGTGATGGATTCCGACTGGAACCGCATCGCGATCAGTGGTTTCGGTGTCGGTCTGTCGTGGGGTTCGGCGATTATTTATCGTCCTTGAATCGGATAAAAACGGCGGATACAAAAATAGCGTTCAAGGGTTAACCTTGAACGCTATTTTTTTGCCTGAAGGGAGCGCGAGGCGCCATGAGCGAGTTTTTCCAAGCCAACGCTGAAGTCGTCGAGCGACGCTGGCCGGCGCTGTTCGCACGATTGCTGAACGAAGACAGTTCGGCGATCGAGGCCGAGTTGACGCAGGGGCTGGGCTCGACGCTGAGCATTGGCGGCATTCAGCTCACCAGCCGGCATGACCGTGTCCGCGAGGCGCAGATTCAGGCTGCCACCCTGCCAGCGGACAAGCCGCAACTGCATGTCTACGGCACCGGCCTCGGGGACTTGCCCACGGTGCTGCTGGAGCGCACCGGGCTCGAACGCCTGTATGTGCACATCCTCAACGGCGCGCTGTTTGCCCTGGTGCTGCAATTGATCGATCAACGGGAGTGGTTGCAGGACCCGCGGGTTGAATTGCTCTACGCCGGCGACCTGTCCGACATCTGCACGCCGTTTTTCGCCTTGCCCGCCGAGATGCTGCTGGCCGATGACTTCAACGCAAAAATTCGTGATCGGCTGGTCAGCGAAGTGCACCTGAGCTTCAACAATCGTGAGTTCGATCCGCAGTCACCGTTCATACAACAGCGTCTGCGCGACTGCTTGCCTGTGTTGCTCGCCGATGATGATGTGGCGAACTTGTTCGGCACCTGTGCCGGTCGGGAGATCTATGTGATCGGCACCGGGCCGACGCTGGAACAGCATTTCGAACGTCTGGCCGCGATCCGCGAGCGGGCCGGGCGTCCGTTGTTCATTTGTGTCGATACCGCGTACCGGCCGCTGCGCGAGCACGGGATCGTGCCCGACTATGTGGTGAGTATCGATCAGCGCATCAGCTTCCGGCATTTGCCATTTGAGGAATCCGACGGCATCCCGCTGGTGTATCTGCCCATGAGTGACCCCGAGGTGCTGAGGGCCTGGAAGGGCAAGCGCTATGGCGGTTACTCGGCCAGTCCGGTCTATGCGGCATTGCGTGAACAGCACCCGAGGGCGCTGCTGCATGTGGGTGGCAGTGTGATTCACCCGGCCGTGGACCTGGCGGTGAAGATGGGCGCTGCACGCATCACGCTGTTCGGTGCCGATTTTGCCTTCCCGATGAACAAGACCCATGCCGGCTGGAATGACGGTGACCTGGGGCCGTCGGTGAATCAGGCGCGGCACTGGGTGCGTGACGGGTATGGCGAGCGCGTCAGTACCCAGCTCAACTTTCGCGGTTATCTGTGCGTGCTGGAGCGATACATCGCCAGTCAGCCGCAGGTGGCATTTTTCAACAGCAGCCGCGCGGGTGCGCAGATTGCCGGTACAGCGTTCAATCAGGAGTTTGTGCAATGACTGCACTGCAAAGCTGGGTAGACGAATGCCATCAGTGCGCCGGGTTGTTCCGCCTGGGACGTGATGTCGAGGCGGCGTTGACCATGGTCGATGTGTTCGAGGGCGCGCAGCAGTCATTGCTGTCGGCCGGCACGCAGAAGCAGCAAGTCTGGGCGCAATTGCTCGCACAAATGCTCGAGTGCCAGGAGCGTCAGGACTGGTTGGGCCTTGCCGATTTCATGGAGTACGAGTTGATTCAATTGCTGGAAGAATCGTCCGCCTGAAGAGGGGCGAAGGCACTGGCCCGCAGGTTTGCGCCACGGACGGTTTTATGGCGTCATTTTTTCGAAGGTAAAGTGCTGCTAAGTCTTTGTTTTCTAGGGGGTGGCAGGGTGATGGCAAAATTTTTCAAAAAAGCCCTCAAGCAACCTGCAAACCCGACGATAACTATTACGAAGGTTCTCTAGGCCATACCCGGCGGTTGCCAGGGCCGGAAGCCGCAGTACCCAACCAACGAGGAATTCGTCATGGCTTTAACAGTAAACACCAACACCACGTCGTTGAACGTTCAGAAAAACCTGAACCGCGCTTCCGACGCTCTGTCGACTTCGATGCAGCGCCTGTCTTCCGGCCTGAAAATCAACAGCGCTAAAGACGACGCCGCTGGCCTGCAGATCTCCAACCGTATGTCTTCCCAGATCCGCGGTAACACCCAGGCAATCCAGAACGCCAACGACGGTATCTCCGTTGCCCAGACCGCTGAAGGCGCTCTGCAAGCTTCGACCGACATTCTGCAGCGTATGCGTGAACTGGCTGTTAAAGCACGTAACGGTACCAACGGCACTGCTGACCAGACCGCTACCAACGCTGAATTCGCTCAGATGTCCGACGAGATCACCCGTATCTCGGCTGCTACCAACCTGAACGGCAAAAACCTGCTGGACGGTTCGGCTGGTACTGTGACCCTGCAAGTGGGCGCGAACACCGGTTCGGCTAACCACATCGACCTGGTACTGAGCTCCAAGTTCGACGCCGTCAGCCTGTCCGTAGGTAGCGGTACTGTAGTTCTGACCGGTACTACCGGTACTGGCGCTGGTTCTGCTTCGCAGAACATCGACAACGCGATCACTGCAATCGACGCCGCTATCGCTGCAATCGGTGCAACTCGTGCCAGCCTGGGTGCTTCGCAAAACCGTCTGACCAGCACCATCCAGAACTTGCAGAACATCACCGAGAACACCACTGCTGCACAAGGTCGCGTACAAGATACCGACTTCGCCGCAGAGACTGCTAACCTGACCAAGCAGCAAACCCTGCAACAGGCTTCGACCTCTGTTCTGGCTCAAGCCAACCAACTGCCTTCCGCTGTACTGAAGCTGCTTCAGTAATTTCGGAATGAGTTTTAGCGGGGGAGTGCGCTTGCGTGCTCTCTCGCTTTTTACGTTATGAGGTGATGAGCATGGACATGAGCGTCAAGCTTAACGTGTCTTATCCGGCTCCCAAGCCAGTCAATACCGTTGCCGACAAGCCGTCGGAAACCAAGCCTCAGACCGTTGATGCTGTTCCTGCCTCGAAAAAGAGTCAGGAGTCAGATGAGACCAAGCTGAAGCTGGCGGTGCAGGAGATCGAGAAGTTCGTTCAGTCGATCAAGCGCAATCTGGAGTTCTCGATCGACGAGCATTCCGGCAAGGTCATCGTCAAGGTGATCGCAAGCGAGACGGGCGAGGTCGTACGACAGATCCCTTCCGCAGAAGCCCTCAAGCTGGCAGACAGCCTCGCCAACGCAAGTCACGTGTTGTTCGACGCCAAAGTCTGATAGCTGGCATGAATAGTGTTTGAAGTTCTTTAGACGCAGGTATTGGTCAAAAGACTGGCAACAACCCAAGGGAGATGCACATGGCAAGTCCAATTTTACCGGGTTCTGGCCTGGGTTCCGGCCTGGACATCGGTGCGATCGTTACTGCGCTGGTCAACGCCGACAAGTCGCCGAAGCAGACGCAGATCGACAATGCGACGAAAACCAACACGCTGAAGATTTCCGGTGTAGGTACGCTGAAGAGTGCGCTGACGGCATTCCAGACCGCGATGACCAACCTGGGCAGCAAGACGAACCCAGCGTTTGCCGGTTACACGGCGACTTCGGGTAATCCAACTGTTCTGGGCGCTACTTCGGATAACACCGCGGTCTCGGGTACTTACAGTGTTGTTGTGAATAATCTGGCCACCGGCTCGAAAGTAGCCAGTGCATCCTTTGCCGGCGGTGCTGCCAGTGCCATTCCGAGTGGTACCCTGAAAATCAGTCAGAATGGCACTGATTACAATGTCACGATCCCGGCCAATGCGACCCTGCAGAGCACTCGTGATGCCATCAACACGGCTCAGGGTGTCAATGGTATCTCTGCCAACATCGTGACGGACAGCACCGGTGCCTCGCGCCTGGTGATCAGTTCGAGCAAGACTGGCGCAGGCTCTGACTTGAGCGTGAGCGGCATTGCCGGTCTGGAAATCGATGGCACCAAAACAATGGGTGCCACTCCGGCGGCGGGTGATTCCGGAGCGGTCAACGGGCTCGCCAAAGATGCATCGCTGACCATCGATGGGCTGACAGTGACCAGCAAGAGCAACACGGTGACCGGCGCCATCAGTGGTTTGTCGTTGAACCTGCTGACTGTCCCGAATCCGCAAGGCACGCCTGTTGTGGTGAGCGTCGACACGAACACCAAAGGTCTGCAGACGTCTGTCCAGGCTTTCGTCGATGCCTACAACACGTTGAAGACCACCATCGACACCCTGTCCAAGGCGACGCCGGATGAAGATGGCAAGCTGACTGTTCAGGCGGCTTTTACCGGTGACTCCCTGCCGCGTTCGCTGATTGCCGATATCCGTAGCCAATTGACCATGCCGAGCGGGACCAGCACCGGTCCGATGGCCTACCTGTCGCAATTGGGCGTGATGACTGACAAGCTCACCGGTAACCTGACATTCGACACCGTTGCATTCAACAAGACCATGTCCACGCCGGGCATGACCGGTCAGGTCCAGCAGATGTTTACGGGTACCAACGACACCAACGGTCTGTTGGCGCGCATGAGCAAGGCGGTGGATCCGTACCTGAAGCCTCCTGCCGGTAGTCTTCCTACCGCCACGGGCTTGCTTGATCAGCGCATGGCCATCCTGAACAACAACACCAAGAGCCTGACCAGTCAGCAACTGGCGCTCGATCTGCGTGTTGCCAACCTGACCAAGACGTTGACTGCAAAATACAACGCCATGGACTTGCTGGTAGGTCAGATGAAGTCTACGGCGAGCAACATCACGTCGTTCTTCGCCTCGCTCAACGCTCAGCAATCCGCGAAGTAACATGCAAGAGCGACAAAAACCCGGCTACGCTTTCGAGCGTGCGCCGGGTTTTTGTCTTGTGGTCTAAAGTTTTTCGACTCGCTGGCGATACACTGTTCATACGAGTCATTGTGGCAAATGAGGTAGAACATGAATCCGATGTTAGCCCTTCGGCAATACCAGAAAGTAGGCGCGCACGCTCAGACATCTGAAGCGAGCCCTCATCGCCTGGTGCAAATGCTGATGGAAGGCGGCCTGGACCGTATCGCTCAGGCCAAAGGTGCGATCGAGCGCAAGGATATTCCTGCCAAGTGCACGTCGATCAGCAAGGCCATCGGCATCGTCAGCGGACTGCGCGAAGGCCTGGATCTGGAAAATTCCGCGGATACGCTGGCTGATCTGGACGGTCTTTACATCTACATGATGAAGCGTCTCGCCGAGGCGAACATCAGCAGCGATCCGCGCATTCTTGATGAGGTTGCCGGCTTGCTGAGCACCGTCAAGGAAGGCTGGGATGCGATCGCACCTGCGCCCGCTCCGCAGTTCTGAGGAGATCACCATGAGTCTTGTTTTGCAGCGAATTGAAGAAACCCGAGTAGCCTTGGTCGGAGCCCTGGCCGAGCGCAATTGGGAGGCGATCGGTCAACTGGACCTCGATTGCCGTTCCTGCATGGAAGATGTCTTGAGTGAAGCTTCGGTGGACGAGGTCGCGCTGCGCGATAATCTTGAGGAGTTGCTGCATGTCTACAAGCAGCTTCTGGAAGTGGCGATGGGTGAGCGTCAGGCGATAGTCGACGAGATGTCGCAGATCACCCAAGCGCAGAACGCGGCAAAGGTTTACCATCTGTTTGGTTAATTAACCCTCAGTTAATCCAGACATGTGCGCCATAAATTTGACTGTGCACGGTTTTTTGACTTAACTAGTGGCTGTTTTCAGATTTCAGGCGTCTACAGGCACAAGGTGTCCTGCAAGCGTCTCGCTTGCCCCTCATTTTGGGCATTGAGTTGACTAGGGAAGTTGCTATTGCATGTGGCGTGAAACCAAAATTCTGCTGATCGATGACGATAGCGTCCGCCGCCGCGACCTGGCGGTGATCTTAAATTTTCTTGGCGAAGAAAATTTACCCTGCGGAAGCCATGACTGGCAGCAGGCAGTCGGCTCTTTGTCGTCTAGTCGTGAGGTCATTTGCGTACTGATCGGGACGGTCAATGCTCCTGGTGCGCTTTTGGGCTTGCTAAAGACACTCTCAACCTGGGATGAGTTCCTTCCGGTTTTGCTGATGGGCGATAATTCTTCGGTGGACCTGCCCGAAGACCAACGCCGCCGGGTGCTTTCGACCCTCGAAATGCCGCCGAGCTACAGCAAACTGCTCGACTCCCTGCACCGTGCCCAGGTCTATCGCGAAATGTACGACCAGGCCCGCGAGCGCGGCCGTCATCGCGAACCCAACCTGTTCCGCAGCCTCGTCGGCACCAGCCGTGCGATCCAGCACGTGCGTCAGATGATGCAGCAAGTGGCCGACACCGACGCCAGCGTCCTGATCCTCGGCGAGTCCGGGACCGGCAAGGAAGTGGTTGCGCGCAACCTGCATTACCACTCCAAGCGCCGCGACGCGCCATTCGTACCGGTCAACTGCGGGGCGATCCCGGCCGAGTTGCTGGAAAGCGAACTGTTCGGCCACGAGAAGGGGGCCTTCACCGGCGCGATCACCAGCCGTGCCGGCCGCTTCGAGCTGGCCAACGGCGGTACGCTGTTCCTCGATGAAATCGGCGACATGCCGCTGCCGATGCAGGTCAAGCTGCTGCGCGTGCTGCAGGAACGTACCTTCGAGCGCGTGGGCAGCAACAAGACCCAGAGCGTCGACGTGCGCATCATCGCCGCGACCCACAAGAATCTCGAAAGCATGATCGAGATCGGCACCTTCCGCGAAGACCTCTACTATCGCCTGAACGTGTTCCCGATCGAGATGGCGCCGCTGCGTGAGCGCGTCGAAGACATTCCGTTGCTGATGAACGAGCTGATCTCGCGCATGGAGCACGAGAAGCGCGGTTCGATCCGCTTCAACTCCGCCGCAATCATGTCCTTGTGCCGCCATGGCTGGCCAGGCAACGTTCGCGAACTGGCCAACCTGGTGGAGCGCATGGCGATCATGCACCCGTACGGGGTGATCGGCGTGGTCGAGTTGCCGAAGAAATTCCGCTACGTCGACGACGAAGACGAGCAGATGGTCGACAGCCTGCGCAGCGATCTGGAAGAGCGCGTGGCGATCAACGGCCATACGCCGGACTTCAGCGCCAACGCCCTGTTGCCGCCGGAAGGTCTCGACCTGAAGGACTACCTCGGTGGTCTGGAGCAGGGTCTGATCCAGCAGGCGCTGGACGATGCCAACGGCATCGTGGCGCGTGCGGCCGAGCGTCTGCGCATTCGCCGCACCACGCTGGTGGAGAAGATGCGCAAGTACGGCATGAGCCGTCGTGAAGGTGATGAACAGGCGGATGATTGACGCCTGTTTTTCAACTGCTTCATTTATAACCGGTTTTTTTTAGGCACGGGTATTGCTATGTCCCTCGCAACGTTCCGTTTCACTGACGGTCAGCCAAGCGAGAAAACACAATGCCCCAAGCCTCCCAGATGTCTTCTGTTCCCGAGTCCTCGGGGCAACTGCCGTCCGTAGAGCAGGCGAGCCGCCAGGGGCTTGAGCAGGCATTCGCCCTGTTCAACCAGATGTCCAGCCAGTTGACCGACTCCTACAGCATGCTCGAAGCCCGGGTCACCGAGCTCAAGGGCGAGCTGGCCGTGGTCAGTGCCCAGCGCATGCAGGAACTGGCGGAAAAAGAACGCCTGGCCAACCGTCTGCAAAACCTCCTCGACCTGTTGCCCGGTGGCGTCATCGTCATCGACGGCCACGGCATTGTGTGCGAGGCCAACCCTGCCGCCATCGAATTGCTCGGTCTGCCGCTGGAAGGCGAGCTGTGGCGCCATGTCATCACCCGTTGCTTCGCGCCCCGCGAAGACGACGGTCACGAAATTTCCTTGAAAAACGGTCGACGCCTGTCGATTGCCACCCGCTCGCTGGATGCCGAGCCGGGGCAGTTGGTGCTGCTCAACGACCTGACTGAAACCCGTCACTTGCAGGATCAGCTGGCGCGCCACGAGCGCCTGTCGTCCCTGGGGCGGATGGTCGCGTCGCTGGCTCATCAGATCCGCACACCGTTGTCCGCCGCGTTGCTGTACGCCAGTCATTTGACCGAGCAGGAACTGCCGGTCGCGACCCAGCAGCGTTTTGCCGGTCGCCTCAAGGAGCGTCTGCACGAGCTGGAGCATCAGGTGCGCGACATGCTGGTCTTCGCCCGTGGTGAGCTGCCGCTGACCGACCGTGTCACGCCGAATGCCTTGATGCAGTCGCTGCAGGCCGCGGCGCTGACCCATGTGCAGGATCTGCCGATCCGCTGGCAATGCGACAGCCATGCTGGCGAGTTGCTGTGCAATCGCGACACGCTGGTCGGCGCGCTGCTCAATCTGATTGAAAACGCGATTCAGGCGAGTGCCGGTGAGGTGCGTCTGAAGGTGCATTGCTATACCCGCGACAACACCTTGCGTTTGTGTGTCAGCGACAGCGGCAGCGGTATTGATGCGGCAGTGCTGGCGCGGCTGGGCGAGCCGTTTTTCACCACCAAAGTCACCGGGACCGGCCTGGGCCTGACCGTGGTCAAGGCCGTGGCGCGTGCGCATCAGGGAGAATTGCAGCTGCGTTCGCGGGTCGGGCGCGGTACGTGCGCGCAGGTCATCCTGCCGTTGTTTTCTGCTGTTCAGGGAGCTGAGTGAAGGTCATGGGCATCAAGGTTCTGCTGGTCGAAGACGACCGCTCGTTGCGCGAAGCGCTGGCCGATACGCTGCTGCTGGCCGGTCACGACTATCACGCAGTGGGTTCGGCCGAAGAGGCGCTGAGCGCCGTCGAGCGCGAAGCGTTCAGTCTGGTGGTCAGCGACGTCAACATGCCGGGTATGGACGGCCATCAATTGCTCGGCCTGCTGCGCGCGCGACAACCGCAATTGCCGGTGCTGCTGATGACCGCCCATGGTGCGGTCGAGCGCGCAGTCGATGCGATGCGTCAAGGCGCGGCGGATTATCTGGTCAAGCCGTTCGAACCCAAGGCTCTGCTGGATCTGGTGGCGCGTCACGCCTTGGGCAGCCTTGGCGTCAGTGATACCGAAGGCCCGGTCGCGGTCGAGCCCGCCAGTGCTCAATTGCTGGATCTGGCGGCGCGAGTCGCGCGCAGCGATTCCACTGTGCTGATTTCCGGCGAGTCCGGCACCGGCAAGGAAGTGCTGGCACGCTACATCCACCAGCAATCCCATCGCGCCAGCCAGCCGTTCATTGCAATCAACTGCGCGGCGATCCCCGACAACATGCTCGAAGCCACCCTGTTCGGTCACGAAAAGGGCTCGTTCACCGGCGCCATCGCGGCCCAGGCCGGCAAGTTCGAACAGGCGGACGGCGGCACCATTCTGCTCGATGAAATTTCCGAAATGCCCCTGGGTCTGCAAGCCAAACTGCTGCGCGTGTTGCAAGAGCGGGAAGTGGAGCGGGTCGGTGCACGCAAGCCGATCACCCTCGATATTCGCGTGGTGGCGACCACCAACCGTAATCTGGCCGGTGAAGTGGCGGCGGGGCGGTTCCGTGAAGACCTCTATTACCGTCTTTCGGTATTTCCGTTGGCCTGGCGTCCGTTGCGCGAGCGCACCGCCGATATCCTGCCGCTGGCCGAGCGTCTGTTGGCCAAACACGTCAATAAAATGAAGCATGCGACGGCGAAGTTCTCGCCCGAGGCGCAAGCGTGCCTGATCGGTTATCCGTGGCCGGGCAACGTGCGCGAGCTGGATAACGCGGTCCAGCGGGCCTTGATTCTGCAGCAGGGCGGCTTGATCCAGCCGCAGGATTTCTGTCTCTCCGGGCCTGCGTTATTCGCTCCATTGCCGGCGGCCGTTCCGGCAACGCCGGTCATTCGTGAAGTCGAAATCGAGGCCGATTCGGCCGGTGCGCTGGGCGATGACCTGCGTCGGCGCGAGTTCCAGATGATCATCGACACCCTGCGTACCGAGCGCGGTCGGCGCAAGGAGGCCGCGGAAAAACTCGGCATCAGCCCGCGCACCCTGCGTTACAAACTGGCGCAAATGCGCGATGCGGGCATGGATGTCGAAGGCTACCTGTTCGCCACCTGACCGGTTGCGCAAACGTTTGAAACGGCTTTTCTGAAAGCGGTGCCATGAGCTGGCACCGTTGTTGCTAACACCTGAGTACCCGCCGAGTGAGTGTCAAAAAATTGCGGGCCGCCCAAGAGAGTAGACCATGAGCCAAGGTATTGAATTTAATCGGTTGATGATGGACATGAAGGCCATGCAAATGGACGCCATGTCGAAGCCGAAATCGACTTCCGCTGTCCCGGAAGTGGCAGGCAGCAACTTTTCCGACATGCTCGGTCAAGCCATCAACAAAGTGAACGATACCCAGCAGGCGTCGAGCCAATTGGCCAACGCGTTCGAGATCGGCAAGAGCGGCGTCGATCTGACGGACGTGATGATTGCCTCGCAAAAGGCCAGCGTGTCGTTCCAGGCTCTGACCCAGGTGCGCAACAAGCTGGTTCAGGCTTATCAAGACATCATGCAGATGCCGGTTTAAGGACGAGATTGAGTCATGGCAGAAGCAGTCGCCGATAACGTTCCGGCCAAGGCCACCCCGATAGACGGCAAACCGCCGTTGTTCGGCCTGTCCTTCCTGGAAAACCTCTCCGAGATGACCGTGCTGCGTCAGGTGGGCCTGTTGGTCGGCCTGGCCGCGAGCGTGGCGATTGGCTTTGCCGTGGTGCTGTGGTCGCAGCAACCGGACTACCGGCCTCTGTACGGCAGCCTTGCCGGCATGGACGCCAAGCAGGTCATGGATACCCTGGCCTCCGCCGACATTCCCTACACCGTCGAACCGAATTCCGGTGCCTTGCTGGTCAAGGCCGATGACCTGTCCCGTGCGCGGCTCAAGCTCGCGGCCGCTGGTGTCACTCCCAGCGACGGCAACATCGGTTTTGAAATCCTCGACAAGGAACAGGGTCTGGGCACCAGCCAGTTCATGGAAGCGACCCGTTATCGTCGCGGCCTGGAAGGCGAACTGGCCCGCACCATTTCCAGCCTGAACAACGTCAAGGGCGCGCGCGTTCACCTGGCGATCCCGAAAAGTTCGGTGTTCGTCCGTGACGAGCGCAAGCCAAGCGCTTCGGTACTGGTCGAGCTGTACTCCGGTCGTTCGCTGGAGCCAGGCCAGGTCGTCGCCATCATCAATCTGGTGGCCACCTCCGTTCCCGAGCTGAGCAAATCGCAGATCACCGTCGTCGACCAGAAGGGCAACCTGCTGTCGGATCAGGCGGAAAACTCCGAAATGACCATGGCCGGCAAGCAGTTCGACTACAGCCGCCGCATGGAAAGCATGCTCACCCAGCGTGTGCACAACATTCTGCAACCGGTACTGGGCAACGATCGCTACAAGGCTGAAGTCTCGGCTGACGTCGATTTCAGTGCCGTCGAATCGACCGCCGAGCAGTTCAACCCGGATCAACCGGCCCTGCGCAGCGAACAGTCGGTCAACGAACAACGCACTGCCAGCAATGGCCCGCAAGGTGTGCCGGGTGCCTTGAGCAACCAGCCACCTTCGCCGGCTTCGGCGCCGCAGACCACCGGTGGCGCCGCCGCCCCGGCGAGCATGGTGCAGCCAGGCCAGCCACTGGTTGATGCCAACGGTCAGCAGATCATGGACCCGGCCACCGGCCAGCCGATGCTCGCGCCGTATCCGGCGGACAAGCGTCAACAATCCACCAAGAACTTCGAGCTCGACCGCTCCATCAGCCACACCAAACAGCAGCAGGGTCGCCTGAATCGCCTGTCGGTGTCGGTTGTGGTGGACGATCAGGTCAAAATCAACCCGGCCAACGGTGAAACCACACGTGCGCCGTGGAGCGCCGACGAATTGGCGCGCTTCACCCGTCTGGTACAGGACGCCGTCGGCTTCGACGCCAGCCGTGGCGACAGCGTCAGCGTGATCAACATGCCGTTCTCCGCCGAGCGCGGCGAAGTGATCGCCGACATTCCGTTCTACTCCCAGCCATGGTTCTGGGACATCGTCAAACAAGTGCTGGGCGTGTTGTTCATCCTGGTGCTGGTGTTCGGCGTGCTGCGTCCGGTGCTCAACAACATCACCGGTGGCGGCAAAAGCAAGGAGCTGGCCGGTCTGGGCGGCGACATGGAACTCGGTGGCATGGGCGGTCTGGATGGTGAACTGTCCAACGATCGCGTCAGCCTCGGCGGCCCGACCAGCATTCTGCTGCCGAGCCCGAGCGAGGGTTATGACGCACAGTTGAACGCAATCAAGAGTCTGGTGGCAGAAGACCCGGGTCGTGTGGCCCAGGTCGTGAAAGAGTGGATTAACGCAGATGAGTGATAACCGAGCCGCCGTCGCCAAACTGTCCCGGGTCGATAAAGCCGCGATTCTGCTGCTGTCCCTGGGTTCGACCGATGCTGCACAAGTGCTGCGCCACATGGGCCCCAAAGAGGTTCAGCGGGTTGGCGTGGCCATGGCCCAGATGGGCAACGTTCACCGTGAGCAGGTCGAGCAGGTCATGAGCGAGTTCGTCGACATCGTCGGCGACCAGACCAGCCTGGGCGTCGGCTCCGACGACTACGTGCGCAAAATGCTCACCCAGGCCCTGGGTGAAGACAAGGCCAACGGCCTGATCGACCGCATTCTGCTGGGCGGCAACACCAGTGGCCTCGACAGCCTGAAATGGATGGAGCCGCGCGCCGTTGCCGACGTGATCCGTTACGAGCACCCACAGATCCAGGCGATCGTGGTGGCGTACCTCGATCCGGATCAGGCCGGTGAAGTGCTGGGCAACTTCGACCACAAGGTGCGTCTGGACATCATCCTGCGCGTCTCGTCGTTGAACACCGTGCAGCCGGCCGCGCTGAAAGAATTGAACCAGATCCTCGAGAAGCAGTTCTCCGGCAACTCGAACGCTTCGCGCACCACCCTGGGTGGCATCAAGCGGGCGGCGGACATCATGAACTTCCTCGACAGCTCGATCGAAGGCCAGCTCATGGACTCGATCCGCGAAGTCGACGAAGACCTGTCCGGTCAGATCGAAGACCTCATGTTCGTGTTCAACAACCTGGCCGATGTCGACGACCGCGGGATCCAGGCACTGTTGCGCGAAGTCTCTTCCGATGTGCTGGTGCTGGCCCTCAAGGGGTCGGACGAAGGCGTCAAGGAGAAGATTTTCAAGAACATGTCCAAGCGTGCCGCCGAACTGCTGCGCGACGACCTCGAGGCCAAGGGCCCGGTGCGCGTCAGCGACGTGGAGACTGCGCAGAAGGAAATCCTCACCATCGCCCGCCGTATGGCCGAAGCCGGAGAAATCGTGCTCGGTGGCAAGGGCGGCGAGGAAATGATCTAAGCCCATGGACAAGCATGACGACGATGTGACGGACCTGATCCGTGCCCGGGACGTCCGCGGTTTCGATACCTGGGCCTTGCCCAGCTTCGATCCGCCGGCGCCTGAGCCCGAGCCGGAACCGGAGCCTGAACCGCCGGAAATGGAAGAAGTGCCGCTGGAGGAAGTCCAGCCACTGACCCTCGAAGAGCTCGAAAGCATCCGTCAGGAGGCCTACAACGAGGGCTTCGCCATCGGCGAAAAGGAAGGCTTTCACAGCGCCACCCTCAAGGTGCGTCAGGACGCCGAAGTGGTCCTGACGGCCAAGGTCGACAGCCTTGAGCAACTGATGGCGCACCTGTTCGAGCCTATTGCCGAGCAAGACACCCAGATCGAAAAATCGCTGGTCGACCTCGTGCAGCACATCGCCAAACAGGTGATTCAGCGCGAACTGGCCATCGACTCGACGCAGATCGAACACGTCATGCGCGACGCGCTCAAGCTGTTGCCGCTGGGCGTGGGCAATGTGCGGCTGTACGTCAATCCGCAGGATTTCGAGCAGGTCAAAGCCCTGCGCGAACGTCATGAGGAAACCTGGCGCATCGTCGAGGACGAAACCCTGCTGCCGGGCGGTTGCCGGGTCGAGACCGACCACAGCCGGATCGACGCCAGTATCGAAACCCGCGTCAGCCAGGTCATGTCCAAGCTGTTCGACCAGTTGCATGAGCAGGCCCTGCACCCGGCCGCGCCGGATCTGAGCCTGGACTTGCCGGAAACGCCGAAACCGGCACCGGTCGCAGAAGAGCCGCTCGCGGACGCCCCCGATGCGCCTTGAACGCACCAGCTTCGCCAAGCGCCTGAGCACCTACGCCGAGGCCACCGAAATCGCCGGTGCGCCGATTCTCGAAGGGCGCCTGCTGCGCATGGTCGGCCTGACGCTCGAAGCCGAAGGCCTGCGCGCCGCCATGGGCACCCGCTGCATGGTGATCAACGACGACACCTATCACCCGTCCCAGGTGGAAGCCGAAGTCATGGGCTTTTCCGGCAGCAAGGTGTTCCTGATGCCGGTCGGCAGCGTGGCCGGCATTGCCCCGGGCGCCCGCGTGGTGCCGCTGGCCGACACCGGTCGCTTGCCGATGGGCATGAGCATGCTCGGTCGCGTGCTGGACGGCGCCGGACGGGCGCTGGACGGCAAGGGCGGCATGAAGGCCGAAGACTGGGTGCCGATGGACGGCCCGACGATCAACCCGCTCAACCGAGACCCGATCAGCGAACCGCTGGACGTCGGCATCCGTAGTATCAACGGATTGTTGACGGTCGGTCGCGGTCAGCGTCTGGGTCTGTTCGCCGGTACCGGTGTCGGTAAATCCGTGTTGCTGGGCATGATGACCCGCTTCACCGAGGCCGACATTATCGTCGTCGGCCTGATCGGTGAGCGGGGTCGGGAAGTTAAAGAGTTCATCGAGCACATCCTCGGTGAAGAAGGCCTCAAGCGCTCCGTGGTGGTGGCGTCGCCGGCGGACGATGCGCCGCTGATGCGTTTACGTGCGGCGATGTACTGCACGCGGATCGCCGAATATTTCCGCGACAAGGGCAAGAACGTCCTGTTGCTGATGGATTCCCTGACCCGTTTCGCCCAGGCCCAGCGGGAAATCGCCCTGGCCATCGGTGAGCCGCCGGCGACCAAGGGTTATCCGCCGTCGGTATTCGCCAAACTGCCGAAACTGGTGGAGCGCGCCGGTAACGCGGAGAAGGGCGGTGGTTCGATCACAGCGTTCTATACCGTGCTGTCCGAGGGCGATGACCAGCAGGACCCGATTGCCGACTCCGCGCGGGGGGTACTCGACGGGCACATCGTGCTGTCCCGGCGGCTGGCCGAGGAAGGGCATTACCCGGCCATCGATATCGAAGCCTCGATCAGCCGGGTGATGCCCGCAGTCGTGGCGCCGGAACACATGCAGCGCGCGCAATACTTCAAGCAGCTGTGGTCGCGCTATCAACAGAGTCGCGACCTGATCAGCGTCGGCGCCTATGTTGCTGGCGGTGACCGCGAGACAGACCTTGCCATCAATCTGCAACCGCAACTGGTCAGATACCTGCGTCAGGGGCTCAACGACAAAATCAGCCTGGGTGAAAGCGAGGCGTACCTCGAAACGATTTTCGCCCCGGCGGCCGGCGGGTAACCGGTCATGGCCCTGAGTCGAGCCGCGCGTCTGGCGCCGGTGGTGGACATGGCCGAGAAGGCCGAGAAAACCGCCGTGCAGCGTCTGGGTTACTTTCAGGGGCAGGTGAAAGTCGCCGAGAGCAAACTCGCCGACCTCAACGCCTTTCGTCTGGATTATTCGCAGCAGTGGATCGTGCGCGGCAGCACCGGCGTGACCGGCCAATGGCTGCTGGGTTTTCAGGGCTTCCTGGCGCAACTCGACACCGCCGTCGATCAGCAGCGCCAGAGCCTGCAATGGCACCAGAACAACCTGGACAAGGCCCGTGACGCCTGGCAACAGGCATTCGCCCGGGTCGAGGGCCTGCGCAAACTTGTACAACGCTACCGCGACGAAGCCCAGCGCGCCGAAGACAAGCGCGAACAGAAGCTGCTGGACGAGTTGTCCCAGCGTTTGCCGCGGCACGAGGTGTTTTGACGGGCGGATCTCTGACAGATCCCGACGCCATCGCGCCTTGCCCATGGCCCCTCCAAGTGCTAAACCTTGTACAGGTTCGTCAATGACAAGGAAGCCAGTACATGTCAGTCGTTACAGAAGTGTCTGCGGATGGGCAAAAGTTGACGATTTCCGTCAAGGGCCGATTCGACTTCGGTCGCCATCAGGAATTTCGCGAGTCCTACGAGCGGCTCACTAAAAAGCCTGACTCCATCGTGGTGGATCTCAAGGATGCCACCTATCTCGACAGTTCGGCCCTGGGCATGTTGCTTCTGTTGCGTGATCACGCCGGCGGTGACGACTCGGATGTGCGGGTGGTCAACAGCAATTCGGACGTGCGCAAGATCCTCGCCATCTCCAACTTCGACAAACTGTTCGACATCAGTTGACGGCCATGCAGCCGCAAGAGCCGCTGACGATCCTGATTGCCGAAGACAGCGCCGCTGACCGGCTGTTGTTGTCGACCATCGTCCGTCGTCAGGGGCATGAAGTGCTGACGGCCACTCACGGTGCGGAGGCGGTTGAAGCCTTTATCCGGCAAAAACCGCATCTGGTATTGATGGACGCCATGATGCCGGTGATGGACGGGTTTGAAGCCGCACGCCAGATCAAGAAGCTGGCGGGTGAGAACCTGGTGCCGATCATCTTCCTCACGTCGCTGACGGAAAGTGAAGCCCTGGCCCGTTGCCTTGAGGCCGGCGGTGACGACTTTCTGGCGAAGCCTTACAACCAGGTGATCCTCGCCGCCAAAATAAAGGCGATGGATCGCTTGCGACGTTTACAGGCCACGGTTCTTCAGCAGCGCGATCTGATCGCCAAACACCACGACTATCTGCTCAACGAGCAGCGGGTCGCCAAGGCCGTGTTCGACAAGGTCGCGCATTCCGGTTGCCTGAGTGCACCGAACATCCGTTACCTGCAATCACCCTATGCGCTGTTCAACGGCGACCTGTTGTTGGCCGCGTACACCCCGGCCGGCGACATGCATGTGTTGCTCGGTGATTTCACCGGTCACGGTTTGCCGGCGGCGGTCGGCGCCATGCCGCTTGCCGAGGTGTTCTATGGCATGACGGCCAAGGGTTACGGCCTGGCCGAGACCCTGCGGGAAATGAACGCCAAGCTCAAGCGCATCCTGCCGGTGGACATGTTCTGCTGCGCGACGCTGTTGTGCCTGAGTTTTCAGCGGCGCTCGGTGGAGGTCTGGAACGGCGGCATGCCCGACGGCTATCTGCATTGTCTCGCCACCGGGGAGCGCACGCCGCTGGCGGCACGCCACCTGCCGCTGGGGGTGCTCAGCCCGCAGACTTTCGATGACCGCACCGAGGTTCACCCGATGGCGGTGGGTGATCGGGTGTTCCTGCTCTCGGACGGGGTCATCGACACCTGCGATGCCAACGATCAGTTGTTTGGTGTCGAGCGCCTGCACCAGGTGTTCGCTGCCAATCGCCAGCCGGATCGGCTGTTCGAGGACATCGAGCAGGCGTTGCAGGACTTTCGCGGTGAGGCCCGGGACGATGTGAGCATGGTCGAAGTCAGCCTGCTGGAGGCCGAGCAGATCAATCCATCGGCGCCGGTGTATTCCGACAGCGGCCAGTCCTGTCCGTTGGACTGGTCGGTGAGCTTCGAATTTCGCGGCGCCACGCTCAAGCGCTTCAATCCGTTGCCTTACCTGTTGCAGTTGCTGCTTGAGGTGCATGGCTTGCGGGCGCAGAGTGGCGCACTGTACAGCGTGCTGGCCGAGCTTTATTCCAACGCGCTGGAGCATGGTGTACTGGGCCTGGACTCGGGCCTCAAGCGCGATGCCTCGGGTTTCGCCCATTATTACGAGCAGCGCAATGCGCGCCTCGAGGCCCTGCAGGACGGTTACGTGCGGGTGCATTTGCAGGTGCGGCCGGAAGGCGAGGGTGGTTGTCTGGTGGTGCGAGTCGAAGACAGCGGCCAGGGATTCGACGTCGCGCGCGTGATGGAGCGGCCGCTCGACGATGTCCGTCTGTCGGGGCGCGGTGTCAGTCTGATCCGGCAATTGGCCCGAAATGCCAGCTGGTCAGACGATGGTCGCAGTGCCCGCGTGGAGTTTTTCTGGGAGGCTCTGGCATAATCCGCGCATTCTTGATCAAGGAGTGAACAAGTGGCTGATACACATGTGGACCACGAAGCGCTGAGTGCGCTGCGGGAAGTGATGGAAGACAGCTATCCGGAACTGCTGGATACCTTTCTTGCCGATTCCGAAAATCGCCTGCGGGAGTTGCAGCAGACTGCCGATGCCGACGCATTGTCTTCCGTTGCGCACAGCTTCAAGGGCAGCAGCAGCAACATGGGCGCGACCCGTCTTGCGGTGCTGTGCCAGGAGCTGGAACAGCATGCCAAAGACAAAAGCCCTTCTGAAATCATCAAACTGGTTGCCGACATCCATAGCGAATTCGCGGATGTGCGGCCCGTTTATGTCGCCGAGCGACAGCGCTCGCTGACGCACTGATTCTGCCGTCGGGCGGTTTTGCAGGTTTCCTGGCGAAACTGGCCCGGCACTTGCAGTCATCTATCCCAACTGTACCTACGATCCCAGTGCAGCGGAGACCGTGCCATGCCTGCAAGCCCCAACATTCTTCTTCAGACCGCCGCCCAGGCCAAGGCGCAAGCTGCCTCGGCCAAATCATCGGCAGTGGCCGCAGAGCCCGGGGACAAGGCCTCCAGCTTCGCTCAGGTGTTCGCCGACCAGGGCGCGAACAAGCCCTCGGTGACCGTCGACAATTCGCTCAAGCCTGCCCGTGACAAGGTTGCCGACAACACTGGCAAGAAAGACCTCGGCAAGGATCAGTCTGCCGCCCCGACGCCGGCGGTTGCCGATAGCGGCAAAGCCTTGCCCGCCGACAAACCGACGACGGCGGCAACGGACGACAAGACCACGGCCGATGACGAAACGGCTGAAACAGCGCCGGCCCCCGTTGCCGAAACGGCGCCGGTGGACCCGGCACTGGTGGCGGCGGTGGAGCCCGTCGTCACGGCACCGGTGGTGGACACGTCGGTCGTCGAGACAGCTGCGCAACCGGAAACCGACAAACCTGCCGTGGCGGCATTGCCAGGAATGGTCAAGGATCCGGCGCCGGCCACTGACCCGGCCTTCGACCCCGAGGCGGATCCGCTGGATTCGCTTCCCGCCGTGCGCCTGGCTATGGAGCAGAGCGGTCACATTTCCGCTTCCAGCCAGTCCCAGCCCAAGGCCACCCCGGCCCAGGCGCAGGCCGACGGTGAGTTGACCTCGGCGCAGAACTTCGCTGCCGGTATGGCCAGCATGCTGGATGTGCAGGCTGACAAGGACAGCACCAGCCAGGGCGGCGAGAAGGCGTTCAGCGGTTTGATCGATGACGGCCTGAAGGACCTGAAGACCGCCACCAGCGACACCCGCGTGGATGATTTCGCCAACCGTCTGGCGGCGCTGACCCAGGCGGCCACGCCGAAAACCGCCAACGCGGTGCCGGTGAACCAACCGATTGCCATGCACCAGAACGGCTGGACCGAAGAAGTGGTCAACCGGGTCATGTACCTGTCGAGCAATAACCTGAAGGCCGCCGACATCCAATTGCAGCCTGCGGAGCTTGGGCGTCTGGATATCCGGGTGAACATGGTGCCGGACCAGCAGACCCAAGTGACCTTCATGAGCGCGCATCCGAGCGTGCGTGAAGCCCTCGACGGTCAGATGCACCGCCTGCGCGACATGTTCAACCAGCAAGGCATGGGGCAGGTCGACGTCAACGTGTCCGACCAGAATCGTGGTTGGCAGGGCCAGGGCCAGGGCCAGGAACAGGCGCAGCAGGGGCAGAGTGGTCGCACCAGCGCTGCCGGCGGTCGCCTGGATTCGGCTGAAGAAGAGTTGACGCCAGCGGCGGTCGCTGAAGCGGCGGCCACCGCCACTCACGTGATCGGCTCCAGCGCCGTCGACTACTACGCCTGATCAAATCAAAAGCCCCTCACCCTAGCCCTCCCGAAACGTCGGACCGCCCGGAGGGAGAGGGAACTGATTGGGGGATGCTTGAGATGCTCGCTAACCTGATTGTTTGGGCTGAATCCAAGTCGACTCGGTGCCTCAGGTCGATATATCACGACAAGACAACTCGATCGGCTCCCTCTCCCTCCGGGAGAGGGCTGGGGTGAGGGTTGCTTTTGACTTCAGCGTTGTCTCCGCTACTACCTACACTTCTGGCATAACACTTGCTCTTGCCTTGCCGTGCGACTGTGAAAACCCGATTAGTGACGGATTATTGGCATGGCGAAGAGCGAAGCTGCAGCAGTAAAAGACCCCGCAACCAAAGGCAAACTCAAGCTGATCATCATGATCGTGCTGGGTCTGTTGCTGGCCATCGGCACGTCCGTGGGGGCGACGTGGTTCTTCATGCACAGTGCCCAGAGCAAGCCCGAGGCGGCGGCCGAAGCGGCCCCGGTCGGCAAGCAACCGGCGATTTTCGAGCCGATGGCGCCGGCCTTCGTGGCCAACTACAACCAGAACGGCCGTCAGCGCTACATGCAGGTGAGCATCACCATGCTGGCGCGCAATCAGGCGGATCTGGAAGCGCTCAAAGTGCACATGCCGGTGATCCGCAACAACCTGGTGATGCTCTTCTCCGGTCAGGATTTCGCCACGCTGGCGACCCCGGTCGGTCAAGAGATGTTGCGCCAGAAGGCCACAGCCAGCGTCCAGGAAGTGGCGCAGAAAGAGCTGGGCAAAGTGGTGATCGAACAGTTGCTTTTCACTAATTTCGTACTGCAGTAGGAACACGACATGGCCGTGCAGGATCTGCTGTCCCAGGATGAAATCGACGCGCTGTTGCATGGTGTCGACGATGGTCTGGTACAGACCGATAACGCTGCCGAACCCGGCAGTGTCAAAAGCTACGACCTGACCAGCCAGGATCGCATCGTCCGTGGACGCATGCCGACTCTGGAAATGATCAACGAGCGTTTTGCCCGCTACACCCGCATCAGCATGTTCAACATGCTGCGCCGCTCGGCGGACGTTGCCGTCGGTGGCGTACAGGTGATGAAGTTCGGCGAATACGTGCACTCGCTGTACGTGCCGACCAGCCTCAACCTGGTCAAGATCAAACCCCTGCGCGGCACCGCGCTGTTCATCCTCGACGCCAAACTGGTGTTCAAGCTGGTGGACAACTTCTTCGGCGGCGACGGCCGTCACGCCAAGATCGAAGGGCGTGAATTCACCCCGACCGAGCTGCGCGTGGTGCGCATGGTGCTGGAGCAGGCGTTCGTCGACTTGAAGGAAGCCTGGCAGGCGATCATGGAAGTCAACTTCGAGTACATCAACTCGGAAGTGAACCCGGCCATGGCCAACATCGTCGGCCCGAGCGAAGCGATCGTGGTTTCCACGTTCCACATCGAACTCGACGGCGGTGGCGGCGATCTGCACGTGACCATGCCGTACTCGATGATCGAGCCGGTGCGCGAAATGCTCGACGCCGGTTTCCAGTCGGACCTCGACGACCAGGACGAACGCTGGGTCAATGCCCTGCGCCAGGACGTGCTCGACGTCGACGTGCCGATCGGTGCCACCGTGGCCCGCCGCCAGTTGAAACTGCGCGACATCCTGCACATGCAACCGGGTGACGTGATTCCGGTCGAGATGCCGGAAGACATGATCATGCGCGCCAACGGTGTGCCGGCCTTCAAGGTCAAGATGGGCTCGCACAAAGGCAACCTCGCGTTGCAAGTGATCGAGCCGATCGAGCGCCGCTGAAACGGCGCCCTCACTCCCTGATTCTTTTACCGGTTTTTTGCCCGCCGAGGACAAATGATGAACGACGATATGAACACCCAGGACGATCAGGCACTGGCCGATGAATGGGCTGCCGCCCTGGAAGAAACCGGTGAAGCCGGGCAGGCCGACATCGACGCGCTGCTGGCCGCCGATGCAGGTGCTTCGAGCTCCAACCGTCTGCCGATGGAAGAGTTCGGCAGCGTGCCGAAGAACAACGATCCAGTGACCCTCGACGGTCCGAACCTGGACGTGATTCTCGACATCCCGGTGTCGATCTCGATGGAAGTGGGCAGCACCGACATCAACATCCGCAACCTGCTGCAACTCAACCAGGGTTCGGTGATCGAGCTCGATCGTCTGGCCGGCGAGCCGCTGGACGTGTTGGTCAACGGCACCCTGATCGCTCACGGTGAAGTGGTGGTGGTCAACGAAAAGTTCGGCATCCGTCTGACCGACGTGATCAGCCCGAGCGAACGCATCAAGAAGCTGCGCTGAGTGAAAAAGCTTCTGGGGGCGTTGTTCGGCCTGGCACTGGCGTTGCCGTTCAGCGTGCTGGCGGCCGAGCCGGTGGCGACCACGGCAGCGGCGGCTGCGCCGGCCGTCAACAGCGGCGTGGCGGGTCAGCTGACGCAACTGGTGCTGGGTCTGTTGCTGGTGCTGGGGTTGATTTTCTTCCTCGCCTGGCTGTTGCGCCGGGTGCAGCAGGCAGGTCCCGCCGGCAAGGGCCAGGTGATCGAGTTGATCGGTTCCCGCGCGCTCGGGCCGCGTGACCGTCTGATGCTGGTGCAGGTCGGCAACGAGCAGATCCTGCTGGGTCTCAGCCCCGGAACCATCACTGCGCTGCACGTGCTCAAAGAGCCGGTCGAGGTGCCGAGCACCGCCGACAAAGCGACTCCGGAATTTGCCCAGCATCTGTTGAAGATCCTCGGCAAGGATCAGAAGGATAAGAAGTAATGGGTGCGTTGCGCATCGTCTTGACCCTGGCCTTGATGTTGGCCGCGCCGCTGGCATTCGCCGCCGATCCGTTGTCGATCCCGGCGATCACTTTGGGCACCAATGCCGAGGGCGCGCAGGAGTATTCGGTCAGCCTGCAGATCCTGCTGATCATGACGGCGCTGAGCTTCATTCCGGCCGCCGTCATCCTGATGACCAGTTTCACCCGGATCATCATCGTCTTCTCGATCCTGCGTCAGGCCCTGGGCTTGCAGCAGACACCGTCGAACCAGATCCTCACCGGCATGGCGCTGTTCCTGACGCTGTTCATCATGGCGCCAGTGTTCGATCGTGTGAACAACGATGCCTTGCAGCCGTACCTCGCGGAAAAGCTGACAGCTCAGCAGGCGGTGGAAAAGGCTCAGGTGCCGATCAAGGACTTCATGCTCGCCCAGACCCGCTCCAGCGACCTGGAGCTGTTCATGCGCCTGTCCAAGCGCACCGACATCGCGACGCCGGATCAGGCGCCGCTGACGATTCTGGTGCCGGCGTTCGTGACGTCTGAACTGAAGACCGCGTTCCAGATCGGCTTCATGATCTTCATCCCGTTCCTGATCATCGACCTGGTGGTCGCGAGCGTGCTGATGGCGATGGGTATGATGATGCTGTCGCCGCTGATCATCTCGCTGCCGTTCAAAATCATGCTGTTCGTGCTGGTGGATGGCTGGGCGCTGATCATCGGCACCCTGGCCAGCAGTTTCGGAGGTGTATCGCCATGACGCCAGAAGTAGCGGTCGACATCTTTCGCGAGGCCCTGTGGCTGACCACCATGATGGTGGCGATCCTGGTGGTGCCGAGTCTGTTGGTGGGCCTGCTGGTGTCAATGTTCCAGGCCGCCACCCAGATCAACGAACAGACCCTGAGCTTCCTGCCGCGTCTGCTGGTGATGCTGGTGACGCTGATCGTCGCCGGCCCGTGGCTGGTGCAGACGTTCATGGAATACATCACCCAGTTGTACAAAAACATTCCGATGGTCATCGGCTAAGCCATGCAATCGCTGCTTCAGCTGACCGATACCCAGATCAGCACCTGGGTGGCGACGTTCATGCTGCCGCTGTTTCGCGTCGCCTCGATGTTGATGGTGATGCCGGTCTTCGGAACCACGCTGGTGCCCCGGCGGATCCGTCTTTACTTCGCTTTTGCGATCACCGTGGTGATCACGCCCAACCTGCCGCCGATGCCGGCGGTCAGTCCTCTGGACCTCAGCGGCCTGCTGCTGATCGCCGAGCAGATTCTGGTCGGTGCGGTGTTGGGTTTCTCCTTGCAGTTGTTCTTTCAGGCCTTTGTGGTGGCGGGGCAGATCGTCGCGATCCAGATGGGCATGGGCTTCGCGTCGATGATCGACCCTACCAACGGCGTGTCGGTGGCGGTGATCGGGCAGTTCTTCACGATGCTGGTGACCTTGCTGTTCCTGTCGATGAACGGGCACCTGGTGGTGTTCGAAGTGCTCACGGAAAGCTTCACCACGCTGCCGGTCGGCGGCGGGCTGATGACCACGCATTACTGGGAGTTGGCCGGCAAACTCGGCTGGGTGCTGGGCGCCGCGTTGTTGCTGGTGCTGCCGGCGGTCACCGCGCTGTTGGTGGTCAACATCGCCTTTGGTGTGATGACCCGCGCTGCGCCACAGCTCAACATTTTCTCCATCGGCTTTCCGCTGACCCTCGTACTCGGCCTGTTCATCGTCTGGGTCGGGCTGGCGGACATTCTCAATCAGTATCAACCGCTGGCCACCGAGGCCTTGCAGTTTTTACGCGAACTGGCACAGGCGCGCTGAGTCATGGCTGAGAGCGAAAGCGGTCAGGACAAAACAGAAGACCCCACGGAGAAGCGCAAAAAGGACTCCCGGGAAAAGGGTGAGATTGCGCGTTCCAAGGAGCTCAACACCCTGGCGATCATGCTCGCCGGCTCTGCCGCGCTGCTGATTTTTGGCGGGATGCTGGCGCAGGAATTGATGGACCTGATGCGCCAGAACTTCATGCTGTCGCGGGAAGTGATCATGGACGAGCGCTCCATGGCGACGTTCCTGATGAACTCCGGTTTGCAGGCTTTGCTGGCGATTCAGCCGATCATGATCACTCTGTTGCTGGCGGCTTTCCTCGGGCCGATCGCGCTGGGTGGCTGGCTGTTCGCCGCCGGTTCGCTGGCACCCAAGTTCAGCCGGATGAACCCGGCGGCGGGCCTCAAGCGGATGTTCTCGATGAAGGCCGTGGTCGAGCTGCTCAAGGCGCTGGCCAAGTTCCTTATCACCTTGGGCGTCGCGCTGGTGGTACTCAATGCGGACATCGACGATCTGCTGCGCATCGCCCACGAGCCGCTGGATCGGGCGATCATCCACAGCTTGCAACTGGTGGGCTGGAGTTCCCTGTGGCTGGCGTGCGGGTTGATCATCATCGCCGCCGTCGACGTGCCCGTGCAGATCTGGGAGAGCATCAAGAAGCTCAAGATGACCAAGCAGGAAGTGCGCGACGAACACAAGGATCAAGAGGGGCGGCCGGAGGTCAAACAGCGCATTCGCCAGCTCCAGCGCGAGATGTCGCAACGGCGGATGATGGCGGCGATCCCGGATGCCGACGTGGTCATCACCAACCCGACCCACTACGCCGTGGCGCTCAAGTACGACGCCGAGAAGGGCGGGGCGCCGATGCTGCTGGCCAAGGGCAGCGACTTCCTGGCGCTGAAGATCCGCGAAATCGCCGTGGCCAATAACGTCATGCTCCTCGAATCGCCAGCGCTGGCGCGTTCGATCTATTACTCCACGGAGCTGGAAGAAGAAATCCCCGGTGGCCTGTACCTGGCGGTCGCCCAGGTGCTGGCTTACGTCTACCAGATCCGCCAGCACCGCGCGGGCAAGGGCAAGTTCCCGGAACCGCTCAAGGACGACCTGCCGATCCCGCCGGATCTGCGGCGCGATTCCTGATGCTGATGAAACAAAAAAACCGCCATCCGGTTGAATCCGGTGGCGGTTTTTTTATGCCCGATGAGCTGTGTTGTTTGTGAGGTCGCTTTCGCGAGCAGGTCGAATCGTCGCTCCCACATCTGGAATGCATTTCTCTGTGGGAGCGAATTTGCTGGTAAATAAATACGTCCCCTTTTTTCTCCTGCTAAACATGTTAAGTAAGTGCCATTCAAATACGTCCCCTTTTTTACGTCCCCTTTTTTTAGTTTATCGTAAGGTCATCTAGATAGAACCAGCGTGGTTCGACGATACCGGTGTTTGTTGGCGCTGCATTGATCTGAAAGTGCGAAATATATTGTCCTGCAGGCGCTTTATATTCAAAATCAACTGGGATTAGGTCGTAACTGTAGCGATAAGGAAGTTGCCTGGTTTCTATTGTGTTACCGCTGGGGTCAAGGAAAATAATAGTGCTCGGTCTGATAGATTGACGAACCTCGAGTTTTATTGTGGTCGCAAGGCCCTCCCAACTAAATTTGACTATCGAGCCGGCAGTAATCTGCATAGTCTGAAGTCTTGGAGGGGATGGGTCGGTAAGTATTGCGTTATAATGAATACCGGTTGCATTTTTTAATACATTTATAGTCAGGCCGGTATCAAGTGTTAGAGGTTCATTTTCATAGATATTCTGTTTCGGAGCGCTGTCAAAGTTTTCATATATTGAAATGGAACTTTTTATTATGTAAGAGCGTTGCGGAAAACTCACCGGTTTAGCTTCAATTGCAGATCCGTCCAGATTGACCGCACAGGCAATCGTCAGCTCACTTCCATCTTTTAGTGTTTTCAACCACTCAACCGGCGCGAGCACCGACAATCCATCCGGTGAGTCATTGGGCTCTCCCGACCTGACGTCTTTGTTGACGGGATCCCCATTCTTGTCAAAGCCTGAACAGGTCACCCAGATCGGTTGCCCTGGCACGAACAGCGGCCATTTCCCTGCGAGAATCCGCGCATCTGTTGTGAGTTCTTGAACCTTCAGCTCTGAACTCGTATTGCCGGCGATATTGGGTGTCGGCAAGCGCGGATCATCCTCGGCGATAGATCGGATGGTCAGCGTCAAATCAGTCGATTCGCCTTCGGGTTCTCCTCCTCGAATCAATTCCCAGCGTAACTTGATGGCTGTCCCGCGCCGTGCCACGAGAAACGCTGGGGCAAGTTTGAAGTTGGCGCGCTTGTTCTGGTTGAGTGTCAGTAATGGAAAGGGTTCTGCGCCGGGTAACGGGTTAACTTCCAGCAACCGAGCCTGGTCACCCGGCAATGCTGACAGGTGCTCGACGCGCACGGTGACTCCGTTTTCGTAGGCCAGCACATCAATGGGGTTGGTCGCCGGTGCCACCAGTGTTGGCGGCTTCAGATTGACCGGGGCTGTCCCTGTCACCGTTGCGGTAGCCATGTTGGAAATCCCCACCAAACCAACTGTGGGCCTGTGCAATTCATAATTCGCAGTCACCTTGCTGCCAGCGAAGACCTTGTCATTGGGCACTTCAAGGAAACAGGGCAGTTTCCCAGTGAAGGGATCCTCTTCGACTTTGCCCCGGACTACCACGGGGTCGGATTGCCCTGTAGTGGTATAGGTCGCCACAATCTCGTCACCCACCACAAAGCGGTTGTCTTTGGTGATCACGACCAGCAGCAATGGATTACCCGCCAGTTTTTCCAGATCAATGATGCTCGCGTCATCACCGGGATAGTCCTCTTTACGTTCAAGCAGAATTGGCATTGGAAGTAAGACGCCATCCAGATCCTCATCCACACTCTGCACGGGCGACCACGGCGCATCGGTGTCCGGGCCGTTGCCGAGCTGATCGGTGACGGTGTGGGAGAAATGCAGTTTTTTGTCCTGACGTTTCGCCTTGTCCAGAAAGGCGCGGGTGATGGTGAAGCAAATGGTAATGGGGATTTCGTCACCGGGATTCGGCGGTTGCGGCGCCTGATTCCGATTGACCCTGGGCTTGGGCTCCAGCAGTTCGCCATTGCACTTGAGGGTGATGAGGTCATACGCCCGGCAATATGGATAGGCAACGCACACCTCGGCGCTGACGAAATCCGGGCCGACGCCGTTCTTGATCTCATCGGGCAGTAGCAATTTGAGTTCGGAGTGGCCACCGGGGTCGGTCAGGCGATCCTTCAGGCCGGGGCGGATGCGGTTATAGAGTATTTCGAGCGGGGGCGTGGACGTCCCTAAATTGCTGCTTCCACGCCTGATCGTGTAGTACAGCTTGTTGACCCGGTCCGGATGTAGTCGACCCTTGGGAATACGCAGCGTGGTGCGTGCGTTCGGATCGACAATGGTTTCGCTGTCCAGTGCTGCCGGTTCCCCCTCAAGCCAAAGCTCCATGATGTCTCCGGGATTCATGGTGCCCGTCGGCGGCGGATCGACGAGAACGACAGCGCCTTCACCATCGGTGACCAGATCATAGGCGACCAGGGGCACTCCGATATGCGCACCTTCTACGGGCGTGGTGTGGCCATTGACGATTGGCGGATAGAGGACGAGAACGGTGTTGTCCGGTGGGGTTGAAGTGGTCACGGATGAGGCTCCTGCGCGGTGGGAACGGGCAGGAGCTATCAGAGCGCTAAACGATGAATTTCGCACCTGACAGATCTGACAGGTGACGGCGGTTTTGCGACGAGTGGTCGTGTACTGTATGAAAATACCGCCGTCCCGGTTGATTCGGAACGGCGGTTCTTTTTGTCTGGAAAGATGTGTTGCCTGTAAGTCAGCGTTCGTGAGCAAGCTCACTCCCACAGGAGGGCGGCAGTGGCGACGCGTTAATTCGGCAATTCCAGATTATCCAGCACCCGATTCACTGCCAGCTCGCCGAGCATGATCAGTTGCGCAATCCCCACCAATGTCCTGCGCTGCGAGGCGGGCATGAGATGGGTGAAGTCATTGACGATTGTTCTGGCCGAGGCGAGGGTTTCGCAGGCATCGGCCAGCAGCTCTTCGTTTTTGAAGTCCGCGGTGACGGCGTACATTCTGCGGGTTTTGCGCGGTGGTGGCGTGGAGCCGGGCGGGCAGAGATAGTGATCGAGGGCGCGGTCGGCGGCTTCGTGAAGCTTTCTGGAATCGAGGGATTCGTAGGGCGAGGCGGGATCGGTTTCGGGTGGGTTGGGTGTTGGTTTGATCATGGTGAAGCTCCTGAGGTTATGGAGCCACTTTCCCCCTGTCGCTAAACAAGTGAAGGTGGCAGCTGTACGCAGGTTAGCGAACCGGTCTCAGGCACCCCGGTAGACCCAAAGGTCTCCCGCATACAGCCGCCATAACGGAATTGCGGACGAAGAGTCCCACAACGAAGCCATGAACGCTGATGCGCTGAGAAAGTTCGAGTCGCTAAACCCGATCGCTGATTCGTCAGCGACCGACTCACAATAAAACCCGCCCCCAAGGCGCACAAGCCGGCGGATTCTGGCGTAGCTGTAGGCAGCGGCGCAAGAATTCGTAGCCTGTAAGGCGTGTCTGAAGGTTTCGTTTAAACACCAGCGTTTAAAAGACAATGGGTGCCGTCGGTCTGAAATGTCCCGCGACCTGTTAGTTCTGACAGTAGACGCGTGTTGTTCCCAGGCGCCTTATAAATCCGGAATTCACGCCGTTGCCTGTTCGCACTCTGCGAACGCAGTGGTTGATAACTCATTCACTGGAAATCCGGGGTAGATCATGACAAGTCGCGTTTACCGAAAACTGCCGGGCATGGAGATGGAGTTCGTTTCAGGGAAGCTGGAAAGGGACGCAGGCGAGCGGGCCATTTTCTATGAGGTGACGTTCGACCTGAAGCTGGACTTTCTCAACTTTCTGGTCATGGCCAATCAGTTCATTCCGAGTTATCTGGATAATCCCAGCAATGCGATCCGGCCTGAACTGGCCGGGTTTGCGTATCACCACTCCTACAACGACTTCTTTGGCGCAGCCGGTAATATCCGCGATAACCCGTCGTTGTTCGCTCTATTTACCGACCCCGGTCATTACATGGACCAGTGGGCGAGTAATGGCGGGCCCGTAGAACAACGATATGGAAAACCCTCGTTCACGGTAGTCGGCAACCAATTGCGCATCACGACGCGGCAGTACTTTCGGCTGGATGCGGGGGCTCCTCCGATTGAAATCAGCGACCTGCCATTCATGCGTTTCGAATGGTCATTGAATCTGATGGAGGGTCATGCGAAGTCCACTGATGTCGCGCCTGTCACCATGGTGGTACTGATGTATACGGAGGAGGACGTTGTCGATGTTGGTGGTCACAGCGTGTTCAGGGGCACGCGCTATCTGGATAATGCAGCCCTCTCTTTCGGTCCGATCACTTCGGCGCACATTCCGGTAGCCAGTTGACTATCGGGATTTCATCTCAGTGAACATCGCTGAACAGGGGCGGGCGCACGACGTGCGTGCCGCCCCTTTGTGCATTCATCACCCCCTCTGTTTCACGCCTTGGCAAAAGTTGGAAGGCTTCTTGCAGTAGCCGCCCTGCGCCCGCTTCGGGCGTCAAAAGTTTGCTTTAAAGGAACGGGGAAAACCGGTGGATCGCTCTCAGTTATTCAACACTGCTCGCTCGAATGTTGCCGACCTCAGTCGAGGCAATCTGGGTGTGCCGCTGTTGCTGCTGGTCATGCTGGCGATGATGATGTTGCCGGTGCCGCCGTTCCTGCTCGACGTGTTCTTCACCTTCAACATTGCCCTGTCGATCGTCGTGCTGCTGGTCTGCGTGTACGCCTTGCGGCCGCTGGATTTTGCGGTGTTCCCGACGATCCTGCTGGTGGCGACGCTGTTGCGACTGGCGCTGAACGTGGCGTCGACGCGGGTGGTGATGCTCCACGGTCAGGACGGCCACGCTGCTGCCGGTAAGGTGATTCAGGCCTTCGGTGAGGTGGTGATCGGCGGTAACTACGTGGTCGGTATCGTGGTTTTCGCGATCCTGATGATCATCAACTTCGTCGTGGTAACCAAAGGTGCCGGGCGGATTTCCGAGGTGAGCGCGCGTTTCACCCTTGATGCGATGCCCGGCAAGCAAATGGCGATCGACGCCGACCTCAACGCCGGTCTGATCGATCAGGCGCAGGCCAAGGCCCGTCGTCAGGAAGTGGCCCAAGAGGCCGAGTTCTACGGTTCGATGGACGGTGCCAGCAAGTTTGTGCGCGGTGACGCCATCGCCGGTTTGCTGATTCTGTTCATCAACCTGATCGGCGGCATGGCCGTCGGTATCTTCCAGCACAACATGACTTTCGCTGACGCGGGCAAGGTTTACGCCTTGCTGACCATCGGTGACGGTTTAGTGGCGCAATTGCCATCACTGTTGTTATCTACAGCGGCGGCGATCATGGTGACCCGTGCTTCCGGCTCGGAAGACATGGGCAAGCAGATCAATCGCCAGATGTTCGCCTCGCCCAAAGCGCTGGCGGTGGCTGCCGGTCTGATGGCGGTCATGGGCCTGGTGCCGGGCATGCCGCACTTTTCGTTCCTGACCATGGCTGCACTGGCTGCCGGTGGCGCTTACCTGTTCTGGAAGAAGCAGAACGTGGCCAAGGTCATCGCGCTGGAAGAGGTCAAGCGTCAACAGGAACTGCTGCCGTCGCCGGCCCGCGCCATGGAAACCAAGGAGCTGGGCTGGGACGACGTGACTCCGATCGACATGATCGGCCTGGAAGTCGGCTACCGCCTGATTCCGTTGGTGGACCGCAATCAGGGCGGGCAATTGCTGGCGCGGATCAAGGGCGTGCGCAAGAAGCTCTCGCAGGATCTGGGCTTCCTGATGCCGACCGTGCACATCCGCGACAACCTCGACCTGGCGCCGAGCGCCTATCGCCTGACCCTGATGGGCGTGATCCTGGCCGAGGCCGAGATCTATCCGGATCGCGAACTGGCGATCAACCCGGGTCAGGTCTACGGCTCGCTCAACGGCATTACCGCCAAAGATCCGGCTTTCGGCCTCGAGGCGGTGTGGATCGAAGTCAGCCAGCGCGCCCAGGCGCAATCGCTCGGTTATACCGTGGTCGACGCCAGCACCGTGGTTGCGACTCACTTGAACCAGATTCTGTACAAGCACTCCAGTGAACTGATCGGCCACGAAGAAGTGCAGCAATTGATGCAATTGCTGGCCAAGAGCTCGCCGAAACTGGCTGAAGAGCTGGTGCCGGGCGTGGTTACGCTGTCGCAACTGCTCAAGGTGTTGCAGGCGTTGCTGGCCGAACACGTGCCAGTGCGCGATATCCGCAGCATTGCCGAAGCCATCGCCAACAATGCCGCCAAGAGTCAAGATACCGCCGCTTTGGTGGCCGCTGTGCGGGTCGGCGTATCCCGCGCCATCGTCCAAAGCATTGTAGGGACTGAGTCGGAGCTGCCAGTTATCACGCTGGAGCCAAGGTTGGAACAAATATTGCTCAATAGTCTGCAGAAGGCAGGACAAGGCTCGGAAGAGGGCGTTCTGCTGGAGCCGAGCATGGCCGAGAAGCTGCAGCGTTCGCTGATCGAAGCGGCGCAGCGCCAGGAAATGCAAGGTCAACCGGTGATCCTGTTGGTAGCAGGCCCGGTTCGCGCGATGCTCTCGCGCTTTGGTCGCCTGGCAGTTCCCGGACTGCATGTGCTGGCCTACCAGGAAATTCCGGACAACAAGCAAGTGACCATCGTTGCGACAGTAGGGCCCAACGGCTGAGGTAGTGGTTTATGCAAGTTAAGCGTTTTTTCGCCGCCGATATGCGTCAGGCCATGAAGCTGGTTCGTGATGAGCTGGGCGCTGATGCCGCCATCATTGGCAACCGCCGCATTGCCGGCGGCGTCGAGCTGACGGCGGCGCTCGATTACAAACTGTCGGCGCTGGCCCCGCGTGTTCCGAACATGGAGCTCGAGGATGAACTGCGCAAGACCCAGTCGCGCATCGTCACCGCCCAGGCCGAACTGAGCCTGCGTGGCGAAGCCGACGGCAACACCAATCGCCAGCTGTTCGCCGGGCTGCCGTTGACGGCCGGCCTGCCGCTGACCGCTGCCGAACCGCTGACCGAACCGACCTACGAAGCTCCGGCCCGTCCGGCACCGGCGCCTGCAGCGGTTTCCGCTGGCGTTGATCCGCGTGCTCTGGACTCGATGCGTTTCGAGCTCAACAGCCTGCGCGAACTGATGGAAGTGCAACTCGGCACCCTGGCCTGGAACCAGCTGCAAGGCAGCCGTCCGGCTCAGGCCAATCTGTACCGTCGTCTGCAACGCATCGGTTTGTCCGGCCCGCTGTCCCGTGATCTGCTGTCGATGATCACCGAGATCGACGAACCCCGTCAGGCCTGGCGCATGCTGCTGGCGCACCTGGCGCGGATGATTGCCGTACCGGAAGTCGAGCCGCTGGAAGAGGGTGGGGTGATTGCCATGGTCGGTCCTGCCGGCATGGGCAAAACCACTACCCTGGCCAAACTGGCCGCCCGTTACGTGCTCAAGTACGGCGCGCAGAACATCGCGCTGGTGAGCATGGACAGTTTCCGTATCGGCGCGCAGGAGCAGCTCAAGACTCTGGGTCGCATCCTCAATGTGTCGGTGACCCACGTCGATCCGGGCCAGTCCCTGGTGCAGGCGCTGGATCCACTGCTGCGCAAACGCGTGGTGCTGATCGATACCGCCGGCCTGCAAGCCAGCGATCCGGCGCTGCGCATGCAGCTGGAAAGTCTGGCCGGTCGTGGCATTCGGTCGAAAAATTATCTGGTGCTGGCAACCACCAGCCAGAAACAGGTTCTAACCGCCGCGTATCACAGTTACAAGCGTTGCGGGCTCGCCGGCTGCATCCTGACTAAACTGGATGAGACGGCCAGCCTTGGCGAAGTGCTGAGCCTGGCGATCAGTCACGAACTGCCGGTCGCCTACCTGACCGATGGGCCGCGTATTCCGGATGATCTGCATCTGCCGCGCCGTCATCAACTGGTCAGCCGCGCCGTCAGTGTGCAAATGCAGGAAGAACCCAGCGAAGAAGCCATGGCTGACATGTTCGCTGATATCTACCACAGTCCGACCAAGCAGGTTGGCTGAGGTAATGAACCGTTTTTGTACCTACATCGATGGTCTGCCATGCATTGTTCCGGTTGTGAACGCGCAGCCAGTAATGTGGCCTCCGTCTATGCAAGACAAGGTAAAGAAATAACATGGGCAGCATGCATCCCGTACAGGTGATCGCGGTGACCGGCGGCAAAGGTGGCGTCGGCAAGACTAATGTGTCAGTGAACTTGTCCCTGGCGCTGGCAGAGCTTGGCCGTCGGGTCATGCTGCTGGACGCCGACCTGGGGCTGGCGAACGTCGACGTTCTGCTGGGCCTGACCCCCAAACGCACCCTGGCCGACGTGATCGAAGGCCGCTGCGAGCTGCGCGACGTGCTGTTGCAGGGCCCCGGCGGGATCCGCATCGTGCCGGCCGCTTCCGGCACCCAGAGCATGGTTCACCTGAGCCCGGCCCAGCATGCCGGCCTGATTCAGGCGTTCAGCGACATCGGCGACAACCTCGACGTACTGGTGATCGACACCGCTGCGGGTATTGGTGACTCGGTAGTCAGTTTCGTTCGCGCAGCCCAGGAAGTGTTGCTGGTGGTCTGCGACGAGCCGACCTCGATCACCGACGCCTACGCGCTGATCAAACTGCTTAACCGCGACTACGGCATGAACCGCTTCCGCGTCCTGGCCAACATGGCCCAGAGCCCGCAGGAAGGTCGCAACCTGTTCGCCAAGTTGACCAAGGTCACGGATCGCTTCCTCGACGTCGCCCTACAATACGTCGGCGCGGTGCCCTACGACGAAAGCGTGCGCAAGGCGGTGCAGAAGCAGCGTGCGGTCTATGAAGCCTTCCCGCGTTCCAAGTGCGCACTGGCGTTCAAGGCGATCGCACAGAAGGTCGACACCTGGCCGCTGCCCGCCAACCCGCGCGGCCACCTCGAATTTTTCGTCGAGCGCCTCGTGCAGCAAACGGCAGGACCTGTGCTATGACCGCCAGCGGTATGAACCTTTACAAAAAGTCGGCGCGTGACGCGCAGTACGAGCTGATCGAGCGTTACGCGCCACTGGTCAAACGCATCGCCTACCACTTGCTGGCGCGATTGCCGGCCAGTGTGCAGGTCGAAGACCTGATCCAGGCCGGGATGATCGGCCTGCTCGAAGTCTCGACCAAATACGACGCCAGCAAGGGCGCCAGTTTTGAAACGTACGCGGGCATCCGGATCCGTGGTGCGATGCTCGATGAAGTCCGAAAAGGGGACTGGGCGCCACGCTCGGTTCACCGCAATACCCGTATGGTCAGCGACGCGATTCGCTCGATTGAAGCTAAAACCGGCCGTGACGCTAAAGATCACGAAGTTGCGGCCGAACTCCAATTGAGTCTCGACGATTACTACGGGATTTTGAACGACACCCTGGGCAGCCGGCTGTTCAGTTTCGACGACCTGTTGCAGGACGGCGAACACGAAGGGCTGCACGAGGATGGCGCCAGTGCTCATCTGGAGCCGTCGCGCGATCTGGAAGACGAACGTTTCCAGGCCGCGCTGGCGGACGCGATTGCCAATTTGCCGGAGCGTGAGCGACTGGTGTTGGCGCTGTACTACGACGAAGAGCTGAACCTCAAGGAGATCGGTGAAGTCCTTGGCGTCAGTGAATCGCGGGTCAGCCAGTTACACAGCCAGTGCGCGGCCCGCTTGCGGGGGCGTTTGGGGGAGTGGCGAGCGCGCTGAAGGCAGTGTGGGGACACTGCGAACGAGGCTGGTGCGGTGGTGAACGGCACCGGTCTCGATCTGTTGTGCTCCAGACAGTCATCGAGTGTTTTGCCGGATTGATTGAAATGGCGCGTCCAGGTGCTGGGCGCGTTTAAGACTGCTTGGAGGTCGAATTGAACAAAGACATGAAAATCCTCATCGTTGATGACTTCTCAACGATGCGGCGGATCATCAAGAACCTGTTGCGTGATCTGGGGTTCACCAACACCGTTGAAGCCGACGATGGCACCACTGCCATTCCGGTGCTCAACAGCGGCAGCATCGACTTTCTGGTGACCGACTGGAACATGCCCGGCATGACCGGTATCGACCTGCTGCGCCACGTGCGTGCCGATGAAAAGCTCAAGCACCTGCCGGTGCTGATGGTGACCGCTGAAGCCAAGCGCGAGCAGATCATCGAAGCGGCCCAGGCCGGCGTGAACGGCTATGTGGTCAAACCTTTCACGGCCCAGGCGTTGAAAGAAAAAATCGAGAAGATTTTCGAACGCATCGGCTGATGAACGCGCGGGGGAGCTATGGAGCATAACGAATCTTCACAGGGCGATTTTGAGTCGACCCTGAAAAAACACGCGGTCGAACTGGTCGAAAGCCTTGAAAAAGGCAAGTTCGGCGACGCCGTGCAACTGATCCATGAGCTCAATCAGACCCGTGACCGTGGCCTGTACCAGGAAGTGGGCAAGCTCACGCGTGAACTGCACAGTGCGATCGTCAATTTTCAGATCGATCCGCACATGCCGCAGGCTGAGGAAGTGTCGCAGATTACCGACGCTACCGAGCGCCTGGGCTACGTGGTCAAACTGACCGAAGCTGCCGCCAACCGCACCATGGATCTGGTGGAAAGCGCGACCCCTGTGGTCAATGGCCTGGCTGATGAAGCCCAGGCCTTGAGCGCCGATTGGGGCCGTTTCATGCGTCGTGAGGTCGGGGCTGAAGAGTTCCGCGAACTGGCGCGCCGGGTCGACGGTTTTCTGGCACGCAGCAGCGCGGACAACCGCGCGGTGTCGAGCAATCTGAATGACATTCTGCTCGCCCAGGATTACCAGGACCTCACCGGCCAGGTGATCAAGCGCGTGACCCAATTGGTCACCGAAGTCGAAAGCAACCTGCTCAAGCTCGTGCTCATGGCCAGCCAGGTGGACCGCTTTGCGGGTATCGAACATGACCGTGCGGCGATGCTTGCTGAAAAAGATCCACAAAAACATCTCTCGCAGGGTGAAGGTCCGCAGATTCATGCCGATAAACGAGAAGACGTTGTGTCCGGTCAGGACGATGTGGACGATTTGTTATCCAGCCTTGGATTCTAGAGTTTTGGAATTATAGGTTTTTTGGGTTTTTAGACCTGTAGGAGCACCCCATTAATGAGCTTCGGCGCCGATGAAGAGATCCTTCAGGATTTCCTGGTTGAGGCCGGCGAGATTCTTGAGCAACTGTCCGAACAACTGGTCGAGCTGGAAAGCCGCCCGGATGACGCAGATCTGCTCAACGCAATTTTTCGCGGTTTCCACACTGTAAAAGGGGGCGCCGGCTTCCTTCAGCTCAACGAGCTGGTGGAGTGCTGTCACATCGCCGAAAACGTGTTCGACATCCTTCGCAAGGGTGAACGGCGCGTCGATGCAGAACTGATGGACGTGGTGCTCGAAGCGCTGGACGCGGTGAACAGCATGTTCAGCGAAGTCCGCGATCGCAGCCCGATCACCGCCGCCACCCCGGAACTGCTGGCCGCCCTGGCGCGTCTGGCCGAACCGCAATCGGCGGATGAAGCCCCGGCTTCGCCGGTTGCCGAGATGATCGAAGAACTGGTCGTCGAAGGCGATTCGGGCGACATCACCGATAACGAATTTGAACAGTTGCTGGACTCGCTGAACGCCGTCAAGGCCGAAGCCGAAGCCCCGGCGGCTGCCGCTGCACCTGCTTCCACCGAAGCGGCCAGCGATGAAATCACCGACGCAGAATTCGAGTCGCTGCTCGACCAGTTGCATGGCAAAGGCCAGTTCGCGGCCGACGCCGTGGCACCGACGACCGCTGCACCTGCTGCTCCGGCGGCGGGCGACAGCTCGGACATCACCGACGACGAATTCGAAGCCTTGCTCGATCAGTTGCACGGCAAGGGCAACTTTGCCGTTGATGCGCTGGAGTCGGCGATTGCTTCGGTCCCTGCAACGGCTGCTCCGGCAGCGGCTGCGGCCGGTAGCGATCTGATCAGCGATCACGAGTTCGAATCGCTGCTCGACGATCTGCATGGCAAAGGCAAGTTCACTGACGTCGCCACCGGTGCCGTCGTGACTGCCAGTAATTCTTCGGCTGTTGCAACACCTGCTGCGAAGGCCCCGGCCGCTGCGGCAAAACCTGCTGCAAAAGCACCTGAGCCGAAAGCCGAGCCGGCCAAGCCTGCCGCCGCTGCTGCACCGGCTCCGGCTCGTGCACCGGCGACGCCGCCACCGGAAAAACCGGCGAGCGAAGCCGAGACCACCGTACGTGTGGACACTGCACGTCTCGACGAAATCATGAACATGGTCGGCGAGCTGGTGCTGGTGCGTAACCGTCTGGTGCGCCTGGGCCTGAACAGCGGCGACGAGTCGATGCAGAAAGCCGTGTCGAACCTCGACGTGGTCACCGCCGACTTGCAGACCGCCGTCATGAAGACCCGGATGCAGCCGATCAAGAAAGTCTTCGGCCGCTTCCCGCGTCTGGTTCGCGACCTGGCTCGTCAGCTCAAGAAAGAGATCAACCTGGAACTGGTGGGCGAAGAGACCGACCTCGACAAGAACCTCGTCGAGGCACTGGCCGACCCGCTGGTCCACTTGGTGCGCAACGCGGTCGACCACGGCATCGAGTCGCCGGAAGAACGCGAAGCCTCGGGCAAGGCCCGTGGCGGCAAGGTGATCCTGGCGGCCGAGCAGGAAGGCGACCACATCCTGCTGTCGATCTCCGACGACGGCAAAGGCATGGACCCGAACGTCCTGCGTGCCATCGCCGTGAAACGCGGTGTGATGGACAAGGATGCCGCCGATCGCCTGAGCGACACCGAGTGCTACAACCTGATTTTCGCCCCGGGTTTCTCGACCAAGACCGAGATCTCCGACGTGTCCGGCCGCGGTGTCGGCATGGACGTGGTGAAGACCAAGATTTCCCAGCTCAACGGTTCGATCAACATCTACTCGACCAAGGGCCAGGGCTCGAAGATTGTCATCAAGGTGCCGCTGACGCTGGCGATCATGCCGACCCTGATGGTGATGCTCGGCAATCAGGCGTTCGCGTTCCCGCTGGTGAACGTCAACGAAATCTTCCACCTCGACCTGTCGACCACCAACGTGGTGGACGGCCAGGAAGTGGTGATCGTGCGGGACAAGGCGCTGCCATTGTTCTACCTCAAGCGCTGGCTGGTCAGCTCCGCCGCTCACGAAGAGCAGCGCGAAGGCCATGTGGTGATCCTTTCGGTGGGCACCCAGCGGATCGGCTTCGTCGTCGATCAACTGGTCGGCCAGGAAGAAGTGGTCATCAAGCCACTGGGCAAGATGCTCCAGGGAACTCCGGGCATGTCCGGCGCCACCATCACCGGTGACGGCCGCATTGCACTGATTCTCGATGTTCCGAGCATGCTCAAGCGTTACGCCGCACGGCGTATTTGAATCCGGGGTGGCGGGGCGACGACGTCCCGCCGCACCTAATGGAGTGTTTATGGCAGTCAAAGTCCTGGTGGTGGACGATTCGGGTTTTTTCCGCCGCCGCGTCTCGGAAATTCTTTCAGCGGATCCGAGCATCCAGGTTGTCGGCACGGCAACCAACGGTAAAGAGGCGATCGATCAGGCCCTGGCCCTCAAGCCGGACGTGATCACCATGGACTACGAGATGCCGATGATGGATGGCATCACGGCCGTGCGGCACATCATGCAGCGCTGCCCGACACCGGTGTTGATGTTCTCCTCGCTGACGCACGAAGGCGCCCGGGTCACCCTGGATGCGCTGGACGCCGGCGCGGTGGATTTCCTGCCGAAGAATTTTGAAGACATCTCCCGCAATCCGGAGAAGGTCAAGCAACTGCTGTGCGAGAAGGTTCACAGCATCTCGCGCAGTAACCGTCGTTTCAGTGCCTACAGTGCGCCGGCGCCTGCCGCTGCACCGACGCCTGCACCGACTCCGGCAGCAGCGCCGTCGAGCTTTGGCAGCCACAGCGCTCCGGCCCGTCCGGCGCCCGCGCCCGCACCGACTCGCGCGCCAGCGGCCAGCGCTTCGTCGCCGGCGCCGAAACGCAAGAACTACAAGCTCGTCGCCATTGGTACATCGACCGGCGGCCCGGTCGCGCTGCAACGGGTCCTGACCCAGTTGCCGGCCAGCTTCCCGGCGCCGATCGTGCTGATCCAGCACATGCCGGCGGCCTTTACCAAGGCCTTCGCCGAACGTCTGGACAAGCTGTGCCGCATCAGCGTCAAGGAAGCCGAGGATGGCGACATCCTGCGTCCGGGCCTGGCGCTGCTGGCACCGGGTGGCAAGCAGATGATGATCGACGGCCGTGGCGCGGTGAAAATCCTGCCGGGCGACGAACGTCTGAACTACAAGCCGTGCGTGGACATCACCTTCGGTTCTGCAGCCAAATCCTACAGTGACAAAGTTCTGGCGGTCGTACTGACCGGCATGGGCGCCGACGGCCGTGAAGGTGCACGCCTGCTCAAGCAGGGCGGCAGCACGGTCTGGGCCCAGGACGAAGCCAGTTGCGTGATTTACGGCATGCCGATGGCCATCGTCAAAGCTGACCTCGCCGACGCGGTGTACAGCCTGGACGATATCGGCAAGCACTTGGTCGAGGCGTGCGTCTGATGGATGTTCTAAGCCTTATCGGGATCATCATGGCGTTCGTCGCCATCATCGGCGGCAACTACCTTGAAGGCGGTCACCTCGGCGCGCTGGCCAACGGCCCGGCGGCGCTGATCGTGCTTGGTGGCACCATCGGTGCCGCGCTGCTGCAATCGCCGATGAGCGCGTTCAAGCGCGCCATGCAGATTCTGGCCTGGATCTTTTTCCCGCCGCGGGTGGACCTGGCCGGCGGCATCGATCGCGTGGTCAACTGGAGTCTCACCGCCCGCAAGGAAGGCCTGCTGGGCCTGGAAGGCGTGGCGGATGCCGAGCCCGACGCCTACTCGCGCAAGGGCCTGCAACTGCTGGTCGACGGCGCCGAGCCGGAAGCGATCCGCAGCATCCTCGAAGTGGATTTCTACACTCAGGAAGCCCGCGACATCGAGGCCGCCAAAGTGTTTGAAAGCATGGGCGGCTACGCGCCGACCATTGGCATCATCGGTGCGGTGATGGGTCTGATCCACGTGATGGGCAACCTGGCCGATCCGTCGCAACTGGGCAACGGTATCGCGGTTGCGTTCGTCGCCACCATCTACGGTGTGGCCAGTGCCAACCTGATCCTGTTGCCGGTGGCCGCCAAGCTCAAGTCAATCGCGTTGCGGCAGTCGCGTTATCGCGAAATGTTGTTGGAAGGTATTTTGTCGATCGCTGAAGGTGAAAACCCACGCTCCATCGAGTTGAAGCTTCAGGGCTTCATGGATTAAGGGACTGACCTCATGGCACGTCGTCGCCAGCATGAAGAGCACGTAAACCATGAACGCTGGCTGGTTTCCTACGCCGACTTCATTACCTTGCTCTTTGCCTTTTTCGTGGTGATGTACTCCATCTCGTCGATCAACGAAGGCAAGTACAAGATCATCTCCGAAGCGCTGATCGGGGTCTTCACCGACTCCGACCGCGCGCTCAAGCCGATCCCGATCGGCGAAGAACGACCGAAGACCGTGACCCCGGCCAAGCCGCTGGTCAAGGACGCCGAACAGGTCGACGCCGGTATCGCCGGAGCCAGCGATCCGCTGAAAAGCATCGCCGATGACATCAGCGCCGCGTTCGGCGACCTGATCTCCTCGAACCAGATGACCGTGCGCGGCAACGAGCTTTGGGTCGAGATCGAACTCAACTCCAGCCTGTTGTTCGGCAGCGGTGATGCGATGCCGAGCGACATCGCGTTCAACATCATCGACAAGGTCGCGGCGATCCTCAAACCGTTCGACAACCCGATCCACGTCGAAGGCTTCACCGACGATCAACCGATCCGCACTGCGCAGTACCCGACCAACTGGGAGCTGTCCTCGGCGCGTTCGGCGAGCATCGTGCGCATGCTGGCGATGCAGGGTGTGAACCCTGGCCGCCTGGCCTCGGTGGGCTACGGCGAATTCCAGCCGGTGGCCAACAACGCCACCGCTGAAGGCCGGGCGAAAAACCGTCGTGTGGTACTGGTGGTGTCGCGCAATCTCGATGTGCGCCGCAGCCTCACCGGCACCGGAACCGCTCATGCGCAACCGGACGCCGCGTTGAAGCGTGCTGGCACACAAACTGCACCGACCCCGGTCAAGACGCCGGGACGCGAGAGTGCCGTCAATTCTCCGTCGCCCGCATTAATACGCTGAACCATGTCTCGGCCGAGTATCCCGGCCGGGAGGAACGATCCGAATGAGAGTCTGGGCAGTCGCCAATCAAAAGGGTGGTGTTGGTAAAACCACTTCTTCCATCGCTTTAGCCGGTTTGCTGGCAGAGGCGGGCAAGCGCGTGGTCGTGGTCGATCTCGACCCGCACGGCTCGATGACCAGCTATTTCGGTTACGACCCCGACAGCCTGGAACACAGCAACTACGACCTGTTTCTGCACAAGGGCAGCGTGCCGCAAGGCCTGCCGGGCCAACTGCTGCTGTCGACCAGCGACGAACGCATTTCCCTGTTGCCATCGAGCACTGCGCTGGCCACCCTCGAGCGCCAGTCGCCGGGGCAGAGTGGCCTGGGTCTGGTGATCGCCAAGAGTCTGGCGCAGCTGTGGCAGGACTTCGATTACGCGATCATCGACAGCCCGCCATTGCTCGGCGTGCTGATGGTCAACGCGCTGGCCGCCAGTCAGCAACTGGTGATCCCGGTGCAGACCGAGCACCTGGCCGTCAAAGGCCTGGAGCGCATGGTCAACACCCTGGCGATGATCAACCGCTCGCGCAAACAGGCGCTGCCGTTCAGCATCGTGCCGACCCTGTTCGACCGTCGTACCCAGGCGTCGATGGGCACCTTGCGCGTGCTGCGTGACAAATTCCCCGACGAGATATGGCAGGGTTACATCCCGGTCGATACCCGTCTGCGCGACGCCAGTCGTGCCGGTGTCACCCCTTCGCAGTTCGACGGCAAGAGCCGTGGCGTGCTGGCTTACCGCGCGCTGCTCAAGCATCTGCTGGCGCAGCAACTCGTTCCGCAGGTGGCTTGAGCATGAATCGGCCGATCAAGCTGACGTCGAAGCCGCAACTGGCGCTGCAGTCCTATCTGGACGGCTTGCTGCAGGAAGTGACGGACGAGGTCGAGCAGGAAATCGCAGCGCCGGCCGAGGTGATCGAGACCGCTGCGGCGCTCGATGAATTCCAGGCCGCCGTGCTTGAAGAGCAGGCCCGGGATGCGCAAAAAGCCGTCAGGCCGGTGGCTCCGGTTGCCGCGCCTGCCGCTGAGGTAGCGAAGGCACCTGCGACGTTGATCAAAGAGCCTGAGCCGGTGCGCGTGGTATCGACCCTGGTACCGCTGCTGCAAACCCAACTTCTGCAAACGCCACAGGCTCCGGCGGCGCCAGAGCCCGAGCCTGTAGCGCCTGCGCCAGCCCCGGTCGAACCGACCTTGGTTGCGCCACTGGTGGAAGTGCATCTGCCACCCAGCAACACGCCGCCACCGGTGGAAACCGACGGTCGTCCCGCCTGGGCTTCGGAAGCGTTCGAATGCCTGTTGTTCGACGTGGCCGGGCTGACGCTGGCGGTGCCGCTGGTGTGCCTCGGCTCGATCTATTCGCTGGCCGGCCATGAGCTGACGCCGCTGTTCGGTCAGCCGGAATGGTTCCTCGGCATCCTGCCAAGCCAGGCCGGGAATCTGAAGGTGCTGGACACCGCACGCTGGGTCATGCCGGATCGCTACCGCGATGACTTCCGTCAGGGCCTGCAATACGTGATTTCGGTGCAGGGTTACGAGTGGGGCCTGGCGGTGCATCAGGTCAGTCGCTCGTTGCGTCTGGACCCGAATGAAATCAAATGGAGAAGTCACCGAGGTCAGCGGCCATGGCTCGCCGGCACGGTGATTGAACACATGTGCGCCTTGCTTGATGTTTCCGCACTGGCCGAGTTGATCGCCAGCGGTGGGGCAAAGCACATGTCCGGCAGTAAGCCGAACCACAAACCGACATAAAGACAGTACCGGCATTCAAATGCCGGCGAACGAAACACACACCGCCAGGCGCGGTTTTTCGAGGGGCTAGGGTATGAACGACAAGGCTACGGCGGCAAAGGGTTCCGAAGATCCGATCCTGCAATGGGTGACCTTCAAGCTGGATAACGAAACCTACGGCATCAACGTGATGCGCGTTCAGGAAGTCCTGCGCTACACCGAGATCGCTCCGGTTCCGGGTGCGCCAAGCTACGTGCTGGGCATCATCAACCTGCGCGGCAACGTGGTGACCGTGATCGACACCCGTCAGCGCTTCGGCCTGATGAGCGGTGAGATCAGCGACAACACCCGTATCGTCATCATCGAAGCCGACAAGCAGGTCGTGGGCATCATGGTCGACAGCGTGGCGGAAGTGGTTTACCTGCGTCAGTCGGAAATCGAGACTGCACCGAACGTCGGTAACGAAGAGTCGGCCAAGTTCATCCAGGGCGTGTGCAACAAGAACAACGAGTTGCTGATCCTGGTCGAGCTGGACAAGATGATGAGCGAAGAAGAGTGGTCGGAACTGGAGAACATCTGATTGATTCTCGAGGTAGCGGTCATTGTCCTGTTCCTGTTCTGGGCAGGCACGCTGGCGATGTTTCTGGCGTACATCAAGGCGCAGCGCGTGATCGCTGCGCAACAGGCCCAGGGCGATGCGCTGCGTGATCAGCGCATCAGGGACCTGGCCAAACGTGTCGACGATTACCAGAACGGCAACGTGCGCATGGGCGAAGCCCTGCACGAGCTGCGCGCGGTGGTCAGTCCGATCCCGGACAAACTCTCCCAGCTCGAACAGCGCGATCCTTCCAGCCTGTCATTCGCCCAGGCGGCGAAACTGGTGGGGATGGGCGCGAGTGTCGATGAGCTGACTCAGTCCTGCGGGTTGACCCAGGCTGAGGCGGAGTTGATGCGCAAGCTGCACAAGAACTAGTCGTCACACCTGGATCGTTCCCACGTCGAGGCGTCGAACCGTCTGCGTGGGAATGCATCTTGGAACGCTCCGCGTTCCGCGTGTGAAGGGTGACGCAGAGCGTCACGGGCGGGTGTTCCCACGCAGAGCGTGGGAACAATCAGCGAAAAAAATCGCAGTCATCGATGGCTGCGTTTTTTTTGCCTTCAGTAATCGTCGCCGCGTTCGGTGACGTCTTTCTCGACCATCGGTGCGTCCGGGTCCTGTCCCGCCGGAAACTTGCCCTTGAGGTTCCAGGCAAACGCGATGATCTCGGCGATGGTGCGGTACAGCTCTTCGGGGATGCTGTCGCCCAGTTCCATTCGCGCCAGCAGTTTCACCAGTTCGGCGTTTTCGTAGATCGGCACTTCACAGTCGCGGGCGATCCGCAGGATTTCTTCGGCCAGTTCTTCGTCGCCCTTGGCGGTAAGGGTCGGGGCGTGGCTGCCGTCGTATTTGAGGGCGATGGCCTGGCGTGGAGCGGTGGTGTCATTCATGCGGTTTCGTCGACCCAGCGGTGTTCGAGGCGGGTTTGGATGCCTTGCGGCGGGGTGCCGAGGTGGCAGTCGAGGTCGCCGACGTTCAGCCCGGAATCCAGCAGGCGTTGACGCAGGGCGGTCAGGTTGCTTTCGATCAGACTCGCGGTGTACGGCCGCTCGGCCCACAACTGACTGGACAGGCTGCCGCTGATCAACTGTGCCTGAATCTGCATCGGCCCCAGCGGTTCCATGTCGAACGCCAGATCGACGCGCCACAGTTGCTGCTTCGGTTCGCGCTCATCGCGGCGCTGCTCGTTGGCTTCCTGTTTCTCCGGTGCTTCTTCGCGCTGGAACTTGACCTGCAACGGCACGATGTCCTGCAGGTTGCGCATCGGGATTTCCAGCTGCCAGGTGCTGAGCAGACGGCCGTCGTCGGTCACGCCGGTCTGTTCCAGGCTCGACAGCTGATGGCTTTGCAGGCGCGACACGGCAGCCGCAGCGAGGCGCAGCAAATGCTCCAGATCGCCTTCACCTTCCAGGCTTTGCAGCAGTCGGTCGGGCAGCGGGAAACTGCTCGGCACCGGTTTCGCGCTGACCTGACCGAGCATGCCGAGGGCGTTGCGCACGAAGCTCGGCAGCGCCTGGGCCAGCGTGTTGGCGGCGATGATCGCGTTCAGATTGGTGTTGCCGGGCAGGCCGGGGGTGAGCTGGGCGATCAGCTTGAGCAGATCGGCTTTCATGTCCGGGGCCAGCGTCGGGTTCTGCCCGGTCAGCAGTTTGGTTTCGAGGAACACGCCGCTGTTGGCCAGCGCCTGGGCCAGACCTTTCGGGGTGCTCAGTTGCTGCACGTCCGGCAGATTGGCGAGCAGTTTGTCCACGGCCGCGCGCAAATCCTGGGACGTCTGATCGGTGGCGGGGGGCAGGCTCTGGAGCATTTTCAGCAAGCCGTCGAGAGAGCCCTGACGGCTTTGCTGGCTGACCAGCTGCTGGCTGACCGCCAGTTGTTCCTGGCGATTGCTCAGCGGCAGGAACTTCAGGGTCTGCGAGTCCTGCACCAGCGCCGACAGCAAGGTGCCGATACGCAACGGTTGCGGGCTGTCGATGGTCAAGGTGCTGCCGCTCAACGCGGTGTTGAGCAGGCTGACCATCGAGCGGTATACGGTCGGCTGCCCCGGCACCTGCGGCAAGGTCTGAGCCGTCAGCACCTTGCCTTGCAGCAGCGTGCCAACCGGCAATTGCGCGGTGTCGATGCGGGTGAGGGTGGCGACGCTGCTGGCGATGGCCTGTTGCACGGTGATCGCCAGATTGCCCGCTGACGGCTGGGTGATCGCCAGACTGGTGCCCTGAGGCAGCGGCAGATTGCTGGTCGCCTGCACGGTGGTCTGACGGCCGCTGTCCAGCGTCACCTTGAGCAGCAATTGAAAGGTCTGATCCGCCTGCTTGAGCGACAACACCTCGGCCTTGGCGCTCTGGCCGGCGGCAATCAGCCCGTCGACCGGCGTCAGCAACTTCAGCAGCTCACCCACCTGCGGGCGAACGGTCGCCGGGGCGGTGGGCGGGAGCGGGAGGATGTTCATTTCGCCTGTCATACGCGGACACAACCTGAGGAAAATGCACTCGGGAGAGCGGGGGACGCCATGTATAATGCCGCCCGTCCTTCCATTCGTTCAAAAAACATAGCAATTGTTTGACGCAGCTCTCTGGATTGAGCCGTCATTGCATTTATGCTGCAACTCTTTAACGGCCGCGCCAGAGCCGACTTGAACCGTATAAGGCCCGTGATCCCTTGACCAGTCCTGTCCTGCAAACCGTCGCCCTCGCGTGTGAACGTGATCTCAGACTGCTCTTCGACAATCTCGAATTGAGACTGGCCAGTGGCGATATGGTGCAGATCAGCGGCCCCAACGGCAGCGGCAAGACCAGTTTGCTGCGTTTGCTGGCCGGTCTGATGCAGCCGACCGATGGCCAGGTATTGCTCAACGGCAAGCCACTGGGCGAGCAACGCAGCGAACTGGCGCGCAACCTGCTGTGGATCGGCCATGCTGCCGGGATCAAGGACTTGCTCACCCCGGAAGAAAATCTCGCCTGGCTCTGCGCCCTGCATCAACCCGCCGAACGCGACGCGATCTGGCAGGCCCTGGCGGCGGTTGGATTGCGTGGTTTCGAGGATGTTCCCTGCCACAGCCTGTCCGCCGGCCAGCAGCGCCGCGTGGCGCTGGCGCGGTTGTATCTCGATAGCCCGCCGTTGTGGATTCTCGATGAACCGTTCACTGCGCTGGACAAACAGGGCGTGGCACAGCTTGAAGAACACCTGGCCGGGCACTGCGAACGGGGAGGGCTGGTGGTGCTCACCACCCACCACACGCTGAGCCGGATGCCGGCCGGTTATCGCGACATCGATCTGGGGAATTGGGCGGTATGAGTGTGTTCGGCCTGCTGGTTGCCCGTGAGTCCCGACTGCTGTTCCGCCGCCCGGCGGAGCTGGCCAATCCGCTGATTTTCTTCGCCATCGTCATCGCGTTGTTCCCGCTGGCCGTCGGACCGGAAACTCAAGTATTGCAAAACTTGTCCCCGGGGTTAGTCTGGGTGGCGGCACTGTTGTCGGTGCTGCTCTCGCTGGACGGGCTTTTCCGCAGTGATTTCGAAGATGGCTCCCTTGAACAGTGGGTCCTTTCGCCGCACCCCCTGCCACTTCTGGTATTGGCCAAGGTGCTGGCACACTGGCTTTTTTCCGGGCTGGCACTGGTTTTGCTCTCGCCGTTACTGGCGTTGATGCTCGGGTTGCCGGCTGCGTGTCTGCCGGTATTGCTGCTTTCGTTGCTGCTGGGAACACCGGTGCTGAGCTTGCTCGGCGCGGTGGGCGCGGCGCTGACGGTCGGTCTGAAACGCGGAGGCCTGTTGCTGGCGCTGCTGATTCTGCCGTTGTACATCCCGGTGTTGATCCTCGGCAGTGGCGCCTTGCAGGCGGCGTTGCAGGGCATGCCGGCGCTTGGTTATCTGTTGTGGCTTGGCAGCCTGACCGCCCTGGCGATAACCCTGACACCTTTTGCAATAGCGGCTGGCCTGAAGATCAGCGTCGGCGAATAATGAGGTCTGGTTAAAATTTAACCAGCAAAGACCCTGAGACTGCTCACACCGATGAGCGGCACCCGTGATGGAAACAGTATGAACTGGACCTGGTTTCACAAGCTCGGCTCGCCCAAGTGGTTCTACGGCATCAGCAGCAAGTTTTTGCCGTGGTTGAGCCTCGCCGCGTTGTTGCTGATCTGCGTTGGCGTCATCTGGGGCCTGGCCTTCGCGCCGCCGGACTATCAGCAAGGCAACAGCTTTCGCATCATCTATATCCACGTACCCGCCGCGATGCTCGCTCAGTCGATCTACGTGATGCTGGCGGTGTGCGGTGTGGTCGGGCTGGTGTGGAAGATGAAACTGGCCGACGTCGCCCTGCAATGCGCCGCGCCGATCGGTGCCTGGATGACCGCCGTGGCGCTGGTCACCGGAGCGATCTGGGGCAAACCGACCTGGGGTTCGTGGTGGGTCTGGGACGCGCGTCTGACCTCGATGCTGATTCTGCTGTTCCTGTATTTCGGCGTGATCGCCCTGGGCAACGCCATCAGCAATCGCGACAGCGCCGCCAAGGCCTGCGCGGTGCTGGCCATCGTCGGCGTGATCAACATCCCGATCATCAAATACTCGGTGGAGTGGTGGAACACCCTTCACCAGGGCGCGACCTTCACCCTCACCGAAAAACCGGCGATGCCCGTCGAAATGTGGCTGCCGCTGCTGCTGACGGTGCTGGGTTTCTACTGTTTCTTCGGCGCCGTGCTGTTGCTGCGCATGCGCCTTGAAGTGCTCAAGCGCGAAGCCCGCGCCAGTTGGGTGAAAGAAGAAGTGCAGAACAGCCTGGAGGCCGCTCGATGAGTTTCGCGTCATTCGGCGACTTCCTCGCCATGGGCCATCACGGCCTGTATGTCTGGTCGGCCTACGGCATCTGTCTGGCGGTACTGATCCTCAACGTGGCGGCGCCGATCGCGGCCCGCAAGCGCTATCTGCAACAAGAGGCGCGTCGTCTGCGCCGGGAGAACGGCAAGTGAATCCGCTGCGTAAAAAGCGTCTGATCATCATCCTGGCAATTCTGGTCGGGGTCGGCGCTGCCGTCGGCCTGGCCCTGAGCGCCCTGCAGCAGAACATCAACCTGTTTTACACCCCGACCCAGATCGCCAACGGCGAAGCGCCGCAGGACACCCGCATCCGCGCCGGCGGCATGGTCGAGAAGGGCTCGCTGCAACGCTCCACGGATTCGCTGGACGTCAAATTCGTGGTCACCGACTTCAACAAGTCCGTGACCATCACCTATCGCGGAATCCTGCCGGACCTGTTCCGCGAAGGGCAGGGCATCGTCGCGCTGGGCAAGCTCAACGCCGACGGCGTGGTGGTTGCCGATGAAGTGCTGGCCAAGCACGACGAAAAATACATGCCGCCGGAAGTGACCAAGGCCCTGAAGGACAGCGGTCAATCCGCGCCAACCCCTGCGAAGGAGGGTTGATCGATGACATCCAGCATTTTCATTCCTGAACTGGGCCATCTGGCCATGATTCTGGCGCTGTGTTTCGCGCTGGTGCAGGCCGTGGTGCCGTTGCTCGGTGCCTGGCGCGGCGACCGTCTGTGGATGGGCCTCGCCCAACCGGCGGCGTGGGGGCAGTTCGCATTCCTGCTATTCGCCTTCGGTTGCCTGACCTATGCGTTCATGACCGACGATTTCTCCGTGGCTTACGTCGCGATGAACTCCAACAGTGCTTTGCCGTGGTACTACAAGTTCAGCGCGGTGTGGGGCGCCCACGAAGGGTCGCTGCTGCTGTGGGCGTTGATCCTCGGCGGCTGGACCTTCGCGGTGTCGGTGTTCTCCCGGCAACTGCCGCAAGTCATGCTCGCCCGCGTGCTGGCGGTGATGGGCATGATCAGCACCGGTTTCCTGTTGTTCCTGATCCTCACCTCGAACCCGTTTTCGCGGATCCTGCCGCAGATCCCGGCCGATGGTCGTGACCTCAACCCATTGCTGCAGGACATCGGCCTGATCGTCCATCCGCCGATGCTCTACATGGGTTACGTCGGTTTCTCGGTGGCCTTCGCGTTTGCCATCGCCGCACTGCTCGGCGGTCGTCTCGATGCGGCGTGGGCACGTTGGTCGCGTCCGTGGACCATCGTCGCCTGGGCTTTCCTCGGCATCGGCATCACCCTCGGTTCGTGGTGGGCTTACTACGAACTCGGCTGGGGCGGCTGGTGGTTCTGGGACCCGGTGGAAAACGCCTCCTTCATGCCATGGCTGGTGGGCACGGCGCTGATTCACTCGCTGGCGGTCACCGAGAAACGTGGCGTGTTCAAGAGCTGGACGGTGTTGCTGGCGATTGCCGCGTTCTCCCTGAGCCTGCTCGGCACTTTCCTCGTGCGTTCCGGCGTGCTGACCTCGGTGCACGCGTTTGCCTCCGATCCTGAGCGAGGCGTGTTCATCCTGATCTTCCTGCTGTTCGTGGTCGGTGGTTCGCTGACCCTGTTTGCCTTGCGCGCCCCGGTGGTCAAGAGCCAGGTCGGTTTCAATCTGTGGTCGCGGGAAACCCTGCTGCTGGGCAATAACCTGGTGCTGGTGGTGGCAGCGTCGATGATCCTGCTCGGCACGCTGTATCCGCTGATTCTCGACGCGATCAGCGGCGCCAAGCTGTCGGTCGGCCCGCCATACTTCAACGCGTTGTTCATTCCGTTGATGGCGCTGTTGATGTTGGTGATGGCGGTCGGTGTGATCGTGCGCTGGAAAGACACCCCGGTTAAATGGCTGGTCAGCATGCTGACCCCGGTGCTGCTGGGCAGCGTTGCCCTGGCGGTGGTGGCCGGTGTCGCTTACGGCGATTTCAACTGGGCCGTCATCGCGACGTTCCTGCTCGCGGCCTGGGTGTTGCTGGCCGGCGTGCGCGACATCTTCGACAAGACCCGCCACAAAGGTCTGATCAAAGGCCTGCCGACCCTGACCCGCAGTTACTGGGGCATGCAGATCGCCCACCTCGGTATCGCCGTCTGTGCGCTGGGCGTGGTGTTGTCGAGCCAGAACAGTGCCGAGCGCGACCTGCGCCTGGCACCGGGCGAGTCGATGGACCTGGCCGGTTATCAGTTCGTGTTCGAAGGCGCCAAGCATTTCGAAGGCCCGAACTTCACCTCCGACAAGGGCACCGTCCGGGTGATCCGCAACGGTCAGGAAATCAGCGTGCTGCACCCGGAAAAACGTCTGTACACCGTGCAGAACTCGGTGATGACCGAGGCCGGGATCGACGCCGGTTTCACCCGCGACCTATACGTCGCCCTGGGCGAACCGCTGGGCGATGGCGCCTGGGCGGTGCGGGTGCATGTGAAACCGTTTGTGCGCTGGATCTGGTTCGGCGGTCTGCTGACCGGTTTCGGTGGTCTGCTGGCGGCGCTGGATCGGCGTTATCGAGTGAAGGTCAAAGCCCGCGTGCGTGAAGCGCTGGGCATGGAAGGAGCCGCTGCATGAGACGTTGGTTGATGCTGGTGCCATTGGCGATTTTCCTGCTGGTGGCCGTATTCCTTTATCGCGGTCTGTACCTGGATCCGGCGGAGCTGCCGTCGGCGATGATCGGCAAACCGTTTCCGGAGTTTTCGCTGCCGGCGGTGCAGGGCGACAAGACCCTGACCAAGTCCGACATTCTCGGCAAACCGGCACTGGTCAACGTCTGGGGCACCTGGTGCATTTCCTGCCGGGTCGAGCACCCGGTGCTGAACAAGCTCGCCGAGCGCGGCGTGGTGATCTACGGCATCAACTACAAGGACACCAACGCCGATGCGTTGAAGTGGCTGGCCGAATTCCACAATCCGTATCAACTGGACATCCGCGACGACGAAGGCTCGCTGGGCCTGAACCTCGGTGTCTACGGTGCGCCGGAAACCTTCTTCATCGACGCCAAGGGCATCATCCGCGACAAGTACGTCGGGGTGATCGACGAGCAGGTCTGGCGGGAAAAACTGGCGGCCAAGTATCAGGCGCTGGTCGACGAGGCCAAGCCATGAAGCGCTTTTTAGCCGCCATGGTGCTGGGCTTGAGCCTGGCCGGCGTGGCCCACGCCGCCATCGACACCTACGAGTTCGCCAAAGAAGGCGATCGCGAGCGTTTCCGCGAGCTGACCAAGGAACTGCGCTGCCCCAAGTGCCAGAACCAGGACATCGCCGACTCCAACGCGCCGATTGCCGCCGACCTGCGCAAAGAGATTTTCCGCATGCTCGGCGAGGGCAAGGACAATCAGCAGATTATCGACTTCATGGTCGACCGCTACGGTGATTTCGTCCGCTACAAACCGGCGCTCAATGCCAAGACCGCTTTGCTCTGGTTCGGCCCGGCCGGCCTGTTGCTGGGTGGGTTCGTGGTGATTGCCGTGATCGTCCGCCGCCGTCGCGGGCAACGCGCCGAGACGCCGCAATCGCTGTCTCCTGAAGAGCGTCAGCGCCTCGACCAACTGTTGGATAAAAACCAAGAATGATTGATTTCTGGCTTGCCGCAGGGCTGTTGCTTCTGGTCGCCCTGAGTTTTCTGTTGATCCCCGTTCTGCGCGAACGTCGCGCCCAGCGTGAAGAGGATCGAACCGCTCTCAACGTCGCGCTGTATCAGGAACGCGTCGCCGAGCTGCAATCGCAGCAGGCGGAAGGCGTGCTCGACGCCGCGCAAATGGACAGCGGCCGCGCCGAAGCGGCCCGGGAACTGTTGGCCGACACCGAAGGTGTGGCGCCGGCGCGGGTTTCGCGTCTGGGCAAGCCGTTGCCATTGCTGGCAGCCGTGCTGGTGCCGGTGTTGGGCCTCGGTTTGTACCTGCACTTTGGCGCGAGCGACAAGGTCGAACTGACCCGGGAATTCGCCCAGGCGCCGCAGTCGATGGAAGAGATGACTCAGCGTCTGGAACGCGCAGTCGCTGCGCAGCCGGATTCGGCTGAAGGCGTGTATTTCCTCGGTCGCACTTACATGGCCCAGGATCGTCCGGCTGATGCGGCGAAGATGTTCGAGCGTGCCGTCAATCTGGCCGGTCGTCAGCCGGAACTGCTCGGCCAGTGGGCGCAGGCCCAATACTTCGCCGACAACAAAAAATGGTCGGACAAGGTTCAGGCTCTGACCGATGAAGCGCTGAAAGCCGATCCGAAAGAAGTCACCAGTCTCGGCCTGCTGGGCATCGCCGCGTTCGAAGGCGAGCGTTATCAGGAGGCCATCGACTACTGGAACCGTCTGCTGGCGCAACTGCCACCACAGGACAAATCCCGCGAGGCTCTGCAGGGTGGTATCACCCGCGCCACCGAAAAACTGCAGGCCAGCGGCGGCAAGGTCGCCCAGGCACCGGCGGCGAAAGCGGCGGCGTTGTTGAAAGTGCGTGTGGATCTGGCCAGCGAGCTCAAAGCCAAAGTGCAACCGGGTGACAGCGTATTCATTTTTGCCCGCGCCACCTCGGGCCCGCCGGCACCGCTGGCGGCCAAGCGCCTGACCGTCGCCGATCTGCCGGTGACCGTCGAACTGGGTGATGCCGACGCGATGATGCCGCAATTGAAACTGTCGAACTTCCCCGAAGTCCAACTGGTTGCGCGCATCTCCCGTGCCGGTCAGCCGACCGCCGGTGAGTGGGTCGGTCGCAGCGGGCCTCTGGCCAGCAGCACCACCGCGCCGCAGACACTGACCATCGACAGCCCGGACAAATAGCCGGAACCAACAGGAAAGCACCGCCATGAACGCCATCGCCCGAATCACAGTCCTCACACTGGCCCTGGGCTTGAGCGCATGTGCGGTGCAACGACCGGAGCCCACCACACGGCTGCCGCCGATCCCACCGTCACAACCCAGCCCGACCCCGTCGACCAGCCCGACGCCGAGCAAACCGGGCATCCCGGCCAAACCCGCCAAACCTGTCCCGCGCACCTCCGCCAGCTTCGCCCCACCACCGGGCGGCAACAGCCACTGGGACCAGAAACTGGGCGTTTACGTGCTCGACGACCAGACCAACACCTTCTACCGTCAGCGCACCTACTACCGCTGGAACAACGGCTGGAGCCGCTCGATCAGCCCCAACGGCCCGTGGGAAGAAACCAACATCCACGGCGTACCGGCGGGACTGGGCAAGCAGTTCGGGCAGTAATGAAAAACGGCGATCTTTGGATCGCCGTTTTGCTGTGTGGGGGTAATGAGCTTTCAAAGGATTGCGTGATAGCCGCGGAGTGCCTGGACTGATTTAACCAGGCCTTGTCGTTGCAGTAGATCAAGAAAAGGTTCGACGTCCATGGCAGGCATTTTCAGCTGCCGACGCTGCTTTTGGGCCGCAGCAACCACTGCTGCCGGATCAAGCCCCAAGAGATTGTCGACGAACTCGTCCGGATGCTGCGCCTCGATGCCGAAAGGCTCCAGCGTTTTGCAGGGAAAGTCTTTCTGGTTGAAGGTCACTATCACACTTGCGCCGCAGCGGATGGCCGCCGCCAGAACATGGCGATCATCGCAGTCGGGCAAGGTGAGGCCGGCAATCAGGTCTTCATAGTCATGGACACAGGCGTCGGGTATCGCTTGATCCATCAGGCCGGACGTACGATCCAGCTGTTCCATCGTCAGGTCAGGACGGTTCTTCAACAGATTGCGTTTCCATTCGCAGTGAATCTCCTGGGTCCATCGCGCCCGAAATCGCCCCGAGAGGGCAAGCCACATGAGGAAGTCTCTCAAGGGGGCAGGGTACAAGACGCATGCATCATATAAAGCGGTAAAAGAGGAATGCCTCACTCGTATCCTGTCCTTAACGCCTGAGCTTGCTCTGCGAGAAGCGCCATTGCCTGCTCGCTGGCGGTGGTGCGCCGGGTCTTATAGTCCATCAGATCGGCAAAACGCACACGTCGGTGCTTGCCTGTTTTGTGGTAGGACAACTCGCCGCTTTCCAGCAGTTTTATGAGGTGTGGACGTGAGACGTTGAGGAGGTCCGCGGCTTCCTGGGTCGTCAATTCGGCATGCACCGGTACGACCTGCACCGCGTTGCCGGCTGCCAGTTCCGCCAGAATGTCGATCAGCAAGCGCAGGGCCGAGGTGGGCAGTTCGACGCGATGAGCTTCGTTCTGCTCGTCGAAAATCTGGATGTGCTGAGTCTCGAAATGGGTCGCGAGGTATGCCGCCAGGGCACGCTGCCCTTCAATGGCGGCTTTTACTTCGCGTTCTACGGGGAGGCTGATGGAGGGATGAATAACGGTCGACATGGCGAGTCCGGCTTTGGAAATGAGGAATGCCGGAACGTTATTCGAAATAAGCGAAAATCGCAATAAACGAAACGAGTAGGGGTTTTATGGCTTTTCGCCGACAACCCCTGCACATATTCAACGAACGCCCGCGCCTTGACACTGGCCAGCCTACCCGTCGGAAACACCGCCGACAGGTAGTCAAAACATCCTGCAAAACAACCAACGTTGTGTCACAACCTTCCGCAGGCTACTAAAGGTATCTCTAGAGTTACTTTAATGGGCGAGGCAATTTCACAATGCAATACCCAATCTGCATCGAGTGGGGTGACGAGAACACCGCCATCGGGATTCAGATTCCCGATATTCCCGGCGCGGTAACGGCCGGGGATACGTTTGAGGATGCCTACAACGCGGCCGTCGAGATTGCCCACATCATGCTGCAGGAGATCGCGGCGGATGGTGATTCGATTCCGATGCCGACCTCCGCGGCCACCCATCGCAACAACCCGGAGTTTGCCGACATGGGCTGGGGCATGCTCGAACTGGACATCTCGCCGTACATGGGCAAGACCGAAAAGGTCAACGTGACGTTGCCGGGCTATGTCATCCAGCGCATTGACCGCTATGTGCGTGAACACAATGTCAAAAGCCGCTCCTCTTTTCTGGCGGATGCCGCCATGGAAAAGCTGGTCCGGCATTGAACCTCGAGCCCTCTCGGATCAGCGATCCGACAGGGCTTTTCAGGTTCTAGGCCGTTGCCAGAACGGTCTTCTGCGAAGCACTCAAAAACCGCACCAGCGCCAGCAGCGGGAACGCGCTGCCGACAATCACGATCCACAACCAGCCGCCATGCTCGTACACCGCACTGGCCACCGACGAGCCGAAGGCGCCGCCGACGAAGATGCTGGTCATGTACAGCGCGTTGAGGCGGCCGCGGCTTTTGGCGTCGAGGGAGTAGACCGCGCGCTGGCCGAGCACCATGTTCATCTGCACGCAGAAATCGAGCACCACGCCGGTCACGGCCAGGCCGATCACGCTGTAGGCCGGGTGGATGAAGGCGGGCAGGAAGCTCAGGCTGGCGAACAGCATGGCCAGCAACGAAGCGATGCGGGTGTGGCCGGCGTCGGCCAGGCGTCCGCTGATCGGCGCGGCGATGGCACCGATGGCACCGACCAGGGCGAAGATCGCGATTTCACTCTGGGACAAGCCATGGTTGCGCGCGAGTTCCAGCGGCACGGCGGTCCAGAACAGGCTGAAGGTGGCGAACATGCAGGCCTGGTAAAACGCCCGCTGACGCAGCACCGGTTGTTTGCGCAGCAGCGTCCACAAGGAACCCAGCAATTGGCCGTAGGAAGCGCTGTGGTCCGGCTGGCGCTTGGGAACGGTCAACGCCAGCACCACGCTGATCGCCGCCATCAAGGCGGCTGCGATCATGAACATCGCCCGCCAGCCGAGGTGGTCGGCGACCACGCTCGACACTGGCCGCGCCAGCAGAATCCCCAGCAGCAAACCGCCCATGATCCCGCCGACCACCCGGCCACGGGATTCCTCCGGCGCCAGGTGCGCCGCCAATGGAATCAGCACCTGCACCGATACCGAGCTGAAACCCACCAGCAAAGAAATGAGCAGGAATACATTCGGTTGATCGGTAAACGCCGCACCGAGCAGGCTGGCAATCGCCACCACGGTGGTGATGATCATCAGACGGCGGTTTTCCAGCAGATCCGCCAGCGGCACCAGGAAGAACAGGCCCAGCGCATAGCCGATCTGGGTCAGCGACACGATGAAACTGGCCATGGTGTCGCTCAGGCCGATGTCCGGCGCGATCAGGCCGATGATCGGCTGGGCGTAGTAGATGTTGGCAACGATGGCGCCGCAGCAGAAAGCGAACAGCAGCACCATGCCTCGGGTCATTGCGTGAGTTGTGGCGGTCATAGGGTTTCTCGATCCAGCGAAAAGGAATGCGATGAGGCTAAGGGACGGGCCGAGCCGGCAGTAGAGGCTTCTGATCGATATCAGTTATTCCGTTGCGGAACAGGTGGCGCCGAACAATCCATTGTTCATCGGCGAACCTTGCGTCCGACCGTTGAGCGTCGATGATACATTCACTTACATCTTGTTCGATAGCGTGCTTATGTTTGTTTCCGAGCACGGCTAACGCGCTGCTGGCTCAAGCCTCCTGCAGACGTTGCGCAAAGAGGATTCAGGAACTACGGGCTGGCGCTTTGAGAATTTCATATAGCCATGCAGCAAACGAAATAAACATCATCACAGCAAGACAGATAAAGACCTCATAAAAATTGGCGACACGTGCCGCCCAGCCTTTGAATTCCCTTGGGTACTCCAGGTGAGCAGTTTGTTGGTCGTTGCCGATACTGACGGCGAATTCATCGATCTTCTCGAGTTCTGATGGAAACCAGATCCAAAGCTTGTATGAGCCGCCTTGCTTGATCGAAGGAATCTTGTAGCGGCGTACTTGTTCGTCGGCCTTTACAAGCTCTTTCTTATCATCCTGAACCATTAAAAGACCAGATTCAGGCAGGTCGACGTAGACATCTTTCGCTACAGCGGAACCTTCATTCTTGATCCAGATGAATACCATTGTCTGGAAAGCGTTGACCCCGTCCTCAAAGGGTGAAGTCCAAGGTGTGAGCATATTGCTGCGGATTTTTTCAAATAAATCGTTTTTTTGTTCAAACGACGCTTCGGGTACTGCCTTGTTTATCAGGGACGACAGCGTTTCCGAGTTGGCCAGTGTCCTACTCTGAAGCATCAGCTTTGAGTATTGAGGCGGAGCATACGAAACTTGCTTGCTGATTTCAGCGACCAGGTTCGGACTTGGGCTTGAGAGCGATATGTATAGACCGGCAATTGCCACAATGGATGTGATGATTCCAAAGATAGTTGCGCTGGTTTTTTCAGCATTCAACAAACGTCATCCTTGTGTCGGTTGATCAGGGGGCAGGGCACTAGTGTGGAAGCGCGTCGGGATTGTAATAGAAAAAGGCGGCCCGAGGGCCGCCTTGATGGACGCAGTGACGCGTTTTACTGAGCGTAGATCTGGTCGAAGATCCCGCCATCGTTGAAGTGGGTCTTCTGTACGGTGCGCCAGTCGCCGAAGGTCTTCTCGACCGACAGGAAATCGACTTTCGGGAAGCGGTCGGTGTACTTGGCCAGTACCGCCGGGTCACGTGGACGCAGGTAGTTGGCGGCCGCGATTTCCTGACCTTGCGGCGACCACAGGAACTTCAGGTATTCCTCGGCAGCGGCGCGGGAGCCTTTCTTCTCGACCACTTTGTCGACCACCGACACCGGCGGCTCGGCTTCGGCGGAGACGCTTGGGTAGATGACTTCGAACTGGTCGCGGCCGAACTCGCGGGCGATCATTTCGGCTTCGTTTTCGAATGTCACCAGCACGTCGCCGATCTGGTTGGTCATGAACGTGGTGGTGGCGGCGCGGCCACCGGTGTCCAGCACTGGCGCCTGTTTGAACAGCTTGCCGACGAAGTCTTTGGCCTTGTTCTCGTCACCGCCGTTTTTCAGGACGTAGCCCCAGGCGGACAGGTAGGTGTAGCGGCCGTTGCCCGAAGTTTTCGGGTTCGGCACGATCACCTGCACGCCGTCCTTGAGCAGGTCCGGCCAGTCTTTCAGGGCTTTCGGGTTGCCCTTGCGCACGATGAACACGGTGGCCGAGGTGAATGGCGCGCTGTTGTTTGGCAGACGGGTGACCCAGTCCTTCGGCACCAGTTGACCGTTGTCGGCCAGGGCGTTGATGTCGGTGGCCATGTTCATGGTAATGACGTCAGCCGGCAGGCCGTCGATCACCGAACGGGCTTGCTTGCTCGAACCGCCGAAAGACATCTGCACGGTGATGTTTTCGTTGTGTTCGGCCTGCCAGTGTTTCTGGAACGCAGCGTTGTAGTCCTTGTAGAAATCGCGCATCACGTCGTAGGAAACGTTGAGCAGGGTCGGTGCGGCCTGAGCCGCGCTGCCGAAGGCAAGACCTGCGGCGAGAAGTGAGGCGCCAAAGAGTTTTTTCACTGCGCATTCCTTGTTCTGTGGGGGTGTTTTTGACAAAGATAAGGCCATTTGCCAGCGACTATAGCGGGGCGCGCATAGTCGTTTAAAGATTAAAAAGAACTTTGCTTATTCCATTTTCTTGAATAACGGATTGCCGCACCGCGAACAGAAGGCGGCGCCGCTTTCATGGCTCTTTTTCTGGCAAACCGGGCAGTCGTGTTGCAACTGTTCACCACGCATCGCATTGGCCAGTTCAGCGGTGAAGATCCCGGTGGGCACCGCGATGATCGAGTAACCAGTGATCATCACCAGCGACGAAATCACTTGGCCCAACGGAGTCTTCGGCACGATGTCGCCAAAGCCGACGGTGGTCAGGGTCACGATAGCCCAATAGATACCCTTGGGAATGCTGGTGAAACCGTGTTCCGGGCCTTCGATTACGTACATCAACGTACCGAACACGGTTACGAGTGTGCAGACGCTCACCAGAAACACCACGATCTTCTGCTTGCTGCCGCGCAGCGCCGACATCAGGTAGTTGGCTTGCTTGAGGTACGGACTGAGTTTGAGGACGCGGAAAATTCGCAGCATCCGGATGATCCGGATAATCAGCAGGTACTGCGCATCGCTGTAGTACAGCGCGAGGATGCCCGGCACGATCGCCAGCAGATCCACCAATCCATAAAAACTGAAGGCGTAGCGCAGCGGTTTGGGCGAGCAGTACAGACGCAGAATGTACTCGCCGGCAAAGATGATGGTGAACCCCCACTCGATATACGCCAGCACATCGGCGTAATTGCGGTGAACGCTGTCGATGCTGTCGAGCATCACGATCACCAGGCTGGCGAGAATGATCAACAGCAGGATGCCGTCGAAACGTCGCCCGGCGGGGGTGTCGCTCTGGAAAATCATGACGTAAAGCTGTTCACGCCAGTGCTGGTTACTGTCCATGGATCACGCCTGAATCAAAGATCAGCGCAGCCTAGGTTGATTCTCCCCGCGAGCGCAAGGCGCGCCGCTGATCTGCGGTTGTTGCATCAGGCGAATGCCGGTGCGCAGCAGCCAGCAGGCGAGAATGAACGGTGCCGTGAGGGTTGCCAGACCCAGGGCACTGAACAGCGGCGCCAACAGCAGCGCCAGGCCGATGCCGAACAGCGGCAGCCACGGTTGCTGGCGCTGGGTGCTGAAGGCGAGGGCGGCAAGGACTGCGTTGTAACCACCCAGACCCAGCAACGCGATTTGGCTGTCATGGTGCAACAGGCTGGAACCCAGACCGATTGCCGACGCCAGCAGCGCCCAGGCAAAGGCCCGGCGATCGGCAATCAACAAACCGGCAGCGATCAATCCACCGGCCAACGGATGGTCGAGGAACATCACCTGACCGAAGCCTTTCAGGGCGGCACCGAGCAGGTTCACGGTATTGAGTTCAAGCGCCGGTGCGGCGGATAAAGGCTCGGCGAAACACAGGAACACCCAGCTCAACAATACGAACGGCGCAGTGTAGGCGGGCAGGTATTCGGTGAGGCGTGCACGTTTGAGCCACTGCTGCGTGATCATCGCGCTCAGGCCACCGGCCGCCAGAATCAGCGGCGGCAGCATCGGCGACCAGGGGAAATACAGGCTCAGCAACAGGCCGACCAGCACGCCGTTGTAGCTGAACAGTCCGGCCTGACGATCCGCCTTGGCGTAGTTGCGCCGTTGCGCGGTGAGCAATCCGGCGACCGCGCCCAGCAGCGCGCCGGCGAACAGCACCGGCGCGGTAAATAAAATGGCCAAAAGGCACAGGAGTCCACACAGCGGATGGCGCTGGAGGAAGATTTGACTGAAGCCGTTGAGCAAAGCCTCGGCCCAGTCAGGGCAGTGGGTGTTGAAATGATTGGCAGGCATGGCAGTTCTAAAAAGTCAGTACTGATCGTTCCCACGTCGAACCGTCTGCGTGGGAATGCCTCAAAGGACGCTCTGCGTCTGCTCTTGGGACGCGGAGCGTCCCGGGCTGCATTCCCACGCGGAGCGTGGGAACGATCTTGGTCAGTGGTTAAATCAATGTTTCGATCCGCAGCGAATTCGTCGACCCCGGCTGCCCGAACGGCACACCCGCGGTGATCAGCAACGTATCGCCACGCTCGGCCATTCCTTGCGCCTGAGCGATTTCCAGCGCGGTCGAGCACACCTCATCCACTTGACGCAGGCGATCATTGACCACCGAATGAATGCCCCACGCCACGCTCAGCCGGCGGGCGGTCTGCAGGTTCGGCGTCAGGTTGAGGATCGGCGCTTTCGGCCGCTCCCGCGCCGCACGCAGACTTGATGCGCCGGACTCGCTGTAGTTGACCAGCACCGCCACCGGCAGCACGTTGCTGATCCGGCGAATCGCGCAGCTGATGGCATCGGACACGGTCGCTTCGGCTTTCGGCCGGCTGACGTCGAGCTGGGTCTGGTAGTCCGGACCGTTCTCCACCTGGCGGATGATCTTGCTCATCATCTGCACGGCCTCCAGCGGGTACTCGCCGGACGCGGTTTCTGCCGACAGCATCACCGCATCGGCGCCTTCGGCCACGGCGTTGGCCACGTCGGTGACTTCGGCGCGGGTCGGCGCCGGGGAGAAGCGCATCGACTCGAGCATCTGCGTCGCCACCACCACTGGTTTGCCGAGCTGGCGGCAAGTGGTGATGATGTTCTTCTGGATTTGCGGCACGCTCTCGGCCGGCACTTCCACGCCCAGGTCACCGCGAGCCACCATGATCGCGTCGCTCAGTTCGGCGATCTCGCGCAGTTGCTCGACGGCCGACGGCTTCTCGATTTTCGCCATCAGGAACGCCTTGTCGCCGATCAGCGCGCGGGCCTCGAGGATGTCTTGCGGACGCTGCACGAACGACAGCGCGACCCAGTCCACACCCAGCTCCAGACCGAAGCTCAGGTCGCGGCGATCCTTGGTGGTCAGTGGGCTCAGGTCGAGCACCGCTTGCGGCACGTTAACGCCTTTGCGATCCGACAGTTCGCCGCCATTGAGCACGGTGGTGTCGATCGCGTCGGTGTATTTGGTCACGACCCGCAGGCGCAGTTTGCCGTCATCGAGCAGCAGGTCCATGCCGGCTTCCAGCGCGGCGATGATCTCCGGATGCGGCAGGTTCACCCGGCGCTCATCGCCCGGCGTTGCGTCCAGATCGAGGCGGAACGCCTGACCGCGATGCAACTGAACCTTGCCGTCAGCGAACTTGCCGACCCGCAGTTTCGGCCCCTGCAGGTCCATCAGGATCCCGAGCGGGTAGTTGAGCTGGCGCTCGACTTCGCGGATCCACTGATAGCGCTTGGCGTGGTCGGCGTGATCGCCGTGGCTGAAGTTGAGGCGGAAGATATTGACCCCGGCCTCGACCAGCTCGCGGATGTCTTCGATGCCGTCGACGGCAGGCCCGAGGGTGGCGAGGATTTTGACCTTTTTATCAGGCGTCATGATTTAGAGCTCTCGAGGATCAGGATGGCGCGGAAGTCGTTGACGTTGGTGCGGGTCGGCTCGGTGACGATCAGCGCATCGAGCGCCGCGAAGTAGCCGTAGCCGTTGTTGTTATCCAGCTCGTCGCTGGCGCTCAGGCCCAGGGCAGCGGCGCGGGCGTAGCTGTCCGGGGTCATGATCGCGCCGGCGTTGTCTTCCGAGCCGTCGATGCCGTCGGTGTCACCGGCCAGCGCATAGACGCCCGGCTGGCCCTTGAGGCTGTCGGTGAGGCTGAGGAGGAATTCGGCGTTGCGCCCGCCACGGCCATTGCCGCGCACGGTCACCGTGGTTTCGCCGCCGGAGAGGATCACGCACGGCGCCGCCAGTGGCTGGCCGTGATGGATGATCTGGCGCGCGATGCCAGCGTGGACTTTCGCTACTTCGCGGGACTCGCCTTCCAGGTCGCCGAGGATCAGCGTGCTGAAACCGGCCTGACGGCATTTCACCGCCGCCGCATCCAGCGATTGCTGAGGGCGGGCGATCAACTGGAAGTGACTGCGGGCGAGGCTCGGATCACCGGGTTTGACGGTTTCCGATTCCGGGCTTTGCAGCCAGCTGCGTACGGACGCCGGAATCTCGATGCCGTAGCGCTTGATGATGGCCAACGCTTCGGCGCTGGTGCTCGGGTCGGCCACGGTCGGGCCGGAGGCGATGACCGTGGCGAGGTCGCCCGGTACATCGGAAATCGCGTAGGTGTAAACAGTCGCCGGCCAGCAGGCCTTGCCCAGGCGTCCGCCCTTGATCGCCGAGAGGTGCTTGCGCACGCAGTTCATCTCGCCGATGGTCGCGCCGGATTTGAGCAGGGCTTTGTTGATCGATTGTTTGTCGGCCAGGGTGATGCCTTCGGCCGGCAGCGCCAGCAGGGCAGAGCCGCCACCGGACAACAGGAAAATCACGCGGTCGTCTTCGGTCAGGTTGCTGACCAGTTCCAGCACGCGTTTGGCCACCGCCAGCCCGGCAGCATCCGGCACCGGGTGCGCGGCTTCGACCACTTCGATTTTTTCGCACGGGGCGCCGTGACCGTAGCGGGTCACCACAAGGCCCGAGACTTCACCTTCCCAGCAGCGCTCGACCACTTGCGCCATGGCCGCGGCAGCCTTGCCGGCGCCGATGACGATCACGCGACCTGTGCGATCGGCCGGCAGATGCGCTTCGAGGACCTGATTCGGATGGGCCGCGTCGATGGCTGTGGCAAACAGCTCGCGCAGCAGTTGTTGCGGATCGACCGACATGGCGGGCTCCCATTCTTATTGTTCTTGGTTAGTGCGGGTGATCGTTCCCACGCTCTGCGTGGGAATGCCTCAATGGACGCTCTGCGTCCGCTTCGGCAGGGACGCGGAGCGTCCCGGGCTGCATTCCCACGCAAACGGTTCGACGCCTCGACGTGGGAACGAGCGACGGGGCAGGGCTTACTTCTTGTCGCGAATCGAGAAGTTGGCCATGTGTTCCAGGCCCTTGATCAGCGCCGAGTGGTCCCAGTTGTTGCCACCGATGGCCGCGCAGGTGCTGAACACTTGCTGGGCGTTGGCGGTGTTCGGCAGGTTTATGTTCAGCTCCTTGGCGCCTTGCAGGGCCAGGTTCAGATCCTTCTGGTGCAGGCTGATGCGGAAGCCCGGATCGAAGGTGCCCTTGATCATGCGCTCGCCGTGCACTTCGAGGATCTTCGAGGAGGCGAAGCCACCCATCAGCGCTTCACGCACCTTGGCTGGATCGGCACCGTTTTTCGAAGCGAACAGCAGGGCTTCGGCCACGGCCTGAATGTTCAGGGCAACGATGATCTGATTCGCAACCTTGGCAGTCTGACCGTCGCCATTGCCACCGACCAGGGTGATGTTCTTGCCCATGGCCTGGAACAGCGGCAGTGCGCGTTCGAAGGCATCGGCGTCGCCACCGACCATGATGCTCAGGGTCGCGGCCTTGGCGCCGACTTCACCACCGGACACCGGAGCGTCGAGGTACTGCGCGCCTTTCTCGTTGATCTTCGCGGCGAAAGCCTTGGTGGCGGTCGGCGAGATCGAGCTCATGTCGATCACGACTTTGCCTTTGCCGATGCCGGCAGCGACGCCGTCGGCGCGGAACAGCACGTCGTCGACCTGCGGGGTATCCGGCACCATGACGATGATGAATTCGGCTTCTTGAGCCACGTCACGCGGGTTGGCCAGAGCGACGGCGCCAGCGGCGACCAGGTCGGCAGGGGCAGCGTCGTGGTGCGCCGACAGGAACAGGCTGTGACCGGCTTTCTGCAGGTTCGCCGCCATTGGGTGGCCCATGATGCCGGTGCCGATGAATCCGATTTTAGCCATGAGAAAATCCTCTTGTTTTTGTCTTGCTCAAGCAAATAGGGGGTCAGATCGCGTTGTGGGTCTTCAGCCAGCCGAGGCCTGCTTCCGTGGTGGTCAGCGGTTTGTACTCACAGCCGACCCAGCCCTGATAACCGATGCGATCGAGGTGTTCGAACAGGAAGCGGTAGTTGATCTCGCCAGTGCCAGGCTCGTTGCGGCCCGGGTTGTCGGCCAACTGCACATGGTTGATCTCGGCCAGGTGCGATTGCAGGGTGCGGGCCAGATCGCCTTCCATGATTTGCATGTGATAGATGTCGTATTGCAGGAACAGATTGGCGCTGCCGACCTGCTCGCGAATCGACAGGGCCTGCGCCGTGTTGTTCAGGTAGAAGCCCGGGATGTCGCGGGTGTTGATCGCTTCCATCACCAGTTTGATGCCGACGGCTTGCAGCTTGTCGGCGGCGTACTTGAGGTTGGCGACGAAGGTCTTTTCAACGGTGGCATCGTCCACGCCCTGCGGACGGATACCGGCCAGGCAGTTGACCTGGGTGTTGCCCAGCACCTGGGCGTAAGCGATGGCCAGATCAACCCCGGCGCGGAACTCTTCGACCCGGTCCGGCAGGCACGCGATACCGCGCTCGCCCTTGGCCCAGTCACCGGCCGGCAGGTTGAACAGCACTTGGGTCAGACCGTTGGCGTCGAGTCTGGCCTTGATTTCGGCAGAACTGAAATCGTACGGGAACAGATACTCGACACCGCTGAAGCCGGCCTTGGCGGCGGCGTCGAAACGGGCAAGGAAATCCTGTTCGGTGAACAGCATGGACAGGTTGGCTGCGAAACGCGGCATGGTGGTCTCCCGTTCTAGATTCTCGTTCCCACGCTCTGCGTGGGAATGCCTCTATGGACGCTCTGCGTCCGCTTTGGGACGCAGAGCGTCCCCGGCTGCATTCCCACGCAGACGGTTCGACGCCTCGACGTGGGAACGATCAAGCAAAAGCAGTTAATCGAGCAACGAAATCGCCGTTGGCGCATCGTTGCCGACCAGCGCCAGGTCTTCGAATTCGTTGACGGCGTTGATCTCGGTCCCCATGGAGATGTTGGTCACACGCTCCAGAATGATCTCGACGATCACCGGCACCTTGAACTCTTCGATCAGCTCTTCGGCCTTGCGCAGGGCAGGGGCGATGTCAGCCGGTTCGAACACGCGCAGTGCCTTGCAGCCGAGGCCTTCGGCGACTGCGACGTGGTCGACACCATAACCGTTGAGTTCCGGCGCGTTCAGATTATCGAAGGACAGCTGCACGCAGTAGTCCATATCGAACCCGCGCTGGGCCTGACGGATCAGTCCCAGATACGAGTTGTTCACCACGACGTGGATGTACGGCAGTTTGAACTGAGCGCCGACCGCCAGTTCTTCGATCATGAACTGGAAGTCATAGTCCCCCGACAGGGCCACGACTTTACGGTTCGGATCGGCCTTCACCACGCCCAGCGCTGCCGGAATGGTCCAGCCCAACGGGCCTGCCTGGCCGCAGTTGATCCAGTGACGCGGCTTGTAGACGTGCAGGAACTGCGCGCCGGCAATCTGCGACAGACCAATGGTGCTGACGTAGCAGGTGTCCTTGCCGAACACCTGGTTCATTTCTTCGTAGACGCGCTGCGGCTTGACCGGCACGTTGTCGAAGTGGGTCTTTCGTTGCAGGCTGGCCTTGCGCTGCTGGCAGTCCTGCAGCCAGGCGCTGCGGTTTTTCAGCTTGCCGGCGGCTTGCCATTCACGGGCGACTTCGATGAACACGGTCAGCGCGGCAGCGGCGTCGGACACGATGCCCAGGTCCGGGGTGAACACGCGGCCGATCTGGGTCGGTTCGATGTCGACGTGAATGAACTTGCGGCCTTCGGTGTAAACGTCGACCGAGCCGGTATGACGGTTCGCCCAGCGGTTGCCGACGCCCAGTACCACGTCGGATTTGAGCAGGGTGGCGTTGCCGTAGCGGTGCGAAGTCTGCAGACCGACCATGCCGACCATCAGCGGGTGATCGTCCGGGATGGTGCCCCAGCCCATTAGGGTCGGGATCACTGGAATGCCGGTCAGCTCGGCGAACTCGACCAGCAATTCGCTGGCGTCGGCGTTGATGATGCCGCCGCCGGCCACCAGCAATGGACGTTCGGCCTGATCCAGCATTGCCAGGGCTTTTTCGACTTGCACGCGGGTGGCGCTCGGCTTGGCCAGTGGCAGTGGCTGGTAAGCGTCAATGTCGAATTCGATTTCGGCCATCTGCACGTCGAACGGCAGGTCGATCAGCACCGGGCCTGGACGGCCGGAGCGCATTTCGTAGAAAGCTTTCTGGAAGGCGTAAGGCACCTGGCCCGGCTCCAGAACGGTGGTCGCCCACTTGGTCACTGGCTTGACGATGCTGGTGATGTCGACGGCCTGGAAGTCTTCCTTGTGCATACGGGCGCGGGGGGCTTGCCCGGTGATGCAGAGGATCGGGATCGAGTCCGCGGAGGCGCTGTACAGACCGGTGACCATGTCAGTACCGGCCGGGCCGGAAGTACCGATGCACACGCCGATGTTGCCGGCCTTGGTGCGGGTGTAGCCCTCGGCCATGTGCGAGGCGCCTTCAACGTGGCGAGCGAGGACGTGATCGATGCCACCGACTTTCTGCAGGGCGGAGTACAGCGGGTTGATTGCAGCGCCCGGAATGCCAAAAGCGGTATCAACCCCTTCACGGCGCATCACCAGAACGGCGGCTTCGATTGCTCTCATTTTGCTCATGGTTTTGTGCCTCTTTACGTTTTGTAATTGTATACAAGTGGCTTTGCGCAGAGTGTATTCACGGCGGACGGCGCAGGTCAATCCATTTTCTCAAGCGCCTGTTTCATTCGTCGGAAGCCTGTTCTGCTGTGGCTTTTCGTCGCATGAGGCGCTTTTCGAGAATTATTGTATACAAAAAAATTATTCATTGTGTTCTATTTGGTGCATCGGGCTGCGGCACTTGCGCGCAGTTCAACGACTTTCCCAATAACAAAATGAGGACGGCACCATGAGCGCTTTAACCTTGAAAGTCGCAGTCAAGCTGGTCAACGAAGCCATCAGCGCAGGGCGGGCCATTTCCGCCGCGCCGCTGACCATCGCGGTACTGGATACCGGCGGCCATCTGGTCACCTTGCAGCGCGAAGACGGCGCCAGCCTGCTGCGCCCGAACATCGCCATCGGCAAAGCCTGGGGCGCCATCGCCCTGGGCAAGGGCTCACGCCTGCTGGCGCTGGACGCGCAACAACGCCCGGCGTTCATCGCCGCGCTCAACAGCATGGGGCAGGGCAGTGTCGTGCCGGCACCGGGTGGTGTGTTGATTCGTGATCAGACGGGGAACGTGCTGGGTGCGATCGGCATCAGCGGCGATCTGTCGGACATCGATGAGCAGGTCGCGATCAAGGCCGTGGAGGCCCTGGATCTGCGGGCGGATGCGGGGGTGGCGGCCTGAGTGGCTAAAACCGGATAGCCGCTGAAACGCACAAGCCCGCCCTCACAGGATGATGTGAAGGCGGGCTTGTTTGTGTCTGGAGGTGCGGACTTCAGTCCGGCTCGCAGCCCTTGAGCACCAACCGGATGATGGTTTGTGCTGCGGCTTCATAGTCGGCTTCGTCGAGCTTGTCCTTGCCGGTGACGGCGGAGATCTGCCAGTCGAAGTCGGCGTAGGTCTGGGTCGCGGCCCAGATGCTGAACATCAGGTGGTTGGGGTCGATCGGGGCGATCTGGCCGCGGTCGATCCAGGTCTGGATGCAGTCGATGTTGTGCTTGGCCTGGCCGTTGAGCTGCTCGACCAGGTCGGCGCTCAGGTGCGGGGCGCCGTGCATGATTTCGCTGGCGAACACCTTGGAGGCGAAAGGCAGGTCGCGGGAGATGCGGATCTTCGAGCGGATGTAACCGCTCAGCACTTCGCTCGGTACGCCGTCCGGGTTGAACGGGGTCGAGGCCTGCAGGATCGGCACGATGATACTTTCCAGCACCTCGCGGTAGAGGTTTTCCTTGGACTTGAAGTAGTAATAGACGTTGGGCTTGGGCAGTCCTGCCTTGGCGGCGATGTCGCTGGTTTTGGTCGCAGCGAAGCCCTTGTCGGCAAACTCTTCACTGGCTGCACGCAGGATCAGTTCTTTGTTGCGCTCGCGGATTGTGCTCATAAACCCGGTGGTTCCTTGCCTGTTCTGGCGGTTGCGCATGGTAGCACCGGCCTCGCGCGGCGCTCAACAATGCCCCGTGTGGCCCACAGTCGCGGTATGCTGCGCGGCATTATTCACATAAGGAAACATGATTCATGGCAGGAAGCAGTTTGCTGGTGCTGATCGACGACATCGCTACCGTTCTGGACGACGTTGCGTTGATGACCAAAATGGCTGCCAAGAAGACCGCCGGCGTGCTCGGCGACGACTTGGCGCTCAACGCCCAGCAGGTCTCCGGCGTACGCGCGGAGCGGGAAATCCCGGTGGTCTGGGCGGTGGCCAAGGGCTCGTTCGTCAACAAACTGATCCTGGTGCCGTCGGCGCTGGCGATCAGTGCGTTCGTGCCGTGGCTGGTGACACCGCTGTTGATGGTCGGTGGCGCCTACCTGTGTTTCGAAGGTTTCGAAAAACTCGCGCACAAGTTCCTGCACAGCAAGGCCGAAGATGAAGCCGAGCACGCCCAGTTGGTTGAGGCCGTGGCTGATCCGGCAACCGATCTGGTGGCCTACGAGAAGGATAAGATCAAGGGCGCGATCCGCACCGACTTCATCCTCTCGGCGGAAATCATCGCCATCACCCTCGGCACCGTGGCCGATGCTTCGCTGACCCAGCAAGTGATCGTGATGTCGGGCATCGCCATTGTCATGACCGTGGGCGTTTACGGATTGGTGGCTGGTATCGTCAAACTCGACGACCTCGGTCTGTGGCTGACTCAGAAGCCTGGGCAGATGGCCAAAAGTATCGGCAACGGCATCCTGCGCGCTGCGCCGTACATGATGAAAAGCCTGTCGGTGATCGGCACTGCAGCGATGTTCCTGGTCGGTGGCGGCATCCTGACCCACGGCGTACCGGTGATGCATCACTGGATCGAGAGCGTCGGCGCTGCGGCCGGTGGCGCCGGGTTTGTGGTGCCGATGCTGTTGAATGGCGTGGCGGGGATCATCGCGGGTGCGGTGGTGCTGGCGGGCGTGTCCGTGATCGGTAAAGTCTGGAAAGCCCTGAAAGGCTAAATCCTGAGGCAAACAAAAAGGCCATTCGACTCGCATCGAATGGCCTTTTTTGTGGCTGGCGTTTTTACTCGGCGATCTGCAACTTGCGCGACTCGGTGTAGACGTAGCGCACCTTCTCGTACTCGAACGGTGAGTTCAGCTGACCGTAGCGGAAGCTGGTCTGGTAGCGCTTGTCGACGCCACGCAGTACCCAGACTTCCGGGTGGTTGGAGCTGACTTCCGAGACATTGAGGAAGTTGATCGCGGACTCGGCGGTGTAGTCCACGGCAAGGCCTGCAGTATCACGCAGGTTCGACGGGCCGAGGATCGGCAGCACGAAATAGGCGCCGCCCGGTACGCCGTAGAAGCCCAGGGTCTGGCCGAAGTCTTCGCTCTGGCGCGGCAGGCCCATGGCGGTAGCCGGGTCCCAGAGTCCGGCGATGCCGATGGTGGTATTGAGCAGCAGGCGCGCGGTGGTTTCCATCGAGCGCTTGCCCTTGAACTGCAACAGGCTGTTGACCAGGTTCGGTACGTCGCCAATGTTGTTGAAGAAGTTGCTCACGCCGGTGCGCACGAAGCTCGGGGTGATGTAGCGATAGCCATCGACCACCGGCAGGAACACCCATTGGTCGAAGCGGTAGTTGAAGTGGTAGACGCGGCGGTTCCACTCTTCCAGCGGGTCATAGACGTTCAGCGCGCTGAGGGTCGAACGCTCGAACTCGCGCTGATCCAGCCCCGGGTTGAACTTGAGTTTGGACAGCGGCTCCTTGAAACCGTCGCTGTCGATGACCACCGGTGCATTGGCTTTGCTGTTGTCGGCCTGGGCCATACCTGCACTGAGGAGCGCTGCAATCAGCAGGAGATATTTAGCCACGGAAGAACTCCAGCATGGCGTCGCTGTTGACGCGATAGTTAAGGTTGCCGCAATGGCCGCCCAGCGGGTAAACGGTCAGGCGATCGCCGAAGGTCCGGCGCAGGAAGCCGAGGTCGCCCGGGCCGAGGATCACGTCGTCGGCGTTGTGCATGACGGCGATTTTCGGGCTGTCGTGCAGATAATCCTTCAGGGCGTACAGGCTCACCTGATCGATCAGTTGCAGCAGGCTGCCGCCGTCGGTGCGGGCGCGCCACATCGGGATCACCTGTTCGGTGAGGTAGCAGTCGAAGTCGCATTGCAGCGCACGCTTGAGGAACGGCGTGAGGCTGGTGCCTTCGGTGATCGGGAATTTCGGCGGGGTGATCAGGCCGCGACGGTTGATCAGGTCCGAAGTGAACGCGATATCGGCCGCCGAGAAACGGAATGACGTGCCGATCAGCATCGCCATCTGCTCGTTGCTCAGGTGCTGCTTGGACTGCTGGAAGTCGTAGAGCAGCGCATCGTTGAGGTCGATGTAGCCCTTCTGCTGGAAGTAGCGGGTCAGTTTGTTCAGCACCAGTTCATAGAAGGTGGTGCTGTTGTTGATGCCCTTGACCTCGGTCTGCACCAGCTTGTCGAGGTTGGTGATCGAGGTGTAGAGGTTGACCGGCGGATTCAGCAGCAGGACTTTCTTGAAGTTGAAGCTGCGACGGGTTTCATCCAGATGCGCCACGAAGGCCGCGTCCAGGGCGCCGAGGCTGTAGCCGCTGAGGTAATAGTCGGTGACCGGCAGTTTCGGGTTCTGCGCCCGTACGGCCTGCATCACCCGGTACATGTCTTCGGCGTCTTCCTTGGTCACGCCGGGGGTGGCGAAACGCGAGGCGGCGCTCATGAAGTCGAAGCTGGTCGGCGATGACAGCTGCACGACGTGGTAGCCGGCCTTGTAATAAAGCTTCTTCAGGTACTCGTTGAGCGTGCTGTCGTAGCGCGCGCCGGTGCCGGCGATCAGGAAGATCAGCGGCGCGGCCTTGTCCTGAGTGGCGATGCGGTAGGTGAGTTTTTTCACCGGCCAGAAATTGTCCGGCAGGATGAATTCGCGCTCGGGACGCAGGGTGATGCTGCGATCGGCCTGATCGATGTCGTCGTCCAGTGGCAGTTCCGGGCGCAAGTCCGGCGGCGTGGTGGCGATGGTCGCCTCGAACGGGTTGGTCAGGGGATAGCCATAGCTGGCGGCGTCGATATCCACCGCCAGCGCGGACGCACTCAGAATAAGGCCGCCAAACAGGGCGGCGAAGCGCAAGGAACGGAGCATGACTGGATCCCTTAGAGGAAGGTGCCGAATGAAGTTCGCAGGCTATGACCACCGGGTTTGCGTCAAAGTGCCATGCCACGGCACCAAACTGACAGAATTCGGAGTAATAGTAGCCGGACGATACACTTTGCAAGGAAGGAATGACCAGTTAAGAGTTGTTAGTCCTTGCGTATGCGCGGCGGCAGATTAAGCTGGCCGCCGATTTCGTCGATTGGAGTGTTCCATGTCCCGCCGCTTGCCCGTGATTCTGCTGCTCGTTCTGTTGCCGTTGTGGCTGGCTGCCAGTTATGGCGCGCGTTATGGCTTCATGGAGGATGCGCAGTGGGTGGGCATCTGCGTGGATGAGGCGAGCCGCTGGGAATGCTCGGTGCGCTCGAACCTGGGCCTGCTGATTCATTTCCAGCTGCTGGGCTGGGCGGCGGTCGCTGCAGCCGTGCTCGGTTTTGTCGTGCCGGGCCGGGCAGGGTGGTGGCTGGCGGTGCTGGCGCTGGTGTTCGGGTTGCCGGCGCTGGCGCTGTACAACACGACGCTGGCGGTGTTTGCGGTGGTGATTGCCGGGTTGCGACTGGTTAGAGAGTCTCGCGGCGTCTGACAGTCAGCCATCGCTGGCAAGCCAGCTCCCACACTTGATCCATGTAGATGCAGAACCTGTGGCAGACAGGAATCCTGTGGGAGCTGGCTTGCCAGCGAAGAGGCCGGTTCAGCCTTTGAAGATCAGCCCTTGCGAACCCGCAGGCAGCGCCACAACGCAGCCACCATCAACACGCTGACCAGCGCCCAACCCCACGCCTGCTGATTCTGCAATCCTTCACGGAACAGCTGCGGCGCAATGCCTGCGCCGATGATGAAGGTCAGCAGGGCAATCTCTCGACGGGCCACTCGCACCGGGCGGCACAGGTAAACCAGCGCCGGCAGAATGAACGCCACGCTCGGAAAGCTGCGATAGCGCGGATCGAACACCAGCTCGAGCATCATTACGGCAGCGGCGAAACCGGCCGCCGCCACCAGCCAGCCGGCCCGTCGCTCGAAAGCGTTGAACGCCTGTTCACGCCAGCCATTGCGGGCGCTCAAGGTCAGCGCGGCATGGGCCAGCACCAACAGATTCAGGATCGTCAGCAAACCGACCCACAGCCATTCGCTGGCAAACCGCGTGGTTACCCGCGCCAGATCGCCCCAGGCGCCGATGGAGCAGGCGGCGAGGGCGCCGAGCAACGGCAGGATCAGCGCCGAGCGCGTCGAGCGAACCCGACCGCCCAGCAGCAATGTGCCGAGGAAGATCACTCCGCCGACCGCCAGCCACTGCGACCAGTACGGCACATTCGATACCGGCCCGGCCAACACGCCTTTGTCCTGGCGATCCGCATCGAACAGCCCCCAGTAACCACCGACCGCGCCTTCGCTGCCGCGCTTCCACGGCTGATCAAACGCTTCGATCAGGTTGTAACGCCAGCCTTCCTGTTCGGCGAGGGTGACAAATCCACGAATGAACTTGGCCTCGTTGACCCGGCTCGGCAGGGCGGTCTCACGCTGGCGGCCTTCGCTCGGCCAGCCGGTTTCGCCGATCATCACGTCTTTGGGCGCGAACTTGTTGCCGAACACCTGACGCACTTGCGCCACATGATGCAGCGCGGCGTCGATGTTCGACGGATCGTCTTCCCAGTACGGCAGCAAATGAATGGTCAGGAAATCCACCGCCGGCGCGACTTCCGGGTGCTTGAGCCAGAACTCCCAGACATCGGCGTAGGTCACCGGCTGCTTGATGTGGCTCTTGACCTTGTTGATCAGCTTCACCAATTGGGTCGCGGTGACCTCTTTACGGAGCAAGGCTTCGTTGCCGACGATCACCGCGCTGACCACGTCCGGGTTGACATTGGCCGAGGCGATCAGCAAGTCGACTTCCTTCTCGGTGTCGACCGGATTGCTGTTGACCCACGCGCCGATCATCAACTTCAAACCATGTTTGCGCGCCAGATCCGGCAGCGCTTCGAGGCCGGTCATCGAGTAGGTGCGAATGCATTCGAAGCGGGTGGCGAGCAGGGCGAGATCGGCGTCCATGCGCTCCGGGCGCAGTTTGAACGGCACGTCGAACGGCGACTGGTCTTTATCGAACGGGGTGTAGGAGGCGCATTGCAACTTGTGGGTCGGGGTGGCGACGTCCGGCAGGATCACCGGTTTGCCGAGGCCGTACCAGAAACCGCACAGGGCAAACAGCCCGAGCAGGCAGGCGAACAGATAAGGAAGAAAGGGGAAACGGGAAGTTGCGGACATGGTCAGGCCGAGTGGCTGCAAAGCGACGCATGTTACCTGCATTTATAAGCAGGTTGGTGGCCCGCACGATTTTGACATGCAAAGTTCGGGCGGATTGTCTGGCGCCAAATATCCGGAGGCAGTTAATGGCTTTCTGATGTCGTTTCTCGTTGCTTCGAGGTCGCTGGCAGAGCAGGTCTTAACGGGCGTCAGGTTGATGATCGGACTCATCAGTACTCCGCTGATGTTCGAACGAGTTCGCGAACGGGCGTGATGGGGGCGCCGAGCACCATAACAACACGTTGACGATGCCCGGCATCCGTCGGGCGCAGCATTTCGGGGAAGTAACGATGAAGATGCGACGACTTTTAGGCGCAGGTGCCGCTCTGGTATTTGCGATGGGCTCCACTTTCGCCAGCGCTGAAAAACAGACCCTGAACATCGGTTACGTTGACGGCTGGTCCGACAGCGTCGCGACCACCCACGTGGCGGCCGAAGTGATCAAGCAGAAACTCGGCTACGACGTGAAACTGCAGGCCGTCGCCACCGGCATCATGTGGCAGGGCGTTGCCACCGGCAAACTCGACGCCATGCTCTCGGCCTGGCTGCCCGTGACTCACGGCGAATACTGGACCAAGAACAAGGATCAGGTCGTCGATTACGGCCCGAACTTCAAGGACGCGAAAATCGGTCTGATCGTGCCGGAGTACGTCAAGGCCAAGACCATCGAAGACCTGAAAACCGACGACTCCTTCAAGAAGCGCATCGTCGGCATCGACGCCGGTTCAGGCGTTATGCTCAAGACCGATCAGGCGATCAAGGATTACGACCTGACGGGGTATCAACTCAAGGCCAGTTCCGGCGCCGGCATGATTGCCGAGCTGACCCGTGCCGAGAAGAAAAACGAATCCATCGCCGTTACCGGCTGGGTGCCGCACTGGATGTTCGCCAAGTGGAAACTGCGCTTCCTCGACGACCCGAAAGGCGTGTACGGCGCGGCTGAAACCGTGAACAGCATCGGCAGCAAGGAACTGGCGACCAAGGCGCCGGAAGTGGCCAAGTTCCTGAAGAACTTCCAGTGGGCTTCGAAAGACGAAATCGGCGAAGTCATGCTGGCGATTCAGGACGGTGCAAAACCTGACGCAGCGGCCAAGGATTGGGTTGCCAAGCACCCTGAGCGTGTTGCCGACTGGACCAAGTGATTTAAGCCGAAGCGTCTAATCTGCGCTTCCCAGGGCCGCCCGACATGACAGTCGGGCGGCCTTTTTTGTTTGTCCTCTATTAATAGGCAGGGGTGGCGGTTTTCGGCTGGTCTGGAAATTGGCAAAAACGTCATGGCGTTCTACTACTAAGGTCGTCTGGAACCCGGCTCGCAGCCGCATACAGTGGATACGTTCCAAAAATAAAAATCTGTGCTGCGAGGATAAAAACAATGAACGACAGCATTTACCTCTCGATTCAGAACAGCCCGCGCTTCAAGGAGCTGGTCAAGAAAAGAGAAAGGTTCGCCTGGATACTCTCGGCGATCATGCTCGGGCTCTACTCCGGCTTCATCCTTCTGATCGCGTACGGGCCGCAAGTGCTCGGCACGAAAATCAGTCCCGAATCATCCATCACCTGGGGCATCCCGATCGGTGTCGGACTGATTGTCTCGGCCTTCATCCTGACCGGCATTTATGTGCGCCGCGCCAATGGCGAGTTCGACGACCTGAACAACGCGATTCTCAAGGAGGCTCAGCAATGATCCGGCGTCTACTGGCTCTTTTGAGCATCGCAGCGTTTGCTCCAGCCGTCTGGGCCGCTGACGCCCTGACCGGCGAAGTCCACAAACAACCGCTCAACGTTTCCGCGATCGTCATGTTCGTGGCGTTCGTTGGCGCAACCCTGTGCATCACTTACTGGGCGTCCAAGCGCAACAACTCGGCGGCCGACTACTACGCGGCGGGCGGCAAGATCACCGGGTTCCAGAACGGTCTGGCGATTGCCGGTGACTACATGTCGGCGGCGTCCTTCCTGGGGATTTCCGCGCTGGTGTTCACCTCCGGCTACGACGGCCTGATCTACTCGATCGGCTTCCTGGTGGGCTGGCCGATCATTCTGTTCCTGATCGCCGAGCGTCTGCGTAACCTGGGCAAATACACCTTTGCCGACGTGGCGTCCTACCGCCTCGGGCAAACCCAGATCCGCACGCTGTCTGCCTGCGGTTCGCTGGTGGTGGTGGCGTTCTACCTGATCGCGCAAATGGTCGGTGCCGGCAAGCTGATCCAGTTGCTGTTCGGTCTCGACTACCACGTTGCGGTGATTCTGGTCGGTATCCTGATGTGCATGTACGTGCTGTTCGGCGGCATGCTGGCGACCACCTGGGTACAGATCATCAAGGCGGTGCTGTTGCTGTCCGGTGCTTCGTTCATGGCGCTGATGGTGATGAAGCACGTCAACTTCGACTTCAACACCCTGTTCTCCGAAGCGATCAAGGTTCACGCCAAGGGCGAAGCGATCATGAGCCCGGGCGGTCTGGTCAAAGATCCGATCTCGGCGTTCTCCCTGGGTCTGGCACTGATGTTCGGTACCGCCGGCCTGCCGCACATCCTGATGCGCTTCTTCACTGTCAGCGACGCGAAAGAAGCCCGCAAGAGCGTGCTGTACGCGACCGGTTTCATTGGCTACTTCTACATCCTGACCTTCATCATCGGCTTCGGCGCGATCCTGCTGGTCAGCACCAATCCGACCTTTAAAGATGCAGCCGGCGCTCTGCTCGGCGGCAACAACATGGCGGCGGTGCACCTGGCCAACGCCGTGGGCGGCAGCGTGTTCCTCGGCTTCATCTCGGCGGTGGCGTTCGCGACCATTCTGGCAGTAGTGGCCGGCCTGACCCTGGCCGGTGCTTCGGCGGTGTCTCACGACCTGTACGCCAGCGTGATCAAGAAGGGCAAGGCCAACGAGAAGGATGAAATCCGCGTTTCGAAGATCACCACCATCGCGCTGGGCGTTCTGGCCATCGGCCTGGGCATCCTGTTCGAAAGCCAGAACATTGCGTTCATGGTTGGTCTGGCGTTCTCCATCGCGGCGAGCTGCAACTTCCCGGTGCTGCTGCTTTCGATGTACTGGAAGAAACTGACCACCCGTGGCGCCATGATTGGCGGCTGGCTGGGTCTGGTGAGTGCGGTGGGTCTGATGATTCTTGGCCCGACCATCTGGGTGCAGATTCTGCATCATGAGAAGGCGATCTTCCCTTATGAGTATCCGGCGTTGTTCTCGATGATCATTGCGTTTATCGGGATCTGGTTCTTCTCGATCACCGATAAGTCGGTGGCGGCAGAGAACGAGCGTGCGGCGTTCTTCCCGCAGTTTGTGCGTTCGCAGACTGGGTTGGGGGCTAGTGGGGCGGTTTCGCACTGAGGCTTTTTGTGTAGGTTGATTTGAATTGAAAATGCCCTGGTCGAGAGATTGGGGCATTTTTTTTTGTGGGCGGTTATCGGGTGTTCTTGGGAGGTGGGTGTATATCCGTTGCTGCGGTAACGGCTTCTTGGGGTTCCGCCCTTACGGCGGGTCACTTTTGGCAAACGCCCCAAAAGTAACCAAAAGGTCTCTGCCCTGACGTACGGCCCCTCGCTGAGGCTCGGGGTTCCTTCGCTCCGGGATTGATCCGGGGGCATCGCCTACGGTTTGCTTCGCTGCACCTCCTCTCGATGCATGCGGCTGCGCCGCACGGTCGCTGCGCTCCCACCCCCGGATCAATCCCTCCACTCAGCCTGCCGACGGGCCCTGCGATCAAAAGCGGTACTCGAGCTAACGCTCATCGTGGTGAGTGGTGAAGGGCGGGTGTTCGGCTTTTGTTTTGTGGTGGATTCACCCCTCACCTCAGCCCTCTCCCCAAGGAGAGGGAGCCGATACGTGTGCTTTTCAAAACTTGAGTTCGACTCGGTATTTCACGTCGACGTAGCTCCTGCAAACACCTCGATCAGTTCCCTCTCCCTCCGGGAGAGGGCTAGGGTGAGGGGTTTTTGATCTGGCTTTTGCTTTGGCTCTGGCTTTTGCTTTGGCTCTGGCTCTGGCTTTTGATCTTTAGCCCCTTCGGCAGGCCGAGCGGAGGTGTCCATCAGGGGGTAGGCGCGCAGCGCCGTGCGGCGAAGCCGCATACATCGAGAGGAGGTGCAGCGAAGCAAACCGTAGGCGATGCCCCCTGATGGACACCGTAGCGAGGGAACACTGAGCCTAAGCGAAGTGCCGTACGCCGGGGCAAAAGCCTTTTGGTTCCTTTTTGGCGTTTGAAAAAGGGACTCGCTGTAAGAGCGAAACCGCCAGCGGCAGCACCCGAAGCAACGGATATGTACCCAATCAACAAAAAAACAGTCGGCCCAAAGGCCGCTGATATGCCAAAAAAAAACGGCCCCCATTCTCATGGAGGCCGTTTCCGATACAACTTAAGGCGCTATCGCAAGACAGCTCTTATTTGCGGTCTTCCAGCTTGGTGATATCCCGCGACTCGTAGCCAGTGTACAGCTGACGCGGACGGCCAATCTTGTACGGGCTGGAGAGCATTTCCTTCCAGTGCGAAATCCAGCCGACAGTACGTGCCAGGGCGAAGATCACAGTGAACATGCTGGTCGGAATGCCGATCGCCTTGAGGATGATCCCCGAGTAGAAGTCGACGTTCGGGTACAGCGAGCGCTCGATGAAGTACGGGTCGGTCAGGGCGATCTCTTCCAGGCGCATGGCCAGTTCGAGTTGCGGATCGTTCTGGATGCCCAGTTCCTTCAACACTTCGTCGCAGGTCTGCTTCATCACGGTCGCACGTGGGTCGCGGTTCTTGTAGACGCGGTGACCGAAGCCCATCAACTTGAACGGATCGTTCTTGTCCTTGGCCTTGGCGATGAACTTGTCGATGTTCGAAACATCGCCGATTTCATCGAGCATGGTCAGCACGGCTTCGTTCGCACCGCCGTGGGCAGGGCCCCACAGTGCGGCGATGCCGGCGGCGATACAGGCGAACGGGTTGGCGCCCGAGGAGCCCGCCAGACGCACGGTGGAGGTCGAGGCGTTCTGCTCGTGGTCGGCGTGGAGGATGAAGATCCGGTCCATGGCCTTGGCGAGTACCGGGCTGATCGGTTTGATCTCGCACGGGGTGTTGAACATCATGTGCAGGAAGTTTTCCGCGTACGACAGGTCGTTGCGCGGGTACATCATGGGTTGACCCATGGAGTACTTGTAAACCATCGCGGCCAAGGTCGGCATCTTGGCAACCAGGCGGATCGCGGAGATTTCGCGATGCTGCGGGTTATTGATGTCGAGGGAGTCGTGGTAGAAGGCCGAGAGGGCGCCGACTACACCACACATGACAGCCATCGGGTGGGCGTCACGGCGGAAGCCGTTGAAGAAGGTTTTCAGCTGCTCGTGAACCATGGTGTGGTTCTTCACGGTGCCGACGAACTGGGCCTTCTGTTCTGCGGTCGGCAGTTCGCCGTTCAGCAGCAGGTAGCAGGTTTCCAGGTAGTCCGACTTTTCAGCCAGCTGTTCGATCGGGTAGCCGCGGTGCAGCAGGATGCCGTTGTCGCCGTCGATATAGGTGATCTTCGATTCGCAGGAAGCGGTCGACATGAAACCGGGGTCGAAAGTGAAGCGGCCCGTGGCCGTCAGGCCCCGAACATCGATAACATCGGGACCAACGGTGCCGGTTAAAATGGGCAGCTCGACGGGGGCTGCGCCCTCGATGATCAACTGCGCTTTTTTGTCAGCCATGTGGCCTCCTATTTATGCTTGAAATCATCAGACAGACCCCCCACGCAGGGCCCGCACCACTATAGTGAGATAAATTCGAATGTCAATTTGCCTAAAGTCTTGCTCCAGAAGGCTTTAACCGCACTTTTTCCTCGAAATTGCCTGCCATTTACGCCTTTTATACGACTTGTGCAATCCGCTATTGGGGGTAGGCGATTGCGTTGTCATTAGTAGCCTAACTGTCTATACTCGGCGACCGACCGCCAAGGGCTTTTGGGCTTGCTTTCATTGGGGGTCGCATCCCTGGGTGGTGGTTACCTGACCAGTGCACTCCCCAACAACTTTGCCCTGATTGTTAGGGGCTCTTCAGTGTGAAAAAAAAGCCGTGAAAAGCCAACGACCTGTAAACCTAGACCTAAGGACCATCAAACTCCCCATCACCGGCGTTACGTCGTTTCTTCACCGTGTTTCCGGCATCATCCTCTTCCTGGGCCTTGGCATCATGCTTTATGCATTGGGCAAATCCCTGGGTTCCGAGGAAGGTTATGTCGAGGTGAAGGCATGCTTGACCAGCCCGCTGGCCAAGTTCGTAGCATGGGGCCTCCTGTCCGCTCTTCTGTATCACCTGGTTGCCGGTGTGCGCCACTTGATCATGGACATGGGCATCGGTGAGACGCTGGAAGGCGGCCGCCTGGGCTCGAAACTGATCATCGCCGTTTCCTTGGTGCTGATCGTTCTGGCAGGAGTTTGGATATGGTAACCAGCGTTACAAACCTTTCGCGTTCGGGCCTCTATGACTGGATGGCACAGCGTGTGTCTGCGGTCGTTCTCGCGGCTTATTTCATATTCCTGATCGGCTACCTCGCCGCGAACCCGGGCATTGGCTACGACCAATGGCACGGCCTGTTCGCCCACAACGGAATGCGTATCTTCAGTCTGCTGGCACTGGTTGCCCTGGGCGCTCACGCCTGGGTCGGCATGTGGACCATCGCGACCGACTACCTGACGCCAATGGCGCTGGGCAAGTCCGCGACTGCAGTACGTTTCCTTTTCCAGGCAGTATGCGGCGTCGCGATGTTCGCTTACTTCGTCTGGGGTGTGCAGATTCTCTGGGGTATCTGATTCATGGCTAACATTCCAACGATTTCTTTCGACGCCATCATTATTGGTGGCGGCGGTGCCGGCATGCGCGCGGCGCTGCAACTGGCACAGGGCGGTCACAAGACTGCCGTGATCACCAAGGTTTTCCCGACCCGTTCGCACACTGTGTCCGCACAGGGCGGGATCACCTGCGCCATCGCTTCGGCCGACCCGAACGATGACTGGCGCTGGCACATGTACGATACCGTCAAGGGTTCCGACTACATCGGTGACCAGGACGCTATCGAATACATGTGTCAGGAAGGCCCGGCTGCCGTTTTCGAGCTGGACCACATGGGTCTGCCGTTCTCGCGTACCGAGCAAGGCCGTATCTACCAGCGTCCGTTCGGCGGTCAGTCGAAGGATTACGGTAAAGGCGGGCAGGCTGCCCGTACCTGCGCCGCTTCCGACCGTACCGGTCACGCGCTGCTGCACACCCTTTATCAGGGCAACCTGAAAGCCGGTACCACGTTCCTGAACGAGTACTACGCTGTCGACCTGGTGAAAAACCAGGAAGGCGAATTCGTCGGTGTGATCGCGATCTGCATCGAAACCGGCGAAACCACCTACATCCGCGCCAAGGCCACCGTACTGGCTACCGGCGGTGCAGGTCGTATCTATGCGTCCACCACCAACGCCCTGATCAACACCGGTGACGGCGTCGGCATGGCTCTGCGTGCTGGCGTGCCGGTACAAGACATCGAAATGTGGCAGTTCCACCCGACCGGCATCGCCGGCGCCGGTGTACTAGTTACCGAAGGTTGCCGTGGTGAAGGTGGTTACCTGATCAACAAGCACGGCGAGCGTTTCATGGAGCGTTATGCTCCGAACGCCAAAGACCTGGCCGGTCGTGACGTGGTTGCCCGTTCGATGGTTAAAGAAATCATCGCCGGTAACGGTTGCGGTCCGAATGGCGACCACGTGATGCTCAAACTCGACCACCTGGGCGAGGAAGTGCTGCACAGCCGTCTGCCAGGCATCTGCGAACTGTCGAAGACTTTTGCACACGTTGACCCGGTGGTTGCTCCGGTTCCGGTTGTTCCGACTTGCCACTACATGATGGGCGGCGTTGCCACCAACATTCATGGCCAGGCGATCACCCAGGACGCCGAAGGCGTGGATCAGATCATCCCTGGTCTGTTCGCGGTAGGTGAAGTGGCTTGCGTATCGGTTCACGGTGCCAACCGTCTGGGCGGCAACTCGCTGCTCGACCTGGTGGTATTCGGCCGCGCTGCCGGCCTGCACCTGGAGAAGGCGCTGACCGACGGCATCGAATACGACGACGCTACCGAAGCCGATATCGAAGCTGCCCTGGCACGTCTGAACGCCCTGAACAACCGTACCGACGGCGAAGACGTCGCTACCCTGCGTCGCGAGCTGCAAAGCTGCATGCAGAACTACTTCGGTGTATTCCGTACCGGCGAATACATGCAGAAGGGTATTGCCCAGCTGGCCGATCTGCGCAAGCGCATCGCCAACGTGAAGATCAACGATAAGTCGCAGGCGTTCAACACTGCACGTATCGAAGCGCTGGAACTGCAAAACCTGCTGGAAGTGGCTGAAGCGACCGCCATCGCTGCCGAAGTACGTAAAGAGTCCCGCGGCGCTCACGCCCGTGAAGACTTCGAAGACCGTGACGACGAAAACTGGCTGTGCCACACCCTGTACTTCCCGGGTGAGAAACGCGTCGCCAAGCGTGCCGTGAACTTCTCGCCGAAGACTGTTCCGACTTTCGAACCTAAAGTCCGGACTTATTAAGGGTGACCGCCATGTTGCAAGTCAGTGTTTATCGTTACAACCCTGATCAGGACGCTGCGCCGTTCATGCAGGAATTCCAGGTTGATACCGGTGGTAAAGACCTGATGGTGCTGGACGTGCTGGCCCTGATCAAAGAGCAGGACGAAGGTTTCTCCTATCGTCGCTCCTGCCGTGAAGGCGTCTGTGGCTCCGACGGCATGAACATCAACGGCAAGAACGGCCTGGCGTGCATCACGCCGCTGTCCGCTGTCGTCAAAGGTAACAAGCTGATCGTTCGTCCGCTGCCAGGTTTGCCGGTTATCCGTGACCTGGTTGTCGATATGAGCATCTTCTACAAGCAATACGAGAAGGTTAAGCCATTCCTGCAGAACGACACGCCGGCTCCGGCCATCGAGCGTCTGCAGTCCCCTGAAGAGCGTGAAAAGCTCGACGGTCTGTACGAGTGCATCCTGTGCGCCTGCTGCTCGACCTCTTGCCCGTCCTTCTGGTGGAACCCGGACAAGTTCCTGGGTCCGGCTGCCCTGCTGCAAGCGTACCGCTTCCTGGCAGACAGCCGTGATACCAAGACGTCCGAGCGTCTGGCGTCCCTCGATGACCCGTTCAGCGTCTTCCGCTGCCGGGGCATCATGAACTGCGTCAACGTATGTCCGAAAGGCCTGAACCCGACTAAGGCCATCGGTCACATCCGTAACATGCTGCTTTCGAGCGGCGTGTGATTCAGCTGCTGTAACCGCTGTACCCGCAGAGGGCTTAGGCGCGGGCTTCAACCCGCGCCATGGCTATAACCAGAGCAGCAGCCATAAGCTGCGGCTCTTATTTTGAAGAAATGAGACAAGCAGGGGCATCCGGGCTGGTACCCGGACTATCAGTGTGATCCTAAGTGGCTTGTTTTGGTCGCTGCATTCGGACTTCTGCAAGCTTGCTCGGTGTCGGCACCGATGGTGTTCCCCTAACCGAGGGTGACCAAGCATGCAAGAAAGCGTGATGCAGCGCATGTGGAACAGCGCCTACCTTTCAGGTGGAAACGCTGCCTATGTGGAAGAGCTCTACGAGCTCTACCTGCACGACCCTAACGCTGTGCCAGAAGAGTGGCGCACCTACTTTCAGAAGCTGCCTGCCGACGGCAGCTCTGCCACCGATGTTTCGCACTCCACAATTCGCGATCATTTCGTGCTGCTGGCAAAGAACCAGCGCCGCGCCCAACCGGTTTCCGCCGGCAGCGTGAGCAGTGAGCACGAGAAGAAGCAAGTTGAAGTGCTGCGATTGATCCAGGCCTACCGTATGCGTGGCCACCAGGCAGCCCAGCTTGACCCGCTGGGGCTGTGGCAGCGTCCTGCACCTGCAGACCTGTCGATCAATCACTACGGCTTGACCAATGCCGATCTTGATACGACCTTCCGTGCCGGCGACCTGTTCATCGGCAAAGAGGAAGCGAGCCTACGCGAAATTCACGAAGCGTTGCAGCAGACATATTGCCGCACCATCGGCGCTGAATTTACGCACATCACCGATTCCGAGCAGCGCCAGTGGTTCCAGCAGCGTCTGGAAAGCGTGCGTGGTCGTCCGGAATACTCCGCGGACATCAAGAGCCACCTGCTCGAGCGCGTGACGGCCGGTGAAGGCCTGGAAAAATACCTGGGTACCAAATACCCGGGCACCAAGCGTTTCGGTCTGGAAGGCGGCGAAAGCCTGATTCCGATGCTCGACGAACTGATCCAGCGTTCCGGTTCCTACGGCACCAAGGAAGTCGTCATCGGCATGGCCCACCGTGGTCGTCTGAACGTACTGGTCAACACCTTCGGCAAGAACCCGCGCGAGCTGTTCGACGAGTTCGAAGGCAAGAAGAAGGTCGAGCTGGGTTCCGGTGACGTCAAATACCACCAGGGCTTCTCGTCCAACGTAATGACCACCGGCGGTGAAGTTCACCTGGCCATGGCGTTCAACCCGTCCCACCTGGAAATCGTTTCCCCGGTGGTCGAGGGTTCGGTTCGCGCCCGTCAGGACCGTCGCAACGATTCGACCGGTGAGAAGGTTCTGCCGATCTCCATCCACGGTGATGCTGCATTCGCAGGTCAGGGCGTGGTCATGGAAACCTTCCAGATGTCGCAGACCCGCGGTTTCAAGACCGGCGGTACCGTGCACATCGTGATCAACAACCAGGTCGGTTTCACCATCAGCAACCCGCTGGACTCGCGTTCCACCGAGTACGCCACCGACGTCGCGAAAATGATCCAGGCGCCGATCCTCCATGTGAATGGTGATGATCCGGAAGCCGTATTGTTCGTGACCCAGCTGGCCATCGACTACCGCATGCAGTTCAAGCGTGACGTGGTGATCGACCTGGTCTGCTACCGTCGTCGCGGCCACAACGAGGCCGACGAGCCAAGCGGCACCCAGCCTCTGATGTATCAGCAGATCACCAAGCAGCGCACCACCCGTGAGCTGTACGCTGATCGTCTGACCCAGGCCGGTGTGCTGGACGCAGAGCGTGTTCAGGCGAAAGTCGACGAATACCGCAACGCGCTGGACAACGGTCTGCACGTCGTGAAATCGCTGGTCAAAGAGCCGAACAAAGAGCTGTTCGTCGACTGGCGTCCGTATCTGGGCCACGCCTGGACTGCGCGTCACGACACTCGCTTCGACCTCAAGACCCTGCAGGAACTGTCCGCCAAGCTGCTGGAAATTCCGGAAGGCTTCGTGGTTCAGCGTCAGGTCGCGAAGATCTACGAAGACCGTCAGAAGATGCAAGCCGGCGGCCTGCCGATCAACTGGGGTTACGCCGAAACCATGGCGTACGCGACCCTGGCGTTCGAAGGTCACCCGATCCGCATGACTGGCCAGGACATCGGCCGCGGTACGTTCTCGCACCGTCACGCTGTGCTGCACAACCAGAAAGATGCCGGTACCTACATTCCGCTCAAGCATCTGTATGAAGGTCAGCCACGCTTCGACCTGTACGACTCGTTCCTGTCGGAAGAAGCCGTACTGGCGTTCGAATACGGTTACTCGACCACCACGCCAAACGCGCTGGTGATCTGGGAAGCCCAGTTCGGCGACTTCGCCAACGGTGCGCAGGTTGTTATCGACCAGTTCATCACCAGCGGCGAGCACAAGTGGGGCCGTCTCTGCGGTCTGACCATGTTGCTGCCACACGGTTACGAAGGTCAGGGCCCTGAGCACAGCTCGGCACGTCTTGAGCGTTACCTGCAGCTGTGCGCCGAGCACAACATTCAGGTGTGCATGCCGACCACCCCGGCCCAGATCTACCACTTGCTGCGCCGTCAGGTGATTCGCCCGCTGCGCAAGCCATTGGTCGTTCTGACTCCAAAGTCGCTGCTGCGCCACAAACTGGCCATCTCGACCCTGGAAGATCTGGCCGAAGGTTCGTTCCAGACCGTTATCCCGGAAATCGATGCCCTGGACCCGAAAAAGGTCGAGCGCGTTGTTCTGTGCAGCGGCAAGGTCTACTACGACCTGCTGGAAAAACGTCGTGCCGAAGGCCGCGAAGATATCGCCATCGTGCGTATCGAGCAGCTGTACCCATTCCCTGAGGACGACTTGAAAGAAGTCCTGGCTCCTTACACCAATGCCAAAGCGGCCGTGTGGTGTCAGGAAGAGCCGATGAACCAGGGCGCCTGGTACTGCAGCCAGCACCACCTGCGTCGCAGCATCAGCAACCTCAACAAATCTCTCGTACTCGAGTACGCGGGCCGTGAGGCTTCTGCTGCCCCAGCATGTGGTTACGCATCGATGCACGCCGAGCAGCAGGAACAACTGCTGCAAGACGCGTTTACCGTTTAACGCCTTCGCGCACCTGAAACCGAATTTAAGGAACCACAGATAATGGCTATCGAGATCAAAGCCCCCACTTTCCCGGAATCGGTTGCCGATGGCACCGTTGCCACCTGGCACAAACAACCGGGCGACGCCGTCAAGCGTGACGAACTGATCGTCGACATCGAAACCGACAAAGTCGTACTGGAAGTGCTGGCTACCGCCGACGGCGTGCTGGGCGCAATCGTCAAGGGCGAGGGCGACACCGTCCTGTCCGACGAAGTCCTGGGCTCCATCGTTGAAGGCGGCGCTGCTGCCGCCGCTCCGGCTGCCGCTGCTGCTCCGGCCGCTGCTGCCGCTGCACCTGCTGCCGCTGATGGCGAAGACGACCCGATCGCTGCTCCTGCCGCGCGCAAGCTGGCTGAAGAGAACGGCATCAACATCGCTTCCGTTGCCGGCACCGGCAAGGGCGGTCGCGTGACCAAGGAAGACGTGGTTGCAGCCGTTGCTGCCAAGAAAGCCGCTCCGGCTGCCGCGCCTGCCAAGGCTGCTGCTCCGGCCGCCGCCGCTCCTGTGTTCGCCGCTGGCGACCGCATCGAGAAGCGCGTTCCGATGACCCGCGTTCGTGCCACCGTTGCCAAGCGTCTGGTTGAAGCTCAATCGAACATGGCGATGCTGACCACTTTCAACGAAGTCGACATGACCGAAGTCATGGCCCTGCGTTCGAAGTACAAGGACCTGTTCGAGAAGTCCCACAACGGCGTACGCCTGGGCTTCATGTCGTTCTTCGTGAAGGCTGCCACCGAAGCGCTGAAACGCTTCCCGGCGGTCAACGCTTCGATCGACGGCAACGACATCGTTTACCACGGTTATGCCGACATCGGTGTCGCTGTTTCCAGCGACCGTGGCTTGGTGGTTCCGGTTCTGCGTAACGCCGAACACATGAGCCTGGCTGAAATCGAAGGCGGCATCGCCACCTTCGGCAAGAAAGCCCGTGACGGCAAACTGTCGATGGACGAAATGACCGGCGGCACCTTCACCATCACCAACGGTGGTACTTTCGGTTCGATGATGTCGACCCCGATCGTCAACCCGCCGCAGGCAGCGATTCTGGGCATGCACAACATTATCCAGCGTCCGATGGCCATCAACGGTCAGGTCGTGATCCGTCCGATGATGTACCTGGCACTGTCCTACGATCACCGTCTGATCGATGGCAAAGAAGCTGTAACCTTCCTGGTGACCATCAAGAACCTGCTGGAAGATCCGGCTCGTCTGTTGCTGGATATTTGATAGAAGCAGCTGCAAGTCTCAAGCCGCAAGCTGCGAGTAACTGCAGTTTGCGCTTGAGGCTTGCGGCTTCACGCTTGCTGCAAAAAAGAGGATTTTTTGAATGTCGCAGAAATTTGACGTAGTAGTGATCGGTGCGGGCCCTGGCGGCTACGTGGCAGCTATCAAGGCCGCGCAACTCGGCCTGAGCACTGCCTGCATCGAGAAGTACACCGATGCTGAAGGCAAGCAAGCCCTGGGCGGCACCTGCCTGAACGTAGGCTGCATTCCTTCCAAGGCGCTGCTGGACAGCTCCTGGAAATACAAGGAAGCGAAAGAAAGCTTCAACGTCCACGGTATCTCGACCGGCGAAGTCAAAATGGACGTCGCTGCGATGGTTGGCCGCAAGGCTGGCATCGTCAAGAACCTGACCGGTGGTGTTGCCACTCTGTTCAAGGCCAACGGCGTTACTTCGATCCAGGGCCACGGCAAATTGCTGGCCGGCAAGAAAGTCGAAGTCACCAAGCCGGACGGCTCGGTTGAAGTCATCGAAGCCGAAAACGTCATTCTGGCTCCAGGCTCGCGTCCGATCGACATTCCACCGGCTCCGGTGGATCAGAAAGTCATCGTCGATTCGACCGGCGCTCTGGAATTCCAATCCGTACCTAAACGTCTGGGCGTGATCGGCGCTGGCGTGATCGGTCTGGAACTGGGTTCGGTCTGGTCGCGTCTGGGTGCGGAAGTGACTGTTCTGGAAGCCCTGGACACCTTCCTGATGGCGGCGGACACCGCGGTTTCCAAGGAAGCGCTGAAAACCCTGACCAAACAGGGTCTGGACATCAAACTGGGCGCTCGCGTAACCGGCTCGAAAGTGAACGGCGACGAAGTCGTTGTGAACTACACCGACGCCAACGGCGAACAGACCATCACTTTCGACAAGCTGATCGTAGCCGTTGGTCGCCGTCCGGTGACCACTGATCTGCTGGCTGCCGACAGCGGCGTGACCCTGGACGAGCGCGGTTTCGTGCACGTTGACGATCACTGTGCCACCACCGTACCGGGCGTTTACGCCATCGGTGACGTGGTTCGCGGCATGATGCTGGCTCACAAGGCCTCGGAAGAGGGCATCATGGTTGTCGAGCGCATCAAGGGCCACAAGGCCCAGATGAACTATGACCTGATCCCTTCGGTTATTTATACTCACCCGGAAATCGCATGGGTCGGTAAAACCGAGCAGGCCTTGAAAGCTGAAGGCGTTGAAGTTAACGTCGGCACCTTCCCGTTCGCAGCATCCGGCCGTGCCATGGCCGCCAACGATACCGGTGGTTTCGTCAAGGTCATCGCCGATGCCAAGACTGACCGCGTATTGGGCGTGCACGTGATTGGCCCGAGCGCTGCAGAACTGGTTCAGCAGGGCGCGATCGGTATGGAATTCGGCACCAGCGCTGAAGACCTGGGCATGATGGTTTTCTCCCATCCGACCCTGTCTGAAGCCTTGCACGAAGCAGCTTTGGCAGTGAATGGCGGCGCCATCCACATTGCCAACCGCAAGAAGCGTTAAGACACAATAAGAAACCACGGCGGTACGGCCCGTCGTGAGCCTTGCGTGCAAGACTCACCGCGGAATGTCCGCTGGACGCAGCCTTGCGTAGCTCAGCTACGCAAGCAGCAGTCACAGGTGGCGCGGCACTCATAAAGAGCGCAGCGCCGAATGCGCAGTACCTAACGAAGACGGTAAAAAGCATGAATCTTCACGAGTATCAGGGTAAGCAGCTGTTCGCTGAATACGGCCTGCCAGTTTCCACTGGTTTCGCAGTAGACACCCCGGAAGCAGCAGCAGAAGCTTGCGACAAAATCGGCGGCAACGAGTGGGTTGTCAAAGCCCAGGTTCACGCCGGTGGTCGCGGTAAAGCGGGCGGCGTCAAGCTGGTTCGCAGCAAAGAAGACGCCAAAGCCTTCGCACAGCAGTGGCTGGGCAAGCGTCTGGTGACTTACCAGACTGACGCCAACGGCCAGCCAGTCACCAAGATCCTGGTTGAATCGTGCACTGATATCGCTAAAGAGCTGTACCTGGGCGCTGTCGTTGACCGTTCGAGCCGTCGCATCGTGTTCATGGCTTCCACCGAAGGTGGCGTGGACATCGAGAAAATCGCTCACGACACTCCAGAAAAAATTCTGAAAGCCACTATCGATCCACTGGTTGGCGCTCAGCCATTCCAGGGTCGCGAGCTGGCATTCCAGCTGGGTCTGGAAGGCAAGCAGGTTGCTCAGTTCGCCAAGATCTTCGTAGGTCTGGCCAAGCTGTTCAAGGATCACGACCTGGCTCTGCTGGAAGTGAACCCGCTGGTGATCAAGGCTGACGGCGATCTGCACTGCCTGGACGCCAAGATCAACATCGACGCCAACGCAATGTACCGTCAGCCCAAGCTGAAGACTTTCCACGATCCGTCGCAGGACGATCCGCGCGAAGCGCACGCTGCCAAGTTCGAACTGAACTACGTAGCACTGGAAGGCAACATCGGCTGCATGGTGAACGGTGCCGGCCTGGCCATGGGTACCATGGACATCGTCAACCTGCACGGCGGCAAGCCAGCCAACTTCCTCGACGTAGGTGGTGGTGCTACCAAAGAACGCGTAACCGAAGCTTTCAAAATCATTCTGTCCGACAGCAATGTCGCTGCAGTACTGGTTAACATCTTCGGCGGCATCGTTCGTTGCGACATGATTGCCGAAGGCATCATCGGTGCAGTGAAAGAAGTCGGCGTGAAAATCCCGGTTGTTGTTCGTCTTGAAGGCAACAACGCTGAACTGGGCGCTAAAGTACTGGCAGAAAGCGGTTTGAACATCATCGCTGCTACCAGCCTGACCGACGCTGCTCAACAAGTCGTTAAAGCTGCGGAGGGCAAGTAATGAGCGTCCTGATCAATAAAGACACCAAAGTAATCTGCCAGGGCTTCACCGGCGCGCAGGGTACTTTCCACTCCGAACAAGCCATTGCCTACGGCACCAAAATGGTTGGCGGCGTGACCCCAGGCAAAGGTGGCACCACTCACCTGAACCTGCCTGTGTTCAACACCGTGAAAGAAGCTGTAGAAGCCACTGGCGCCACCGCCAGCGTAATCTACGTTCCGGCTCCTTTCTGCAAGGACTCGATCCTGGAAGCAGCTTTCGGCGGCATCAAGCTGATCGTCTGCATCACCGAAGGCATTCCTACCCTGGACATGCTGGACGCCAAAGTTAAGTGCGACGAGCTGGGTGTTACCCTGATCGGCCCTAACTGCCCAGGCGTGATCACCCCAGGCGAATGCAAGATCGGCATCATGCCAGGTCACATTCACTTGCCAGGCAAGGTCGGTATCGTTTCCCGTTCCGGCACCCTGACCTACGAAGCTGTGAAGCAGACCACTGACGCCGGTTTCGGTCAGTCGACTTGCGTCGGCATCGGCGGTGACCCGATCCCGGGTTCGAACTTCATCGACATCCTGAAGCTGTTCCAGGAAGACCCGAAGACCGAAGCGATCGTCATGATCGGCGAGATCGGCGGTTCGGCTGAAGAAGAAGCGGCTGCCTACATCAAGGCTAACGTGACCAAGCCGGTTGTTTCCTACATTGCTGGTGTGACTGCTCCTCCGGGCAAGCGCATGGGCCATGCTGGCGCAATCATCTCCGGCGGCAAAGGCACTGCAGACGAGAAATTCGCTGCTCTGCAAGACGCAGGCGTGAAAACCGTGCGTTCGCTGGCAGACATCGGCAAGGCCCTGGCCGAGCTGACTGGCTGGGAAGTGAAGAAGTAAGCTTCGGCTGACTTCTCTGCTCCAGCAACAAAGGCCACCTTCGGGTGGCCTTTGTCGTTTCTGGCGTTCGGGTGGACGATGGCAATTTATAAGCACTCACCCAATAACATGCAAAAAAGCGACACAGAAACGTCGCGTATCGGATAGTTCGCCCTCTAACAGTGCGTTTGTCGGGCAAATTCGTTAGGCTAGCCGCCATTTTGCGTCTGCCGCCCACAAGGCATGCAACGCGCTAAACGGGTCAGTCTTATACGGATTGACAGCATTTCCCTAACCCCACAGGGAAATCCCCCTCTAAATTCCGATTCAGTAGTGTGGTATTTCCTTAATGAAAGTTTTGAAAGGTCAGGACATCCTGGCACTTGGCTTTATGACATTCGCCCTGTTCGTCGGGGCCGGCAACATCATCTTCCCGCCTATCGTCGGTTTGCAGTCCGGGCCTAACGTCTGGATCGCGGCGCTGGGCTTTCTGATCACGGCGGTCGGTCTGCCGGTGGTCACCGTGGTCGCACTGGCCAAGGTCGGTGGCGCAATGGACGCCCTGAGCAGCCCGATCGGCAAGATCGCTGGCGGCGTACTGGCAGCGGCTTGCTACCTGGCCGTCGGCCCATTGTTCGCCACCCCGCGAACCGCGACCGTCTCCTTTGAAGTAGGTCTGGCGCCGCTGACCGGCGAGAGCCCGCTGGCACTGTTCCTCTACAGTTCGGTGTACTTCCTGCTGGTGTTCTTCATTTCGCTCTACCCTGGGCGTCTGCTGGACACCGTCGGTCGCTTCCTCGCGCCGCTGAAGATCATCGCCCTGGCCGTGCTCGGCATCGCCGCATTCGCACTGCCGGCCGGTGATATCGGCGTGGCCACTCCGGAATACGTTGCGGCACCGTTCTCGCAAGGCTTCATCAATGGTTACCTGACCATGGATACCCTCGGCGCGCTGGTGTTCGGCATCGTCATCGTCAACGCGATCCGCTCCCGTGGCGTCGAGTCGCCGGCGCTGATCACCCGTTACGCGATCATCGCCGGGCTGATTGCCGGTGTCGGTCTGGCGCTGGTGTATGTCAGCCTGTTCCGTCTGGGTTCCGGCAGCCATGAAGTGGCGGCGGGCGCGACCAACGGTGCGGCGGTGCTGCACGCTTACGTGCAACACACCTTCGGTTCGCTGGGCAGTGGCTTCCTCGCCGTGCTGATTTCCCTGGCGTGTCTGGTGACAGCGGTTGGCCTGACCTGCGCCTGTGCCGAATACTTCAGCCGCGTATTGCCGCTGTCCTACAAGACTCTGGTGATCATTCTGGCGGCGTTCTCGCTGCTGGTGTCCAACCTGGGTCTGACCAAGCTGATCGCGTTCTCGATCCCGGTACTGACCGCGATCTACCCGCCGTGCATCGTGCTGGTGGCCCTGAGCTTCTGTGCGGCGTTCTGGCATGAACAGAGCCGCATCATGGGCCCGGTAATGTTGGTGTCGTTTGTGTTCGGTACCATCGATGCCCTGAAAGGCGCCGGTCTGGCTGACTGGATGCCATCGCAACTGGCCCACCTGCCGCTGAGCGAGCAAGGTCTGGCGTGGCTGGTGCCGTGCGTGATGACCCTGGTGGTTGCCGTGGTTTGCGACCGCCTGCTGGGCAAGCGCGCCGAAGCACTCGCCTAAGACTGCCGGGCCGCCACAAGCGGCTGCCGAGCGATTAAACAGAAATGCCCCGTATCAATCGATGCGGGGCATTTTTTGTATTTCACACACTATTGTTGGTAGCTAGATAGCGGACGACGGTAGCCGTATTGAATTGGTAGCGACAGTTGCCGGATGCAATGATTTTGTTGTCAGGTTGCACGACGACTGACTCCCATAGTTCTCGATCATACCCGATATTCGTTTCTTGAAATCCAGCGGTTCCGAAGGTGGTATCAGGTTTGCCTGTCACATCGTATCGGGCGACTAGCGAACTTTCATAACTCCTGAGACCGAGCAGGCCTGCAACAACAATTCCACTGATTGTGTTTCCACCTATCGCGCTCCATGCGTTGGCCTCTCCTGTTGGCGCTTCACTGACCACAGGCTTGCCTCCGTTGAAAACGAGGTTGGGGCTGCCATTAGCGTTGTAAAAAGCAATTACGCCTCTTCGCTCACGCCCCCAGACGTCATTCGAATTCAGATCTCGCGATCCAGCGACAATAACGCTGCCATCCGGATTCAGCATCATGCTCGAAAACCCTGTGTATACGCCGTCCACTCGGATTCGGATTTCGCCGTTCTGCCCAAATCCCTGGTCGGGTGTTCCATTGGGGTGGTAGCGGGCGATGAGGCCCTCATAGTCAAATGTGGAGCCTGCAATGGTGATCTTTCCGTCGTTCGATACGGCCACAGCTGCGATGCGGTAATTGGTGTTCAGACTGCCGCTGCCATTGAACGATAAGTCTGGAGAACCGTCGTGTGAGAATTTTTGGATCAGTGTCCATGAAGTGAATACGATTGCACCATCAGGGCCGATTGCAACGTTGGAAAGGGGAGAGTTCGAGGTATTTGCCGACATCGCTATCAGGCTCAATACATTGGGATTCGCAATCGGTGGGACGATCACTACGCCGTCATCACCAAAAGTTTGATCACGAGTTCCATCTGAAAGAAGGCGCAGGATGGCTTGATTCTGAGCATCAGTACCATAATGAGTGCCGATCAGAATAATGCTGCCGTCGTCATTTCGTTGAGCCCCAGATGGAAACGCGGGAGCACCATCCTTGAAGCCGCCGGTGAATATTCCGTTATTGGCGAATCCGGTATCCAGGGTGCCGTTTTCCAGGAGTTGAACCAGCTGGAAGTCCAGGCGATCCTCCCATCTGACGCTTCCCCACATCAAGATTTTGCCTTCGTCGTGTCGTGCCACAATATCAAGGGTGTTGCTCCCTGGGAGGGAAAAATCATAGGCAACTCCATCTTCACCAAACGTGGGATCAAAGCCTTGGTTGTTCTGACTTTTTTTCGCGCGTGTCTGAGCTGGTTTTGACATGGTTGGTGCTCCGGGATGGCAGTTGGTCATTCTCCAATGACGTTACTCGGCTGAAGTCCACCTTGCACCTGTCAGAATTGACAGCTATTGATTGCGCACGACCAATAGAATTCTCAATAAGCGGTGCCTTTTGCGCTCATCTGGCGTCCAAGCTGGGTTCATGTCGCGAGGGTAAAACTATGAAGTTATTGCTTGCGCGGAAACTTTTCTTGCTACTTGCCTAGCTATCATCAAAGGACCTGCATGTCGTTCATCCAAGCCAACCTGATCCACCTGCTGGCCGCGCTCTGGTTTGTCATCTGCTGGGGCGGTTACACCCGTTATGCCACCTGGAAGGGCCGTGACACCGCGTGCCTGGCCAGCGTGCTGCACCTGTACCGCGAAGACTGGATGCGCCGCATGCTGCTGCGCGACAACCGCATCGCCGATGCCAGCGTGATCGGCAACCTTGAGCGCAACGCCTCGTTCTTCGCCTCCAGCACGCTGATTATCCTGGCGGGCATTCTGACCGTGCTCGGCGCTTCCGAGCGCGCGGTGTCATTGCTGGCAGATATTCCGATGGTGCAACAGGCCTCGCAGGGCATGTCGGAGATCAAGTTGCTGTGCCTGGCGCTGGTGTTCGTCTATGCCTTCTTCACCTTCAGCTGGTGCATGCGCCAGTACAACTTCGCCGCGATTCTGGTCGGCTCGGCCCCGATGATCGGTGAGCGGCAAGTCTCGGAGCAGGAGCGCAAGGCGTTCGCCTCGCGGGCGGCTCGGGTGATTTCGATGGCGGCCAACCAGTTCAACTTCGGTCTGCGTTCCTATTACTTCGGGATGAGCATGCTGGCGTGGTTCGTCAGTCCGTGGCTGTTCATGTTGATGAGCGCCGGCGTGGTGCTGGTGTTGTATCGCCGGGAGTTTCATTCCGACGTGCTCGATGTAATGGTCTATACCCCTACAGAGGCGCCATTGCCCGAAGCGAACAAAGAGGCTGCTTGATGAGTATTCCGTTCTGGTGTGTGTTTATCAGTGCATTGTTGATCTACGTGGCGCGTATGCCAGTGGGCAAGGCCATGAAAGAGCAGGGCGGTTACAACAACCACCTGCCGCGTCAGCAGCAGGCGCAACTCACCGGTTACGGGGCCCGGGCGCTGGCGGCCCACCAGAACAGCATCGAAGCGTTCATCCTGTTCGCCGTTGGCGTGCTGATGGCGCATACCACGCAGACGGCGGGATGGCTGATCGATACATTGGCGATCATCTTCGTGATCTCACGGATTTTCTATCTGTGGTTCTACCTGGCGGATCTTCCCAAGCTGCGCAGTCTGGTCTGGCTGGTCGGCTTAGTGTGTTCATTGTTGCTGATGATTAGTCCGACTTTTAGAACTGTTTTGCTCTAAGACGGCATGGGCAAAAAATCACAGACAAAAGAAAACCCGCACTTGGCGGGTTTTCTTTTGAGTTGTCGAGAAGCGGCTTATTGCTTCTTGGCAGCTTCTTCTTGCGCTGCAGCGTTCGATTCGGCCTGAGCTTTGGCAGCTTCGGCGTTTTCTTTCGCTGCGTCGTTCACTTTATCCTGAGCTTTGTTCATGTCTTGCTGAGCTTGTTCAGCATGTTGGTTGGCATCTTGAGCTTTGTCCTCGGATTTTTTATCGCAGGCAGCGAGACCGAGGGAAGCGGTCAACATCAAGGCAATAGCTAAAGTCTTACGCATGGGGTGTTTCTCCTTATGGAAAATAACTACTGGCCTTAAGAGCTCAGGCCCACGGCTTAAGTTCCTCATTTCTTTCAGATATATAAGTTTGTTTTGCAATGGAACTTTTGCTGTTCTTTCCACTACTGGGAATAGCCACTAACAAGAGTAATTATCAAATGGCCGAAAACCCCGTTTTTGAGCGTGCGACACGGTTTCTCTCGGCCCTGCGCCACTGTCAGGTGCTGGGATTGAAGGTGCACAGCGCAAGTAGCGAAGGCCTGACTGTGGTGCTGCCGTACAGTGCGCAAATCGTCGGCAATCCGCTGACCGGCGTCATCCACGGCGGGGCGATCACGTCGCTGATGGACACCGCGTGCGGCATGTCGACCCTTTGCGTCCTGCCGGAATTCGAAGTCTGCCCGACCCTCGATCTGCGCATCGACTACATGCATGCCGCCGAGCCGCATAAAGATGTTTACGGCTTCGCCCAATGTTATCGAGTCACCACCGATGTGATCTTCGCTCGCGGATTTGCCTATCAGGATGATCCCGAGCAACCGATTGCCCATGTCGTCGGCACCTTCATGCGCATGGGCAAAGGCCTGAAAGGCACCAAAGGCTTCGGTGGCGCGATCAAGGGAGAAACCCCATGAGCGACGACTTCAAGCAGCAATTGCAAGAGGCACACGAGAAGGGTGACTACGCGCCGCTCCTGAAGCTGATTCCCTATGCCGGGCTGATCGGCGTCGAGTGTTCGCGGGTCGGTGATGACTTGCTGTTCAAGCTGCCGGCCAACAAGGACAACATTGGTAACCCTTTATTGCCGGCGATCCACGGCGGGGTAATTGCCGGGTTCATGGAGCTGTCCGCGGCCCTGCACCTGCTGATTTTCACCGGCGCGCCCGGTGTGCCGAAGATTATCGATTTTTCCCTCGATTACCTGCGGGCCGGGCAGTTTCGCGATACCTGGGCCCGATGTCAGGTCTGCCGTCAGGGCCGGCGGGTGGCCAACGTCGCGGTCACGGCCTGGCAAAGTACCGAAAGCGAACCGATTGCCACTGCCCGTGCTCACTTCAAAATCGATGAGCCCTTGAAATCCTGAACCACGCCCCCAACTCACAGAACAACCCGCCGCCGACCAGCAAGGTCGCGGCCAATGCCATCTGATTGGAGTTTGATGACCATGAGTGTGGAAACTCAAAAGGAAACCCTGGGCTTCCAGACCGAGGTGAAGCAACTGCTGCACCTCATGATCCATTCGCTGTATTCCAACAAGGAAATCTTCCTTCGCGAATTGATCTCGAACGCCTCTGACGCTGTCGACAAATTGCGCTTCGAAGCCCTGGCCAAGCCTGAGTTGCTCGAAGGTGGCGATGAACTGAAAATCCGTGTGAGCTTCGACAAGGACGCCCAGACCGTCACCCTCGAAGACAACGGCATCGGCATGAACCGTGACGATGTGATCACCCACCTGGGTACCATCGCCAAATCCGGCACTGCCGATTTCATGAAAAACCTGTCCGGCGATCAGAAGAAGGATTCGCACCTGATCGGTCAGTTCGGCGTGGGTTTCTACTCGGCCTTCATCGTTGCCGACAAAGTTGACGTGTACAGCCGTCGCGCCGGCACCGCTGCCAGCGAAGGCGTGCACTGGTCGTCGAAAGGCGAGGGCGAATTTGAAGTCGCCACCATCGACAAACCGGAACGCGGCACCCGCATCGTCCTGCACCTGAAATCCGGTGAAGACGAGTTCGCCGATGGCTGGCGTCTGCGCAACATCATCAAGAAGTACTCCGACCACATCGCGCTGCCGATCGAGCTGCCAAAAGAAGTGGCCGCTGCCGAAGGCGAAGAGAAGCCTGAAGTTGAATGGGAAACCGTCAACCGCGCCAGCGCCCTGTGGACCCGTCCTCGCACTGAAGTGAAGGACGAGGAATACCAGGAGTTCTACAAACACATCGCCCACGACTTCGAAAATCCGCTGTCTTGGAGCCACAACAAGGTTGAGGGCAAGCTCGAGTACAGCTCGCTGCTGTACGTGCCGCGTCGCGCACCGTTCGATCTGTATCAGCGTGAAGCGTCGAAAGGCCTGAAGCTGTACGTGCAGCGCGTGTTCGTGATGGATCAGGCCGAGTCGTTCCTGCCGCTGTACCTGCGCTTCATCAAGGGCGTGGTCGACTCCAACGACCTGTCGCTGAACGTGTCGCGGGAAATCCTGCAGAAAGACCCGATCATCGACTCGATGAAGTCGGCGCTGACCAAGCGCGTGCTGGACATGCTGGAAAAACTGGCAAAGAACGAGCCTGAGCAATACAAGGGCTTCTGGAAGAACTTCGGTCAGGTCATGAAAGAAGGCCCGGCAGAAGATTTCGCCAACAAGGAAAAAATTGCCGGTCTGCTGCGCTTCGCATCGACCAACGGCACCGACGGCGAGCAGATCGTCGGTCTGGCCGAGTACCTGGCGCGCGCCAAGGAAGGTCAGGACAAGATCTACTACCTCACCGGCGAAACCTACGCGCAGGTCAAGAACAGCCCGCACCTGGAAGTCTTCCGCAAGAAAGGCATCGAAGTGCTGCTGCTGACCGACCGTATCGACGAGTGGCTGATGAGTTACCTCAGCGATTTCGACGGCAAGACGTTTGTCGACGTCGCGCGCGGTGACCTGGATCTGGGCAACCTGGACTCGGAAGAGGACAAGAAGGCCGCAGAAGAAGTCGCCAAGTCGAAAGAAGGTCTGGTCGAGCGCCTGAAAACCGCACTGGGCGATTCCGTTGCCGAAGTCCGGGTTTCCCATCGCCTGACCGATTCGCCGGCCATTCTGGCCATCGGCGAGCAGGATCTGGGTCTGCAAATGCGTCAGATCCTCGAAGCCAGTGGGCAGAAGGTGCCGGATTCGAAGCCGATCTTCGAATTCAACCCGAGCCACCCGCTGATCGAGAAGCTCGACAACGAGGCCAGCGAAGATCGCTTCAGCGACCTGTCGCACATCCTCTTCGACCAGGCCGCCCTGGCGGCGGGCGACAGCTTGAAAGACCCGGCCGCTTACGTGAAACGTCTGAACAAGCTGCTGGTTGAACTGTCGGTTTAACCAAGCTGCAGAAAAACCCGCTTCGGCGGGTTTTTTCATTCTGGAATTCAACCAATCTGGAGTCAGAAATGAGCCAAGTCACTGTACGTTCCGTGGTCTATCAGATTGACGGCCAGCCTTATGAAGGTCGCCTGGCCTTCGACGCCGAGCACAAAGGCGCGCGTCCGGGGCTGCTGATGGCGCCGAACTGGATGGGTGTCAGCGCTGGCGCTGAAGAAATCGCCAAATCGGTGGCGGCCAAGGGTTATGTGGTGCTGATCGCTGACGTGTATGGCCAGGCCGTACGTCCGCAGAACGCTGATCAGGCCGGTGCGGCGATGATGCCGCTGAAGAATGACCGCGCGCTGCTGCGCAAGCGTATGCAGGCGGCGTTCGAACAATTGCAGAAGCAGGGCGAGGCGGCGGTCGATACCTCGAAACTGGCGGTATTCGGTTTCTGCTTCGGCGGTTGCTGTGCGCTGGATCTGGCGCGCACTGGTGCTGCGGTGAAAGCGGCGGTGTCGTTCCACGGCACGCTGGACTCGCCGAACCCGGCGGACGCGAAGAACATCAAGGGCTCGGTGTTGGTGCTGCACGGTGCTTCGGACCCGCTGGTGCCGAAAGAGCAGTTGCCGGCATTCGAGGACGAGATGAACGCCGCCGGTGTGGACTGGCAGTTGCTGAGCTACGGTGGCGCGGTGCACTCGTTCACTGATCCGCACGCCAATGTGCCGGGCAAGATGATGTACGACGCGAAGACCGCAGCGCGGGCGTTCAAGTCGATGCATGACTTGCTGGAAGAAGTGTTCAAGGGCTGAATCGGCTGAACACACTCCCACGCCTGGCGTGGGAGTGTGGCTTTACAGCGGTGTCGGTTCGCTGCGCGATTTAGGCAGCTCGATCCGCTCGACTTCCCCCGGCACCGTCGGCCAGTCCCCGGCCGCCCACTTGCGTCGCGCCTCATCGATCGCCGCCGGATCGCTCGCAACAAAATTCCAGTTGATCCGCCGTGGCCCGTCCAGTGGCGCACCGCCGAACAACACTGCGTGACTGTCGCTCTCGGCAAACAGGCTCATCTCTTCCCCAGCCGGCAACACCACCAGCGCATGGGGTTCGACCGCTTCGCCATTCAATTGCACATCACCGCTCAACACATACAGCGCCCGCTCGTCATGTTCGGTCGGGATCAGCAGCGTGGTCGCGGTTTGCATCTTCAGTTCGGCATACAGCGTAGGAGAAAGCACCGGCACCGGCGATTCCAGGCAAAAGCCTGACCCGGCGATCATGCGGATCTGTACACCGAGGTTATCGCTGACCGGCAAGGTCGAGGCCGGGTGATGGCTGTAATGCCCCGGGCCTTGTTCGTGATCCTTGGGCGAGGCGAGCCAGATTTGCAGGCCGTGCATCTTGAAGCTTTGCTCCCACAGCGGTTCGGGCGTGCGCTCGACGTGCGCGATCGCCGTGCCGGCCGTCATCCAGCTGACATCGCCGGCGCTGACCACCTGATCCGAACCCAGGCTGTCCTTGTGCTGGATCTGTCCTTCGAACAAATACGTGAGGGTCGACAGACCGATGTGCGGATGCTGTCGGATGTTCATGCCTTTGCCCGCCGGATAAACCGTTTCGAGCATGTGGTCGAAAAACACAAAAGGCCCAACGCTGCGGCATTTGGCTGACGGCAGCGGGCGCAGGATCGGCTGGCCTTCGACGTCTTCGGCGCGCGGGCGGATGATCAGGGGTTGGGTGTCCATGGTCCATTTCCAGGCTGAGCGGGTGATGCGTGGAGCATAACCCGCCGGTGTCATCGAGGTGATTACTGGCTGTCGAAGCCGACTGGCGCGTGGGTTTCGATGGTGACTTCGCTGGTGGTCATCAGCTTGTGGATCGGGCAGCGATCGGCGACGCGCAGCAGTTCTTCGCGCTGGGCATCGGTGAGCACGCCCTTGAGGGTGAGGGTCACGTGCAGGGCGTACTTGCCTTTCTGTTCCTCGCTGTTGTCACGTTTGACCTCAACGCCGACGCCGGTCAGCGGGATGTCCTTTTTCTTCGCGTACAGCTTCAGGGTCAGAGCCTTGCAGGCACCGAGGGCGGCATCGAAGTAATCGTGCGGCTCCGGCGCCGAGCCTTCGCCGCCGGCAGTCGTCGGGACGTCTGCAAACAGCTCATGCTCATCGATCTGAACAGTGTGGCGAAAACCTTCGGCGGACACGGTATTGACGGTAACGGTCATGTGAACCTCGCAAGCTGTAGGAAAAGGGATTCGATCAAAAAAGACCTTGCAGGTATAGAGCATTTCCCACACAGGCGCGTTCCACTTTCTTGCCGGGTGAACCCTCGTCGCCCGGCGAGGGTCTAGGCTATGCCTGTCTGCCGGAGAATGCTTGTGTCCGTGTTTCGTTTGAGCCTTGCCTGCCTGATGGCTTTCACCGGCGCCGCCAGTGCCCGGGATTACACCTACAGTGACGCGCACCTGCATTACGTGGATTTTTTCCAGGAAACCGCCGGCATGCCGAAATTGCTGACGGCCATGAAGGAAAATGCCATCGAGCATGTGATGATTTCCGGCATTCCCGTGGCGAAGAAATGGCACGAAGACGAGCCGAAGCGCCCGCGTTACTACGCCGGCGATGATGCCGATGCCTATTGGTACAGCGCGACTGACGTGATCGTCGCCGACGCGGTGCAGAAGCTGACACCTGAGCAACGCCAGTACTTTCACCCGTTTCTTTCAGGCTTCAACCCCAACGACAAGAACTCCGCCGCGCATATCCAGCGCATGCTCGATCTGTATCCCGGCTTGTGGCAGGGCATAGGCGAAGTCTTTACCCGTCACGACGATCTCACCGCGTTGACATCCGGCGACACGCCACGCGCCAACAACGAAGCCATGACCCGCATCTATCACCTGGCCGCTGAAAACGATCTGCCGGTGATGTTGCATTCCAACATCACCTCCAAGCGTGAGAAGAACCCCCTGTACCTGAAGGAAATCGAAGAGCCGCTGCGTAATCATCCGCACACCCGGTTCATCTGGGCGCATGCCGGCACCAGCGCCGAAATCCACCGTCATCAGACGCAGCTGGATTTTCTGCTGCCGACCCTGACGCGAATGCTGGAGGCGTACCCGAACCTGTTTATTGATCTGTCGTGGAGCTTGCTGACGCCTTATCTGCTGGACGAAAAGGGGCAACCGCGAGCGGACTGGGTGCAACTGGTGGAGCGCTACCCGGATCGCTTCATGCTCGGTTCGGACGTGGTCGGGCGATTCAATAAACTCGGCAAGGAAATCCACGGCTTCAAGCCGTTTCTCGACGCCTTGCCGGAAGCGGTGGCGAAAAAAGTCGCACGGGACAACTTCTTGGCGATATTGCCGCGAACAGCGCTCAAGTCCGGCAAACCCGCGCTGAATCGTTAATGCCGACGGTTCGTAGGATCAAGGCCTTTTGATATCGCGTTTTGGTCTTACGCATTTTTTAAAAGGGCCGATACCTTCTAGAGCAACCAGCTGCAGGGTTGATGCAGCGCTTTTGGAAGGAACCAGAGCAATGAGTATCCGTAGTCTCAATATTGCGCCCCGAGCCGGGCTGGGTTTTGGCGTGCTGGCGCTGATGGTGTTTGCCCTTGGGGCGTTTGCCCTGCTGCAGATGTCGAACATGCGCGCGCAGTCCGACGAGGTCGACAATAACTGGCTGCCCAGCGTGATGGCGGTGGGCGAGATGAGCCAGGACATGCTGCGTTTGCGTGCGCTGACCATGCGCCTGTTGCTCAATCGCGATCCGCAGGCGCTGGATCAGAACGTGGCCAAGCTCAATGATTTGCGTGGAGTGCTGAGTGAAGCCCAGCAACGCTACGACATCCTGATCGCATTGCCCGAAGAGCGCGCGCTGTTCGACCGCTTCAAGGTCGCCGAACACAAGTACCTGGAACTTCAGGCGCAGGTGATGACGTTATCTGCTCAGGGACGAGTGGAGGAGGCGGCCGCCATTCTCAACGGGCAGATGAGCCCGCTGGCGGATGAAATTGCAGTGACCCTGCGTGAGTTGGTCGAGTTGAACAAGCACAACGCCAACCTCGCCACTGAGGCCGCACGGCTGGTGTTCACCAACTCGCGGGTGTGGGTCGGGGTGATGATCGGCATCACTGCGCTGATTACCATCGCGCTGGCGTTGTTGCTGACCCGCAGCATCGTGCTGCCGCTATCGCAATCGCTCAATGTCGCGGAAGTGGTGGCCGGTGGCGATCTGACCGGGGATATCAGCATTTCCGGCAAGGACGAACCGGCGCGGCTGCTGCACGCGCTCAAGAGCATGCAGCACAACCTGCGGGACACTATCCGCCAGATCTCCGAGTCCTCCAGTCAGCTGGCCTCGGCCTCGGAAGAGTTGAGCTGCGTCACCGAAGACGCGACGCGGGGGCTGCATCAGCAGAGTCTGGAAATAGAACAGGCGGCCACGGCAGTCAATCAGATGACCGCCGCCGTGGAAGAGGTGGCGAGCAATGCCGTCGCGACTTCCGAGGCTTCCCGTGAGTCTGATCGCATTGCCCAGCATGGTCGCGAGCAGGTGCAGCAGACCGTGTCGTCCATCGAGCTGTTGGCGGACGATGTCACCGCCAATGCCTCGCAGGTGGAGGATCTGGCGCAGAAGGTCTACAGCATCAGCAAAGTGCTGGACGTGATCCGCTCGATTGCCGAACAGACCAATCTGCTGGCATTGAATGCGGCGATCGAGGCTGCCCGGGCGGGAGATGCCGGACGGGGTTTTGCGGTGGTGGCGGACGAAGTGCGGGCGCTGGCCCATCGCACTCAGCAGTCGACGCGGGAAATCGAGCAGATGATCGGCGGCATTCAGCAGGGCACCGATTCGGCGGTCAGTTCGATGCAGCAGAGCAATATTCGGGCGCGCTCGACCCTGGAGCTGGCGAAGGCCGCCGGCGTTGCGCTGGAGGAAATCGCTTCGGCGTTTACCTTGATCAACGAGCGCAACCTGGTGATCGCCAGTGCGTCGGAAGAGCAAGCGGCCGTGGCGCGGGAAGTGGACCGCAACCTGATGAACATCCGTGATCTGGCGATGCAGACCTCGGCGGGGGCCAATCAGACCAGTGCCGCGAGTCAGGAACTGTCGCGGCTGGCGGTGGATCTGAACAGCATGGTGGCCAGGTTCTCGGTCTGATCAGCGTTCGACAGGCGAAAAAAAGCCCCGCATTTGCGGGGCTTTTTGATTTTGTTTCGGATCAGCTGCCTTTGACCGTCTTGCCGTTGACCGTACCGTCGAGGAGCATGATGTTGTACTCCTTGCCGTCGGTTTCGACCTGTTGCAGGCGAACCAGCAGGTAATCCCAGTCCTTGGCGAACCACAGGACGGTGATGCGCTTGCTTTGTGTCGGGTCGCGAACGCGCTCGACCTTGATCGCATCGATCTGGCCGGCCTTGGTTTCGACTTTTTCCGAACCCAGCACGCGGAAGTCGTAGGTATCGACTTCGCCATCATCGACCACCTGATAGCTCATGCTTTTCTTGCCGGCGGCCACGTCATGCTGCAGCGCCAGTTGATAGGTGGATTTGTCGACCATGCCGCGGTTGAGCGGGATTTTCACCGCGTCGCCGCGGTCGGTTCCGGTCACCAGCTTGTTGGCCCAGTCGAAGTCCAGGTCAGCCTTTTTCGCCTTGCCCAGACCACCGCGTTCGAAGTGGTAGGACTGTGGCAGCAGGGTGTCCTTGTCCAGGGTCAGGGTGCTTTCCTCGGACAGGCTGGCAATCATCATCGAGGCTTTGAAGCTGAGCTTCCAGACGCCGTTGGCCTGTTTGGTCAGGCTGCGCTCGGCGGTGCCGCTCATGGGCAGCTGTTTCCAGTCGGCGGTGTAGCTGGCGGAGAACGGTTGAAGGTCTGCCGCCTGCGCGAAGGGCAGGGCGAGCAGAGCGCAAGCGAAGAGCAGGGCGCGACGCATAATATCTCCTAGTTTCGAATCAAGTGACCGCTGGCCGGCAGTGGCTGGCCATCCAGTAAAGCACCTTGCTCGCCGAGGCTCAGCCGTCCTTCGGCGAACCAGCGTATGGCCATCGGGTAGATCAGGTGTTCCTGAGCGTGAACCCGCTGCGCCAGACTTTGCGGCGAATCGTGCAACTCTACCGGGATTACTGCCTGTACGACCAGTGGTCCGCCATCGAGTTCCTCGGTGACGAAGTGCACGGAGCAGCCGTGTTCGGCGTCGCCGGCCTCCAGCGCGCGCTGGTGAGTGTGTAACCCTTTGTATTTGGGTAGCAGCGACGGGTGGATGTTGAGCAGGCGACCCTGGTAGTGACGGACGAAGTCAGCGCTGAGAATGCGCATGAAGCCGGCCAGTACCACGAGTTTGGGGTTGAATTCGTCGATCAGTTCGATCAGGGCGGTATCGAAGGCCTCGCGGCCCTCGAATCCCTTGTGATCCAGCGAGCGGGTGGCGATACCCGCGTCACTGGCGCGTTGCAGGCCGTAGGCGTCGGCGCGGTTGGAAATCACCGCAGCGATGCGGACCGGGCTGTCGCCGGTCCGCGTGCTGTCGATCAGGGCCTGCAAGTTACTGCCGGTGCCAGACAACAGCACCACGACATCACAGGTCTGGGACATCAGTGAGCCTTGAGGTTCTTCAGTTCGACCTGAGCCGCGCCTTCGGCAGCGACAGCGATCTGACCGATGACCCAAGGCTGCTCGCCGGCGTCACGCAGGGTGTTCAGGGCAACTTCAACGTGCTCCTGAGCCACGCAGATCACCATGCCCACGCCGCAGTTCAGCACGCGGTGCATTTCGGTTTCGTCGACGTTGCCTTTCTCTTGCAGCCAGTCGAAGACGGCCGGGCGGTTCCAGCTGGCCACGTCAACCACGGCTTGAGCGCCTTTTGGCAGAACGCGCGGGATGTTGTCGAGCAGGCCACCACCGGTGATGTGGGCCATGGCCTTGACCGCACCGGTGTCCTTGATCAGCTTGAGCAGCGGCTTCACGTAGATGCGGGTCGGAGCCATCAGCAGTTCGGTCAGCGGCTTGCCGTCGAGCTGAACGGTTTCGATGTCGGCACCGGACACTTCGATGATCTTGCGGATCAGCGAGTAGCCGTTGGAGTGCGGGCCGGACGATGGCAGGGCGATCAGGGCATCACCGGTGGCGACTTTCGAGCCGTCGATGATTTCGGCTTTTTCCACGACGCCGACGCAGAAGCCGGCCAGGTCGTAGTCTTCGCCTTCGTACATGCCCGGCATTTCAGCGGTTTCGCCGCCGACCAGCGAGCAGCCAGCCAGTTCGCAGCCTGCACCGATACCGGTGACCACAGTGGCGGCCACGTCGACGTTCAACTTGCCGGTGGCGTAGTAGTCGAGGAAGAACAGCGGCTCGGCGCCGCACACCACCAGATCGTTGACGCACATGGCGACCAGGTCCTGACCGATGCTGTCGTGCTTGTTCAGGTTCAGCGCCAGACGCAGCTTGGTGCCGACGCCGTCAGTACCGGAAACCAGTACCGGCTGCTTGTAACCGGCCGGGATCTCGCAGAGGGCGCCGAAACCGCCCAGGCCGCCCATGACTTCCGGGCGCGCAGTGCGCTTGGCGACGCTCTTGATGCGTTCGACCAATGCTTCACCGGCGTCGATGTCTACACCGGCGTCCTTGTAGCTCAGGGAGGGTTGCTTGCTCATGATCCAGGCCTTTAGGGGAGGGGATTCAGGGGTAACGACCGAGTTCAGCGGGAACGCCGAATCCGACAGGGGCGATTGCCTCACGCGAAGTTCGGGGTGCCCGGCTGTTGCCGGTCTGCGAAGGCGCGCGATTTTATCAGGCTTGAGGGGCAGCGGCCATCCTCACGCCGACGGGCAGGGGCATATCGATGGAAAAATTTTGCAATTGACGCTGTGGATGACATCACGGGTGCCTGTATAAGGAACCGTCTATCGTTAGGACTGTGCAAAAACTTACCGACCGCGTGTGAATGTTTTGCGACGGCCTGTGGTCACAGGCTTGCCACAACGGTGCACGCGGCCTGTTCCAGCCGCTCTTGTCGACGGGAATTCTCCATGCGTTTTTGTAAATTGCTGTTAGTGGGTGGTTTGTCTCTGATCAGCCTGGCGACCCAGGCGGAAAATCTCAAAGGTCTTTATCAGGTGCGCGAACCGGTCACTGGCCAGTCGCCAGAGGAGCGCGATCGCGCGACCCAGGCTGCGCTGGATACGCTGGTGCTGCGCCTGACCGGTGACCCGAAGGCCCCGCAGAACCCGGGGCTGGCGCCGGTTCGCAAGGATCCGCAGCAGATCATCAGTCAGTTCGGTTTCGATGCCGGGCCGCCGGAAGTGCTGAAGGTCGATTTCGATCCGGGAACCACCGAGCAGGCGTTGCGCCGCGCCGGGCTGGCGCTGTGGGGTGCCAACCGGCCTTCGATCCTGAGCTGGTGGCTGAACGATTCGACCGAGGGTTCGAGCCTGGTGGGCGACGGTCAGGCCAGTGCCGCACCGTTGCGCCGCGCCGCCCAGCACCGTGGATTGCCGTTGCGCCTGCCTTTGGCGGACTTGAGTGAGCAATTGGTCGCAACCGCGCCTGCGCTTGAAGGGGCCGACCCGGCGCCGCTGCGTAACGCTTCCGAGCGCTATAACGCTGACGCCTTGCTCGCCGTGCATGCGCGCGAAGAAAGCGGGCAATGGCAGGCCAAATGGCAATTGTGGCTGGGCGATAAAAAAGAGGCGGGCAACGTGCAGGGCGCGGATCAGGCGGCGGTGGCCGATGCGGTGATGCTGGCGGTCACTGAACGTCTGGCGCCACGCTTTGTGGCCAAGCCGGGCGCGTCCGGCCAGCAGACCCTGGAAGTGCAGGGCATGAATCTGGAGCACTACGCGGCGCTGCTGCGGTTACTCGAACCGTTCGGCGTGCGTCTGCAGAGTGTCGATGCCGATCGCATCCTCTATCGGGTCAACGGCAGTGCCGATCAATTGCGAGCGCAATTGTCGCTGGCGAAGTTGCAGGAACTGCCGGCCGAGGCACCGGCTCCGGTGGCTGCGCCTCAGCCTGCGGTCGTCGGGGCGGCGCCAACCGTTGCGCCGACACCGACACCGACACCGGCGGCGCCGTCCTTGCGGTTCCGCTGGTAGTTTTTCTTTCTTATATATAAGCAATGGAGTGTTACATGGCCGATACGCGGCGTTGGTTCTGGCTCGGTGGGGTGCTCCTGCTTTGCGCGTTTGTCTGGTTGCTGCATCCGATCCTTACGCCGTTTCTGGTGGCGCTGCTGCTCGCCTATCTGTTCGATCCGCTCGTCGATCGTCTGGAACGCCTGGGGCTGTCTCGCACCTGGGGTGTTATCGCGGTGTTCGCCTTGTTCACCCTGATCGTCACTGCGTTGTTGCTGGTGCTGGTGCCGATGCTCGCCAAGCAATTAGTACGGCTGTATGAACTGGCGCCGCAAATGCTCGACTGGTTGCAGCACACTGCCGTGCCATGGGCGCAATCGAAGCTGGGGCTGTCTGACGGCTTCTGGAAGTTCGACAAGGTCAAAGCCGCGATCAGCGAACACATGGGCCAGACCACCGACATCGTCGGTGTGGTGCTGAGTCAGGCGACGGCCTCGAGCCTGGCGCTGATCGGCTGGCTGGCGAATCTGGTGCTGATCCCGGTGGTGAGCTTTTACCTGCTGCGTGACTGGGACGTGATGATGGCCAAGATCCGTGGCCTGTTGCCCCGTGATCGCGAAGAACGTGTGGTGGCGCTGGCGGGTGAGTGCCATGAAGTGCTGGGCGCGTTCGTGCGCGGGCAGTTGCTGGTGATGCTGGCGTTGGGCGTGATCTATGCGGCCGGTCTGATGATTGTCGGGCTGGAGCTGGGCCTGTTGATCGGTCTGATTGCAGGGCTGGCGGCGATTGTGCCGTACATGGGGTTTGTGATCGGCATCGGCGCGGCGCTGATTGCCGGGTTGTTCCAGTTTGGTGGCGATCTGTATCCGATGATCGGGATCGTCGCGGTGTTCATGGTCGGCCAGGCACTGGAAGGCATGGTGCTGACGCCTTTGCTGGTGGGGGATCGGATCGGTCTGCACCCGGTGGCGGTGATTTTCGCGATTCTGGCCGGTGGCGAGCTGTTCGGCTTCACCGGTGTGCTGCTGGCATTGCCGGTGGCGGCGGTGATCATGGTGCTGGTGCGACACGTCCACGATCTGTACAAGGATTCCGACATCTATAGCGGGGTGGATGAGCCGGAGTTGTAATGTGATGCGCGGGCTGCCCGGTGGATTGCCGGGTTGGCCCGTCTCCTGCAGGCCATGGCGCCAAAGAAACTGTCATAAAACCAGCACGTTAACGCAAACCTTTGATTTTGCTTGGGGTCTGTCGCATTGTGCGCTCCGCTTCACGGGTATAAACTTCGCTCACTTTACACAGAGGCCACTAACGGTTCCTTGGGAACTGTTCAGTCAGCATGAAACCGATTCAGCTGCCCCTAGGTGTGCGTCTGCGTGACGACGCCACCTTCATCAACTACTACCCAGGCGCCAATGCCGCTGCACTCGGCTATGTCGAGCGTCTATGCGAAGCCGACGCCGGCTGGACCGAAAGCCTGATCTATCTGTGGGGCAAGCACGGGGTAGGGCGGACGCATCTGTTGCAGGCCGCGTGCCTGCGCTTCGAACAGATGGGTGAACCGGCGGTGTACCTGCCGCTGGCCGAGTTGATGGATCGCGGCATCGAAATTCTCGACAACCTCGAACAGTACGAACTGGTCTGCCTGGATGACTTGCAGGTTATTGCCGGCAAGGCGGACTGGGAAGAGGCGATGTTTCATCTGTTCAACCGTCTGCGTGACAGCGGTCGCCGTCTGCTGATCGCGGCGTCCACTTCGCCGCGTGAACTGCCGATCAAACTCGCCGACCTGAAATCGCGCCTGACCTTGGCGCTGATCTTCCAGATGCGTCCTCTCTCCGATGAAGACAAATTGCGTGCCCTGCAATTGCGCGCATCCCGTCGCGGTCTGCACCTGACCGATGAAGTCGGGCATTTTATTTTGACTCGCGGTACCCGCAGCATGAGCGCGCTTTTCGATCTGCTGGAGCAGCTCGATCAGGCCTCTTTGCAGGCTCAGCGCAAGCTGACCATTCCCTTCCTGAAAGAAACGCTGGGCTGGTAAAACCGGGGCTTTCAGCCGGTTTCGGCATATTTCAGGCGCCAGAAAACCCGCTTTCCTGTGGGGTGCACAGGCCGCGTTTCGATTCAAATAGGCTTAAGCGCTTAGATGTAAACGAGAAACCGGGAAGTCACAAAAAGATCGATTGAATTTGCAAATGAGGCTGATAGCGGGCATAGTCTCGGCTTCTTTACAACTATCAGCCACGGTCGTGCCCATGCTAAAGCGCTTCGCACCCCTCGTGCCTCTCGCACTCGTCACCCTGTTGTTCGGTTGCGCTGCTCATTCACCTGTTAATCAAGAGCAGCAACAACAGGTAAAAAATTCTGCCACCGCCCAGTCCTCTGTTATTTACCAGGAAGAGCTGGACACCGAAAAAGAACTCGCCGACTTCAACGGCAAGAAGCCTTACCAGCTTCCGGTTCTGGCCGACAGCATCCTCGAACGCGGCATGTCCCTGATCGGTACCCGTTACCGTTTCGGCGGTACCTCTGAAGCCGGTTTCGATTGCAGCGGTTTCATCGGCTATCTGTTCCGCGAAGAAGCCGGCATGAACCTGCCACGCTCCACTCGCGAAATGATCAACGTGGATGCGCCGCTGGTTTCGCGCAGCAACCTTGAGCCAGGCGATCTGTTGTTCTTCGCCACCAATGGTCGTCGCGGTCGTGTAAGCCACGCCGGGATCTACCTGGGCGACAACCAGTTCATCCATTCCAGCTCTCGTCGCAGCGGCGGTGTTCGCATCGACAGCCTGGGCGACAGCTACTGGAGCAAGACCTTTATCGAAGCCAAACGCGCTTTGGCGAACGCTCCAACCGTGGTTACCGCTCGCAAGTAATCACGCATTTGTCGCCACGCTGGTGGCGACAAAGCGGCCCTTCAATCGCAATAGACCTAAACTTTACAAGGTGAAGTTAAAGTCTTACTTGAAGTTTGCCGCGTAGCCGCTAGAATCCTGATCTATATTGATGGCAAACCGCCTGCGTCCCAACGCAGGCGGTTTTGTTTTCTATCGAATCGGCAGTCAAAGCCGCAGCCAGATCAGGATGTTCTGCATATGACGATGTCGGCCCGCTTTGCCTTGATGTTCTTCGCCGCGCTGCTCAGCGCCTGCGCCAGCCGCACTCCGCCGCCTGCGCCGGTGGTTCGCGCTCCGATCGTATTCGGATCCTCCCAGACCTTTTCGCCTGCTGCCGAAGACGTGCTGTTCCGCGCGCTGGGGCTGGTCGGCACGCCTTATCGCTGGGGCGGCAATACGCCGGATTCGGGCTTTGATTGCAGTGGCCTGATCGGTTTCGTTTACCGCGATGCCGCCGGCATCAGCCTGCCGCGTTCGACCCGCGAGATGATCGTCATGCAGGCGCCGAACGTCGGCAAGGAAGGGCTGCAGACCGGCGACCTGATCTTCTTCGCCACCAATGGCGGCTCTCAGGTCAGTCATGCGGGGATCTACGTCGGGGAAGGGCGCTTCGTTCATGCACCAGCCACTGGCGGCACGGTAAAGCTGGACAGCCTGTCGAAAGCCTATTGGCAGAAAGCCTATCTGAGCGCCAAGCGCGTTCTGCAGCCGGAGCATCTGGCGCATAACCCGTAATCCAGATACTTAAAAACCCGTGGGAGCTGAATGGCTCCCACGGGTTTTTTAATGCCTGCAATACATTAGCGGGCCGCTGACACCCGCCACACCTTGTTCCCCACGTCATCGGCTACCAGCAACCCACCTTGCTGATCGATCACCACGCCGACCGGGCGACCCAAAGCGTTCTCGTCCTTGTCGAGAAATCCGGTCAGCACGTCCACCGGCGTTCCGCTCGGCTTGCCAGCGGCAAACGGCACAAAGATCACCTTGTAGCCACTGTGCGGCTTGCGGTTCCACGAGCCGTGCTGGCCAATGAATGCGCCTTCCTTGAACTGTGCCGGCAAGCGATTGCCCTCGGCGAAGGTCAGCCCCAGTGATGCGGTGTGCGGGCCGACGGCGTAGTCCGGAGCGATGGCCTTGGCCACCATGTCCGGCCGTTGGGGTTCCACGCGCACGTCAACGTGCTGGCCGTAGTAGCTGAACGGCCAGCCATAGAAACCACCGTCCTTGACCGATGTGATGTAGTCCGGCACCAGATCGCTGCCAATCTCATCGCGTTCGTTGACGGCAGTCCACAGCGCACCGCTTTGCGGCTCCCAGGCCAGGCCGTTGGGATTGCGGATGCCCGAAGCGAAAATCCGGTGGTTGCCGGTGGCGCGATCTACTTCCCAGATCGCCGCACGCCCCTCTTCCTGATCGAGGCCGTTTTCGCCGACGTTGCTGTTCGAGCCGACGGTGACGTACAGCTTGCTGCCGTCTTTGCTGGCGATGACGTTCTTGGTCCAGTGATGGTTGAGCGTGCCGCCCGGCAAATCCACGACCTTGATCGGCTGGCTCTTGATTTCGGTCGCGCCGGGCTCGTAGTTAAAGCGCAGCAGGCGATCGGTATCGGCGACGTACAGATCATTGCCGACCAGGGTCATGCCGAACGGCGAGTTGAGGTTTTGCAGGAACACCGTGCGAGTTTCGGCCACGCCATCATGATCGGCATCGCGCAACAGTGTGATGCGGTTCGGGCTGGGCACGCCGGCGCCGGCACGGCCCATGACTTTCTTCATCACCCAGCCGCGAATGCCCTTGCCGTCGTCGGGTTTGGGTGGGGCGTTGGTTTCCGCCACCAGCACGTCGCCGTTGGGTAGCACATACAACCAGCGCGGGTGATCGAGATTTTCCGCAAAGGCTGCCACCTGAGTGCCTGCCGCTGCCGTCGGCTTCGCGCCGGCCGGCCAGCCAATGGCCGGGGCGATGTTCACCGTCGGGATCAGGGTCTTGTTCGGTTCGGGCAGTTTCGGTGACGGACCGGTGCCGTCGGAGACTTGCAGGCTGGAGGATTCACCACAGGCGGCGAGCCCTCCGGCGAGCACGATGACGAAAACGAGCTGGGGCTTGCGCATTGCTGATCTTCCCTATGAATGCATTCCTAAACATAGAGAAGCGCACAAGCCCGATGGTTCAACCCTCAGCCGCGGGCTTCCTTGAACAGCACGGCAATGCCGGGGTGATAGTTGCCGGCTTCGCTGCGCAATTTGCGGTAGGCGTAGGGGAAATACCAGGCGACGGCGCAGGTGTGTTCCTTCTGCAGGTCGTCGACCATGTCCTGCAATTCCTCCGGGCTGGCGCTGTGCTGGGCTTTTTGCGGGGCGACGAACAGGCAGCCGAGTTTCAGGTCGCTGGCGTAGCTGATGCGCTTGGCGTCGCTGGTGATATCCGCCAGGGCCTGGGTCAGATTCAGGCTGGTGACGCGCGGCCAGCGTTGGGTCGCCTGAATGAAGGCGCGATCCTCGGCGCCAGCAATAAACAAATCGGCACGGGCGTTGCGCTCGCCCTCTTCGTTCTGTTTGCGGGTGGCAGTGTCGCGCAGCGTGACCAGTTCAGCCATCCACGCGGCGGCCGACAGCAGACCGAGGTTGGCTTTTTCGTCGTGCCAGTAGGGCGTGTCGTTGTCGCCGCGCACGGCGTTGTAGCGGTCGATACAGTCAAACCAGCGTTCCAGCACCGGGCGCAGGAATTCCAGCCGCGGATTGCTGATGATCATGCCTTGCATGGGGCTCTCCCTTGTTATTGTGATGGGCTCTCTGCAGTCAAAGAGCATGGCTCTTTGATATCACTGCTGGCAGTGTGGCACAAGATTGGCGTCAGTTAATTGATCGGCGGCAGTTATTCGCCGCACAAGCCCCTCTTCAATTGACGCTCCACCCCCAACCCTCTAACCTTCGCGGCTTGTTTCAGGTGCTCTGTGGCGCATGTCGACAGAGTGAAACAGGGAAGCCGGTGAGGCGGGTCTTCAAGCGATGAACCCTCACGATCCCGGCGCTGCCCCCGCAACGGTAAATGAGTAAAAGCTGCGTCTGATGCCACTGCGTAAAAGCGGGAAGGCGCGCAGCCAGGCCAACGCCGCTCATGAGCCCGGAGACCGGCCTGATCCATCCAGCGGCATCACGGTGGGCGATGCCAGGCTTGTTGCCGTCTATTCTTGTGCCTGCCCGCCGTTATCCAGCCTCAACGGAGAGCTCCCCCATGACTGATTCCCCCGAACGCGACGAGCGCCACTTGGCGCGCATGCAGCGCAAAAAAGCCGTGATCGACGAACGCATCGCCAATTCGCCAGACGAATGCGGCCTGGTGCTGGTGCTGACCGGCAATGGCAAAGGCAAAAGCAGCTCGGCATTCGGCATGCTCGCCCGCGCCATGGGCCACGGCATGCAGTGCGGTGTGGTGCAGTTCATCAAGGGCCGCAACAGCACCGGCGAAGAAATGTTCTTCCGCCGCTTCCCCGAGCAAGTGCGTTTTCACGTGATGGGCGAGGGCTTCACCTGGGAAACCCAGGACCGCCAGCGCGACATCGCCGCCGCCGAAGCAGCCTGGGATGTCTCCCGCGAACTGCTGCGCGATCCATCGATCGGTCTGGTGGTGCTCGATGAACTGAACATCGCGCTCAAGCACGGTTACCTCGACCTGGATCAGGTACTCAGCGATCTGCAGGCGCGTCCGCCGATGCAGCACGTGATCGTCACCGGTCGCGCCGCCAAGCCGGAAATGATCGAGATGGGCGACACCGTCACCGAAATGGGCATGATCAAGCACGCCTTCCAGGCCGGCATCAAAGCGCAGAAAGGCGTCGAACTTTGAATCAACCACGTCACTGCCCGGCGGTCCTGATCGCCGCGCCGGCCTCCGGTCAGGGCAAGACCACCGTCACCGCCGCACTGGCCCGTCTGCATCGCAATCAGGGGCGCAAGGTCCGCGTGTTCAAATGCGGTCCGGACTTTCTCGACCCGATGATCCTCGAGCGCGCCAGCGGTGCGCCGGTTTATCAACTGGACATGTGGATGGTCGGCGAGCAGGAAAGTCGTCGCCTGTTGTGGGAAGCCGCCGCTGAAGCCGACCTGATCCTGATCGAAGGCGTGATGGGTTTGTTTGACGGTACGCCGTCGAGTGCCGATCTGGCGCGACATTTCGGCGTGCCGGTGCTCGGCGTGATCGACGGCACGGCCATGGCCCAGACCTTTGGCGCCTTGGCTCTGGGTCTGGCGCGCTATCAGCCGGATCTGCCGTTCGCTGGCGTACTGGCTAACCGCGTCGGCACCGTGCGCCATGCACAGTTGCTGGAAGGCAGCCTCACCGAAGGTTTGCGCTGGTACGGCGCATTGTCCCGGGAAACCGGGATCGAACTGCCGAGCCGCCATCTCGGTCTGGTGCAGGCCAGTGAACTTAATGATCTCGATGTGCGCCTCGACGCCGCCGCCGAAGCACTGGCCGGCACTTGCGAGGTAGCGCTGCCACCGGCCGTGGAATTCGCCGCGCCAGCAATCGTTGAGACCGAAAAGCTGCTCGAAGGCGTGCGAATTGCCGTCGCCCGCGACGAAGCCTTCGCTTTTACCTACGGCGCCAGTCTCGATCTGCTGCGGGCGATGGGCGCCGAGCTGAGTTTCTTCTCGCCGATCCGCGATGCGCAATTGCCTGAAGCCGACAGCTTGTACCTGCCTGGCGGTTATCCGGAATTGCACCACGTTGCCTTGGCGCAGAACACTGACATGCTCAAAGCGATCCGCGCGCATCATGCGGCCGGCAAACCGCTGCTCGCCGAATGTGGCGGCATGCTTTATCTGCTCGACTCGTTGACGGATGTCGAAGGCACCCGCGCTGATTTGGTCGGCCTGTTGAGTGGCGACGCCGTGATGCAAAAGCGCCTCGCCGCACTGGCCTTGCAAGAGGTCGACCTGCCGGAAGGCTTGTTGCGCGGCCATACCTATCACCATTCCCTGACCACCACCGAACTGACGCCGATTGCCCGTGGCCACAGCCCCAACGGCGGGCGCGGCGCGGAAGCGGTTTACAGGGAAGGGCGGATGACCGCCTCGTACGTGCACTTTTACTTCCCGTCGAATCCGTCGGCGATTGCCGCACTGTTGGTGCCATGACCGACAACGCCTTTACTGACGCCGAGCGCGAAGCGGTTTACCGCGCCATCGCCGAACGCCGCGACATGCGCCACTTCAGCGGCGGTACGGTCGAGCCTGACGTGTTGCGCCGTTTGCTTGAAGCCGCGCATCAGGCACCGAGCGTCGGCCTGATGCAGCCGTGGCGCTTCATCCGCATCAGCGACCGCGCTCTACGTGGCCAGATCCAGAACCTTGTTGAAGAAGAACGCGTGTGTACCGCCGAAGCCCTCGGCGAGCGCAGCGACGAATTCATGAAACTCAAGGTCGAGGGCATCAACGACTGCGCCGAAGTATTGGTTGCCGCGTTGATGGACGATCGCGAAAAACACATCTTTGGTCGTCGCACGCTGCCGGAAATGGACATGGCCTCATTGTCCTGCGCGATCCAGAACCTGTGGCTGGCCGCGCGTGCCGAAGGCCTGGGCATGGGCTGGGTGTCGCTGTTCGAGCCGCAGGCGCTGGCCGATCTGCTGAAACTGCCGGCCGGGGCCAAGCCGCTGGCGGTGCTTTGCCTGGGGCCGGTCAAGGAATTCTATCCGGCGCCGATGCTGGTACTCGAAGGGTGGGCGCAGGCGCGTCCGCTCAATGAGCTGCTGTATGAAAATTTTTGGGGAGTGAGTCAATGAGTGTGGCGTTGTTGAGTGTCGCCGCGGTTGCGCTGGATGCGCTGCTGGGTGAACCGAAACGCTGGCATCCGCTGGTGGCGTTCGGTAATTTCGCCGGGCGCATCGAGCAACGTTTCAATAGCGGCGGTCGCGGCTGGCGTAGCCATGGCGTCACCGCGTGGGTGATCGCGGTGTTGCCGCTGACCCTGCTGGCCACGGCGTTTTCCTGGGCGCCTTACGTGGGCTGGATCGTCGAGATTCTTGCGCTGTATTGCGCCCTCGGCATGCGCAGCCTGGGTGAGCACGTCGAGCCGGTGGCCAAGGCCCTGCGTGCCGATGATCTGGAAGAGGCGCGCAAGCGTGTGGGGTATCTGGTCAGCCGTCAGACCGATGAGCTGGACAGCACCGCCGTAGCCCGCGCCGCCACCGAGTCGGTGCTGGAAAACGGCAGCGATGCGGTGTTTGCCGCGCTGTTCTGGTTTGCCGTGGCCGGTGCGCCGGGCGTGGTGCTCTACCGTTTGAGCAATACGCTCGACGCGATGTGGGGCTATCGCAACGAGCGTTTCGAGCGTTTCGGCTGGGCGGCGGCAAAAATCGACGACGTCCTCAACTACATTCCTGCGCGGCTGGTAGCGTTGACCTACGCGCTGCTCGGCAAAACCCGACTGGCGTTGAAATGCTGGCGCACTCAGGCGCCGAAATGGGACAGCCCGAACGCCGGCCCGGTGATGGCCGCCGGCGCGGGTGCGCTGGGTGTCGAACTGGGCGGGCCGGCGATTTACCACGGCGAGCTGCACGAGCGTCCGCAATTGGGCGAGGGCACACCGGCGGATGCCAATTCCATTGATCGCGGCTGGCAATTGGTCCAGCGCGGGGTATGGTTATGGCTGCTGATTCTCTGCGTGGGGGCTGAATTCTATGCTTGAGCACGGTGGCCGGTTGCGCAGGGCGGCGCTCGAGTACGGCATCGCGGAAGAAGACTGGCTCGACCTGTCCACGGGTCTTGCGCCGTGGCCGTTTCCGGTCCCGGAGATTCCGCTGCGGGCGTGGGCGCGCCTGCCGGAAAACGATGACGGTCTGGAGCAGGCCGCCTGCGATTACTACGGCGCCAGCCAGGTGTTGCCGGTGGCCGGTTCGCAGATGGCCATTCAACTGCTGCCGCGATTGCGCCGTGCCGGCAAGGTCGGCGTGCTGTCGCCGTGTTACGCCGAGCATGCTGAAGCCTGGCGGCGCAGCGGCTATATCGTGCGTGAGGTGCTGGAGCAGGAAGTCGACTTCTTTCTCGACAGCCTCGACGTGCTGGTGGTGGTCAATCCAAACAATCCCACGGGCCTGAATCTGACCCCGGCGCGCCTGCTCGACTGGCATGCGCGGCTGGCCCAGCGCGGCGGCTGGCTGGTGGTCGATGAAGCGTTCATGGACAACACGCCGCAGCTGAGTCTCGCCCCGCATGCGCATCAAGTGGGGTTGATCGTGTTGCGCTCGTTCGGCAAGTTTTTCGGTCTGGCCGGTGTGCGGCTGGGGTTCGTGCTGGCCGAGCGCAAGTTGCTCCGGTTGCTGGCCGAACAGGTCGGGCCCTGGGCAGTCAGCGGGCCGACCCGGGTGCTGGGTCAGGCCTGTCTGCGCGACACCGAAGGCCACACGCGTCAGCGCATCCGCAGCGACGAGGCCAGCGAACGATTGGCTGCGCTGCTTGAGCGCCACGGCTTCAAGCCGCAGGGTGGCTGTGCGCTGTTTCAGTGGCTGATCACCGAACAGGCCGCCGCGCTGCACGAATTCATGGCCCGACGCGGCATTCTCCTGCGTCTGTTCGCGCACAACAGCAGCCTGCGATTCGGCCTGCCCGCCGATGCCGCCGACGAGGCGCGTCTTGAGCAAGCCCTGCAAGCATTCGCCAAGCATTGCTCCATGGAAAAACCAGCATGACCACATTAATGGTGCAGGGCACCACCTCCGACGCCGGCAAAAGCACGCTGGTGACGGCGCTGTGCCGCTGGGCAACCCGTCAGGGCGTTGCCGTGGTGCCGTTCAAACCGCAGAACATGGCGCTCAACAGTGCGGTGACTGCCGACGGCGGTGAGATCGGCCGCGCGCAAGCGGTGCAGGCCCAGGCGGCGTTTCTCGAGCCGCACACCGACATGAATCCGGTGCTGCTCAAGCCCAACAGCGACACCGGCGCCCAGGTCATCATCCACGGTCGTGCGGTCACCAGCATGAACGCCGTCGCCTATCACGACTACAAAGCCATCGCCATGCAGGCGGTGCTCGCCTCCCACGAACGTTTGAGTGCCGCCTATCCGCTGGTGATGGTCGAAGGCGCGGGGTCGCCGGCAGAGATCAATCTGCGCGCCGGCGACATCGCCAACATGGGCTTCGCCGAGGCGGTGGATTGCCCGGTGTTGCTGATCGCCGACATCAATCGTGGCGGCGTCTTCGCTCATCTGGTGGGCACGCTGGAACTGCTGTCACCGAGCGAACAGGCGCGGGTCAAAGGCTTCATCATCAACCGTTTTCGCGGCGACATCGCTTTGTTGCAACCGGGTCTCGACTGGCTGGAACAGCGCACCGGCAAACCGGTGGTGGGCGTGCTGCCGTACGTGATGGATCTGCATCTGGAAGCCGAGGACGGCATTGACCAGCGCCAGACCGACAAGGCCGAGCAAGTCCTGAAAGTGGTGGTGCCGGTGCTGCCGCGCATCAGCAACCACACCGATTTCGATCCGCTGCGTCTGCATCCGCAAGTTGATCTGCAATTCATCGCCCCGGGGCAAGCGATTCCCCCGGCTGATCTGATCATCCTGCCGGGCTCGAAAAGTGTGCGCAGTGACTTGGCGTATCTGCGCGCCAATGGCTGGGAAACCGCCATTCGCCGTCACCTGCGTTACGGCGGCAAGCTGCTGGGGATCTGCGGCGGTCTGCAAATGCTCGGCGAGCAGGTGCACGATCCGCTGGGCCTGGAAGGCGCGCCGGGTTCCAGTGCCGGTCTTGGTTTGCTGGGGTTCGAAACACAGCTCGAAGCCGAGAAGCAGTTGCGCAATGTGCGCGGGCGTCTGGCGCTGGAAGATGCCGAGGTCAGTGGTTATGAAATCCATGCCGGCGTGACCACGGGACCTGCGCTGGAAAATGCTGCCGTGCATCTGGACGACGGTCGCTGCGACGGCGCGCAAAGTCTCGACGGGCAGATTTTCGGCACCTACCTGCATGGCCTGTTCGAATCGCCGGCGGCCAGTGCCGCGCTGTTGCGCTGGGCCGGTCTGAACAATGTGCAGGAGGTGGATTACCACGGCTTGCGCGAACGCGATATCGAACGGCTGGCGGATCTGGTGGAGAAGCACCTGGATACCGGGCTGTTACGTGAACTCTGTGGAATCTCCCCATGCTCCAGTTGATCCTCGGCGGCGCCCGCTCCGGCAAAAGTCGCCTGGCCGAAAAACTCGCTACTGACAGCGCGCTGGCCGTCACTTACATCGCCACCAGTCAGCCACTGGACGGCGAGATGAATGAGCGCGTCGCCCATCATCGCGCCCGTCGTCCTGCTGAATGGGCGTTGATCGAAGAGCCGCTGGAACTGGCCCGTGTGCTGCGCGAAAACGCTGGCCCCAAGCGTTGCCTGCTGGTGGACTGCCTGACGCTGTGGCTGACCAATCTGCTGATGCTCGACGACGCCGAACGCCTCGCCGCCGAGCGTGAAGCCTTGCTCGAATGCCTGGCGTCGCTGCCGGGTGAAATCATTTTTGTCAGCAACGAGACCGGAATGGGTGTCGTGCCGCTGGGCGAATTGACTCGCCGCTACGTCGATGAAGCCGGTTGGCTGCATCAAGCTCTGGCCGAGCGTTGTCAGCGAGTTGTCCTGACGGTCGCCGGCCTGCCCCTGACTTTGAAAGGACCTGCGTTATGACCCAAGCCTGGTGGCTGAACCCGTGCAAACCGGTGGATACGGACGCCGTTGAAAACGCGGCGGCGCGTCAACAGCAATTGACCAAACCAGCGGGCTCTCTCGGGCGGCTCGAATCGGTGGCGGTGCAGTTGGCCGGATTACAGGGCCGGATCAAGCCGACACTGGATCAGGTCTGGATCACGATTTTTGCTGGCGACCATGGCGTTGTCGCCGAAGGGGTTTCCGCGTTCCCGCAGGAGGTCACCGGGCAGATGCTGCTGAACTTCGTCAGCGGCGGCGCGGCGATCAGCGTGCTGGCGCGGCAACTCGGCGCGCAGCTGGAAGTGGTGGATCTGGGCACCGTGACCCCGTCGTTGAACCTGCCGGGCGTGCGCCACCTGAACATCGGCCCGGGCACGGCGAATTTCGCCAAGGGCGCGGCGATGAGTCAGGCTCAGGGTGAACTCGCCTTGCAGGGCGGTCGCGACAGCGTGCTGCGCGCGAAGGCGGCGGGTGCGCAATTGTTCATCGGCGGTGAAATGGGCATCGGCAACACCACCGCCGCCAGTGCGCTGGCTTGTGCCTTGCTGGATTGCCCGGTGGCGCATCTGACCGGCCCCGGCACCGGGCTGAATGCCGAAGGCGTCAGCCACAAGGCGCAGGTGATCGAGCGGGCGCTGGCACTGCATGCGGCGCAACGTGGCGATGCGTTGCAGACGCTGTTCAATCTCGGCGGCTTCGAGATTGCGGCACTGGTTGGCGCCTATCTGGCGTGCGCTCAGGAAGGTGTGGCGGTGCTGGTGGATGGTTTCATCTGCACGGTCGCGGCGCTGGTGGCGGTGCGCCTGAATCCGGCCGGCCGTGAGTGGCTGCTGTTCGGTCACCGTGGTGCCGAGCCGGGCCATCGCCATGTACTGGAAACCCTCGGCGCTGAACCGCTGCTCGAGCTGGGCCTGCGTCTGGGCGAGGGCAGTGGCGCGGCGCTGGCGGTGCCGTTGTTGCGCCTGGCCTGCGACCTGCACGGCCAGATGGCAACCTTCGCTGAAGCCGCGGTAGCGGACCGCCCGGCATGACGCTGCGTCTGGATCTGCTGCGCCACGGTGAAACCGAACTCGGCGGCGGCCTGCGCGGCAGCCTCGACGATGCGTTGACCGAAAAAGGCTGGGCGCAGATGCGCGAGGCGGTGAGCGGGCAGGGGCCGTGGGATCGGCTGGTCAGCTCGCCGTTGCAGCGTTGCGCGCGGTTTGCTGAAGAGTTGAGCGCGCAGTGGGAGCTGTCGGTTTCTCTGGACAAGAATCTGCAGGAGCTGCATTTCGGTGCCTGGGAAGGGCAGAGCGCGGCGGCGCTGATGGAAACCGATGCCGAGGGCCTGGGCTTGTTCTGGGCGGATCCCTATGGGTTTACCCCGCCGCAGGGTGAACCGGTCAGCGATTTTTCTGCGCGGGTGCTGGCGGCGGTGATGCGACTGCACGCGGCGCACGCGGGTGAGCGGGTGTTGCTGGTCAGTCATGGCGGCGTCATGCGTCTGTTGCTGGCGCAGGCCCGTGGCTTGCCCCGTGAACAACTGCTCAATGTTGAAGTCGGCCACGGCGCGCTGTTTTCGCTGATCGTCGAGGCCGACGGTTCGCTCAGGGAAGTGCTCTGAAATGCTGCCTCTGTGGATCGCCCTGCAATTTCTCGGCAGCCTGCCGATTCGTCTGCCGGGGATGCCGACGCCCGAACAGCTTGGCCGGTCGCTGCTGTTTTATCCGCTGGTGGGCCTGTTGTTCGGTGTCATTCTCTGGGCGCTGAACATTGCCTTGGCCGGCACGCCGTTGCTGTTGCATGCGGCGCTGTTGCTGACGGTGTGGGTGCTGCTCAGCGGCGCGTTGCACCTTGATGGCCTGGCGGACAGCGCCGACGCGTGGCTCGGCGGGTTCGGTGATCGCGAGCGTACGCTGACGATCATGAAGGATCCGCGCAGCGGGCCGATCGCGGTGGTGACGCTGGTGCTGGTGTTGCTGCTCAAGTTCGCCGCGTTGCTGGCGTTGATCGAACAACAGCAGGGCACGGCGTTGATCATCGTGCCGCTGATCGGCCGAGCGGCGTTGCTCGGGCTGTTTCTCACCACGACTTATGTGCGGGCCGGCGGGTTGGGGCAGGCGCTGGCCGATCATCTGCCGCGCAAGGCGGGTTGGCAGGTGCTGGCGGGGAGTGCGGCGGCGTGTGTGGCGATCGCCGGGTTCGACGCTGTCGTGGCGTTGCTGCTGGCGGTTGTCGTGTTCATCTGGCTGCGGCATTTGATGGTGCGGCGACTGGGTGGAACCACCGGTGATACGGCCGGCGCGTTGCTGGAATTGCTGGAAATGTCAGTGCTGGTCGGGCTGGCCTTGTTTTGATAAGTAACTTTGATCTGTAACTTGATTTAACACAGTCGCGGGTATATACACGCATCATGCTTCCTTCTCAGTGTTTGTGCACCAACCTGCGACGCGCCGCGCGTGGCGTCAGCAGGCATTACGACGGCGCTCTCGACGGCTTCGGGATCAACGTTGCCCAGTATTCTCTGCTGTGCAATCTGCAGCGCCTGGATCAGCCGAGCATTTCCGAACTGGCCGAGGCCATGGGCCTGGATCGCAGCACCCTCGGGCGCAATCTGCGGGTGCTGGAAGGCGAGGGCCTGGTGGCGCTGGCCGAGGGCGAAGACATGCGCAACCGCATCGTCCGGCTCACCGAAACCGGTGCGCAACGCCTGGCAGCAGCCTTGCCGGCCTGGGAAGCGGCGCAACAGCGGTTGATCGACCGGCTGGGTGCCGAGAAGCGTGAAACCTTGCTGCGGCTATTGGATGAACTGGCCTGAGGGCCGGTTTTTTCCGAATCTAAGCGGGTATATACCCGCGACTGGAGAATAATAATGAGTTCGATGTGGCGTACGTGCGGTTGGGTGTTGCTGGGGAGTGCGCTGATTCTGGCGTTGTCATTGGGCGTGCGGCACGGCTTCGGACTGTTCCTGTCGCCGATGAGCGCCCAGTTCGGCTGGGGTCGCGAGGTGTTCGCCTTCGCCATCGCCTTGCAGAACCTGATCTGGGGCCTGGCGCAACCGTTTACCGGCGCGCTGGCCGACCGCTTTGGCGCTGCGAAAGTGGTGCTGATCGGCGGGGTGCTCTACGCCTTGGGCCTGGTGTTCATGGGCCTGTCGGAAACCGCGTTGGGTTTGTCCCTGAGCGCCGGTCTGTTGATCGGTATCGGACTGTCCGGGACCTCGTTCTCGGTGATTCTTGGCGTCGTCGGCCGCGCCGTGCCGCCGGAAAAACGCAGCATGGGCATGGGCATTGCCAGTGCTGCCGGTTCTTTCGGCCAGTTCGCCATGCTGCCGGGCACCCTCGGGCTGATCGGCTGGCTCGGCTGGTCGGCGGCATTGCTGGTGCTGGGCCTGCTGGTGGCGCTGATCGTGCCGCTGGTGAGCATGCTCAAGGACAAACCGCTGCCGGTGCTCGGCCATGAGCAAACCCTGTCCGAAGCCCTGCGCGAGGCGTGTTCGCACTCCGGTTTCTGGTTGCTGGCATTCGGTTTTTTCGTCTGCGGATTTCAGGTGGTGTTCATCGGCGTGCACTTGCCGGCGTATCTGGTCGATCAGCATTTGCCGGCGAGTGTCGGCACCACGGTGCTGGCGTTGATCGGCCTGTTCAACATCTTCGGTACGTACACCGCCGGTTGGCTCGGCGGGCGGATGTCCAAACCGCGTCTGTTGACCGGACTTTATCTGCTGCGCGCCATGGTGATCGTGCTGTTCCTGTGGCTGCCGGTCACGACGACTTCGGCCTATCTGTTCGGCATGGCCATGGGCTTCCTCTGGCTGTCGACGGTGCCGTTGACCAACGGTACGGTGGCGACCTTGTTTGGCGTGCGAAACCTGTCCATGCTCGGCGGCATCGTGTTTCTGTTCCATCAGTTGGGTTCGTTCCTCGGCGGCTGGCTGGGCGGGGTGGTGTATGACCGAACCGGGAGTTATGACTTGATCTGGCAAGTGGCGATTCTCCTGAGTCTGCTGGCGGCGGCGCTGAACTGGCCGGTGCGCGAGCGCCCGGTCGAGCGCCTGCAACCGCGTGCGAGCGCTGCATGAACCGTTTCTGGCCGCAGATCGTCGTCACCGCACTCGGCGCCGCGTTGCTGGCGCTGGTGTGGTGGGGCTGGCATCAGGGCGGGCTGGCGCTGATGCAGTTGGGCATGGGTGCTTGCTAGATCGGCGGGAGGGCGAGTAACGTCGAGGTCTGACGATTGCTCAAGGATGCCCGACATGCTCAAGCGCTGGTGTGCTGTTCCCGCGTTGCTGATGGCGTTGACCGGACTGGCCCAGGCCGCGGACTGTCCGGATCTGTTGCAAGGTTCGTTGCCCAAGTTGCGGGCCAAGGAATCCATCGACCTGTGTCAGCGCTACGCCGACAAACCGCTGGTGGTGATCAACACCGCCAGCTTCTGTGGTTTCGCGCCGCAGTTCGAGGGGCTCGAAGCGCTGAATCAGCGCTACAAGGCCCAGGGCCTGGAAATGCTCGGCGTGCCGTCCAATGACTTCAAGCAGGAGTCCAAGGACAGCGCCGAGACCGCCAAGGTCTGCTACGCCAACTACGGCGTGACGTTCACCATGACCGAACCGCAGAAGGTCCGGGGTGACGATGCGACTCACTTGTTCCAGGTGCTGGCCAAACAGAGCAGCGCACCGAAGTGGAATTTCTACAAATACGTCATCGACCGCCAAGGCAAGGTGATCGCCAATTTCTCCAGCCTGACCAAACCGGATGATCCTGAATTTCTGGCGGCCATCGAGAAAGCCATTGCCTCCCAGCCGCTGAAACCCTGATCGACGCCCATTAAAAAGCCCCGCCTCTGTGAAGAGAGCGGGGCTTTTTAGTGGGCGAGGCATTAGCCTCGCCGTACAGCATCAGAAGCGGTAGGTTGCGCCGACACCGAAGCCGTTTGCCGAGTTTTCATACTGCGAGTTGTAGCTCTGGCCACGATTGTTTTCGTTGCGGATGTTGACCTTCTCTTCCTTCAGGTACGAGTAGGCGACGTCGATGGTCAGGTCTTCGGTCGGGCTCCAGCCGGCACCGATGCTGAAGATGGTCCGGTCGCCGGTCGGGATGCGTGGCGAACGGTCGACGTTGTTGGTCGGCGACTGGTCGAACGTCAGGCCGGTACGCAGTACCCATTCCTTGTTCAACTGGTAGGACGTACCGATGGCGTAAGCCCAGGTGTCATGCCAGTTCTGTTCTTCGGTGATCTCGCCGAACTGGCCAGCCAGCAGTGGCTGAACGCCGGAGTTCTTGACGGTGATCTTTTCCAGCTGGCTCCAGCGGGTCCAGGTGGTACCGGCGTAGACGTTCCAGCGATCGTTGATCGCCTGGGTGACAGAGAGGTCCACGGATTCAGGCGTGGTGATCTTCAGCGAAGCGTCGTACTTCTGGTTCGCACCCAGGCCGATCGCGCCCAGCACACCGTAGTTGACCTTGGTGTTGCCATCGAGCTTGTAGTCGACTTTCGAGTGGTAGGTCAGACCCAGGCGAGTGCTGTCGGTAGCCTGTACCAGCACGCCGATGTTGTAGCCCAGTGCGGTGTCGTCGCCCTTGATCTTGACCTTGCCGTCCGGCGCTGCCTGAGTAATCGACAGGTTGGATTCCAGCGAGCCGTCGATGCGGTTGATGGTCGGGCCGAAACCGATCGACACGACATCGTTGAACTTGTAGCTGACCGTTGGCTGGAAGGTGATGATCTTGACTTCGGACTTGCTGCCGAAGTAACGGCCGGCGAAGCCGTTTTCATAGTCGGTGATCAGGCCGAAGGGTACGTACACACCCAGACCGAATGCCCAATGCTCGTCGATCGGCTTGACGTAGTAGCCCATAGGTACGGAGGTGAAGGGCACCATGTCGCCTTTGTTGCTGCCGCCGTTCGGGCTGGAGCTGGCGTCGCTGATATCGGTTTTTGCGTCGAGGAATGCAACGCCACCGGTGATTTGTTCGCGCGTGATGCGCGACATGCCGGCAGGGTTGCCATAAACGGTGCTTGCGTCGTCGGCAGAAGAAGATCGCCCGGCGTACCCAGTCCCCATCCCGCTGATGCTGTGTTCGTTGATGGCAAAGCCAGCTGCGAAGATCTGGGTGGATGCCACGGTTACGGCAAGGCTAAGGGTGGTTTTGAGCATGACTTTTTTCATTATTAGAACTCCTGGTGATCACCGGGGCGAAAATTACCAACATTTTCGTCCCGGCGCTATAGTCCGTATGCCTTGAGTTAGAGCGGTTTTGTAGGACAATCCGACCAAAATCAATGCCTGTTGGGCGATGTTGTGAAAACAGCGCGTCAGCAAGCGACCTGATTCAGCGGTGAAACACAGGTTTGCCAGGCGCAGGTGAAGTCGCGCAGACGACCTTGGGGCTGAAAGGTCTGACGCCAGATACGCGCCATGCCCAGCAGATCGTCCGGCTCGGGGAGGGGAGTGTTTTGTTCTTCGACCAGCAGCCAGGCGATGGCTGTGGCATAACGCAAATTGACGGTCAGTTCGAGGTGCGGGCCGCTGAGGAAGGCATGCTGGCTGGCGAGGCCGCGAACCAGGCTGGCGCGTTCCGGATCCAGCGCAAGATAATGGTCCCAAAGGGCTTGGTGGCGGTGTTCGGCAATCCGGTACAGGCCGTGGCCACGACGGTCATGCAGGGCGGAACCAAGGGCGGACTGGCTGGCGGCAATGCCCAGCAGCAGGGATTCGGCGGTTGCGCAGTGACGTCCCAGGTAGATCAGCGTAGGACGGATCACATAGCGGCACAGTTCGCTGGCAGCGATACCCATAAATCCCTCGGATCTTGTTATTGGGCGGCGAGGCCTGAAGGGGGAGCTTGGCAGCTGTGGATCGACTCAGGCTCGCCGGAAGCGGATCACGCCGCTTGAGTTGAAGTGTAGTGTCATATTCGCGACGTAAAGGACTGTTTTTAAAATATTTCCGGCGCGCCGTTATAACCGTTATACCGGTTGGTGCTTAAGCGGAAAGAGGTAAAAGTGAAACATCGGGCAATAAAAAGCCCCGCATTTTCAGCGGGGCTTTTGCTTTTGCAGCCATTTCGGCCTCTCAGGCGATCAATGCCTGACGGGTGCGATCAATCACGGCCTGCAGCGGTTCGGCGCTGGAGTATTGATCGGGGTACAGACGCTCGCTGTGGCGGGCGATCCCGTGTTCATTGACCACGGTGAAGCTGAAGCAGCCTTTGCGAGCGGCCATGATCAGGCAGTTCATTGGAGCAAAAGCGTTGGTTAGGGTGCGAATGGCATCCTGAGTCTGGATTTGAGTCGACATAGTTATTAGGTGTTCCTACAAATGACACGGATAAGAACCGTGCAACGTTAAAACGTTCCAGTAACGTCAACCACCATTGGTCGAACGAAGAACCCGACTGGAACAAGGCAGCCAGTTCGAGCGCTATAAAAGTTGGCGCGCTTGGGCTGGCAGGTAGGTACTTAGGAGGACAGGCAACATATCAAGGGCAGAGGTTCTGGGCCCTTGGTGAAGATCCTGATCAATTTGCAGGTTGGTTCGGTCAGAGTAAGTGGTCTTCGCAACACTCTTTGCATTCGATTCAAAGACTGTGTCGTCGCAAGATTTACCTGGAAACCATCGAGGGGTCGATCCCGCTTTTTTCAGTGAAGGTCTCTGTAAGAGAAACTTGACCGTGGGGGTGTGTTCGACCGGAATTGACTTTCAGCTTGGTACTAACGCCGCGGATACTAACGGAACGAACCGCAGAAGGCAAACCCGATGATCAAAAAAATCAGAATCCGCTGCCCGGGCTCCCCGCCTGCCCCGATCTGGCTCACTTTACCTCCGTCGGTCGCCACGACCCGAAAGATGCTGACGCTCTGCGCAGCGGCTTATCCCCAGCACGAATGCCAAAACGACCCGAAAAGGCGCATCGATATAACCGCGTAACAGGTACTTGTGCACATTAGTTGCGCAGACTGTAACGGCGCTGTCACAACAATCCTGACCCCGATGGCTGCCTGCATCGAAAGTTTAAGTCAATGAAAAACATCGCTTTTTTTAACTGGTGAAAAAATCGTCAGTTTGACTGCGAGCCCCGTTCCACAAGGCTTTGCGGCGACTGGAGGGCGGTTGTCCACTGAGTTATCCACAGCTTCTGTGGATTGTCCCGAGCGCTTGCTCTAGCACGGGCGTGCCGGGTTTTTTTCGACTTTACCTGTGCGAAAAAAAGAGTAGAGTGGCGCGCCTTCCGATCTGTCCCACAGTGTTTTATGAAGTTTCGTTCAGCTCCAGAATCTGTTACCTCCCAACCCCCTCGTGTTACCGCTCCCAAGCGATTTTCCGTGCGCGTAGCCGAATGGCTGCTCGACAGCCCGCGCCTGGGCGACAGCCGAAATGCCAAGCACCTCGCCGGCCGCCTGCTCAAGCAACCGGCCCGGGAAGGGGTGGTCGCGGCGCAGAGTCGCCTCGGTCAGTTGATGTGTCGCGAGTGCGGCAATGCCCGGGATCGCCGGATCGGCCAGGACCTGCTGCGCCAGGCCGCCCGCGCCGGTGACCGACGCGCGCAACAGGAACTCGGCCTGATCGAAGACTGAGCTGTCCAAGACCAGACGCCTTGGTTAACCTTCAGGCTTTATCGGATCGGCGGGAATCACTATGGCGATGGACTTGACCAGCATCCTGCTGGGGCTGGCAGGTGCGGCGGTGCCGTTGCTGGCATTGGCCTGGCAACTGCAACGTCGGGCCAGTCAGAACCAGTCTGAAGTCGCCTTGCTCGAGGAGCGGCTGGCCATGGCGCAAATGGCCCAGGACGGCCTCACTGCGCAGCTCGAAGCCTGCCGCGATGAAATCGCCGACCTCGGCCAGGCCAACGCCTCGAAACAAGCGGAGCTCGCCGCCGTACGCCGGGAAGTCGAGCTGTTGCAGATCGAGCGCGACGACGCCCGTGACGCCGCCCACGCCTGGAACCTCGAACGCGCGAACAAGGAAGCCGAATTACGGCGCCTGGACGCCCAGGCGGCTTCGCTGAATGCCGAATTGCGCGAGCAACAGGAAAGCCATCAACAACGCCTGGATGACCTGCAAGGTTCCCGTGACGAGCTGCGCGCACAGTTCGCCGAACTGGCCGGCAAGATCTTCGATGAGCGCGAACAACGCTTTGCCGAAACCAGCCAGCAGCGCCTCGGCCAGTTGCTCGACCCGCTGAAGGAGCGTATCCAGTCGTTCGAAAAGCGCGTCGAGGAAAGCTACCAGGCCGAAGCCCGCGAGCGTTTTTCGCTGGCCAAGGAACTGGAGCGTCTGCAACAACTGAACCTGCGCCTCAGCGACGAAGCGACCAACCTGACTCGCGCCCTGAAGGGCCAGAAAACCCAAGGCAACTGGGGCGAGCTGATTCTCGAACGCGTGCTTGAGCATGCCGGGCTGGAGAAGGGCCGCGAGTACCAGACCCAGGTCAATCTCAAGGGCCCGGATGGCGAGCGTTTCCAGCCGGACGTGATCATTTACCTGCCGGGCGACAAGCAGGTGGTGGTCGACTCCAAGGTCAGCCTCACCGCCTATCAGCAATACGTGGCGGCGGACGACGATGCCATCGGCCAGATCGCCATGAAGCAGCACGTGCTGTCCCTGCGCAGCCACGTCAAAGGTCTGGCCGGCAAGGATTACAAACGTCTGGAAGGCTTGCACAGCCTCGATTTCGTCTTGCTGTTCGTGCCCATCGAAGCGGCGTTTTCCGCTGCATTGCAGGCCGAGCCGTCACTGTTTCAGGAAGCCTTCGACCGCAATATCGTGATCGTCAGCCCGACCACGCTGCTGGCCACTTTGCGGGTCATCGACAGCCTGTGGAAGCAGGAGCGCCAGAGTCAGAACGCCCGGGAAATCGCCGAGCGCGCCGGTTGGCTGTACGACAAGTTCGTGTTGTTCATTCAGGATCTGGACGAAGTCGGCAATCGCTTGCAGCAACTGGACAAAGCCTACAGCGCGGCGCGCAACAAGCTGACAGAAGGGCGCGGCAACCTGGTCAGCCGTAGTGAACAGCTCAAGTTGCTCGGCGCGCGGGCCAGCAAAAGCCTGCCGGCGGATCTGCTGGAGCGCGCGATGACCGATGCCGATGGCCTGGTCGAGCTACCTGAATAAGCCGCTCTGCTAGAGCGGCAAATAGCGACTCAACAACGCCCGCAACGCCGCCGGTTTCACCGGTTTGGCCAGATAATCCAGCCCCGCTGCATGCACCTGCGCCACGGTTTCTGGATGCCCGTCGGCGCTGATCACCACGCCGGGCACCGGCTCGCCCAGCCTAGTGCGCAACCAGGCCATCAACTCGGTGCCGGTTTCGCCGTGATCGAGGTGATAGTCCACCAGCGCCAATTGTGGCCGCACGCCGTCATCGAGCAGCGCCGCGCATTCTTCTCGGTTGCGCGCCGTCCACACCTGACAGCCCCAGCGCGTGAGCAGGCTGTTCATGCCGATCAGAATGCTGTCTTCATTGTCGATGCACAGCACCTGCGCGCCGCTGTGCAATTTGCCATTGATTTCCACCGCTGCTGGCGCCTGCACGGTCTGCGCTTTGGCCAGCGGCACGCGGACACTGAACACGCTGCCACGCCCCGGCCATGAGCGCACGCGCAAGGTATGGCCGAGCACGCGGCACAGACCGTCGGCTATCGCCAGACCCAGGCCCAGACCTTTTTCGGCGCGGGTCTGGTGGCTGTCGAGGCGTTTGAATTCCTCGAAGATCACTTGCTGTTTGTCCTCCGGAATCCCCGGCCCGCGATCCCACACTTCCAGACAGATTTCGCCTTTGCGCCGACGCACGCCCAGCAGCACCGGGCCTTTTGCGTAGCGGAAAGCGTTGGTGAGGAAGTTCTGCAGAATCCGCCGCAGCAACTTGATGTCGCTGTCGATGCGCAACTGACTGCCCCGTACCCGGAAACTCAAGCCCTGTTCCTGAGCCAGTGCCTTGAATTCCGCGCCGAGAATATCGAACAGCTCATTGACCGCGAACGGCTTGCGATCCGGGTTGATCTTGCCGTTTTCCAGGCGGGAAATGTCCAGCAGGTCGCTGATCAGGTCTTCGGCCGAACGCAGCGAACTGTCGAGATGCTGCACCAGTTTCTGCGCCTCGGCGCTCAGGCCGTCTTCCTGATGGGAGAGGGCGGCGGAGAATAGCCGTGCGGCGTTCAAGGGCTGCATCAGGTCGTGACTGACGGCGGCGAGGAAGCGGGTCTTGGACTGGTTGGCCGCCTCGGCATTGCCCTTGGCTTCGGTCAGCGCGACGTTGAGTTGCGACAGTTCCTGGGTCCGTTCGCTGACCCGTTGCTCCAGCCCTTCGTTGGCCTCAGTCAGCGCCTGCTCGGCTTCGCGGAACGCGGTGATGTCGGTGAAACTCATGACGAAGCCGCCGCCAGGCATCGGGTTGCCAATCAGTTCGATCACCCGGCCATTGGGGAACAGTCGCTCGGAGGTGTGGGCGCGGCCCTGACGCATCCAGTGCAGGCGCCGGGCAACGTGAACTTCCGCTTCACCGGGGCCGCACAAACCACGCTCGGCGTTATGGCGAATGATGTCGGCAATCGGTCGGCCAACGCTGATCAAACCGTCCGGATAGTTGAACAGCTCGAGATAGCGGCGGTTCCAGGCCACCAGTCTCAGCGACTGGTCGACCACGCTGATGCCCTGGGTAATGTTCTCGATCGCGCCTTGCAGCAGCGCGCGGTTGAACTGCAGCACTTCCGAGGCTTCGTCGGCGATCCGCACGACGTCCTCCAGCTGCATTTCCCGACCTTCGATGGCGGCTTTCACGACCGCTCGCGTCGAAGAAGCGCCAAGGACACCGGCCAGCAAACGCTCGGTGTGGGCGATCCATTCGCCGTCGGCGTTCTGGTTCGGGTTGAAGCCTTTGCCCTGACGGTAGGCGAAGCGGATGAAGCTCTGCCGCGCGCGTTCTTCGCCGACAAAGCGTGCCGCCAGTTGCAGCAAATCGTCGATCTGCACTGCCAGCATCGAGCGTGCATTCGGCCGGGCGCTGATTTCCTGGCCGATAAAACGCCCGGCCTGCCAGTGCTCCGACACGCGGGTGCGCGACAGCACCGAGACCCAGGCGAACAGCGTGAAGTTGCCCGCCAGCGACAGCACCACGCCTTGGGTCAGCGGGGTGATCGGCAGGTTCAACGGGTTGCTGTGCAGCCAGGCGAGTCCGGGGAAACTGTCCAGCGACCAACCGAGGCTGCGCGCAGCGATTGGCAGGATCAAGGTGTAGAACCACAGGAACGTACCGGCGGCGAGACCGGCGAATACACCACGCCGGTTGGCCTGTTTCCAGTACAGCGCGCCGAGCATCGCCGGGGCCAGTTGGGTCACGGCGGCGAAGGCGATCTGGCCGATGGTCGCCAGGCTCGCGGTCGAGCCGAGCAAACGGTAGCTGACGTAGGCCAGCAACAGAATCAGCACGATGCTGACGCGACGCACCGAGAGCATCCACTGGCGGAACACTTCGAACGGCCGCTCGGCATTGTTGCGGCGCAGCAGCCACGGCAACAGCATGTCGTTGGAGACCATGGTCGACAGCGCCACACTCGCCACGATCACCATGCCGGTGGCTGCCGACGCACCGCCGATAAACGCCAGCATCGCCAGCGCCGGATGGGCCTGGGCCAATGGCAGGCTGATGACGAAAGAGTCGGGGATGACCGAGCTGGGCAGCAGCATCTGACCGGCCAGGGCGATCGGGACTACAAACAGCGCGGCCAGTGCGAGGTAGGCGGGGAACACCCATTTGGCCAGGCGCAGATCCTGCGGGTCGATGTTCTCGACCACCGTCACGTGGAACTGTCGGGGCAGGCAGATGATCGCCATCATCGCTACGCCGGTCTGTACCACCATCGACGGCCAGTTGATGGTTTCTTTCCAGTATTCCTCCAGGCGCGGGGCGAGCATCGCCTGGTTGAACAGGTCGTCGAAGCCGTCATACAGGCCATAAGTGACGAAGGCGCCGACGGCGAGGAAGGCGAACAGCTTGACCAGCGATTCAAAGGCAATCGCCAGCACCATGCCCCGGTGGTGCTCGGTGGCATCGAGGTTGCGCGTACCGAAGACGATGGTGAACAGCGCCAGCACCAGCGACACGATCAGCGCGGTGTCCTGGGCGCGGGTGCCCATGGCGTCGGCGCCGGCACCGATCAGCAGGTTCACGCCAAGGACGATGCCTTTGAGCTGCAAGGCTATGTAGGGGAGGACGCCGACCAGACAGATCAGCGCGACGACCACCGCCAGCGATTGGGATTTACCGTAGCGGGCGGCGATGAAGTCGGCGATGGAGGTGATGTTCTCCTGCTTGCTGATCATCACCATTTTCTGCAGCACCCACGGCGCACCGAGCAGCAGCAGGATCGGCCCGAGGTAAATCGGCAGAAATGACCAGAGTTGTTCGGCGGCCTGGCCGACTGCGCCAAAGAAGGTCCAGCTGGTGCAGTAGACCGCCAGCGACAGGCTGTACACCCAGGCACGCACCCGTGGCGGCAGCGGCGTGCTGCGACGGTCGCCGTAGAAGGCGATGGCGAACATGATGGCCATATAGGCCAGGGCGACGGCGGCGATCAGCCCGGTGGACAACGACATGGAACACTCCCGACAGAAAACGACCGGACTCGCGCCCGGTCAGACAGTCTCGCACGGGCGCGGCGGTTAGTCAGTGTCGACCAAGGTCGTGGCGCGGCGGGGTGTCGCAGGAACAGAACCGGCCGGTTTGCGGTCAGTCCGGTTTCAGCGCGATGTCGATCAAGCGGTGCAGTTCTCCGACTTCCAGCGGCGCTGCCGAAAACAGAATGCGGAACACCACCGGGGACACCACCAGATTGATCAGCCGATCCACGCTCGGCGCCGGTTCCTTGGGGTGGCGCTCGATGATGGTCTGCAACTGCGCGCCGATGATCGCCACGCAATAGCCCGGCGTCGCACTTGCCTGCACGTCGCGCATCATGTTGCGCCCGGGTTCCGAACTCATTTCGTCGAGGTATTGTTCGGCCCACGCGCGGAGATCGCTGCGCAGACTGCCGGTTTCAGCCGGCTCGCTGTCGGGGCGCATGCGGGCGAGGGCGACGTCGGCCAGCAAGGTCGCCAGATCGCCCCAGCGCCGATAAATCGTCGACGGCGTCACCCCGGCGCGCGCCGCGATTTGCGGGACGGTCACCGTTGAGCGCTCCTGTTCTTGCAGAAGCGCGCGGACTGCCGAGTGAATCGACTCCTGCACCCGGGCACTGCGGCCACCCGGGCGTAAACCTTCTTTAATAGCCATGCGGCAGACCTTAACACAAAGAATTTGCTTTAAGCGCAAGCCAAGAGCACACTCCGCAAAAGCAAAAAATTAGCTTTTGCGGAGTGTGCACATGACCAGCCTTGCTTCCAACCGTTCCAGCCTGTGGTTTCTGGCGATCACCTTACTGAGTTTTCTCGCCGCTTCCACTGCGCCGACGCCGTTGTATCACCTGTATCAGGATCAGCTGCATTTTTCGGCACTGGTGCTGACCCTGATTTTCGGCGTCTACGCCCTTAGTCTGCTGGCCGCGTTGCTGACGGTCGGTTCGCTGTCGGACCACCTGGGACGCAAACCGGTAATCTTCACCGCCGTGACGCTCAATGCGCTGGCGATGCTGCTGTTTATCTACGCCGACAGCGTGGGCTGGCTGATCGGCGCGCGGGTGCTGCAAGGTTTTGCCACCGGCATGGCCACCGCTGTGTTGAGTGCGACGCTGCTGGACATTGATCGCCAGCAGGGGCCGCTGATCAACAGCGTTGCGCCGTTGCTGGGCATGGCGTTGGGCGGCATGGGCTGCGGTTTGCTGGCGGAATTCGCCCCGGCGCCGTTGCAATTGACCTATTGGCTGCTGCTCGCGCTGTTTGTGTTGCAGGGCATCTATGTGTGGCGCCTGCCGGAGAGCGTCTCGCCGCAGGCCGGGGCGTGGGCCTCGTTGCGGCCGACCCTGCACGTGCCGGTCCAGGCGCGTTCGACACTGTGGCGAGTGTTGCCGTTGAACACCGCGACCTGGGCGCTCGGTGGTTTCTATGCCTCGCTGGCACCGTCGCTGGTGCGCACGGCCACTGGCTCCACCTCCAACCTGATCGGCGGTGCCACTGTTGCGGCGCTGACGGTGACCGGTGCGCTGATGATCTTCACCTTGCGCAATCGTCCCGCCTCCCGGGCGCTGCAACTTGGGGCGAGCCTGCTGCCGGCCGGTATCGTGCTGATTCTGTTGGGCGTGCACAGCGCCAGTCTGTCGCTGTTCTTCTTTGGCACGCTGGTGGCCGGTTGTGGCTTTGGCTCTGGTTTTCTCGGTGCGGTGCGCAGTCTGGTGCCGCTGGCATTGCCCCATGAGCGTGCCGGTTTGATGTCGGCATTTTATGTGCTGAGTTACCTGGCGTTCTGCCTGCCGGCGTTGCTGGCCGGGCACTTCACCCATAGCGTGGGCCTGCTGACCACCACCGATGTGTATGGCGCGGTGCTGATCGTGCTGGCGGTCGGAGCGCTGCTGATGAGTTTCCGGGCGCAAGCGGCAAAGACCTGCAGCGCTCCATAAGCCCGTCAGATTCGGTTAGCCTTGGCCAGCCCATTCTTCTCACGGATCGACGCATGAAGATTATCCGCAGCAAGACCTTCACCGCCGAGCGCGCCTGGGGCGCGCTCGACATCGCCAACATGAACGGCATCACCACGCGCCTGCACTGGACCGATCAGCCCTACAAATGGCACGTCAATGACGGTGAAGAAGTGTTTGTGGTGCTCGACGGCAAAGTGCTCATGCACTACCGCGAAGAAGGTGAGGAGAAGCAGGTCTTGCTTGATGTTGGCGACATCTTCTACGCGTCCATCGGCACTGAACACGTCGCTCATCCTCAGGGCGCGGCGCGGATTCTGGTGATCGAAACCGAAGGCAGTGTCTGACTTCATATCTACAAAACAGATAACAGTTAGAGATATTACCCGTTATATAGATATTCGATTCGGTTCTACCATGAGCTCAACCTCACCTGAGGACAGGAGTTCATGATGATTTGCCCCAACAGCGCCAAACCCGGCATCAAGCCATTCAGCCAGCTTCAGCACCCGCGTGAAGTGATCCGCCAATTCACCCCGAACTGGTTCGCCGCCACCATGGGCACCGGCGTGCTGGCCTTGGCGCTGGCGCAATTGCCCGTTTCCATTCCCGGCCTGCACGCCGTGGCCGAAGGGCTGTGGCTGTTCAACATTCTGTTGTTCGTGCTGTTTACCGCTGCCTACGCCGCCCGCTGGATTCTGTTCTTCGACGAAGCTCGGCGGATCTTCGGGCACTCCACGGTATCGATGTTCTTCGGCACCATTCCCATGGGCCTGGCGACCATCATCAACGGCTTTCTGCTGTTCGGTCTGCCGCGCTGGGGCGATGGGGTCATTCAACTGGCCGAAGTGTTGTGGTGGCTGGACGTGGCGATGTCGCTGGCCTGCGGCGTGCTGATTCCCTACATGATGTTTACCCGTCAGGAACACAGCATCGATCAGATGACCGCCGTCTGGCTGTTGCCGGTGGTGGCCGCGGAAGTGGCGGCGGCCAGCGGTGGACTGCTGGCGCCGCATCTCGCCGATGCGCACTCGCAACTGGTGGTGCTGGTGACCAGTTACGTGCTCTGGGCCTTTTCTCTGCCGGTGGCGTTCAGCATCCTGACCATCCTGTTGCTGCGCATGGCCTTGCACAAACTGCCCCACGAAAACATGGCGGCGTCGAGCTGGCTGGCTCTCGGCCCGATCGGCACCGGCGCCTTGGGCATGTTGCTGCTGGGCGGCGATGCCCCGGCGATCTTCGCGGCCAACGGTCTGCCGGGCATCGGTGAAATCGCTTCGGGCCTGGGCCTGATCGCCGGGATCACGCTGTGGGGCTTCGGTCTGTGGTGGATGCTGATGGCGCTGCTGATCACCGTGCGTTACCTGCGTGACGGTATTCCGTTCAACCTCGGCTGGTGGGGTTTCACCTTCCCGTTGGGCGTTTATTCGCTGGCAACCCTGAAACTGGGCAGCACCTTGCACCTGACTTTCTTCAGCGTGGCCGGTTGTGTAATGGTGACGTTGCTGGCGGTGATGTGGCTGATCGTCGGTAAACGCACGCTGCAAGGCGCGTGGCGCGGTGAGCTGTTTGTTTCACCGTGCATTGCAGGTTTGAAGAAATAACCTGCAAAGATTAGGTAATGTGTGGCCTGGATCGCGGTTCGAGATTCTTATAAGCGTAGCCAGGCCACTCGCTACCTTCTCTTTCCAAAAACAACAGGGTCACACGGAAGATGAGTCACCCCTCACAGTTCAACCTGCTGCGCACCCGGCGCTTCCTGCCGTTCTTCATCACCCAGTCGCTGGGCGCGTTCAACGACAACGTGTTCAAGCAGTCGCTGATCCTCGCCATCCTCTATCGGCTGACCATCGAAGGTGACCGCTCCATCTGGGTCAACCTGTGTGCGCTGCTGTTTATTCTGCCGTTCTTTCTGTTCTCGGCGCTGGCCGGGCAGTTCGGGGAAAAATTCGCCAAGGACGCGTTGATCCGTCTGATCAAACTGGCAGAAATCGCCATCATGGCCGTGGGATCCATCGGCTTTCTGTTCGATCACCTGTCGCTGATGCTGGTGGCGCTGTTCGCCATGGGCACGCACTCGGCGCTGTTCGGGCCGGTGAAATATTCGATCCTGCCGCAGGCCTTGCGCGACGATGAACTGGTCGGCGGCAACGGGCTGGTGGAGATGGGCACGTTCCTGGCGATCCTGGCCGGGACCATCGGCGCCGGGGTGATGATGTCGTCGGCCAATTACGCGCCGGTGGTCTCCGCCGCGATTGTCGGTATCGCCGTGCTGGGCTATCTGGCCAGTCGCAGCATTCCCCGCGCCGCGGCGGCCACCCCGGAGATGCGCCTGAACTGGAACATCTTCAGTCAGTCCTGGGCGACGTTGAAACTGGGCCTGGGGCAGACGCCAGCGGTGTCGCGCTCGATTGTCGGCAACTCGTGGTTCTGGTTCGTCGGGGCGATTTATCTGACGCAGATCCCGGCTTACGCCAAGGAGTGGATGCACGGCGACGAAACCGTGGTCACCCTGATTCTGACGGTGTTTTCGGTCGGCATTGCACTGGGGTCGATGCTGTGCGAGAAGCTGTCCGGACGCAAAGTCGAGATTGGCCTGGTGCCGTTTGGCTCGTTCGGCCTGACCGTTTTCGGGCTGCTGCTGTGGTGGCATTCCGGTGGAATACCAGAAAGCGCTGTTGGCCATAGCTGGACCGAAGTGCTGAGTTTCGGTCATGCCTGGGCGGTGTTGATCGATGTGCTGGGCCTCGGGATCTTTGGCGGTTTCTACATCGTGCCGCTGTACGCGCTGATCCAGTCGCGCACCGCCGAAAACGAGCGGGCGCGTGTGATTGCCGCCAACAACATTCTCAACGCGCTGTTCATGGTGATTTCGGCGATTGTCACCATCGTGTTGCTGAGCGTGGTGAAACTGTCGATTCCGCAGCTGTTCCTGGTGGTGTCGCTGCTGAACATCGGCGTCAACGCCTACATCTTCAAGATCGTCCCCGAGTTCAGCATGCGTTTCATGATCTGGCTGCTGAGCCATTCCATGTACCGCGTCGAGCATCGCAACCTTGAAGCGATTCCGGATGAGGGCGCGGCATTGCTGGTGTGCAACCACGTGTCGTTCGTCGATGCCTTGCTGATCGGCGGTGCGGTGCGTCGGCCGATTCGCTTTGTCATGTACTACAAGATCTACAACCTGCCGGTGCTGAACTTTATCTTCCGCACGGCGGGGACGATTCCTATCGCCGGACGTCAGGAAGACATTCAGATCTACGAAAAGGCCTTCACCCGGATTGCCCAGTATCTGAAGGAAGGGGAGCTGGTCTGCATCTTCCCGGAAGGCAAGTTGACTGCCGATGGTGAAATCAACGAGTTCAAGGGCGGGCTGACGCGGATTCTCGAAGAGACACCGGTGCCGGTGATTCCGCTGGCGTTGCAGGGGTTGTGGGGGAGTTTCTTCAGTCGCGATCCCAATAAAGGTTTCTTTCACCGGTTGTGGTCGCGGGTGACGCTGGTGGCGGGTTCGCCGGTTGCCGTTGAGTCTGCGCAGCCAGCGGAGTTGCAGGCGATGGTCGGGGAGTTGCGCGGGACAGTCAGGTAGTTGGTTGGAAAGCCGCCATCCCTGACGGATGGCGGCAACGGCTCAGGCGCTGACCTTGAGCCCGATCAGTCCGGTGACGATCAACGCGACACTGGCCAGGCGTATCAACGCCATCGATTCGCCAAACAGGATGATCCCGGCAATCACCGTGCCCACGGCACCGACGCCAGTCCAGATCGCATAAGCCGTGCCCAGCGGCAATTCCTTCATCGCCAGACCCAGCAAGCCCAAGCTGACTGCCATGGCGGCAACGGTGAGAACGGTCGGAAGCGGACGGGTGAAACCATCAGTGTATTTCAGGCCGACGGCCCAGCCGACTTCGAACAGGCCGGCGAAAAACAGAATGATCCAGGACATGAAAGACCTCCATCGATTGACGGGGCCGTCCCCAGATTGAAAACTCGATTGAGCCGCAGGGTCGTCCCCGCGTGGCGCACATACTACCTAAAAATGTGCGCCGCACCGCGATCCGGAATCAGTCGGCCGTCTGTTGTGCCAACGTCTCACGGTCTTGTTTTTCGCTCATCCGCCGGAACCAGGTCGACAGCAGCGCCCCGGAAATGTTGTGCCACACACTGAACAGTGCACTTGGCACCGCCGCCAGTGGCGAAAAGTGCGCACTGGCCAGCGCAGCACCCAGCCCCGAGTTCTGCATGCCGACTTCCAACGCCAAGGACTTGCGCTGCGGCAGTGGCAGGCCGAACAGGCGTCCGGTGAAATAACCCAGCAGATAACCGAAGCTGTTGTGCAGCATCACCACGGCCATGATCAGCAGGCCGGATTCGGCGATTTTCGCCTGGCTGGCGGCAACCACGGCGGCAACGATGATCACGATGCTGACCACCGACACCAGCGGCAGCACTTCCACCGCGTGGCGCACCTTGTCCCCAAGCACACGTTGCGCGACCACGCCGAGGATGATCGGCAGCAGGACCACTTGCAGGATCGACCAGAACAATTCCATGAACGAAACCGGCAACCAGGCCGAGGCCAGCAGCCAGATCAGCGCTGGCGTCAGCAGCGGGGCGAGGAGGGTGGTGACGGCGGCGATGGCCACCGACAGCGCCAGATCGCCACGGGCCAGCCAGGTCATGACGTTCGAGGACGTGCCGCTCGGGCAGCACCCCACCAGAATCACGCCGACGGCGATTTCCGGCGGCAGATGAAAGATCTGGCACAGCAACCAGGCCATCCCCGGCATGATCACGAAATGCGCGACCACGCCCAGTGCCACACGCCACGGATGGCGGGCGACGGCGGCGAAGTCGTCGAGTTTGAGGGTCAGGCCCATGCCGAACATCACCAGCCCGAGCAACGGCACGATCGCGCCTTTGAGACCGAGGAACCAGGCCGGCTGCAGGAACGCGATCACCGCGAAAATCAGAACCCAGTAAGCGAAGGTGTTGCCAACAAAACGACTCAGTGCAGCCAGTGCGCGCATGGCCTGTTCCTTATTATTAATAGAACCGCAGAAACCAATGTGGGAGCGAGCCTGCTCGCGATGGCGGCGTTACAGTCGACAAAAAATGTTGAGTGCAATGGCCCTATCGCGAGCAGGCTCGCTCCCACAGTTTTTCACTCGGCAGGCTTAGATCCCCTGCGGAGTCTCTTCGCCGCCCAGCGCTTCAACCAGCGCCGGCAGGAAGTCGCCGAACGTCAGCATCATCAGGGTGAAGCTGGCGTCGAGTTGGCCGAGGGCTTCGTCGCCGCCATCCTGTTCCGCCTGATCCTGCAACAGGTCTTCGAATTTCAGGCGCTTGACGGTCATCTTGTCGTCGAGCATGAACGACAGTTTGTCCTGCCAGGCCAGCGACAGTTGCGTCACCACCTTGCCGGTGCTCAGGTGCAGCTGGATTTCTTCGCTGGTCAGGTCCTGACGCTTGCAACGCACGATGCCGCCGTCTTCATGGGTGTCGCGCAGTTCGCACTCGTCCAGGACGAAGAAGTCCGGGGCGGCTTGCTGGGTGGTGACCCATTCGGTCATCACGGCGGTCGGCGCGGTTTTCACTGTCAGCGGACGAACCGGCAGGGTGCCGATCACTTCACGCAGGGTGGAGAGCAGGTCTTCGGCGCGTTTCGGGCTGGCCGAGTTGACCAGGATCAGGCCCTGTTTCGGCGCGATGGCGGCGAAGGTCGACGAGCGGCGGATAAACGCGCGCGGCAGGAACGCCTGGATGATTTCATCCTTGATCTGATCGCGTTCCTTCTTATAGACCTTGCGCATCTGCTCGGCTTCGATCTCTTCGACCTTTTCCTTGACCGCATCGCGCACGACGCTGCCCGGCAGAATGCGTTCTTCTTTACGGGCGGAGATCAGCAGAAAGTCACCGCTGACGTGCACCAGTGGAGCATCTTCGCCCTTGCCGAACGGCGCGATGAAACCGTAGGTGGTCAACTCCTGGCTTGCACATGGACGCGCCAGTTTGGTGGCCAGTGCAGTTTCCAGCGCCTCGGCATCGACAGGCAGGTCTTGGGTCAGGCGATAGATAAGCAGGTTCTTGAACCACATGGGGTGAGTCTCTCCTTTATACAAAGGGGGGCATTATTGTCTTCGCCGGGTCATAGGCCAACCCTTCTCTAAGCCTTTGGAAGGCCTGAGAAAATTATTTAAAAAAGTGCTTGCCAGAGGTAGGGTCGCTCCGTAGAATGCGCGCCACACCGAAGCGAAGGGTGATTAGCTCAGCTGGGAGAGCGTCTGCCTTACAAGCAGAATGTCGGCGGTTCGATCCCGTCATCACCCACCATTCGTTTTCAAGTGTTTAGCGCAGCGGTAGTTCAGTCGGTTAGAATACCGGCCTGTCACGCCGGGGGTCGCGGGTTCGAGTCCCGTCCGCTGCGCCATATTCGGTAACCTGGAACACTGAACGCCAGGTCACCACGGAAAAACCCGCCAAGGCGGGTTTTTTTCTGCCTCGAGTTGTACAGGCGGGATGTGTCGTTTCACCGGTTTTCGGATTTTTTTGAAAAAAACTTCAATTAAATCAACACTTTACGAAAACTTGTGGCATAATGCGCCCCGTAACGAAGCGAAGGGTGATTAGCTCAGCTGGGAGAGCGTCTGCCTTACAAGCAGAATGTCGGCGGTTCGATCCCGTCATCACCCACCATTTCGTTTCAAGCGTTTCGCGCAGCGGTAGTTCAGTCGGTTAGAATACCGGCCTGTCACGCCGGGGGTCGCGGGTTCGAGTCCCGTCCGCTGCGCCATATTCGGTCATCTGGAACACTGAACGCCAGATCACCACAGAAAGCCCGCCAAGTGCGGGCTTTTTGCTGTCCGGGGTTTGGCTTTTGCCGGGCCTGAACATGAGAAAGCGACCTTTGACGGTCGCTTTTTTCGTTTCTGGCGCTGCTATTGCGCCGAGTTGCGGCTGTGGCGGTAATCACTCACCGCTTCATACACCGCTTTGCGCAGGCGGTTGATCCCGCCAATCGGGCGATGAGCGTCGATGCCGAACCAGGGATTGAACGACAGGTTGTCGCATTGCAGGTTCAGCGCCGGGGTGTCGAAGTCCTGCGGGGGCAGGGTGATCCTCGCCACTGTCTGGAATGGGCTGTCCTGCTCGCGCCATTCGATGCTGGTGTCTTCGATCGGCATGTACTTGTTCGCGTCCTGGCGCTGGATCTGCAATACGAAACACGCCGGTATCCGGTCGGTCGACAGCTGCTGATTCAACGCGGTGCGCAGGAAGTTCGGCAGATCCCGGTTCTGTTTCGGCAAGGTATATGCGGGGCAGCGCTCCGGATCCGGCATCACCCGGAACTTGGCATTGGCCTCGCCGAACTTGTAGGGCGATACCGAAAAGTAGGTCGTACGTGTCGGGCTCTCTGGTGGTGGCGAAAGGGTCGCCAGCGCAATGAACAGGTGCCGAATTTGCCACTGGCGCGGATCCCACCCCGGAAAAAACGCCATGACCTTCTTGCCGTCAGCCTGCGCCGCCACATTCTGACGGTACTCGGCGACATCGCTGACAAAGAAGTTCGGGTGACTGAACATCACGAAATCCTGCTCGTGCAGCCCCTGACGGTCACCCAGCAACTGCTTGCCCGGCACATCGAGCAGTTTGAGCGCCATGCCCCGGGCATCGCGGATGCTGTCGAATTGCGGATACGCGTTGCCGTTGGACAGGCGCATCGTCGCTTTCCACAGCTTGCCCGGTTCGCTGAAGACGCCCTGGCGCAATTCCTGAGCCAGATCCGGCAACACCTGCACATCGGCCTTCACGCAGCCATGGGCCTTGGCATGGGCGTCGCGCAGGTAGCGGGTGCTTTCGCGGTGCTGATCGACGATGCGCACCGCGGTCTGAATCACGTCCTGGGTCATGGCGGCCTCGCCGTCCGGAACCTGCTCCAGCGCCGACACCGGGCCACGGTGTTGCCAGGCGAACCAGGTGGTCGCCAGGGCCCAGCCGATCAGGCCGATCACCAGCAGGAGGACCAAGGTTTTGCCCAGTATCCGTCCCAGCCAGAGCCAGAAACGCGCGAGCAGCGAAGGTCTTTTGAAGGAATTGAAGATCATGGCAGTTGCGCCTCCAGCGGGCCGCCCAGCACTTTCAGGTATTCCAGCAACGCCCAGCGTTCTTCAGGCTGCAGCAGTCGGCCGATGACGCCGTTGCCGCGCTCGCCGGCGCGAAATTCGTGGCCGCTGTTGTGGTTGCCGGTGATGCGGGTGTCGAACAGGAAGCCGTTGGTGAAGGCTTCGGTGCGGTAGCCCAGATGGCGCGGGTCGTATTCGAAGGTGCCTTTATAGAACGTGGTGGCGCGCTCGTCCTGAGGTGACAGCAACTGATAAAGGCTCGGCACCGAGCCGTTGTGCAGAAATGGGGCCGTGGCCCATACGCCGGCCAGCGGTCGGGCCTTGTAGGCGACTTTTTCGCGAACGCCGATCGGCAGACCGAAGCCGTCGAGCTGTGGTTTCTCGGCAGCAGTGACGCCGGCTTCGCGGTACGCGCGGTTCTCCACGAAGGCGGTGACGTAAGCCAGTCCCTTGGCCACCGACAGCTGGCTGAGGTCCAGCGGTTCCTTGGGTTTGGGGTGCAACTTCACGTCCATTTGTTCCAACTCCGCCGGGTTCCATTGCAGAGCGGTCAGGTCGAAGCGGTGATTGGCAATGTTGTTGGCCGCATTCGGGTCGGTGCCGATGACGTCCACCGGTAGCATGTGCAGGTGCTGCACCCAGCGTTCGCCTTCCTGGGTCTGGCGCGGCACATGGCACCCGGCGCAGTTCTCGGCGAACAGGGCTCGGCCCTTGGCTGCCAAGGGTTTGTCGACGACGCCGAGCACCTCTTCAGGCCAGGCCGGCGGTCGCAGTTTTTGCAGGGTTTCTTCGATCTTGTGCAGATCACGCACGCGTACGCTGGAGGCATAGCGCTCATCGCCCTGCAGTGGCTGACCGTTGGCGTCGAAGAAATTCAGGGTGGCGCCGACCCCCAGCGCCTCGCCGATATTGCGCGCCATCGGTTGCTGCGCCGAGCCGTTCCATTGCACCCAGTCGAAGGTCCACATGTCCCATAGCTGCGGGTAATCCACCGGGGCATTGGCCACGCGATAGTTGCTCGGGGAGATCGCATCACCGAAGGTCGCGTTGGCGATACGCCCGAAGGCATCGGTGCGGCCGGGGCCTTCTTCGGTGGGGTAGAGGCCGCGATGGGTGTCGTTCCAGGCCACTTTGATGAAGGTGTTCAGTGAGCGTTTGAAGTCTTTGCGCAGTTGTTCGTGGCGCGCGTCGTAGTCGTCGCCCAGCACATGGCGGGCGAAACGTTCGAATTTCCACGGGTTGTAGTAAGTCGAGGTGAGACTGGCGACCAATGCCTGTCCGAAACTTCCGCCGCGCAACGTAGGAACGCTGGAAGGCAACACGTGCTGGGCCGAGCCGCCATCGATGCGCACTGCCTGGCCATTGAAGTGCAGTTCGCCGGTATGGCAGGCCGCGCAAGTGATGTCGAGATATTGCTCGGAGCTCCCGGGATTCCGGTGACGGGCGAAACCCACCGGCAGATTGCCCGGGTTGTCCGGCGTGGCTTTCTGCTGCGGATCGATCAGAAAACCGAAACGCGCGAGGTATTCCGGGGAAGCGAAGCGTTGCTGCGAGAACGGCAGCTCCAGCGCCTGGAACCACTCATAGCGCAAGCCCTTGACCTGCGTCCCCTGCGGGGTGAAGTAGTAGGTCTGGCGCTCTTGCTCAGTCCACTGATCCAGGTAATGCACCTGTTTCGCGGGCGTCGGGAAGGGCAATTTCGGATTGGCGACATAGTAAAGAACCACTGCCAGGACCAGTCCCAGCAGCACCACGATCAGCGTCAGCACACGGTATAAGAGGCGCAAGATGAACATCCTTGTCGATTTGTTGCGCTGTTATGCCTGAGGCGGGTGGTGTGCGGCAAGTGGCCATTACGCCAAGTGTTGTGGGAGGTGACATCAATTGTCGTCAGAGCCAGATGACAGAAGCTTCATCACGGCGTTGGCCAAATGCGTTTTAATCCCTGAACTTATCGGAAGATTCCTGCTCTCATGCCGGTAGCCATTGGTCGTGGCGGCCTGATAAGCTCGCGGCTTTACTCGATTGCCCTTTCGGCGCATGAACAAGGAAATAGCATGAAACAGCATCGGTTGGCGGCGGCGGTTGCCCTGGTTAGCCTGGTACTCGCGGGTTGTGATTCGCAGACCAGCGTAGAGCTGAAAACCCCGGCGCAAAAAGCTTCCTACGGTATCGGCCTGAACATGGGCAAGAGCCTTGCTCAGGAAGGCATGGATGATCTGGACTCCAAAGCGGTAGCCCAGGGCATCGAAGATGCCGTCGGCAAGAAAGAACAGAAGCTGAAAGATGAAGAACTGGTCGAAGCTTTCGCCGCGCTGCAAAAGCGTGCCGAAGAGCGTATGGCCAAGATGAGCGAAGAGTCGGCAGCCGCCGGCAAGAAATTCCTCGAAGAAAACGGCAAGAAGGCTGGCGTGACCACCACCGCTTCCGGCTTGCAGTACGAAGTGGTCAAGAAAGCCGACGGTCCACAGCCCAAGCCTACCGATGTCGTGACCGTTCACTACACCGGCAAGCTGACCAATGGCACCGTTTTCGACAGCTCCGTAGAGCGCGGCAGTCCGATCGATCTGCCGGTCAGCGGTGTGATTCCGGGTTGGGTCGAAGGTCTGCAACTGATGCACGTTGGCGAGAAGTACAAGCTGTACATCCCTAGCGACCTGGCTTACGGCGCACAATCGCCAAGTCCGGCAATCCCGGCCAACTCGGTTCTGGTCTTCGACCTGGAACTGCTGGGTATCAAGGATCCAGCCAAAGAAGACGCCGCTGCCGCCAAGCAATAAGCATCGGCACCGGTTTCAACAACAACGCCTCGCTTATGCGGGGCGTTGTTGCATCTGGACGATGGTCGGCGTAAACAGACCGAACCGATGCCGGTCATGGCAGTCCTAGACTTTAAGGTTGTTCGCGCTAGACGCCCGGAGCCGCCAAGTCAATGAAATATTGGGATTTTTTATGTGAGTAAAAAACGCCCGATTTAAGCGCAGCCCTTATGAAACGGGGCTCTCAGCGCTGAAATGCAGCTCTGTTCACAAGGTTATCCACAATTTGTGTGGATAACATTTCAACGGGAGAAATAAATGAAAGCGCCGTGGAATTTCGCCCGATTCCTGCCTTTGGCCGGACGACTGCTGGCTCGAGGCCGCTTGCCGACCTTGTTGTTCTCCGTGGCCAGCAAAGGCGCCGCCCAAGGCAATCGCCTCGGCAAGCTCAAGGACGATTTGCGTCTGTTGCAGGCGCTGTGCCTGGCGTACTGGCGCGGCGAATACCGCGCGATCAGCGCCAAGGCGATCGTTTCGGTGGTGGCCGGTCTGATGTACTTCCTCAGCCCAGTGGATGCGATCCCGGATTTCATTCCCATGTTCGGCATGCTCGATGACATTGCCGTTCTCGCCTGGCTAATGAAAACCCTCGACGAAGAACTGAACGCCTTCCGCCTGTGGCGTCAGCGCCAGGCGCCGGAAAAGCTCAGAGTGGTCGAGCGTCTGCCCGATACGCCCGAGCAACTTCAGCTTCAGGGGCCGAAAAAGTCCTGAATCGCGACAGCCTCGTACAGAGATAGATACCCCCCACGACCTTGGCCGCTGTTAGGATTACACTTCTAGGGAAAAGTGCCGACTCGCTAAGTGTTGTTGTCCTACGGGGTAGTCATGGATATTCAGATAATTGCACGCGATGGCGAGCCCGAATATGCGGTTCTGCCATGGGCTCAGTATCAGGCTCTACTGAAAGCAGCAGGCATCAATGAAGCACCGTCGCAACCGGCTCCAGCGCCGCTTGCGGCAACCCCGGACCCGATTCTTCCAGGTCTGGATCAGTTACGCAGTTTGCGCGAAGGGAAGGGCATCGCCATCGAGGCGCTGGCCCGCACGGTAGGCATCAGCCCGTCTTACCTGGCCATGATTGAAAGTGGCGAGCGTCTGCCCGACGCCGCGATTCGCCGCAGCCTGGCCTGGGAGTTGACGGTGCCAGGGTGGAGGGAACAATCGTGAGCGTACGCATCAGTCGTCAACATTGGGACGGATTGCTGGGGGAACTGGATCAGGCGCGCAGGCAGCGCCATCTTTTGACTTATCGAGCCTTGCTTGAACGTCTGCAACTGCCCACGCCGGCCATGCAGACATTGACTGCAGCACTGGAGCATCTCGCCGCACTGGACGCGAAAGCCGAACAACCGTTGCGCAGCTCGCTGGTGATCAGCCAGGGTGCAAGTCGCCTGCCACGCACCGGTTTCTTTGAGTGTGTCGAGCGTCTGGGACGTTTTTCCGGGCCGTCCGATGGTGTTGCCGCTGCCTCCTGGCATGCCTCGGAAGTGGTGCGGGTCTTTGAGTACGAGTACCCGGAATCGGCGGAGGCCTGAGTGTTTTTACGACTCAAGGCGCGGGCCAGTTACTGGCTGGCCCGTAGGCTGTTTCACTGGTCGTGGTTTGTCCGTCAGCCCCGGGGCTGGCGCTGGCTTGAAGGGCAGTTTGCGCGCATGGCCAATCTGGGCGATGTCGGCGCGCAAAGCTTTTACGGGCACATCCTGACGTTTCGCGGGGTTGGCCTGGGCGCACGTGAGGAAGGTGTTCGATTGCTGCGACTGGCGGCGCTGGCCGGGGATGGCAAGGCGGCGTATCAAGTCGGTGTCATCAGTCTTGCAGGTACACCGAGCAAAGCGCCAGATCCTTCGGAAGCCGCTCGCTGGTGGACCATGGCCGCCAGGGCCGGGCATCCGTTGGCGGAGCTCAAGTTGAAAGAGCTGGCCGGCCGAGACGCCTCTCAATAAGCAAATCATCTGTTCTGTGAACGGGGCGTGAGGGAAACCTCCCGCCCCGTTTTTGCGTCTGCAATTCGATAAAAATCAGTTACAGACTTCTCCTACATCCTTCGCCTACTCGCCTGACTTCTTTTCTGTTTGATCCCCCGCAAAGTCCCTCGCCTGATTTTTGCGCGAGGGAACGCATATGTTCGACCCGGTTTTTCGTTTCGCCATGCGCATGGAAATGCGCTGATGGATGCCGTCATCCGCATCGAGCAAGAACTCGACAGCTTTCCCCGCACCCTTGATCTCTATCGCGAACAGCTCAAGCGCTGGCTCAGTCGCTCGGCAGACGGCGTCAGTCACGCGGCCGATCTGCCGTCGCTGATGGGGATGGAGCGGATCATCCGTTTCGGCGAGCACAGCACGGTGGTTGCGACTGACGACAACCGTTTCTCCTCTGCGATCGTGCAATGCCCGGAATCCGGGCCGATGGAGATCGAGAGCAAGTTCGAGTCGGCGTACGACATTCCATTGGGCGACATTGTTGTCGATGTGGTGGCGGTGGAGGACGGCGCAGTCAAGTCCGTCACCCTTGATGCTCAGGGCAAGGGAGTGTTCACCGGTGAGGCGGGCAAGTTCTACCGGGTGGTGGTACACAGCGAGGCCAGCGAGCAGCAGATTGATGCGCTTTTCGAATCCTACGATGGCCTGACCCGGCAGCTGGATGGCTGGCTGCGCAGCGAGTGGCAGGGCTTCAAGCCGCAATGGTCGCAGTCGGTGGCCACAGCAGCCGGGAATGGCATGCTGGCCGGGAGCTGGGCGGCGATCGAGGGGGTGTGGGACAGCATCGGGTTGCTGTCGGAGATTCTCAAGAATCCGCTCGAGTTTGGTGGTCGTCTGGGAGACAGCGCGACAGCGTTGGCCGAGTTCGCGGTATCGATGCCCGAAAAGATGGAGCAGCTCCAACTGCTCGTCAGTGACGAGGCGGCGCTGTGCCTGTTGCTGCGTACCGCCAGCCTCTGGCTGGAGATGCTGCCACCCAGTGAAGTCGCCGGAAAAACCGCCGAGGCCGTTTCGATGGTAGTGGTGCAACTGCTGATCGATGTGTTGATCGGCGTTGTGCTGACCTTTGTTGGCGCCGGGGCGGGGATTGCGTATCTGACCTTGCGTCTGGCGGAGCGTGGCGCTCAGTTGCTGTCGGCGGTGACGCGCCTGGTGAAGGCGATGTTCGGCATTGTCAGCACCTTCATCGGCTACGTGAACCAATACAAGTCCGTCGCCGCTCGGGGCATCGCCGCCGGGGTGAAAAAGGGCCGCATGCAATTGCGCTGGGATGCCCGGCGTAATGCTTCCCTGAAAAAAGACGAGCACCACGACGACACGCCAGATCAGGCGAAGAACCCCAACGGTGACAGTGCCGATTGTGCGCCGCGAACCTGCACCAACGGCTGCCCGGTGTCGATGGTCACCGGCGAAGAGCTGCTAACGCTGACTGACGGTGTGCTCGATGGGTTGTTGCCATTTGAGTTCAGCCGGTTGTACCGCACCAGTGCGGCCGAGATCGATGTTGGGTTGGGGTTTGGCTGGAGTCACTCGCTGACGCATCGGCTGGAGGTCGATGGCGCTTCGGTGGTCTGGGTTGACCATGAGAACCGGCGCACGCGGTTTCCGTTGCCGAGCGTCGAGCGGCCGGAAATCCACAACAGCTTGTCGCGGGCGGCGATCTTTCTGGGAGATGAGCCGGAGGAGTTGATCGTTGCGCTGGCGGGGGACGGGGCGCGGTTTTATCACTTTCGGGTTGGGCGTCTGACGGCTGTCAGCGATGCGTATGGCAATCGTCTGACGGTGCATCGGGATCTTTCCGACCGGATTCAGCGGCTGGATAACGGCGCTGGCCGGTCCTTGTTGCTGCGCTACGAGCGGGCGCATCTGGTCGCGGTCGATTATCAGGTTTTTCGGGAGTCGACCTGGCGCACCGAGCAGACCCTCGCCCGTTATCGGTACGACGCCCGTCATCGATTGATCGAGGCGACCAACGCGGTCGGCGAAAGCGAGCGTTACGACTACGACGACCAGCACGTCATCCTGCAACGGCAGCTGGCCGGTGGCGCGAGCTTTTTCTGGGAGTGGGAGCGTGCCGGCAAGGCAGCACGTTGCGTGCGGCACTGGGCCTCGTTTTCGCAGATGGACACGCGTTACGTCTGGGATGACGCCGGCCGTGTCACGGTGCATTACGTCGATGGCACTGAGGAAACTTACGTCCACGACGACACCGCGCGGCTGGTGCGTCAGGTCGCGGCGGACGGTGGCGAACAGCTCAAGGCTTATGACGCGCAGGGTCGGCTGGTCGCCGAGCAGGATGCGCTGGGGGCGGTTACCGAGTACCGCTACGACGATGCCGGACGGCTGATCGCGCTGATTCCGCCGGACGATGCGCCGACGTCCTACGAATACCGCAACGGTTTCCTGCACAGTCGTTCACGTGGCGATGCCGTGTGGACGTACCGGCGTAATGCCCAGGGTGATATCACCGAGGCGGTCGATCCGGACGGCCACGTCACCCATTACCACTACGACCCGCAGGGGCGGTTGCTGTCGGTCCGTTATCCGGACAGTGGTCGGCATGTGTTCATGTGGAATGACCTGGGCCAGTTGGTCGAGGAGAGCTTGCCGGACGGTGGGGTTCGCAAGTTTTCCTACGATGCCTTGGGGCGGCGGACGACGGTTCAGGACGAACATGGCGCGGTCACCCGTCACGCGTGGGACGCCGTTGGCCGGCTGATCCAGACGACGCTGCCTAACGGTGCCACCCGCGCCTGGTCCTACAGCGCCTACGGCCAGATCACCGCCGAACGCGATGAACTGGGGCGCATCACCCGCTACGAATATGACGATGACCTGCATTTGGTCAGCCGGCGGATCAACCCCGACGGCACGCGACTGCAATACCGCTACGACCATGCGCAGCTGTTGCTGACGGAAATCGAGAACGAGTCGGGCGAAAAATATCGGCTGGACTACACGCCGACCGGACTGATCCGACAGGAAACCGGTTTTGATGGGCGGCGCACGGCGTATGCCTACGACCGCAACGGCCACCTGCTGGAAAAGACCGAATTCGGCGACGACGGCACCACGCTGGTCACCGCTTACCAACGTGATGCTGCTGGGCGTCTGCTGCTCAAGACCCTGCCGGACGGGGTCGAGGTCAGCTACCGCTATGACCGTTTAGGCCGTTTGGTCGGCGTGGATGACGGCCAGGATCACCCGCTGGCTTTCGAATACGACCTGCAGGACCGGCTGGTGCGCGAGCATCAGGGCTGGGGCACCTTGCGTTACACCTACGACGCCTGCGGCCAACTGACTCGCATGCGTCTGCCGGACAACAGCAAGCTCGATTATCACTATGCCAAGGGCGGTGCGCTGACCGCGATCGACCTCAATGGCGCCTTGCTGACCCGCCATGTCTACCAGAACGGTCGTGAACAGCAGCGCCAGCAAGGCCTGCTGCTCAGCGAATATGCCTACGACGAACAGGGCCGCTTGAAGTCCCACGCCGTAGGCCATCAGCGCAGTGCACTGTACCGCCGCGACTTTGTCTACAGCGCCAACGGCAACCTCGAACACATCGCCGACACCCGCCACGGCCAGCGCAGCTACACCTACGACGCCCTCGACCGGCTGATCCGCGTGCGCCACACCCGCGACGATGTGCCGGAAAACTTCGCCCACGACCCGGCCGGCAACCTGCTGCTGCAGGACCGTCCGGGCCTGACACAGATCAAAGGCAATCGCCTGTTGATACAGGGCGACCGCCATTACGACTACGACGCCTTCGGCAACCTGATCCGCGAACGCCGCGGCCGCGCACAAACCCTCGTCACCGAATATCGCTACGACAGCCAGCACCGCCTGATCGGCCTGACCCGCCCGGATGGCAAAACCGCGACCTACCAATACGACGCCTTCGGCCGCCGCATCCGCAAGACCGTCAACGGCCAGACCACCGAGTTCTTCTGGCAAGGCGATCACCTGATCGCCGAAAGCAGCCCGACCCAACACCGCAGCTTCATCTACGAACCCGGCACCTTCCGCCCGCTGGCGCTGCTCGACGGCAAAGGCCCGAAACGCGCCTGCCCGTTCTACTACCAACTCGACCACCTCGGCACCCCGCAGGAGTTGACCGACTACAGCGGCGACATCGTCTGGTCCGCCAAATACAGCGCCTACGGCAAGGTCACCTCGCTGGAACTGGCGACCGAGGACTACCTGAACCAGCCGCTGCGGTTTCAGGGGCAGTACTTCGATGACGAAAGCGGGCTGCATTACAACCGGCACCGGTATTACGACCCGGACGTGGGCCGGTACCTGACGCCGGATCCGGTGAAGCTGGCGGGTGGGTTGAATCAGTACCAGTACGTGCCGAATCCGACGGGGTGGGTGGATCCGTTGGGGTTGACGTCCAATTGTCCGCCACCCAAAAAAAATAAGGCCCAGAAGTGCTCAGTACCAACTCAGGCTAACAGGCCTAACGCAAATCAAGGGTTGCCAATCGTTCCGGCCGTTGGCAAAGATGGGCCACAAAATGAAGCAGAAGCTAAGCGTCAGGTATTAGCTTGGAACAGACAATACAGAATGCACTCTGTAGAAAAGCATGGGCCAGAAATTGATGATGCAGCTTTAAAGCAGAGGTCAATAGACGGCTCACATCCAACAAAAAAAGGCGTTAGAGGGATGGTGGGGCCGAGTTCTCAATTCAGTAGTTGGATGATGCAGTTTCGAGCGTTGCATTTTGCTTTATCTAGGATGCATAAAAAAATTCCAGAGCCTACAGGATATGATGCTGACCAAAATCCTATTGTTAGGATGAAACTGCCAGGAGCAGGTCGTGGCTATAAACCTAATGAAAGAGATCTAAGCAATCCTCGTTATATAGATAGCTTGGATGGGGCGGAAGTGAAATTTGATAAACGAGATATTACACGGCCATTTACTGGCTTTCCAAGATAGGTGAAGTTATGTTGATGCAACCATTTACGGAGTTTCCATATGAACCCCGGCTCTCTCACTTGTTGAGTGGGATATCGATTTATGATCGGGAAGAGACGCTTGGTAAGGCATTGTGGGTTTATGACCCTAATAAGTATGAGGATCAACAAGAAATAATTAAGAATTTTATTGTTCCTGAATTTGATTATCTAACCTATCGCCATAGGTTTTTGATTTATAAAATCCTTGAAAGCCATTTGCAGGATGCTGGTTTTGATTTTTCGGGAGAGTTTCAGAGCGACTTTGATAATCCGAGAGTGCTTGCATGGGACAAAACGGAAATAATAGATCCTCGTGGTTTTTTTGAACATATATATGAAATAGTTACTAAGTCGTGGAGGGAAGATTTACTTCGGGCGAACCTTGAAGATCAAGATCAATGGTGATTTTTATTGGTTTAGCCGTTTCGTGCATTTGAAGAGGTCAGAACTGCTCGATTGTCTTTAATTGATGGAGGTTAGACAGGGAAAGGCTATCAATCAAATGCACGCTATACCCCGGAACATTCTTCGCATGATGCTTCGCCTGCGATGCCATTTCCGCCAACTGACTCGCATCCAGTTGCGCACACGCTTCAGGATGCAAATGCACCACGCCAATGGACAATGACAACAACGGAAATTCCTGACGAATACCCTGGCGATTCGGCGCAACAAAACACCCAGCTTCCAGGTGTTCGGGGCGGTAGAAACGTCGGCATTGGCTCTGGAAATCATCCAGCAACTGGTTGAGCCGTTTGCGCCAATCCTCCGGGCCGAGCACCAACAGAAAATCGTCCCCTCCAATATGCCCGACAAAGTCGCGGGACGGGTCGACGCGTTCGTTGAGGCATTGCGCCAGACACAGCAATACCTCATCCCCACGCCCATACCCATAGATATCGTTAAAGGGTTTGAAGCTGTCGATGTCGACATAACAAATGACCGACTCGCGCCCCTGTTGCAGCAACCTCGTCAAACATTGCTGAATCGGCACATTCCCCGGCAGCAAGGTCAGCGGGTTGGCATAGCGGGCCTGCTGGATTTTCAGTTCGGTAATCAGTTTGAGCACGTCAATCACCCGGCCCAGGCCCAGGTAGCTGCCGTTGAGGGTGATGATGAAGTCTTCTTCGATGCGTTGCCGGGCGCGGCTGGTGATCAGGCGGCTGACCTGTTGCAGCGACTGGCTCATTTCCACGGCGAGGAAGTCGTCGTTCATCAGGCGGCTGATCGGTTTGCGGGCGAACAGGTCGGTGGCAAAGGGTTTGAGCAGCGCATCGGACAACGAGTGACGATGAACGATGCCGCACGGTTGGCCCTGTTCATCGAGCACCGCCAGCGAGTTGAGGTTGGCCTGGCGGCGGAAAGCCTCCAGTACGGTGGCGGTCGGTGTGTCGCGATTCACGGCGGGTTGATCGTTGAGCAGGGCGCTGAGATCGCTGCCTTCATCGTTCAGCGCCACGGCGCTGCTGTCGTGCTTGGGCATCAAGGCGCGGGCATCGCGCGGCGGGTGTTCCTGAGGACGGCCGAGCAGGTAGCCCTGCACCAGATCCACCCCCATCTCGGTCAGCACTGCCAGTTCTTCCGGCAGCTCGATGCCTTCGGCGATTACCTGCGCACGCGAGGCCTTGGCGATTTGCAGGATCGATCCGACAAACTCGCGTTTCAATGCATCCTGATGAATGCCGTCGATGAAGTGCCGGTCGATCTTCACGTAATCCGGCCGCAACTCCGACCACAGACGCAGGCTCGAATAACCGGCGCCAAGATCATCGAGGGCAATCGAAAACCCCATCGCCCGATAGTGATGCAGTGCGGTCTGCAGCAACTGGAAATCATCGATCGGCGTCTGTTCGGTAAGTTCGATGACCACCTGGCTCGGCGGGATGCCAAAGTCCTGCAGCAATTGCAGCGTACGCCCCGGTTGGTGCGCCGCTTCGAGCAGGGATTCCGGAGAGACATTGAGAAACAGCTTGCCTGGTAATTGCTGTTCGTTGAAACGACGACAGGCACTTTGGCGGCAGGCGATTTCCAGTTCACTCAAACGTCCGGCCTGGCGGGCCACGGCGAACAGGGCGATGGGGGAGTGCAGCGGGCTGTTGGACGGGCCGCGGGTCAGGGCTTCGTAGCCGAGAATGCGCCGTTCGGAGAGGCAAATGATCGGCTGGAACAGGCTGTGTAAACCGCTTTGAGTCAGGATCGAGCTCAAGGCACTCAGCTGTTCGGTCGTGGTCATGGCAATCTCTGGCGATAAAAAAAGGACTGGGAGCGTTCTCGATGAAGAGAACCGCTCCCAGTCCTTTATTGCACGACAGAATGATGACTGTTTGATGACGATCCGGGGATCGTCAGCATTAAATTGCCATCACCTTACTTCTTTGCGACCTGGTTGCTCAGCTTCAGGTAATCCAGCAACACGCGCCCGGTCTCGCTCAGGTAGGCGTCGTCTTCCGGTTTGACCTTGTCCGGCTCGGCGGCCGCCAGGGCGTCATCGTCTTCTTTCTTCAGCTCTTTGAGCGGTTCTTCGCCTTTGGCCTTGCGACGGATGTTCTCCATCGCCAGTTGCTTGGCGTCGATGTCGGCGTGCTGGGCACGGCGTTCGGCTTCATTGAGGCTGACGGTTTTTTCTTCCAGCAGCTTCTGCGCCAGGGCCAGCTTGTCACGGATGAACACAAACTCCGCGTCCTTGGCGGAACGGCTGTCATGCTCGGATTTCAGCTGGGCCAGGTACGGCTTGAACGGATCGCTCGCCGGTTTGATCGCTGCGCGGATGGTGTCCCACGGCATGGCTTCCGGCAGGGCGCTTTCGCCGATTTCCTTGGTGTCGATGATCGACGGGTAATCGATGTCCGGCAGTACGCCCTGATGCTGGGTGCTCTGGCCGGAAACCCGGTAGAACTTGGCCAGGGTGAGTTTCAGTTCGCCGTGGTTCAGCGGCTGGATGGTCTGCACGGTGCCTTTGCCGAAGGTCTGGCCACCGATGATCAGCGCACGGTGATAGTCCTGCATGGCGCCGGCGAAGATCTCCGAAGCCGAGGCGGACAGACGGTTGACCAGCAGCGCCATCGGGCCTTTGTAGAACGCGCCCGGGTTTTCATCTTCAAGCACATCGACCCGGCCATCGGCGTTACGCACGAGCACGGTAGGGCCTTTGTCGATGAACAGGCTGGTCAGCTCGGTGGCTTCCTGCAGGGAGCCGCCGCCGTTGTTGCGCAGGTCGATCACCACGCCGTCGACTTTCTCTTTCTGCAGTTCGGTCAGCAGCTTCTTGACGTCGCGCGTGGTGCTCTTGTAGTCCGGATCGCCGGCACGGAAGGCCTTGAAGTCGAGGTAGAACGCCGGAATCTCGATCACGCCGAGCTTGTAGTCCTTGCCGTCCTGTTTCAGGTTCAGCACGGACTTCTTCACGGCCTGGTCTTCTAGCTTCACCGCTTCACGGGTGATCGGCACGATCTTGCTGGTCTGGTCGTTCGGCGCATTGCTGGCCGGGATGACTTCCAGACGCACCACGGTGCCTTTCGGGCCACGGATCAGTTTGACCACTTCGTCCAGACGCCAGCCAACCACGTCGACCATCTCTTTGTTGCCCTGGGCAACGCCGATGATCTTGTCGGCCGGAGCAACCTGCTTGGTCTTGTCGGCCGGGCCTGCCGGTACCAGACGCACGACTTTCACCTGGTCGTTGTCGCTCTGCAACACGGCGCCGATGCCCTCGAGGGACAGGCTCATGTTGATGTCGAAGTTCTCCGCGTTATCCGGCGACAGATAGTTGGTGTGCGGATCGTAAGACATGGCGAAGGTGTTGATGTACGCCTGGAATATGTCTTCGGCGCGGGTCTGGTCCAGACGCGCCAGTTGATTCTTATAGCGCTTGGTCAGGGTTTCCTGGATCTGCTTCGGCTCTTTGCCGGCGATCTTCTGCCGCAGCACTTCGTCCTTGACGCGTTTGCGCCACAGGTCATCGAGTTCGGCGGTGGACTTGAGCCACGGAGCGTCCTTGCGATCGATCAGCAAGGTTTCCCTGGTGGTGAAGTCCATCTTGTCGACGCCTTTGTTCAGCTCGGCAAGGGCGAAGTCCAGACGCGCCTTCACGCGGTCCAGATAGCGCTTGTAGATGGTGAACCCGGCGTTGAGGTCGCCGCTCTTGAGGAAGTCGTCGAACTGGGTCTTCCACTTGTCGAATTCGGCGATGTCGCTGGCCATGAAATAGCTGCGCGACGGGTCGAGCAGCTTGATGTAGCTGTCGTAGATGATCACCGAGCGCGCATCGTCGAGCGGCGGCTTGCTGTAGTGATGACGCTTGAGCAACTCGACGACGTTCAGACTGGCGATCACTTCGTCGCGATCAGGCTGTAACTTGTCCCAGCTGTTGGCTGCGAATGTGGTGCCCGACACCGGCAACAGACCGATACCGATGAAAAGAGCGAGGGCGGTGCTGGGGAGCAGATGCTTCATGCTGATTCGACGCGGGGACAATTGATAACGCATATTAGGCCGTCTTTGAAGTCGCCGGTACCGCTACGCTCTGTACGATAACTGCTGTTCAGCGTTCGTTCAGACCCCAGGGCCGGTCGCATAATGCAAAAAGCCCGGCGCTACAGCTTCGGGCTCAGTCCAGACTCACTATGGAGGCACTGTGAAGGCATTGCAAGGCGTTGAAGGTCAAGTGGCATGGGTTGATGAACCAAGTCCTACATGCGATGTAGGACAAGTTCGCATCCGGGTGGCGGCAGCGGGCCTCAATCGCGCGGATTTATTACAGAAAGCAGGACTTTATCCACCCCCTCCGGGTGCCAGCCAGGTGCTGGGTCTTGAGTGTTCCGGGGTGATCAGCGAGGTCGGTGCAGGATCGTCCTGGCAGGTCGGTGACCGGGTCTGCGCCTTGCTGGCCGGGGGCGGGATGGCCGAAGAAGTGGTCGTCGACGGACGGCATGTGCTGCCGGTTCCGGAAGGTGTATCGCTGATCGAGGCCGCTGGCTTGCCCGAGGTGTACGCGACCGTCTGGCTGAATGTGTTTCAACTTGCGGCGCTCAAACCGGGTGAGAAAATTCTTCTGCACGCCGGAGCCAGTGGCATCGGCTCGGCCGCCATTCAACTGTGCAAGGCTTTCGGCAATCCGTGCTGGGTCAGCGTCGGTTCGGCGGAGCGCTTGGTCTATTGCGAATCGCTGGGTGCTCAGGGCGGGGTGGTGCGCACCGACGACCTGGAAAGCCTGCGGGATTTCGGGCCGTTCGATGTGATTCTGGATCCGGTGGGCGGCAACTATTCGGCATTGAATCTCAAGCTGATGGCGCAGGACGGACGCTGGGTGCTGATCGGCCTGATGGGCGGCCGCGAGGCAAAACTGGATCTGGCCCAGGTGCTGGCCAAGCGCGTGCAACTGCTGGGTTCGACCCTACGCAGCCGTGACGATCAGTTCAAGGCGGATCTGTTCAGCGATCTGAGCCAGCACGTGTGGCCGCTGTTTTCCGAAGGTCGCCTGAAGCCGCAACTGGCCAGGACGTTCCCGATCAAGGATGCCGAGGCTGCCTTCGCCGAGCTGGCGAGCAACACGGTGGCAGGGAAGTTGGTGCTGGTGATCGACGAAAGCCTGAGCTGATCATCGACGGTTGTGGGAGCAGGCTGCTCCCACAAGCCAATTGCCTATTTCCAGAGGTGGATCGGCCAGCCGGATTTCTCGGCCTCTGCCAGCAGTACCGGATCCGGGTTGACCACATGTGGGTAATCCACTTTCAACAGCAGCGGCAGATCATTGCGTGAGTCGGAATAGAAACTCGCGCCCTCAAGGTTTTCCTCTTCGGCATCCAGCCATTCCAGCAGACGGGTGATTTTGCCTTCGCGGTAGGTCAGGGTGCCCACGGTGTGGCCGCTGAATACGCCGTGCGCCACTTCCAGCTCGATTGCCAGGACCTCGTCGATGCCCAGTCGCTCGGCGATGGGTTTGACCAGGTGCGTGCCCGAGGCCGAGATCACCAGGATCCGGTCGCCGGCCTTACGGTGAGCGGCGATGGTCTTGGTGGCGTCGCTGAAGATGATCGGCTCGATGAAGTCTTCCACCCACGGCCCGACCAGATGCTCGACCTCCTCCGGGGTACGCCCGATCATCGGTTCGAGGCTGAAGTCCATATAGTCTTCCATGCGCAACTTGCCATGGCTGTAGGCGTCCATCAGCTCGTTGTTCCTGCGCATGAACGACTCAGGATCGACCCAGCCCAGGCGCCCCATCTGCTCGCACCAGAGGGTGGCGCAGTCGCCGTGGATCAGGGTGTCGTCCAGATCAAAAATTGCCAGAGCCATCAGTTCAGTTCCCTCTTGGGTGTCAGCAAAGTCATCAGGCTACCTCACACAGGGCGGTGGGATCGATGGAAAGTGACAGGCGCTGACCGTCGGGATGCAGATCCGCCGCCGAGCGGTTGAGCACATCCACTACCAGTTCCACGCCCCGGGCTTCGACGCGGTAGCGAATCACGTTGCCCAGCAGGCTGTGGCTGCGGATTTGCGCGTCGGGCTCCCCGTTGAGGCTGAGTTCGATGGCCTCCGGGCGAATCGCGATGCGGTGGTTGATCGGCCGTTGCAACAGCTTCGACGCACTCTCGGCATCCAGCAGGTTGTAGTTGCCGATGAAGCCGGCGGCGAATACGTCGACGGGCGCGGTGTAGAGGGTTTCGGCATCGCCGCTTTGTACGATCTTTCCCTGATTCATCAGGAAAATCCGGTCAGACATGGTCAGGGCTTCTTCCTGATCGTGAGTGACGAAAATCGTGGTCAGGCCGAGTTCGCGCTGGATCTGACGGATCTGTTCGCGCAGGTGTTTGCGAATCCGCGCATCAAGGGCCGACAGCGGTTCATCCAGCAGCAAAAGGCGCGGACGGGTCACCAGCGAGCGGGCGAGGGCGACACGTTGGCATTGACCGCCGGACAGCTGATGCGGATAGCGGCTGGCGAAATCGTTGAGTTCAACCAGTTTCAACACCTCGGCAACTCGCTTGTGGCTGTCGTCGGTGTTGACCTTTTGCATGCGCAAGCCGAAGGCGACGTTTTGTTCGACGGTCATGTTGGGGAACAGCGCGTAGCTCTGGAACACCATGCCGATCCCGCGTTTCTGCGGGGTAAGCGGCACGATGTCGACACCATCGAGCAGAATCTTGCCGCCATCCACCGGCGTCAGCCCGGCGATGCAACGCAGCAGGGTGGATTTGCCGCAACCGGACGGGCCGAGCAGGGTGACGAATTCACCCTTCTGGATTTCGCAGTTGATGTCGCTGAACACCGTGGTGCCGGCGTAGTTTTTTTGCAGGTGTTGGACGCTGACATAGCTCATTCGCTTTTGTCCTTGTTCAAGATGTTGGCGACCCAGGTCAGGACCAGCACGAAAAAGAAGTAGGAGATCACCAGCGCGCTGGTGAAGTGGCCGCTGCTGTTGCGCATGTTGTTGAGGTAGACCTGCAGGGTCTCGTAGCGGGTGCCGACCAGGATGTTGGCGAACACGAACTCACCGAACAGGAACGAGAACGACAGCAGCAACGCGACCATCAGGCCTTTGCGCAGGTTCGGCAGCACCACCAGGAAGGCTGCCTGAAAGGTGCTGGCCCCGAGCAGTTGGGCAGCGTCCATCAGGTCGCGCAGATTGATCGCTTGCAGGTTGTTGGTGATCGCCCGGTACATGAACGGCAGCGCCACGGTGAAGTAGCAACCGATCAGGATCCACGGCGTGCCGACCATCGCGAACGGCCCGGAACCGTAGAGCTGCAACAGCCCCACCGACGACACCACCGGCGGCACCGCAAAGGGCAGCAGGATCAGGATGTTCATCAGCGCATCGAGTTTCGGGAAGTGGTAATGCACCACGAACAGCAGCGGCAGGATCAGCACCACCGACAGGAACAGCGCGCCGACGCACACCAGCAACGACTGGCCGAAGGCGTGCAGAAAACGCGGATCGCTCCACAGCTGGAGGTACCACTTGAAGGTGAAACCGCTGGGCAGGATGGTGGCCGACCAACTGCTGGCGATCGAATAGATCAGCGTGCCCACCAGCGGCAGCAGCAGGATGGCGAACAACAGATAGACCACGACGCGGTGGTAGACGCCGGCCGGTCCGGATTCAGCGCGAGACATGGTAGCTCCTCTTCAGCAGCAGTTGATGCACGACGGTCACCAGGGTCATCAGCGCCACCAGCACCACGGCCAGGGCACTGGCCAGGTTCGGATCGAGGGAAATGTCGCCGGAGACCATCGCCGCAATCCGGATCGGCAATACGTTGAAGTTGCCGGTGGTCAGCGCGTAGACCGTGGCGTAGGCGCCGAGGGCGTTGGCCAGCAGGATCACGAAGGTGCCGAGCAGGGCCGGGGTCAGTACCGGCAGGCCGATGTGGCGCCAGAACTGCCAGCTGTCGGCGCCGAGCAGTGCGGCGGATTCGCGCCAGTCTTCACGCAGGGCGTCGAATGCCGGGTACAGCAGCAAGACGCCGAGGGGAATCTGGAAGTAGGTGTAGAGGATGATCAGCCCGGTTTTCGAATACAGGTTGAAGTCCTCGATGATCCCGGCCTGCTTCAGCATGATGGTGATGCTGCCGTTGAAGCCGAGCAGGATGATGAACGCGAAGGCCAGGGGCACGCCGGCAAAGTTGCTGGTCATGTTGGCGAAGGCGTTGACGAAGTTGCGCAGTTTCGAGTCGACCCGGCGCAGGGAGTAGGCGCCCAGCACCGCGATGATGATGCCGAACACACTCGACCAGAAACTGATTTCGAGGCTGTACTGGATCGCCTGCAGATAGAACTTCGAATTGAAGATCTTGCTGAAGTTGGCAAAGCCCCAACCGAATTCTTCCGATTGCAGGCTGTTGATCATCACCCAGATCAGCGGGGCGATTTCGAACACGATAAAGAACAGTGCGAAAGGCACCAGGCACAGGGCGGCCAGCCATTTGCCGCGAGTCATTGAGTTCACTTGAGCAACTCCCGGCACACAGGTTTGTCGTGGGGCACGCCGAGCAGCTCGCAGACGGTGCCGCAGATGTCGGTCTGCTTGGGTGCAGCTTCGCTGTTCAGGCTGAAGGCATCACCGAGTACGAACAGCGGCACCTGGCGCTCTTCCGGCAGCAGGCCGTTGTGCGAGCGGTCGTTGTTCATGCCGTGGTCGGCGGTCACCAGCACCTGGCAGCCGGCGTCGAGCCAGCCTTGCAGGTAGTCGGCGAGGATGATGTCGGCGCTGCGCGCGCTGTTGCGGTATTGCGGGGTGTCGAGGCCGTGCTTGTGCCCGGCGTCGTCGATGTTCATCGGATGGATCAGCAGAAAGTCCGGTGCATGGCGCAGGCGCAGGTTTTCGGCGTCGGCGAACAGGTGCGAGTCCGGGTAGTGATCGTTCCAGTAGAAGTGGCCGTGCTGGATCGGTAGCGTCGGGTCATCGGTATGCCGATCCCGTGCCGCCACGAACGGCGAGCGGTTGTACAGCTCACTGACCCAGTGGTACGCCGCAGCGGCGGTTTTCAGACCGGCATCGCGGGCGTAGTGATAGATGCTGCGCTGGTTGGACAGGCGCGAGACGTTGTTGTGGACGATGCCGCTGTCGATCGGCGGCACGCCGGTGAGGATGCATTCGTAAAGTGGTCGGGACAGGGCCGGCAGCTCGCACTCCAACTGGTAGAGCGCGGCGCGTCCTGCGCCAACGTAAGCCTGCAGATGCCCCATGGCGTGACGCGCGACCTCGTAGTTGAGGCCGTCGAGCACGACAAGGATGACGGTGTGCTTCATAGGGGCAAAAACTCCGCGAAATTCAATTATCTCGAAATCAACTCAATCCCTGTGGGAGCGAGCCTGCTCGCGAAGGCGGTTGTTCACTCAACGATGATGTTGACTGAGACGGCGCATTCGCGAGCAGGCTCGCTCCCACATTTGGATCTCCAACAAATCACACAGCGGTGATTCGCCGGCTTACTTCATCTCGACGATGACTTCTTCATTCCACTTCTGCGGCAGGGCCTTGGAGGTTTTTTCCCAGGCATCGGCGTCCTTGATCGGCGTGACCTTTTTGTACTGCTCGTTCGGCAGCAGCTTGGCCTTCACGTCTTCCGGCAGTTGCAGGTGCTCGGCGCGGATCGGGCGAGCGTTGCCGCGGGCGAGGTTGGTCTGGCCGGCGTCGCTGAAGATGTATTCGCGAGTCAGCTTGGCGGCGTTCGGGTTCTTCGCGTATTTGTTGATGATTGTGGTGTAGCCGGAAATCACCGAGCCATCGGACGGGATCAGCACCACGTAGTCATCCGGGTTGGCCATCTTGGCCTTGTAGCTCAGACCGTTGAAGTCCCAGACCACGCCGACTTCAATCTCGCCTTTTTCCATGGTGGCGATGGTCGGGTTGGCCATCGACAGGCGCCCCTGCTTGGCGATGTCCGCGAACAGCAGCAGGGCCGGCTGGATGTTCTTCTCGTCGCCGCCGTTGGCCAGTGCAGCGGCGAGTACGCCGTTGGCAGCTTGCGCGGCAGTGCTCACGTCACCGATGGAAACCTTGTATTTGCCGCCCTTGAGGTCAGCCCATTTGGTCGGCACTTCGGAGCCGTGCAGCAGCTTCTTGTTGACGATGAAGGCGATGGTGCCGGTGTAGGCCAGTGCCCAGTTGCCGTCCTTGTCCTTGGCCCAGTCCGGCACTTGATCCCAGGTGCTCGGCTTGTACGGTTGCACCACGCCTTGCTTGACCGCGATCGGGCCGAAGGCCGCGCCGACGTCGCCGATGTCGGCGGTGGCGTTGTCTTTCTCGGCAGCGAACTTGGCGATTTCCTGGGCCGAGCTCATGTCGGTGTCGATGTGTTTCAGGCCGTATTTCCTGGCCAGGTCTTCCCAGGTGCCTTTCCAGTTGGCCCAGTCATCGGGCATGCCGACACTGTTGACGGCGCCTTCCGCTTTCGCAGCGGCTTCGAGGGTTTTCAGATCGTCAGCCGCCATGGCGGCGGTGCACATGGCAATGGTCGAGCCTAACAGTGATGCCAGGAAAAACTGTTTCATTCCAAAGCTCCTTGGGTCGTGTTCAACGCTGCGATTGCGGTTTGTGTTGGTCTAGGTCAGCAATACCTGAGCCAATTTAAGGTGGCTCGATGACACTTTGATGTCGGCGATGGCTCGCCCAGCCTTTTCTATCTCCGGTATCAGCGAGTGCCCGGTAAGCGTAGACCACCCGCCAAGTCCCGGTCGGCAAGGGACTTGGCCGATGTATTGCAAGTTGTCAGGGCGACCGTTCGGTAGTTTTGTCATCTCTCGGTCATCTGCACTGCCTAGGCTTGCAAAACGACCGGACGGCACGATTGCTGTGCGGTTTTGCCCCGAAACAGTGCTGGTCTAGTCCAGATAGGTAACGTTGATGCGCGATGAGGCAACAAAAGCGGTGACAGCGATTGGCCAGATCCTTCAGGAGCAACTCGACCATGGGTTGCTGGCGGCGGGGAGCAAGTTGCCGGCCGAGCGCAAGCTCAGTGAGCTGTTCGGCACGACGCGAATTACGGTACGGGAAGCCTTGTTGCAGCTGGAGGCGCAAGGGCAGATTTATCGCGAGGAGCGGCGGGGCTGGTTCGTGTCGCCGCCGCGTCTGGCTTACAACCTGATGCAGCGCAGTCACTTTCACGCGATGGTCAGTGCGCAGGGGCGGGTGCCGTCGACCGAGGTGATTTCGGCGCGCTTGCAGCCGGCGTCAGCGGCGGTGTGTGCGTGGTTGCAGTTGCCGGCGTTGTCGAGCGTGATCCAGATTTGCCGGTCGCGGCGGATCGATGGGCGGCTGGTGTTGTATGTGGAGCATTATCTGAATCCGCAGTTTTTTCCGGGGATTCTGGAGTTTGATTTGAATCAGTCGATTACCGAGTTGTATGCGCGGCATTACGATTTGCACTATGGGCGGGTGCGGTTCGAGATTGTGCCTACGTCTTTATCGGTCGATGCGGCGGCGGCTTTACGGGTGTCGGTGGGGAGTCCGGGGTTGAGGATTGCTCGGGTTAATTATGATCAGTTTGGGCGGTTGATTGATTGTGATCTGGAGTTTTGGCGGCATGATGCGATTCACGTCGGGGTTGATGTTGTTTGACCTTGTTTGACCTTGGCGGCCGCTGGGCCGACCAGGTTTTGGATTGACTGTGTACATATCCGTTTCTTCGGGTGCTGCCGCTGACGGTTTCGCCCTTACGGCGAGTCACTTTGGCAAACGCCCCAAAGTAACCAAAACGCTGGGCCCCGGCGTTCGGCCCCTCGCTTTGGCTCGGTGTTCCTTCGTTCCGGGATTCATCCGGGGGCATCGCCTACGGTTTGCTTCGCTGCACCTCCTCTCGATGCATGCGGCTGCGCCGCACGGTCGCTGCGCTCCCACCCCCGGATAAATCCCTCCACTCAGCCTTCCGATGGGGCCGGCACGTCAAAAGCGGTACTCGAGCTAACGCTCATTGTGTTGAGTGGTGGAAGGGCATATGTGTTGCTTTTGCTCTCTGTGGGAGCTGGCTTGCCAGCGATGAGGGCTTTGAAGTCGGCCCGATTCTTCGGGTCTATTCTTGAGTTTGGCCGCCACCGCCTGCGGTGATCACTTGCACATTCATCCTTGGCGTCGCCAGGTCCAGGCCGGCTTCATCCAGATGTCGTTTGAGCGACAAATTGAACGCCCGTGAAACTTCCCACTGTTTGATCGGTGCTGTCTTGAATCTTGCTCGCAATATCGCGTTGCCGGATTCAAAGCTTTCCACGCCCTGAAATTCCAGGGGTGACCAGATGTTGCGCCGCTGCAGCGGGTCGGTGCGCATTTTCTGGCCGACGTCGCGCATCAGTTTGATGGCTTCGTCGATGCTCATGTTGAACGGCACGGCCACGCGGAAGATCGCGTAGCCGAATTCGCGGGAGTAGTTTTTGATGCTTTTGATTTCGCTGAACGGGATGGTGTGGACGATGCCGTCGATGTCCCGCAGGCGTACGGTGCGGATGGTCAGGCCTTCGACGGTGCCCAGGTGCCCGCCGACGTCGACGTAGTCGTCGATGGCCAGGGAGTCTTCGATGATGATGAACAGGCCGGTGATGAGGTCGGCCACGAGCGACTGGGCGCCGAAGCCGATGGCCAGGCCGATCACGCCGGCACCGGCCAGCAGGGGCGTGACGTTCATGCCCATGTTCGCGAGGGCGACGATCAGGGCGATGATGAAGATCGCCACGAACAGCACGTTGCGGATCAGCGGCATCATGGTTTGTGCGCGAGCGTTGGCCAGGCCTTTGCGTGAGCGGGTGAGGGCGTGGTGCACGGCGGTGTCGCTGAGGATCCAGATCAGCCAGGCGAAGATCAGCGTGCCGATCAGGCTGAACAGTTTGACGCTGACGTCGTGGCCTTCGCCTTCGGTGAAGCCGATCAGCGACATGCCCCAGACCCGCAGGCCCAGTTCGATGAAGGCCAGCCACACCAGCAAATGGGCGAGGGTGTAGAAGAAGCTTTTCAGGCGTTCGGAATACAGCGCGTGGCGTTTCGGGCCGCGTTGGGGTTTGAGGGCGTGGCGGCGGACGAGGCCGTTGATGACCATGCACAACACCAGCAGCACGGTGCAGATCAGCGACTGGCGCAGGGCGGTGCTGGTGTCGCCGGCGGAGACGAAGGTGGCGAACAGCGAAATGCCCACCAGCACCAGCGCCGGGACGTACCAGAAGGTGCCGAGGATTTCGATGGTGTCGCTGAGGGCGCGGCGGGTCAGGCGGCGGGACAGGGGTTGGTTGCGGATCAGGTGGGCGATCGGTCGGCGGAAACGCAGGATGAACAGACCGGTCGACAGCGCCGCGAGGACATTGGCGACGGTGGCGGCGGTGTGGGCCAGGTGTACGCCGAGGCCGGCTATCAGTCGCGGATCGCTCAGGGCTTCCCCGAACGCGGCGAAGCTGCCGATCAGCCACAGCGGGCGGAAGGCCTGGTGGCGCAGGATGTACAGCGCGCGGTGGCGGTGCGGTCCGTCGAGTACGGAAAAGGCAATCACGCAGATGGCCGAGAAGCAGGTGCCGACCACCAGCGCATAGGCCAGCACCATCGCCAGGCTTTTGCCCAGCGACGATGGCAGCGCGTAACTCATGTACACGGTGATGACCAGGGCGATCATCCACGGCCCGAGCTTGCGCAGGGCGAAGCGCAGCATGTCGAGGGCTCGGGGATGTTGCGGCAGTTCTTCGGTCAGACCGAAGCGCATGCGTACCCGATGACCAAGCCAGATCAGCGCGGCGGCGAGCAGGCTCCAGACCGCGAGGATCACGGCGAAGGCGAAGATGATCGGCAGCCATTCGCTGGCCGGCAGCATCAGGCCTTTGAGCTCGTCCTTGGCCATGTCGAATTCGGCGGACCAGCGATTGAGTGGGCTGTCGGCACCGGAGAACTGTTTTTCGAAAGTGGCGAGGGTGCCGCCGATCAGTCCCAGCACCCCTTCTTCCGGGGTGGCCTGGGCTTTTTTCGTGGCGTCGCGCAGTTTTTTCAGGTCGGTCAGCAACTGGGCACGTTGCTTGTCGTTTTCCAGCGACTTGATGACTTCGTCCAGGGACTGGCCGAGCGGTTCCTGAGCTTCGGGCTGAGCCTTGCCGGCGCCCGTGAGCAATCCCGGCAGACCGGCGGCGTCGGCAGGCGCCGGCGACACCAGGATCATCAGGCAAACGAGAAACAGGCAGGGCAGGGCAAAAAGACGAGCAAACACTAGGCGGTCAACCTCGCAAGGGGCGGATCGGGCGAGTGTACGAGCCCGCCAGATTCAATGCGAGCCGGGAGCGGATTTATTCGTTGAGTTTGGCAAGGATCTTGTAGACCACGGTGGCCAGGATCATCAGCATGCCGATCCACATGGCGAACACACCGGCGTTCTTGTCACGGAAGTTGAAACCGATGGCCAGCAGAATCATTCCGCCGAGGATGGGAATGAGCATGGAGTGAAACGCAGACATCGAGATCATGGCGACAGCCTTGTCGAAGGGGATGATTCAAGTCTAGGTGGGTTTTCGATGGACGGTGCTGATGTGTATCAGAAATGAGCCGGTTCTAAAGGCCGGGGATCGCAGCTCGACGCTGCGATCCCGGCTGTTTCCTATGGCAGTTCGCGACTGGCGTAGAACGCGCTCAGCACTTTGACCAGGTGAGCCAGGTCGTGGCTGCCGCACAGTTCGCGGATCGAGTGCATGGCGAACGTTGGCAGGCCGATGTCGACGGTGCGCACGCCCAGGTGGCTGGCGGTGATCGGGCCGATGGTCGAGCCGCAGCCCATGTCGCTGCGCACCACGAAGCTTTGCACCGGCACTTCTTCGGCCATGCACAGATGGCGGAAGAACCCGGCGGTTTCGCTGTTGGTGGCGTAGCGCTGGTTGCTGTTGACCTTGATCACCGGGCCGGCGTTGAGTTTCGGACCGTGGTTGGCGTCGTGCTTCTCGGCATAGTTCGGGTGCACGCCGTGGGCGTTGTCGGCCGAGACCAGCAGGGATTTCTGGATGGTGCGTACGAATTCGTCACCTTCCGGCAGCAGGCGGCGCAGGGTCTGTTCCAGCATCGGGCCGTCGGCGCCGCAGGCCGAGCAGGAACCGACTTCTTCGTGGTCGTTGCACACCAGCACGCAGGTTTCTTCAGTGTCGGCGGTCAGCAGGGCTTGCAGGCCGGCGTAACACGACAGCAGGTTGTCAAGGCGCGCGCCGGCGATGAAGTCGCCATGCAGGCCGATGACCGCAGCGCTTTGGGTGTCGTAGAAACTCAGCTCGTAATCGAGCACCACGTCGGCGTTGAGGCCGTGTTCGCGAGCCAGTTGATCGGTGAGCACCGCGCGGAAATCCACGCGCTCGTCACCGGCGAACTGCGCGAGAATCGGCGGCAGCTCGGTCTGGGCGTTGATGGCCCAGCCCTGATTGGCTTCACGGTTGAGGTGAATGGCCAGGTTGGGAATGATCGCGATCGGGGCCTTGAAGTCGATCAGTTGGCTTTCAACCTTGCCGTCGCGGCGGAAGGTGACGCGGCCGGCCAGTGACAGGTCGCGGTCGAACCACGGCGCCAGCAGCGCGCCGCCGTAGACTTCGACGCCGAGCTGCCAGAAGCCCTGGCGCTGCAATTCAGGTTGTGGCTTGACCCGCAGGCACGGGCTGTCGGTGTGGGCGCCGACCAGACGGATGCCGTCGTGCAGCGGCGAGTTGCGGCCCATCTTGATCGCGACAATCGAGGAATCGTTACGGGTGACGTAGTAACGACCATTGGCTTCGGTGTGCCAGGTTTCGCGCTCGTCGAGGCGCACATAACCGGCGGCCTCAAGGCGTTGAACAAGGCTGGCGGTGGCGTGGAACGGGGTAGGGGAGGCCTTGAGGAAGTCGATCAGGCCTTGGTTCAACTCTTCGCGCATAAGAAGCTCCAGACAGCAATGGGCGGGAGTTTAACGCATCGGCCTGATGCTTGGGACATGACATGTGCCGCTCGCGTCAACGAGCGGCGGCCACGCGTTTTTTCAGGTAGTTCATGATCACTTTTTCGTCTTCAGGCTTGTCCGGACGGGGCAGCTGCTTTGGCCAGCGACTCTGTTCCAGAAGCTTTTTCTGACGGCTCTCGTCCCAGCGCAGAATCTCCCGCGAGGCGCATTCCCACCACTCATGACGACAGGCGCTGTAGTACGGGTGATCCGGCGCGGCGCTGCCGTACAACAGATCCCGACCCACCTTGCGCATGGCGCCGCTCTGGTTGCGCAGCTTCCACTTGATCTTCAGACGCTGCCAGGCGGACGGAAAGGGTTTGACGCGCGGCACATCGGCACACAGGTCCACCAGTCGCTGGCTGAATTTCTCGCCGTGCTGGGCGAAGAAAAACGCCTGCATCGCGTGGAAGAAGCGTTTTTCCGCGAAGTAGTGGTAGATGTGTTTGCGCGCTTCCACCACCGGCCGTTCGCGCATTGCGTAGGACAGCGCGATCTGCTCGATGGTGTGAATCTCGAACCCGCCGGCCGTCCACTCGTCGATCAGCCTGATCGACTCTTCGAACAATGCCGAGTCGCGGTCGGTGATACCGCACAGGCCGCTGTTGTAGAGCTTGAAACCGTTCTGTGGGGAAACACCGTGGACACTGAGGTCGCGAGCGAGCTTCAGGTAGTCCGGCCGTTCGAAGACGTCTTTCCAGTCGTATTCGAAGCGATCCATCACCGACCGATTTGCATCGATGTATTGGAACAAGCTGTTCGGGTGGCTGGTGAACAGTGTGTCGGTGTCGACGAACAGGGTTTTCTCGGCCAGTTGCAAACCGGCGGCAATCGCGCAGGCCTTGCGCCGGTGGTGGTAACCGTTCTGTCCTTGCCAGCGGGTCAGGGTCGCTTCGTCGAGCAGTACGGTGTCGACTGGCCAGCCTTCGTAGTCTTGCGGCCGGTCGGTGAGAATCCTGATCGCCGGGCGTTTGCCGTTCTTGGCCTGGGACAGGACGGTCAGGATGCTGAACTTGGCTTCGCGCCGGTAGACATCCTGATTGCCGTAAATCAGGTAGAGCAGTTGATGACGGGTCTTCTTGACGGGTGTTGCAAGGGAATCAGTACAACTCATCCGGAACAAAATCCTATAAATCGGGCAGCTGTCGGTCCAACAGTGCTTAAAACGGTGCCGGGCATTCGAAGCGCAAGCGTTCGCCGGACTGTGGATGGGTGAAGCTGAGCATGCTCGCGTGCAGGCACAGGCGTGGCCAGGCAGCCAGGGCTTGCTCGTGGGCGTAGAGGCCGTCACCGAGCAACGGATGACCGATCGACAGCATGTGCACCCGCAACTGGTGCGAACGACCAGTGATTGGTGTCAGTTCGACGCGGCACCAGTCGCCGCAGCGCTCCAGCACACGCCAGAAGGTCAGGGCGTGCTTGCCGTGTTCGTGATCGACCACGTGGCGCGGTTTGGTCGGCGGGTCGTAGCGCAACGGCAGATCGATGCTGCCGCTGTCCAGTTCCGGCTGACCCCAGCAGAGCGCAGTGTAGGCTTTCTCTGTTTCACGATCGTGAAACTGGCGCGACAGTTCGCGGTGGGTGTCGGCGTCGCGGGCCAGCAGAATGATCCCCGAGGTTTCCCAGTCCAGGCGATGGACGATGCGTGCTTCCGGGTAGCCGTTTTCCTGCAGACGGGTGATCAGACAGTCCTTGTTGTCATCGGCCCGGCCGGGGACGGAGAGCAACAGGGTCGGTTTGTTCACCACCAGAACGGCGGCGTCCTGATGAATGATTTGGACGTTGGACAACGGCATTAAAACAGCCTCGTAACAAATGCCGACGGCGGCTCAGGGCCCCTCCGGTGTCGGAAGGGCCCTGAGCCGCCGTCGTTCCTGCCGGATCGACTCAGCGGTCTGGCAGGGTGATGTTGAGTTCCAGAATCGAGCAGCTGCCCTGGCTCTCCAGTGCCACATGCACGTCGTCGTTGCCGATGTTGACGTACTTGCGGATCACTTCCACCAGTTCCTTCTGCAAGGAGGGCAGGTAGTCCGGGGTGCTGCGCTGGCCGCGTTCATGCGCCACGATGATCTGTAGACGCTCTTTCGCGACCGAGGCGGTACTTGGCTTTTTGTTGGCACGAAAGAAGTCAAAAAGGTTCATTACCTACCTCCAAACAGACGCTCGAAGAATCCCTTCTTCTCGACATTCAGGAACCGGTGTTCTTTTTCCTTGCCCAGCAGGCGATCAACGGTATCGCTGTAGGCCTGGCCGGCGTCGCTTTGATCATCGAGGATCACAGGTACGCCCTGGTTGGAGGCCTTGAGCACGGCCTGGGATTCCGGGATGACGCCCAGCAGGCGTACGGCGAGGATTTCCTTGACGTCTTCGACGCCGAGCATTTCGCCTTTTTCGACGCGCTCCGGGTGGTAGCGGGTGATCAGCAGGTGTTCCTGGATCGGCTCTTCGCCGCGTTCGGCGCGACGGGACTTGCTGGCCAGCAGGCCGAGCATGCGGTCGGAGTCACGTACCGAGGAGACTTCCGGGTTGGTCACGACGATCGCTTCGTCAGCGAAGTACATGGCCAGGTGCGCGCCTTTCTCGATACCCGCCGGGGAGTCGCAGACGACGAAGTCGAATTGTTCCTTGAGCTCCATCAGGACTTTTTCCACGCCTTCGACGGTCAGCGCGTCTTTGTCGCGGGTCTGGCTGGCGGCCAGTACATAGAGGTTTTCCAGGCGTTTGTCTTTGATCAGGGCCTGTTGCAGGTTGGCTTCGCCGTTCACGACGTTGACGAAGTCATACACCACGCGGCGCTCGCAACCCATGATCAGGTCGAGGTTACGCAAGCCCACGTCGAAGTCGACGATCACTGTTTTGTGGCCGCGCAGAGCGAGGCCGGTACCGATAGCGGCGCTGGTGGTGGTCTTACCCACACCACCCTTGCCGGATGTAACCACGAGAATCTTGGCCAAGGTGTTTCACCCCTAAGGAAGAAGGACTGTTCAGCCCCTGAAAAACATCTCTAGAAAACTACTGCAGTCGGACAGCCTTGGCTGGAATCCGGCTTTTGGCCTTTTTCCTACTTCGTTTGAGCCGTTTTCGCTACGTTTTAGAGATGCTTGGAAAATGCGGCAGTATCCGTTAAAGCCGAATGATGTTCAACACGTCGCCCGACAGGCTGACCTGTACGCCCGAACCCCACATCGGATCGCGACGCAGGTCTTCGGAAACCTTGTAATGGCCTGCGATGGAGATCAGTTCAGCGCTCAATTGCTGACAGAAAATCCGCGCCTTGGTGTCGCCCTTGACCCCGGCCAGCGCACGACCGCGCATCGGGCCGTATACATGGATGTTGCCATCGGCGAGAAGTTCCGCCCCCGGGCTGACCGAGGAAACCACCACCAGATCGCCACCTTGCGCATATATCTGTTGGCCACCACGTACTGGCGTGGTGATGACGCGGGTCGGTTTGACGGCCGGCTCCGACGGCTTTTCCGGTTTTTTCGGGGCGACGGGTTCGGCTGCTTCCAGCGGTCGTTCGCGGGCGCCGGACGGCGGCAGCACCGGGATGTCGATGGCGATGGCGGCAGCGATGTCTTCGATGCGGCTGGCGCGGATCGCCAGGGTGCGCAGGCCGTGCTGACGGCACACGCGCATCAGGCCCGGCAGGTCGACGGCGCCTTCGCTCGGCGGCAGTTTGTCCAGCGCCAGAACCAGCGGCGCGTTGCTGAAGAAATTCGGTGCCTGGGCGACTTTGGCGGCCAATTGCCGATCGAGGCTGTCCAGGTCGTTGCGGGACAGCTCCAGCACTGTAATGGCGAGCATGCTGCCCTTCAGCTGGAACACGGGATCTTGGTCTTTCGGTTCGGTTTGGCTCATGTCGGCATACAACGGCTTGTCACTAAAAGTGCCGAGACTTATAACGAGAACGCCCGCAGGCCGCAAGCCGGGTCGAACGATGTAGAATGCGCGGCCACTGTATTTACGGAAGCTTTAATGGATCGCCCGCGTTTTCGAAAAGCATTTCTTGCCCCACGCTTCTGGCCGCTCTGGTGCGGCCTCGGGCTGTTGTGGCTGATCGTGCAGCTGCCGTATCCGGCATTGCTGGCCATCGGTCGTTTTCTCGGTGCCCTGATGTATCGCTTCGCCGGCGACCGACGGCGCATCGCCAAGCGCAATCTGGAACTGTGTTTCCCGGAAAAGTCCGCCGCCGAGCGCAAGCGACTGCTCAAGGAAAACTTCGCCTCCACCGGCATCGCCTTCTTTGAAATGGCGATGAGCTGGTGGTGGTCGCGTCAGCGCCTGGCGAAACTGGCCCACGTCGAAGGTCTTGAGCATTTGCAGAAGGCCCAGCGCGAAGGCAAGGGCGTGATTCTGATGGCGGTGCATTTCACCACCCTGGAAATCGGCGCGGCGCTGCTCGGCCAGCAACACACCATCGACGGCATGTACCGCGAACACAAGAACCCGCTGTTCGACTTCGTCCAGCGTCAGGGCCGCGAGCGGCACAATCTTGATTCGCTGGCGGTGGAGCGTGACGACGTGCGCGGCATGCTCAAGCTGCTGCGCGCAGGCCGGGCAATCTGGTACGCACCGGATCAGGACTACGGCGCCAAGCAAAGCATCTTCGTGCCGCTATTCGGCATTCAGGCCGCCACCGTGACTGCCACCAGCAAGTTCGCCCGTCTGGGCAAGGCACTCGTGGTGCCGTTCACTCAGGAGCGTCTGGCCGACGGCAGCGGTTATCGTCTGGTGATTCATCCGCCGCTGGAAGGTTTCCCGGGCGAGACCGAAGAAGAAGATTGCATCCGCATCAATCAGTGGGTCGAAGGCGTGTTGCGGGAGTGCCCCGAGCAATACCTGTGGGCACACCGGCGTTTCAAGAGCCGGCCACCGGGCGAGCCGAAGCTGTACGCCAAACGCGGTTGATTTGACCCATCCCCACAAGCACCACGGAGCGTTGCGATGAGCCCAGCTGAACCGGTCACAGGTTTGATTCTTTCCGGCGGCGGGGCTCGGGCGGCGTATCAGGTGGGGGTGCTGGCGGCGATAGCCGAATTGTTGCCGCTGGGGGCGGACAATCCGTTTCCGGTGATCGTCGGCACCTCCGCCGGGGCGATCAACGCGGTCAGCCTGGCCAGCGGTGCGACGGATTTTCGCGCGGCCATCGAACGCCTGACGCTGTTCTGGCAAGGCTTTCGCAGCCATCGCGTGTTGCGCAGCGACTGGCCGGGGGTGATCCGTCAGGCCAGTCGTTTTGTCAGTCACAGCCTGCTGGGCATGGGCCGGCAGCTGCCGGTAGCGCTGCTCGACAGCTCGCCGCTGCGTCATCTTCTCAACGAAAAACTGCACCTGCCCGGCATCGCCGAGTCCATCGCGCGCAAGCAATTGCACGCGGTGGCAGTGACGGCGTTCGGCTACGAGTCCGGGCAAGCCGTGACCTTCTATCAGGGCGGCGGGACCATCGATTCCTGGTTGCGTCATCGGCGCATCGGTGTGCCGACGCAGTTATCGGTGGAGCACTTGCTGGCCAGTTCGGCGATCCCGCTGTTGTTCGCGCCAGTGAAGATCGGCGATGAATATTTCGGCGATGGCGCGGTGCGACAGTCGGCGCCGATCAGCCCGGCGCTGCACCTGGGCGCGAGCCGGGTGCTGGTGGTGGGCGTCAGCGGCAACCCGCGCGGTTTCGATCCGGCGCAACCGCTGGAGCGTGCTTACACCGGGCAGCAACCGACGCTGGCGCAGATCGGCGGGCACATGCTCAACAGCACCTTCATTGATAGCCTGGAAAGCGATATCGAGCTGCTTCAGCGTCTCAACCAGTTCAGTCATCTGATGCCCGAAGGCACGCCGACCCGCGCGTTGGGTGTGGCGCCGGTGGACGTGCTGGTGATTTCACCCAGCCAGCCGATCGATGAAATTGCGGCGCGGCATCGCCAGGAATTGCCCGCGGCGTTGCGTCTGTTTCTGCGTGGGCCGGGGGCGACCAAAACGAGCGGGGCAGGGGTGTTGAGTTACTTGCTGTTCGAGGCGGGGTATTGCAGCGAATTGATCGATCTGGGCAGGCGCGATGCCTTGGCCAAGCGCGATGAGCTGTGCCGGTTTCTCGGGATTGGCGAGTCGCTGGTTCCGGCCTGAGTTTTGTTGTGCAGCAATCGCTGGCAAGCCAGCTCCCACAGGGATTTGTGTCGTGCACAGAGCCAATGTGAGAGCGAGCCTGCTCGCGAAGGCGCCCGTGAGGACGCCGCCGGATCAGAAGTGGAACTTCACCAGGAAGCTCGTGGTGCTCTGATCGGTCTTGAAATACTGGCTGTCCTTGATCCCGTACTTGTCCGACCAGTAGTCGTACTCGACACCCACATACAACTGCTTCTCGCCAATGTTCAGCGCTTTGCCCAGGTCGTATTTGACCTGTGGGTTGAAGTGCAGGTTGGCGTGGTAATCGCCTTTGGAGTTGGAGTCGTTGTCGACCACCCAGTCCATGAAGCCGTCGATCAGGATGTTCGAGTCGCCGACCGGAATCGTGTAGGACCAGACCGGGGTGATCTGCCAGACGTTGTCACCGGCGCGGGAGCCTTCGGTGTGGCGCTGGTAGAAGTTCAGCTGGAAGTAGTCGAAGCCCGGGATCGCCAGGTCAAAGCCTGGACCGATCAGGTACGACTCGGTATCGCCTTCACCGAATTCGTAGGTCATGGCCAGCAGTACGTCGGTGACCGGACCGAAAGCCAGTTTCTGATCGAAGATCTTGCCGAACGACAGACGCGGGCTGATTTCGCCGTAGTAGGTGTTCGAACCCACACCGCCGTCATCCTTGCCGTTGTAGAAGATCTTGTCGACGAACACGAAGTTGTCGCCGTACTTCCAGGCATCGGCGTGCTCGAAGGTGACGGTCTGCTGAATGCGCGGGTTGACCTGGAAGTCCTTGCCATAGAGGTAGGTCAGGCTGTTGTTCTGCCATTGCAGCAGGCCCTCGGCCATGGCCTGACCCCCTGCCAGCAGCGATCCCGCAAGCATCAGGCTGGTGCACATACGTTTCATTCGGTTGCTCCCAAAGTAGGTGTTCCACGTTTATTTTTTTGAGTCGGCGCTCTGGTGTGGCGCCTTTTTTCATTGCTGCAAAAGTCATCCATCCGGTCAGCTTTCATGCTGTTAGCAAGAGCTGAGCCAAGGCTTTTCGAAAAGCAAAAAAAAGCCCGTCGGCTGCTGAAAAACAGTCGATTAAGCGTGTTTTCGGGATGCCTCGGTACTGACCGAAGCCTGGATAAGTTGGCTTTTCGGTCAGGAATTAAATTCGGGCTTTTTTTTAGACCGAATTCAGGAGGCCGCGGAGAATACTGACTCAACGGCCAGGCCTCAAGTGCCCCGCAACAGAGCACCGACGACAGGTAGGGGGCACGGTTGCGGGCCATCTTAGAAGTGCACCTTGACCAGCAGGCTGGCGGTGTTCTGGTTGGTGTCGAAACTGTGGGTGCTTTCGACGCCGTATTTGTTTTTCCAGTAGCTGTATTCGGTGCCGACGTACACCTGCTTTTCACCCCAGCCGAGGGCTTTGCCCAGGTCGTATTTGATCTGCGGGTTGATGTGCAGGTTGGCGTGATAGGTGCCACGGGAGTTCTGATCGTTGTCGACCACCCAGTCGAGGTAGCCGTCGATAAGCAAATCGGAATTGCCCACGGGAATGCTGTAGGACCAGCCGGGGGTGATCTGCCAGACGCCGTCGCCGGGGCGCGGGCCTTCGGTCTGGCGGCGGTAGAAGTTCAGGGTGAAATAGTTGAAGCCCGGCACCTTGAGGTCGAAGCCGGGGCCGATCAGGTAGGCCTCGCTGTCGCCTTCGCCGTACTCGTAGGTCATGGCCAGCAGTACGTCCTTGATCGGGCCGAATTCCAGCTTTTTGTCGAAGATCTTGCCGAACGACAGGCGCGGGCTGAATTCGCCGTAGAACGCATGGGGCCCTTTGTTGCGGTCTTCCTGGCCGTTGTAGAAAATCTTGTCGATGAACAGGAAGTTGTCGCCGTACTTCCACTTGTCGGCGTGCTCGAACGTCACCGTCTGCTGGATTGACGGGTTGATCGCGAAATTCTTGCCGTACAGGTAGCTCAGGCTGTTGGTCTGCCATAGCAGTAAATCGCCGGCCATGGCTTGCGAGGCGGCCAGCAGGCCGCCGCCCAACAACACGCTGGTTTGAGTCCGGATCATCTGTTGCTCCCTCTTGTTTTTATTGTTTGAGGCAAAGCTGTCGCGAGGGGGCAGGCTTGGGCGAGCCTCCTTTTTTACTCTTCGGATCAGTGCGGGTGTGCGTGGCAGTCGTTGATCGCGGCGCGTTCGGCGCCACCGAGGATGTTGAACAACAGGTTCAGCGTCAGCGCGCTGAGGGTGGCCATGGCGATCCCGCTGTGGGTGATCGGGCTCATCCACAGTGGCAGGTGAGCGAAGAATTCCGGACGCACCACCGGGATCAGCCCCATGCCGATGCTCACCGCCACCAGCAATTGGTTGCGACGGTCGCCGATATCGGCTTCCTGCAGAATCTTGATGCCGGTGGCCGCGACCATGCCGAACATCGCAATCGCCGCGCCACCCAGCACCGCCGGTGGAATCGATGCCACCAGAAACGCCGCTTTTGGCAGCAGGCTCAGGACGATCAGCAGACCGCCGGCGACGATGGTCACCGAACGGCAGCGCACGCCGGTCATCTGCACCAGGCCGATGTTCTGCGCGAAGGAGGAGTGGGTGAAGGTGTTGAAGAAACCGGCGAAGAACGACGCACCGGCATCACACAGCAGGCCGCGACGCAGCATGCGCGGGCAGACTTCCTGACCGGTGATCTTGCCCAGCGCGAGGAACATCCCGGTGGACTCGACGAAGATGATCACCACCACCAAACACATCGACAGAATCGGTGCCAGTTCGAACTTCGGCATGCCGAAATGCAGCGGGGTGACGAACTGAACCCACGGCGCGTTGGCCATGCCGCTCAGGTCGACCATGCCGATGGCGCCGCAGAGCACGTAGCCCAGGCACATGCCGATCAGCACGGAAATGTTGACCCAGAAACCGCGCATGAAGCGGTGGATCAACAGAATGGTGGCCAGCACCAGTGCGGCGATGGCCAGGTAAATCGGTGAACCGAATTGCGCAGCGGCGGCGCCGCCACCGGCCCAGTTCACGGCCACGGGAAACAGCGACAGACCGATCGAGGTGATGACCGTGCCGGTCACCAGCGGAGGGAAGAAGCGTACGACCCTGGACATGAATGGCGCGATGAGCATGCCGAAGAACCCGGCGGCGATGGTCGCGCCGAAGATTCCCTGCAGACCGATGCCGGGCATGCCGGCCATGGCGACCATGCTACCGACGGCGGCGAAACTGGCGCCCATCATCACCGGCATGCGGATGCCCATCGGGCCGATGCCCAAGGACTGCACGATGGTGGCAATGCCGGCGACCAGCAGGTCGGCGTTGATCAGGAAGGCGATTTCTTCACGACTCAGGCCAGCGGCCTGTCCGATGATCAGCGGTACCGCGATGGCGCCGCCGTACATCAGCAGTACATGTTGCAAACCGACCAGGATTAGTTGCAAAAGGGGCAAACGCTGAATGGCGGGTGCGTCGGGGATGCGCGCTTTGGACAGCTCGGACATGCAACACCTCGGATCTTTTTTATTCTTGTGATTGAACAGCTGCCGGGTTGCTCACAGCTGTTTCTTTGCATCAGGTAAACCGCGTGGCGGCTAATCGCTGGCAAGCCAGCTCCCGCACAGGCAGTGCAAAACCCTGTGGGGGCTGGCTTGCCAGCGATGCTTTTACTGCTTAGTTGGTCTGGGCTCCCTGGGCGATCCATGCACCGATCAGGTCACGTTCCTGCTGGGTCATCTGCGTGATGTTGCCCAGTGGCATGATCTGCGTGGTGATGGCTTGCGCCTGGATCCGCGCCGCGTTCTGGCGGATCTGCTCGGGGGTGTCGAACATCACACCGGCCGGTGCAGCGCTGAACAGCGGGCTGGTCGGTTTGGCCGAGTGGCAGACCGCGCAGCGTTCCTGGATCACCGTGTGCACCTTGTCGAACGCAGGGCCGGCGTTGGACGCCTGAGCGGGAGCGGCGGCCGGTGCAGCAGGGGCGGCCGGTTGTGCCGCTTCAGCCGGTTTCGCGCCACCACCCAAAGCCGTTTCCGGCAGCGGCTGGTACTCGATTTTCGCAGGGGCCTTGGCCACGTCCGGAGCGGTCGACATCGGCGCCGGGCCGGTGACGTACGCCAGACTGATCATGCCCACCGCTGCAACCGGCAGGGTCCAGGCAAACTTGTGGCTGTCGTGACGGGTGTTGAAGTAGTGACGCACCAACACTGCCAGCACCGCGATCCCGGCCAGGATCAACCAGTTGTACTGGCTGCCGTAGGTGCTCGGGAAGTGGTTGCTGATCATGATGAACAGCACCGGCAGGGTGAAGTAGTTGTTGTGACGCGAACGCAGCAGGCCTTTGGCCGGCAGGGCGGGATCCGGCGTGCGGTTCTCGGCGATCGCGGCCACCAGTGCGCGCTGCGCCGGCATGATGATGCGGAACACGTTGCCGACCATGATGGTGCCGATGATCGCGCCGACGTGCAGGTACGCACCACGACCGCTGAACACCTTGCTGAAGCCATACGCCGCGCCGATGATCAGCACGAACAGGATGAAGCCGAGCAGGGCAGGTTTTTTGCCCAGAGGCGAATCGCAGAGGAAGTCGTAGATGAACCAGCCGGCGATCAGCGAACCGATGCCGATGGCCACGCCTTCAGGGCCGGTCAGGCCGCTGCCGGGTGCCACGAGGTAGAGCACGGGGTTGGAGTAGAACACCACGCACAGCAGCGCGATCCCCGACATCCAGGTGAAGTAGGCTTCCCATTTGAACCAGTGCAGGTTCTCCGGCATCGACGGAGGGGCCAGTTTGTATTTTTCCAGGTGATAGATACCGCCGCCGTGGATCGCCCACAGATCACCGGCAAGACCGGTTTTCGGGTTGACGCGGTTGAGGTTGTTCTCCAGCCAGACGAAGTAGAACGACGCGCCGATCCAGGCCACGCCAGTGATCATGTGAACCCAGCGCACGCTCAGGTTCAGCCATTCCAACAGATGTGCTTCCACAGTCTTTACCTCTCGCCCGTCACTCTTGTTGTCGAGTGATCGGACCTTCTCTTATTGGTGGGGGGCGAGGATCAAACGCTCATCCTCTTTGAAAAAATGCTCATCGCAGTTGTTGCCTGTGCCACTGCGATCAACCACCAGGAAGTCATCCCGCTTTTCGATCGTCAGCACCGGGTGGTGCCAGACGCCGCGATGGTAATTGATGCCCTGCCTGCCGTTGGTGACGAAGGCGCGGACCAAGCCTGATACAGGTACATCGCCAAGTGGCGCGACCACGATCAGAAAGGGGTTGCCGAGCAACGGAATGAAAGCCTGGCTGCCCAGCGGATGGCGTTCCAGCATGCTGACGGTCAGCGGCATGTCCTGCGCGTCGGCGCGGAAGATGCTGATGATCGCGTTGTCCTCAGGCGTCGCGGTTTCGACCGTCGCCAGTTTGTGGAAGCGCATGGTCGAACCGTTGTTGATCATGAAGTGATCGCTGCCGTCGGTTTCGATCACGTCACCGAAAGGGGCGAAGGCTTCTTTGGTCAGCGGTTCAATCGTCAGTGTGCGCATGCTGTTCTTCTTTTCGTTGAGTGATCGTTCCCACGCTCCGCGTGGGAATGCAGCCCGTGACGCTCCGCGTCACATCCAAAGCGGACGCAGAGCGTCCAGTGATGCATTCCCACGCAGAGCGTGGGAACGATCATTGCGGTGTTATTTAGCGACCTTGCCGAGAACGCGCAGGCGGCTCACACCACCATCCGGGAACACGTTCAGACGGATGTGGGTGATCGGGCCCAGTGCCTTGATCTGCTCGACGAAGGTGTGTTCGGCGTGCATCTCCAGCTTCTGGCTTGGCAGCAGTTCGCGCCAGAACAGCGACTGGGTTTCGATCTGGCTGTCGGTGCCGCCCTTGACGAACGCGCCCTGGATCGAGCAGGTGTCCGGGTAGTTGCCCTTGAAGTGCAGGGTGTCGACGATGATTTTCTCGATCTCGCCCGGGTGGCCCAGCGCGACGATCACCCAGTCATTGCCTGGCGTGCGACGACGTGCGGTTTCCCAGCCGTCGCCCATGTTGATGCCACGGCCCGGGTTGAGGATGTTGCTCATGCGGCCGAAGTGTTCGTCGGAGCAGGCGAGGGCGCGGCCACCGTTGAGGGCTGCGGCCAGGTCGACTTGCTCGTTGTCGCCAACAGCCGACCAGTCGCGGAACGGAATGCCGTACACGCGCAGCCGGGCCACGCCGCCATCCGGGTAGATGTTGAAGCGCAGGTGGCTGAACGCCTTGTCGTTGCTGATTTCGTGGTAGTGGTGGCTGTTGCCTTGCAGTTCGACGGCCGACAGCACTTCAGTCCACTGGGTGTTTTCGTCCGGCTCGCCCGACGCCAGGAAGCAGGCTTCCAGCGAGGCCGATGGCGGGAAGTTGCCGGTGAAGAATGAAGTGTCGATGTCCACGCCTTTGATCGAGCCCGGTACGCCCAGGCGGATCACCGCGCTGTCGTAGCCTTCGAAGCGCTTGCGGCGCGATTCCCAGCCGTCCATCCACTTGCCGTTGTCATCGAACACGCCCTCCTTCCACACGGCCGGGGTCGGCTGAAACAGACGATTGGCGTCTGCGAACCAGTCATCGGTGACCGAGATGATTTTGGTGCCCAGGCGGGCATCGGCCAGGTTGACGAACTTCTCGAAAGGTACGGCGTAAGCTTTCATTCTTCTTGTCTGCCTTTAAATAAGTGGCTTGGGATGCTTGCAGGGCCCTGGGAAACACAAGCGTTCTAGAGGTTTCTCGGGCCAGGCTCGCTAGAGAGTCAGTAATCGGAACAGGGCGATCTTGTTGATCTCCGCCAGCGCGCATTTGAACTCGGTGTCGACCGGGTTGTGAATGCGCGTTTCGAACGCCGCGAGGATCTGATGCCGGTTGCTGCCTTTTACCGCCATGATGAAGGGAAACTTGAACTTGGCTTTGTAGGCGTCGTTCAGCTCGGTGAAGCGCTGGAACTCTTCGGCCGTGCATTGGTGAATACCGGCGCCAGCCTGTTCATTGGTGCTGGCTTCGGTCAACTCGCCCTGGACGGCAGCTTTGCCGGCCAGGTCCGGGTGAGCGTTGATCAGTGCCAGCTGACTGGCGTGATCGGCGCTCAACAGGATGTCGCTCATGCGCTGGTGCAGGGTTTCGATCTGGTCGATCGATGCGTCCTGGCCCAGGTCGAAGGCCTTCTCGGCCACCCATGGCGAATGTTCGTAGATGTGGGCGAAGGCTTTGACGAAGGCGTCGCGGCTCAGGGTCGACGGTTTCAGGGTTTGAAAGGTGCTCATTTGGCAGCCCCTTGGTACGGGTGGGTTTCGTGCCAGTGACGCGCGATGTCGACGCGGCGGCTGAACCACACCTGTTCATGACTTTTAGCGTATTCGATAAAGCGCTTGAGCGAAGCCAGACGCGCCGGACGGCCGATCAGACGGCAGTGCAGACCGATCGACAGCATCTTCGGCGCTTCGGCGCCTTCGGCATAAAGCACGTCGAACGCATCTTTGAGGTATTCGAAGAAATCGTCGCCCTTGTTGAAACCCTGGACCTGGGTGAAGCGCATGTCGTTGGTGTCCAGGGTGTACGGGATCACCAGGTGCGGCTTGCCGGTCGGGTTGTTCGGTTCCCAATAGGGCAGGTCGTCGTCGTAGGTGTCGCAGTCGTAGAGGAAACCGCCTTCTTCCATCACCAGACGACGAGTGTTCGGGCCGGTGCGACCGGTGTACCAGCCCAGCGGGCGCTCGCCGGTGAGTTCGGTGAGGATGCGGATCGCTTCGAGCATGTGCTCGCGTTCCTGCGCCTCGTCCATGTACTGGTAGTCGATCCAGCGGTAGCCGTGGCTGCAGATCTCGTGACCGGCCTCGACCATCGCGCGGATTACATCCGGGTGACGCTGGGCGGCCATGGCCACGGCGAAGATGGTCAGCGGAATGTCGAATTCCTTGAACAGTTTCAGGATCCGCCAGACGCCGGCGCGGCTGCCATACTCGTAAAGCGATTCCATGCTCATGTTGCGCGCGCCTTGCAGAGGCTGGGCCGCGACCATTTCCGAGAGGAAGGCTTCCGATTCTTTGTCGCCATGCAGGATGTTGCGCTCGCCACCTTCTTCGTAATTGAGTACGAAGGACAGGGCGATCCGGGCATTGCCCGGCCAGTGTGGGTGAGGAGGGTTACTGCCGTAACCGATCAGGTCGCGTGGGTAGTCAGCGCTCACTGCAGTCTTCCTTCTTATTCGTTGACAGATTGTGTGGCGCCTTGAAGATGGGATGGCAGCTGGCGTCACAGCGATGGGCTGATTGTATACAACTTTATTCTCAATTTGTAAGCCTGAATTTTCGCATTTTTCACCGGCCGTCCTCTTTTGCTGATAACGGTGAGAGCCTGCAAGAAATCTGCCTGATCAGTCAGCTAATGGATCAGAGGTTCAATGAATGCATGGTTCGAGGGCTGAGCAGCGGAAAATCGGCGGAGGCTGGGGGCGGGAGGAAAAATGTCGTTTTTATTGTGTACAATTTTTTTGAAAAGTGTCTTAATCAGTCGCTCGCCGCAGCTTTTCGTGCTCCGAAACGGTGCGGTCTCCTTTTCAACTGACTTCGGGAGGCGCGAGGTCTGACTGCTCCACGCAGGCAGGCGCGCAGAATCAATGGGACGTTTGACAACACACGTTTTGGACGCTGCACACGGTTGCCCGGGCAGCTCGATCAAGGTCGAGCTGTACCGCGTTGAAGGTTCGCACCTGGAATTGGTCGCCAGTGCGCTTACCAACAGCGATGGCCGGGTCGATGCGCCGCTGCTGCAAGGCGATGACTACCGTACCGGTGTCTATCAGGTTCAGTTCCACGCCGGCGATTACTACCGCGCCCGTGGCGTCCAGTTGCCGGAGCCGGCATTTCTGGACGTGGTGGTGCTGCGGTTCGGCATCTCTGCCGAACAGGATCACTACCACGTGCCGTTGCTGATCTCGCCTTACAGCTATTCCACCTATCGGGGCAGCTGACCCCCAAGCAGCTGCCCCCACCGGGAAGCGACTGCGCATATAGCTTCTTTGGTCTTTCGCCCGCTCACACTGCGGGCTTTTTTTGCTTGAAATTCGCCGCAGGCTGGCCTTTGGTCTGACGAAGTTTCATTTTAGAGTCTGGAATTTTCGTCCCTGACAATCACGAAAGTTTGCGGATAAGTCGCCAGCGTTTGCGGTCCTCCTCTGAGCCAGACGACCCTTTTTTCGGCATTTGCCTGAATGACTGCCTGTGCCGCCGATGTGCCGACCTGTTCGCCCAGAGAGACACCCCAGCTCTTCGGGTCGAGATTCAAGGGGAGATGGATCTTTTGACCTCTGATGCGGTGCAGGCTCAAAAAGAACAGAAAATCATGTCCTGGCCGATTGAATACGACGGCGGGAAATGACGTCGAAGGGCTGATGTCGAAGACGTTGTAGCCGTTGCGTTTCAGCAGTGCCGCAGTGAAACGTTTCAAGTCCTGGCCCGATTGACTGGGCATGAAGTGACTCCATTCCAGTTTGAATCGGTTGGGGTCGAAATCGAGGCGTTGCAGCGACCCCTCTCCATCAGGTAGCGGCAGCGCCATGAAGCGCGCGTTTTCCGGCTCGAGGGTGATTATCGAGGGCAGCATCAACAACGGGTCCGCAAGCTCGGCTCGCGGGTAGGTGTTGCCGGCTTTCCAGTCGTTGAAGGTTTGGCGCAAGAGAGTCAGTCCGGTGCCGGTTATCCTGTCGGAGCCATTGGCAAGTTCGAACTGACGCTTTGCCACCTGCTGCAGGCAGGTGGCCGACAACTCCGGAAAATGCACGGCAACATAACCTGCAAGCGGTTGCAGGAAGGGCAGTGTGGGATCGATCTCCCAGTGACCGGCGGGAGGTACGCGGATTGCACCGCGAGGCTGTTGCAACAGGTCCGAAGCGAGAACCCTTTCCAGTGATGAATAGTTGTGAATCAGGTGTGTGGGGTTGGTGATGTAAACAATGGGTGTGTCCTCTGCAGGCCCTTGAGGCAACACCATGTATCGTTTGCCATTGATCTGTATATCGTGGGTTGTTCCGGGCGGTGCGTCGATTGCCCACTGCTCCCAGTGGTCGATTGGAGCATCGGGTAGCGGCGCGGGTGAACGAGGAACTGTTGCCGTTGCATCGTCTTTTTCAACGGCAGGCGTTCCTTCGCTCTCTGGTCCAATGTCTTCTTCACGGCGCGCCCGTTTTTCCGGAATGGCAGGCGATTCATCCTGGAGATGGCGAGTGAGGATCAGTTGCGAGGGTTCCGCACCAGTACCGCTCTGCGCCTGGACCTGGCGCCACTGAACAGTGCCTTCGATACGCTCCAGAAGCGGGCCGGAAGCGATGAGTTCGTTGGGTAGGCGTGCCCGTATCCGGTTCTGCGTATCCGTACCGACCAGAACCGTTGCACCGTCGATCAGGTCGACATAGTGATAACGTCCGGATGAGCGCAGCCCGGTTTGTACGTCGGGCTGCGGCAGGCGGTCGACAAGTCGGGGAGCCAGAAAATAGGTGGACATGGGGGGCTCTACATTCAGTCGCGTTATCTGCGTATCGCCGGGCAGGTCAATGATCTCGACCGTGGGTGGCTGAGGCTCCGGCAAGTGCACGGAGCGGTCCGAGCGATGGTCAGGCAAAGGCAGTGCATTGTGGCCGTCCGCATGAATGCGGGGTCCCGGAAGCAGATCCGGTGCCGGAATGCGTGAAGTCGGAGGACTGTCGTGGGAGGCTGTGTCTTTGGCGCGGATAGGGCGTTTGGGGCTCATTGATGGATGTGCTCTTGAAATGAACGAGGCGATTGGAAGACCGACAGTGCGGATCATTGAGGGGAAATGATCGTCAGCCCAGACCCGTTCCGGGTAATACATATGTCTATGCGCACGCATTCGTGATGCCGGATCTTTCCAGTGACGTCAGCGCCAATGACTGACCCGAAACGGCCGGAGGTCGCGGCCCCCGGCCGGTCTGTCATGAACGCTGCACACTGATGGAGGCAAAGCCTTCAATTGACGCTGGATTGTCCGGCCAGAAGCCAGGCCAGGTTCTTCGCTCGCTCCAGCCTTGTCGCGTCATCAAGGGACAGATCTCCCCTCAGCTTCGCGCATTGCGCTCGAAGCGTGTGCAGACCCTGGGCGCTGATCGGAGGGGAGTAATCGAGGGCAATCTTTGCTACCACTTCGAACACATTCATCTGATGGGTACAGTGGTTGATCGTTTTCAGGTCGTCGACGTCCACAAGGCGGGAAACATCGGTATCCAATACCCAGCGACGTTGACTCAGGTGATATGAGAGCGCTCCCGGTGTGCCGTCTTTCATCGATATATTGCGCACGGGGAGTTGAGCGCTCGTCGCGGTGGACCATTCGGCAGGCAGAGGCGTGTCGGGATCGTCGGGAGGGATGAAGAACCTGGCATCGATCGATTCTATATAGATGGCCTCAAAGATCAGATCGACTGCATGCACAATCCCCGAAGCCGTGATCACACGTATCTGATCCACCAGATCTTCGCTGTTGTCGTATTCAGGCAGGTGCACGGTGCATTTCCCAATCAGTAACTGATTGTTGGAGAGCGTTATGTCGACGTGACCCAGGGCTGTCGCGTCCAGCTCCCAGGTCGAGGAGAAGGCGAGCCGTTCAGTCGCCGAGGCCATGGCACCGGGAGTGGACAGGCGCAAGGACATGTCATTGCTGAGGTGAACGAGATAGGTCGATCCATTTCCGCTCAGGGTTTCGATGGCGGTCTGGGCGGTCGGGAGCGAGAACCTGACACACCGTGCCTGGTCGCCCAGCGGGTGTGGGGTATTGTCGAGGGGACGCAAATAGAGATGCTCTCCTTCCCGAGGTGTCAGGGTAATCGCCTTCGCCCTTTGCGAATGACCGATACCGTAATTCGATAGATGGTCGTCCGCGATGGGAGGCACGTGCAGGCGATAAGAAACCCCATCGTTCAGGATCAGCACGAATGAGTGATTGAGCATCATGAGAGGGCGGGTCAGGCCATTGTTTATCCGTCCAGGGCTGCGCCACCAGGAGCTGGCAAGATTGTTGATCGACAGGCTTTTCTCACCGAAAAAAAGCTTCAGGTTGCAATTCCTGTACATGATGTTTTTGAGTTCACCTTCCGCGAGGACTTCGATGTTGTAAGTCGCCAGGACATTCGAAAGTTCCACGCTGGAGAAATCAAGGTACACAGTGGTCAGAAAACTGTTCTTTTGTTCTGTGACCGTCAGAGTGGTGTGCTGGTTGTTTCGTGAAATCCAATAGTGGGTGTTTTTATCCTGAGGGACGGTAATGTCCGAGGAGTGGAGGATGGCCGGGAGCTCGCGCGTGCCTTGCTGCAACATGGAAACCTGAATCTGTGAAGCAGGCGCGTATTGCGAGTCAATAATGATTTCCGGGAGTTCAGGTATCCAGCGGAAGCCATCCCTGGTGATGAACGTCAGCTTTCCCCCCCTCAGTTTTTGTGTTCGATTGTCAGTCCAGTCGTAAAGATTGGTCAGGCGCACGTATCTTTTTTTGTCGTCATCGAGATCGAACCCCGAAGTGACGATCAAGTCTGCATTTTTGATTTCCCAGCTTTCAATCAGATCCGATCGCCAGTCCAGCACGATGAAACTCTCGTCTGTACCTTCCTCGTGAATCACTACGTTGCCGGGTAAATGGGAAAGCGCATAAGTGTCTTTGCCGGGGCCGCCACGAATTGATGCAAAGGGGCTGAGCACGTAGATCTGGTCATCGCCGGCTCCGGCATCGACATGATCCTTGCCACGAGCCTTGATGATGTTTGGCCCGTCGGTACCGATCACCTCGTTGTTCGATCCTGCAAGGGTGTCGATGTTCTCGATATTGCGCAGCATGCTGTGCAGAATCAGTCCGTCTGCTTTATCCGGTTCGACCTTTACAAACATCTCGCCTTGCTTCAGATCGATTTTGTAGCCAAAGCGCTCTTCGTGTCCGGCAGGAAACGTTCCGGTCAGTTTCAGGCTGTCGCTTCCCGCGCCTCCATCCAGTTCGCCGATCAGGCCGGAATGGTCTTTTGTTTGCAGCAGATCGGCGGCCCCCTCAAAGACGAATTCGTCGTCCTGTTTGCCTCCGTCCAGAAACTTCGGACCCAGCCTGTAATAGAAGTTGTTGGGTTTATTCGTCACTCCCTGCACGGTGTCGAAACCGCCACCGAGAAACCAAAGAATGTTCTTGAGTTCCGATGATGCTCCGAGGACGGAGCCTTTGGTATTTTCCGTGACGCCGGCACGTGCATCGATAGTGTCGTTGTCATCGACGATTCTAGGGCGCTTGATGGTTTTGTACTGAGGGTTTTCCGGGGTCGAGTGGTAGGTGGGGATCTGAATCGACTCGACTTCGACGTGAAATCTGCCGTTGATGACAGCCTCGGTATGGTCTTTCAGATCTTCGTCGAGCAATTTTCTGGCGGAGGCTTGCAGCTGCCGGGCATGTTGAGCGGCGGCCCTGGCAATGATATGGCGATTTTCGACGCTTTCATCCGGGCTGATTCCCCAGAATGCAAACCAGCCTGTGCGCAATCGTTCTTCGGTTGTCAGGGTGATGTAATCGTCGATGTCATCGACCACGTTGATGGCCGCCCAGATACGCGAACCGGCGACCAGCAGCAGGCCAGCCACCAGCCCTATAGGGCCGGCAGAGGAAAAACCGGCCAGAGCCGCGGTGCCCAGCAGTACGGTCATCGCCGCGCTGGTCACACTCAAGCCAGCGTTTACGTAATGATTGACAGCCTCTTTACCCGTGGCTTTGGCTGCTGCATTGAATGAATCCACCGCGCTGATGATATCGAAAGGGAGGGTCAAGGCTCCGCCGATCAAGCCGCCCCCCCGGCCCAGTTTCAATGCAAAGCTGGTGTGTGCGAAGCCCTTGTAGGCGCTTTGTCCGGCCTTGAGCATCTGGGTGGCTTTGTGAGTGACCGCCAGGTCCACTGCAATCGAAGTGATATCTGCTGTATAGGCAGCGCTGTTGAAGATGATCCCGTAGGAATCCTTGTTTTTCACTGCATCCTGGAGCCCGCAAAGTCCACTGTAGATACCAAACGCCTGGAGGCCAATGCCGGTGCCGGCCATGGTGCGGCTTGCGGTACGGTTTGCCCATTTAGGAAGGGGCTCGGACATATGCGCATGTCGAATGTCCAGTTTCTGTGCCGAGACTAGAAGTTGCTTCAACTTGGTCAGATAACCATCGGTGTCGGCGTGGATATCGATATTGTTATTCAGCAGCGTGGGCGACGTCAGCGGTCGTCGGCTGGCAATTTCAAACAGCAGCGCAGTCAGCGAGTAATCATCATCGCTGACGGACGTTTTCATACGAGCGTTGATTTTAACTGGATCAAACTGCAAACCATCGATGAACTTTCTACTTGGAGTGCGGAAAAAAGTGTTTTTTCCATCCAGAACTTGGCCGTCAAGGGTGGCACCCAATGCGTCGAGAGATCTTCGGGTTATGTAGAAGTTGCCGATCCGAAGAGGACCATATACTTGGTCGACAACTTTTAACTCTGATGTTTTGCGTTTTGATTCAGAAGGTTTCCCGGTATTGCTTTGGTGTTCTTCGAAATCAATCGTGGAGGCGGGTTTGGGGTAGGAAGTTAGTTCAATGTCCGAAATGTCTACTGAATTATGGTTGATGGTGGAGTCGAGTATTAGCGTTGCCATAGAACATCCTTGTTCTTGCGTGGTTATGTATTTACTGCTCCATGGTAGTTAAAGAAATTCAATTTTGTATATCCGCAGGCTATTGCGGTGTGTTGCAGATGGCTTGAGTTGTTGTACTCGAATCAACCGTCGTTTTTTGCTGCCATCCAGAAATTCAATTTATGGTCCTGGATGGCATTATCGATCACTGTGTTATTCAGTGCCCGCTCAACAGTGAAGCAGCTCCGGCACCGCCGAACAATCCGGCGCTGATGCGGTTGAACCAACTCTGGCCCTTGCCGCTGCGCAGATACCGCGCGGCGCCGTGGGCACCGAGGCCGTAGGTCAATTTGCACAGCAGGTCGAGCAACGTCCAGGTGGCGATCATCACCAGCAGTTGCGGCAGGAACGGTTGCTCGGCGCTGAGGAATTGCGGCAGAAATGCGGCGAAAAACAAAATGTCTTTCGGATTGCTCGCGCCCAGCACGAAGGCCCGGCTGAACAATGCGCGGAATTTCGGAACCGGTGCGGCCTGAGGCACTTCGGCCCCCACCGACGGCTGACGCGACTGCTGCCAGCTCTGCCAGGCGAGGTAGAACAGGTAGATCGCGCCGATGATTTTCAGGGCGCTGAACAGTTTTTCGGACGCCAGCAACAGGGCGCCCAGCCCCAGCGCCGAGGCACTGAGCAGGCAGATCGAGGCGAACACGCCGCCAAGGAACGCCGGGTACGAACGCCGCAGGCCATAATTCAGACTGTTGCTGATCATCAGCAACGACAGCGGCCCCGGAATCAGGATCACCACCAGCGCAGCGCCGCTGAACAGCAGCCAGGTTTCCAGACTCATCACTTGCTCCTTTTTATGGTTATCAAGAATGTGCAAAAGCCCCACCCGGTGGGGTGAGGCTGTTTTGAAGCGTGAACCGCGTAGCGCTTACAGGAAGATGAACTTGGCGATGAAAATCGCGCAGAGCACCCACAGGCTGACGGAGATCTCTTTGTATTTACCGGTGCCGGCCTTCAGCGCGACATAGGTAATGAAGCCCAGCGCGATACCGTCGGCGACCGAGAAGGTCAGCGGCATCATGATCGCGGTGACGATGGCCGGAATGCTGTCGGTCGCTTCGTCCCATTCGATGTGCGCCATGCCGCCCATCATCAGCATCGCTACGTAAATCAGTGCGCCGGCGGTGGCATAGGCGGGAATCATGCCGGCCAGCGGTGCAAAGAACATCGCGGCTATAAATAGCACACCCACGGTGACGGCGGTAAGACCAGTCCGACCACCAGCCGCTACACCGGCGGCACTTTCCACGTAGCTGGTGACCGGCGGAACACCGACGACCGCGCCGAAAACGCTGGAGGCGGAGTCGGCTTTCATTGCGCGGGAGAGGTTTTCGATACGCCCGTCAGCGTTCACCAGATTGGCGCGCTGGGCGACGCCCATCAGGGTGCCGGCGGTGTCGAACATGTGTACGAAGAGGAAGGCCAGTACCACGCTGATCATGCTGACGTTGAAGACGCCGGCGACGTTCATGGCCATGAAGGTCGGCGCTAGGCTTGGCGGGGCGGACATGATGCCCTCGTAGTGCACCAGACCAATCCCCCAGCCCGCGAGGGTCACAGTGATGATGCTGATGAGGATCGCGCCGAATACTTTGTGGTAGCTGAGGATCGCGATCATCAGGAAGCAGATGGCGGCGAGCAGCGGGCCGGGTTCACGCAGCGAGCCGAGCTTGATCAGAGTCGCCGGACTATCGACGACGATGCCGGCGGTTTTCAGGCCGATCAGCCCGAGGAACAGACCCACACCGGCGCCCATCGCATAGCGCAGGCTGACCGGAATACTGTTGAGCAGCCATTCGCGGATCCGCGAAAAGGTCAGGATCATGAACAGCACGCCCGAGACGAACACCGCGCCGAGGGCGGTTTCCCAGTTGTAGCCCATGGTGCCGACCACGGTGTAGGTGAAGAACGCGTTGAGGCCCATGCCTGGCGCCAGGCCCACCGGCCAGTTGGCGTAGAGGCCCATCAGCAGGCAGCCCAGCGCGGCGGCGATACAGGTGGCGACGAAGGCTGCACCGTGATCGATCCCGGCATCGGCCATGATGTTCGGGTTGACGAAGATGATGTAGGCCATGGTGATGAAGGTTGTCAGACCGGCAATCAGCTCGGTCTTCACCGTGGTGCCATGCAAGCTGAGTTTGAAGATGCGCTCAAGCAGGCCAGTGCGTAACGGCGGCGAGAGTTCCAGCGTCGATGCTTCGGATTTGCGGCTTTCCACAGCGAGTACTCCTCAAGAGTTTTATTGTTATTTCCAGGACCGGACCCATGAGGGGTGGCAGCGGCCCTTTGAGGCATACGCGAATTTGTTGACCATGCGGTCAGGAACTCGCACGCTGTGGATTATGCTTTTGTGTACAAATAAAGCAAATATTGTTTTTGTTTTTGTAGACGAAAAGACTGGTGATCGAGCTATATCACTCGGTTGGGCGATTGGTTCCCAGCGCCAGATTGACCGCCAGCCAGCCGTTGACCGCCGTTTCGCCGGCTTCGGCAAAGACGCGCTCAAGCAATTTCACCTGTTCACGGCGCAGCGCCTGTTCAAGTTTCGCGCCTTCAGCGGTCAGCTCCAGCAGGCGTTTGCGCTTGTCAGTCTCGGACGCCACGCTGTCCACCAGATGCATTTCCTGCAATTGCCGCAATGGCATGTTCAGCGCCTGCTTGCTGACGCCGAGCAGCGCGAGCAATTCCTTGACGCTCAGGTTCGGATAGCGAGCGATGAAAAACACGATGCGTTGATGCACGCGGGACAAGCCCCGACGTTCGAGCATCTCATCGGCTTTGGCGGTGAACGCCTGGTAACCGAAGAAAAATGCTTCCATGGCTTGTTGCTGGCTGGCGCAGTTTTTAAGGTCAAGCATATTGACGTTTCCAGGGAGGGTGTCGTAATTTCAGTCAACAAGTTTGACTCATATTTCCCATGCCTCGCTAGCGGTGACTTCCATGGCTTTTTCCGAACGTGTCTCGCGCCTCAAAAGTTCTCTGATCCGTGAAATCCTTGCCGCGGCCCAGCGCCCGGAGGTCATGTCTTTCGCCGGCGGGCTGCCTGCCGAAGCGATGCTGCCGAAGGTAGAGTGGGCCGACATGCCGCTATCTCTCGGCCAGTACGGCATGAGCGAAGGCGAGCCGGCATTGCGCGAAGCGCTGGCAGCAGAGGCGAGGGCGCTGGGTTTGCCGTGTGAGGCGAGCCAGGTGCTGGTGGTCAGTGGTTCCCAGCAAACCCTCGACCTGGCGGCCAAGCTCTACATCGACAAGGGCACCGAAATCCTGCTCGAAGCGCCGACCTATCTGGCGGCCTTGCAGATCTTCCAGCTGTTCGGCGCCGCTTGCCTGACCGTGCCGCTGGAGGCTGACGGCCCGAACCTTGCGCAATTGCGTCAGCGTCTGGAGCAGCATCGTCCGGCGTTCATCTATTTGATTCCGACCTTCCAGAACCCGTCCGCTGTGCGCTACAGCGAAGCCAAACGCGCGGCCGTTGCGGCATTGCTCGACGAATTCGGCGTGACCCTGATCGAAGACGAGCCCTACCGCGAGCTGACCTTCGACGGCGGCAGCGCCCAGCCGATTGCCGGACGCCTGAAGAAATCCAGCTGGATCTACACCGGCACCGTGTCGAAAACCCTGTTGCCGGGTCTGCGCGTCGGCTACCTGATCGCCAGTCCGGACCTGTTTCCGCATCTGCTCAAACTCAAGCAGTCGGCGGATCTGCACACCAACCGCATCGGCCAGTGGCAGGCGCTGCAGTGGATCGGCAGTGAGAAATATCAGCAGCACTTGAGTGAATTGCGCGGCTTCTACCGTCAGCGCCGCGACGCCTTTCAAGCGGCGCTGGAAACCCATTTCGCCGATCTGGCGGACTGGAACACGCCGCAGGGCGGGCTGTTTTTCTGGCTGACTCTGAAGCAACCGCTGGACACCCGCACGTTGCTGAACACCGCGCTGGCCAACGATGTGGCGTTCATGCCCGGGGAGCCGTTCTTCCCCGAGCCGGATCGCAATCCCGGGCATCTGCGGCTGAACTTCAGCCACATCGATCCGGCACGACTCGATGAAGGGCTCAAGCGGCTGGCGGCGGTGGTGCGCCAGGCCCAGGCCGCGCAGGCGGCATAAAAAAACCGGCCTCAGGCCGGTTTTTTTTTGGTTCAGACCGCGGCGAACCGCTGGTTCAGATATTCGATGATCGTGTTGGACTCATACATCCAGGTGGTCTGGCCGTTCTCTTCGATGCGCAGGCACGGCACTTTGATCTTGCCGCCCTGTTCCAGCAGGGTCTGGCGATCCTGCTCGTTGTTCTTCGCATCCTTCAGGGCCACCGGAACGTTCAGGCGACGCAGGCTGCGGCGGGTCTTCACGCAGAACGGGCAGGCGTGGAACTGATACAGGGTCAGGTTCCTGGCGGCGGCATCAACCTGAGCCTGGGCAGCGGCGGGGCGCTGCTTCTTGCCCGGGCGGGTCAGAAAGTCCACGAAGATGATCAGTTGGCCGAGGCCGACACGAAGCGCTTTGACGAACACGTTACAAGCCTCACAGGGACATTGAAGAAGGCGCGCAGCTTACCCGATTTTTCACGGACGAAAAAAAACCGGCGATAAACGCCGGTTTTTTCTGTCACGCATTACTTGATCAGGCTGAGAAACTCGCTGCGGGTCGCCGCGTTTTCACGGAACTCACCGAGCATCACCGAAGTGATCATCGACGAATTCTGTTTCTCCACACCGCGCATCATCATGCACATGTGCTTGGCCTCGATCACCACGGCCACGCCCAGCGCGCCGGTGACCTGCTGGACCGCATCGGCGATCTGGCGGCTGAGGTTTTCCTGAATCTGCAGGCGACGGGCGTACATGTCGACGATCCGCGCGACCTTCGACAGGCCCAACACTTTGCCGCTCGGGATGTACGCGACGTGGGCCTTGCCGATGAACGGCAGCAGGTGGTGTTCGCACAACGAGTACAGCTCGATGTCCTTGACCAGCACCATTTCGCTGTTGTCGGAGCTGAACAGGGCACCGTTGGTGACCTCTTCGAGCGTCTGTTCATAACCGCGGCAGAGGTACTGCATGGCTTTGGCGGCACGCTTTGGCGTGTCGAGCAGGCCCTCGCGGGAGACGTCCTCGCCCAGTTGGCCGAGAATCGCGGTGTAATTCTGTTCCAGGGACATGAAACTACCTGTGGGGATTTTCGCAAAGGGCAAGGGTACGGTGGCGGACACGACCCTGCAAGTTCGGTGTGACGGGATTATTCGTCGCGGCCTTCCATCATGGTGCGTTTGAGCATCACATACACGGCGCCGGCGCCGCCATGTTTCGCCTGGCACGAGCAGAAACCCAGCACTTGCGCATGCTGGCGCAGCCAGGTGTTGACGTGGCTTTTGATCATCGGCCGCTTGCCGTCCAGGCGCACAGCCTTGCCGTGAGTAACGCGCACGCAGCGGATTTCGAATTTGGTCGCTTCGGCGAGAAACGCCCAGAGGGTTTCGCGGGCTTTTTCTACGCTCATGCCGTGCAGGTCGAGGCTGCCTTCGAACGGGATCTGCCCGATCTTGAGCTTGCGCATCTGGCTTTCCTGCACGCCGTCGCGGGCCCACATCAGCTCGTCTTCGGGACCTACGTCAATCACGAACTGATCGGACAGGCCGTCAACGGTGGTGGTGTCGGTGCGCACGGTGGCGGACTGGCGCAGCTTGGCGATCCGGTCTCGGTCAGCCTTGGGTTTGCCGGTGTCGGCGCGGTCGTGCTTGATCGGCTTGACGCCTTGGATCGCACTTTTGAACAGGGAAAAATCGTCGTCTTGCATGTCAGCCTCCGCGAAGGGCGGCCAGTTTACCCAAACAGACACAAAACGGCCCGGCAAAAAGCCAGGCCGTCGATCAATCGTGTTTTTTCATCAGGTGCGGGGACATGTTCAATTCCCGCGATTGCCGTGCGCGACGCCGGCAACGACGCCACAGGGCCACGCCGAAATACAGGAACAGCAGGCCGACTGCGAGAATGATCGCCGAGCCGAGCGGTGTCGCGTTCAGATCGCCGAGCGCCGGCGGGCGCCCCAGCAGGCTGGCGGCCCCGGCCATCGCCAGCAGCACGCCGAACGTCGCCAGTATGGCCGCGATCGCCGCGCCGAATCGAAATCGCCAGTTGCTTTGGCCTTTGGGCCGCAAGCGGCGTGCGTCAAATCCATCGGATAACTTCATTCCGACCTTCCTCAATGGGTATCGGCCCTTCGACCGGGAGTTGACCGGGTTGTTCCTGAGGCTAGGGTAATTGAAGCAAATGCGAGGTTTTTGCAGATGAGCGGCGGGCTGAGCCGCTCATTTACGGAAGATCAGATCAGATCCTGGGTCAGGGCGAGGGTAGCGAAGTTGTCAGCCATGATCGCCATTTCCGCTTCCTGCACCTGTTCGGCGCTGAGCACGCGGCCCTTGAATGGCAGATCGCGGGTGGCACAGGCATCTTCGACGAGGGTGCAGCGGAAACCCAGGTTCTTCGCCGCGCGCACGGTGGTGCTGACGCTGGAATGGCTCATGAAACCGCAGACGATCAGGTCCAGCGAGCCGATGGTTTGCAGACGATCGTAGAGTTCGGTGCCGTGAAAGGCGCTCGGCAGCAACTTGCCGATGATGGTTTCATCGCCCTGGGGTTCCAGGCCGGGGATGAACTCGCCGCGTTCGCCCTGCGGGTCGAACAGACCGCCGACGGTGCCGAGGTGGCGCACGTGCACGATCGGCCGGCCGGCCGCGCGGGCGGCGGCAACCAGTTGTTTGATGTTCGCGACAGCCGCGTCCATGCCGCTCAGGGCCAGCGGGCCGCTGAGGTACTCTTTCTGGGCATCGATGATGACCACGGTGGCATGGCTCAACGTGGCCGCTGCGTAACCGCGACCGCTGAGTTGAAACATCGTTTTTGGAACGGACATTCTGGGGCTCCTTCGGGTGGGGCTTTTGCGACATTGTCCTCTGGCTGAGCGGTTCTGTGAATCGCTACCATCGTAGACACCGTCGTTGCTGGCCTGCAGCCTTGTCAAGTTACACGATCTGTTCAATAGCCGAGGGGAAAATCGGAAGAGTCCTACCGTCGCCCCGGAATCTTTCCTGCGTCGTCGCGGCGCGTTTTGGCTGCTAGAATCGCCAGTCGTTTTTTCTGGAGTTCTGCCCCGTGATCACTTCCCGACTTCGTACCCTGCGCGACCACATTCGTTGGGCCGTCAGCCGCTTCCATGGGGAGGATCTGTTTTTCGGCCATGGCACCGACAATGCCTGGGACGAAGCCCGGCAGCTAGTGCTCGGTGCCTTGCACCTGCCGTGGGAAATCGCCGACAGCTATCTGGATTGCGCGCTGGAGGACGACGAGCTGGTCAATCTTCAGCGCCTGCTCAAGCGCCGCATCGAAGAGCGCATTCCGACCGCTTATCTGCTGGGCGAAGCCTGGTTCTGCGGCATGTCGTTCATCGTCGATGAGCGCGTGCTGATCCCGCGCTCGCCGATTGGCGAACTGATCGAAAACCGTTTTGCCCCATGGATCGGCGACGAGCCGGCGCGGATTCTCGACCTGTGCACCGGCTCCGGTTGCATCGGCATCGCGTGCGCCTACGAGTTCCAGAACGCCGAAGTGGTGCTGGCGGATCTGTCATTCGAAGCGCTGGAAGTGGCGAACCAGAACATCGAGCGTCATGGCGTCGATGAGCGTGTGTTCACTGTGCAGGGCGATGGTTTCGATGGTCTGCCGGGTCAACGTTTCGACCTGATCGTGTCGAACCCGCCCTACGTCGATGCGGAAGATTTCGCCGACATGCCGGACGAATATCAGCACGAGCCGGAACTCGGTCTGGCTTGCGGCGACGATGGTTTGAACCTGGTGCGCCGGATGCTCGCCGAAGCGGCGGATCACCTGACAGAGAAGGGTTTATTGATTGTCGAGGTGGGCAACAGCCAGGTCCACGTCGAGGCGCTGTACCCGGAAGTCGATTTCGCCTGGCTGGAGTTCGAGCGCGGCGGGCATGGCGTGTTCATGCTGACCGCCGAACAGTGCCGCGCCCATCAGGCACTGTTCGCCTCCCGCGTCTGACCTGAACCGATCGTTCCCACCTCGGTGGGAACGATCATGGTCTTAGCGGTGCGTTGCAATCCAGATCAGCAACCCGGCCTGAAACACCGCAAACGCCACCAGACAGGTAATGGTGAAACGCAACCCGGCGTCTTCACGTTTGAACTTGCTGACCTTGTCTTCCTGCTTCTTCAGCTTCACTTCCTGCTCGGCGAGGTTCTGCTCGGCCTGCTGCAGCATTTGCGCAGCTTCAAGAATTTCGACGATCTGCAACTTCTCGCTGTTCCAGTCGCCCAGCAAGTCACCAACCTTCACTTCCTTGACGCTGCCCTTCAAATGCTGGGCGTCGGCGTAAACCACATCAAAGCCGTGCACCCGCAGAAAGTGATCGCGGCGCAGGCGAGTGTCTTCGTTCAGCGCGTCCTTGTTGTTCAAGTCCATGCCGTCGACGGTGTAGGTGGGCCAGCGTTTTTTCGCCCAGTTGATGCCCTGGGCAGCCATGAAACGGCCGATGCCACGGTTCATCGGTTCGATCTGCAGACCGCTGTCCGGGCCGAAATGCACGCGTTTGGTCGTGTGGTCGACCCACACGTCCAGGTGATTCTGTTCTTTGCGTACACGCTGAGCAGGCAACTTGATCGCCATGCGCATCAGGCTGTGTTCTTTGCCGTTGCGCTCGGCGTAACCGAATTCAACGAAGCGCAGCGGCCGTCCGCCGGTGTTGCGGTCAGTCTGCAACGGCGCCAGGCGGAGCATCTTGTGGTGCTCGACGTGGACATCCGCCCATGGCAGCTCGACCGCTGGCGGTGCGTCTTTTTCAGCGGTGGTGTCGGTTGAAGTCTGGGTATCAGTCATAACGGCGAGATCCTGTCCAAGCTGCTTGCCGCCAGCCAGTACGCTGGCGACAAAGGCTTATCGGCCGTTTTCTACAGGACTAGAGGGTAAAAGAGCTCAACGGGTGCGAAGTCCGTCAATAAACTCAAGCACGCGTGTCCCCAGTTCCGCCGCCAAGGGCAAATTCGGGTCCTTGTAGGAGGCCAGTTGCCGCTTCACGTCGTTGGGCACGATGCGCAACACGTGGTTCATGCCCTCGATCAGCGCCAGCTCCGCGTTCGGTTTAGCGGCCTTGAGCAATTTCGCATCATCGACCTGGACCTGAATGTCGTTGCTGCCTTGCACGATCAGCGCCGGCATTCGCAGTTGAGCGAAGGCCGCCGCCGGATCCTGACGGAACAGCGAAATCAGATACGGCTGCACACTCGGACGGAAAATCACCTGCAACGGCGCCGGCACATTGTCGTCGGTGCGCCCGGCCTTGAGGCTGTCGAGCAATTCGTTGCTGCGCAGCATCAAAGGAGGAGGGAGGCTGCGGGCCAGTTGCCGGCGCAGCACCTGATCAATGGGCCGGGCTGTGCCAGAGAGAGAGATCACCGCAGCGGCGTCCACCTTCGGCGCCGCCAGGCTGGCGATCAATGCACCTTCGCTGTGGCCCAGCAAAATCAATGGACCGAAGCGCGGATCGGCTTTCAGCTTCTGACCCCAGGCCACGGCGTCCGCCACGTAGGCTTCCACCGACAGGTTTCGCTCGTCCGGAGTCGCCGCCAGGCTGGCGGCCACGCCGCGCTTGTCGAAGCGCACACTGGCGATATTGTGTTTGGCCAGCACCCAGGCCAGTCGCTTGAGGCTGTCATTGCGTCCACCGTCGGGGTTGTTTCCGTCACGATCGGTAGGACCCGAGCCGGAAAGGATCAGGACAACCGGCACGGGGTTGTCGGATTTCGGCAGCAACAGCGAGCCGAAAAGTTCGCCGTTGTCAGTCGTCAACGTGACCGGTCGTTGCAGGACAGTCGCCTGGACGAAGCCGGTAAACAGGGAAAGGCTCAAGATCAAAACTCGCAGCATCATCACGCCATCATTTGCCAAGGTGCCGGTTGGACTCACCCACACCGCTAAGGTTCGAGGATGAACTACTCGGTTAGCCTGCGTATACTGGCGCGCATCACGAATCTGGGTTCGATTTAACGGAGCGTCCTGCATGTCCGGCAATACCTACGGCAAGCTGTTCACTGTCACCACCGCGGGCGAAAGCCATGGTCCGGCGTTGGTCGCCATTGTCGACGGCTGCCCGCCGGGCCTGGAGATTTCCCTTGAAGACCTGCAACGCGACCTTGACCGTCGCAAGCCGGGCACCAGCCGCCACACCACCCAGCGCCAGGAAGCCGACGAAGTCGAAATCCTTTCCGGCGTGTTCGAGGGCCGCACCACCGGCTGCTCCATCGGCCTGCTGATCCGCAACACCGACCAGAAGTCCAAGGACTACTCGGCGATCAAGGACCTGTTCCGCCCGGCCCACGCCGACTACACCTACCACCACAAATACGGCGAGCGCGATTATCGCGGCGGCGGTCGCAGCTCGGCGCGGGAAACCGCCATGCGCGTCGCGGCCGGCGCCATCGCCAAGAAATACCTGGCCAGCCAGGGCATCGTCATTCGCGGCTACATGAGCCAGCTCGGCCCGATCGAAATCCCGTTCAAGACCTGGGAATCGGTCGAGCAGAACGCCTTCTTCAGCCCGGACCCGGACAAGGTGCCGGAGCTGGAAGCCTACATGGACCAACTGCGTCGCGATCAGGACTCGGTCGGGGCGAAGATCACCGTGGTTGCCGAAGGCGTGATGCCGGGCTTGGGCGAGCCGATCTTCGACCGTCTCGACGCCGAACTGGCCCACGCGCTGATGAGCATCAACGCGGTCAAAGGCGTGGAAATCGGCGCCGGTTTCGCCTGCGTCGCCCAGCGCGGCACCGAACACCGTGACGAGCTGACCCCGGAAGGCTTCCTCAGCAACAACGCCGGCGGCATTCTCGGCGGGATCTCTTCGGGTCAGCCGATCGTCGCGCACCTGGCCTTGAAGCCGACTTCGAGCATCACCACCCCGGGCCGTTCGATCGACATCGACGGCAATCCGGTCGACGTGATCACCAAGGGCCGTCACGATCCGTGCGTCGGCATCCGCGCCACGCCGATTGCCGAGGCGATGATGGCCATCGTGCTGATGGATCACCTGCTGCGTCACCGTGGCCAGAATGCCGATGTGCGCGTGAGCACCCCGGTGCTGGGCCAGCTCTGATGGGTCAACTCACTGCCGCTGCGGTCTGAGCGTGGCGGCGCTCCCGTACTGGCGGCTGTCCAGTTTCTATCTGTTCTATTTCGCCTTGCTCGGTTCGACGGCGCCGTTTCTGGCGCTGTACTTCGATCACCTCGGTTTCAGTGCCGCTCGGATCGGCGAGCTGGTGGCGATCCCGATGCTGATGCGCTGCGTGGCGCCGAACATCTGGGGCTGGCTCGGCGATTACACCGGCAGGCGCCTGGCCATCGTGCGCTTTGGCGCGGTGTGCACGCTGCTGACGTTCTCATTGATTTTCGTCAGCAAGACCTACGCCTGGCTGGCGATGGTCATGGCCTTGCATGCGTTCTTCTGGCACGCGGTGCTGCCGCAGTTCGAAGTCATCACCCTCGCGCATTTGCAGGGCCAGACCTCCCGCTACAGTCAGATTCGCCTGTGGGGCTCGATCGGTTTCATCATCACCGTGGTCGCCCTCGGTCGCCTGTTCGAGTGGCTCAGCCTCGATATCTACCCGGCGGCGCTGGTGTTGATCATGGCCGGCATCGTCCTCAGCAGCCTGTGGGTGCCGAATGCGCAGCCACCTCAGGGCAACCGGCCGACAGGCGAGGGCTTTCTCAAGCAGTTGCGCAATCCTGGGGTGTTGGCGTTCTACGGTTGCGTGGCGCTGATGCAGATGAGCCACGGGCCGTATTACACGTTTTTGACCCTGCACCTCGAGCGACTGGGCTACAGCCGTGGCGTGATCGGCATGCTCTGGGCGGTCGGCGTGGTGGCGGAAGTGCTGATGTTCATGGCCATGAGCCGGATCCTCGCGCGTTTTTCCCTGCGGCGGGTGCTGATGGCGAGTTTTCTGCTGGCGGCGCTGCGCTGGTTGCTGCTAGGTTCGTTCGCCGAATTCCTGTGGGTCCTGTTGTTTGCCCAGGTGCTGCATGCGGCGACGTTCGGCAGCTTTCATGCCGCTGCCATCGCGTTCGTGCAACGTAGCTTCGGCGCGCGCCAGCAAGGGCAGGGCCAGGCGTTGTACGCAGCGCTGGCCGGCACCGGCGGTGCACTTGGCGCGTTGTATTCCGGCTACAGCTGGAATGCCCTCGGCGCGACATTGACCTTTAGTATTGCCAGTCTCGCAGCGCTCGCCGCTGCCGTTATCATTGCCATTCGAATGCAAGAGGACAGGCCATGAGCCTTACCCGTGAACAGCTTGCCCAGCAAATTGTCGACGCCGGGCGTTTTCTTTATGGTCGCGGCTGGTCGCCGGCCACCAGCAGCAATTACTCGACGCGCCTGTCGCCGAGCGAAGCGCTGCTGACCGTGTCCGGCAAGCACAAGGGCCAGTTGGGCCTGGACGACGTGCTCGCCACCGACCTGTCCGGCAACAGTCTTGAACCCGGCAAAAAACCGTCCGCCGAAACCCTGTTGCACACCCAGCTCTACAACTGGCGTCCGGAAATCGGCGCGGTGTTGCACACCCACTCGGTGAACGCCACGGTGCTGTCGCGCCTGACGCCACAAGACTTCATCGAGTTCGAAGACTACGAACTGCAAAAAGCCTTCAGCGGTATTTCGACCCACGAATCCCGGGTGCGCGTGCCGATCTTCGACAACGATCAGGACATTGCGCGCCTCGCCGCCAAGGTGCAGCCTTGGCTCGACGCCCATCCCGATTGCGTCGGTTATCTGATTCGCGGCCACGGCCTCTACACCTGGGGCGCGCAGATGAGTGACGCGCTGCGTCAGATCGAGGCCTTTGAATTCCTGTTTGAATGCGAGTTGAAGACCCGCAGCGTCATGAACCGCCAAGGCTGACTTCACCAGAACCAGCCCATTTGCCTGATGAATGCAGTGCCCGACCGGTCTCGAAGAACCGGACGGCAAGGCCGATACCGAGGAATGCCCCATGAGCAGCCTGTCCGTCTATCACGTTTCCAGCCCCGAAATTCCGAACAAGGTGCTGACCCATTTCGAAGACATCGCCTCGACCCTGGCCGAGCAGGGCGTGCGCTTCGACCGCTGGCAAGCCGCCGCGAAGATCCAGCCCGGCGCCAGCCAGGAAGAAGTGATCGGTGCCTATAAAGAGCAGATCGACAAACTGATGGCCGAGCGCGGTTACATCACGGTCGACGTGATCAGCCTCAACAGCGACCACCCGCAAAAAGCCGAATTGCGCGCCAAGTTCCTCGAAGAACATCGCCATGGCGAAGACGAAGTACGCTTCTTCGTCGCCGGTCGTGGCCTGTTTACCCTGCACATCGATGATTACGTCTACGCCGTGCTGTGCGAGAAGAACGACCTGATTTCGGTGCCGGCCGGCACCAAACACTGGTTTGACATGGGCGAGAACCCGCACTTCGTGGCGATCCGCCTGTTCAACAACCCTGAAGGCTGGGTCGCCAACTTCACCGGCGAAGACATCGCCGGCCGCTTCCCGCGTCTGGAGGACTGAGCCGATGTCGATCAAGGTCATTCTCACCGACATCGAAGGCACCACCAGCGCGGTGAGTTTTGTGTTCGACGTGCTGTTCCCGTATGCGGCGAAACATCTGCCGGACTTCGTTCGCCAGAACGCCCAGCGCGCGGATGTTGCCGAGCAACTGGACGCCGTGCGCCGCGACAGCAACGAACCGCAGGCTGACGTCGAGCGGGTCGTGGAAATTCTGCTGGCCTGGATCGCCGAAGACCGGAAAGCCACGCCGCTGAAAGCGTTGCAGGGCATGGTCTGGGAACAGGGCTATCAGGCCGGGCAGTTGAAAGGCCATGTTTATCCGGATGCCGTTGAAGCGCTGCAGCGCTGGCATCAGGCCGGTTATCAACTGTTTGTGTATTCATCCGGTTCGATCCAGGCGCAGAAGCTGATTTTCGGCTGCTCGGAAGCAGGGGATCTGACGCCGCTGTTCAGCGGCTACTTCGACACGACCTCTGGGCCGAAGCGCGAAGCGCAGTCGTACAGCAATATCCAGCGGGCCATCGGTGTCGAACCGCAGGAGATCCTGTTCCTGTCCGATATCGTGCAGGAACTCGATGCGGCCCAGGCCGCCGGCCTGCAAACCTGCGGGCTGGCCCGTGAGGGTGGGGAGTTGGCAGGGCATGTGACCGTCGACAGTTTTACCGGGATCGAACCGGAAGCGTTCTGAGTTCACCCAATCGACGCGCAAAAAAAACAGGCCGTGAAGCGAAAGCTCCACGGCCTGTCTGTTTATACGGTGTTCGAATTACATCGAGTGATAGGTCGGCAGGGCAAAACGCTGCTGGCTTTGCAGCATGCCGATCTGCGGCAGCTCGCTGGCTTGTTCTGCCAGATCACGACGGATTGCGCTGATCGCCCACGACAGTTGGTCGCCGGTATGCAATTGCTGATAGGTGAGCGCACGCTTGAACACTTTGCCGTCGGCACTCTTCAGCGTCAGCAGGATCCCGCCATCGGGACGGGGCTGGGTGGTGACGGCGAAGTTGGAGAACAGGGAGGTAAATTTTTCTTGGATCAGGTTCATGTCTTTCAGCTCCGTATGCACTTGAATGGCAAGCATGCATAGGGAGTTGCAGCGATTGTGCCAGTATTTCTGTTTATAAAAATCGTTGTAAATCAGTAAGTTATAAAATTAGGTCGTTTCGTCTGTCGTGCAATCTGCATGAATGGCCATCGTGCATCCTGCATTTTGCGGGATCACTGTCGATCCGATGGAACCAATATCTCCGGCCGGAATCCCGCTGTGCGTTGCAGCCCCGGGCGGATACAAAACATTGCAAAAACCGCGTGTACAGCCTGAGAAGCCCTGACGTATTTTCGGCCTCGACCCTCGCTCAAGAAGCGCCGGTTGCGTCACCCGATTGCCCGACAATAAAAATCCGGCCTGCACGTCAAGGTCGAACGGGAGCTACCATGCGCCACGCGCCTAGCGACACGATTACCTGGGGCATGATGCTCCGCAAGCTGCCGATGATTGCCAAAGCCATCCCTCGGGTGGTGAAAGGCATGAAGGTGGCCAACGTCAAGGATCCGACCCAAACCTGTGGCCTGGGCTGGACTTTCGAGCAAGCGACTCTGCGCAATCCCGAGGGCCCCGCGCTGCTGTCGGGTGAGGTGGTGCTGAGTTATTCACAGGTCAACCAGTGGGCCAACCGCATCGCCCACTATCTGATCGGGCAGGGCATCGGTAAAGGCGATGTGGTGGCGGTGTTCATCGAGAACCGCCCGGAATTGCTGGTGACGATTCTGGCCCTGGCCAAAGTGGGCGCCGTCAGTGCGCTGCTCAATACCTCGCAGACCCGCGATACGCTGATCCACAGCATCAATCTGGTAATGCCGGCGGCGATTGTCGTCGGTGAAGAGTTGTTGCCGGCGTTTGCGGCGGTACGCGAGCAAGTGTCGATCCCGGCAGTGCGCGCCTGGTTCGTCGCCGATCAGGATACCTTCAGCCATCCGGGCATCGCGCCCGAGGGCTACATCAACCTGATCAGCGCCAGCGCCGACGCCTCGGGCGACAACCCGGCCAGCAGCCGGCAGATTTTCTTCGACGACCCCTGTTTCTATATCTACACCTCCGGCACCACCGGTTTGCCGAAAGCCGGCGTGTTCAAGCACGGCCGCTGGATGCGCAGTTCGGCGAGCTTCGGCATGATCGCCCTCGACATGCGCCCCGACGACATCGTCTATTGCACCTTGCCGCTGTACCACGCCACCGGGCTTTGCGTGTGTTGGGGTTCGGCGGTCAATGGCGCCTCGGGTTTCGCCATTCGCCGCAAGTTCAGCGCCCGGCAGTTCTGGAGCGACGTGCGCCGCTATCGCGCAACCACCATCGGTTACGTCGGCGAGTTGTGCCGTTATCTGGTGGATCAGCCGCTCAGCGCCGACGACAGCCGTCACGACGTGCGCAAGATGATCGGCAACGGCCTGCGGCCCGGTGCGTGGGCCGAGTTCAAGACCCGCTTCGGCGTGGATCACATCTGTGAGCTTTACGCCGCCAGCGACGGCAATATCGGCTTCACCAACATCCTCAATTTCGACAACACCATCGGTTTCTCGCTGATGGCCTGGGAACTCGTCGCCTACGACCAGGACAGCGGCGAGCCGATTCGCGGCGAAGACGGATTCATGCGCAAGGTCGGTCGGGGTGAGCGAGGCCTGCTGCTGGCGCGGATCGACGACAAGGCACCGCTGGACGGCTACACCGATCCACAGAAAACCGCCAAGGTCGTGTTGCAGGACGTGTTCGCCAAGGGCGATCGGTTCTTCAACACTGGCGATCTGCTGCGCAACATCGGTTTCGGTCACGCACAGTTTGTCGACCGCCTCGGCGACACCTACCGCTGGAAAGGCGAGAACGTCTCGACCACCGAGGTCGAAAATCTGCTGCTCCAGCACCCGCACATTTCCGAAGCGGTGGCCTATGGCGTGGAAATCCTCAACACCAACGGTCGCGCCGGGATGGCGGCGATCACCCCGGCCGAGTCGCTGGCGACCCTGGATTTCGCCGAAGTGCTGGCCTTCGCCCGCCAGCGCATGCCGGCCTATGCGGTGCCGCTGTTCCTGCGGGTCAAGGTGAAGATGGAAACCACCGGCACCTTCAAATACCAGAAAACCCGCCTGAAAAACGAAGGCTTCGACCCCGGCCTGACGGCGGATGATCCGATTTACGCCTGGCTGCCGGGGAGCGAAACCTACGTGCAGGTCACGGATGAAATCCTTGCCGACATCCGGGCAGGCAAGTACCGCTATTGATATTGGCTATCGGCGGTCTTGGAAAAAAGGGGATGACAGCTATCGCTGCGCTCGGGAAACTGTCGGCTTTCCGATTGACCGAAAGTGGAGTGAACCATGTCTGACCAAAGCCGCCAGATGACCCCCGAGGAAGCAGCCGAATTCACTGAACAGGTGTTCAACAAGGCGCGCGAGGGCGATGCGGTGATGCTCGATCGCCTGATCACTGCCGGTCTGCCGGTGAACCTGACGAACAGCAAAGGCGACACCCTGCTGATGCTCGCCAGTTACTACGGCCACGTGGACGCGGTGCAGGTGCTGCTCAAGCACAAGGCCGATCCGGAACAACGCAATGGCAACGGCCAGAGCCCGATTGCCGGCGCGGCGTTCAAGGGCGATCTGGCCGTGGTCAAGGCCTTGGTCGAGGGCGGGGCGCAGATTGAAGGCGCCTCCTTCGATGGCCGCACGGCGCTGATGATGGCGGCGATGTTCAACCGCGTTGAAATCGTCGACTACTTGATCGACCAGGGCGCCGACCCGAAAGCCAAAGATGCCAATGGCGTCACCGCGCTGGACGCGGCCCGCACCATGGGCGCTGTGGACACCACCGCGCAGCTGGAAAAACTGCTGGGCTGAGGCCGCTGGCCGCGACCCGCTCTGTGGCGAAGGCGAGAATGCGCTATCCTTCGCGCCCTCAAAATTCCCTTCGCCACAGGATCCGCCCCCATGAAAGCCGCACTCGCCGAACTCATCAGCAAAATCAGCTCCGGCTGCATGGGCGAAGACGAGATCCTGAAAGTCGCTGACGAAGCGGCGCAGGCCTACGCCGATGCCGACGCTTTTCTGACCGCCAACCCGGACATTAACTACGACGAGACTTTCCCGATTCCGCTGGGCGAGTGGGTCGTGGTCGGCAGCCTGCCGGAGACCGTGCTGTTCCAGGCCGACACCTACGCCGACCTGTTCGCGCAGATCGTTGCTTCGTTCGGCCCGGGCGTGGAGTTCAACCTCAAGCCCAAGCAACTGGCCAAGACCGAAGCGCTGACCGCGCTCAACCGCATCCAGGTGCAGATGAGCAGCCTGAACAAGGAAAACGGCGGTTACACGTTGATGAACTTCAGCCAGTTGCTCGACGACGAGCTGCAAGTGGTGCTGGTCTACGGCAACGACGTGCCGCGCGTGCTGGATCTGTGCGCCGAAGTCGGCATTGCCGCCGCGCCGTCGCTGGAAGCCTTGAAGGTCGCCGTTCACGTCTGACGCAATAAAAGGGAACCCTGAGCGCGACCGTCTATCCTAAAAGTGCATGCCACTATTCTGGAGCGACACCATGGGTTCCACGTTCAACGGCCTGGTCGGCCTGATCATTCTTGCGCTCGACATCTGGGCGATCATCAATGTGCTGAAAAGCGGCGCCGAGACCGGGATGAAAATCCTCTGGGTGCTGCTGATCATCCTCCTGCCGGTGCTGGGCCTGATCATCTGGGCGATTGCCGGGCCGCGGGGCAACGTGCGGATCTGACCGTTCGCACCCTGATCGGGTCGGGCCGATGAACTGAGGTTCGACCTGTCATCTTCGGCAACGTAGAATGCGCGCCTTTCCCGGGCAATCGAACCTGACGATTGGCGCCCGCGCATTCATCGGAGCACTTCACCATGACCGTCACCAAGACCAGCGAATACCTGGAAACCCTCTACGAAGGCTACGGCCAGCGTTTTCGCATGGAAAAACTGCTGCACGAAGTGCGCACCGAACACCAGCACCTGGTGATCTTCCAGAACCCGCGCATGGGCCGGGTGATGGCGCTGGACGGCGTGATCCAGACCACCGAAGCCGATGAGTTCATCTACCACGAAATGCTCACCCACGTGCCGATCCTCGCCCACGGCACCGCCAAGCGTGTGCTGATCATCGGCGGCGGCGACGGCGGCATGCTGCGCGAAGTGACCAAACACGCCAGCGTCGAGCACATCACCATGGTCGAGATCGACGGCACCGTGGTCGACATGTGCAAGGAATTCCTGCCGAACCACTCCAAGGGCGCCTACGACGATCCACGCCTGAACCTGGTGATCGACGACGGCATGCGCTTCGTCGCCACCACCACCGAAAAATTCGACGTGATCATTTCCGACTCCACCGACCCGATCGGCCCGGGCGAAGTACTGTTCTCGGAAAACTTCTACCAGGCCTGCCACCGCTGCCTGAACGAGGGCGGCATCCTCGTGACCCAGAACGGCACGCCGTTCATGCAGATCGAAGAAGTGAAAACCACTGCCGGGCGCCTGCGCAGCCTGTTCCCGGACTGGCACTTCTATCAGGCGGCCGTGCCGACCTACATCGGCGGTTCGATGACCTTCGCCTGGGGCTCGACCAACCCGGCCTACCGCAAGCTGACCCGCGAAGTGCTGCAACAGCGCTTCATCGGCAGCGGCATCGTCACCCGCTACTACAACCCGGAAATCCACATCGGTGCTTTCGCCTTGCCGCAGTACGTGCTGCAAGCGGTGAACAAGCCAAGCAACGACTGATCGTTCGCGGGTCAGAAAAAGCCGAGGCCGGTGTGCGAAAACACACCGGCCTGGGCTTTTTTCATGCTGCATCGGTGTAAACCTTTTGAACGATCAATCCTGACAAAAGTCGAGATAGGTGTAAGCCCATTTGCGGGTTTGATCGAGGAGGCTCCGATGTCAAAGTGGAAAGTCACTTTCGTGGACGATCATGGTGAAACGATCGACGAAGTCTTCGAGTGCGAGGAATGCCCCAGCCATGAACGGGCAGCCCGCCTCATCAAAGAACGATTCCTGCCAGTCGCCGCCGAGCTTGACCTGAACGATCTGGAAGGGCGCACCGCCGATGCCGGCGTAAAAAGCCTGAAAACCCAGAACAGCATCGAAATCCGCAGCATCACCCCAATCTGAATCTTCATTTTCTTCATGTACCAGGCCTTGGCAGCGGCTCTATCTTGGGGCTACTCTGCAAGCGAGATCAGCGAACGGATCGCTAAGGTCTGGTCTTGTCAGCTACATGCTTGTTTCCCGCCGGCAACGCGGTTGCCGTAAGCACCCGGGCCCAGTGGGCCAGTGCAGGGAATACGGAAAGTCTATCCATCTATGCGAGGGGGACGATTCATGAGCACAGCCTATCAAGAAGACATCAGCAGCAGCGTGCTGCGCCGCATGAAAGAAGGCGGTTTCGATTTTTCCCGATTCCATCCCATCGAGTTCTACGCCATTTTCCCGGACGAGGAGCGGGCGCGCAGGGCGGCAGGCAAATTTCGCGGTGAATCCATCAATGCCCAGGTCAGTGCGCGCGACGACGGCGCCTGGTCTCTGGAATTGAGCAAGGTGATGTACGCAACCTACGACGACATTGGCGATTTCGAGCAGGGCTTCTCGGCGGTGGTCGAGCCCTTGGGCGGCATCATCGAAGGCTGGGGCGTGAAACAGGAGATCCGCAACCGGCATCGTTTGAACTGATCACTCTCGCAACACGTCGAGCTACGGCTGGCCTTCGGGTCGGCCGTTGTCGTTTCTACGGCCCCGAAAGCGCATGGCAAAACCCTGAAACAAGAAACCGGCGCAAAAAAAAGCCACCTGAAAAGGTGGCTAAAAGGGAAGACCGCAAGGAGAGGAAACCGGTCAGGGTTACGGCCGGGAGGGCTGCCGAGGCAAGCCGGATCAGTGAGGCTGCGTACTTCGTCAGCGACGTTTTTGCAGCGGATGCGCGGATTATCCGCAGTGGCCTGCGGGCAGTGAAATCAACTCTGACTATGCTGGTGATAGGCGACGGGATTGCGTCGCAATGAAGCGGGGGCGATCAGGTTGGAGCATTTGCCGCACAGGAATGGTGCGGCGCGTGTGGCGTGAATATCCAACCGATTGAAATCAAAGCGTTTATGCCGATGGCACGGGCCTTGCGAAGGCCTGTATGTCCGGAGTGACAAGGAGTACGGCATGATCCGCACCTATTTTGATGAGATGTATGATGCCGGCGGCCAGATCCGCCCGCATTACCGGGAGTTTGCCCGCTGGCTGGCCGAGACACCTGACGAGCTGCTGGCCCAGCGGCGACGCGAGGCCGATCTGCTGTTCCATCGCGCCGGGATCACCTTCACGCTCTACGGGGACGAGCAGGGGACAGAACGTCTGATTCCCTTCGACACCATTCCGCGCAGCATTCCGGCCAGCGAGTGGCGGATCGTCGAGCGCGGCTGCATCCAGCGGGTCAAGGCGTTGAACATGTTCCTCGCCGACCTTTACCACGAGCAACGCATCATCAAGGCCGGGATCATTCCCGCCGAGCAGGTGCTGGCCAACGAGCAATACCAGTTGGCGATGCAGGGGCTGGATCTGCACCGCGATATCTATTCGCACATCTCCGGCGTCGATCTGGTGCGCGACGGCGACGGCACGTATTACGTGCTCGAGGACAACCTGCGCACGCCGAGCGGCGTGAGCTACATGCTCGAAGACCGCAAGATGATGATGCGCCTGTTCCCCGAGCTGTTCGCGGCCCAGCGCATCGCGCCCATCGATCATTACCCGAACCTGCTGCTCGATACCCTGAAAAGCTCGAGCCCGATCGACGACCCTAGTGTGGTGGTGCTGACACCGGGACGCTTCAACAGCGCGTTTTTCGAGCATGCGTTTCTAGCCCGGGAAATGGGCGTGGAACTGGTGGAGGGCGCGGACCTGTTCGTGCGCGACGACAAAGTCTTCATGCGCACCACCGACGGCCCGAAAGCGGTGGACGTGATCTACCGCCGGCTCGACGACGCGTTCCTCGATCCGCTGGCCTTCCGCCCGGATTCGATGCTCGGCGTGCCGGGACTGCTGTCGTCCTATCGCTCCGGCAATGTGGTGTTGGCCAATGCCATCGGCACCGGCGTGGCGGACGACAAATCGGTGTATCCGTTCGTTACCGAAATGATCCGTTTCTACCTCGACGAAGAACCGATCCTGAAGAACGTGCCGACCTGGCAATGCCGTAACCCGTCCGAGCTTTCCCATGTGCTGGCCAATCTTCCGGATCTGGTGGTCAAGGAAACCCAGGGCTCCGGCGGTTACGGAATGCTGGTGGGGCCGGCGGCGACCACGGCGGAAATCGATGCGTTCCGCGAGCGGATCAAGGCCAAGCCTCACGCCTATATCGCACAACCGACGCTGTCGCTGTCGACCTGTCCGACCTTTGTCGAAAACGGCATTGCGCCGCGCCATATCGACCTGCGCCCGTTTGTATTGTCCGGCCGCGAAACCCGGGTCGTGCCCGGCGGTTTGACCCGTGTCGCCCTGCGTGAAGGCTCTCTGGTGGTGAATTCATCCCAGGGCGGCGGAACCAAGGACACCTGGGTGGTCGAGGATTGAAGGAAGCCTGCCATGTTAAGTAGAACTGCCTCGGATCTGTACTGGATGTCGCGTTACCTGGAGCGGGCGGAAAACCTCGCGCGGATGCTCGACGTCAGTTATTCGCTGTCGCTGATGCCGCAGGACGGCCGTGGCGACGGTCTGCACGAACTGGCGATGCCGCTGCTGATCACCGGCACGCTGGACGATTACCTGGAACGCCACGGCGAATTGCATGCCGAGCGACTGCTGCACTTCTTCGCCCTCGACGCGGCCAACCCGGCGAGCATCTACAGCTGCCTCGGCGCGGCGCGGGCCAGCGCCCATGCGGTGCGCGGGCGGATCACCGCGGACATGTGGGAGAACATCAATGCCACCTGGCTGGAGATCCGCGGGATCGCCAATCAGGGCCTCAGCCGTTATGGCATGAGCCGTTTCTGCGAGTGGATCAAGGAGCGTTCGCACCTGTTTCGGGGCGCGTCCTACGGCACCATCATGCGCAACGACGCGTTTCGTTTCATTCGCCTGGGTACGTTTATCGAACGCGCTGACAACACGTTGCGTCTGCTCGATGCGCGTTACGAAATGGCAGGCGATCAGGCGGAAGCCGTCAGCGACGGCACCGCTCACGCCTATTACCAGTGGAGTGCGCTGTTGCGGGCCTTGTCATCGTTCGAGGCCTATACCGAGATCTATCGCGATGCGCCCGGCGCCCGGCATGTGGCCGAGCTTCTTTTGTTGCGTGCGGATGTGCCGCGTTCGCTGCGGGCCTGCACCGAAGAAATCGACCAGATTCTCGCGCAACTGCCGGGGGCCAACGGTCGTCCCGCGCAACGGCTGGCGGCGGAATTGGACGCGCGTCTGCGCTACACCGGTATTCAAGAAATCCTTGAGGAAGGGCTGCACGCCTGGCTCACCGAATTCATCCCGCTGGTGCGCCAGTTGGGCAACGCCATTCACAGTTCCTACCTGGAGGCCGCATGAGACTTTCCATCAGCCACGAGACCACCTATCACTACGAAGATCAGGTGCGCGCGAGCATCCAGTACCTGCGCCTGACACCCCACGACAGCGAGCGTCAGCACGTGCTGAGCTGGCAGCTTGACCTGCCGCGCCCGGTGCGCGCCCAGCTCGATCCGTTCGGCAACATCCTGCACGTGCTGACCATGGACGAGCCCCACGAAGCGATCATCATCGGCGCCCGGGGGCAGGTTGATATCGACGAATTGCGCGAGGCGGAGCACGAGAGTCAGTCGGCGCTGCCGTTCCTGCGGTTCACCCGGCTGACCGAGGCTGACGAGGCATTGCGCGCGTTTGCCGAGAATTCATGCAAACAACGCCGCGACCGCAACGCATTGATCGATCTGATGCACGGTTTGAACCAGCACATGACTTACAAGCCGGGTTCCACCGAAGTCGACACCAGCGCCGCCGAAGCGTTTGCCGGGCGGGCGGGTGTTTGCCAGGACCACGCCCACGCTTTCCTGGCCTGCGCACGCAGCCTCGGGGTGCCATCACGTTATGTGTCGGGTTATCTGTACAGCGAGGATTGCGAGCATCTGGCCAGTCACGCCTGGGCCGAAGCCTGGATCGATGACGCCTGGTACAGCTTTGACGTGACCAATGAGCTGGCGCGGCCGGAGCGGCACCTGAAACTGGCAGTGGGTCTGGATTATCTGGATGCCTGTCCGGTGCGCGGCATGCGTCGGGGCGGCGGGTCAGAGCAGATGCACGCGAAAGTGCTGGTGTCGCCGACACCAGCGCCAATCATCTCGGTGCAGCAGCAGTAAACGATGTGGTCGGTTTACTTGGCGGGCGCAACCTTGCGCCCGGCCATGTGCTGCAAATACCCGATCAGTTTCTGCAGATCCGCATCCGGCAACACCTCGGCGGTAAACCCCGGCATCTTCGCCTGCGGCCACTGACGCAGACTCTGCGGATCGCGGATGTAGCGCTTGAGGAAATCCGCGCCGAAGTACTCCGTCGGGTTGTACGGGATATTCAGATCCGGCCCAAACTGCGCATCGCCCGCGCCATTCAGGCGATGGCAGGCCAGGCAGTTCTTCTGGAACAGTGCAAACCCCTGATTCACCGGGTCATCGGCCTTCAGCGCAGGGGCCGGCAACAGGGCAGGGAAGCGTTCGGCCACCGGTGCCATGCGCTTGATGCTCGCCACTTCGAATGGCCATTGTTCCGGGCTGATATTGCCGGCCTGCGGATCGGTCCACACCAGATAAAACGGCCCGGCGCTGTGCTTGCCTTCCGACAGCGGCGGCCAGGGCTGCGCCGGATCCTCGATGGCCAGCCAGGCGCGTGAGCCTTGGGTTTTTAGCAATGGAGCCGCAGACAGCTCAGCGGCAAAACCGTCCAGCGCTACGGCTTGCAGGTGATCGTCCGGTTTGATGCCGGTCAGCAGCGCGGCAATCGGCACGGCCCGATAAGTCATGTCCTTCTTGTAGGACACATCATTCTTGACCGTGAGGGTTTGTACCTGAGGATGCTTGAGCAACTCCTCGGTCTGCCAGGTGCGGCTGTTCGCGCCCAGCTCCAGGTTCAGCTGCGCGGCAGTCAGGGGCATGCTCAGCAGCATGGCCCCGAACAGAATGAGCGTTTTCAAATGATCGCCGTCCGTGTCGTGGAAGTGCGCAAAGGTTGGCACAGCCACGCTGGCCCGGATAGCGGGCCAGTCACATTTTCAGTGGCGATAAACAATACCTGCCGCTTGAGTCAGCCGAGGACCTTGGTCAGGTTCGGCAGAATCAACAACAGCGTCGTGGCGAAAAGAATGAGTCCTGCTTGCCGTACTTTCGGTTGTTTGAACATGGCTTGACCGCCTTTTTTGTTATTTCCTGATGCCTGCCTGCATATCCATGATGGCAAGCGCTGCACTTCCTGTTGAAGAACGTCTGCCTCGGCAAAACCCGACGACAACAACGTACATCTTCACCTTAGGGCCCGCGTCACGCTTCGCTTAGATCCATTTCGTATGTACTTGCTACCGGTTGCGATTAAAAAGGCATGAGGCCCATTGCCAGCTTCTTTGCCGCCCGTTTGCTAGACAGCTCGCACACCTGAACCGGTTAACCAAGCCATGGATGACCGTCCGTCTGAGCGTGCGCGTCAACGTCATTGAGCGCTGTGGTCATTGAATCCGTCGCCTGCGAAGACAACAGTGACAGCACGAATTTCACTCACCGCACAGGTTCGAGGACGTCATGACCCAAGCTTTGATTTTCGACGCGTTACGCACGCCCCGTGGCAAGGGCAAGGCCGATGGTTCGCTGCACAGCGTCAAACCGGTGAACCTGGTGGCCGGGCTGCTGACCGCTTTGCAGGCGCGCACCGCGCTGGACACCAGCCAGGTCGATGACGTGGTGCTCGGTTGCGTCACGCCGATTGGCGATCAGGGCTCCGACATCGCCAAGACCGCCGTGCAGGTGGCCGATTGGGACGTCAGCGTCGCGGGTGTGCAGATCAACCGCTTCTGCGCCTCGGGGCTGGAAGCGGTGAACCTGGGGGCGATGAAAGTGCGCTCCGGGTTCGAGGATCTGGTAGTGGTCGGTGGTGTGGAGTCCATGTCCCGCGTGCCGATGGGCAGCGACGGTGGCGCCTGGGCGCTGGACCCGCAGACCAACCTGCACAGCCACTTCACGCCACAAGGCGTTGGCGCCGACCTGATCGCCACCCTTGAAGGCTTCAGCCGCCAGGACGTCGATGCCTACGCGCTGCATTCGCAACAGAAAGCCGCCCGTGCCCGGGCCGACGGTTCGTTCAACAAGTCGTTGGTGCCGGTGCAGGACCAGAACGGCATCATCCTGCTCGATCACGATGAGTTCATTCGCGCCGAGTCGACTCTTGAAGGTCTGGGCAAGCTCAAGCCGAGTTTCGAAATGATTGGCCAGATGGGCTTCGACGCCACGGCGTTGCGGGTCTACAGCCATGTCGAGCGGATTAACCATGTGCACACGCCGGGCAACAGCTCGGGGATCGTCGACGGCGCGGCGCTGATGTTGATCGGCTCCGAGGCCAAGGGCCGCGCGTTGGGCCTGCAACCCCGGGCGCGGATCGTCGCCACGGCGGTCACCAGCACCGATCCGACCATCATGCTCACCGGCCCGGCGCCGGCCACTCGCAAGGCGTTGGCCAAGGCCGGGCTGCGGGTGGAAGACATCGACTTGTTTGAAGTCAACGAGGCGTTCGCCTCGGTGGTGCTGAAGTTCATCAAGGACATGGCTGTCGACCCGGACAAGGTCAACGTCAATGGCGGCTCGATCGCCATGGGCCACCCGCTGGGCGCCACCGGTTGCGCGATCCTCGGCACCTTGCTCGATGAACTGGAAGCCCGGCGCCTGCGCTACGGCCTCGCGACACTGTGCGTCGGCGGCGGCATGGGCATCGCGACCATCATCGAACGCCTCTGACCCCAAGGAATCCTGTCATGACCCAAGCCATTCGTTACGAAAAAGGCCAGGACGGCATCGTCCTCCTGACCATCGACATGCCGGGCCAGAGCGCCAACACCATGAACTCGGTGTACCGCGAGGCCATGGCCGAAAGCGTCGCCCGTTTGCAGGCGGAAAAAGAGGACGTCGCCGGGGTGATCATCACCTCGGCCAAGAAAACCTTCTTCGCCGGTGGCGACCTGAATGAACTGATCAAGGTCGGCAAGCCCGAAGCCAAGGCCTTCTATGACATGGTGCTGACCCTCAAGGGCCAGTTGCGCACCCTGGAAACCCTCGGCAAACCGGTGGTCGCGGCGATCAACGGCGCGGCGCTCGGCGGCGGCTGGGAAATCTGCCTGGCCTGCCACCACCGCGTGGCACTGGACGATGCGTCGGTGCAGCTCGGTTTGCCGGAAGTGACCCTCGGCCTGTTGCCGGGCGGCGGTGGCGTGGTGCGGATGGTGCGCATGCTGGGCATCGAAAAGGCTTTGCCGTATCTGCTTGAAGGCAAGAAAGTCCGTCCGCAGCAGGCGTTGCAGGCGGGGCTGATTGATGAACTGGCAGCGGATCGCGATGAGCTGCTGGCCAAGGCCCGGGCCTGGATTCTGGCCAATCCCGCGGCCGTGCAGCGTTGGGATGTGAAGGGCTATCAGATTCCCGGCGGCACGCCATCCAATCCGAAAGTCGCGCAGATGCTGGCGATTGCGCCGTCGATCCTGCGCACCAAAACCCAGGGCACGTTGCCGGCGCCGGAGAAGATTCTGTGTGCGGCGGTGGAAGGCGCGCAGGTGGATTTCGACACCGCGCACCTGATCGAAACCCGTTATTTCACCGAACTGACCACCGGCCAGATCTCGAAAAACCTGATTGGCACCTTCTGGTTCCAGCTCAATGAAATCAACGCCGGCGGATCGCGGCCGCAGGGTTTTGCGCCTTATGTGACGAAGCGCGTGGGCGTGCTCGGCGCGGGCATGATGGGCGCCGGGATCGCCTATGTCAGCGCATCGGCCGGGATCGACGTGGTGCTCAAAGACATCAACCTCGCGGCTGCGGAAAAGGGCAAAGCCCATTCGGCGGCATTGCTGGACAAGAAAGTCGCTCGCGGGCAGATGACTGCGCAGCAGCGTGAAGCGGTGCTGGCGCGCATCCATCCGACCGAAAGCGACGCCGATCTGGCAGGTTGCGATCTGATCATTGAGGCGGTATTCGAGGATCGTGATCTCAAGGCCAAGGTCTCGGCAGCAGCACAGCAGGTGGTCGGCGCCGACGCGGTGATTGCTTCCAACACGTCGACCTTGCCCATCACGGGGTTGGCGACCGCAGTGCCGGATCAAAGCAAGTTCATCGGCCTGCACTTCTTCAGCCCGGTGGAAAAGATGCCGCTGGTGGAAATCATCAAAGGCGCGCAAACCAGCGACGAAACCCTCGCACGCGGGTTCGATTTCGTACTGCAAATCAAGAAAACCCCGATTGTGGTCAACGACAGTCGTGGTTTCTTCACTTCGCGGGTATTCGGCACTTTCACCAATGAAGGCATTGCCATGCTGGGTGAGGGCGTCAGTGCGCCGATGATCGAGACCGAAGCGCGCAAGGCCGGCATGCCTGTCGGGCCGCTGGCGATCTCCGACGAAGTTTCCCTCAGCCTGATGAGCCATATCCGTCAGCAAACGGCCAAAGACCTGCAGGCAGAAGGGAAACCGCTGATTGAGCACCCGGCGTTCGCCGTGATTGACTTGCTGCTCAACGAATACAAGCGGCCGGGCAAGGCAGCGGGAGGCGGTTTTTATGAGTACCCCGCGGGTGGGCAGAAACATTTGTGGCCCGAGCTGAAAACCCGTTTCGAGAAAGCCGACGGGCAGATTTCGCCCAAGGATGTGCGTGATCGACTGCTGTTCGTGCAGGCCATCGAGACCGTGCGCTGTGTGGAGGAGGGCGTGCTGACGTCGACGGCGGACGCCAATGTCGGCTCGATCTTCGGCATCGGTTTTGCGGCATGGACGGGCGGCGCGTTGCAGTTCATCAATCAATATGGCGTGAAGGACTTCGTCGCGCGGGCGCAGTACCTGGCGGAACAGTACGGCGAGCGTTTCGCACCGCCTGCGTTGCTGCTGGAAAAAGCCGCGAAAGGCGAGTTGTTCTAACGGGGAGGGGAGGCATTTCGGGGCTTGCCTTGCCGGGTGGTTTCAAGGCAGGCTCTGGGGTGTGCATTATTCCCATCACGTGTCAGGTATTTTTTATGTCGCTACGCATCTGCATTCTGGAAACCGACATCCTGCGTCCGGAACTGGTCGATGAATATCAGGGTTACGGGCAGATGTTCCAGCGCCTGTTCTCGCAACAGCCGATCGCCGCCGAGTTCACGGTGTACAACGTGATGCAGGGCGACTATCCGAGTGATGACCTGACTTTCGATGCGTATCTGGTCACCGGCAGCAAGGCCGATTCGTTCGGCACCGACCCGTGGATCCAGACCCTCAAGCAATACCTGCTGACTCGCTACGAGCGGGGCGACAAACTGCTCGGCGTGTGCTTCGGCCATCAACTGCTGGCGCTGCTGCTGGGCGGCAAAAGCGAGCGCGCTACGCAGGGTTGGGGAGTTGGCATTCACAACTACAAACTGGCGGCCAAGGCGCCGTGGATGAGCCCGGTGCGCGAAGAGCTGACGCTGTTGATCAGCCACCAGGATCAGGTCACGGCGTTGCCGGAGAACGCGACGGTGATTGCTTCCAGCGATTTCTGCCCGTTCGCCGCGTACCACATCAACGATCAGGTGCTGTGCTTCCAGGGGCATCCGGAGTTCATTCACGACTACTCGCGGGCGTTGCTGGATCTGCGTCAGGAAGCGCTGGGCGAGCAGGTGTACAGCAAGGGTGTGGCCAGCCTGGAACATCAGCACCACGGCACCACGGTGGCGGAGTGGATGATGCGCTTCGTGGCGCACAAGCCGACCGCCGCTTGAATTCGAACGCCCTCGTGCCTTGCACGGGGGCGTTTTTTCTTATAGCCAACCGGATTTCTTGAAGCTCGCCCACAGGCTCACGCAGCCGACCGTGATAAAGCCCAGTACGCCGAAATAGCCGTAGTGCCAGCTCAGCTCCGGCATGTTCTGGAAATTCATCCCGTAGATCCCCGCCACCGCCGTGGGGAATGCCAGAATCGCCGCCCACGCGGCGAATTTGCGCTGCACCACGCTCTGGCGTGACGCCTCCAGCAGCACGCCGATTTCGATGGTCTGGCTGGCAATGTCGGCCAGGGTGGTCAGGTCTTCCATCTGCCGCGTCACATGGATCTGCACATCACGGAAGTACGGGCGCATGTTCTTGTCGATGAAGGGGAAGCTCAGCTTCTGCAGCTCCTCGCCGATTTCCACCATCGGCGCCGCGTAACGGCGCAAACGCAAGACGTCTCGGCGCAGGCCATGGAGTTTCTGGATGTCGTGTTCATTGAGCGCACTGCACAGCACGTTGCGTTCCAGCTCATCGATCTCGGCGTGGATCGCTTCGCCCACCGGCTGATAGTTCTCGATCACGAAATCCAGCAGCGCATACAGTACGAAATCTTCCCCGTGTTCCAGCAGCAGCGGCCGTGCCTCACAGCGCTGGCGGACGTGGGCGTAGGACGCCGAATGACCGTTACGCGCGGTGATGATGTAGCCGTTACCAGCGAAGATATGGGTTTCGATGAACTGCAGAATCCCGTGTTCGCGCACCGGCGAGTAGGTGACGATGAACAGCGCGTCGCCAAAGGTTTCCAGCTTTGGCCGGCTGTGTTTTTCCAGAGCGTCTTCGATAGCCAGTTCGTGCAGGTTGAACTGGCGTTGCAGGTTGGACAGTTCCTGGGCGCTCGGCTCTTCGAGGCCGATCCAGACAAAGTGGCCGGTCTTGGCGGCCCAGGCCGCGCCTTCGTCGAGGGAAATATTGGTGACTTTCTTACCAGCGCTGTAAACCGCAGCAGCAACAACTCGACCCATGGTGTTGATTCACTTCTTCTTGGCAGATGGCAGGGGAGGCATGGCTTCAGCTTAGCCGTGTCGCTGCTTGAGAGTCAGTGAAATCTGCACAGTTCACCGGGCAAAAGAAAACCCGCACTGGGCGGGCTTCTTTATTCACGCGGCTTGCAGCTGCCGATCCATCGCATCGATACATTCGCGCATCTGCTCGCGGCATTGGTTGATGAGCATGGGCATGTCATCCATGGTCAGGCCAGCGGTAGGAATTGCCGGCAGCGAGCGTATGAGAACTTTCCCGCTGTGCCAGCGGTTCAGACGCATGTGCTTGATGTAGCTGCTGACACACACCGGAACGATCGGCACCCCGGCGGCGATGGCCATCTGGAACGCGCCTTTTTTGAATGGCAGCAGTTCTTCACCCAGGTTGCGGGTGCCTTCCGGGAAGACCCAGATCGAGGTGTCTTTGTGCTGCAAAGTGTCGGTGGTGGTCAGCATCGACTGGCGCGCCTTGTGCGCGTTCCCGCGATCGATCAACACATTGCCCGCCAGCCAGAACAGCTGCCCGAACAGTGGCACCCACTTCAGGCTCTTTTTGCCGATGCACACGGTACGGCGCGGCACCACGTTGCCGAACACGAACAGGTCATAGTTGGACTGATGGTTGGCGATGATCACGCAGCTGTCGGGCTTGTTCATCAACGGCCCGACATCGGCTTTCACTCGCAAACGCAAAATGCACATGGCCGGCAGTGCATAGAGACGGGCACACAGACGACTGTTGTCCGGATTGAATGGGCGGCACAGCCCGAGGATCACACCGAGGATTCCCGCCAGAATAAAGTGCAGGCCCATCAACAACATACGAAACACGAACAGCATTTTAAGGCCCATCGGGACAAAAGGTGGCGCAGTGTACGGATGTGCACTGTTTTCGGCAATTGCCGCTATAGAGTCCGGAGATGGGCGATGTTTAAGCGCATGTTTCCGACTTGTTGGTCAGAGGCGTCCTAGAGCTGCTGCAGAGTTTTTAACTGGTCGTGTAAGAAAAAGCCCGACACGACGGTCGGGCTTTTCAGAATCGGAATGAGCCGGGTATCAGCCCAGATGCTCTTGATCCTGGATGATCGCGTTGTCCAGGGCTTCCAGTAGCGCCTTGCGTACTTTCAGCTTGGTGTTCTTGTGTGCGGTCATGTTGATCTTCTTCAACTGACGCGCGGCGGCGAGGGCGGCACCTTGCAACTCTTCGGCCGCGACAACCTTGTCGAGGAAACCGGCATCCACTGCGCTTTGCGGATCAAACATCTCGCCATTGATCACCGAGCGATGGAAGGCCGAGCGACGCAGACGATCACGGGCCAGCTCGATACCGGCATGGTGCATGGTCATGCCGATCTGCACTTCATTCAGACCGATGCTGAACGGGCCGTCGACACCTATGCGGTAGTCGGCGGACAACAGAATGAATGCACCTTTGGCCACGGCGTGACCCGGGCAAGCGACGATCACCGGGAACGGATGCGACAGCAGACGACGGGCCAGAGTCGAACCGGCAGTCACCAGCGACACCGCCTCTTTAGGGCCGGCGGTCATTACTTTCAGGTCGTAGCCGCCAGAGAGAATGCCCGGCTGGCCGGTGATGATCACAACGGCACGATCCGCCACCGCCTGATCCAGCGCCGCGTTGAAGGCCGCGATCACGTCCGGGGAAATGGCGTTGACCTTGCCGTTGCTCAGGGTCAGGGTCGCGATACCGTCTTCGAGGTGGTAGGCAATCAGGTCGCTCATGGCGCAATTCCTTATAAGAAAGATGGGCAGACGTTACCCACCGTCGTCGGTCAGGTAAAGCACTGTGACTGACCCGCCAGTCACTGTTTACTGGCCGATGCGCTGCAACGCGCCCGGTGCCTGACGCCTGCGCGCCTATCTAGAAGGGCCGCGTTTGCCCGAGATTGGCCGGATCGCCATGGACTCTCGATGGCGGTCGCGGCTTTTTCGCTTAACCGCATGAAAATTCTGAAAAAAAGTTTGCCATCAGAAAAGCTTTCGACTACATTAGCGCGCCTCGACAGACAGAACATGTTTGAAGAGATACGGTGAAGTGTCCGAGTGGCTTAAGGAGCACGCCTGGAAAGTGTGTATACAGGAAACTGTATCGAGAGTTCGAATCTCTCCTTCACCGCCAAATTCGATGTAAACAAAACCCCTGGTTTCGAAAGAAACCAGGGGTTTTGTGCATTCTGGCGTCCGGATTTTTTTGGTCACAGAGATCGGTTCGGCATCCCTTTGCCAGGGCATTACAATCGCGGTTTTATCCGGCATGTAAAAGGACGACCTCCATGATCATTTCCACCACCCACTCCATCGAAGGCCGGCAGATTACGGCGTATCTGGACATCGTCAGTGCCGAGTCGGTGCAGGGCGTGAATGTGATTCGCGATATGTTCGCGGGCATGCGGGACTTTTTTGGCGGGCGTTCGCAGACGCTGGAGCGGGCATTGAAGGAGGCACGTATCCAGGCGACTGACGAGATCAAGGAACGTGCGCGGGCTTTGCAGGCGGATGCGGTGGTCGGGGTGGATTTCGAGATCAGCATGCCCGCAGGGAAGGGTGGCATGGTGGTGGTGTTTGCGACCGGTACGGCGGTCAAGTTGCGCTGAGGCTAGTGAGCCCATTCAACGGAATGGGCTCTGTGCTGATAATCAGCCCTGCGGTTTGAGCAGGATGGTGCCTTTCGAATTGTAGGTCAGCGGCGTGTCGATCGCGACGAGAGGCGGCGTATCGCCGGGTTGAACTGGCTGAACCGGGTCCGGGTGGTAGATCACGCCAGGCTGCAACGGACTCGGTCCGGTCGGCTGCTTGATGACGATTTCACCCGAAGCGATCTTTTCCTTGAGTTTCTCCGCCCCGGCCTTGCCGGCGGCGATCTGTTCATCCGTGAGCTTTACAACAGGCAGTGTCGGTAATCCTTTGATTTCCATGTTCTCTCCTTGAGATTTATTGCGTAGGAAAAAGGGCAGCGGCCGGTCGCCGGGAATCTTTAGCCGCGTGAGACCAACGGTTCGTCATTGTGTTTAATTTCCGTGGGCCATTCGTCGGGCTCCGGGTGATCTGAACCACAAGTCCAGGAATGACCGGCTAGTCTCAAAAGCCTTGGAGGTCGATATTTTTTCAGGCGAAAGGGTTTGCCGGTGTCGGCCCGCATTTGAGAAGGGGAGCAAAGATGACTGATCCGTACATCGAAGACGACGGGGCTGAATTTTCATTCAATAATTGCGTGCGCTGCGGCCAGACGGAGTATCAGGCCGGATTTGGCGAGGATCCGGTGCAGACCGGCAAGATCAAGTCCACGGCACCCAAGGGCCCGAAGGCGAAGTTTCTGCCCAAGGTCACCACCCGCTCCAGAAAGTGAGTCCTGTCCCGCAGAGCCCCGTCATTGAACGGGGTTTTTTATGCCTGCCTGGTAGAGAAGCGTCCTACATTGATTGAAGCTTTTGTCCGGTTTTTTCACAAACTTTTCACACCCGCCTGAGTAGGGTGAAGCCATCCGTTAGAAAGCAAGTCTCCAGCCCGTCTCCCCAGCGGGCTTTTTTTTGTCCGTCATAAAACCTTTTCCATATCCGCTGTCCAATCGGCGCCAAGTGCGCTGCAACGCTGGACATTGCCGCGACAACAGCATTCAATCTGCGCCCTTTTTTCTTCCTTCTGTTGAGGTTTTCGTCATGCGTTTAACTCTGCCTGCTCTGGTTCTGGGGCTTCTGGTTGCTCAAGGTGCAATGGCTGGTGACGGTACCGCCGCACTGGGTGGCGGTCTCGGCGGCGCGCTGGGTAACGTGGTTGGCCAGAAAATGGGCGGCAGCACCGGTGCAGCGATTGGTGCTGGTGTAGCCGGTGCTGCCGGCAGCGCATTGGCTGCCAAGAAAGGTGCCCGTACCAAAGCAGCCATCGGTGGCGGTGTCGGTGCGGCGGGCGGTTCGGTGATCGGTAACAGCCTGGGCGGCAAGACTGGCGCCACCATCGGTGCAGGCCTGGGCGGCGCAGCCGGTGGCGCGGTGGGCAGCAATCTGTCCAAGGGTCACAAGCGTCACTGATTGCCAACGCATGTCTGAAAAGGCCCGGTTTGATGCCGGGCCTTTTCGTTGCTGAACGTTTTTCCCGAATTCGCCTCCAATGCTACGTAGCCCCCTCCGCGGGCGAACCGTCCCGACTCGGGACCTGTGAGGTCTGTATGCGCTTGACATTATCCGCATTGGTTTTGGGATTACTGGTAGCTCAAGGCGCCATGGCCGCTGGTGATGGCACAGCCGCCGTGGGTGGCGGATTGGGTGGCGCGCTGGGCAACGTGGTCGGCGGCCAGCTCGGCGGCAGCACCGGTGCTGCGGTGGGCGCTGGTGTTGGTGGTGCAGCCGGCAGTGCTGTCGGCGCGAACAAACGCAATCGCACGGAAGCCGCCATTGGCGGTGGCCTCGGCGCCGCAGGCGGTTCAGTGATCGGCAACAGCCTCGGCGGCTCCACCGGTTCGACCATCGGCGCAGGGTTGGGCGGCGCAGCGGGTGGTGCGGTCGGCAACAACCTGGGTGACGATGGCGGCAAGTCGCACTCCGGCGGTGGTCATAAGCACAAGTACAAACACAAGAATCGTCATCGTTGAGTGATCGGTTCTACGAAAACCCGGCTTTATGCCGGGTTTTTTGCGCCTGCGCGTCATGCGCAGGAACGAATAGCGACCATACTTTTCGAACGTTTACACATTTGAGATTAATGAGGTGCGCCATGACTCCCGAAACCGAAGGCAAGGAAGTAAAAGGCCCGAGCGGATTGCCGTTTATCAATGATCCGGGGAATGAAGATCCGGGGTCGTTGATGGATGATGCGACGGTTCCGCTTATGGAGGGTGAGGAGGAGCTTGAGTATGAGGATTTTGATGATGATGAGTGATTGGGCACTCGCCTCGTTGAACTTGGCGTGCGCCTACTAGACAGCGATATCCTCCCGGACCTCAATGCGCCGCGGCCAATTGGTCAACGCTGACTTCCCTGTCCGCACTAATGTCCGTGGAGCAGCGGTCTAACCCCTGCTATTCGCTATTGAACAAACGAAACATCAATCCTGTCCGCGTTGATTTTGACAAATTGCCCATTCAGACGTGGGAATTCGTAGTGGATATCCTGATCAGTAAAATCGACAAACGACCGGAAAACTTCGCCATCCAGGTAGCCATAAATCTCACAGGGGAATCCGCTACCGAGCATCTTGATCTGCGTTTTTTCGAATTGTGCAGGTGATACACATTCTTCATCGGATAACACCATTTCGAACTCAACGTTGTAAGTTTTTCCCACCTCAATTTTTGAAGGGCTGTAGCTTACGAAGCACCTGACCGCTACGCCCTCTACAACCAGCAAAATAGCTTCTTCTACATACGGGTCTATTTCGACAACCAATGCTTTGTACGTCTTAGTCATGAGCAGGCCTCACTGTTTTATCTTGTGCATTACCATTGATTGTCCGCCAAAACTCTTTTCCACTTTTGGTGTGTAGAGTCGTAATTTCATTATTGGTGTTGGTGCCAACGAAAGCGAATTTCGCTTCACCTTTTCGGTTAGTCCCCATCAACTGGATATACCCTGCTCGCACCTCTCCCTTGTATAAGTACTCCACACGCGTGCCTTGATTCACAACGCCTCGCGCGGTGAGTAAGTACTCTTCATTGCTCATCGCTTTAAATTCGGCGCCATGCTTTTCAAAATGCCCGGCAAGCTTTTCATCACTCCCAAAATTTTCGGGTCGAGATTTTGGCTTCGGAATCAGCGGTTCACCTTCGTCAACAACCGAATCACCCACCCCATCCGGCACCGGACACCCCGGCTTGTTCGGCGGCGGACAATTGGACGTCAACCCCAACGGATCCACCCACCCCGTCGGATTCGGCACGTACCGGTACTGATTCAGCCCACCCGCCAGCTTCACCGGATCCGGCGTCAGGTACCGGCCCACGTCCGGGTCGTAATACCGATGCCGGTTGTAATGCAGCCCGCTTTCTTCATCGAAATACTGCCCCTGAAACCGTAGTGGCTGGGTCAGGTAGTCCTCGGTCGCGAGCTCCAGCGAGGTGACCTTGCCGTAGGCGCTGTATTTGGCTGACCAGACGATCTCGCCGCTGTAGTCGGTCAGTTCCTGCGGGGTGCCGAGGTGGTCGAGTTGGTAGTAGAACGGGCAGGCGCGTTTCGGGCCTTTGCCGTCGAGCATCGCCAGCGGGCGGAAGGTGCCGGGTTCGTAGATGAAGCTGCGGTGCTGGGTCGGGCTGCTTTCGGCGATCAGATGGTCGCCTTGCCAGAAGAATTCGGTGCTCTGGCCGTCGACGGTCTTGCGGATGCGCCGGCCGAAGGCGTCGTATTGGTAGGTCGCGGTTTTGCCATCCGGGCGGGTCAGGCCGATCAGGCGGTGTTGGCTGTCGTAGCGGTATTCGGTGACGAGGGTTTGCGCGCGGCCGCGGCGTTCGCGGATCAGGTTGCCGAAGGCGTCGTAGTCGTAGTGGCGGTCGCCCTGCATCAACAGGCGGTTGCCTTTGATCTGCGTCGGGCCGGGGCGATCCTGCATCAGCAGGTTGCCGGCCGGGTCGTGGGCGAAGTTTTCCGGCACATCGTCGCGGGTGTGGCGTACGCGGATCAGCCGGTCTAGGGCGTCGTAGGTGTAGCTGCGCTGGCCGTGGCGGGTGTCGGCGATGTGTTCGAGGTTGCCGTTGGCGCTGTAGGCAAAGTCGCGGCGGTACAGCGCACTGCGTTGATGGCCTACGGCGTGGGCGCGTAAGCGGCCCTGTTCGTCGTAGGTGTATTCGCTGAGCAGCAGGCCCTGCTGGCGCTGCTGTTCGCGGCCGTTCTGGTAGACGTGGCGGGTCAGCAAGGCACCGTTGAGGTCGATCGCGGTCAGCGCCCCGCCCTTGGCGTAGTGGTAATCGAGTTTGCTGTTGTCCGGCAGACGCAGGCGGGTGAGCTGGCCGCAGGCGTCGTAGGCGTAACGCAGGGTGCCCCAGCCCTGATGCTCGCGCACCAGCCGGTCCTGCAGGTCGTATTCGAAGGCCAGCGGGTGATCCTGGCCGTCATCCACGCCGACCAGTCGACCGAGGCGGTCATACCGGTAGCTGACCTCGACCCCGTCCGGCAGGGTCTTGAGCAGCAATCGTCCGGCGCTGTCACGTTGGTAAGCGGTGACCAGCGTCGAGCCGTCGTCGCCGAACTCGGTCTTCTCCAGCAGATGACCGTTGCGGTCGTAGGCGTAGGCGGTGCGCCGGCCATCGAAGCCGGTTTCCTGTCGGATCAGTCCGGTGGGCGTGTAGTCCAGCCGATACTTTTCGCCGGACTCGTTCTCGATTTCCGTGAGCAGCAGCTGCGCATGGTCGTAGCGGTACTGCAGGCGCGTGCCGTCGGGGTTGATTCGCCGGCTGACCAAATGCAGGTCATCGTCATACTCGTAGCGGGTGATGCGCCCCAGTTCATCGCGTTCGGCGGTGACCTGGCCGTAGGCGCTGTAGGACCAGGCGCGGGTGGCACCATTCGGCGAGGTGGTCTGGATCAGCCGGCCAACGGCATCCCATGCATGACGGGTGACCGCGCCATGCTCGTCCTGCGCCGTAATCCGCCGCCCTAGCGCATCGTAGGAAAACTTGCGAACCCCACCGTCCGGCAGACTTTCTTCGACCAGTTGGCCCAGGTCGTTCCACACGAACACATGCCGACCCGAATCCGGATAACGGATCGACAGCAACCGCCCCTGTGCATCGCGGTGGTAGTGGGTGACATGGCCATCCGGGTCGACCGCTTCGGTGATATCACCCTGGGCATTACGCCGGTACGTCCACACGGCATCGCCACGTGAACGACTGTGCAGGAAACCGTTGCGGTACTCGTAGGACGTCGGCGCATCGTCCGGCGGAATCAGCGCGATCAGCCGTCCGGCATCGTCGTAGCGGTATTCGGTGACCGCCCCCAGCGCATCCTGCTCGGCGACCAATCGGCCCTGTGCGTCGTAGGCCTTGAGCTGTTCGCCACCATCGGCGGCAACCTGGCGCACCAACCGCGCCGTATCGTCGTGGACGTAGGTTTCTTCAGTGCCGTCGACGTACTGCACCGTGACACTGCCGGCGTCATCCCAGACGTAACGCGTGTCCATCTGCGAAAACGACGCCCAGTGCCGCACGCAGCGCGCCGCCTTGCCGGCGCGTTCCCACTCCCAGAAGAAACTCGCACCGCCGGCCAGTTGCCGTTGCAGAATGACGTGCTGGTCGTCGTAGTCGTAACGCTCAGTCTCGCCGACGGCGTTCGCCGCCTCGATCAATCGATGGCGGGCATCAAAGCGGTAGCTGACCAGCGTCTGCTCGGTACGCCAGGCAGACTCCCGAAAAACCTGATAATCGACCGCGACCAGATGCGCCCGCTCATAGCGCAACAGCAGCGAACGGCCCGCGCCGTTATCCAGCCGCTGAATCCGGTCGGAAAGATCCCGATGCACCGTCAGACGATTGCCATACGCATCGCTGACAGCCGTCAGACGCCCAACCCGAAAGTGATAAAACCGCGCCGCGTCCCCCGCCAGCGCAACAATCAGCTCCTCCGGCTCATCCCCGAGAAAGATCGCCGCCCGCGACAGGCTGTTGTGAATGGCCGGCCGCTCGACATTCGGCAGCGGAAACCGCGTGCGCCGGTTCTCATGGTCGACCCAGACCACCGAAGCGCCATCAACCTCCAGCCGATGCGCCAGCGAATGGCTCCAGCCAAACCCCAACCCGACATCAATTTCCGCCGCACTGCTGCGATACAACCGGCTGAACTCAAATGGAAGCAGCCCATCGAGCACCCCGTCAGTCAGGGTCAACAATTCTTCGCCGGTGACCATCGACACCGGACACCCATTGGTGCAGGTCCTCGGTGCACAATCGGCGCTGTCACCGTTGGGATTTTTCGACTGATCCGAAGCCTCATCCCGAGGCTCATGCCGCTCCATTCGCGTCATGCCGTGGGACTTGTCGCGGGCAATGGCGGCTGGATTGGGCACCTTCAGCACCAGCGAATCGGCTGTGCGAATTTCCAGCGGAATGGCCGGTGTCGGTCGCAACGGCGCCTGCCGCGCATTGACCATCAACGGTTTCAAAGCGCTCGCATGGCGGGTCAGGTCAGGCGCCGAGGTCAGCTCCGCCAGCCGCAACGCCGACGCCGCCAGCCATTCCCGCGCACGCGGCGACTTGATCTTGCCCAGTACCTGGGTGCTCAACCGCAGCGGCACACCCATGCCACCCGACACACACATCAGCAGAAAACTGACCAGCAGCTCAGTCCGAACTTCAGCCAGCACCTCGGCCAGATACTGCGGCGGCAGCATCTTCAGCCAGCTGGTAAAGGCCGCCAGATAAATGAACAGCAACGGCTCGTCGCCGAGCATCAGCAGGCCATTGGCGATGGCCTCGGAGGACGCCGCGAGCAAAGCATCCAGTTCAGCGCTGGACAGGTATTGCAGAAGCTTTTCGCTGTTGGCCTGCAAGTCTGCAAGCAGGGCAAACAGCTGTTTCACGTCATCCCAGACGCCATTCAGCGCAGATTCGAAACCGTGCCAGTCAGCCCGTTGCAGCTGCCCGTAACGCTCGGTGAAACCGGCGCTGGAAAACGCCGTCCACTGCGGTTGAAACCCTTTCCATTCCTCACGCAGCCAGCCTTCCAGGCCATCAACAAGGCCCTGATACGAGGCGTACAACGTCTGGATATGCGCGGTGGAAACATCGGGAAAGAAGGTGATGCGATAACGCTGGCCCCGGTCGCAGTCGCTGACCTCGAGAATGCCGGTGGGGCCGATGGTGTGATGCAGCGGTTCGCCGAACCCCAAAACGCCGTCGACATCGGAAATCACCGGTTCAAGGATCACCGGCGTGTCGCCGATCGGCACAAACCGTGCGGCTTCGAACATGTGCACCAGCGTCAGGGGGCCGGTGGCGGGGCACATGACCACGGAGGAACTGATGGGGCTGCGGCTGCCAACCGGTGCACTGAGCCGGACATCGTTGCCGACCTGGAACACCTGCTCGACACCCAGCGCGGAGCCCGTCCAGAACTGCTCGGCCCAGGCGTCATAGTTGTTGAGGCAAAGGCGAAACTCCTGAAACAGCTTTTCGACGTCAGGCTGATCAGGGTTCAGCGCAGCAACCACCAGCAAACCGATGCTGTTGTTCAGTTTCAGGAGTGGATCAGGTGGAAGCATTGGCAGTCACTCGCGCGCATCGGGGGAATGGCGCGAAACTTTGCGGGGGATCGAACAGGAAAGAAGTCAGCCGAGTAGGCGATGTCTGTAGGGCGATTCTCTAAATGTACGGGAGGGCGTTCGGCGGACAACCGACATTGCCCGTTGCTCAACCTCGGCTGCGCTCGTTATGCTGCTGAACCCTTTAATCAGATCCGAGCAGCGGCGATATCCACGTCGCTCGGGATGTCTTTGATAACGGATCCGATGATGAATGCACCGCTGAAGGCGTTTGGCCCGATCAAGGCCGTGATTTTCGACATGGACGGTTTGCTGCTGGACACCGAGGGCATCTACACCGAGGTCACCTCACTGATTGCCGCGCGTTACGGGCGTACCTTCGACTGGAGCATCAAGCAGAACATCATTGGTCGCGGCGCTGGCGATCTGGCGCGCTACGTGGTTGAGGCGCTGGACCTGCCGATCACCGCCGAAGAGTTTCTGGTGATCCGCGAGCCGCTGATGCGCGAGCGCTTTCCCACCGCGCAAGCGATGCCGGGCGCCGAGGAACTGATCCGTCACCTCAAGGCGCACAACATTCCGATTGCCGTCGGCACCAGTTCGTCGCGTCAGTCGTTCGGTCAGAAAACCACCTTGCACCGCGACTGGTTCGCGTTGTTCGACTTCATCGTCACCGCTGACGACCCGGAAGTCGGCGCCGCCAAGCCTGCGCCGGACATCTTCCTCACCGCTGCGCGTCGCCTGGGTGTAGCGCCGGAAGATTGTCTGGTGTTCGAAGATTCGCCATTCGGCGTGACGGCGGCGAAAGCAGCCGGCATGACCGCCATCGCCATTCCGGATGCCGCCATGGCCGATGAAAAATACGCACACGCCGACGGGATTCTTCGTACGTTGAAAGCGTTCACGCCGAGTGCATGCGGATTGCCGGCGCTCGACTGGGCCTGATCAAACCGCCGACATAAAAACGCCGCCCCTCTGTTAAAGGAGGGGCGGCGTTTTGCGTTATCGACTATCTGATCAATCAGGCGCCGAAACCACCATCGATGGTCAGGCTGGCACCGGTGATGTAACCGGCCTCCGGGCCTGCGAGATAGGCGACGAAGCTGGCGATTTCCTCGGCTTTACCGTAGCGACCCACCGCCATCAGCGGAATCAGGCTGTCGGCGAACTCGCCATGAGCCGGGTTCATGTCGGTATCGACCGGGCCGGGCTGCACGTTGTTGATGGTGATGCCCCGTGGGCCGAGGTCGCGGGCCAGGCCTTTGGTCAGGCCAACCAGCGCGGACTTGCTCATCGCATACACGCCGCCACCGGCGAAGGGCATGCGGTCGGCGTTGGTGCTGCCGATGTTGATGATGCGCGAGCCTTCGCCCATGTGTCTGGCGGCTTCCTGGCTGGCGATGAACACGCTGCGCACGTTGATTGCCAGGGTCTGGTCGAAGTCTTCCAGTTTGAAGTCTTCCAGCGGCGCGACGGCCAGCACGCCGGCGTTGTTGACCAGGATGTCGAGGCGGCCAAAGGTTTCGACAGTGGCGTTCACCGCGTTGCGGATGGCGCCGGCGTCGGCGCTGTCAGCCTTGATCGCCAAGGCTTTGCCGCCGGTAGCGGTGATGCTGTTTTGCAGTTCTTCAGCCTTGGCGGCCGAGCTGACGTAGGTAAAGGCAACCGCGGCGCCTTCAGCAGCCAGGCGTTTGACGATGGCGGCACCGATGCCGCGAGAGCCACCTTGAATCAGAGCGACTTTACCGCTGAGGTGTTGAGTGGTCATGTTCGATCTCCAGAAGTTTCAAGGCAGGCTGCCTTGGTGTGGTGTCGAGTATCTGCCCCTCGCCAACAGGCGGGTAGACCGTGGTTGCTATAGTCTGTGTAAACCAAAAGTTTAGAATGGCCGCCATGGAAACCTTCAGCAGTATCGAATGCTTCGTGCGCAGCGCCGAAGTCGGCAGCTTTGCCGAGGCCGCGCGACGCCTGAGCCTGACACCGGCCGCCGTGGGTAAGAGTGTTGCGAAACTGGAAGCGCGCCTCGGCGTGAGGCTGTTCCAGCGTAGCACCCGTCGGTTGACCCTGACGGAAGCGGGGCAATTGTTTCTGAGTGAGGTCAGCGGCAGCCTCACCACTATCCAGAATGCGGTGAACAATCTGGCCAGCGCCGGCGGCCAACCGGCGGGTACGCTGAAAGTCAGCATGGGCACGGTGTTCGGCCGTTTGTACATCGTGCCGTTGCTGGGGGAATTCCTGAAAAGATTTCCGGCGATCAACCCGGACTGGCACTTCGATAACCGCCAGGTCGATCTGATCGGCCAGGGTTTCGATGCAGCGATTGGCGGTGGCTTCGAACTGCCCCAAGGCGTGGTGGCGCGCAGGCTGACACCAGCGCATCGGGTGTTGGTGGCTTCCAAGGATTATCTGGATCGGTACGCACCGATCAGCGAACCGGACGACCTCACACTGCACGACGGCATCCTGATCCGCTCACCGCAGACTGGTCGCGTGCGCTCCTGGCAATTGACGCATCGCACCCGACAACACAGCCCGCTGACCCTCAAGGCGCGAATGACCATGAGCGATTCCGAAGCCGCCTGCGCCACGGCGGCGCAGGGGTTGGGGATTGCGCTGGTGAGCATGCCGTTCGCCGTCGGCTATCTTGAGGCGGGGACGTTGCAGCGGGTCCTGCCGGACTGGTACGTCGACGACGGCAACATCTCCATTTATTACGCCGAACACAAACTGCTACCGGGCAAGACTCGGGCGTTCGTCGATTTTGTCATCGAGCAGTTTGCGCAGCAGGGATTGGCCACGCGCTTTGCTGCGAGTTGAAGAGTTGTAACTGAGCGTCCTGCCTTCACTGATCACCAATGAAGGCAGGCGCCGGTTCAACAACGCATCATTGATGCTTCAGCGTTATGGGCACCAGAGCGGCGTGCACAGCGCGGCTGCAGTTGCCGCCGTGCTGCTGAGAAACGCCATGGTGCCGCCAAGGATCAATAGTGCGTACAAGCGAGCTGTTGCATTTTTCATGTTCACCCTCCTGGATTTGCGTGAAAGCAACGGGAACTGCCGTTGATCGAGTTGCCGAGCGGTCAGTGGGCCTGCGAATCCCACCAGGCACAACTGTCAGAAGTATCAGGTGCAAAGGCTGCGGTTGATTGGCTTCCTTTTGAGGGCTCTAAACAAGGGGGCGCAAGGAGGGGGCTACCATCCGGGGCTTCATTTTCAGATGAGCGGCAGATTCAACGCGCAAAACGTGCTGGCCAGCCGATGATGGTTTTTGGCCGTGGCGTCGCATAGGTGCGTACCTTGGAGGTCGACAAGCCCAGCCGCACCAGCGATTCGGCGATGGTCACGGCCGCTGTGACGCCATCCACCACCGGCACGCCGGTGCGCTGGCGGATCTTCTCGTCGAGCCCGGCCATGCCGCCGCAACCGAGGCAGATCACTTCGGCTTTATCCTGAGTCACCGCCAGTTCCGCCTGATGCACGATCGCTTCCAGCGCCCGTTGCGGCTCGTGTTCCAGCTCCAGCACCGCCAGGCCACTGGCACGCACCGAGGCGCAGCGATCCCACAGGCCGGACAGTTTCAGCCGATCCTCAATCAGCGGCACGGTGCGATCCAGCGTGGTCACCACCGAGTAGGCGTGGCCAAGGTACATCGCGGTGCTGGCCGCCGCGTCGGTAATGTCCACCACCGGCACGTTGAGCAACTCCTGCAAACCTTCGCGACCGTGCTCGCCGTAGCCGGCCTGGATCACCGCGTCGAACGGCTGGTCGTAGGACATCACCCGGTCCATCACGGCGATGGCCGCCAGATAACTTTCGAAATTGCCCTCGACTGAATCGGCGCCGAAGTATGGCGTCAGGCCGACAATCTCGGTGCCGGGGGAAGCGACAGCCTGCGCCGAACGAGCGATGGCCTGAGTGATGGATTCGGTGGTGTTGACGTTGACCACGAGAATGCGCATGGGAAGTCCTTATTGCGGTTGGTTCTGCGGCCCCGCGAGGGGCCGCCAAAAGATTCAGTGGCTGACGTTTTCGACGGCGATGGCTTCACCGTCCACGTCGGCGTAGTGCGGCTGGCGTTTGGCGATGATCAGGTAGAGCATTCCGGCGATCCCGGCACCGATCAGCCAAGAGAAGGGCGAGACGCTGTGGAAGCCCGGCACCAGCGCCAGGACGATCGCGATCAAGGCGGCCGGAATAAACGCTGCGACCGCCCGCAGATTGACCCCGCGACTGTAGTAATACGCACCGTTCGGGTGTTCGCTGTACAGCTGCGGCACGTGGATCCGGCCTTTGCGGATCAACCAGTAGTCGACCATGATCACGCCGTACAGCGGGCCGAGCAGGGCGCCGAGGCCGGACAGGAAATACACGATCACCAGCGGGCTGTTGTAGAGGTTCCACGGCAGGATCAGCACAGCAATCGTTGCGCTGATCAGCCCGGCGCGGCGGAAGGTCAGGTATTTCGGCGCCAGGTTGCTGAGCACGAAGGCCGGGGCGACGAAATTGGCCATGATGTTCACCGCCACGGTGACGATCAGGAACGCCAGGCAGCCGAGCACCAGAAAGAACGTGTTGGGGATCGACGCAATGATTTCGGTCGGGCTTTCGATGATCCGCCCGTTGATCTGAAATTGCGCACCGCACAGCAAGACGGTGATCCCGGCGAACACCAGAATATTCACCGGCAGGCCCCAGAAATTTCCGATCTTGATCGTTTTGCGGCACGGCGAAGAGCGGGCGAAGTCGCAGAAGTTGAGGATCAGCGTCCCATAGATCGCCAGCCACAAGGCGCCGCCGGCAAAGATGTTGCGCCACATCTCACCGCCGGTCAGGGGTTCGCGGATCGACCAGGCAATGGTCGCGTTGGCCTGGGTGTACATCCACGCGGCGAGGCAGGCGACGGTCAGCAGAATCACCGGCCCGGCGAAGGCTTCGTAGCGGCGCACCATTTCCATGCCGTAGGCGAGGATCGCCAGTTGCACGAACCAGATCGCCACGAAACACACCCAGCCCAGGCTCGACAGGCCGAGGATCGAGTTGTGATCGTAGTCTGCGAAACCGGGATGGATCGCCGTGAGCAGCACGCGAAACACCACCGACGCCAGGTACGTCTGAATTCCGAACCAGGCGATGGCGATCACCGCCCGGATCAATGCAGGAATCTGTGCCCCGTGAATGCCGAAACTGATCCGGCTGATCACTGGAAACGGCACGCCGGTTTTCTGCCCCATATAGCCGGACAGGTTCATGAAGAAATACACCAGCGCCGCGCCGATCCCCAGCGACAGCAGAATCTGCCAGCCGCCCAGGCCCAGGGCGTACAGACCGATGGCAAACGAGTAATTGGCGATGTTGTGCACATCGTTGGTCCACAGGGCAAAGATGCTGTATTTGCCCCAACGCCGTCCTTCGACCTTGGTCGGTGCGAGGTCACTGTTGTGCAGACGCGGGCTCAATTGCAGCGGTTCGGCGATGCCATCACCGGCCACGCTGTGGTCGAGGGTTGAAGAGGCGGGCAGATTCAGCGCGATGTTGTTATTGGAGAGACTCGTACGCATTCCGGCAGGCTCCTGATGTCCGGGTCGCGATGACTGTGCATGAGCGCTCGGGCTCGGCAGATCTTCGTCGCGGCGGTGAAACATCACTGGTTTCGGGGCATCTGCAGCCTGTACGGGATAGGGCGCTTCAGGCTTGCGGATCGAAAGTGTGGGTTCATGTTTTGCGGTTTTGTATACAAAACATGTATGCACTAAAGCCAGATCTGTGCCAGCCCGCGATCTATGAAAATCACCGCTGATTTCGAAAAGTTATTGAAGAACACCAAGTCGTTGAAATACCGGCGATATAAGTTGACCGTTCGAACAGGTATTTATTTTTCGGGAGGGATTTTGGCGGGCGCCGGGAGGGAGTGTTTTTGGAGCCTGATGTAACTTTTCAGGGCGCAGAAACGAAAAGTGCACACATAAATGGCACCGATGGTGACATTCGTGTGTACACATTTTTCAAGACGGGCGGTGAACACTGTGGGAGCTGAATTGCTCCCACGGGGCAACAGCGATGCTTATGCCTTACTGATGATGTTCCCGGCATGCAACCCGCATTCTTTCTGGGTCGCTTCTTCCCACCACCAACGGCCTTCACGTTCGTGCTGGTTCGGCAGGACAGGACGAGTGCACGGTTCGCAGCCGATGCTGATGAAACCGCGCTCATGCAGGCTGTTGTACGGCAGCTCCAGCATGCGGATGTAGCCCCAGATTTCCTCACTGGTCATCTGCGCCAGCGGGTTGAACTTGTACAGGGTGCGCTCCAGGGTGGAGAACGCGCTGTCGATTTCCATTACCGCGACTGCGCTGCGGGTGCCAGGGCTCTGGTCGCGGCGCTGGCCGGTGGCCCAGGCTTTGACGCCGGACAGCTTGCGGCGCAGCGGCTCGATCTTGCGGATGCCGCAGCATTCGCCATGGCCGTCCTTGTAGAAACTGAACAGGCCTTTTTCCTTCACGAACGGTTCAAGTTTCGTGTAGTCCGGCGAGACCAGTTCGATGTCGATCTTGTAGTGCTCGCGCACCTGATCGATGAAACGGTAGGTTTCCGGGTGCAGGCGACCGGTGTCGAGACTGAACACCTTGACGTTCTTGTTCAGCTTCCAGGCCATGTCCACCAGCACCACATCCTCGGCGCCGCTGAAAGATATCCACAGGTCATCGCCGAACTCGGCGAACGCGAGTTTGAGGATGTCCTGCGCGGATTTGTTGGCATAGGTCGTGGCGAGTTCCACGACGTCGAACGTTGGGCTCATCAGGGCGGCTTCCTACAGGTCGGTGGCGCTGGGCGCTCTATATGGCGGCGATGTTAACAAAAAGCAACGCCCGCCGGGGCGGCCTCTGCGTTGCACGCTCCAGGTCGAGCCGCTAGAGTTCGGGCTCGCTCGACTCAATAAACATTACAAACGGGAGTGTCTTGTGGAAATTGCCTGTCTTGATCTTGAAGGGGTGCTGGTGCCGGAAATCTGGATCGCCTTCGCCGAAAAAACCGGAATCGAATCGCTCAAGGCCACCACCCGGGACATTCCCGACTACGACGTGCTGATGAAACAGCGCCTGCGCATCCTCGACGAGCATGGCTTGAAGCTTTCGGACATCCAGGAAGTGATCGCGACCCTCAAGCCGCTGGAGGGCGCGGTGGAGTTCGTCAACTGGCTGCGCGAGCGGTTTCAGGTGGTGATTCTGTCGGACACGTTCTACGAGTTTTCCCAGCCGCTGATGCGTCAGCTGGGCTTTCCGACCTTGCTTTGCCATCGACTGATTACCGATGACACCGGGCGGGTGACCAGTTACCAGTTGCGTCAGAAAGATCCGAAACGTCAGTCGGTCCTGGCCTTCAAGAGCCTGTATTACCGGGTGATTGCGGCGGGGGACTCCTACAACGACACCAGCATGCTGGGCGAAGCGGATGCGGGGATTCTGTTCCATGCGCCGGATAACGTGATCCGCGAGTTTCCGCAGTTTCCGGCGGTGCATACGTTCGAAGAGTTGAAGCAGGAATTCCTCAAGGCTTCGAACCGCGACTTATCCCTATAGTCACCTGATGATCGTTCCCACGCTCTGCGTGGGAATGCCTCAATGGACGCTCTGCGTCCGCTCTTGGGACGCAGAGCGTCCCGGGCTGCATTCCCACGCAGAGCGTGGGAACGATCAAGCACTCTAGTCAGAGGTTTTGCAGCGTTTCGAGCAGGACTCTGACCTTGGTAATTGACTCCTGATACTCCGCCTGCCAGTCCGAGTCAGCGACGATCCCGCCACCGCCCCAGCAGCACACCTGTCCATCCTTCACCAGCAGACTGCGAATGGCGATGGAACTGTCCATCTCGCCACGCACATCCAGATACAGCAACGAACCGCAATACAACCCACGTCGGGTCGGTTCGAGTTCGTCGATGATCTGCATCGCGCGAATCTTCGGCGCGCCGGTGATCGAGCCGCCGGGGAAGCTGCCAGCAATCAGATCCAGAGCGTCGCGATCTTCCGCCAGCTCGCCGGTCACGCTGCTGACCAGGTGATGCACGTTCGGATAACTTTCCAGGCTGAACAACTCCGGCACCCGCACCGAGCCGATGCGGCAAGTGCGGCCCAGGTCGTTGCGCAGCAGGTCGACGATCATCAGGTTTTCCGCGCGGTCCTTGGGGCTGGCCAGCAGTTCGGCGGCGTTCGCCGCGTCTTCGGCCGGGGTCGCGCCACGGGGGCGGGTGCCCTTGATCGGGCGGGTTTCCACCTGACGCTGGCTGACTTTGACGAAACGCTCGGGTGACAGGCTCAGTACCGCGTTGCCGTCGGGCAGGCTTTGGAAACCGGAAAACGGCGTCGGGCATGCTTCGCGCAATTTGCAGTAGGCCAGCCATGGATCACCCTGGCACGGCGCGCGGAAGCGCTGGGCGAAGTTGACCTGATAGCAGTCACCGGCCTGGATGTAATGCTGGATGCGTTCGAAGGCCTGACGGTAATCGTCGGCTGAAAGATCTGCCGCCATCGGGCTGTTCAGCTTGAACGGGGTCAGTTCCGTGCCCACCGGTTGGCTGAATACATCGATCAGCCGCTGTTTCTCGCTGGCGCTGACCGAGGGGTGGAACACCAGTTGGCTGGTTGCCGATTGGTGATCGCTGATCAAGGCCCAGTCGTACAGGCCAAATCGCGCATCGGGCAATTGCAGATCATCCCGGGCCTGACTTGGCAGGTTTTCCAGATGCCGACCGAAGTCGTAGCTCAGGTAACCGATCAGGCCACCGGCGAAGGGCAATTCGTACCCCTCGGGCAATTGCGCATCGCCCAAACGGGTCAGATTGTCCCGCAGACGTTGCAGGAAATCTTCCCCGCGCTCGTCCGGCAATACCGCCAGTTGTTCCAGCGGCCAGGCACTGAGCAGGTCATAACGGCCACGGTCGGCACTCGGCCGGCCACTGTCGAGCAGCACGGCGCCGGGCGCATGGCGGACGGCCGCGAAATAGTCGGCGGGGTTGGCGCGATAGGGCAGCGGGTGTACGGAACAGGTCAACATGGGCGGGGCAGATCGGCCATCGAGGCGGGGTGGGGATTGTAGTCCCCTCCGGGAATTGCTCCTAGAGGGGATGTCGGGGATTGGCAGATTGGCGGCAGGTATCACGCTTGATCGTTTGATCGTTCCCACGCTCTGCGTGGGAATGCATCCCGTGACGCTCCGCGTCACAGTGGACGCGGAGCGTCCATGTCGGCGTTACCACGCGGAGCGTGGGAACGATCGTCGTGGGCTGTCAGCCCTCGACCGCCGGAATATGCCCAAACAACTCCTGAGCAAACGCCACTCGCTCTTCAACCGACTCCGTCACCCCGCGCGCCTTGAGCTCTTCCAGATGCGCTTCCACCGCATGGGTGCGCAACGTCAGCCCGCAATCGTTGGCGATCTGGATATTCAGCCCCGGCCGCGCATTCAGCTCCAGAATCAGCGGGCCTTTCTCCTGGTCCAGCACCATGTCCACGCCGATGTACCCCAGGCCACACAGCTCATAACAACCGGCGGCGAGCTTCATGAAACCGTCCCAGTAGGGCAGTTGCACGCCGTCCACCGCGTTGGTGGTGTCCGGGTGTTTGGTGATGATGTTGTTCAGCCAGGTGCCGCGCAAAGTCAGGCCCGTGGCCAGGTCGACGCCGACGCCGATGGCGCCCTGATGCAGGTTGGCCTTGCCGCCGGACTGGCGGGTCGGCAAACGCAGCATCGCCATCACCGGGTAACCCATCAGCACGATGATGCGGATGTCCGGCACGCCTTCGTAGCTGATGCTCTTGAAGATCTGGTCCGGGGTCACCCGATACTCGATCAGCGCCCGGTCGCGGTGGCCACCCAGCGAATACAGGCCGGTGAGGATGCTGGAAATGTGATGCTCCAGCTCTTCGTGGGCAAGGATCTTGCCCGATACCGTGCGATAGCGGCCCTCGAAACGGTCGGCGATGACGATGATGCCGTCACCGCCGGCGCCCTGGGCCGGCTTGATCACGAAGTCGTTGCGCCCGCCGATGATCTCGCCGAGCTTGTCGATTTCCTTCTCCGTGGAAATCACGCCATACAGTTCCGGCACGTGAATGCCGGCCTCGATCGCGCGTTCCTTGGTGATGATCTTGTCATCGACGATCGGGTACAGGCTGCGCTTGTTGTACTTGAGCACGTAGTCCGCGTTACGCCGATTGATACCCATGATGCCCCGGGCTTCCAGGGCCTTCCAGGTCTTCCAGAAACCGAACATCAGGCGTCAGCCTTCTTCAGGAAAGCCTTGAAACGCACCAGTTCAGTCAGGCGATAACCGCGATAGCGACCCATGGCCAGCATGAAGCCCACCAGAATCAGCAGGATCGCCGGGAAGGTGAACACGAAGTACACCAGCTCCGGAACGGTCATGATCAGGTGCGCCAGGGACGCCGCGAACAGCGTGCCGATCGCCACTTTCATGGCATGGCTGGCGCCGCGTTCTTCCCAGGTGATCGACAGGCGTTCGATGGTCATGGTCAGAATCACCATCGGGAACAGCGCCACCGACAGACCGCGCTCCAGACCGAGTTTGTGACTGAACAGACTGATCGCCGCAATCAGCACCACCACGAAGGTCAGCACCACCGACAGGCGCGGCAGCATTTGCAGCTTCAGGTGTTCCAGATACGAGCGCAGCGATAACCCGAGCGCGGTGATCACGGTAAACAGCAGGATGCCGAAGCCCAGCTGCGTCTCGCGGAAGGCCAGGGCGATCAGCACCGGCGTGAACGTGCCGAGGGTCTGCAGGCCGATCAGGTTGCGCAGGATCAGGATCACCAGCACGCCGATCGGGATCATCACCATGATCATGAAGGTCTGCTGGGTTTGCAGCGGCAGGCCGTACAGCGAGTATTCGAGGAAGTTGGCGTCGGTGTTTTCGTCGGTCAGCTTGGCCAGACGAATCGCGTTCATTTCGCTGTTGTTCAGGCTGAAGGTCACATTGGCTTTCTTGCCGCCGTCGACGGTGATCAGGTTTTCATCACCGCTCCACCACAGCAGGCGGTCAGTCGGCAGGCCTTGCTCGCCGGTTTCCGGGTTGAAGTACAGCCAGTCGGTGCCGTTGAAGCTGCGCAGCCACAGTTCCGGGGTTTGCGGTTGATCGGCGACGAGGCGGATGGTGTGGACTTTCTCCACCGGTACGTGGGCGATGGACAGCAGTAGTTCGACGATCTTGGCTTTGTGCGGCGTCGACGGATCGCCGGCCAGCAGCAGTTTCACGTTGTCGTCGTTGACGTTGTTGACGCGTTTGATCGCCTCGCCAATGAAGGTCTCGACGTCGGCCGAATGCTGGCGGATCGGCGCGAGCAGGGCTTCGGCGGCGATCTTTTCCGGGCCTTCGATGGCCATGCTGTCGCGGAAGGTCGGGCCTTTGACCTTGGTTTTTTCGGCGGTGTAACGCTTGGTCAGCACCAGACGGTAATAAAGAGTCTGATTGCCCTTGGCCCGACGTGCCGACCAGGTGACCTTGCGGTTGCCGTCGACGCGGTTGACCGCCACGCCGTAGTTGTTGGAGATGAAGCTTTCATTGAGGCTGACGTAATCGCGGCTCAGGGGCGGCACGAACATCTGGATCTTCACCGGATCCTTGGTGCTGGCGACGAACTCGACCTTGGCGTCGATGTTCCACAGGTCGTCGGTGGCGTCTTCGGTCACCGGGATGCCGAGCACGAAAATCTGATAGGCCGTAACCGAAACGCCCAGCAACACCAGGATGGTGATCAGGACTTTCAGGTGGAAGGTTAGAGAACGCATGGAAATTACTCGGCGGTATGAGCGGCGATGGCGCAGGCGGGTTTGCCGGCAGCGTATTTAAGACTGGGATCGACCAGCGCATCGAAGCGTTTCAGCGCCTCGGAGCCGATCAAAAGCGGGTATTGGAACGCACTACGGTCGGTCAGGTTCACTTCGATGCTGCGCATTGCCGAACCCATGCAGATGTCCAGCTCGATTACCGGGCGGGCGGTGTACTTCTTGCCTTCTTCCGGGTCGTAGTCGCCGGCGCGGCGCTTGATCTTGCTGACCCGGGCCAGCGGCCGTTCGATCGGGTGCGAATGCGCGGCGTCGATGGCCAGGTAGAAACGTACCCAGGACTCGCCGTTGCGTTTGAAGCGTTTGATGTCGCGGGCGCTCAGGGAGGCGGTTTTCGCCCCGGTGTCGAGTTTCGCCGCCACTTCCAGGTTGATCCCGTCGAGGGCAGCGTATTCGTTGAGGCCGTACACGGTCTTTTCCCCCGCCGCAGCGAGGCCGGGCAGGCAAAACAGTGCAAAGAATGTGGGGAAGGGCTTGAGTCTCATAAATCCTGGCGAGCAGCGTTCCGTTCTCGGTTCAGGGCCATGGCATCAGGAAATCCTGTCTGCCCATGCGCCTTCGTGTGCCTATCAGCTTTTTATGACAAGCCGTGCAAATGACTCGCAAATGCGGGCGGCATTCTAGCACGGTGGTTTTATGGCGCCAGCGCCGGGACCGGTCTATAACCCTTGGGGCTGAGATGAAGGCTTATTAGACGATTGTCGACAATCTAGATTTATCCTTTGACTGATGCGGGCTGATTCGCTAGTTTTTGCCGCATTGGATTTGAAGGTGTCGACAATATGCTGGATCAACTCGATCCCCCGGTGGTCAGCGGCGACGATTCCGAGACGCTCTCGGAAAACGTCTTCCGGCGCATCCAGGCGGCCATCGTCAAAGGCGAGATCGCCCCGGGCAGCAAGATCTCCGAGCCGGAACTGGCGCGCACCTACGGCATCAGCCGCGGGCCGCTGCGCGAGGCGATCCATCGGCTGGAAGGCCAGCGCCTGCTGGTGCGCGTACCGCACGTCGGTGCGCGGGTGGTGTCGCTGAGCCACGCCGAATTGCTCGAACTCTACGAAATCCGCGAATCCCTCGAAGGCATGGCCTGCCGTCTGGCGGCCGAACGCATGAGCGTCGAAGAAATCGACGAACTGCGCCGGGTGCTGGAAACCCATGAGCGCGATGCGGCGTTTCAGGCCGGCGTCGGCTACTACCAGCAGGAAGGCGATTTCGACTTTCACTACCGGATCATCCAGGGCAGCGGCAACCGCACCCTTACGCAAATGCTCTGCGGCGAGCTCTATCAACTGGTGCGCATGTACCGCATCCAGTTTTCCACCACGCCCAACCGCCCGCGCCAGGCCTTTGCCGAACACCACCGGATTCTCGATGCCATCGCCGACCGTGACGGCGAACTCGCGGAATTGTTGATGCGCCGTCACATCGGCGCCTCGAAACGCAACATCGCCCGTCACTACCAGGACGGCGCCGACAACAAGACAGCCACTGAACGAGGTGAGTCATGAGTTCCAACAAGAGCACTCCAGGCCAGCGTTTCCGCGATGCGGTCGCCAGCGAACATCCGCTGCAAGTGGTCGGGGCGATCAATGCCAACCACGCGCTGCTGGCCAAGCGCGCCGGTTTCAAGGCGATCTACCTGTCGGGTGGCGGGGTGGCTGCCGGCTCCCTCGGCGTGCCGGACCTGGGCATCACCGGCCTGGATGACGTGCTGACCGACGTGCGCCGCATCACCGACGTCTGCGACCTGCCGCTGCTGGTGGACGTGGACACCGGTTTCGGCGCCTCGGCGTTCAACGTGGCGCGCACCGTCAAGTCGATGATCAAGTTCGGCGCGGCGGCGATTCACATCGAAGACCAGGTCGGCGCCAAGCGCTGCGGTCATCGTCCGAACAAAGAGATCGTGACCCAGCAGGAAATGGTCGACCGCATCAAGGCTGCCGTCGATGCCCGCACCGATGACAGCTTCGTGATCATGGCCCGCACCGACGCGCTGGCTGTTGAAGGCCTGGAATCGGCACTGGATCGCGCCGCCGCGTGCATCGAGGCCGGCGCCGACATGATTTTCCCGGAAGCCATCACGGAACTGGAGATGTACAAGCTGTTCGCCAGCCGCGTGAAAGCGCCGATTCTGGCCAACATCACCGAATTCGGCTCGACGCCGCTGTACACCACCGAGCAACTGGCCGGCGCCGACGTGTCGCTGGTGCTGTACCCGCTGTCGGCGTTCCGCGCGATGAACAAGGCCGCGGAAAACGTCTACACCGCGATCCGCCGCGACGGCACTCAGCAGAATGTCATCGACACCATGCAGACTCGCATGGAGCTTTACGATCGTATCGATTACCACACCTTCGAGCAGAAGCTCGACGCGTTGTTTGCGGCGAAGAAGTAAGCCGCAACCGTACTCCCTAATAAATTCAAGATTGGAGACAACAATGGCCGAAGCAAAAGTACTCAGTGGCGCCGGACTCCGGGGCCAGGTCGCCGGACAAACCGCACTGTCCACCGTGGGCCAGGCCGGTGCCGGGCTGACCTATCGCGGCTACGACGTGCGCGAACTGGCAGCAGACGCACAATTTGAAGAAGTGGCGTACCTGCTGCTCTACGGAGAACTGCCGACCAAGGCGCAACTCGCCGACTACCAGAGCAAACTCAGCAAGCTGCGTGACCTGCCACAAGCGCTGAAAGAAGTGCTGGAACGCATCCCCGCCGACGCCCACCCGATGGACGTGATGCGCACCGGATGCTCGTTCCTGGGCAACATCGAGCCGGAGAAAGACTTCTCCGAGCAACGCGACAAGACCGACCGCCTGCTGGCCGCGTTCCCGGCGATCATGTGCTACTGGTATCGCTTCAGCCACGACGGCAAACGCATCAATTGCGTGACGGACGAACAGTCCATCGGCGGCCACTTCCTGCACCTGCTGCACGACAAGAAGCCGAGCGAACTGCACGTCAAAGTGATGAACGTGTCGCTGATCCTCTACGCCGAGCACGAATTCAACGCCTCGACCTTCACCGCTCGGGTGTGTGCTTCGACCCTGTCCGATCTGTATTCCTGCGTCACGGCGGCCATCGGCTCGTTGCGCGGCCCACTGCACGGCGGCGCCAACGAAGCGGCGATGGAAATGATCGAGCGCTTCTCGTCGCCGGAAGAGGCGATCAAGGGCACCCTCGGCATGCTCGAGCGCAAGGACAAGATCATGGGCTTCGGCCACGCGATCTATAAGGACAGCGATCCGCGCAACGAGGTAATCAAGGGCTGGTCGAAAAAACTCGCCGACGAAGTGGGCGACAAGGTGCTGTTCGCGGTTTCCGAAGCCATCGACAAGACCATGTGGGAGCAAAAGAAACTGTTCCCCAACGCCGACTTCTACCATGCCTCGGCGTACCACTTCATGGGCATCCCGACCAAGCTGTTCACCCCGATCTTCGTCTGCTCGCGCCTGACCGGCTGGGCGGCGCACGTATTCGAACAGCGCGCCAACAACCGCATCATCCGTCCAAGCGCCGAGTACACCGGCGTCGAACAGCGCAAGTTCGTGCCCATCGAACAGCGCTGACCGGGGAGGGCGTCGGCACAGGCGCCCCCTCTTTGAAACTACCGTGACCGAGTCCTGACCGATGAACACAGAATTTCGCAAGAACCTGCCCGGCACGCCGCTGGACTTTTTCGACGTCCGCGCGGCTGTCGATGGGATCCAGCCCGGCAGCTACGACACCCTGCCGTACACCTCTCGCGTGCTGGCGGAAAACCTCGTGCGTCGCTGCGACCCGGCCACGCTCACCGATTCCCTGAAACAACTGATCGAGCGCAAACGCGACCTCGACTTCCCGTGGTTCCCGGCCCGCGTGGTGTGCCACGACATTCTTGGCCAGACCGCACTGGTGGACCTGGCCGGCCTGCGCGACGCGATTGCCCAGCAGGGCGGCGATCCGGCGCAGGTCAACCCGGTGGTGCCGACGCAACTGATCGTCGACCACTCGCTGGCGGTGGAAGCGGGCGGCTTTGACAAGCAGGCCTTCGAGAAGAACCGCGCCATCGAAGACCGTCGAAACGAAGACCGCTTCCACTTCATCAACTGGACCAAGAAGGCGTTCAAGAACGTCGACGTGATCCCGCCGGGCAACGGCATCATGCACCAGATCAACCTGGAGAAAATGTCGCCGGTGATCCAGGTGCGCGACGGCGTGGCGTTCCCGGATACCTGCGTCGGCACTGACAGCCATACCCCGCACGTCGATGCGCTGGGCGTGATTGCCATCGGCGTCGGTGGTCTCGAAGCTGAAAGCGTGATGCTCGGCCGCGCATCGTGGATGCGCCTGCCGGAAAGCGTCGGCGTCGAATTGACCGGCAAGCTGCAACCGGGCATCACCGCCACCGACATGGTGCTGGCACTGACCGAATACCTGCGCAAACAGAAAGTGGTCGGCGCATGGCTGGAGTTCTTCGGCGAAGGTGCTTCGGCACTGACCCTCGGCGACCGCGCAACCATCTCCAACATGGCCCCGGAATACGGCGCCACGGCGGCGATGTTCTATATCGACCAGCAAACCATCGACTACCTGAAACTGACCGGTCGCGAAGACCAGCAAGTGCAACTCGTCGAGCAATATGCCAAGCAGATCGGCCTGTGGGCCGACAGCCTGAAAGGCGCGCAATACGAGCGTGGTCTGACCTTCGACCTGTCTTCGGTGGTGCGCAACATGGCCGGCCCGAGCAACCCGCATGCCCGTGTGGCGGTCTCGGATCTGGCCGCCAAAGGCATCGCCGGCCAGTGGCAGGACGTGCCGGGGCAAATGCCTGACGGCGCGGTGATCATCGCCGCCATCACCAGTTGCACCAACACCAGCAACCCGCGCAACGTGATCGCCGCCGGCCTGCTGGCGCGCAATGCCAACAAGCTCGGGCTGACCCGCAAGCCGTGGGTCAAGTCGTCGCTGGCGCCGGGCTCGAAAACCGTGGCGCTGTACCTCGATGAAGCGGGGCTGACCACGGAACTGGAGCAGCTCGGTTTCGGCGTCGTCGCGTTTGCCTGCACCACCTGCAACGGCATGTCCGGCGCGCTGGATCCGGTGATCCAGCAAGAGATCATCGACCGCGATCTGTACGCCACCGCTGTGCTGTCCGGCAACCGCAACTTCGACGGCCGGATTCACCCGTACGCCAAGCAGGCGTTCCTCGCTTCGCCGCCGCTGGTGGTGGCTTACGCGATTGCTGGCACCATCCGTTTCGACATCGAAAAAGATGTGCTGGGCGTGGTCGACGGCAAGGAAATCCGCCTTAAAGACATCTGGCCGAGCGACGAAGAAATCGACGCGGTGGTGAAATCCTCGGTCAAGCCCGAGCAGTTCCGTCAGGTCTACATCCCGATGTTCGCCATCCATGAAGACACCGGCCCGAAAGTCACGCCGCTGTACGACTGGCGCGAGATGAGCACCTACATCCGCCGTCCGCCGTACTGGGAAGGCGCGCTGGCCGGGGCGCGCCCGCTCAAGGGCATGCGCCCGCTGGCGGTGCTGCCGGACAACATCACCACCGATCACCTGTCGCCGTCGAACGCGATCATGCTCGACAGCGCCGCCGGCGAATACCTGGCGAAAATGGGCCTGCCGGAAGAGGACTTCAACTCTTACGCAACCCACCGTGGCGACCACCTGACCGCGCAGCGCGCGACGTTTGCCAACCCGAAACTGTTCAACGAAATGGTCGTGGAAAACGGCAAGGTCAAGCAGGGCTCGCTGGCCCGTGTCGAGCCGGAAGGCCAAGTGATGCGCATGTGGGAAGCCATCGAAACCTACATGGAGCGCAAGCAGCCGCTGATCATCATCGCCGGCGCCGACTACGGCCAGGGTTCGTCCCGCGACTGGGCGGCCAAAGGCGTGCGTCTGGCGGGTGTGGAAGCGATTGCCGCCGAAGGTTTCGAGCGCATTCACCGCACCAACCTGGTGGGCATGGGCGTGTTGCCGCTGGAGTTCAAACCGGGCACCGACCGCAAGACCCTGGGTATCGATGGCAGCGAAACCTACGACGTGATCGGCGAGCGCACGCCGCGTGCCGACCTGACGCTGGTGATCCATCGCAAGAACGGCGAACGCGTTGATGTGCCGGTGACCTGCCGTCTGGATACCGCTGAAGAAGTGTCGATCTACGAGGCCGGCGGCGTGTTGCAGCGCTTTGCCCAGGACTTCCTCGAAGAGTCGGCGGTTGCCGTTTAAATCAACTGATGTGGGCATGGGACTTCAAGTCCCATGTCTTCGTTAAGGAGCACCATGGCTCACGCACCGCAAATAAAAATCCCCGCCACCTACATGCGTGGTGGCACCAGCAAAGGCGTGTTTTTCAGCCTCAAGGATCTGCCCGAAGCCGCGCAGATTCCCGGCCCGGCCCGCGATGCGCTGCTGCTGCGAGTAATCGGCAGCCCCGACCCGTACGACAAGCAGATCGACGGCATGGGCGGCGCCACCTCGAGCACCAGCAAAACCGTGATCCTGTCGAAAAGCATCAAGGCCGATCACGACGTCGATTACCTGTTCGGTCAGGTGTCCATCGACAAGCCGTTCGTGGACTGGAGCGGCAACTGCGGCAACCTGTCGGCGGCGGTCGGTTCGTTCGCCATCAGCAACGGCCTGGTGGACGCCAGCCGCATTCCGCACAACGGCGTGGCGGTGGTTCGCGTGTGGCAGGCCAACATCGGTAAAACGATCATTGCCCACGTGCCGATCACCAACGGCGAAGTCCAGGAAACCGGTGATTTCGAACTCGACGGCGTGACCTTTCCGGCTGCTGAAGTCCAGGTCGAATTCATGGATCCGGCGGCGGAAGAAGAGGGCGGCGGTGGCTCGATGTTCCCCACCGGCAACTTGGTCGACGAACTGGAGGTGCCGGGCGTCGGTACCTTCAAGGCGACCATGATCAACGCGGGGATTCCGACGATCTTCGTCAACGCCGAAGACATCGGTTACACCGGCACCGAACTGCAAAGCGCGATCAACAGCGATCCGAAAGCGTTGCAGATGTTCGAGGCCATTCGTGCTTATGGCGCGCTGCGCATGGGGCTGATTTCGAATCTGGATGAGGCGGCCAAGCGACAACACACGCCGAAGGTTGCGTTTGTCGCCAAGCCTGCGGATTACGTCGCGTCCAGCGGCAAAGCCATTGGCGCCGGGGATGTGGATTTGCTGGTGCGGGCGTTGTCGATGGGCAAGCTGCACCACGCGATGATGGGGACGGCGGCGGTGGCGATTGGCACCGCAGCAGCCATCTCGGGCACTTTGGTGAATCTGGCGGCTGGTGGTGTGGAGCGGAATGCGGTGCGGTTCGGGCATCCGTCCGGGACGTTGCGTGTTGGCGCAGAAGCCAGCCTGGAAAATGGTGAGTGGGTGGTGAAGAAGGCGATCATGAGCCGTAGTGCGCGGGTTCTGATGGAAGGCTACGTCCGCGTGCCTGGCGACTCTTTCTGATCCCGACACCGAGCACATGTGGGAGCGAGCCTGCTCGTGATGACGGACTGACATTCAGGATTGATGTCGGCTGATAAACCGCAATCGCGAGCAGGCTCGCTCCCACAGTTGTCTGCATTTCAATAAGAAGAAAATTAGTCCTGAACCGAGGTCCCATCAACGAACCACTTTCAAGAGTGAATCGAACATGAGCGCCAACGTCGACCTGAACAACCGCCCCGACTACGACCGTGTCCTGCAGGACATTGCCGATTACGTCCTCAGCTACAAAATCACATCCGCCGAAGCCCTCGACACCGCCCGCAATTGCCTGATGGACACCCTGGGCTGCGGCCTGCTGGCCCTGCGCTTTCCCGAATGCACCAAACACCTTGGCCCGATGGTCGAAGGCACCGTCGTCCCATTCGGCGCGCGGGTCCCAGGCACCTCCTATCGCCTCGACCCGGTGAAAGCCGCGTGGGACATCGGCTGCATCGTGCGCTGGCTCGATTACAACGACACCTGGCTCGCCGCGGAATGGGGCCATCCGTCGGATAACCTCGGCGGGATTCTCGCGGTGGCCGATCACCTGTCGCAAAAGCGTCTGGCCAACGGTGAAGCGCCGCTGACCATGCATGATGTACTCGAAGCCATGATCATGGCCCACGAGATTCAAGGCGTGATCGCTCTGGAAAACTCCTTCAATCGTGTAGGCCTCGACCACGTCATTCTGGTGAAAGTGGCCTCGACCGCCGTGACCGCCAAACTGATGGGCGCCAACCGCGAGCAGCTGTTATCGGCGTTGTCCCATGCGTTTGCCGACGGTCAGGCATTGCGCACTTACCGCCATGCGCCGAACGCCGGTTCGCGAAAATCCTGGGCGGCGGGGGATGCGTCGAGCCGGGGCGTGCGGCTGGCGGATATCGCGATGCGCGGCGAAATGGGCATTCCCGGCGTCTTGAGTGCCAAACAGTGGGGCTTTTACGACGTTCTGTTCAGCCACACCAACAATGATCTGGCACTCAAGCCTGAAGACAAGCGCGCCTTCAGTTTTTCGCGACCGTTCGGCAGCTACGTGATGGAGAACGTGCTGTTCAAAATCAGCTTCCCCGCCGAATTCCACGCGCAAACCGCCTGCGAAGCCGCCGTGACCCTGCACCCGCAGGTGCGCAACCGTCTGCATGAGATCGACCGGATCGTCATCACCACCCACGAATCGGCGATTCGCATCATTTCCAAGGTCGGGCCGCTGGCCAATGCTGCCGACCGCGATCACTGCCTCCAGTACATGACCGCCGTGCCGCTGGCGTTCGGCAATCTGGTGGCTGAGCAGTACGAGGATGATTTCCACAAGGCTCATCCGATCATCGATGTGCTGCGCGAGAAAATGGTCATCGTCGAAGATCCGCGTTTCACCCGCGAATACCTGGAGGCCGACAAGCGCTCGATCGCCAATGCGGTGCAGGTGTTTTTCAAGGACGGTTCGAGCACGGAAAACGTGGTGGTGGAGTACCCGATCGGCCATCGCCGGCGTCGCGCCGAGGGTATTCCGTTGCTGGAGGACAAATTCCGGGCAAATCTGGCGACCCGCTTCACCGGGCAGCGCAGCGGGGAGATTCTGGTGTTGTGCAAGGATCAGGTGCGGCTTGAAGCCACGCCAGTGAACAGGTTTGTCGATTTGTTTGTGATCTGAGAGACCGCGTTATCGTTCTTCGCGGGCAAGCCACGCTCCCACAGGGTTTTGTGTCGGATGCAATTTTTGCAAACACCACGACACCTGTGGGAGCCGGGCTTGCCCGCGAAGGCGTCAGATCAGACACCGCAGAGCTATTTGAAGCGCCGCTCGACGCCTTTTTCCACAAGAATCTTCGCGGAAATCTCTTCCACCGAAAAATGCGTGGAGTTGATGTTCGGGATGTTCTCGCGGCGAAACAGGTTTTCCACTTCGCGCACTTCGAACTCGCACTGGGCGTAGCTCGAGTAACGGCTGTTGGGCTTGCGTTCGTTGCGGATCGCGGTGAGGCGGTCCGGGTCGATGGTCAGGCCGAACAGCTTGTGCTGGTGGGCGCGCAGGGCGGCCGGCAATTGCAGGCGTTCCATGTCGTCTTCGGTCAGCGGGTAGTTGGCCGCGCGGATGCCGAACTGCATCGCCATGTACAGGCACGTCGGCGTCTTACCACAACGCGACACACCCACTAGTATCAGATCGGCCTTGTCGTAATAGTGGGTGCGGGCGCCGTCATCGTTGTCGAGGGCGAAGTTCACCGCCTCGATCCGCTCCATGTAATTGGAGTTGTGACCGATGGAGTGGGATTTGCCGACGGTGTAGGAAGAATGCTCGGTCAGTTCCTGCTCGAGCGGGGCGAGGAACGTCGAGAAAATGTCGATCATGAAACCATTGGAGGTTGCGAGAATCTCACGAATGTCCTGATTGACGATGGTGTCGAAGATAATCGGCCGGAAACCGTCGGTTTCAGCGGCTTTGTTGATTTGTTGTACCATGGCCCGCGCTTTTTCAACGCTGTCGATGTACGGTCGCGTGAATTTGCTGAAGGTAATGTTTTCGAACTGCGCCAGAAGGCTTTGACCCAGGGTTTCGGCGGTGATACCGGTGCCATCGGAGATAAAGAAAGCAGATCGTTTCATTTGCACCTTGGGCCTTAAGCTAATGAGCATTTCTGGATATGATAGGCGCGATTTGTCGGCCACCATTGGCCCGCATTCTCACTTATTTTCCAGGTCCAGGCCATACAGCCGGCCAACGCTCCCCCGAGCCGCCGGTTTCTGAGCTTTTCCAACACAGTTAGTGGAGAGATCACCTTGGTAGAGTACGTAGTTTCCCTCGATAAGCTCGGCAAACACGATGTTGAGCATGTGGGGGGCAAGAACGCATCCCTGGGCGAGATGATCAGTAACCTGGCCGGTGCCGGTGTTTCGGTCCCCGGCGGCTTCGCCACCACGGCGCAAGCCTATCGCGACTTCCTGGAACTGAGCGGTCTGAACGATCAGATCCACAAGGCCCTTGATGCGCTGGACGTCGATGACGTCAATGCCCTGGCCAAGACCGGCGCCCAGATCCGCCAATGGATCATGGAAGCCGAATTCCCTGAAAAACTGAACACCGAGATCCGCACCGCGTTCGCCGCGTTGTCGGCCGGTAATCCTGACGTGGCCGTGGCCGTGCGTTCCTCCGCCACCGCCGAAGACCTGCCGGACGCTTCGTTCGCCGGTCAGCAGGAAACCTTCCTGAACATCCGTGGCGTGGAAAACGTCATCCGCGCGGCCAAGGAAGTGTTCGCTTCCCTGTTCAACGACCGTGCCATTTCCTACCGCGTGCACCAGGGCTTCGACCACAAACTGGTCGCCCTGTCCGCTGGCGTGCAGCGCATGGTGCGTTCGGAAACCGGCACCGCCGGCGTGATGTTCACCCTCGATACCGAATCCGGCTTCCGTGACGTGGTGTTCATCACCGGCGCTTACGGCCTGGGCGAAACCGTCGTACAGGGCGCGGTGAACCCGGACGAATTCTATGTCCACAAGGGCACCCTGGAAGCCGGTCGCCCGGCAATCCTGCGCCGCAACCTGGGCAGCAAGGCCATCAAGATGATCTACGGTGACGAGGCCAAGGCCGGTCGTTCCGTGAAAACCGTTGATGTCGACAAGGCCGAGCGCGCGCGTTTCTGCCTGACCGACGCTGAAGTCAGCGAGCTGGCCAAGCAGGCGATGATCATCGAGAAGCACTATGGCTGCCCGATGGACATCGAGTGGGCCAAGGACGGTGACGACGGCAAGCTGTACATCGTGCAGGCCCGTCCGGAAACCGTGAAGAGCCGCACCCAGGCCAACGTCATGGAACGTTACCTGCTGAAAGAAACCGGCACCGTGCTGGTGGAAGGTCGTGCCATCGGCCAGCGCATCGGCGCCGGCAAGGTGCGGATCATCAAGGACGTCTCCGAGATGGACAAAGTCCAGCCGGGCGACGTGCTGGTTTCCGACATGACCGACCCGGACTGGGAACCGGTCATGAAGCGCGCCAGCGCCATCGTCACCAACCGTGGCGGCCGTACCTGCCACGCGGCGATCATTGCTCGTGAGCTGGGTATTCCTGCTGTTGTCGGTTGCGGCAACGCCACTCAACTGCTGAAGGATGGCCAGGGCGTGACCGTGTCCTGTGCCGAAGGCGACACCGGTTACATCTTCGAAGGCGAACTGGGCTTCGACATCAAGAAGAACTCCGTCGACGCCATGCCGGAGCTGCCGTTCAAGATCATGATGAACGTCGGCAACCCGGACCGCGCCTTCGACTTCGCGCAGCTGCCGAACGCCGGTGTGGGCCTGGCCCGTCTGGAATTCATCATCAACCGCATGATCGGTGTACACCCGAAAGCGCTGTTGAACTACGACGGCCTGCCGCAGGACATCAAGGAAAGCGTCGACAAGCGCATCGCCGGTTACGACGATCCGGTCGGCTTCTATGTCGAGAAACTGGTTGAAGGCATCAGCACCCTGGCCGCTGCGTTCGCACCGAAGAAGGTCATCGTGCGTCTGTCGGACTTCAAGTCCAACGAATACGCCAACCTGATCGGCGGCAAACTGTACGAGCCGGAAGAAGAAAACCCGATGCTGGGTTTCCGTGGCGCTTCGCGTTACATCAGCGAATCGTTCCGTGACTGCTTCGAACTCGAGTGCCGTGCGCTGAAACGCGTGCGCAACGAGATGGGCCTGACCAACGTCGAAATCATGGTGCCGTTCGTCCGTACCCTCGGCGAAGCCAGCCAGGTGGTGGATCTGCTCGCCGAAAACGGCCTCAAGCGCGGTGAAAACGGTCTGCGCGTGATCATGATGTGCGAACTGCCATCCAACGCGATCCTGGCTGAAGAGTTCCTCGAATTCTTCGACGGTTTCTCGATCGGCTCCAACGACCTGACTCAGCTGACACTGGGTCTGGACCGTGACTCCGGGATCATCGCGCACCTGTTCGACGAGCGTAATCCGGCGGTCAAGAAGCTGTTGGCCAACGCTATTGCCGCTTGCAACAAGGCCGGCAAATACATCGGCATCTGCGGTCAGGGCCCTTCGGATCACCCGGACCTCGCCAAGTGGCTGATGGAGCAGGGCATCGAAAGCGTGTCGCTGAACCCGGACACCGTGCTGGAAACCTGGTTCTTCCTTGCAGAAGGCCAGGCGGCGGAATAAGCCGTGAATGAAGCCCCGGCCCGTTGAACCGGGTCGGGGCTTTAAGATTGAAGTAGGGCGAGCTCTTCGGATGCCGCCCTTTTTTGTGCAAGAGCATTATGCAAAGCAGCAGCAACCTATTTCCTGTCGCCCTGATCAGCGCCGAGCGACGCGGTGATCTGAGCGAAGACGTTTACCGTTTGAAACCGGGCAACAGCCCTGACTGGTCCGTGGAAATCGCGGTGACCCGGCTCGGCATGGCCGATGAGCCGGCGTCGCGCGGCGTGCCGGTGATCTTGCTGCACGGCAGTTTTTCCAATCGGCGCTTCTGGTTCTCGCCGAAGGGGCTGGGTCTGGGCGCGTATCTGACGCGTCTGGGTTTCGATGTGTGGATCCCGGAAATGCGTGGTCACGGTCTGTCCCAGCGCAACGAGGACTACCGCCGCAACCGGGTCGCCGACTATGCCCGTTACGATCTGCCGGCGATTGCCGCGTTCGTCCGTGAGCAGAGCGGGCAGATTCCGCATTGGATCGGTCACTCGCTGGGTGGCATCACGTTGGCGGCCGCGCTGGGCGGCGAATACCTCGGCGAGCCGGCGGTGGCGTCGGCGGCATTTTTCGGCACCCAGGTCAGCCGTACGTACTGGCCGCTGAAGATTCCGCCGGTGGAGTGGAGCGGGCGCTTCATTCTCAAGCGTTTTGCCCAGTTGTCCGGCTCGCGACTCAAGCGCGGCCCCGAGGACGAGCCGATCGGCCTGGCGCTGGAAAGCATGCGCTGGTACGGACTGTTCGGGCGTTTCGGCGACAAGGACAAGGATTGGTGGGCAGGTCTTGCCGACGTGCAGGTCCCGGTGCTGGCGGTAAGCGCGGCGGGGGATCATCAGGATCCGGCCTGGGCCTGCCGGAAACTGTTCGAACAGATCGGCTCCGAGCACAAGCAGTTCATCAACCTGGGCCGTGAACAGGGTTTCAACGATCAGTTCGGCCATGTCGAGATGCTGGTCAGCAAAGCGGCGCAGGCCGAGGTCTGGCCGCTGGTGGCGCGTTGGCTGGCGGATCAGCACACGCCATTGCTCGGCGAGAAGCCGGATCTGGCGGCAGCGGTGTGAGCGCGGCGCCTTTAAAAGGGCATTTCGTTCGGGTCGGCTTGCGGCTAATATATGACGCATTGAACGGTTCTGGTCATATTTAGTGACTGTTTCGCTATTACGTTTCAGCCTGTGTTCAGGTTCGTTCAGCGACCATGACATGGGCTAAGGTAAACAGCGACCGTTGGGACTCGTTTCAAAAGAGTGCGACATTCTTGCTCGTCTTCCTTGTTACAGGAGTTTTTCGATGAACCATTACCTTACGCCTGACCTGTGCGACGCCTATCCGGAGCTGGTTCAGGTGCTGGAACCGATGTTCAGCAATTTCGGCGGCCGTGATTCGTTCGGCGGCGAAATCGTGACCATCAAATGCTTCGAAGACAACTCGCTGGTCAAGGAACAAGCCGAGCTCAAGGGCAACGGCAAGGTGCTGGTGGTCGATGGTGGTGGTTCCCTGCGCTGCGCGCTGCTGGGCGACATGATCGCCGAGAAAGCCGCGAAAAACGGTTGGGAAGGGCTGGTGATCTACGGTTGCATCCGTGATGTGGACGTCATCGCCCAGACCGATCTCGGCGTTCAGGCCCTGGCCAGCCATCCGAAAAAGACTGAAAAACGCGGTCTCGGCGACCTCAACGTCCCGGTGACCTTCGCGGGTGTGACCTTCCATCCCGGCCAGTACATCTATGCGGACAACAATGGCGTGATCATCTCGCCAAGTCCGCTGAAAATGCCTGAATAAATCGCGGTAACCACAGGGGTGAGGATGTTCGAGGAAGAAAACGCGCAATGGGGGCTGGTGCATGCCCTGGTGCTGGACGGTAAAGGCGGTGCGCGTTCGATAGCCCGGACTGATCTCGACGATCTGCGGCTGCAGGCTCATGAAAGCCTGTGGCTGCACTGGGATCGCAGTCACCCGCAGACCCAGACCTGGCTGCGTAAATCCAGTGGGCTCAATGAGTTCACCTGCGACCTGCTGCTGGAAGAAAACACCCGTCCACGCCTGTTGCCGCTGCCGGATTCCGAGCTGCTGCTTTTTTTGCGCGGGGTCAATCTCAACCCCGGCGCCGAGCCGGAAGACATGGTGTCGGTGCGGATTTTCGCTTCGGCCCAGCGGGTGATTTCCCTGCGTTTGCGTCCATTGCGCGCCACTGACGAGTTACTGGCGATGCTCGCCGAGGGCAAGGGGCCGAAAACCTCGTCCGAACTGATGCTGTATCTGGCGCAATTCCTCACCAACAAGGTGCAGGATCTGGTGACTTGTCTCTCCGAAGTGGTCGATGAAGAGGAAGAAAAACTGGATGCCGACGAACGGTATACCCCCGAGCACGGCGCCATTTTGCATATCCGTCGCCGGGCCGCCGGACTGAAGCGTTTTCTGGCACCGCAGCGGGATATTTTCGGACAGCTGACGCGGATAAAGCTGCCGTGGTTCGTCGATGACGATGCCGACTACTGGAACGAATTGAACAACAGCCTGACCCGTTATCTCGAAGAGCTCGAATTGACCCGAGAGCGCGTGGGGCTGGTGCTGGAGGCCGAAGACCGGCGCTTGAGCGTGCACATGAATCGCACGATGTATCGCTTCGGGATCATCACCTGCATCTTCTTGCCGATGAGTTTTATTACCGGTCTGTTGGGCATAAACGTTGGCGGAATACCGTTCGCCAGCAGCCCTTATGGCTTCCTGATCGCCTGCCTGACGGTGCTCGCCCTGGCGTTCGGCCAGTGGTGGTTGTTCCGCCGTTTGCGCTGGGTCTGACGATGCATCATGTGACCCGACCAAATTTGCCCGCGTCTTTCACAGACATCACGAGAGGTGCGTATGCACGATCCGTTTGAACAGTCTTTGCGCGACATGCTCAACGCTTCGCCGTCCAGCCGCGACGACGATGCCTGCCTGGGTCGCGTGCTCAAAACCGCCAACCGCCAGGTTGGCGCCGGCGATCTGTTCAGCCTGCTGGGCCGCTGGCTGCCCGCGCTGATGATCGCCCTGAATAACGGCTCGGCCCATGTCGCGCCGGTCTCCCGTCTCCGTAAACCTACCGCTCGCACTGCTGATAAGGCTGATTGAATATGGAACTTGATCTCTGGACTCAGAGCCTCGTCACTGCAATGACTGCGTTGTGGACCAAAGTCGCTAACTTCATTCCTAACCTGTTCGGCGCATTGGTTGTGCTGCTTTTGGGTTTCGTCGTGGCCAAGCTGCTGGACACCTTGCTCTCCAAGTTGCTGGCCAAACTGGGGCTTGATCGCCTGATGGGCGGCACCGGCCTGACTAAATTGATGTCCCGCGCGGGGCTGCAAGTGCCGATCTCCACGTTGATCGGCAAAATCGTTTACTGGTTCGTTCTGCTGATTTTTCTGGTTTCGGCAGCAGAATCCCTTGGACTTGAGCGAGTTTCAGCTACGCTTGACATGCTCGCGCTGTATTTGCCGAAAGTGTTCGGTGCCGCGCTGGTATTGCTGGTGGGTGTCCTGCTCGCACAACTGGCCAATGGCCTGGTTCGCGGGGCGGCAGAAGGCGTAGGCCTGGACTACGCTTCAGGACTTGGGCGAATTGCCCAGGGCCTGGTGATCATCATCAGCATTTCGGTCGCAATCAGTCAGTTGGAGGTCAAGACCGACCTGCTGAACCATGTGATCGTCATCGTATTGATTACCGTTGGTCTGGCGGTTGCGCTGGCCATGGGTTTGGGAAGCCGGGAAATTGCCGGTCAGATTCTTGCGGGAATCTATGTGCGTGAGTTGTATCAGGTTGGGCAACAAGTGCGTATTGGCGAGGTCGAAGGCCAGATCGAAGAGATCGGCACGGTTAAGACCACATTGCTGACCGATGAGGGTGAGCTAGTCTCTCTCTCCAATCGGATCCTGCTGGAACAGCATGTGAGTAGCCGCTAACCCGGCAAACCCTGCTAATGTATGCCGCCGCAAAATGCCAGCTGTCGCTGGCTGCGGTGGACATTGACCTGACTGTCGGCACGACTTGTTTTGAATAAAGCCCAAACGCTATCCACGCGCTACGATCCCCGCGAGCTCTCTGATGAGGAGTTGGTCGCGCGCTCGCATACCGAGCTTTTTCACGTGACGCGCGCCTACGAAGAACTGATGCGGCGTTACCAGCGGACATTATTTAACGTGTGCGCACGATATCTTGGGAACGATCGCGACGCAGACGATGTCTGTCAGGAAGTGATGTTGAAGGTGCTGTACGGCCTGAAGAACTTCGAGGGGAAATCGAAGTTCAAGACATGGCTATACAGCATCACCTACAACGAATGCATCACACAGTATCGGAAGGAACGGCGAAAGCGTCGCTTGATGGACGCACTGAGTCTTGACCCCCTCGAGGAAGCGTCCGAAGAAAAGGCGCCGAAACCCGAGGAGAAGGGCGGACTGGATCGCTGGCTGGTGTATGTGAACCCGATCGACAGGGAAATTCTGGTGCTACGATTTGTCGCAGAGCTGGAGTTTCAGGAGATCGCAGACATCATGCACATGGGTTTGAGTGCGACAAAAATGCGTTACAAACGCGCTCTTGATAAATTGCGTGAGAAATTTGCAGGCATTGCTGAAACTTAGTTCGGCGCAAATATCTCTTACGTGTAGGCAAGTTCTGATAGACTTGCCGCCGAGTTGTCCCCCGGTTTGCGGGACTGCTTCACAATCACCAGATGGGGATTTAACGGATGAAACTGAAAAACACCTTGGGCTTGGCCATTGGTTCTTTGATTGCCGCCACTTCTTTCGGCGCTCTGGCACAAGGCCAAGGCGCAGTTGAAATCGAAGGCTTCGCAAAGAAAGAACAATTCGACAGCGCTCGTAACTTCAAGAACAACGGCAACCTGTTCGGCGGTTCGATCGGTTACTTCCTGACCGACGACGTTGAACTGCGTCTGGGCTACGACGAAGTGCACAACGTGCGTGCCGACGATGGCAAGAACGTCAAGGGCGCCAACACCGCTCTGGACGCTCTGTACCACTTCAACAACCCAGGCGACATGCTGCGTCCATACGTTTCGGCCGGTTTCTCTGACCAGAGCATCGACCAGAACGGTTCGAACGGTCGTAACCGTTCCACCTTCGCCAACCTGGGCGCTGGTGCCAAGCTGTACTTCACCGACAACTTCTACGCCCGTGCTGGCGTTGAAGCTCAGTACAACATCGACCAGGGCGACACCGAGTGGGCTCCTAGCGTCGGTATCGGTGTGAACTTCGGTGGCGGCTCCAAGCCAGCTGCTGCTCCAGTTCCAGCACCGGCTGAAGTCTGCTCCGACAGCGACAACGACGGCGTTTGCGACAACGTTGACAAGTGCCCGGACACCCCAGCCAACGTAACTGTTGACGCTGATGGCTGCCCAGCAGTTGCTGAAGTTGTTCGTGTTGAGCTGGACGTGAAGTTCGACTTCGACAAGTCGGTTGTTAAGCCAAACAGCTACGGCGACATCAAAAACCTGGCTGACTTCATGAAGCAGTACCCATCCACCACCACTACTGTTGAAGGTCACACTGACTCCGTCGGTCCTGACGCTTACAACCAGAAACTGTCCGAGCGTCGTGCAAACGCCGTTAAGCAAGTTCTGACCAACCAGTACGGTGTTGAATCGTCCCGCGTTCAGTCGATCGGCTACGGCGAATCCCGCCCAGTTGCTGACAACAAAACTGAAGCTGGCCGTGCTGTTAACCGTCGCGTAGAAGCGCAGGTTGAAGCTCAAGCTAAGTAATTAGCTGCCGCTCCGAGAAAAGCCCGGCTCAGGCCGGGCTTTTCTTTGCCTGCGATTTGGTGACGCCAGAGATTGTCAGGCCAGGCGATCAGCTACCCAGCCAATCGAGTCGACCTGGGGCGCGGCCGCTGCGACGGCGCCTATGACCAGAATCGCAGGGCTCCTGAGCTGGAAACCAAGGGCATCGTCTTCCATCGCTGTCAGATCGCTGCGGCATTCGCGTTGCTCCGGCAATGAAGCATTCTCGATCATCGCCACCGGCGTATCTGCCGCCATCCCTCCTGCCAACAGCTGTTCGCGAATCTCGCCGAGCTTCGCCACCCCCATGTAAATCACCAGCGTCGTGCCGCCCTGCGCCAAGGCCCGCCAGTTCAACTGGCTGTCGTCCTGGGTGTGGGCCGTGACCAGCGTCACGCCCCGGGCCACGCCGCGTAGCGTCAGCGGAATATCACACTGGGTCGCTCCAGCCAGTCCGGCGGTGATGCCATTGACCAGCTCCACCTCGACCCCGCGCTCGCGCAACCACTGAGCTTCCTCACCCCCACGCCCGAAAATGCACGGATCGCCGCCCTTGAGCCGCACCACGCATTTGCCCTGACGGGCATAACGCAGCATCAGCCGATGGATGAACGCCTGGGGCGTCGAGCGGCAGCCGCCGCGTTTGCCGACCGCGATAATCCGCGCAGCAGGGCAGTGCTCAAGCACCGCCTCATTGACCAGATCGTCGATCAGCACCACCTCGGCCTCGCGCAAGGCACGCACCGCTTTGAGCGTCAGCAATTCAGGATCACCAGGGCCCGCGCCCACCAGCCAGACTTTCGCGTTCATGGTGTTTTCCTCTTCAGATGACGGCGACCGGACGCACTTCGGCGGCCAGCAAGCGCTTGATTTCCGGGACGCAGGAGCCGCATTGCGTGCCGCACCCCAACTTGTTTTTCAAACCCTGCAGATCCAGACCTTCACGGATACCGGCGCAGACCGCGCTGTGGCTGACGTTCTTGCAGTTGCACAAGGTTTTGTCCGCCACAGTCTGCGCGCCGACATTGCCCGGCGGCGCAATCATCGGTGCCAGCAGCCAGCGCCGCAGTTGTTCGTCGGCGCGGCCTTCCAGCCACAGACCTTGCAACCAGTGCTGGGCGAGGGTTTCACCCGCAAGACGGATCGCGGTGATTCGTCCGTTTTCGATGCGTACCCGTTTGCCAATGGCGCGGCGAGGATCGTCATAAGCCAGTACCGGCCCCTCGATCAGAGCCAGGCACTGGTCGATTTCACGCAGCAATTGCGGTTCTGGCGCCACGACGCTGGCTGCGCGTATCAGCAGCGCAGGCCGTTCACGTCCGACAAGGCTGAGACTTGCGTAGGAAAACGCCTCGCAGAGCGGTCGAAGCGCCTCGAAATGCCGTTGAACATCGCCCTCGATCAGTGCGAACAGTTGCCATGGCAAATCCACCGGCTCCAGCCGCACGCCGCTATGCTTGAGTTCCGGCTGTTTCGACAAAGGATCGAAGGCGGGCAGGGTCAGGCTGTTCACGCCACCCTTGAGGAAGCGATCACCCCAGTGCATCGGCAGGAACGCCTGGCCCGGACGCACACTGTCATCACTGGCGACCGCCACGATCACCGCGCCCCGACGACTTTTCAGATTCACCAGCTCCCCCGGCTGCAAACGGTGCCGGCGCAACTCCTCCGGGTGCAGACTCAACACTGCTTCGCTGACATGACCGAATAACTGCGCCGCCGTGCCGGTGCGGCTCATACCGTGCCATTGATCACGCAGGCGGCCGGTGATCAGGGTCAGGGGAAAGCGCGCATCGCGTTGTTCCTTGGCGGCGCGATAGGGATCGGCAACAAACTGCGCGCGCCCATTCGCTGTAGGAAAGATCCCGTCGCCATACAGCCGGGCTGTACCTTGGCGGGCACCAGCGGGAAAGGGCCATTGCTGTGGCCCCAGTTCATCAATCAGTCCGTGGCTGATCCCGGACAAATCCAGATCGCGGCCACGAGTCAGTTGTTTGTACTCGTCAAACAGTTGCGCCGGTTGCTCGAAGGCAAACAGACCCGGTTGTTGCGGGCGCAGACGTTTCTCCAGGCGTTGTGCGAAATCAACGGTAATCGCCCAGTCCGGTCGCGCTTCACCCGGTGCGGCAATGGCTTGGCGGACGTGGGAAATCCGCCGCTCGGAGTTGGTCACCGAGCCTTCCTTCTCGCCCCAACTGGCCGCCGGCAACAGCAGATCGGCAAACGCCGCGGTTTCGGTGGTGCGAAACGCCTCCTGCAAAACCACGAACGGACAAGCCTCCAGCGCTGCACGCACGGCGTTCTGGTCCGGCATCGATTGCGCGGGGTTGGTGCAGGCAATCCACAACGCCTTGATCTTGCCGCTGCGCACCTGTTCAAACAGTTCGATGGCGCTGAGACCGGTATTTTCCGGCAGCTTATCCACACCCCAATACGCCGCCACTTCAGCGCGATGCTCCGGATTGTCGACTTCACGGTGACCGGGCAACAGATTGGAAAGGCTGCCGGTTTCCCGTCCGCCCATGGCGTTTGGCTGACCGGTCAGGGAGAAAGGTCCTGCACCCGGCCGGCCAATTTGCCCGGTGGCCAGGTGCAGATTGATCAGCGCGCTGTTCTTTGCGCTACCGGCGGTGGACTGGTTCAGGCCCATGCACCACAGCGACAGAAAGCTTGGTGATGTACCGATCCATTCGGCGCATTGCTGCAACTGCTCGACGCTGATCCCGCACAGCTGCGACACCATCGCCGACGTGTAATCACGCACCAGGCTTTTCAGCTCGGCGAGGCCTTCGGTGTGGGCTTTGATGAAGTCGCGGTCGATCCAGTCTTCCCACAACAGCAGATGCAAAATCCCATGGAACAGCGCGACATCGGTGCCCGGCAGAATCGCCAGATGCAGGTCGGCCAGATCGCAGGTGTCGGTGCGCCGTGGATCAATGACGACGACTTTCATCTGCGGGCGGCGGGATTTGGCTTCTTCGAGACGGCGAAAAAGTACCGGATGGGCGTAGGCCATGTTACTGCCGACGATCACCACGCAATCGCTCAACTCCAGGTCTTCATAGCTGCACGGTGGTGCGTCGGCGCCGAGGCTGCGCTTGTAGCCGACCACCGCCGAAGACATGCACAGCCGTGAGTTGCTGTCGATGTTGTTGGTGCCGACCAGCGCCCGCGCCAGTTTGTTGAAGGCGTAGTAATCCTCGGTCAGCAACTGCCCGGAGATATAGAACGCCACGCTGTCCGGGCCGTGTTCGGCGATGGTGTCGGCGAACACGTTGGTGGCGTGATCCAGCGCGGTGTCCCAGTCGCAACGACTGCGCGCCAGGCCTTTGCCCAGGCGCAGTTCCGGGTACAACGCCCGCGCCGCCAGATCGCCGGTCAGGTGCAGGGTCGAGCCTTTGCTGCACAGTTTGCCGAAGTTGGCCGGATGCGCCGGATCGCCGCTGACGCCGAGAATGCGCTCGCCGTCATGCTCGATCAGCACGCCGCAGCCGACTCCGCAATAACAGCAGGTCGAGGCGGTCGTCTGGCGGTTCATCAGACGGCGTCCCGCAGGGCCAATTGCACGCGGCCGTTTTCGACCCGGGCCGGGTGATGGTGCGCGCAGCCGACGTCCGGCGCCTGCGCTTCGCCGGATTGCAGGTCGATCTGCCAGTTGTGCAGCGGGCAGGCCACGCGCTTGCCGTAGATCAGGCCTTGGGACAGCGGTCCGCCCTTGTGCGGGCAGCGGTCATCGAGTGCGAAAACTTCGTCGTCGCTTGTGCGAAAGATCGCGATGTCACCTTTGGGCCCGGCGATGATCCGCGAACCGAGGGCGTTGATCTCTTCCAGGGCACAGATATCGAGCCAGTTCATGCCGGCACCTCCAGGTTTTTCACAGGGATCACGTCGAATTCTTTTTTCAGTTGCGGCTGGGCGAGGCGCTCTTTCCACGGATCCTGTTCGAACGACAGGGAGAATTGCAGGCGCTCGTTCAGGGCCTTGCGACGCTCGGGATCTTCCAGCACGGCTTTCTTGATGTGCTCCATGCCGACCCGTTGCAGGTAGTGCACGGTGCGTTCGAGGTAGAAGGCTTCTTCGCGGTACAGCTGCAGGAACGCGCCGTTGTACTCGCGCACTTCCTCGGCGGTCTTGAGCTTGACGAAGAACTCGGCGACTTCGGTCTTGATCCCGCCGTTGCCACCGATGTACATCTCCCAGCCGGAATCGACGCCGATGATGCCTACGTCCTTGATCCCCGCTTCCGAGCAGTTGCGTGGGCATCCGGAGACCGCCAGTTTCACTTTGTGCGGCGACCACATGTTGAACAGGTCGTGTTCGAGGTCGATGCCCAACTGAGTCGAGTTCTGCGTGCCGAAGCGGCAGAACTCGCTGCCGACGCAGGTTTTCACGGTGCGGATCGATTTGCCGTAGGCGTGGCCGGACGGCATGTCGAGGTCCTTCCACACACCGGGCAAGTCCTGTTTTTTGATCCCCAGCAAGTCGATGCGCTGGCCGCCGGTGACCTTGACCATTGGCACCTGGTATTTGTCCGCCACGTCGGCGATCCGCCGCAGTTCCGACGGGTTGGTCACGCCGCCCCACATCCGTGGCACCACCGAATAAGTGCCGTCCTTCTGGATGTTGGCGTGGGCCCGCTCGTTGATCAGGCGCGACTGCGGATCGTCCTTGGCTTCGCCGGGCCAGGTGGAAATCAGGTAATAGTTAAGGGCCGGGCGGCAGGTGGCGCAGCCGTTCGGGGTGCGCCAGTTGAGGTAGCTCATGGTGCCGGCGATGGTCAGCAAATGCTGTTCGCGAATGGCCTGGCGAATCTGGCCATGGTTGAGGTCGCTGCAACCGCAGATGGCTTTTTCGCTTTTCGGTTTGACGTCTGCCGCGCCGCCGACGGTGTTGATCAGGATCTGCTCGACCAGCCCGGCGCAGGAACCGCAGGAGCTCGCAGCCTTGGTGTGTTTCTTCACTTCGTCGACGCTGAACAGCCCGTGTTCCTGAATCGCCTTGACGATGGTGCCCTTGCACACGCCGTTGCAGCCGCAGACTTCGGCGTTGTCGGCCATGCTCATGGCTTTGTCCTGGCCTTGATGTCCTACGTCACCGAGGGCGTTTTCACCAAACATTAAGTGATCGCGGATCTCGCCGATGGCGTGATTCTCACGAATCTGCCGGAAATACCAACCGCCATCTGCCGTATCGCCGTACAGACAGGCGCCGACCAGCACGTCATCCTTGATCACCAGTTTTTTGTACACCCCGCCGATCGGGTCGGAGAGGGTGATGGTCTCGGTGCCTTCGCCGCCCATGAAGTCGCCGGCGGAAAACAGGTCGATGCCGGTGACCTTCAATTTGGTCGATGTCACCGAGCCCTGATAACGGGCGAAGCCCAGTTGGGCCAGGTGGTTGGCGCAGACTTTGGCCTGTTCGAACAACGGCGCCACCAGGCCGTAGGCAATGCCGCGATGGCTGGCGCATTCGCCGATGGCATAGATGCGCGGGTCGTAGGTTTGCAGGGTGTCGTTGACCAGAATCCCGCGATTGCACGGGATGCCGGCCTTTTCCGCGAGTTCGGTGTTGGGGCGGATGCCGGCGGCCATGACCACCAGATCGGCAGGAATGATGTCGCCGTTCTTGAATTGCACCGAGCCGACCCGACCATTGCCGGCGTCGTGCAGGGCCTGGGTCTGTTCGCACAGGCGAAAGTGCAGGCCACGGGATTCGAGGGCGGTTTGCAGGAGCTGGCCGCTGGTCTTGTCCAGTTGCCGCTCCAGCAGCCATTCACCGAGGTGCACCACGGTGACGTGCATGCCGCGCAGCATCAGGCCGTTGGCGGCTTCGAGGCCGAGCAGGCCGCCGCCGATCACCACGGCGTGCTTGTGGGTTTTTGCGGTGTCGATCATCGCCTGGGTGTCGGCGATGTCGCGGTAACCGATCACGCCCTGCAAGGTGTTGCCGGGGATCGGCAGGATGAACGGGGTCGAGCCGGTGGCGATCAGCAGGCGATCGTATTCGGCCTCGGTGCCGTCTTCGGCGATCACCCGGCGTTTGACCCGGTCGATCTCTACCACTTTGCGGTTGAGCAGTAACTTGATGTTGTTTTCCAGGTACCAGTCGAGGTCGTTGAGCACGATCTCTTCGAAGGTCTGCTCGCCGGCCAATACCGGCGACAGCAGGATGCGGTTGTAGTTGGTGTGCGGTTCGGCGCCGAAGACCGTGATGTCGTACAGCTCGTTGCTCAGCTTGAGCAGTTCTTCCAGGGTGCGGACCCCGGCCATGCCATTGCCGATCATCACCAGTTTGAGTTTTTTCATCAGGTTCTCCGGGAGCATCGGGCTTGCCTCTTGTGGGCAGTCAGGCCTTGCTCGACAAAAATGGCGCAAACAAAAAAGGCGTCCCGCCAGTTACCTAGCGAGGACGCCTTTGTCCTTGTCCCGTTCTCTCGGGAAGCCTGGCCTTCGTCGTTGAAGGTCGGGCTGTATGTCAGTTGAAAACGTTAATGCAGTGGTTGTGCCAAGTCGCGGCGGGCCGCGAATTCACTGGGTAACGCTGGAATTGGCCAGATTTTCGTTGTGGTTTTTGCACTGAATGGAAGCAGTACGCTCGTTAATGGAGCGCCGCATCAGCCATGAAACAACAGAAACAGCAGGACCAGATTGCCCAGCAGTGCCAGTAACGCCAGTGTCCGCCAGACCTTCAGCGGCTCCCGTTCCAGCAAGGGGCGAGGGCGTACATTCAGGCTGCGGCGCTCACCTTGTTCCAGCGTCAGCAGCCATTCCTCGGCGGTTTCATAACGTTGCAAAGGATCAGCTGCCACACCGCGCTCCAGACACTGCGCCAGCCACTCCGGCAGATCCGGGCGATAGCGACCGGCACTCACTGGCACCCCGAAACGCGGGCGCTGGAACGCTTCGATCTCGCCGTAGGGAAAATGCCCGGTGAGCAAGAAATACAGAGTCACGCCCACCGCATACAGATCCTGTTGTGCGCCGGGTGCTGCGCCTTGAAAGGCTTCCGGTGCGATGTAGCTCGGGGTTCCGGGCAAGGTCGACGGTGCGTCCTGCGACAGACCGGGGCAATACGCCAAGCCGAAATCCAGCAGGCGCAACTCGCCGTCGTCCCCCAGGTGCAGGTTCTCCGGTTTGATGTCGCGGTGCAGGATCTGCCGTCGATGCAGCAGGCCGACGGCCCGCAGCAGGCGCTCGGCCAAACCCTGCCACTGGGCCAGTGGCAGCGGGCCGCTTTGTTCGAACAACTGCGCCAGGGTGGTTCCCGAATATTCACGCATCACGTAGTACAAATGCTGACGCTGACCGGCGCTATGGACTTCAGGGAAATGCCGCCCGGCGACGCGTTTGAGAAACCATTCCTCCGCCAGCAAGGCCTGGGCATCGTCTGCCAGTTGTGCAGGCAACGTCTTCAACAGCCACGCCTGGCCCTGACCATCGAGCACGCGATACAACAACGATTGCTGGCTCCGGCTTATAACCTCTTGAACCCGCCAGCCTTCAAAGACCTGACCCGGTTTCAGCGGCGGGGGCAGCGGCCACTGCTGCAAATGAATCAGCGCATCGCCGATGCTGGCCTCGCCAACAGCATCCACCCGCACCAACAGCGCACTGGCATTGTCCTGACTGCCGGCCAGATGCGCGGCATTGACCAAGGTTTGCGCGGCACTGTGCAGATCCGGTTGATCGCGCAGAATCCCGGCGATGGCGCTATCGCCAAGCGCGGCCCACACGCCATCACTGAGCAGCACGAAACATTCGCCGTCACGCAGTTCGCCATCGAGAAAGTCCAGCACCAGATGCTGATCCAGTCCCAATGCCCGCTTGAGCACATGCTGCATGCCCGGTTGATCCCAGACGTGGTCTTCGGTGATCCGTTGCAAGGTCTCGGCGTGCCAGCGATAGACCCGGCAATCGCCTACGTGGGCCAGGGTAAACCGCCGGCCGCGCAGGACCAGCGCACTGACCGTGGTGAGCAGCGGCTGACCGCCACCATTGGCCTGCAACCAGCGGTTTTGTGCGAGCAGCAGACGATCGAGGGCCTGGGCCACGCTCCAGGTTTCCGGGGTGGCGTAGTAGTCCAGCGCCAGCGCCTGCAAGGTCGAACGCGCGGCCAGCCCGCCATCGGCGCACTGGCTGACGCCGTCGGCGATGGCGAACAGAAACCCTTTGCTGGCCGCCAGCGCCGGAGCCGGCGTGACCAGGCGCAAGGCGTCCTGGTTTTCCGCGCGGGGGCCGGTGGCGCTGGCTTCGGCAAAGCTCAGTTGCAGAGCCATTCGGGCTTCAGACCCGTGCAGCGGTCACGGCCGCCGAACCCCAAGTGGTTCTCCAGCGACGTTTGACCCCGTGCAGGCCGAACCACGCCAGCACGCCAAGGCTGGCGAACAACCACAGCGCCAGTTGATAGCTGCCGGTGCTCTGTTTGATCGCGCCCATGCCTGCCGCCAGGGCAAAGCCGCCGATGCCGCCGGCCATGCCGATCAGCCCGGTCATCACGCCGATTTCACGCCGAAAGCGCTGTGGCACCAGTTGGAATACCGCGCCATTACCCGCGCCGAGACCAAGCATGGTGCAGACGAAAAGTGCCAGCGCCGCGTAGGAACTCGGCAGGTTGAAGCCGACCGCCGCGATGCAGACTACGGCCACTGTGTACATCGCCAGCAGGGTGCGAATCCCGCCGAACCGGTCCGCCAGCGCGCCACCCAGCGGACGCATCAGGCTGCCGCCGAACACGCAGGCGGCGGTGTAGTAACCGGCGGTCACCGGGCTCAGACCGTATTGATCGTTGAAGTAGCCGGGCAGGGCGCTGGCCAGACCGATGAAGCCGCCGAAGGTGACGCTGTAGAAAAACATGAACCACCAGCTGTCACGGTCGCCCAGGGCCTTGAAGTAGTCGGCCATGGATTTGGCTTTTGGTCGCTCCGGCGCGTTTTTCGCCAGCCAGGCAAACAGCACAAGGGTCAGGATCAGCGGAATCAGGGCGAACCCGAACACATTGCTCCAGCCAAACGCCGCCGCCAGCACCGGGGCGATCAGCGCGGCGAACACGGTCCCGGAATTGCCGGCCCCGGCGATGCCCATCGCCTTGCCCTGATGCTCCGGCGGATACCACTGCGAGGCCAGCGGCAGGGCGACGGCGAATGAGGCGCCGGCCATGCCGAGGAACAGGCCGAGCAGCAGAGCCTGTTCGTAACTGTGGATGCCGAGTTTCCAGGCACCGAACAATGCGCAGATCACGATCACCTGGCCGATCAGCCCGGCAGTCTTGGGTGACAGGCGATCGGCAAGCATGCCCATCGCAAAGCGCAGCACCGCGCCGGCCAGAATCGGCGTGGCCACCACGAGGCCGCGCTGTTGAGTGGTCAGGTGCAGGTCGCCAGCAATCTGCACCGCCAGCGGGCCGAGCAGGTACCAGACCATGAAGCTCAGGTCGAAATACAGGAAGGCTGCGAACAGGGTCGGGGTGTGGCCGGATTTCCAGAAGCTTTTATTCATCGCGCACCTCAGCTGTTAAGAATCTCGAGAAGGAGTCACAAGCCAGCAAGTGGAGCGCCGCCACGGCCGCACCACCGGCCCCGGGCTGTGGGGCCAAAACGCAAAAACGCCGCTACCCGGATCGCCAAAAGGGGCGAAGAGGGTGAGCGACGTCTTTGTCGTAGGTGGGGCAACCGCCGTTGGTTACCTGTAGGGATTACATAGCGAGATTTGTGCCAAGTCAAAATCAAAAGCCCCTCACTGTAGAGACCGGTACATCCTTTACACATTAGACCGGGGACATCGTTTACACCTTTTACAGGCTTGATACGCGGTTGGCACCGCGCTCAAGCCTGCCTAA